>JAWVEY010000020.1:0-147008 GCA_033856515.1 Solirubrobacterales bacterium
GGCCTCAAGAACGTGGCCGCCGGCGCGAACCCGCTGGCGCTCCGCCGCGGCATCGAGAAGGCGGTCGACCAGGTCGTCGACCACCTGCGCTCGAAGCAGTCGAAGGAGATCTCCGGCAAGGAGCAGATCGCTCGCGTCGCTGAGATCTCGGCGGCCGACGAGGAGATCGGGAACATCATCGCCGACGCCATCGAGAAGGTCGGCAAGGACGGCGTAGTGAACGTCGAAGAGGGCCAGACCTTCGGGATGGAGCTCGAGTTCACCGAGGGCATGCAGTTCGACAAGGGCTACATCTCCCCGTACATGGTCACGGACCAGGAGCGGATGGAAGCGGTCCTCGACGACCCGTACGTCCTCATTGCCAACCAGAAGATCGGTTCGGTGCGGGACCTGCTTCCCGTGCTCGAGCAGGTCATGCAGGCCGGCAAGCCCATCGTGATCATCGCTGAGGATGTCGAGGGCGAGGCGCTCGCGACCCTGGTGGTCAACAAGCTCCGCGGCACCTTTACCGGTGTTGCGGTCAAGGCCCCCGGCTTCGGCGATCGCCGCAAGCGGATGATGGAAGACATCGCGATCCTCACGGGTGGCGAGGTCATCACCGAGGAGATGGGCCTCAAGCTCGAGAACACGCAGATCTCGCAGCTCGGCCACGCTCGTCGCGTTGTCGTGTCCAAGGACACCTCGACGATCATCGACGGCGCCGGTGAGAAGACGCAGATCGAGGGTCGGATCAATCAGATCCGCTCCGAGATCGAGAACACCGATTCCGACTTCGACCGGGAGAAGCTTCAAGAGCGCCTGGCGAAGCTGGCAGGCGGTGTCGCGGTCGTCAAGGTCGGCGCCGCCACCGAGACCGAGATGAAGGAGAAGAAGCACCGCGTGGAGGACGCTCTCCAGGCAACCCGCGCAGCCCTCGAGGAGGGCGTCGTGCCGGGTGGCGGTGTCGCGCTCCTGAACGCCCAGGATGCAATCGACCCCACGGGGCTCGAGGCTGATGAGGCGACCGGCATGGAGATCATCCGCAAGTCGCTCGAAGCGCCTCTGCGCCAGATCTCGGAGAACTCCGGGCTCGAGGGCTCGGTAGTGGTTGAGAAGGTCCGCGGCCTCAAGGGCGGCGAGGGCCTCAACGCCGGAACGGGCGAGTACGGCGACCTGGTCAAGGCCGGCGTCATCGACCCGACCATGGTGACCCGCTCCGCGCTTCAGAACGCGGCGTCGATCGCCAAGAACATCCTCACGACGGAGTGCATCGTCGCTGAGATGCCCGAGAAGGAAGGCGCCGGAATGGGCGGCGGCATGCCTGACATGGGCGGCATGATGTAGAGCACTTCTTTTGTAAGCGCGAAGCGCTTACTTCTGAAGGTCTTTGAAAGGCCCGGGCTTCGGCTCGGGCCTTTCGCATTTTTGGTTTAGGGTGTCCTTCGACCTACCGAGGAGGGGAACCATGAGCACGATCCGCAGGCTGAAGCCGTCGCCGGCAATGGCGGTGGCGCTCGCCGCTCTGTTCATTTCGCTTGCGGGCGTCGCTTGGGCGGCGAACCTGGCGAAGAACAGCGTCACGTCGAAGACGATCAAGAACGGCGAGGTGAAGGCAAAGGACATCTCCCCGGACATCCAGACCAGGGCCGCCTCTGGATCCACGACCGACAGCACCCTGGACGGCATCGGCCTCGTCTTGACGGACCCCGTGTCGATCACCGCGCCCGGACCAGGCTTCCTTCTCATCCTCGCCTCGTACGACGCGCAGCTCGATGCGGGCAACGGGGACGCATTCGAATGCCAGATCCTCCTGGACAACAGTGTGATTCCCACCTCCGAACGCATTATTCAGATCGACAGCGGGACGAACGAGGAGGAGGACTGCTCCACGCACGCTCTGGCGCCAGTCGACGAGGGTGAGCACCTCGTGAACGTCCAGCAGGAGTTCGCGGACGGCGACCTGGACATCAGGGACGCGCAAGTGGACGTCGTGTTCGTCCCGTTCGACGCTGACGGCCCGTGAGGCGCTAACCACCCGGATCCGCGCATGGCCGGCGGTCGGGAATCGTGTTGACGCCGACGTGAGGGACGGCTATCCTGCCGGCTATGGGGAGGGCAGTACTGATGGCAGTGGTTGGGGGCTTGCTGCTCCTGCCTGCTCAGGCATGGGCGGGGCCCGAGGCCCTGCCAGGAGGCGACGCGGGCACTACGGCGGCGCAGGATCCGACCGCCGCGGTGACACCCGAAGCCTCGCCGTCCGCTCGCCGCGCGGAGCAGTGGTACGAGACCGGCGAGTACGCCGGGCCGACCTACAACTGCGTGGGTCAGTACTACGAGGAGCTCGGCCGCGCATGGGCAGGTTGGTTCGGCGAGATCGGTGTAACGCCAACCACGAACCAGCTCTATTACGTCAAGGCGGGCTGGGGAGTTTCCGGCTTCCCTTGCGGCAGCGGCGGCGCGCGGGTCCACGTCGAGATGGTTCTGCCGGCTTACACGAAGCTCGCGATCTCCCAGCAGAACCCCGTGCACTGCTTCTACGACGGGCTCAACTCGGACTTTCACGAGATCCCGAATGACTGCCCGCAGAACCCGGGCACGGGCTGGAACGGAGGCCCCTCGTTCGATCCGCCTGGCGAGGCCGCTTGGCCCACGGCGACGGGCACCCTCTTCGAGATTTGGGTTCCCGTGAAGACGACCCAGCCCCTGAACGGCATCGCGCCCCCGGACGGCCAGCCATGCAACACGTGCCTCTACGTCGGGGCGTGGATGATCGATGGCAACAACTCACCGTGGGTCTATCCGAAGATTCCCATCTACGTCGCGGGCTCGGGTGGGCCGGCGCCCGATCCGTCGGTCAATTACCCCGCGCCGGCCACCGGGTCGCTCCAATACAACACCGGCCTTCAGATGGTCACGGCGCGTCTCTACGCGAACATCTTCACCGAGGGCACCGGAGGAACCGCCCAGTTCGAGATGGGGAACAAGGAGGGGGAGTACAACACTCAGGGCGAGGTCATCAACATCCCGACGGGCGGCAACTGGCAGGCGTACGAGGACTGGGGAATGAATCCGGGTCACCTCTATCACTGGCGGCTCTGTTACAAGCCGACAGGGGGAAGCAAGACTTGCGGCGCCGACCAGACCGTCAACGCGCCTCCCGAGACGGGGATCGCGGCCGTCAAGATCAAGAAGCCTAAGCGGAAGGCGACGTTCTTCCCCAGTGCTACAGGCGTTCCAAACATGACGACCACGTTCGAGTGCCGCATGGACAAGGGCAAGTTCAAGCCCTGTGAGTCCGGGGAAGAGGGCGTGACCTATTCGAAGCTCTCGAAGGGCAAGCACACCTTCTCGGTCCGCGCCGTAGACCAGGACGGCCACGCCGACGCGACACCCGCGAAGGAGAGCTTCAAGCTCTAGGGCAACAGGCGGCTTGGAAGGTCAAGCGCTCGCGCTAGTCTGCGCCGCATGATCGACCGCCTCGAGTTTCCCGAGGGTTCCGCCTACACATTCCTCGAACGGCCCGAGGACCCCGGCAAGGACCCGCTCACCATGGAGTTCGAGATCGCGGCCGGCGCCACCGCCCCGCCTCCCCACTACCACCCGAACGGCCAGACCGAGACCTTCGAGGTGACCGAGGGCTGGTTCGAGCTGTTGGTCGATCACGAGTGGAAGCGTGTGGACGCCGGCGAGAGCGTCGACGTCCCGCCTGGGACGCGGCACACCTTCCGAAACGAGAGCGGCGCCGTGACGCGCGTCCGCAATGTCCACGCTCCCGCGCACGACTTCGAGGAGTACATGCGCAGCCTGCACGCGCTCGCGTCGAGCACCGGTGCCACCAAGCCGACGAACCCTGTCGTGGCGGCCAAGTACATCCGCCTCATCAAGCGCTTCGACTCGACGATCGTGCTCAGCGACGCCCCTCTGCGCCTCGCCGCGACCGCTATCTCCGGCGTCGCGGGGCTCCTTCGGATCGAGCCGCCCCCGCCCACGCGCTAGTCGCTCGGCTCCATCGCTGCGGAAAACTACGGTTGACACGCTTGACTGGTCGTGTTGGGATTGCTCAGGCATGCTGGAGGTGAGGCTTCTCGGCGGGTTCGAGGTCGTCCGCGACGACGTTGCGCTCTCGATCCCTGACGGCAAGCCGAAGATGCTGGTGAAGATCGTGGCGACTGCAGGAGGAAGCGTTAGCGACGCAACCGCGATCGAAGCAATCTGGCCAGGATCTTCGCCGGAGGCCGGGCGTCGCGGCTTGCGAAACGTTTTGCACCGCCTCCGCAGCGCGGCAGGCGAAGTCCTTCGGCGCGAGGGCACATATCTAAGGCTCGATCCCAGCACGGTGGTCGACTTCGTTCGCTTCGACCAGCTTGCCTCGGAGGCGCTCAGATCACCCTCGGGGGAGAGTGCCGAGTCCATGGCCCGCGAAGCCTTGCAGGCCTATGGCGGTGAACTCCTGCCCGACGATCCAGACGCGTCGTGGGCGCTCCTGATACGAGCCAGGCTTCAAGAAATGAACGTGCGGCTGCTCGATGCTCTCGCCGCGCGAGCGGAGGCAAGAGGCCAACTCGACGATGCCATCGATTTCTACGATCGAGCGATCGAGGCTGACCCCCACGATGAACGTCGATATCTCTTGGCGGCCCGCATTCTGGTTTCTCAGGGACGCCAAGCGAAGGCGCTCCACGTACTGGAGCGCGGGGCCGTCGCGATGCGCTCATTGGGGCTGCCTCTCCCCGCCGCCATCGCGACCCTCTCAGCGAAGATCAGCAATGGCAAGGCCATGCCCGAACACTTCCCAGAGCCGGTCGATCTCGTCTATTTCCCCGTGACGATGCCGTGGCACACCACACCGCTCTCACGCGCGGGCACGATGCACGGCTGAGCGCCTCCGAGCCCGTAAGACGCTTGTAAGACGCGCAGGTGTGAAAGTCCTACCCATGAGTGGCGGGAGGAAGCGGAACATCTGGCGGTCGTTGCTGGTCGTGATCGCCGGATTGGGTTGCGTCGCGTCCGAGGCGCAGGCGGCGTATCCGGGCGAGGACGGCAAGATTGCGTTTTCGCGTGGCGGTTTCGGCACCTTCACCATCTGGGAGGCCAATCCGGATGGGACAGGAGACCTTGATCTTGGCTCGGGCGGGTCCGGCGCGGCCTTTGACCGGCTGAACCCCGCCTACTCGCCCGACGGAAAGAAGATCGCGTTCAACCAGGGCTCGAACCTCTGGGTAATGGATGCCGACGGCACCGGAGCCCACCAGCTCGCCCCGTCGCTCTACCAACCGACATGGTCTCCGGACGGCTCGAAGCTTGCGGTGTACAGGACAGGAACCCCCAACGGTATCGCGATCATCAACGCTGAAACCGGCGCAGAGATCAACTTCATCCCCTCCCCCGCGGGCTCCGAGAGCGCCGGGAGCTACATCAATCCAGCCTGGCATCCGACCGACCCGAACAAGATCGTGGTCGTTTGGAGTCGCTGCTGCTTTCGCGATCCGATCAACTTCGCTCCCCGCCAGCAGACCGACCTCGTCACGATCTCGCCGAGCGGAGGGTCTCACACGCCCCTCACTGACGACCTGAAGGTCGAGGCAACCCCCGACTGGGCGCCGAACGGGAACAGCCTGCTCTTCACCCAAAGGCAAGGCACGGACGACCCCGTGGCGAGTGTCGGGCTGTTCACCATGCCGGCCGCGGGCGGCACCAAGGCTCCGCTCACGACGACCGCGGATCTGGATGCCGTCTACTCGCCCAGCGGCTCGAAGATTCTTTTCGTGCGCGAGTCGCCTTCCACCCCCGAGCTAGCAGTGATGAACGCGAACGGTTCAAACCCGCAGATCCTTGATCCGGGTAACCCTGGGGAGTACGCCCCGACGTGGCAGCCGCACCCGTCGGGTGAGCTCATCGTGAACACGCCGAAGGACACTCAGGACCCCAACACGGCCGACGGCGCTTGCGACACAGACAGCGGGAAGGCCGGCGACCAGTGCACCCTCCGCGCTGCCATCCAGGAGGCGAATGTCCGTGAGGGCCCGGACAAGATCGAGTTCAAGATCAAGAAGAAGGACCTGGATCCGATCGAGCCGGCGACGCCGCTTCCCCCGATCACGGGGGCCGGAGACATCGACGCCCTGAGCCAACCGGGCGCAAGTGCCATCAAGCCCCTGATCGAGCTTTCGGGCAAGAAGGTCCCAACGGCGACCGGACTGGACCTCCGCGGTTCGGATTCGTTCGTGAAGGGCCTGATCGTCCACGGCTTCAAGGGAGGCATCGGGATCAAGCTTGCGGGCACCGGCGGATACAACCTCCAGTCCTCGTGGTTCGGCGTCGAGCCGGGCAAGGAGGGATTCGTCGCAAAGCCCAACCGGGTCGGCGTTGAAGTCTCCTCGCCGGCCAACACGATCGTGGCCAACATCTTCTCGGCGAACGGAGACGTCGCCGGGTTCGGCACTTACGCCTCGGGCCTCGATCGCGAAGGTACGACTCCGGCCGACCAGCATGCGGCCACTCTGCGCGGGCTCGGCGGCGGCCTTCATCTTGAAGGAGGCGCCCAGTCCACCGACATCGCCGGCAACACGTTCGGGCTTGACCCCGAGGGCGAACGGATCGGATCCGACAAGCCGGGCTTTGGCAACCTCGACTTCGGAAACGTCGCGGGGATCCTGCTCGCGCCGACGAGCGGCACCGTGCTCAACACCACGATCGGCAACGACTCGGCCGCCGACGCCAACGTCTTCTCCGGCAACATCGCCGGGATCGCGGCGCTCGGCTCGGGCGGCGATGTCACCAGCGTCGACGTCAACCGCAACTTCATTGGCCCCAGTGGTTCCGATACCCCCGCAAAGGGGGTGGGCAACGTGCTCGGCGTGCTCGTTTCCGGCAACGTCTCCGCCTTCGACCTGGGCAGGCCCGGCGAGCTATCGAACGAGATCCAGGGCAATGTTGTGGGCGTTGTCATGGGCGGAGCCGGCGTGGTCAACTCCTCGATCGAGGGCAACGAGATCGGGGACGGGCGAAATCTGGGCGATCTGGTCAAAGACCTCGAGGCAAAGGAACCGACCTTCGGCCGCCACAACCTCTTCGGTGTGATCCTCGGGGACACGGTGGGGGTCGATCTGGGCGGCGCCTCCGGCAACTCGATCGTCGGCAACGTGATCGGTGTTCAGGTCGGCGGCGAGAGCTCTCAGGGCAACGAGATCCAGAACAACGAGATTGGCCTCTTGACGGCGCCCGGAGGCAAGATCGAGGAGCTGAAGGTAAAGAAGCTGGGGAGCGTTATCGGCCTGCTCGGTCAGGGTGGTACCGGAAACCAGGTTGAGGGCAACTCCATCGTCGGCACCGCGATCGGCGACCTCTCGGTCGACACCACCGGCTGGACCGTCGCCAGTAACACCTTCGACAAGAACGCAATCGGTCAGATCGAGGGCAACCCAGCCGGGATGACGGTGGATGGGAACACCTACAAGGCCGGAGGCATCGGCCTTGCGATGGTCGCCGACGAATTCGCGAAGGGTGAGCGCGATGCCTCCAATACCGATGGCAACCCGGTTGGCGTCAAGGACCGCAAGGAGCCCTATCAGGCAGATAACGCCGACGTCGGCCTCGACACCGCAGCGCCGCTCGTTGGAACAGCCGACCTGACTGCGACAGCCGCGGCCGTCGACCCGCCCGACCCCGGCTCTGGCAACGTGATCCAGGACAACACGATGGGGGGCCTTGCATCGGGCCAGGGCAACTGGATCGGGGCTTTTCTTGCCGGCGACATCCAGGACACGACCTTCGGGACGGGCGCCGCACCCTCGATCGGCGAGAACCAGGTGGTGAAGAATCGTGTGGCAGGAGTCTGGATCGGTCAGGACTCGGGAACCCAGGCCGAGATCGACCTCCGCGGCAACTCGATCTCCGACAACCACACCTTCACCGGCCCCAGCCGCGGCCTCGAGGGCCTCGGAATCGACCTGATCGAGGGCGTCCCCGACCCTGACGATTTCGCTTCCTCATTTGGCCCCACCACGAACGATCCAGGCGACGCCGACGCCGGTCCGAACGGGCTTCAGAACTACCCGGAGATCACAAGCGCCACTGACGCCGGCTCGACCATCCAGATCGTTGGCACCCTCTCCTCCAAGCCGTCGACGACCTACTCGATTGAAGTCTCGGCATCGGTGAGCTGCGGCAAGTTTGCCTTCGGCGAGGGCGACTCCGCCGTCAGCCGCTACGACGTGACGACCAACGCCTCCGGCGTCGCCTCAATCGACATGGCGGTCCCCGAGGCACCGAGCGCGCGAAAGATCACCGCCACCGCAACGGGGCCGGAGGGCACCTCGGAGTTCTCTCAATGCGTGACGGTGCCGTGACGACATGAGGGTCTGCGTTCCGTCGAAGACTCTCGCCTTCAGCGCGAAGAAGGGCTGAGCACGTCCGCCATCCGCTTCGGGTCGACGCCCAGCCCCTCCGCGTCCGCTGTCCCGCGCTCTGAGACCATCGGCACCTCCAGGAGCTCGGCCTCTTCCCAGGTCGCGAACGCCGCGTCGCCCGCGATTCGCCGGACTCCGTTCAGGCCCAGGCGAACCAGGTTCGGCGGCACGTGGACGACCCTCCGGCGGCGGTCCATCGTCCATGAGATGACGCGGCTCATCTGCTCGTAGGTGAGGCGCTCCGGGCCGGCGAGCTCGTAGCGGCGGTCGCCTGATTCCTCGCAGTCGAGCTCGGCGATCACGCAGCGTCCGACGTCATTTGCCCAGATCGGCTCGAACATGGCATCGGCATCGCCGATCAGGGGCAGCGCGGGAAAGAGCGCCAGGCGCCGGGTGAGAGTCACCCACGGGTCCTCGCGGTCGTACACGATCGACGGGGCGAAGATCGTCGTCTGGAGCTCCGAGTTGGCGACCGCCTCCTCCGCCAGCGCCTTTGCCCTGAAGAACCGTGTCCTCTGAAACTCGGTCGCGCCGATTGCGGAGAAGAAGACGAAGCGCTCGACACCAGCCTGTTCGGCCGTTCGCAGAAGCCGGGCCGTGGCGAGCCCGTTGAGCTCCTCCACCTTCGCGGCCGGCTGGTCGCGGATGGCGGCGGCGAGGTGGATCACGGTCTTGACGCCGCGCAGGGCCTGGCGCCTCGTCCGCGCATCGCCCATCTCGCCAAGGTCGCCGAGCACGATCCGCACGTCCACCCGGTGGCGGCCCAGGCGGCGAGGGTCGCGCACGAGCGCACGAATGTCGTCGCCTCGCTCGATCAGAAGCGGAAGGAGCGCCTTGCCTACGGTGCCGGTGGCACCTGTCACCAGGATCACGCGGAGGAGGTTACGTAGAATGCGCCGCTCGCCGGGCAGTCCCGGAACCAGAGCAAACGAGCCAAGGACTTTCATCAGTGGCATACGTCATCGCAGAGCCGTGCATCGGGCAGAAGGACAACTCCTGCGTCGAGGTGTGTCCGGTGGATTGCATCCACCCGACTCCCGACGAGCCCGACTACGAGGGCGTCGAGCAGCTCTACATCGATCCCGACGAGTGCATCGACTGTGATGCGTGCGTCGAGGCGTGCCCGGTCGACGCCTGCTTCGCCGAGGACCAGCTCCCCGAGGAGTGGGCGAAGTACACCGAGATCAACGCTCAGTACTTCTCGTCCTAGAGCGCGCTAGCTCTGGATGACCTTGAGCTCGGTGCCCGAGACGGGCGCCGTGCCGGCCATCGCCGGCGGCTCGGACTGAAGAACCGCGAGTTCCTGCGGGGTCGCGGCGACGATCCCCCGCGCGGTCTGGCGGATCGCGATCGCGGCCGGGTCGTTCGGCTCGGCCAGGACCAGCGGCGTGCCCGCATCTGCATGGGCGCGCAGGTCCTCGGACAGCGGGATCTTGCCGAGGAGGGGGACGTCAAGGTCCTCAGCCAGAAGCTCGCCTCCGCCCTCGCCGAAGATCGAGAAGCGCTGGCCGTCGGGAGTTGTGAAGGCAGACATGTTCTCGATCACGCCGAGCACTTCGAGGTCGACCTTGGCGGCCATCTCGGCCGCGCGGCGGGCGACCGACTGGGCGGCGGGCTGCGGCGTGGTCACGATCGTGATCTTGGCCTGGGGCAGGAGCTGAGCGAGCGTCATCGAGACGTCGCCCGTACCTGGGGGCAGGTCGAGCAGAAGGAAGTCGAGCTCGCCCCAGTCCACGTCCTCGAGGAACTGCTGAATCGCCTTGTGGAGCATCGGGCCGCGCCAGACGACGGCGGCGTTGTCCTCGACGAAGAAGCCGATCGACATCACCTTGACGCCGGCAGGTCCTTCGAGCGGGATGATCTTGCGGTGCTCGTTCACGTCCGGGCGGCCGTCGACGCCCAGCATGCGCGGGATCGAGTAGCCGTAGACGTCGCAGTCGAGCGCGCCTGTTGTGTTGCCCTCAGCAGCGAGCGCTGCGGCCAGGTTCGCGGTCATCGTGGATTTGCCGACGCCGCCCTTGCCCGAGGCGACGCAGATCACGTTCTTCACCTGGGCGAGTGCACCTTCCGGAAGCTTGTTGCGACCCAGCGACTGCTGGAGGTTCGCCTTCTCGTCGTCGGAGAGGACGTCGAACTCGACGGCCACGGCGGTGACGCCCTCGATCTCGCCGACGTTCTGGGTGACCGCGTCGACGAAGTGGGAGCGGATCGGGCAGCCCGGGGTGGTGAGGGAGACGATCACGCCCACGCGCCCGTCGTCGGCGATGTCGATCGCGCGCACCATCCCGAGCTCGACGATGTTCTTGCGGAGCTCGGGGTCGATGACGGCGCGAAGCTTGTCCGTGACCTGCTCTTCAGTGGGGAGACTCACCCGTCAATCTTGACAGGCGGGCGATGTGGCTACGGTGGCTCCATGAACCGCGTCAACCTCGCCCAAGCCCAGTTCAACTACCCCGACACCGACCCCGACGGCTTCGTCGGCGGCATGGTGCGCCCCGGCCCCGGCTTCGGAGCATCCAAGACGGGCGTGAGCTCGTACGAGTTGCCGCCCGGCCAAGCGCTCTGCCCGTACCACTACGAGTGGGCGGAGGAGGAGTGGCTGCTCGTCCTCGAGGGTCGCCCGACGCTCCGAGACCCCAACGGCGAGCACGAGCTCCAGCCAATGGACCTCGTCTTCTTTCCGGTCGGGCCGGAGGGCGCCCACAAGGTCCAAAACGACACCGCGGACACCGTGCGCTTCCTGATGTTCTCGAACCTCGTCTACCCGGCGGCGACGATCTACCCGGACTCGGACAAGATCGGCATGTGGACGGACCCGGACAAACGGGACAGCCACATGGCCAGGCGCTCGGAGAACCTGGACTACTACGACGGAGAGACCTAAAAAAAGAGAAGCGGACCCGCAAGGGGCCCGCTTCTCGGGGAGGAGAGGTACTAGTTCTGCTCGCGGTGTGTGTCGGAGCGAGCAGACTTCTCCGGGACGCCCCTCTCCGGACGTCTCGGGCTAAGGCGCTCGGTTACGAGCGGACCGCCTCGAAGCGATCGGTGACGGCGGTCTGTGCATCCTTGACCGCCTTCTCCGCGCGGACGCGGTTCTCCTTCACGGCCTTCTCGGCCTTGGTCCGGTTCTGCTTGACCGCACGCTCGATCTTGTTGCGACGCTGCTTCAGATCGCGCTCGACCCGGTTTCGGGTACCGCGGACGCGGGTCGTGGCCTTGCGACGGGCTTGGCCGCCACGGCGCTCGAGCTTGTTGATCTCGCGCGTGACCTGAGTGCGGAGGCGCTTGATCTCACGCTCGCGGCTCGTGGTCTCCGTGAGGGGCTTGACCGTCTCGGCGACAGTGAGTGCGGCGCCGACGGGGACGTCGACAGCACGCTCGGCCGTCTGGCGGACGTAGGCGACAGCGGTCTCAGCGGTGGTCTGCTGGTTGGCGGCGCGGGTCTCCGCGGCCTTCTTCGCAGCGGCGCTGCGCTGTGCCTTCGTGGTGGTGGACTTTGTGTTGGCGGTGGTTGCCATGTTGTGACTTCACTCCCTTGAGTGTTTTGGATTTCTAAGGTGCTTACGAATAAGCATGTTAGCAGAGTATGCGAACAGGTGTTTGTACTCCGCACCATCGCACGGGTTACAACGCCAGGCGTGAAAAAGCCGTAAACGACGCCTGGTGCCTGGCACCGTGCCTGGCACCAGGGCGTTAGGCGCGGGCGGGGGTGAGGATGCGCCTGATCCAGGCGTCGGCGTCGTCCAGCTCGGCCAGCGACGGAAGTGATTCCGGGCTTTCCCACACGCGATCGAGGCCCTCGATGCCGCCTTCAGCGACCACCGCGTCGCACCAGCGCTTCCCCAGCTCGTACTGGCGAAGCTTTGCGCCCATGCCCATGACGCGGGCGAGCAGGTCGGCGAGGCCCGTGCGCCTGGCCCGGCGGGCGTCCATCCGCTCGCGCATGACAGCGAGCTCCGGCACGTCGACCGAGGCCTCGTCCATCACGTGTTCGGCGTAGCCCTCGATCACGGCCATCGCGGCGGCCATTCGGTCCATCACGTCTCCCTGCTTCTCGCCCGCGAAGATGCGGGTCAGCTCTCCGTCGAGAATGCGCCGCAAGCCCGCCCTGGGGTCGGGCGTGACGAGGCCCCGAGCACGGCCGAGGAGGGCACCGATGTCCAGGCCGCTCGAGGCCGAATCGAGAAGCTCCGACACCATGCCCGCCATGTGCTCGCGCAACCAGGGCACGGAGCCGAACTGGATGGAGTGGGTCTGCTCGTGGACGAGGACCCACAGAAGGAACGCGTCGGAGTCGACGCCCAGCTTCCCCGACGCCTCTGGAAGATTGGCGCCGACGAGGAGCATCCGGGGCACGCCCTCGTCCGGGCGCAGCGACACCTGATACTGCCCGAGGACCCGCTTCGAGCCGTACCCGACGAACGCGCCGGCCTCGGCGCCGGCGGCAGCGCTAAGCGCCTTGCGGGCGACGGACCCGAGCGGCCCGGGCAGGCGCAGCTCGGAAGCAAGCCGCTCCTCAGCGGGCGTCAGAAGCTTCGCGAACTCGGCCAGGTTCGACCCGATCCACTCTTCGCGGCTGACGACCTCGACCTCGGGAACGGGCGAGGCGGGCTCGAGCGTCGTATAGGCCAAGGCCATCTCGAGGGCCTCGCGCGAGGTCTCTCGCACCTCCGCTTCGTCGAGCGGCGAGGTCCCGTCGCCCGCCAAGCGCCGGCCGAGGCGCAGCGCAAGGCCCCAGTCGACGATTCCCGGTTCGCTCGCGTCAGGCATCGGGAGAGCGCTCCTGCGCGCTTCGGACGGCGGGAAGAAGGTCGTCGTTGCGAGCGGCCAGGACGGCGTAGCGGGCGTCCAGCCCAAGGTCTGCATCCTCCAGGCTGAAGCCGGCGAACTCGACCGCGCCGCCTGCCTCCGTCACCACGAGTTGCGCGGCAGCGGCGTCAACGGAGCGGCACGGCCTCGCGCTCAGCATCCCGTCGAGGCGGCCGGCCGCCACATAGGCAAGGGTGATTGCGATCGATCCGATCACGCGCACCCGATAAGCGGAGCCCGCCAGCTCCTCGACCACGGGGGCGATGCGTGCCGGCTCGGCCGACTCGAGGCCGACGACCTCGAGCCCGTAACCGGGCCCCTCGAGCTCGAGCTTTCGGCCGTCGAGCCAGGCGCCCTCGCCGCGCTTGGCGGTGAACTCCTCGCCGGCCCCGAACTCATGGACGAACCCGAGCTCGACATCGGCCATGGACGTGCCCGAGGCGATCGCGACGCTCAGCGAGTGGGATGGGATCGTCCTTCGCACATTGAGCGAGCCGTCGATCGGGTCGATGACGACCCGCCATTTGGACGCCGGGTCGCCGAACGCCACCTCGCCACGCTCTTCGGAGATCGCGACGAAGTCCGCGCCCGAGTCGGCGTGGAGCTTCTCCAGCTCTGCGAAGACCGCGTCCTCGCACCGGCGATCGAGGACGAGCGCGTGGTCCCCGCCTTCGCCAACCCCTTCGTAGACCGTTCGGCCCACAATGGTCGGCTCGCCTTCGAAGAGGGTGCGATGGGCCTCGACGGCTCGCCGCATCGCACCGAACCAGTCGAGATCCAGCATCGCTTGAACTTAGTGGAGGCATGAAGCGGGTCGCGGTAGCGTTCGGGCCGTATGAAGAGTGGACCCGAGCGAGTGGACGAGGCGCAGAGGCGGGTGATCGGCCACCGGCGCGGCCCGCTCCTCGTGACGGGCACGGCAGGCTCGGGGCGCACGGAGGCTCTGGTGCGTCGCTTCGCGTCCCTGACGGAGGACGGCGTGCGTGCCGAGCGGATCCTGGTCGCCTGTCGCACGCGTGCAGGAGCCGCGACCCTCCGCGACCGGGTCGAGGCGGTCCTCACCCACGCGCACGAGGAGCCCTGGATCGGCACCCATGCCGAGGTCGCGGAGCGCATCCTGCGCGAGCACCCGACCGAGGCCGGGCTGGACCCCTTCTTCACCACCGTCACGGCCGCCGATCGCCTGGCGATCCTGCTCGATCGCGTCGACGACTTGCCGCTTCGCCGCCACGAGATCCGTGGGAACCCCGCCGGGCTCCTGGCTCGCCTCCTGCGAAGGATCGACCTGCTCAAGCTCGAGTGCGTGACGCCGGAGGCGCTGCGGGATTGGGCCGCGCAGCGTGACCGCGAGGCGAAGCGGCCCGCGCAGCGGGAGCGGGCGCGCCGCGAGATCGAGTTCGCCGAGTTGTACGCACGGCATGACCGAATGATCTCGGAGGCCGGAAGCCTGGACGAGGGCGATCTTCTGCTCGAGGCCGAGCGTCTGACGCGCGATCGCCAAGACATCGCCGAGGAGCTCCAGGGCCGGTTCGAGCACGTCATGGTCGACGAGCTCGAGGATGCGGCGCCCGCCCATATGCGTCTGGTCGCCGGCCTGGTGTCACCAGAGCGGGCGAGCCTGGTGGCCACCCATGACACCGAGGCGGCCATCCGCCGCTTCCGCGGCGCGAGCGGGGGCTCGCTCGAGTGGTTCCGCGCGGCATACCCCGCCGGCGAGGAGGTCGAGCTCACCGGGCAGCACAGATTCGGACCCGTTGTCGGCACCGCCGTCGGCGCGCTCCTGGGCGAACCGGCCGATTCGCCTCCGACCGCCGGTAGCGCGGTTCGCTTCTGGCGCTGTGATGGAGAGCGCGCCCAGGCCCAGGCAGCAGCACGCGAGATCGAGTCTCGGCTCTCCGCCGGCGAGACCCTGCCCGAGCGAATCTGCGTCATCGTCGGCTCAGGCTGGCGCCAGGGCCGGCTCGTCGCCGCGGCGCTCGAGGAGCGAAACGTCCCGTTCCGGGTCGCAGGCGACGCGTCGTTCTTCGCTAGGCCGGAGGTCCGCGACGCGCTCGCGTGGTTACGGATGCTGGCCGATCCGTTCGACGCGGCCGCTGTCGTCCGCGCGCTGACCCGGCCGCCGGTTGACCTGCGCTCGGCCGACCTGGCGCGCGTGACCACCATCGCTCGCCGCCGAAAGCTCGACATGGTCACCGCCCTCAGCGCGGCGCTCGAAAGCCCCCAGCTCATGCCTGAGGCTCGTGACCGGATCCAGGCGTTCCTGAAGCTCCAGAAGTCGGCCGCCGCAGCCATGGAGGCGATGCGCCCCGACGTCTTCGTCCGCCGCCTGATCGAGCGGGTCGGCATGCGGCGCCACCGCCTGTTCGCCGCCACGCCCGAGACCGCCGAGCGTCTCGTCAACCTCTCGCGGCTCGCCGAGCTCGCGGCCGACTGGTCCCGGCGCGTGCCGCGAGGCTCCGTCCGCGACTTCGTTCGCCACCTGTCCGCGGTCGCGGAGGCAGGCGAGGTCGGGGCCGAAGAGGTGGACCCGCCGGCACCCGGCGCCGTGCTGTTGGCTGAGCCCGCGCAGGTGAAGGGCCTCGAGTTCGACGCCGTCTATCTGCTGGGCCTCCAGGCAGGCTCGATGCGCCTGGCTCCCTGGGAGGACCGCTGGGTTCCCGAGGATCTTGCGACGGGCTCGCTTCCAGAGGCCGGCGATGAGCTGGCGACCGTGCGCCAACGGCGCCTCGCCTATGTCGCGATCACACGCGCTTCGAAGACGGTCGTCCTATCGTGGCCCGAGGAGACCGACGGCGAGACCGCCAGCCCTGCGCCGTTCTACGAGGTCGCACGAGACGCGCTCGGCGCGACAGAGGAAGTGCAGGCCGAGGAGGTCTTCGGGCCCGCAGAGGGGCTGCACTCGACCTACCGCATGATCCGCGACGAGGTCCTTGAGTCCTCGTGGCGCGCCGGCTCCGCCCTCTCCGAGATGCGCCTCGACACGGCCGAGGACGTGAACGCGGCCGTTGCCCGCTACCTCGAACTGATCAAGCTCGCGTCGCTCCTCCAGCGGCCCGACCGCGAGGCGACGCGAGAAGCCCTGGGGGCGATCAACGAGCTTCTGGCCCGCGTGGCGACGCCCGAGCAGCGCGCCGTCATCGAGACGTCGGCGCTGGACGACTACGTCCTGGGCGAGGAGCAGGCACAGGAGGATCGCCGCGCATCGGTGGCTGCACGCCGCGAGCCGTCGCTGGAGCAGTTCATCCCGCGCCGCGGCGACGGCCTGGCCCTATCGGCATCCGACATCGGTCTCTACCGGACCTGTCCTCTTAAGTACAAGTTCGCGCGCGTCTTCTCGATCCCGCAGGAGCCCACGATCAACCAGCGCTTCGGGATTCTCATCCACAACGTCCTGGAGCGCTTTCACTCCGAGGAGATGCGCGCTCAGGACGGCGCCGCCGACGACGGCCAGCGTCCGGGCAGCCTCGACCGGCTTCTCAACCTGCTGGAGGCCGGCTGGCGCCGGTCGGGCTTCGGCTCGTCAGATGACGAGCTTCAGTACCGCGACCGTGCGGTCGCCGCGCTCGCCCGCTACCACGAGCGCCACGTGCGGGAGGCCTCAGAGCCCGTCTGGCTGGAGCGAAGCTTCTCCTTCGCGATCGGCGATCACCACCTGCGCGGGCGCATCGACCGCGTGGACAAGCGCCCGGATGGCGCGTACGAGCTCATCGACTACAAGACGGGGGAGTCCTCGGCTGCGTCAAAGCTCTCCGAGGACCTCCAGCTTGCGCTCTACCGCGTCGCCGCGCGCGAGGCGTGGCAGCTCGAGGCCACACAAGGCGCGTACTGGTACGTCCTGTCCGACAAGCGGGTCGAGGTCGAAACCGCGCCCGACGACGCCGAGCGCGTCGAGCGAACAGTGCTGGACGTCGCGGGCGGAATCGAGGCTCAGGACTTCGAGCCGCGGCCGTCGTTCGAGATCTGCTCGTGGTGCGACTACCGGCTGATCTGCCCGGCGTCAGAGGCTTAGGGCTTCTCTTCCTCTTCGTCGTCGTCGTCGCTGCGTTGCCTGAGGAAGCGCTGGAAGTCGCGGGCGAGGGAGTCGCCCGAGGGGACTTCGGGTAGCTCGATCTCGTCGTCCTGTTCGGACTCGAGCCGGCGGACCAGCTCCTCGATCTCGGGGTTGGCCGAGACGGCGCGGTTCACCTGGCCCTCGAAGCGCTCCATCGCGTCCTCGAGCTCGGAGGCTTCCAGCGCGACGCCGGTGAGGCCTTCCAGGCGTCGAAGGAGCGCAAGCGCCGCCTTCGGATTCGGGACAGCCGCCACGTAGTGCGGGACCGCCGCCCAGAGGCTCGCCGAAGGCATGCTCCGCTGGCGCGCCTGGTCATGGAGCACGCCGACGATCCCCGTGGGGCCCTCGTAGTTCGAGCGACTGAGGCCGAGCTCTTCGACCAGGCTCTCCTCGCTGGCAAGGCCCGTGATCGGCACAGGAAGGGTGTGGGCGACGTCGGCGATCAGCGCGCCGAGGCTGATCAGCATCTTCGCGCCCATGCGCTCGGCGACGTCCAGGATCGCTGTCGAGTAGCTCCTCCAGCGAAGATTCGGCTCGACGCCGGTCATAAGGATGAAGTCCTTGTCGGCCCCCGGAATGGGCGCGGCGACGAAGGTGTTCTGCGGCCAATCGACGTGCCGAGTTCGTCCATCCACAAGGCGGATCGTCGGCCTGTTGACCTGGAAGTCGTAGAACTCTTCAGGGTCAAGCCGAGCAACGACTTGAGACTCGAGACTGGAAGCGATCGTCTCCAGGGCCGTCGAAGCGGCGCCGGCGGCGTCGTTCCAGCCGGCAAACGCGCAGACAAGTGTGGGGTTACGGAGCTCCGGCAAGTCGCCTTCCCACGTCACAGTGTCCACCCAGCGAGACTACCTGCGATGGGCAGAGCCGTGGGGGCGGGCCGTCCGCGGCTTGCCCGACAATCGGCGGGTGAACACAGCAACCGCCCAAGCGCAATCCGCGCACGCCGATTCGCCTCAGGTCGCCGATCTGCGGCCCGGCCAGCGCTTCGCGGGCGCCTTTGCCTGTGTTCGCAAGGACCGCCTGACGGCGCGGAACGGCTCGACCTACCTGTCGCTCGAGCTGCGCGATCGCACCGGAACGCTTCCGGCCCGGGCGTTCCGCGAGGCTGATCGCCTCGGCCTTCGCTTCCAGGCCGGCGACGCTGTGGAGGTCAAGGGCCGGATCGAGCGCTTCCGCGGAAACCTTGTGGCGGAACTGGACGACGTCGAGCGGATCGAGCCCGGCTCGTACGATCCCGGCGCTTTCCTCCCCGCTGCGTATCGCTCGGTCGAGGAGCTCGAGGGGTTCCTGGAGCACCTCGTCTCCGAGATTCACAACGACGGCCTTCGCGGCGTGGCGGCTGGGCTCGTCCTCGAAGGCCCGCACGCCCCGGAATTCCGCAGGGCGCCCTGCACTCAGTGGGGGCACCACGCCTACCTCGGAGGCCTCCTGGAGCACACGGTCGCCGTGGGAACGCTCGTGCTCGAGACCTGCCAGCTCCACCCGCGCCTGAACTCCGACCTTCTCATGGCCGCCGCCCTGGTGCATGACGTCGGGAAGGTCCGCGAGTTCACCTACGCCGCCGAGTTTGGCCTCTCCGAAGAGGGGCGCATGCTCGGGCACCTGCAACTCGGCGCCGGCATGGTCGATGCGGCGGCGCAGGGGCTCGACCCCGAGCTTCGACTCGCCCTCGTCAACTGCGTCCTGAGCCATCACGGCCCGCCCGACGCAGCGCGCGGCCGCGAGCGCTTTGCCACGCCCGAGGCGCTCGCGCTCTACCGCGTGAACGCGCTCGACGCGGGGGTCAAGGGCGCGCTGGAGTCTGGCCTCTAACTACGCGGGTCTGGTTGATGCGCGGTGGACGAGCTGCGCCGCGATCGCGAGTGCCAGGATCGCGAAGCCGACCTCGAGGGTCCGCTCCGAGACCTCGTTCGCGGTGATGACGCCCAGGGCGACACCGACGACCGACATCACGCCGATGACGAGAGCGTCGCCCATGCGCACGTTGCCATAGCGCCGCTGGCGGATAGTGCCTGCGATCGCGACGATCACGATCGCGAGGAGGGAAGTGGCCTCGGCCTCTACCTGCGACTGGTCCAGAACGATCACGAGCGCAGGCACGAACAGGATGCCGCCGCCCACCCCGATCATGCCGCCGACGAATCCGCCGGCGAAGCCGAAGAGGATGACCAGGAGGATGTCCATCAGATCAGAAGCTCCACAGCGACGGCAACGAGGAGCACCGCGAAGAGGTATGAGACGACCCGTTGCGGCACTCGCTGCTGGACCGCGGTCCCGGCGATCACTCCGCCCACCGCGGGGATGCCGATCGCGAGCCCTTTGACAACGTCCACGTTGCCGTACGCCCCCTGCCCCGCGGCGGCCAGCGACGCGATGATCACGATCGCGGCAAGGCTCGTCCCCGTCGCCTCCCGCTCTCCGTAGCTGAACCAGAGGATCAGGAGGGGGACGATGATCGTGCCACCGCCGACGCCAAAAAGCCCGCTGAAGGCCCCCGCCGCCGTCCCGACGACGGCCAGTTTGAGTAGGCGTTGTGTTTCGTCGGACACGCGCGGCGATACTAGTTCGCTCGTGAGCGCCGCCCCCAACGGACATAAAGCCCTGCTCGAGCCGTTCCTGGCTGCGCCTGAGCGCTGTGCGGTCCTCATGGATGTCGACGGCACCCTCGCCCCGATCGTCGACCGGCCGGAGGATGCAGCCGTCCCGGAGGTGACGACCCGCGTTCTCGCCGGTCTGGCGAGCCGCTACGCCGTGGTTGCCTGCGTGACGGGACGGCGCGCCCTGGAGGCTCGCCGGATGGTCGGGGTTCCCGAGCTGATGTATCTCGGCAACCAGGGGTTCGAGCTCCTTCGGCCGGGCGATGAGGAACCGCGTCCCGATCCCGCCGCCACACCCGGCAGCGATCGCGCCAGGAAGTTCCTGGATGGCCTGGACCTGCAGCGGGCCGAGCGCCTGGGTGTTCGCCGGGAGGACAAGGGGCCAATCCAGGTGCTCCATTGGCGGGGAGCGCACGATGAGGCGCAGGCGGAGAAACTGGTGAAGTCCGTTGCGCAGCTCGCAGTCCACGCCAACCTGATCCCGCTCTGGGGGCGCAAGGTCCTGGACCTGCGCCCGGTTTCGGGCATCGATAAGGGCTCCGCCGTCCACCGCCTCATCGTCGAGCATGCTCCGCTCGACGCGGCGATCTTCGCCGGTGATGACCGCACGGACCTCGATGCGTTCCGTGCCCTTGAACGGCTGGCCGCGACGCCACGTCTCGGCAAGGCAGTTCGCCTGGGCGTCTTCACCGAGGAGAGTCCCGCTGAGATCGAGAGCGAGGCGGACATGGTCGTCGAGGGCACTCAAGGAGTGCTCGAGGTGCTCAGGGCGCTCGGCTGATGCTGTTCTCCGAGCTACTCCGCCTCACGGTCTTCCTGTTTGCGGGAGTTGCAACCGCGCTCGGCGCTGTGTCCGTCATCCTGGCCAACCAGGAGCAGCCGTCGGTTCTGGCGCTCGCGGTGGTCGGCGGCTGGTGGCTACTGGCGACCGTTCTCGGGCTCATGTGGGGAACAGCCGAACGGTCTGCCGAGGCGCTCTCGCCCGCGCTCCGGGCAGCGAAGACGCAAACCACCCTGCCTTCGGAGACCGAGGGGCGGATCGCTTTCATGCGCCTGTGGCCGATCGGGGCGTTCGCAGTCGTGTGCCTCGTGGCGGGTGCGTTCTTGCCTCAGGTAACGGCGATCGGAACGGGCTACGCGATCCTCATCGCGCTCGGCTGGCGCCGGCGCGAGGCTGCGGTTCAGGCGATCGAGGACCGCGACGGCGTTCGCTTCCATGTCGAGCCGACGCCGGCGCACCGCCCCTTGAAGCTCGTTCGCACGCCGGGTCTTTATCGCGACCGAGCGCCGAGCGCGAAGCCGCCGCCGCCTCCACCGGCTCCAAGCTGACCTCGCGCTGCCGAAGGCGGCGGAAGGCCAAGGCCGCTCCCGCGCCGGTTGCGAGCGCAGCCACGCCAGCCAGCCCAAGGGCGACCCGTGGGTCCCAGATGCCGGAGAGCGCACCGACGATCGGCCCGCCGATCGGAGTCGAGCCCATGAAGACGATCGAGAAGAGAGCCATCACGCGACCGCGCATGGCGGGCGCGGCGCTCAGCTGAAGGGTCGAATTGACGCCGGCGGCAAAGGTGACGCTTGCCGCGCCGAGCGGAACCAGCGCGACGGCCAGGAGCTCCAGGCTCGGAGCCGCGGTCGCGAGTAGCGAGAACGCGCCGAAGGCGAGGGCCGAGCCGACGAGCCAGCGCTCGCCGATCCGCTCCCGGGCACCGATCGCGATCGCGCCCGCCACCGCGCCGGCGCCCATGGCGATCACGAGCGTCGAATAGCTCTGCGGCCCGCCGTCGAACGATTGCCGGGCAAGGAGGGGAAGGAGGACGTGGAAGTTGAGCCCCAGGGTCCCGATCACGGCCATCATCCCCAGCGGGATTGCCAGCTCGGGCGTGCGGGTCACGTATTGAAATCCCAGGCGGACCGCGCCGGGCTCACGCACGGCCAGCTTCGGCGGCGCAAGCTGCGAGCGGTCGAGCGAGCGGAGAGCCAGGATCATGCCGCCGAACGACATCGCGTTCAGGAGGAAGCAGAGCTCGATCGACCCGCCCGCGATCAGGATGCCGGCAATCGCGGGGCCGGTGATTCGCGAGGTGTGGATCAGGACGCTCTGAAGGCCGACGGCGCTGACGACCCGGTCCGTGCCGACGATCTCGATCACGTATGACTGCCGAGCCGGCAGGTCGACCGCCAGGACGACTCCGCGCGCAAGCACCAGAGCCATGACCATCCACGCGGCGACGTTGTCGGTGACCGAGAGCCCGAAGAGGACGAGCGGGGGAATCGCCATCAGGGACTGGGTGAGGATCAGCAGGCGGCGCTTGGGCACGGAGTCGGCGATGAGCCCGCCCCAGGCACCGACCAGCAGGATCGGCAGGAACTGAAGGGCGGAGGTGACGCCGACAGCGAGCGCTGAGCCCGTGAGCGTCAGGACGAGCCACATCTCGGCAACGATCTGCATCCAGTTGCCGCTGATGGAGACGAGCTGTCCCCCGAACCACCGCCGGTAGTTCGGAACCTCGAACGAGCCGACTGTCCGCTTGAGCGCGGCCGTCAAGACGGGTCCTCGAGCATGCGCTCGAGCACTTCCGCGGCGCGCTCCAAAGTCTCGACGTCCTCGTCACCGAGCTTTCGGAGCCGGCGCGATATGTAAGCGTTCTTGCGTGAGCGCACGCGCTTGATGAGGGCCCTGCCCTCGCGGCTGGTGCTGAGCAGGCAGGCGCGCCCGTCCGTGGGATCGGCAGCGCGGTCGATCAGGCCGTCCTTCTCGAGGGCGGCGGCGACGCGGGTGGCGGTCGGGCGCTTTACGCGCTCGATGTCGGCGAGCTCCGAAGGCGTGAGCGGGCCGTGGCGGTCGATGGTGGCGAGGGCCGCGATCAAGGTGGGGGACAGGTCGGCCCCGGCCTCTTGGCGCATGCGCCGGGCTGTGCGCACAATCGCGAGGCGTAGCCTGGCTGCGGACTCAGCAATCCGCTCGTCTCGCGTGGTGGAAGTAGTTACCATTGCTAATTAGCATAGCAAACTACCTGCGTAACGGGTTGCTACTGGGGACGCTTCATCAGCTTTTTGAATTCGCCCCAGGGCCGCGTGTTTGCGACGTCGGCTTTGGTCAGCCATGCCCTGCGTGCATTCGCGACGCCGTAGCGCATGTTCGCGAGGGTCGAGATGCGGTGCGCGTCGGTGTTGAGGCAGATCTTCACCCCTGCGTCCGCAGCCAGGCGCGCGTTCTGCTCGGAGAGGTCGCGGCGGTTCGGGTTGCCGTTGATCTCGATCATCGTGCCGGCGCTCGCGGCGGCCTCGACGACGGCCTCGATGTCGAAGTCATAACCCTCGCGGCGCAGGAGCATGCGGCCGGAGGGGTGACCCAGGCAGTCAACGAGCGGATGCTCGACAGCCGCGACCATCCGCTTCGTCATGTTCTCGCGCGTCATCCGGAACGAGGTGTGGACCGAGGCGACGACCCAGTCGAGCCGCTCGAGCAGCGAGTCCTCGTAGTCGAGCGAACCATCGGTGAGGATGTTCACCTCGGATCCGGCGAGCACGCGGAAGCGCTTCGTGGCGATGCGCTCGTTCAGCTCGGCGATCTCCTCGATGCGCTCCTCGAGCATCTCGGGAGTCACGTGGTCACCGAAGCCGTGCGAGGCGGAGTGGTCGGTGACGGCGAAGTACGAGTAGCCGAGTGAGCGGGCCGCATCGACCATCTCCTCGAGCTCGTTCTTGCCGTCCGAGAGCGTCGTGTGGGAGTGAAGGTCGCCCTTGATGTCGTCCTGGTTCACGAGCTTTGGCAGCTTCCCGTCGCGCGCTGCCTTGATCTCGCCGCGACCCTCGCGGAGCTCGGGCTCGATGTATGACATCCCTAGCCGCTTGTAGACCTTCTCCTCCGTCGCGAACTGCTCGACCTTGCCGGACTCGACGTCGGTGATCCCGTGCTCGGACACCGAGAGGCCCATCTTGACCGCGCGCTCACGCAGCTCGATGTTGTGTGCGGCCGAGCCGGTGAAGTGCTGGAGGAGGTTTCCGTACGCCTCGGGGGCGACGATCCGCAGGTCGACCGAGACGCCGTTCTGAGTGGTGATCCTGGCGCCGCCCTGCCCGGGATTTCCCGACGCGGCTGCCAGCGGGTGCTCGACGAGCGCCGTCGCGAGTGCCTTCGGGTCCTTTGCAGTGGCGATGAGATCGACGTCCTTGCACGTCTCGGCCAGCCGGCGAGCGGAGCCCGCAACGGCGACCGCCTCACACGCCGGATGCTCGAGCAGGTCGGCAGCGAGCTTCTCGGCAATGGGCAGAACATCCGAGAGAAGGACGCGCTCGGCCGGTCCTTCGGCGCCCAGCTTCTCCAGTTGCGCGGCGATGTTCTCCTCGGCCTTCGGACCTAGGCCCTTCATCGAGCGAATGCGCTGATCGGCGACCGCTTCTCGCAGATCGTCCATGGAGGCGATCCCGATCTCGTCGTAGAGACGGCGCGCGGTCTTGGCGCCCAGGCCCGGGATGCGCGTCACCTCGACCAGGGTTGCCGGGAACTTTGCCTTGAGCTTCTCGGCCGACGGGATCGTGCCCGTCTCGAGGAAAGCCTTGATCTTCTCCTCCGAGGTCTTGCCGATCCCTGGCAGCTCTGTGACCTTGCCGGCGCGCGTCAGCTCCGCGATCGAGACCGGGCACTGACGCATCGTCTTGGCCGCGTCGCGGTACGCGTTCACGCGGAAGCGGTCGGCGCCGTCGAGCTCGTACAGCACCCCGAGCTCGGAAAATGCTTCGGCGATGTCGGCGTTTGTCGGATCCTTCTTGGCCATTCGAAATAGCATCCTGGCATGGAGGCTGTGTGGGTGGTCATGCCCACCTACAACGAGGCCCTGAACCTCGAACCCGTCATCGAGGCGACCCGCGAAAAGCTCCCTGCCGGCAGCCGGATCCTGGTCGTGGACGACAGCTCGCCGGACGGGACAGGGCAGGTCGCCGACCGCCTCGCGAGCGAGTCTGACGACCTCGAGGTGCTTCATCGGCCGGAGAAGGAGGGACTCGGGCCGGCGTACGTTGCTGGCTTCCACCGAGTGCTCGATGCAGGGGCTGACCTGATCGTCCAAATGGACGCCGACTTTTCGCACGATCCGGCCGACATTCCGCGCCTGCTCGAGGCCGCGGCCGGTTCCGACGTCGTGATCGGGTCGCGCTACGTCGAGGGGGGCGGCGTCCCGGACTGGGGCCTGCGCCGCCGCCTGATGAGCAGGGTCGGCTCGGCTTACGCGCAGGTGGCGCTGGGGGTTCCATATCGCGACCTGACCGGCGGCTTCAAGGTGATCCGGCGCGAGGTCCTCGAATCGATCGACCTCGACGGAACCGCCTCGCACGGCTACGCCTTTCAGGTCGAGCTGACCTATAGCGCGAGTCTCGCCGGCTTCCGGATCGAGGAGATTCCGATCCAATTTCGCGACCGGCGCGCAGGAAACTCGAAGATGAACGCGCGCATCGTGCTCGAAGCCGCCATCGGAGTGCCTAGGATGCGCTTGCGCCGACAGTGATCCCCTGGCGCGAGAGTTGCCTCACTTCATTTTGTATAGTAAGAGCCAGACACCCGACCAGGAGACCACATGACCGGCAAGCTGCCTGACGTAACCGACGCCAACTTCCAGAGCGACGTTCTGGATTCCGGCGAGCCCGTTCTCGTCGACTTCTGGGCGCCGTGGTGCGGTCCTTGCCGAGTGGTCCACCCGATCCTCGAAGAGATGTCTGGCGAGCGCGACGACGTTCGGATCGTCTCGCTCAACATCGACGACAACCAGCAGACGGCGGCGCAGTTCGACGTCCTGTCGATCCCGACCCTGATCCTGTTCAAGGACGGCGCCGAGGCGAAGCGCATCGTCGGCGCCAGGCCCAAGCGAAGCCTCGAGGCTGAGCTGGAGCCGGCTCTGGCCTAAGGTCGGAGCGTCCGTTTCGCCGCTCTAGTCGAGCGGGCCACGCAGGAAGACGTCGAAGTCGTTCCCGTCGTCAGCGGCGTTCGTGTTCTTTGCCATCGACGAGAACGCGACCCAGTCTTTGTTGGCGACGTCGGCCAACTGGTTCGTGTCCTTCACATCGCCGTTCGACGCCCGGCTGACGAGGATCGTCTTCTTCGACTTGATGTCGCGGCGGTAAACGTTTCGCAGGTTGCCGCCGTTGTTCGCGTAATTCCACTGCGTATCCCACACCACGTAGCGGCCATTCGCTGAGATCTCGGGGAAGGCGGGGGCCAAGCCGCTGACGGCGGGCTCCTTGCCGTTCGACTTCACGGAGACCCGGAAGGTCTTTTTCTTCTTGACGTCGCGCACATAGATATCTATGTCGTCGTTGTCATCATCGGGAACGAATTTGGCGAATCCGTCCGCGGCGAACGCGACGTAGCGCCCGTCCTCCGAGATGGACGGCGTGCGCGAGTTCGCGTTGTCGTTCGGGTCGGCCTCGTCGCCGTTCGACTTGAGGCTTGCGCGGACGGTCTTCCCCTTCTTCAGGTCGCGGACGAAGACGTCCGTATCGACCATGAAGCCGAAGTCCGGATCGCCCGTCGCCGTGTCGGGCGATGAGAAGGCGACGTAGCGCCCGTCGCCCGAGATCGGGATCTTCGAGTCCTTGTCGGTGTTGAGGCTGCCGACCCCGTTTGGAAGCTGCTGGTCGGCGGAGCCGACGCTCGCCCTGACGGTCGTGTCCTTCTTGGGGTTGCGTACGAAGGTGTCGTACGCGGTGTTCGAGTCGCCCGGCACGAAGGCGCCGTAGCTCTGCCACGCGACCAGGCCGTTGTTTGCCACGCCTGAGATCTCCGAATCGTCGTCTACGCCGGAGAGCTGGTTGTCGCTGTCGGTGAGCGAGATCAGGATCGTCTTGCCCGTCTCAAGGTCGCGGCGGTAGACGTCCTCGGTGCCCGCGGTGTTGTCGTCGTTCGAGAGCTCGCCGCCGCAGCCGAAGCTGACGTACCGGCCATTTGGCGAGATGTCCGCCGCGGCGCACTCCGCGTCGCGGGGGTCGCCGCTCGAGTCGACGCTCACGAGCTCGTTCTTGTCCTGCTCGCGGTCATAGAGGTAGACGTCGAAGGCCATGTCGTCGTCCTTGCCAACGAGCTTCGCGAAGCTCTCGTAGACGGTGTAGCGGCCGCCGCCGGAGATCGACGTGTAGTCCGCTGCCGCGCCTGCGACCTCGTTGCCGTTGGCCTTCACGCTCATTCGGATCGTGTTCGGGCCGCCACCGCCGGCGCCGGCGGAGGACGCGACCAGAAGAGCGACAGCAAGAGTCGCGAGCGCGGAGAGGGTGCGCTTCATACTCCGACTATGCCATTCATTCACGTTCACTGGTTCGAAGGCCGTTCAGACGAGCAGAAGGCCGAGCTTGCGAAACGGATCACCGAGGCGATGGTCGAGGTCGGGAAGACTTCAGAGGACCACGTCTGGATCAAGTTCGACGACTCGAAGAAGTCGGACTGGGTGATGGGCGGCGAGCAGCAGGGCTGATCGCCCCGCCGCTCGCCTCCATCGCGAGCGTCAGAGCTCGATCGTCTCCGATTTGCCGGCTTCGCAGACGTCCCCTTCTGCCTTGGCCTTCGCGTAGAACTTGCCGTTGTTCTCGCCGGAGTTGCCGGTCGACCACGCGCCGTTCGGCTCAGAGGTGTCCGAGCCGATCTTCTTGTCGTCTCCAGACCTCTTCTTGAAGACCGTGACCTTCCGGTCAACCTTGCACGGGTCGGCGTCGGACTTCACCTTGCCCGAGAAGTCGCCATTCGGCCCCTTGATGGTTACCTCAGTCGGGTACTTGCCGTGACCCGTCGCGCTCATCGGAACGACAGCGATCGCGAACACGGCCGCCACTACCAGTAATGCCTTACCGAACTTCATCCCTAAACCTTTCCCTTGCTTTGCTGACAGGCGGTTCCCTGCCGCTCTCGCCAGCATACGCCTCTGTTCACGCCCGCGCGACCCCGATTGAGAGCGTCTTTCCCTCGATCGTGACGTCTGATGCGGGTCCGTTCGGCTCGTAGGCCACCTGGGTGGCCAGCACCTCGCCCGTCACGTAGGCCTCGTGGGCGCGAGCGGCCGCGATCAGCTCATCGTCGCCGCCCAGGCGAAGCGAGATCCGGTCGGTGATCTCCAGCCCAGCCTGCTTGCGGGCGTTCTGCACGGCGTGGACGACCTCACGCGCGAGGCCCTCCCGGCGCAGGTCGTCGTCCAGGTCGAGCGCCAGTGCCACCGCCCGGCCTGCCTCCGACTCGACCTCGTACCCCTCGAGCGGCTCCATCACCAGCTGGAGGTCATCCGGCTCCAGCGTGTGCTCGTGGCCGTCGATCGCGATGCCAACCTGCCGCTCGCCGTTCGCAGCCGCACGAGCGGAGTCGGGGTCGAGCCCTTCGACAGCGGCCGCCACCTGGGGCATCGACTTGCCGAAGCGCGGGCCGAGCGTGCGGTAGTTCGGCTTGACCCGGTGGGAGACGAGCTCAGCCTCCTCGGTCACGAACTCCAGCTCGCGAACGTTGAGCTCCGCACGGACGATGTCCCCGAGGCGCTCGATCTCGTCGCGCTCGGCGCCGGTCGCGACGATTACGGCCTTGGAGAGCGGCTGGCGCATCTTCATCTTCGCGGCCGCGCGAGCGGCGCGGCCGAGCTCGATCGCGCGCATCGCGGCAGCGACGCCAGCCTCCAGATCGGCGTCGCGGTAGCCGCCGTCGGCGCGCGGGAAATCGGAGAGGTGGACGGACGAACCGTCGCCAGACAGGTTGCGGTGGATCTCGTCGGTGACGAACGGCATGAAAGGCGCCAGCATCCGCACGACCTCGAGCAGGCAGTGGCGGAGCGTTCCCAGCGCGTGCTCATCGCCCTCCCAGAAGCGCCGGCGCGAGAGGCGCACGTAGCGGTTGGAGAGCGTCTCGGTGAAGGCGGCGATCTCCTGACCGGCGCGGGTGCAGTTGAAGCCTTCTAGCTCACGACCTGCGATCTCGGCAGTGCGCTCGAGCTCAGACAGGATCCAGCGGTCCAGGTCGGTGCCCTCGCCAGGTGCGGGAGCCTGGGGTGCGGATTCGGGATCGAGGCCCTCCGCGTTCGCGTACATGACCCAGAACGAGTATGTGTTCCACAGGGTGTTCAAGAACTGGCGCGTCGCCTCGCCCAGCGACTCGACCGAGAAGCGGTAGCCCGACCAGGGCTGCTGGGCGGTCAGGTAGTACCAGCGGAAGGCGTCCGCGCCGTGGGTCTCCAGGACGTCCCAGGGATCCACGACGTTGCCCTTCGACTTGGACATCTTCTGGCCCTCGGGGTCGAGGATCAGGCCCAGGCAGACGCAGTTCTCATATGACGACTGGTCGAAGACGAGGGTCGAGACGGCGAGAAGCGAGTAGAACCAGCCGCGGGTCTGGTCGATCCCCTCGCAGACGTACTGGGCGGGAAAGCGCTGCTCGAACTCCTCGGTGCCCTCGAAGGGATGGTGGAACTGGGCAAACGGCATCGACCCGGAGTCGAACCAGGTGTCGATGACCTCCGGCACGCGGCGCATCTGGCCCTCACACCCCTCGCGCTCGCAGGCCAAGACGATGTCGTCCGCGTAGGGGCGGTGCAGGTCGTCGGGGATCTCGCCGCCCCGCTCGCGGAGCTCCTCGACCGAGCCGGCGCAGAAGTCTTCGTCGCAATCGGCAACGTCGCATTGCCAGATGGGCAACGGAGTGCCCCAGTAGCGCTCGCGCGACAGCGCCCAGTCGACGTTGTTCTCGAGCCATTTGCCGAATCGCCCGTGCTTGATGTGCTCGGGATGCCAGCCGATCTTCTCGTTCTCGGCCAGCATGCGGTCGCGCACCTCGGTTGTGCGGATGTACCAACTCGACTTGGCGTAGTACAGGAGCGGCGTGCCGCAGCGCCAGCAGTGGGGGTAGGCGTGCTCGTAGTCCATCCGTTTGAACAGGCGGCCGTTCTCCTCGAGCGCGGCGACGATCTCCGGGTTGTGCTCGAAGACGAGCTTGCCCTGGAAGTCAGGGACTCGTTCGTCGAAAGTGCCGTC
Source organism: Solirubrobacterales bacterium (assembly GCA_033856515.1). GTDB lineage: Bacteria > Actinomycetota > Thermoleophilia > Solirubrobacterales > 70-9 > JALZKA01. The sequence goes on from JAWVEY010000020.1 coordinate 29,832, forward strand.
GGGGCGAACCGGGTTTTGAAGCGTCATGCCGTGCTCCTCGCCCAGGCGGAAGTCGTCCTCTCCGAAGGCGAGCGCGGTGTGGACCAGGCCGGTGCCGTCGTCGGTCGTGACGAAGTCGCCCAGGAGGACGGAGTGGCCGAGCGGCCCGAAGTCCTCGCCGGGTACGAAGCTGAACGGCGCTTCGTAGCGGACGCCCTTGAGCGCTGAGCCCGGGAAGGATGCGAGCGACTCGAAGCCCTCGCCCAGCACACGTTCCGCGAGCGCGCGGGCCACGATTACGACCTCGTCCGAGCCTGCGGGCTGGGCGCGCACATACTCGATCTCGGCGCCGGCGGCGACCGCCGCGTGGGAGATCAGGGTCCACGGAGTCGTGGTCCAGACCAGAAGGTTGTCGCCCGGCTGGATGGGGGACTCGGGGATCTCGTCGGCGGGCGGAACGGCAGTGACGGGCAGGCGGACGTAGACCGAGGGATCGATGACGTCCTTGTATCCCTGCGCGACCTCGTGGGAGGAGAGCGCCGTGCCACAGCGCGGGCAATATGGGACGACCTTGTAGCCCTGATAGAGGCGTCCCGCGTCCCAGATCTGGCGCAGCGCCCACCAGACCGACTCGATGTAGTCGTCGGTCATCGTGACGTAGGGATCGTCGAGGTCCATCCAGAACCCGATCCGCTGAGTCAGCTTGTTCCAGTCCTCGACGTAGCGAAAGACCGACTCGCGGCACTTCGCGTTGAACTCGGCGATGCCGTACTCCTCGATCTCCTCCTTGGAGGAGATGCCGAGCTCCTTCTCGACCTCCAGCTCGACAGGCAGGCCGTGGCAGTCCCAGCCGGCCTTGCGGGGGACGCTCGCGCCGGCCATCGTGCGGTAGCGCGGGTATACGTCCTTGAAGACGCGGGCCAGAACGTGGTGGGAGCCGGGCTTGCCATTCGCGGTGGGCGGGCCTTCGTAGAAGCTCCAGGTGTCCGCGTGGGCGCGCAGCTCGAGCTGGCGGTGGAAGAGGTCCTCTTCCTTCCAAGTCTCGAGCAACGCGTGTTCGAGCTCGACGAAGCTCTGCTTGGGATCGACTGGCCTGAAACCGCTCACGGGGAGCGGAGTCTAGGCACGGCAGATAGCTTCCCGACCGATGAATACCGCGGCCGGCTCCTATCGCGGCGGGTCGGGAACCCCGCTGCTGCTCCTTCACAGCGGTTTCCACACCTGGGTGGAGTTTCGCTCCCTGATCCGCGAGTTGGAACCTCACCGCGATGTCCTTGCCGTCACGCTGCCCGGCAGCGCCGGTGGACCGCCGCTGGAGCTTCGGGATTCGACCCTCCTCGATGCGTTTGCCAACCACGTCGAGGCAGCCCTCGATGATGCGGACTGGACCGAGCCTGTGAGCATGGTCGGCAGTTCCTACGGTGGCGTGACCGCGATCGAGCTCGGGGCTCGGGGTCGCGCGCGCGACGTCGTCGCGCTGGCACCACCCTGGCCGGTGGGAGCAGGGCTGGCCTTCTACGGCCTCGCTTTTGCGGCCCCGCTGATCGCGCTCCGGGTGACCGAGCCGGTTCACGGCCTGCTCGCCCGAGGCGGACGGCTGAGCGGACTCCTCTACAGCGGCTCGCCCAGACCGCCGGAGCTCGCCGAAGAGGACATCAGAACGCTCTGGCAGTCGGTCGGGCGCTTCCCCTTCTGGCGCACCGGACTTGCGAGCGGGCTCGGCGGGCCAGGGATGCCCGACCCCTCGCATGTTCGGTGCCCGGTCACGCTTGTGTGGGGGACTACGGATCGCCTCGTGCCGCACTGGATGCGGGCGCGCTGGGAGGAGGCTCTGCCGGATGCCCACGTCGAGACTCTGGATGGCTTTCCCCATCAGCCCCACCTCCGCGACCCGAAACGAGTGGCGGAGCTGATTCTCAGCAGCTCGAACGAATAGGAGCGGTCACCCCATGCGCTGAGTGTGATGATGCTCACCACATCCGCGCGACAATGGGAAGATGGTCGTGGGGACTAGGGAATACGACCGAGGGGATCAGATGAAGCGCATCGCGAGTTCAATGGCCACCGCCCTCGTCATCGCCGCCACGGGGGCCAGCGCCGGCCCGGCCGAGGCAAGCCACGTCGAGTGCGGCGATGAGATCACCGCTGACACCACGCTCGACGGCGACCTTCTCGACTGCGAGAGCAACGGCATCGTCATCGGAGCCGACGACATCACCCTCGATCTCGATGGCCATCTGATCGACGGAGACGCGGCCGAGGACATGACGTGTGCGAAAGAAGAGATCTGTGATGTCGGGATCGTGCTCGACGGGCATGACGGTGTGACCGTCAAGGGGGGCACGGTGCGTGAATTTGGGGTCGGGGTTCTCGTCGTCAAGGGATCCGGCTCCTCCTTCAATCGGGTAAGAACGACGCGCAACACTTTCTCGGGCGTGATCTTGTTCAAGAGCGAGCGCACGACCTTGCGACACCATCTTTTCCGCGCGAACGGCCTTGAGACCGACCAGGCAGGCATCACCGTCATCAAGACCTCCAAACTGCGGATTGCCCAGAGCGAGATGCGCGACAACGGCGATATCGGCCTCTACGGAGAGGACAGCGAGGGAAGCAAAATCGTCGATAACGAGATCGCCGGCAACCCCGAGGCCGGAATCCTGATGAGCGGTTCTCGAATGCTGTTTGCGCGAAACCGCTTAGACAGGAACGGAGACGGCATTGCAACCGGGGGCTCCCACATCACCATCCGGAACAACTTCATCACCCGGTCGCAGAGGTGCGGCGCTCACTGTGGGCTTGGAATCCAGGTCGAGGAGGGATCTGGAAACCGGATCGTCGGCAACCTCGTGGAGGATGTCGACACGACCGGCATCAGTGTCGCCGGCTACGGCCCGGTGAAGCATGTATTCGTCGCGCACAACACGGTCCGGGGCGCGGGCGAAGACGCGTTCCGGGTGAAGTCTGTCTTTGAGCCTGTTTCACACGTCACCCTCAGGCACAATCACGCTCTCGGCGCTCGGGCCGACGGCTTCGACGTTTCAGTTGATCTGACAAGGCTGCACGACAACGAGGCGAACGGCAACGGTGACCTCGGGATCGAGGCCGCAGGCGGTGTGATCGATGCGGGCGGCAACCGGGCATCAGGCAACGGGGACGCCAGGCAGTGCGTGAACGTGCGCTGCGGATAAGCGGATGAGACACGCAACAATTGTCACGGCCACGGTCATCGCCACGGTAGCGGCGAGCGCCGGCCCGGCCGAAGCAAGCCATGTCGAGTGCGGGGACGAGATCACCGCTGACACGACGCTTGACAGCGACCTCATCGACTGCCCCAACAACGGGATCGTCATCGGCGCGGATGGGATCACGCTCGACCTCGCCGGTCATCGGATCGACGGCGACGGAGCCCCCGCGGTGGGGTGCGACCAGTTTTGCGACCTCGGCGTCGCGAACGACGGCCACAAGGGGGTCACGATCAAGGATGGCTCGGTGCAGGAGTTCGATTCCGGCATCGTCGTCGGGGAAGCACATGGGAATCGGGTGCTGGGGATCACCTCGAGGCGGCAGGTCTTTTTCGGCGCTTTGATCTTCGGGTCCGCCCACAACGTGATTCGCGGCGGCGCCTTCAGCCACAACACTCCACCGGAGGGAGACGGAATCGGCGTGTTCGAATCGCGCCACATCCGGATCGTCGACAACGAAATCCGTGGCAACGAGGGACCTGGCATCCACCTCGGCGACTCCTCGCAAAACGTGGTCAAGCAGAACACGTTCGAGCGCAACGGACCCTCCGTCCTCATCGAGGGAAACGCCAATCACGTGAGCGACAACCGTGTCGTCGGAGGCGCAGGGATCCTCGTCGGTCCGGGCGACCGAAACGTGATCACCGGAAATCACGTGTCTCGGGCTATTGACGGCATCGCGATCGAGGATGGGCGTCGCAACCTCGTCGCTCGCAACCTCGTCGCTCATGCTCGCGGGGACCGGGGCATCTCGCTCGGAATCAACAATCCCCCGATCGGTGGCGGCAGGAACGTCGTGCGCAGAAATCGGGTCAAGGGCAGCCGCAAAGACGGATTCCATGTCTCCAGGTACGACAACAACAGCGTGCTGAAGCGAAACGTCGCAATCGGCTCGGGAGACGATGGCTTCACTATCCAAGGTCCCTCGACGAAGCTCGCAGGGAATCGAGCACTGCGCAACGACGATCTCGGCATCGATTCCAGACCGAGTTCCATCGACGGAGGCGGCAACGTCGCCCGACACAACGGGGACCCTCGCCAGTGCACGAACATCGCGTGCGCATAGCGACTCTCCACAGCAGGGCGCGAGGCTCTCGGCCGAATAGCCTGTGATCCACACAGGAATTCGGCGACGAGAAAGGCGAAATGGCAGAACAGCTCTGGGGCGAAGAGACCGAGAAAGCGGTCGAGAACTTCCCCGTTTCCGGACACCCGATCCCAGTGCCGGTGATCCGCGCGCTCGGGCGCTTGAAGGCAGCTGGCGCGCGCGCCAATGCCGATCTCGGCAAGCTCGACTCCGGCATTGCCGAGCGCATTGCCGCAGCCGGTGACGCCATCGCCGCCGGCGAGCACGACGAGCAGTTCCCCGTCGACGTTTTCCAGACCGGTTCGGGCACGTCGTCGAACATGAACGCCAACGAGGTGATTGCGAACCTTGCTGGCGAGGGGGTCCACCGCAACGACCACGTGAACATGGGCCAGTCGTCGAACGACGTCTTCCCGTCAGCCGTCCACATCGCAGCGCTGGGTGAGGTGAACGACGAGCTCCTTCCGGCAATGGAGGGGCTGGCCAAGACACTTGCGGCCAAGGCGAGCGAGTTCGACGACATCGTGAAGACGGGTCGCACCCATCTGATGGACGCCGTTCCCGTGACGCTCGGCCAGGAGTTCGCGGGATATGCGGCGCAGATCGAGCTTGGCGCAGAACGAGTTCGTTCGACGCTTGGGCGCGTCGGCCAGCTGCCTCTTGGCGGCACGGCAACCGGCACCGGCCTCAACACGCATCCGGAGTTCGCCGAGAAGGTGCGGGCGCTGATCTCCAAGGACATGGGCATCGAAATCTCGGCGCCCCGCGACCCCTTCGAGGCTCAAGCCAATCGCGACTCGCTGGTCGAGCTCTCGGGAGCGCTCAAGGTCGTCGCGGTCTCGATGATCAAGATTGCGAGCGATCTCGCGCTGATGGGCTCCGGCCCTCGGGCCGGACTCTCGGAGCTTCGCCTGCCGGAGCTCCAGAAGGGCTCGTCGATCATGCCGGGCAAGGTGAACCCGGTGATCCCCGAGGTCGTGATCCAGGTGGGCGACCAGGTGATCGGAAACGACGCGGCGATCACCACCGCCGGGGCGCAGGGCCAGTTCGAGCTGAACGTGCGCGTGCCGCTCATCGCGCGGAACCTCCTCGACCAGATCAAGCTCCTCGCTGCCGCCTGTCGCCTCCTGGACGAGAAGTGCGTCGCTGGCATCGAGGCGAACCGCGCGCAGCTCGACGAGTACAAGGAGTCGAACCTCCAGGTCACGACGGCGCTCAACGAGATCATCGGCTACGACAAGGGCGCCGAGATCGTGAAGGAGGCGGCGTCGTCCGGCCGCACGATCCGCGAGGTCGCGATGGAGAAGGGCGTGGAGGAGAAGGTCCTGGACGACGCGATCGACTTCGAGGCGATCGCGAAGCCCCACGGCTGATCGTGCCTGCGCCCTTGATCGAGTTCCCGGCGGACGATCCCCAGCGCGCACTCGCGTTCTGGTCGGGCCTCCTCGGTCTCGAGTTGGCCGAACGCGGGCCTGATCTCGGGTCGGGGTGGGAGGCGGAGCGCGGCGGGCTGCGCTTGGGCGTTCACGAGCGCGGCCGAGGACCGGGGGACACGGCGTCGCTGCCGTATCTGGCCGTCGACGACATGAGCGCCGCGCTCGCCCAGGTCACCGAACTCGGGGGAGAGATCATCCACCCCGGCGAGCGCTGGTCGATCTGCCGCGACTCCGAGGGCAGCCCGTTCGCGCTCAGCGCGTAACGTTTGGACCTCGAATCGGACTCAAATCACTACCGGCACATGCCAGATTCACGGCAAAGCCGCTCAAGGGCTACACGAGCGATTCAAAGAGGTGAGAGATGACTGAGACCACTGAAAACGGCACCCGACCCGAGCGCACCGAGAAGGCGACGTTTGCCGCCGGCTGCTTTTGGAAGCCGGAGATGTTCTACCGGGAGATGGACGGGGTAGTGGACACTGCCGTTGGCTACGAGGGCGGCCATGTGGACAACCCGACCTACGAGATGGTGTGCTCCGGCACGACGGGACACGCCGAGGTCGTTCAGGTCGAGTTCGACCCCGAGAAGGTCTCTTACGAGCAACTCGTCGACAAGTTCTGGGAGATCCACGATCCGACCCAGGTGAACCGCCAGGGCCCGGACATCGGCGATCAGTACCGGACGGCGATCTTCACCCACTCAGACGAGCAGGTCGAAGCCGCGCGCCGTTCGCTGGAGCGTGAGCAGGCGAACCACCGCAAGCCGATCGCGACCCTGATCGAGCCGGCCACTGGGTTCTGGATGGCCGAGGAGTACCACCAGTGCTATCTGGAGAAGCGAGCCGGTAGCGGCGGGATTCTGTCATCGCTCTTCGGCCACTAGCCCTCGCTATCGCAGTCACGGGCATCGCGTTCGCGATGTCCGGCTGTGGCGACTCGGACGACGCCGATTCGGGCGATGCCGTCGCCGAAGGCGACAGCTCGCTGACGGTCACGCTCGATCCCGACGGCCCGGACGGGCCCGAGGAAGAGACGACCGATGAGGTGTCTTGCGAGGAAGGATCCGAGGAAGCCGTCTGCCAGGCGATTGCCGAGATCGACGTAGACGCCCTCGGCCCCGTTTCGCCCGACACAGCATGCACCGAGCTCTTCGGCGGCCCCGACACGGCGTCGCTGGAGGGGACTATCGAGGGCGAGGAAGTAGACGTAGACCTCACCCGCGCCAACGGTTGCGAGATCGAGCGATTCGATGCGGCCGTGCCGCTACTGCAGGCGCTGTACCCCGACTACGAGCCGGGCGGATCGCTGGCTCCCTAGCGGCCGAGCGTGCGCAGGAAGGCCCCCGCGCTGACCCGAATCGGCGAGAGGAGCTCGCGGATTTCTGAGAGGCCGGCCCGGAGCTCGGCGTCGCCGCCTTCGATCGGCATCATCGAGTCCTGAAGCTCGGAGAGGATCAAGTCGGCCTGAGTAGCAGCCGCGACCGCCTCCTGTACGAACCCCTTGGCGCCCTGCGAGGGCGGGCCGACGGGCTTTGGCTCGGGCTCGTCAGTGTCGCGGCTGACGCGCTGAGCGAACGCGGTGCGTGTGCGCTTGGTGCGCACGTATGCCTTCTGGACGGGGCGAAACAGCTCGCCCTCGAGCCGGTCGGCCGAACCGGTAGCGAGCAGCTCGAAGGCCTCGCCAAGCGCGGCGACACTGCGGCCCAGCTCCTCCTCGGCGGCCTCGAGGTCACCGATGATGCGGTCGCGTGCTTCGGCTGTCGTAAAGGCCACGCGGTGAGGTTAGTTCGGGATGGTCACGCCGTAAGGCCGACGAGCTCGGCCGTGCGATCCCACACGCGGCGCTGCAGCTCGACGTCGCGGAGCGCGCGATGCCTGGGCAGCATGCGCGCGCCCGGCACGGAGCTGAAGAATTGGCCGGAGACTTCCGCCAACGAGGGATCGTCGGCGAGCTTCACGATTATGCGAGCGCCCTGGTCGGGGGTGCGCACGAAGGGTGTCCGGGTGAGTCGCGGGGCGAGCCTTCGGAATCCCGGGATCTGCTCGTAGAGGCCTGTCGACACGGTGCCGGGATCGACGCCATTGACGGTCACCCCCGTTCCTCGCAGCCGGCGTGCGAGCTCAAACGCAAAGAGGATGTCGAGCAGCTTGGTTCGGCCGTACGCCCGAAACGAGCCGACTCGGCCGTATTCGCCGATGTCTTCGAACGCCTCAGTGTCAAGGCGGCCGGCCAACCGGTAGGCCTCCGAGCCCACCACGACGATCCTGGCCGGAGAGGCCGCCTCGATCGCGCCGGTGAGAAGGCGGGTGAGCAGGTAATGCCCGAGGTAGTTGGCCGCCAGCATCTGGTCGAAGCCGTCGCGGGTCCGGCGGGCCTCTGTGAGGTGCACCCCCGCGTTGGCGATCAGGACATCGATCCGGTCGTGTCGTTCGAGGAGCAAGCTCGCGCTCTCACGCACGCTCTCGAGGTCGGCCAGGTCGGTCCGCACGAACTCAGCCGATGCGCCTTGTCCGGTCCGCTCGATCTCGGCAACGGTCTCATGGCCTCGAGCCTCGTCGCGCGCCAGGATCGTCAGCGCCCCTCCGCGGCGGGCGAGCTCCAGCGCCCCGGCCTTGCCTATACCGGCCGTCCCACCTGTAATCACGACGCTCTTCACGACGGAGAAGCTACGCAGGCCGCGCTCCGATCTTGCGCCTTATGGGCCCAGGAAGTCGTGGGAAAACGCGTTCTGCTGAGCGTCGTCGTCCTCGGTCGAGAGGTTGTTGGCGATGGAAAGAAAGCCGACGTATCGGCCGGTGGGGGAAATCACCGGCACGAAGCAGTCGCCGTCAGCGCCGGCGCCGCCGCCGGAGACTCGGGAGACCAGGTCGGTCGTCTTTGCGGTCCGGTCTCGGACAAAGACGTCGATCACCGCGTTCAGATCGACGCCGGAGAGGTTGGTGGCGGAGGACCGGAATGAGACGTAGCGGCCGCTGTCGGAGATGTCTATGGCGAACGAGCCGTTGTCCGCGCCCTCGCCGCCGGTGAACTGTGACTCACGTGAGACCAGCTGCACTGTGTGCTCCTTGCGGTCATAGACGAAGACATCGACGCTTCCCGAGTCGGCATTGCTCAGTTCCGTCGCGCTGGAGCGGAAGGCAACGTAGCGTCCGTTCGCCGAGACGGCGGATTCCTCTGAGCTGCCGCTGGCTCCGTCGCCGGGCTGGCCCGACTCGCGGGAGACCAGCTGCGTCAGGTTCGCGTCGAGCTCCCGAACGTAGACGTTGCCGCTGCCGTCGAGGGGCCCACCCAGGTTCATGGCGGTGGTCTGGAAGCCGACGGTCGTACCGTCGGCCGAAATGGAGGGATTCTCAGCCGGCGCGTTCGCGTCCTGGCCTTTCCTCCCCTTGCGAGAGGCGAGGATGGTGCGCCGATCGCGCAGGTCGCGCACGTAGACGTCGGGGTCCTCGTCCTTGTCCACCTTCGCCAGGTTCGTCGCGATCGAGTCGAACGCGACGAACCGCCCATCGGCCGAGATCGACGGATTCTGCGACTCGTCGTTGGCACCCGCGCCGGCACCGCGTCTGCGCGCCGCGAGTGTCACCTTGTCGAGCTTGCGGTCATAAACGTAAATGTCGTCGGGGTCTAAGGGCGTCGTGTTGTCGGCGCCTGACAGATTCGATGCGGCCGATTCGAACGCGACGTAGCGACCGCTGGCTGAGATTGAGGCGTCGACAGAGACGTTGTTGCCCACCTCGCCGCCCTTCGAGGCCGATTCCCGTGAGACCAGCTCGATGTCGTCTTGCTTGCGATCCAAAACGAACACATCCGACGTAGGGCTCGTATCGGCTGGGTCGAGCCCGCTGGCGGTCGAGGAGAAGGCGACGAAGCGCCCGGACTGCGAGAAGGAGACATCGAAGGTGGCGCTGTCGAACTCATCGCCGTTCTCATCGACGCTGAGCGAGGTCGTGTCGCCTTGCGCGGCTAGCGCGACGGTGACAGGGAGGAGCGCCAAAACCGCCCCGGCGAGCACTGCCGCGCGTAGGCCCTTCGCCGATCCCGCCACGCTGCGCAACGTTCTCATGCCCCTTATCTCCAGTTGCGATCGTACCGCGCGGGAAGCGCCCTGTGCGGGGCGGGTCCCGAACTACAGGTTCACCGCCACGTACTTCGTCTCGAGGTACTCGAGGATGCCCTCGTTGCCGCCCTCGCGGCCGACCCCGGACTGCTTGACGCCGCCGAACGGTGCGCCGGCGTTCGAGACCATGCCCTGGTTCAGGCCGATCATCCCGGTCTCGAGCGCCTCGCAGACGCGGAACGCTCGCTTCAAGTCGGAGGTGTAGACGTAGGAGACGAGGCCGTACTCGGTCTTGTTCGCCGCCTCGATCGCCTCCTCGTCTGACGAGAAGGTCGCGATCGGCGCCACGGGGCCAAAGATCTCCTCGCTCAGGACTTTCGCGTCGTCGGGAATGCCCGAGAGGACCGTTGGTTCGAAGAAGTAGCCCTCGCCCTCGCGCGCCGAGCCGCCCGTCACGCAGGTCGCGCCCTTCCCGACCGCGTCGTCGACGAGCTCGGCGACCTTGTCGCGCTGGTTGCCATCGATCAGCGGGCCGACTTCCGTGCCCTCCTCGGAGCCGCGGCCGACCTTCATCGCGCCCATCCGCTTTGCGAGCTTCTCGGCGAACTCGTCGGCGAGCGACTCGTGGACGTGGAAACGGTTGGCCGAGGTGCAGGCCTCGCCGACGTTCCGCATCTTGGCGATCATCGCGCCCTCGATGGCATCGTCCACATCGGCGTCCTCGAAGACCAGGAACGGCGCGTTGCCGCCAAGCTCCATCGAGACCTTCAGAACGTTGTCCGCGGCCTGGGCGATCAGCTTGCGGCCGACCTCGGTCGAGCCCGTGAAGGACAGCTTGCGAAGGCGCGGGTCGCCGATGATCGGCGCGGAGACGTCGCCGGACTTCTTGGACGTGATCACGTTGAGGACGCCGCCGGGGAGCCCGCAGTCTTCCAGGAGCTTGGCCAGCGCGAGCATCGAAAGCGGGGTCTGCTGAGCGGGCTTCACGACCATCGTGCAGCCGGCAGCCAGGGCCGGGCCGATCTTCCGCGTGCCCATCGCGTTCGGGAAGTTCCAGGGGGTGATGAAGTAGCAAGGGCCAACGGGCTGGCGCATCACGAGGACGCGGCTCGCGCCGTTTCCAGCGTTCTTGTAGTAGCCGTCGATCCGGAGCGCCTCGCCCGCGAACCAGCGGAAGAACTCGGAGGCGTACGTGATCTCGGCCTTCGACTCGGCCACGGACTTGCCCATCTCGAGCGTCATCAGGAGCGCGAGGTCGTCAGCCTGCTCGCCCAGCGCCTTGAACGCGTCGTGCAGGATCTCGGAGCGCTCGTTCGGCTGCGACGCCGCCCAGTCGGCCTGCGCGGCGCACGCTGCATCCAGCGCGGCCTTCGCGTCCTCTGGCGTGCCGTCGGCGACCTCGGTGACGGTCTCGCCCGTCGAGGGGTCCTCGATCGCGAGCTTGCCTCCGCCCGAGGCGTCCCGCCACTCGCCGCCGATCAGAAGCTGCTTCGGTGCTTCATCGATGACCCTCTGCTCGTCGGCGTTCAATGCCATTGTGTTCCTCCTGTTGAAAGACCCTTTCCAGGCACACTAGTCATAGTGAAGCGACGACTCTCAAGCCTTGCACTCGGACTCCTGGCCCTCGCGGCGCTGGCCGTGCCCGCGCAGGCGGAATGGAAGATCGAGGGCCGAGGGTTCGGGCACGGCGTCGGCATGAGCCAGTACGGCGCCTTCGGCCTCGCTCAGCACGGCAAGTCGTACAGCAAGATCCTTCGCCACTACTACACGGGCGTGAACGTCGGCCACGCGGACACTCGAGGCGTTCGCGTGCTGATCGCGACCGGGCTGGGCTCCGTCCGCTTCGAAAGCGCGAACAAGGCTTGCGGGAAGGACATCAACGGCAACGAGACCTACTCCTTTCGCCTCGACTCGGGAAACGTGACGCTTCGCAGGCCGAACGGCTCCAAGCTCGCCGGATGCGGCCAGGAGGGCTCCGCCAGGGGTGGAGACTCGGTGCGGTTCGACGGAGTCGGCACTTACAGGGGAGACCTGCGCGCACGAAATGTCGGAGGCTCTCTCTACGCCATCAACAAGGTCGGGCTGGAGGGGTACGTACAGGGCGTCATCCCCAACGAGTCGCCCGCGAGCTGGCCCCAGGCGGCCCTTCGCGCGCAGGGCGTTGCGGCTCGCTCCTTTGGCCTGGCAACCAGGGTGGGAGGCGACGGCTACGACCTCTACGACGACACGCGGAGCCAGGTCTATGGCGGCAAGAGCTCGGAGACCTCCGCTACTAACGAGGCCGCCAAGAAGACCTCGCGTGAGGTCATCAAGAGCGGCGGAAACGTGGCCAGCGCCTACTTCTTCTCGACCTCGGGCGGTCAGACCGAGAACAGCGAGTTCGGCTTCTCAGGCGGCAGCTCGCGGCCCTACCTGAAGTCCGTGAACGACCCGTATGACGACACCTCTCCGTACCACCACTGGACCGTTCACTACTCGCAGGGGGAGATGGAGTCGAAGCTGTCGGGCCTGTTCGGAGGCAACCTGAACAAGATCGACATCCTGAAGCGGGGCCGTTCGCCACGAATCGTCGAGGCGCGCGTAGTCGGCTCTTCGAACTCGACGGTCGTCACGGGCGACACGCTTCGATTCCGCCTGGGCCTGCGCTCGACCTGGGCGAAGTTCAAGAAGGGCTAGCCGTCCGAGAACGGCTGGAGCGGCACGCCGTGGTCCGTGTCGCGGGTGCCAAGCTCGTAAACGGCGGCGCCTGCGACCTCGACCCGCGCGTGCTTGCGGTCCGGACGCTCGACCTTCAGCTCGATATCTGAGATCGAGCAGTTGAGGGCGTTGTGCTCGGGGCCGGCGGGGTCGGCGTAAACCCACGCGACGAAGTCCTTCAGGGGCGCGCCCACCCGTCCCTTCACGTTGACGTTCTTCCCGGGAAAGGTGAAGGTACACCCGTCGGGCTCCTCTTCGACCTCTGTTCCGTACGTCTTGCCGATGCCGCCCAGCGTGTACTCCTCGCCATCCAGGACGAGGCGGCCGTTCGCGATCCACGGCGTCGTCACGGGGCCGATCTTGATGCGCCCCGCCGCGATGTCGAGGTAGTCGCCGGGGTTCCCGCCGAGGTCGGAGGCCTGGATCCAGGTCCATCTCTCCGCGTGCTCAGCCCCCCAGTTATGGCCGACCATTCCCGGCCAGCCGTCAAGCTCGATCGTCTCGCCGGCGATCTCGACCCGGCCGGAGAACAGCGCGTAGGGGTGGGGGCTAAGCATCTTCGTCTTCGGCAGCTTCGCGTTGTACATGCGCTCGCTGGGGAGGTGGCGGAGCGGAGCGGCGTCGCCGCTGAAGCTCAGGTCCCACGAGGCGTGGGGGGCATCGCCTGAGATCACGCCCTTCGCCGAGCCTGGTCCCAGCACGGCGTCGCCGATCCGGATGTAAGCGCCGTCGGGCGCGGACACCTCGGCGGCGGGATAGGTCGCCTTGGTCGCATGCGGGCCGGGCGCCTCCGCGTCGAAGGACGTAAGCCAGAGCGACCCCTGGACTGGTTCGCCGGGACGTTGATGCGTCGTATGGCGAAGCCAGATCGACCGGCCGCCTCCGGGCGCAGAGGCCTTCAAATAGAAGCTCTCGTAGTGCCCCTTGTCCCCTGGGACGCCGGGAAACCGCGCCTGGGTCCTCACGCCAAAGCCTTCATGAGCGGTGAACCTAACATTGGACCGAGTGGATCGAGAGGCGGTCAGGGGTCTAGCAGTCATTCTGGGGCTCCTCGTCGCCTTCGCCGTCGCGATCGCCGCCCTGGTGCTGGCCCTTGGCCTCGGCGGCTCGGACGCCGTCGACCTGGAGATCGAGGAGATCTCGCGCGAGGCGCGCTCGGACTCAACGCCAGCCTCCGGCGACCCGCTCGCGTGGACTCCCGAGACCTCGAAGGAGCTTGCCGAGCGGGCGACGCTCGGCACGTCTCACGTCATCTACGAAAAGAGCCCTGGCGGCGTCATGGCCTCAGCCGAGCGCACAGCCAAGTGGCGCAAGGACATCGAGGAGGCCGCGAAGCCGGCCGGCGTGGACCCCAACACGCTCGAGGCGATCGTCTTCCTGGAGAGCGCGGGACGGTCGCAGGTGATGGCCGATGGGACGCCGAACTCCGCGACGGGCCTGACGCAGATCATCCCCTCGACGGCGACGGAGTTCCTCGGCATGCGGGTCGACCTGCCTCGAAGCGTCGCGCTCACCAAGGAGATCAACAAGGCGCTTGCAAAGGGCAAGGGCCAGCTCGCATCCCGGCTGATCGAGCAGCGAAAGAGCGCCGATGAGCGCTTCAACCCGAAGCTGGCGCTGGAGGGAGCTGCCCGCTACCTCCAGATCGCGACGGACCGCTTCGGCTCGGAGGAGCTCGCCGTGGTCTCGTACCACATGGGGGTCGGCAACCTCGAGAACGTGATTGCCGCCTATGCGGAGGGGAACGATGCCGGCTCGACCTCGGCGACGGTCGCCGATAACGACATCGACTACGCGCGCCTCTACTTCGACTCCTCGCCGCAGAATCACCCCGACGCCTGGGAGCTCCTGTCCGGGTTCGGGGACGACTCGTCGCTCTATTCGTGGCGGGTTCGGGCCTCGGCAGGGATTCTCGAGGACTACCGCAGCGACCCCGCGGCGCTCGAGGAGGCGGTCCAACTCGCGACCGCAAAAGCGACCCTCGAGGAGACCTACCACCCCGAGGATTCAACGGAGATCTTCGAGACGCCTGACGATGTGGCCGACGCGACCGACGAGGGAGAGCTCATCAGGGTGCCGAGCGACCGCTCCTACGGCTTCAAGCTGGCCGGTCAGGCAGGCGAGCTGGCCGAAGAGCTCGACGTCGATCCCACGACGTACCGCGTTCTTCGGCCGCAGGCCCTTGCCGCGCTCGCCTATCTGGGCGGCAAGGTGCGAGCCGTCTCCGGCGAGGCGAAGCCGCTCACCGTCACGAGCACCACGCGCGATCAGGAGTACCAGGACCTCCTGATCGGGATCAACTCGGAGGCGACGACCGAGTACTCGCTCCACACGACCGGCTGGTCGTTCGACATCCGCCGCAAGTACGCGTCTGACCGCCAGGCGAAGGCTTTCCAGTTCGCCCTCGACCGCCTGCGAGCTCATGCGATCCTCGACTACGCGTACGAGCCGGCCGCCATCCACGTGACCGTCTCCGAGAACGCCGACGTGCTCCTCGATGGGTGAGCGGGGAGAGCTGCCTCGCACCGCCATTTCGGCTTAAACTCAAACTGTGACAAGGATGGTCGCTGCCTCGGCAGCCGTTTGGATTGCCTTCTCCGCTTCGGCGGCTGCGGACACCTTTCGTCCCACCCGGTTCGACGATCCGGCTGCCGCTAAGTGCAAGCCCTCGAACTGCTCGCTCCGCGGCGCCGTGAGCGCTGCCAACGGCCACAAGGGTAAGGACAAGATCGAGCTCGACGGAGGCACTTATGAGTTGACACTGGGCGAAACCGCGCCAAACGACAACAGGGGCGGCGATCTGGACATCAAGGGCGAGGTGCGGATCCGCGGCGAGGGAGCGACTGCCACCACGGTGGATGCGAACAGCGGCTCGCGCGTCATGTCCCTGCTGAAGGACGCACCGAAGACGATCGAGCGCCTGACGGTCACGGGCGGGGATGCCGACGTGGGAGGCGGGATCCTGGTCGCGTCAGCTCAAGAGGATTTCGAGACCCGTAAGCACACGCTGCGAAACCTCCTGATCCTCGAGAACTCGGCAACCGTGAACGGAGGCGGCATCCATACCGGCTCGCACCCCCTGAAGATCTCACGGACCAGGATTGTCGGCAACTTCGCCGTTAGCGGCGGGGGCGGCGTGTACATGGGCTCAACGCCGACGGCTGCGCTCGCCGATCCCCCCCTATCGATCAGCGCTACGACCGTCAACAACAATCAGGCAGGCCTGGGCGCCGGCCTCTATCTCGACGGGGCCGATCCCGGCGGTGCTCCCCACGACCCTCGCGCGGACATTGTCAACTCCACGTTCGCGTACAACGTCGCCACCGTCAGTGGCGGCGGCCTGGCGTCGATCCTTGGGGCTGACCTCAACGCCGAGCACACGACCGTCGCCTACAACGCGGCCGATGCCGACAACGTCGGCGGCGGGGCGGGCGGGGGCATCTACCAATCCTCGGATGCAGACTTCGACATCGGGAACGCTCTGGTCAAGGAGAACACGGTCGGAACTTCGGGCGACGGTCCCCAGTGCGCGGGAGAGTTCCTGTTCGACGGCGTGATCACGCCTCAAGGCACGCCGGGGCTCTGCGTGTTCCTGGGTGGATCGCATATTCAGCCCGAGACGGAACCTCGCATCGGGGGCCTCGCTGACAACGGCGGCCCCACGCCGACCATCGAGATCCAGGCGGACAGTCTCGCGATCGGGTGGAACGAGAGCTTTTGCCCGGCGACGGACCAGCGAGGCGTTTCGCGTCCTGCAACCGACTGTGACGCGGGCGCCTACGAGCGCCCGTGACCGTCGTCCCGCTCAGACTTTCACGGTCATGACGTCGCCATCGGCCATCACGTAGTCGCGGCCCTCGAGGCGCAGCCTCCCGACGTCGCGGGCGCCCGCGTAGCCGCCGGCGTCCACAAGGTCCCGCCAGCCGACAACCTCGGCGCGCACGAACGCGGCCTGGATGTCGCCGTGGATCTTGGCCGCCGACTCCCACGCCGTCGAGCCGCGGGGGACGTTCCGCGCCATCGCCTCCTTGTCCTCGCCGGCGGTGAAGAACGTGATCAGGTCGAGCAGCTCGAACGCGGTGCGGATCACCCTGGCCAAGCCGGATTCGGACACGCCCATCTCGCCGCGCAGCTCCGCGGCCTCCTCCGGATCATCGATCTCGGATAGCTCGGATTCGATCCGGGCGCTGATCGCGACCGCCTGGGCACCGGCGCCGCGCGCGTGCTCGGCGACCGCCTCGGGCACTTCATCCGAGCCCTCGTCGACATTCGCCACGTAGAGGATCGGCTTTGAGGTGAGCGCTTGAAGCTGGCGCGTTGCGTCGGGAGCCTCGGCCGGGACCGGAACCTCCCGTACGGGGCGCCCATCCTCGAGCGCTTTCACGACCTGTTCTAGCCAGTCCCGCTCGGCCACCAGCTCCTTGTCGAGCGAGCGCGCCTGCTTCGTCACGCGCTCGAGCCTGCGTTGTACCTGGTCGAGGTCGGCCGCCAGGAGCTCGAGCTCGATCAGCTCGATGTCCTCGCGCGGGTCGACTCGGCCCTCAGGATGGGGAACCGCGCTCGCGCCATGGGAGCGCACCACGTGGCAGATCGCGTCCGTCTCGCGAATGGCAGCGAGGAAGCGGTTGCCGAGACCTTCGCCCTCGGATGCGCCGCGGACCAGCCCGGCGATGTCGTGGAACTCGATCGTCTCGAGGACCACCGACGACGAGCCCACAGTCTCTGCTACGGCCTCCAGACGCTCGTCTGGAACGCCAACCACGGCGACGTTCGGGTCGATCGTCGTAAAGGGGTAATCCCCGGTTTCAGCACCGCCCTGCGTGAGCGCATTGAAGAGAGTGGACTTCCCCGCGTTCGGAAGCCCAACAATCCCAACCTTCATGTACCCGGCGCGGGGTCTGACCCCTCGACCGATCCGGTGGCAGAGCCACCCGTGTCAGGGGGGTTTGACCCCTCAGTCGCCGATGGAGACCCCTCAGTCGACGCTGGTCGCGGTGCCGCAGGCTGCGAAGCCACGAAGTCCGCCATCCGCTCCTCGAGGGTGCGCTCGCCCACACCCGGGACAAAGCCGCCGATCAGGATCCCGAACGCGGCGCCGGCCAGGACATCGGAGGGGTAATGCATCCCCAGATAGGGACGGGAGAGGCAGATGGCCGTTGCCAGGGCGTACAGCGGCACTCGCGTGCGCGGCTCGACCCGGCCGAAGGCGGTGGCGGCAGCCATGGACGATGTGGCGTGGGCCGACGGGAAGGACAGCTTGGAGGGCGCGCGGGCCAGAGGAGGGTGGTCCTCCAGGAGCGGCCGCTCGCGCCCAAAGGTGAGCTTGAGCGCGTAGTTGGCGACGACTGCCACCGGGCCCGTGGCAGCTCCGATCAGCCAGCGCTGGCGTCGGTCCGGGTCGCTGGCGGCGCCCGCGAGGCCGATGGCGGCCCAGACGGCGGCGTGCTCGCCGATGATCCCGAGTCCCTTGACGACGCTCTCGGTCGCGGGGTCGTGAGGGGCCTTGGTGCGCAGAAAGCGAAGAACGGCTTGATCGCCGGCGCCAAGTACGCCCAGGACCCCCGGCTTGCGAGCGGGTGCCCGGCGGGTTCGAATCCTCGCCAGGAGCCGGTCGATCCTGCGCTCCGGCTCGGTTTTTTTCCAGGGGCTCCGCACGGGGACGCGAGGATACGGCCCGGGGGCAGGCCTTATCCCACCACGACCTCGACCGGGTTCGGATCGACTCTGAACTCCGAGGTCCCTGCCTCGATCAGCTCACCGTCGAGGTTCCACCGCTCGGGTCGCTCGAGCTCGACAGTGGCCTCCGAACACCGCACGTGCGTGACGCCCTCGTGTTCACCGATGCCTCCCCGGCGCAATCCGTACGCGTACTGAGCGAGCTTCAATCGCGACCCGGCCTCGATCACGACGACGTCGAGCTGTCGGTCTGCGAGCTCGGTCTCGATCGATGAGCCGCCGCCGAACGCGCCGGAGCAGGCGACGGTCACCTGCCACGCCTCGCCGGCGTGGATCTCCTCGCCGTCGCAGCGCACCGTGCAGGCGACGGGGTCGGCCTGGACGCCGGCCCGAGCGCCTCCCACGGCGTAGGCGAGCGGACCGAGCGTGCCCTTGAGGCCGTGAGCGTGCTCCGCTGCAGCCGGAGGCAAACCGCAGCTCGCGAGGTTCAGAAAGGGGCTGTCGCCCATGCGGCCGATATCGATCCGCCGCGTGCGGGTGCCATGCACTGCGAGCTCGCATGCCTCTTCCGGGTCAAGGGGAATCTCGAGCTTCCGCGCCAGGTCGTTCGCGGTGCCGGTGGGGATGATCGCGAGGGGGAGACCGGCGTGAGCGGCTGCCGCCGCGACGCTCGCGAGCGAGCCGTCACCGCCGGCGACGCCCAGCCCGTCGGGCGTGGTCGCGACAGCGTCTTCGACGCCATCGAGCGCGAACTCGCGCACTTCGAGCCCGTGGCCGCGCAGGCACTCGGCGACGTCATCCGCCTCGCCCGATCCCGACTCGGGGTTCTTGAGCAGGGCTACGGAGCGCATCGAAGTGACCGTAGCTACTACGGTCCCGCGTCAGATGGGAGCCGCCGAAGACGAACGCCTTCGCGAATACGAACGCAGCTTCCGGCGCGCGGGCCTCCCCCTGTTCATCGCGGACCGCTCGGCGGCGACGGACATCTTCAACCGCGCTGTCCCGCTGATCGGCTTCGTCTTCCTGGTCGAGGTGCTCGGCGCGCTCAACCTCGAGTGGTCACCCCTGGCGAACGTCGCCGCGGTTGTCGCTGCCCTCGCGATCTTCCTGATCGGGATCGTCCTGCTCAACCGTGCCCGCGGCCGCCCTGCCAGGGCGATACCCCAGGACGTCGGCAAGACGGAGCTCGCCCTCTTCGTGATCGTCCCGGCGATCCTGCCGCTCATCTTCGGCGGGCAGTGGCGCAGCGCTCTCGTCACCGCCGCTGGCAACCTGATCCTCCTCGGCTTGATTTACGCCGTCGTCGGGCTCGGGCTCGTCTCGATCCTCCGCTGGACCCTGGGGCGGCTCGTCGGCCAGCTCCGCGCGTCGTTCGAGCTGTTCGCGCGGGCGATCCCGCTCCTGATGATCTTCTCCGTGGTGCTGTTCCTCACCGCCGAGGTCTGGCAGGTGTTCACCACCGTCGAGATTGCTGCGCTCGCGATCCTGACTGGCTTGTTCGTTCTCCTCGGTACGAGCTTCCTGGTCGCGCGCCTGCCGCGCGAGGTGCGAGCCTTGGAGAAGGAAGCCGATGCCGAGGCGCCGCCCCTCGACCGGCGCGAGCTGGTCAACGTCGGGCTCGTGATGTTCGTGAGCCAGGCGCTTCAGGTGCTCTTCGTGAGCCTCGCGATCGGCGGCTTCTTCATCGCCCTCGGCGTTCTCGCCGTCGACGCGGAGATCACAGAGAGCTGGACGGGGGCACCGGTGCACGACCCGGTCACCTTCGACCTCTTCGGCCACCAGGCCATCCTCAGCGAGGAGCTTCTGCGCGTGGCGGGTGCGATAGCCGCATTCACCGGGCTCTACTTCGCGATCTCGATGCTGACCGACGACGTTTACCGCCGCGAGTTCTTGGAAGAGCTGACCTCCGAGATGCGCGAGAGCTTCTGCGATCGGGCTGAGTACCTGCGGCTGCGAGCGGGCGCGCCGGAGGCATAACCTGCGAGCCATGGATTATCCCGAGACCGACGTCACCTCCTTCGTCCTCGAGCGCGCCCAGGAGCTCGGCGACAAGCCTGCCCTGATCGACGGCCCGACCGGGCGCACGGTCACCTACGCCGAGCTCGACCAGGCGACGCGAGCGCTTGCCGCGGGGCTTGCCGCACGCGGCTTCGGGCAGGGCGACTGCCTTTGCGTTTACATGCCGAACCTCCCCGAGTACGCAATCGCGTTTCATGGCGCTGCGCGCGCCGGCGGCAAGGCCTCGACCGCCAACCCGCTCTACACCGCTCGCGAGCTCCAGCACCAGCTCGAGGACTCCGGCTCCAAGTACCTCCTGACGATCCCGCAGTTCCTAGACGTCGCGACCACGGCGGCCGAGGCCGCGGGCGTCGAGGAGATCTTCGTCGTCGGCGAGGCCGATGGCGCGACGCCCCTCTCCGAACTGATGGGCGACCCTGCGGATGCGCCCGACCCGGACATCTCGGGCGACGACCACGCGGTCCTGCCGTATTCGAGCGGCACGACCGGCCTCCCCAAGGGCGTAATTCTCACGCACCAAAACCTGGTCGCCAACCTTGTCCAGATCCAGGACGCCTTCGGGATCTCCGAAGGCGACGTCCTGGTCGGCGTCCTGCCCTTCTTCCACATCTACGGGCAGACGGTGATCATGAACCAGGGTCTCCGCGCCGGGGCGACGATCGTCTCGATGCCGCGATTCGACCTCGACCAGTTCCTCGACCTGATCCAGGAGCACGAGATCTCGCGCCTGTATGTGGTTCCGCCGATCGCGCTTGCGCTGGCCAAGCACCCGGCTGTGGACGAGCGCGACCTGTCGTCGGTCAAGACCGTGATGTCGGGCGCCGCGCCGCTGGGGGCGGAACTCTCCGACAAGGTTGCCGAGCGCCTCGATTGCGACGTGATCCAGGGCTATGGCATGACCGAGACGAGCCCGGTCACCCACATCGTCCGTCCCGACGGAGAGAATCGCGCCGGCTCGATCGGCCGGGAGCTCGTGGACACCGAGTGCCGGATCATCGACGTGGAGTCCGGCGAGGATGCGGCTGAGGGCGAGCGCGGCGAACTCTGGATCCGTGGCCCGCAGGTAATGGCCGGCTACCTCAACAACGACGAGGCCACGGCGGAGACGATCGACTCGGACGGCTGGCTGCACACGGGCGATATCGCGACGCGCGACTCAGACGGCTTCTACTTCATCGTCGACCGGCTCAAGGAGCTCATCAAGTACAAGGGCTTCCAGGTGCCGCCGGCCGAGCTCGAGGCGATCCTGATCAACCACCCCGACGTGGCCGACTGCGCAGTTATCGGCGTGCCCGACGAGGAAGCCGGGGAGATCCCGAAAGCGTTCATCGTCCCGGCGGCCGATACCGACCTGGACCGCGACGCGCTGATGGCCCACGTGGCCGAGCAGGTCTCGCCTCAGAAGAAGGTGCGGCTGGTCGAAGAGATCGACGAGATCCCGAAGTCCGCCTCGGGAAAGATCCTCCGCCGGGTCCTGATGGATCGGGAGAACTAGCCGGAGAAGCCGATGCCGCGGGCCGGGTCGGCGACACGGATGAAGACGACTGTGGCGAGGTTGAGGGAGACACTTCCCTCGGGAGTCTTCAGGTCGTGCCAGCCTCTGCCGGCCTCGACGGCCTTCCGCAGGTCGGCGAGCTCCTTGTCTGCCAGCTTCACGGACAGCACCTGCCCGATCCCGAATCCGATTTCGACCTTCGTGTCTTCTGCCATTCAGTGTCCCTTCGCGGGTTGGACGATTTCAGTGAGCACGCCGCCCGTTGAGCGGGGGTGAAGGAAGGCGACCTGGCTCTGGCGGATGCCGATGCGCGGCTCGGAGTCGATCAGCTCGATGCCGGCGTCCGCGAGCTGGGCGAGCGCGGCCGAGATGTCGTCGACGCGGTAGGCGACATGGTGGAGGCCGGGCCCCTTGCGATCGAGGAACTTGCCGACCGGGGTGTCCGGGCCGAGCGGGCTCAGGAGCTCGACGTGGCAGTCGCCGACGTCGAGGAGAACCGCTTCGACCCCCTGCTCCTCCACCGTCTCGCGGTGAGAGAGTGGCATCGCCATTGAGCCCTCATAGAGGGCAAGCGAGGCCTCGAGGTCGTCGGTCGCGACGCCGATGTGATCGATCAGGCCGAACATCCGGCCGGAGTTTATTCCGGCCCGGTCAGCTGTCCTGCGAGCTCTCGGGCTCTTCCGTCGCCATCACCTCGGCCGGCTGGCTTGCGTCGTCCAAAGGCTGATCCTCCGGCGGCCCGCCGTTCTGCGAACGGTGGGCATCCATGATCTCCTTGATCTCGTCGTGCTCGATGACCTCGTTCGCGAGGAGCTGCTCGGCGACGAGGTCCAGCAGGTCGCGGTGGTCGGAGAGGAGCTGGTGGGCGCCTCGGTACGCCTCCTCGGCGATGGCCTGGACCTCCTCGTCACGGATCTGGCGGAGCGCCTCCGAGGTCCTGAAGTCCTGGCTCGGCACCTGGTGCGAGCGGATGTGGGTGCCCATCGCGTAGTCGTCCACCATCGAGCGGGCGATCGCGGTGACGCGCTTGAGGTCGTCGGACGCCCCCGTGGTGATCCGGCCGAAGGTGATCTGCTCGGCGACTCGGCCGGCGAGGAGGACCTTCATGTAGTCGATCAGCTCCTGGCGGGTCTTGAGGTAGCGATCCTCCTGCGGCAGGTTGAGCGTGTAGCCGAGCGCCTTGCCTCGCGGAACGATCGAAACCTTCTGGACCTTGTCGACCGAGGGGAGGAGCTCCGAAGCAATCGCGTGGCCAGCCTCGTGCCAGGCGATGACCTTCTTCTCGTGGTCCGTGATGATCTTCCGCGACTCGAGGCCGGCCACCACGCGCTCGAGCGCGTCGTCGAAGTCGGCCTGCACGATGAACTCGCGTCTCTTGCGCCCGGCGAGGATCGCCGCCTCGTTTGCAAGGTTGGCGAGGTCCGCGCCGGTGAGGCCCGAGCCGTGGCGGGCGACCCGCTCGAGGTCGATGTCCTGGCTTAGCGGCTTCGTCTTCGTGTGAACCTTGAGGATCTCGAGGCGGCCCTTGCGATCGGGCGGCGGCACGAAGACCTGGCGGTCGAAGCGGCCGGGGCGAAGGAGCGCCTTGTCGAGCTTCTCTAGAAGGTTCGATGCGGCCATGACGACGACGTTGTCCTGCGAGTTGAACCCGTCCATTTCGACTAGCAGCTGGTTGAGCGTCTGGTCGCGCTCCCCGGACACATCCGAGCCCCGCTCGCCTCCCACCGCGTCGAGCTCGTCGATGAACACGATCGCTGGAGCGGCATCACGCGCCTCCTTGAAGAGGCGGCGGATTCGCGCCGCGCCCAGGCCGGCGAACATCTCGATGAAGGACGATGCTGACTGGGAGAGGAAGGTCGCGCCGGACTCGTGCGCCACTGCCTTCGCGAGGAGGGTCTTGCCCGTGCCGGGCGGGCCGTGAAGCAGGATCCCCTTGGGCACCTTCGCGCCCAGCCGCTTGAAGCGCTTAGGGTCAGACAAGAACTCGACGATCTCGCGGAGCTCGTCCTTCGTCTCATCGACGCCGGCGACGTCGTCGAACGTGACGGTTTGCTTCGACTTGGAGCTGATCTCCTGCGGCTTCGTCTTCGGCATCAGCTTCAGCGTGCGCCACATGAAGTAGCAAATGACGCCGAGGATCAGGATCGGCAGGATGGGATAGACGTAGCGCTCTACATCGTTGTAGCTGATTGCGATTGGGAGTGGTGAAAGACTCATGTCGGTGGGCTCGGAGCGGCCCCTGCGGAGCCCTCCTGAGACCTATCGGCAGCCGGAGGCTCGACTCTTAGTAGCTCACGCACGGCTGCCTCGCCAACATCGAGCTGCTCCGTGGTCGGCTCACGGGTAGAAATCAGGCGCTGGATCTCATATCCCGCTCCGTGCACGGCGCGCGAGAGCGCGGCGTCGGGATTCCGCTCGGAAAATGCGAATACCTCAACTGCAGCGCCGGTTGCAGCCAGGGACGCCGCGCCACGCACGATCGCATTCGGGCGCTCGAGCGTGCCCTCGACCAGGACTTGCCCAGCGACGCTGAAGGCGAGCATCGGCCCGATCAGGTTCGAGCCGCAGCGCTCGTGCTCCTTCGGCTCGTCCGCCGCCGGGCCTCCGGACTCGTAAGCGCCGATCGCCTTGTGCTCGGCGCCGTGATAGGCGGCGAGGTCCGGGTCCCTTAGCGCGGCCAAGGCGGGTACCAGGCCGAACAGCGCGATCATCACCTCGCGCGACGTGTTTCCCCTGGCGAACTTGCGGGCCGCGGCCGACGCCGCGCTGGCCATCGCCGCCGCAACGATCACCCTGGGGTCTTCGAAGGGCAGGCGGGCTGAGCGCAGGCGCGTGCGGGCGATTGGGACGACGGCGAGGGCCTCGGCCAGGCGCAGCGGGCCGCGCACCATCGGCGTGGTGGCGAGTCGCCCGCGGGCGAACGAGGGCTTGGCCCCGGATGCGACCTCGATCTCGCCGGCCTTGTTGCGGACCGCGAGCGCCCAATGTGTGGGCCCGTGCACGAGGAGCCCGTTCCTGAGGGCCATCCCGCCCAGGCGAAGCTGCTGCGTCTTCGCCAGGCCGGCCTCGCTCTCAGGCTCAGCAGCGTCGCTCATCCCAGGATCCTGCGTGCCAGCCATGCGTAGAAGTCTGCCGCAAGCTCGACGTCGGCGACCGCCGCGCGCTCATCCGCGCCGTGGACCAGGGGCGCTGCGGTCAGCATGTCGAGCTCGCGCTGGGGGTGAAATCCGTAGACGACCGTGGAGTCGAAAGCCTTGCGCCACCAATGGGAGTCCGAGAAGCCCGACATGACCGTCGGGACCAGCGTCGCCTCCGGGTCGGTCTCGGCCAGCCACTCGCGGATCGCGTCGGCAAGCTCGGACTCGTAAGGCGACTCGTTGCCGATCGTCTGGTCTTCGAACGTGAGCTCGATCTTGGGGTCCAGGGCGCCAAGGACGTCCTTCACCTTCTCCAGCACATGGTCGGCGCCGAGGCCGGGGGGTACGCGGCAATCGACGACGACCTCGGCGGTGCCCGGGATCATGTTGTCGGCGGGCGCGCCCTTGATCTGGGTCGGGACAAGCGTCACGCGGAGCATCGGCTCGGCCATGTAGGCGGCCGCCACCGGCGCCATGCGCCGAAGCTCCGCCAGCGCCGCGACCAGGTCGCCGGGGTTGTCGGTGTCCACAGCGCGGCCGATGGTCGCTTGCAGGAACTCGATTCCGGACGCGCTCGCCTCGAGCGGTGGCTGCTCGACCAGACGCGAGATCACAGGCGCCAAGCGAAGGAGCGCATTGTCGCCCAGGCTGGGGACTGAACCGTGGCCCGCGCGCCCGCGCGCTATGAGCTTGAAGCGAAAGACCCCCTTCTCGCCGAGTGAGACGCCATAGAAGCGGCGCCCGTCGACCTCGAACATGGCGCCCGCGCCCTCGTTCACCACGAAGTCGGCGCGCACCTTCTCGGGGTGCTCCTCGCAGAGCCACTTGGCGCCCATGTGGGCGCCGAGCTCCTCGTCGGCGGCGACGATCACCTTGAGCTCGCCGCGGGCCGGTCGCCAGCCTGAGCGCGCCAGATGCGCCGCGGCGGCAACCTCGGTTGCGACCTGGTCCTTCATGTCCTGGCCGCCTCGGCCCTGGACGAAGCCGTCGACGACGTCGCCCGACCACGGGCTGAAGCTCCAATCGTCCGGGTCGGCGGGCACCGTGTCCATGTGGCTGATGTAGGCGAGGATCGGCCCCTCGGCCTCGCCGGGAAGGCGCGCGATGACGTTGGTGCGGTCGGGCTCACGCTCGAGCAGCTCGACCTCGAAGCCGGCGTCGCGGAGGATCTCGGCAACGTGCTCCTGGGCGGGCCGCTCGTTTCCGGGCGGGTTCACGGTGTTGAAGCGAAGGAGCTCGGAAAGGAGCTGGACCGCCTCGCCTCCGAGCGTGCTCGTCCCGGTCGCGGTAGTCGATTCCATCAATCCAGGCTAGAGAAGGCCGAGCCGGGGCATACTCGTGCCATGGAGGGTCGCCTGTTCTCGGAGTCGGAAGATGCCGCAGCAACTCGCGCCGCTCCTGCCGCCGACGCGCCACTTGCGGTTCGGATGCGCCCACGCTCCCTCGAAGAGCTGGTGGGGCAGGGACACCTCCTGGCCGAGGGGTCGGCGCTGCGCACCGCTGTCGAGACGCGAGAGCCCCACTCGGCGATCCTCTACGGCCCGCCGGGCACGGGCAAGACAACGCTCGCGCGGATCATCGCCCAGGCCTCCGACGCCGCGTTCGAGGAGGAGTCGGCGGTGAACGCCGGGAAGGCCCAGGTCACGGCGGTGATCGAGCGAGCGCGCGAGCGCCGCGAATCGGGAAGGCGCACCGTCCTCTTCCTCGACGAGATCCACCGCTTCAACAAGGCGCAGCAGGATGCGCTTCTGCCGGCGGTCGAGGAGGGTCTCGTGACGCTGATCGGCGCCACCACCGAGAACCCGTACTTCGAAGTCAACTCGGCGCTGCTCTCCCGCTGCCAGATCTACGAGCTCCGCGAGCTGAGCGAGGACGACGTCGCGGCGCTTCTGCGGCGGGCGCTCTCCGAACCAGAGCGCGGAATCGCCGATCCGCCCGAGATCGCCGGCGAGGCGCTCGAGTTGCTCGCGCACCGCTCCGGCGGCGACGCTCGCGCGGCACTGGGCGCCCTTGAGCGCGCCGCCGAGATCGCCCATGCCAGCGGTGAGCCCATCGACCTCGCCATGGCGGAGGACGCCCTTCAGCGCAAGGCGATCGGCTACGACCGCCAGGGCGACAAGCACTACGACTACGCATCGGCGCTGATCAAGGCGATGCGTGGCTCGGACCCCGACGCGTCCATCTACTACCTCGCGGTGATGCTGGAGGGCGGCGAGGACCCGCGCTTCATCGCGCGGCGCATGGTCATCTTCGCCTCCGAGGACATCGGCAACGCCGACCCCCGAGCGCTTGCGGTCGCAACCGCCGCAGGCGCTGCCGTCGACCGGGTGGGCCTGCCCGAGTGCGCGCTCAACCTGGCGCAGGCCACGGCGTATCTGGCGCTCGCGCCGAAGTCGAACGCCTCCACCACCGCGATCAGCTCAGCGATGCGCCACGTCCGCGAACACGGCGCCAAGCTGCCGCCCGACGCGCTGCGCGACGCCCACTACCCGGGTGCCAAGAAGCTCGGCCGGGGCGAGGGCTACGTCTACTCCCACGACGAGCCCGGCGCAGTCTCGAATGAGTCGCTCCTGCCAGCCGAGGTCCGCGGCGCCCGCTTCTACGAGCCAACGGACCGAGGCTTCGAGGAAGCCATGCGAAAGCGCCTCGAAGAGCTACGAAACCTGCGCGGCGACGCCTAACGGTGCCAGGCACCACGCCTGGTGCCTGGCACCCAACGTTTCCTTAACACTCGGCGAAACTCGTCGGCGGGGGTGGTGTTTCGAAAGGGCGTAAGCAAACCAACCGGCAGGGAGGTTGGCAGGGAAATGAGTACCCCCACAACCAGGCTGGGCCTGACCGCGACGGCCGACGGCGACGTCGAGGTCGAGGGCGTCGACACGTTGGTCGGCGGTCCCGAGAACGACCCCCACAGCGGATCCATCCAAAGCGTCGGCCCGGCCTAGGCAGGGCCGACGATGGCAGGGAGGCCGGGGGCCCCAATTCCCCCGGCCTCGCTGTCGTTTGTTAAGGGGCCTGTCCCCTTAACAATTCGCCTGTGGCGCCTGCCGTCTTCGAGCCGTCTAGGGTCTGCGCCCATGGGCCAGCTGGAATCGTTCAACCCCGCGACGGGCGCGCCTGTAGGCACGGTCGAGACGATCGAGCCGAAGGACGTCGACGGCATCGTCGCCGACATCGCCGAGATTCAGCCATTCTGGGCGCAGCTCACTCCGGAGGACCGCGGCCGCTACCTCCGCCGAGTCGCAGACGAGCTCGTCGACGACCTCGAGGGCGTCGCCAAGCTGATCTCGACCGAGCAGGGGAAGCCGATGGTGGAGAGCTACGTCATGGAGCTCATCCCGACGGTCGACGCTCTTCACTGGTGCGCGGACGAGGGCCCGAAGATCCTCCGCGACGAGCCGATCTCCTACCCCCAGATCTTCTTCAAGACCAAGCGGAGCTTCTTCAGCTACGAGCCGATCGGCGTCGTCGGCGTGATCGCGCCGTGGAACTACCCGTGGTCGATCCCGTTCGGCGAGGTCGCGATCGCCCTTATGAGCGGGAACGGAGTGATCCTGAAGCCCGCAAGCCTCACCCCGCTCCTCGGCGACCGGATCCAAGCGGCGTTCGAGCGTGGCGGCGTGCCTGAGGGCCTGGTCCGCACCGTCCACGGCGGCGGCCAAATCGGCCAGGCCATCTGCGAGTCGAAGGGCGTCGCCAAGGTCTTCTTTACCGGCTCGGTCGAGGTTGGGCGCAAGGTTGGCGAGATCTGCGCGAGCCAGATGAAAGGCTCGGTGCTCGAGCTCGGCGGCAAGGACCCGCAGATCGTCTGCGCCGACGCCGACCTGGAGAACGCCGTATCCGGCTGCGTCTGGGGAGCGTTCGCGAACGCGGGCCAGACGTGCTCGGGGATCGAGCGCACCTACGTCGTGGACTCAGTCGCTGACCGGTTCCTCGAAGGCGTCGTCGCCGAGACGGAGCGCCTTACCGTCGGTGACCCCCTTCAGTGGACGACCGAAATCGGCCCGATGGTCTCTGCTGACCAAGCGGACCTGGTCACGGGGCTGGTCGACGACGCGCTCAAGTCCGGCGCCGACCGCCTTTGCGGCGGGCCCGCCGACGTCGAAGGCATGGATGGCCGCTTCATTGCGCCGACTGTCCTGGCCGGGGTCGAGGACGAGATGCGGGTCATGCGCGAGGAGATCTTCGGCCCGGTCGCGCCGATCGTGGTCGTCGGCTCCGAGGAGGAGGCACTCGAGCGCGCCAACGACTCGAATTTCGGCCTGGGCGCATCGATCTGGACCAAGGACCGCCAGAAGGGCGAGCGCATGGCGCGCAGGATCGAGTCCGGGATGGTCTGGATCAACGACCACTCCTACTCCCATGGGGCGCTTCAGACCTCATGGGGCGGCGTGAAGGACTCGGGCCTCGGCCGCTCCCACTCGAAGTTCGGCTTCTACGAGTGCGTGAACATCAAGCACGTCGCGTGGGAGCCCGGGCTCACCCGAGACTTCTGGTGGCAGCCGTATGACGAGTCGCTCGGCGAGGCGCTCAAGGCATCGACGAGGCTCCTCTACGGATCGAAGCCCGGCGAGCGGCTGAAGGCGCTCCGCCAGAGCATCGGGCCGCTGGCGAAGGTCGGCCTCAGAACGGTCCGCAAGGGCCGCTGACACGCCGCAGCGGTCCGGCTAATACCCGGGCGGGTGCCTGACCACGTATCCGGCCGAAGAACGCGGTGCGGTCTGCCAGCGCGGTGGCGCGCCGGAAGTGTCGAACCTGAGTCCGGCCACCACCATGAACGTGTGGCCGGAGTTCGCGTAGACGGTGATCCAGTTCCCGGCACCTGCGTCGCCCCAGGTCATCAGACCCGTCGAGTCAAGCGGCGAGTCGAGGAATCCTCCGCCGTGGAGGACGAAGCTCACCGAGCCGGAGCAGTCGTATCCGGCGGACTCGAAGGAGCCGTGGCCCCCTCCCCACATATACGGCGTGTTGGTGATCTCGTTGCCCGCGGCGATCGCTGCCTTTACGGCCGCAGGCGCGTTGGCCGGCGCGTTAGCCGTGCCGTCGGAATTCAGCGTTGCCCTTGAGCCGCTCGGGGGCGCAACCGAGGGCGAGTCTTCCGTTGGCGTCGGCGTCGACAGAACATCCACCAGGTGCTCTTCCTTGCCGATCAGGTCGGCAAGGGCTTCGCGGCGCTCATCCCGAAGGGATCGCAGCTCCGCCTCGCGTTGCTCGGCTTCTGCGCGCGCGGTCGCCAGCTGCTCCTGGCGAGCTGCAATGGCATCGCGGGCGGCGTCGATCCTGGCGACGGTGTGCTCGGTCGAACCGACCTTTTCGGCCGTAGCCTCGCGAAGGCGCTTCACACGCTCGACTGTGTCCGTTTCAAAGTCGTGGATTCGCCCGAGGTAGTCCGCCCGCGTAGCGAGATCGTCCATCCCGTTCGCGTCGAGGAGCACCTGGACCTCGTCGATCTCACCGTTCATGTAGATGGACACCAGGAGGCGCTTCAGGTCGGCCGCAGCGGCACGCAGGCGCCGCTTCGTTTCGGCCAGTGCAGCGCGTTGCTGGGCCAGCAGTTCGCGGGCGGAGGCCAGCTCAGCTTCCTTCTCGGAGAGCTCAGCGTCTACCTCAAGCTCGCGGGTGCGCAACTCGCCGGCCCTCGCAAGGGCCGCGTCGACGGCCGCGTTCTCATCGGCGAGCTCATCGCGGATGCGATCCTGTTGTGCCCGCACCGCTTCGAGCTGAGTCTGAGCGCTGCTCTCTTGTCCAGCCACGAGAGCGAGTGGGACGATTGCCGCGCACACCAAGATCGCCGTGAGCAGACGGCGGCGGGACGGGCGTGGATGATTCAGGACGTGCAGCATCGCGCCGCCCGGAACAGGCGGCCGTAGCCACGTTAGGGCTCAGTCGATGTGTCGGGCGAGCTTCGGGACCCGGCGCAAGACCTATTGCGCGATACGACCAGGCGCGCTTGCTAACCAGGCGCGAACCGTGCGTGCAGGTGGTTGTCGTGGTTTGCCAGAGGCACCACGATTCCTGGCGGGCCGGTCAGTGGCAGGTTTGGCCCGACGTAGACGGTGACCGCGCCGGCAGCGACGAATCGGTCGACTAGGTCCTGCGCCAGCTCGACGTCGACCTCCCCGACGCTAAGCGGAGCCCGCTCGGCTTCGCTCTTGAGCGGGTAGTAGACGTCAATGTCGAGGCCGTTCTGATGCGTCGCATGGCCAATCCCGCCGCCGACCTCGGGCCCGAAGTCGCCGCCGCCGCGCACCGACAAGTCCCCGACGCCAACGCGTGGTGCCATCGGGTGGTCTCTCGCGAAGGACCGGAGAACTCCGAGCGTCGTGCGCACCGTGTCATCGGTGCCCCAGCGCCGCCAGGTGCGGTTGGGCCGCTCATGGCGGATCGGGTCCCAGGTGAAGAACGCGTGCCCCTCGCCCGGAAAGCGAACGCCGCGGACGAGCGAGCCCGCTTCGGGCACGCCGACCGCCGCTGACTGCTGGTACTCGACGCGAGGGCGCACCGGTCTGTCAGCCGCAGCGTGCTCGGCGGGCGCCGCCGGCGGGCCTAAAGCGGCCATGAGCGCGATGATCAAAGCGGCCACGCTCCAGATACGGGCGCGCCTTGGGCGGGAGTCCCTAGTCGTTCACCTTGAAGGTCACCTCAGGCGAGAGACCGCTCTTCTTCGACGAGTTCTTCGCCCTGAACGAGCGGACGCGGACCTCGTAGTTCTGCCCCGGATCTGAGTCAACGGGCGAGCCCCTCTTGCCGAACTCGAGCTTCGGCTTGACCGTCGACTCCTTCCAGAGCTGCCACCTCTTGCCCTGGCGCCGCCACTCGACCTCGTAGGCGCCGCCGGTCGCCGTGTCGCCACCCGCCCAGCGGATGAGCGCGCTATTCCCGTCGCCCCGCTCGGCGGTGGGCCGGACGGCGATCGTGCCGTCCATGCCGCCCAGGACGGAACCGTGGACCGTGCAGTAGTAGTGCCACTCGCCGGCCGAGATCTCCTCGCGGAACTCGTGGCCCTTCCCAGGCGGCCCCGAGCGGAATAGGCCCGAGTCCTCGAAGACGTTGTGATCGACGTTCGGCTGCTCCGAGACCCAGACGCCCTCCGGCCCGTAGGTGCGCACGTCGACCGGCCCTGCGTCGGCGGGCGAGAAGAAGTTGGACCCGAACTCGATCTGGGCGGGGCCGTTTCCGGCGCTCGCAGGGGAGGCGGCGAGCCCTGCGCAGACGAGCGAAGCGATCCAAGCGCTCCGAACGATCCGCTTCATCACTGTGTACTCCCCGCTTCGGTGTTGCGCCGCCTTGTGAGAATGAAGGATATGGCGGTTGAGGCTCGTGGGCTCCGGCGCGATTACGGCACCGAGCCGGTACTTCGCGACGTCTCACTCAAACTTGAGACGGGAGAGACCCTGGTCGTGCTGGGGCCGAACGGCGCCGGCAAGTCGACCCTCCTTCGCATGCTCGCGACGCTGCTACGACCGACGGCGGGAAAGCTGACCGTTCTCGGCGCCGAGCTGCCCAAGGGCGCTTGGAAGGCGCGCGGAAAGATCGGCTACCTCGGCCACGACCCGCTCCTTTACGCCGACCTGACCCTGGCGGAGGCGCTCACTTTCCACGCCGAGCTCCATCGGGTGCCCGAGTCGCGGAAGCGGATCGGTGCGCTGCTCGCTCAAGTCGGGCTCGAGCGCCGGGCCGGCCAGCTCGTGCGCACGCTCTCGGCTGGCCAGGCCCAGCGCGCGGCCGTCGTTCGTTGCGTCCTTCACAAGCCGGAGCTGCTCTTGCTCGACGAGCCGGGCGCTCACCTCGACCCGGCGGGATTCGGCACGGTCGAGCCCCTGATCGGGCGATCCTCAGGCGCGACGCGGGTCGTCGTCACGCACGACGTAGAGGGCGGACTTGCCGACGCGGACCGCGCGCTCGCCCTGCACAGCGACGGTTCGGTCGCCTATGAAGGCCCGGCAGACGGCCTCTCGGCCGAGGACGCTCGCACGATCTATTCCGGGAGAGCGACGTGAGCGCCGTCCGGGTCATCCTCATGAAGGACCTGCGGATCGAGCTCCGCACGCTCCAGTCGCTTCCGGCGATGGCGCTCTTCGCGGTCACCACGTTCGTGATCTTCCGCTTCGGGCTCGACCGCACGTCACTGGAGGGAAGCCTCGCCGCAGGCGTCCTCCTGGTGACGGTGTTGTTCGCGGCGCTCCTCGCCATCAACCGCCTGTTCGTGGCTGAACGCGACGAGGGCGGCTTCGACGCGATCAGGCTCGCCCCGGTCGAGGCCACCTCGCTCTTTCTCGCAAAGGTGCTGGCGCTCCTCGTCTACCTGACGGTCCTCGAGCTGATCGCCCTGCCCGTGTTCGCCGCCTTCTTCCTGGACGACGCCGCGGGCCTTCTTCCCGTGGCGGGGATCCTCCTCCTGCTCAACCTCGGCTTTGCCGCGACGGGCGCCGTGGTTTCGACGATGGGCGCCAACTCGAGAGCGCGGGACCTGCTCACGCCCCTGGTCCTCCTGCCCCTTTTGATCCCGTTGATGATCGCGGCCGCAGGCGCGTGCGAGCTGCTTCTTGCAGCGGGAGGCCCCGAGTACGACGGGGTGCCGAAGTGGGCGCTGACCCTGGGCCTCTACGACGCGGTCTTCCTCTTGGTCGGTTACGCGGTGTACGACTTCCTGATCGAGGACTGAGTCCCTTGCAATACCGCTGCAGCCGGGAGGTCGAGCGCTTGAAGCGCTCTACGATCTAACCCCCCGATGTCGATGCCCAGCCTCAAAATCATGGCTTTCGCCACCGTGGCCGTTCTCGGCCTCGCCTTCGCGCTCGTTTTCTTCTACGCGCCCAACGACGCCGACCAGGGCTTCATCCAGAAGATCTTCTACGTCCACGTCCCGATCGCCATCTGCGCGCTGGTTGGCTTCGTGGCCGCGGCGTTCCACTCGATCCGGCATCTGCGCACCGGCGACCCGATCCACGATGTCCGCTCCTACGTTTCGATCCACATGGGCGTCATCTTCGGCACCGCGGCTCTCTTGACGGGCTCGATCTGGGCGCGCGCGGCGTGGGGCAAGTGGTGGGTTTGGGAGGAGCCGACGCTCGTCTCGTTCCTGATCGTCTATCTCCTCTATGCGACCTATTACCCGCTCCGGTACTCGATCGCCGACCGCGAGCGCCAAGCGCGCTACGCCTCCGTATTCGCGATCACCGCGGGCGCGTTCGTGCCGCTGAACTTCATGGCGGTCCGCCTGGCAGAGTCGCTGGTCCACCCCCGCGTCTTTGCCACGGCCGACGGCGGGCTGCCGCCCGAGATGCTGCTGACGTTCCTCGTCTCGATTGCCGGCATGGGACTCCTCTTCATCACATTGAGCCGCTTCGAACTCGCGGCCAAGATGACCTCGGCGCAGGTCTCGCGCCTCCGCCGCGCGCTTGATTCCGAGGCACCGGTGTCGCCGCCGTCCCGGATCGCTCCGTCCGTGCCGGCAAGCGAGGCGTCCGGCTGATGCCCGCCCTGCCGATCGACGAAGCTGGCAAGTACGTGGCCGGCGCGTACCTGGTCTTCCTGGTGCTGCTCCTGATCTACGTGGCGATCATGGCCGCGAAGCTCGAGCGAATGCAGCGCGACCTGACGGAGCTGGCCGACCTGGCCGAGAGCCGCAAGGAGACGGGCTGATGGCCGAAGTCTTGGTTCTGGGTGTCTCGCACAAGACCGCGCCGCTCGAGCTGCGCGAGAAGCTGGCCCTCACCGAGGGGCGTGCCGTCGGCGTTCTCGGCGAGCTGGTGACGTCCGGTCAGACCTCGGAGGCGGCCGCGATCTCGACGTGCAACCGCACTGAGCTCTACATGTACGCCTCGGACCCGGTGAACGCGGAGTCGCAGGCGCTTGGCGTGCTCTCGCGCGAGGCGGACATCCGGCCCACCGAGCTGGTCTCCCACCTGTATTCGATGCGCGGGCCCAGCGCTGCCGACCACCTCTTCCGCGTCACCGCAGGCCTCGAGTCGATGATCGTCGGCGAGGCCGAGATCCAGGGCCAGGTAAAGCGCGCTTATGAGCTCGCGCTGGTCGAGGATGCGACAGGCCCGGTTCTGAACCGCCTCTTCCGCGGAGCGCTCGCCGCCGGCAAGCGCGCGCGGACAGAGACCGCTCTCTCGGAGCGGGCGCTGTCGGTCCCGCAGGTCGCGGTCGAGCTTGCGCAGCGAACCCTCGGGGACCTCGAGGACCGCACGGTGCTGGTGGTCGGAGCCGGCGAGACCGCCGAGCTCACCGCCCGCGCGCTGGCCTCCCGGGGAGTCGACGCCGTCTTCATCGCCAACCGCCACTACGACCGCGCGATCGGCATCGCTCAGCGCTTCGGCGGCAGGGCCGTCCGCTTTGAGGAGCTGCCGTCTCTTCTTGCGCAGGCAGACATCGTCGTTTCCTCCACCTCCTCGCCACACAACGTGATCGAGCGCGACGCGCTCTCCGAGGTGATGGCCGAGCGCGAGGGCCGCCCGCTGCTCCTGATCGACCTCGCGGTGCCGCGCGACATCATGCCGGCCTGCCGCGAGCTCACCGGCGTGACGGTCTATGACATGGACGACCTCCAGTCCCTGGTCGAGAGGAACACCAGCTCCCGCGAGGGCGAGGCGGTCAAGGCCGAGAAGATCCTGCGCTCGGAGCTCGCGGGGTTCGAGGAGTGGCTGACGGCACAGGAGGTGACCCCCACCATCACGGCTCTTCGTGGGCTCGCGGATGAGATCGTCGCCCGCACCCTCGCCGAGAACGAGAACCGCTGGGAGAGCATGTCCGAGGCGGACCGCGAGCGCCTGGCCACGATGGCGAACGCGATCGCCCGGCGCATCCTCCACGAGCCGACGCTTCGGCTCAAGAGATCGGCCGCCGACGGGGTGTCGGGCCACGTCCACGCGCTTCGCGAGCTCTTCGGCCTGGATCCCGGCTCGGAAGCCCTGGAGGGCACGGATGCTGAGGTCACGGAGCTCGACGAGCACCGCCGCGCCCGCAGGTAAGGGGATGCGGTGAGGATCGCGACGCGGTCTAGCGCGCTTGCGCTGGCGCAGGCCGGGACAGTCGCGGAGGCGCTTGGGGGCGCCGAGCTGGTGCACGTCGCGAACGTCGATGGCGAGGTCGGGGACAAGGCGCGCTTCGTGCGGACGGTGGAGGAGGCGCTTCGCGAGGGACGGGCAGACCTGGGAGTGCATTCGGCGAAGGACCTTCCGGGCGACATGCCCGAGGACCTCGCGCTTGTCGGTGTGCCGGAGCGCGAGGACCCAGCCGACGTCTTCGTCGGCGACGCGAAAGCGCTCGACGACCTGCCCGAGGGCGCGCGGGTGGGCACTGCAAGCCTCAGGCGCCGATCGCAGCTGCTGGCGCTTCGCGCCGATCTCGAGGTGGTCGAGGTCCGCGGCAACGTCGACACGCGCCTACGCAAGCTTGCCGACGGCGAGATGCACGGCATCGTCCTAGCCGCCGCCGGCCTGTTGCGCTTGGGCCGAGCCGGCGAGGTCGCCTTCCGCTTCGGTGCCGACCAGATGGTCCCAGCGCCAGGTCAGGGAGCCCTGGCGCTTCAGGCCCGCTCCGGCGACTCCGCGGCTGCGTCCGCAGCGGCCACTATCTCCGACCACGACGCGCTGGTCGAGTTCACGGCCGAGCGCGCCGCGACGCAGATTCTGGACGCATCGTGCGAAACGCCGCTCGGTATCTGCGCCCGCCACCTGGAGGGGACCCTGGCGGTTGCGGGCTACGCCGGCCTTCCCGACGGCTCGGAGTGGGTTCGCGACGCCGTGCGCGGCGATCCCGAGCAGCCCGCTGCGCTTGGCGCTGCGCTCGCAGAGCGAATGCTCGGTGCGGGCGCGGGCGAGATCCTCGAGCGGGCGAAGGAGACGGTGTGAAAGCGCGCGCTGGGGTGGTCTATCTCGTGGGAGCGGGGCCGGGCGATCCGGGTCTGATCACAGTCCGCGCGCTTGAGCTGATCGCGAGCGCCGACGCGATCCTCTACGACCGTCTGATCCCGGCTGGAGCTCTGGACGGTGCGCATCCTGAGGCTGACCTCGTCTATGCGGGGAAGGCGCCGGGCGACGTCGCCATGACGCAGGACGAGATCAACGCCGAGCTGACGGAAAGGGCGCGGCGTGGTCAGAGCGTCGTTCGGCTGAAGGGCGGGGATCCGTTTGTCTTCGGCCGCGGCGGCGAGGAGGCCGAGGCGTGCGCAGCCGCGGGCGTCGACTTCGAGGTCGTGCCGGGCGTGACCGCGGGCGTCGCTGCCGCGGCTTATGCCGGCATCCCCGTCACCCATCGCGACGACGCCTCGGCCGTCGCGTTCGTCACCGGCCACGAGGACCCCGAAAAGCCCGAGACCGCGCTCGACTGGGATGCGCTTGCCCGATTTCCCGGGACGCTCGTCCTCTACATGGGCGTGAAGAACCTGCCCGAGATCGCCAAGCGCCTGATCGACGCGGGCCGCGATCCCGGTGAACCCGCTGCCGCCATCGAGCGCGGGACGCTGGCGGGGCAGCGTGCCGCTGTGGCGACGCTGGAAACTCTCGCGCAGGAGGTCGAGCGCCAGGGGCTTCGGCCGCCGTCGATCCTCCTGTTCGGTCGCGTAGCTGCCAGGCGCGAGGAAATCGCGTGGCTCGAGCGCCGCCCGCTTCATGGAAAGCGGGTCGTCGTGACGCGCGCCCGCGCGCAGGCGAGCGGGATGGCACGGACGCTGGAGGCGCTCGGCGCCGAGGTGATCGAGCTGCCCGCGATCAGGATTGAGCCGACGATCGACTCGGATGAGGTGCGCGCAGCGGTCGAGTCACTTCATACCTACGCCCTCGTCTGTGTGACGAGTCCGAACGGGGCGCGGCTCCTCTTTGAGGCGATGGATGCGCAGGGCCGCGACGCCCGCGCACTGAGCCAGGCCCAGGTGGCGGCGATCGGCCCGGGCACCGCTCGCGCGCTGCGCAAACACGGCGTGATCGCCGACGTGGTGCCGGAGCGCTTCGTCGCCGAGGCGCTGGTCGAAGCCCTCGCCGAGGTGCCGATTCAGGGCAAGCCCGTGCTGGTGGCGCGCGCGGCCGAGGCGCGGGACGTCCTGCCCGATGCGCTCCGCGAGCGAGGCGCCGAAGTGGACGTAGTGGCGCTGTACGAGACGGTGCGCGAATCGCCCGCCGTTGAGGAGATCGAGGCGGCGGCGGGCGCAGACTACGTGACGTTCACGTCGTCGTCGACGGTGAAGAACTTCCTCGAGGTCATGGGCGGACGCGTCCCCGAGGGAGCCCGCATCGTTTCGATCGGGCCGGTGACCAGTGAGACCGCGCGCGAAGCCGGGATCGAGGTTACGATCGAGGCAGGCCGGCACGATCCGGCGGGGTTGATCGACGCGTTGGTGGAGGATGCAGGTGAGTAAGAAGGCTTGGGTGGCAGGGGTTGTGGCGGTCGTGGGATCGCTGGCGATCGCGGACGGAGCGTCGGCCGCGCTCGCGTGCAACTACAACTCGTCGTCGGACCAGCTCACCGTGACCTCGAGTGGATTCGAGGAGGTCGTTGCCCTCCGCCGAGACGGCACCGATATCGAGATCACCAACGACTCGATGGGCGGCGAGCTGTCGTGCACGGGAGGCACGCCGACGATCAACAACACGGACGACATCGTCTTGGACGATCTGCCTGGAGCTGTGGCGCCTGCCGTCTACTTCGACCTCAAGAAGGGCTACATGTCGCCTGGCGTCACGAACGAGTCGCCTGAGCTCTCGGAGATCGAGATCGA
Organism: Solirubrobacterales bacterium; assembly: GCA_033856515.1. Lineage (GTDB taxonomy): Bacteria > Actinomycetota > Thermoleophilia > Solirubrobacterales > 70-9 > JALZKA01. The sequence continues at coordinate 68,380 of JAWVEY010000020.1, forward strand.
CGTGGAGTGGCCCGATGGCTTCTTCGGGCTCGGCGGTGGCAACAACGTGGACCGCTTCAAGTTCGGTGAGTCGATCCTCGCGCCGGCGGTGATGATCAACAACGACTCTGATGCCGATGCTTTCCTGGGCGCCACACAGACGATCATCCTTCGGGGCGAGGGCGGCAAGGACAAGTTGAGCGGTAAGGGAGGCCCGGGCTTCCTCGGACCGATCCAGATCCCGATGACGATCGAGGGCGGCGGCGGCGCCGACAGGATCACCGGCGGCGGGACGCGCGACGTCCTATACGGCAACGGCGGCAAGGACAAGGTGAAGGGCGGCGACGGCAAGGACATCATCGAGGTGAAGGGCGGCAAGAAGGACAAGGTGAAATGCGGCGCCGGCAAGGACCAGGTGTTCGCGGACGCCTCCGACAAGATCGCGGGCGACTGCGAGAAGGTGGACGTTTCCTGACCGGGGCGGCGTGAGCTCGCCGAACGCATTTGACGGCCCCACCGTCCATCACCGGCTGACGGATTCGACGAACGACCGCGCGCGGGAGCTCGCGATCGAGGGCGCGCCCTCGGGGACGATTGTCACCGCGGACGAGCAGACTGAGGGGCGCGGGCGGACTGGGCGGACCTGGTCGGCGCCGGCGGGAGCGGCGCTTCTGTGCTCGGCGATCCTGCGCCCGCTCGAGGCGCAACATTCGCTTCTGCCCTTGGCGGTGCCGCTGGCGGTGTGCGAGGCGGCCGAGGCTCTGGCTCCGGTCGAGTGCCAGGTCAAGTGGCCAAACGACATCTGGCTGGGCGAGCGGAAGCTCGCGGGCGTCCTGATCGAAGCGCGTCCACCGGACTGGGCGGTGATCGGCGTCGGCCTGAACCTGTCGATCCCGGATGAGGGGTTTCCTGGCGACTTGCGGTGGCCTGCGACGTCGCTTGGACAGGGGGTGGGGGTGGATCAGGCGCTGGCGGCGCTTCGTGAGTCGCTCGGCACGTGGACGGCGGCTGTGCCGGCTGAGGTTGTCGCCGCGTTCGAATCGCGCGACGCCCTGCGCGGCCGCGAGGTTGCCTGGGAAGGGAGTGGCGGTTCTGGCACCCAAGGGGAGGGAATCTGCGAGGGCATCGACGACCGCGGAAACCTGGTCGTGGTCACCGGTTCAGGCGACAGGCTCAGCCTCGGCGCCGGCGAGGTGTCTCTCCGCCTCTAGTCAACGAGGTCGGACTTTGCCACCTATGCGGTGGCAAACCCCGCCGAATCCTGTGACTCAGTCGTCGGAAGGGTCTGAATCGCCGTCGGCGTCCGAGTCATCGCCAGCTTCCTCACCCTGGTCGACTCCGGAACCGTCGGCGTCGTCACCATCGTCGGAGCTGTCCTCGATCACATCAGCGCTCTCGCTGGACGAGTCCTCGACCGCATCAGCGCCCTCGTCATCCGGCGCCTCCGCGTCGAGCACTTCGCGCTCCGGCTTGTTGCCGTTCCCCTTGGGCTTGCTCCCGCCCCCGCCGCCGCCCTTCTTGCGGCGCCGCTTGCGTCCGGACCCGGGCTTCGGGAAGTTTCTGAGCAGCTCGCGCGCGACGGCCGATGGCTTCCGGGCCATGCGCATGCGCGCGCCGCGGAGCACCTCTTCGGCCTCAGGCGTATGGGCGACCGCAGCGGCGAGGAGCGCAACGGCGAGGCGGCGGTCCTGCTGGCGTGCCGCGGTGACCAGGCGCCGGGCGTTGCGACCGTGGGCTCGGCCCGATGAGTTGACGAAGAGGCCTAGGAGGCGCTTGGTCTCGGGCCAGCGCTGGACCGCGTACTGCTCGTGGAGCTCGCGGGTGGTCTCGGCGAGGCGCCACACCCAGGCCTGAGCCTGGTCTCGGCGGCCGATGCGGCGCTCGGCGAGCGCCTGAAGAAGAAGCTTGGCCCCGGCGCGACGGTCCTCGCGGCTCCAGGTGGTAACGATGTCGACGCAGTCGTCGAACGCCTCGGCGTCTCGGAGCGCGGCGACCTCGGCCATCGCCTTCAGGCGGAGCTGGTGGTTGCGGTTGCGCTGGACGCAAGTGAGGAGGAAGCGGCGGCGGAGCTCCTTCGCCTCGTCGTGCTGGATCATCGCCTTGGCGCGGCGCCATTGGTTCGACGTCACCTTGGAACCGGCCAGAGCGGCCCATGCGTGCTGCTCGGAGTAGTTCAGGTTCTCGACAGCGATCCGCCAGAGCTCGCGCTCGAGGACCGCGACGCGGCGCTCGGGGTCGGCCGAGACGGGGACGATCCGCCGCTCGACGCGGACACGACGGCCGCGGCCGCGGCGGACGGGGCCGACGACGATCGCGCCGCCGCGATAGACGTCGCGGTCGAGCAAGGAGTGGAGAGTGATGATCGCCTCGTCCGAAGTGGTTGCGGGGTGCACCAGGTCGATGACGAGCCCTGCCTCCTTGCCGGGAGCGCGGCGCGTCACGCGGCCCACGCGCTGCTGGTAGATGCGGCGCGAGGCGGTGGGCGCGAGGTGCATGCAGATCGTCGCGCGCGGCGAGTTCCAGCCCTCGGCCAGGAGCATGGCGTTGCAGAGCACGTCGACGTCCCCGCGCTCGAAGGCCGCCAGGATCTCGGCCAGCTCGCGCTTGTTGGTCTCGCCCGAGACGGCGCGTGCGTTGATGCCGACGTCGCGCATCGCGGCGGCGACGTTGGTCGCGTGCTTGACGCCCGCGGTGTAGAGGACCCCGGGCACCTTGGAAAACCGTGCTTTGTAGAGGTCGGCAATCGCCGCGTTGAACGGACCCTGGTCAAGGAGCTTCGCGAGTTCTTCCTGGTCGAAGTCCTGATCCACCTCGCCGCGGCGTAGCGGCACCTTCGCGAGCGAGCGCACGCCTGGGCCAGGCGGGATGCGGATGCAGCGAAGCGGCGCGATCACGCCGCGGCGCGCGGCCTGAGCGAGATCGAAGCGCGAAGTCTGCGTCGGGAAGAGGTCGGCGACGTGGCGGGCGATCAGCGCACCGGTCGCGGTCATGCCGATGAAGACGGGGCCGTCCATCTGGCGGATGCAGGCACTGGTCTTCTCGCCGAGCGCGGTGTGGGCCTCGTCGCAGATCACGATCGCGTAGGCGTCCGAGATCTCCTTCGAGTTGCGGACGAACCACTGGTAGGTCTCGACCGTGACAGGACCGTCGGCGCGGTCGTCCTTGCCGAGGAGCGGCGGTGAGAGACGGTCCTTGTAGCCGCGGTCGGAGATCTCGCCGATGAACTGATCGACGAGGTTCCGGCGGTGGGTGAGGATCAGGATGCCGCCGGTCCGAGACGACTCGACGAAACCGACGGCCGCGACGGTCTTGCCGGCGCCCGTCGCGTGTTCGAACCAGAAGCGCCTGGACGCGCCGGGGTCCTCCGGCGCTTCGGAGACCACTTCTTCGTCGTCCTCGTCCGGCTCGTCGGCCCAGTCCTGAGGCTCCTCGTCGGGCTCGAGCTCCTCGTCGAGCTCCTCATCGTCCTCGCCGGCGCCGTTCTCGGAAATCTTGTCTTCGGCGGCCGGGGCGCTCGCGCCGTTCGAGCCGTTGCCGTTGCCATTACCGTTGAGCGCACCGTCTTCGATCTCGGTGACGAGCGCGGCCAGCGTCCCCGAGAGCGCGTCGACCTGGTGGTCGTTGAGCTCAGCGCCGTCGAGGAGCGTGGGCGGCTCCATCTCCAGGATGCGCTCCAGGCCGAGCATCAACGAGTAGTGCCGCCGCCATTCGGTTGAAGGCTCCTCGTGGCCCGCCTCGATCTCCGCCAGCGCGTCGTCGACGGCGCGCCGGCGCGCGGTTCCGGGCGCCAGGTCCTCGACCGTCTCACCTTCGAGCAGGATCGGTTCCCGCGCGAACTCCTGAGCTCGCTCGAGCTCCGATTCCGTTGGGATGCTGACCGCGCTAGCGGCCACTTCGGTGGTGTTTGCCAAGGTGAGGCTTTCTCGAAAGGGACTCGCCCGAGACGTCCAAAACGCCGTGGCGAGCGATGTAAGCTCGATGGAGGCGGCCGGCGTGGCTTTCCCCCTACATGCCTGGCCGGAGCCCCCGCGGTCCCAAACGCGGGATCCACCCAAAAGTACCAGCCTCAAGGGTCAAATGTCTTCTATTGGCGCGAATTGCAGGAATGTCGTAGCCGTGACTGCGGTCGCGGTGGTCGCTGTCCTTGGCGTGGGCTGCGGTGGCGGCGAGCCGGACACCGTCGACCCCGGAAGCGCCAACCCGGACTCCGCTCTCACCCCGGAGGAGGCGGCGGCGCCCGCCAAGAAGGCGCCGCCCGAGCTCGTCGCGATTCGGGACGAGGCGAACGAGATCCTCGACGAGGGAACCGAGGGCTACGAGGCGCGCATCGCCGAGCTCGAGGGCACCCCTGTCGTCGTCAACAACTGGGCGTCGTGGTGCGGGCCCTGCCGCGAGGAGATCCCCTACTTCCAAAAGCAGGCGATCGAGCGCGGCGACGAGGTCGCCTTTCTTGGACTGCTTTCGGGCGACGGGCCGGACACCGGCGCGACGTTCATGGACGAGTTCCCTATGCCCTATCCGAGCTTCCTCGATTCAGACTCTGAAATCGCCGAGGACTTGAACTTGCGAGGGCTCCCCAACACCGTCTTCTACGACTCCTCCGGGGAAATCGTCTTCACGAAGTACGGGCCTTACACCGACCTCGATACCGCCAGCGCGGAGGAGCAGCTCGCCGCCGACATCGAGGAGTACGCCCAGTAATCATGGGAAGCGTGGGCAATGCAATTTGGAGCGTGCTGCGGTGGCCTCTCGCAGGCCTTGCCGTGATCATCTTTGGCGCTGGTGTGCCCTACCTGTGGGTCTGGATCGGCTCGCAGCTTCAAGGCGGAACGGCACCGTCCTTCAGCGGGCTCGGGGTCGCGCTCTTCGGAATCATCATCTCCTACGGGTTCATGGCGTATCTCTTGGCTTGGATCAAGGCGATCGTCACGCACGACGAGGGAAAGCCGGTCCGCCATGACTGGAACCGCAGCCTCTCGGCCGAGCGGCGCACAGGGCCCGACACCCACCCGATCGAGGACATCGTGATCACGGCGACGATCCTCGTGGGAATCGTCTGCACCGCCTGGTTCCTGATGTTCGGCTCGCCGGGCGTTCCCGTAGCCCCCTGACCTCCTCAGCGATAATTGACGGGTGAGGTTCTGGATCTCCATCACGGCGATCGTGTTGGGCCTCTTTCTGGCTGGGGTCTCGTTTGCTCAGGGCACGGGCGAGGCGGTGTCCATCGAGCTGTCCGGGTCGATCGATCCCGCGACCGAGGCTTGGATGGGGCGGGCGCTCGAGGACGCCGCTGACGACGCGGCCGAGCTCGTGATCGTCCGGCTCGACACGCCCGGCGGCCTCGACACCTCGATGCGCGAGATCGTCAAGGACATCATCGCCGCGCCAATGCCCGTTGTCGTCTACGTCTCGCCCAACGGCGCCCGCGCGGCGTCGGCGGGCCTCTTCATCACGCAGTCAGCCGATGTGGCCGCGATGGCGCCGCAGACCAACATCGGCTCCGCGTCACCGATCACGATCGGCGGCGCGGACATCGGCGAAGTCCTGGGCACGAAGATCGAGAACGACGCCGCCGCCTACGTCCGCGCGCTCACCGCCGAGCACGGGCGAAATCCCGAACTGGCAGAGGAGATGGTCCGCGACGCGACCAACGTCACCGCCGCCGAAGCCCTCGAGGCGGGGTTGATCGACATCGTCGCCGCGAATACCGATGACCTCCTGGAGCAGCTCAACGGCTTCGAGGTCGAGGGGCCGAAGGCGACGACGCTCGACACCGAGGGACTCGTGGTGGACGAGCGCGACATGCCCTTCCAGTACGAGCTCCTGCAGATCATCGTCAACCCGAACGTCGCCTTCCTCCTGATCCTCGCGGGCATCGTCGGGCTCCTGGTCGAGATCTTCAGCCCGGGGCTCATCGTGCCGGGGGCAACCGGGCTGATCGCGCTAATAGTCGGCCTGTTCGCCTCGTCCCAGCTTCCCGTGACGGCAGCCGGCGTGGTGCTCCTCATCCTCGGCGTCGCCCTTCTAATCGCCGAGACGCAGCTTCCGACCGCGGGCATCATGGGCGTCCTCGGCGTCGTCTCGCTCGCGATATCGGGGCTCCTCCTCTTCGACACCAACGAAGACTTTGAAGTCTCGGCGCCGCTGGTGATCGGCATCGCCGTCGTCTTCGGCGCCGCGATCATCTGGGTCGGGCGCAAGGTGATGGAGGCTCGCCGCGGCAAGGTCCACACGGGCTACGAGGAGCTCATAGGCGCCGAGGGAGATGTGCGCGTGCCAGTTGATCCCATCGGCCAGATCTTTGTCCAGGGCGCGCTTTGGCGCGCTGAGCGGGCGGATGACGGAGAGGCGATCCCAAGCGGCGATAGAGTGCGAGTCGAAGCGGTCGAGGGCCTGACGCTCAAGGTCCGCCCGGTCGATTCAAGCCCCGAGACCCCGACGTAAAGGAGCAGGTTCTTTGTCAGCAGGACTCGTAGTTGCAGCGCTAGTCGGGGTAGTCCTGCTGATCATCCTCGCCGCGGCGGTGCGAATCCTCCGCGAGTACGAGCGTGGGGTCATCTTCCGATTGGGCCGCCTTATCGCCCTGAAGGGACCGGGTCTCATCCTCCTCATCCCGTTCATCGACCAGATGGTCCGGGTCGATCTTCGAACCATCACGCTGAACGTGCCGCCGCAGGAGATCATCACCAAGGACAACGTGACAGTCCGGGTGAACGCCGTTGCCTACTTCCGCGTCGTCGATCCGAACAAGGCCATCACGGAGGTCGAGAACTACCTCCTCGCCACTTCGCAGATCTCCCAGACCACGCTTCGCTCGGTGCTCGGCAAGGCAGAGCTCGACTCTCTCCTCTCTGAGCGCGAGCGCCTCAACATCGAGCTCCAGCAGATCATCGACGAGCAGACGGAGCCGTGGGGCGTCAAGGTCTCGACCGTCGAGGTCAAGGACGTCGAGCTGCCGACCGAGATGCAGCGCGCGATCGCCCGCCAGGCCGAGGCCGAGCGTGAGCGCCGCGCCAAGGTCATCTCTGCCGATGGCGAGTTCCAGGCGTCCGCCAAGCTGAGCCAGGCGGCGGATGTCATGAGCAGGAACCCGACGACCCTCCAGCTTCGCTACCTGCAGACGCTCCTGGAGATGGGCGTGAACCAGAACACGACGATCGTCTTCCCGCTCCCGATCGACCTGCTCCATGCGTTCGTGCGCAAAGACGGGGAGCAGCCGCCCGTTGCGCCGCCCATCGACCCCGCTCACATGCCGCCGCCGATCCGCCCAGAGGATGTGCCCCCGCCCGACCTGAGCCAGCTCGAGGACGCGGATCCGGACGAGCCACCTCCGTCCCAGTAGAGCTCTGACCGCTCCCGAAATACGCATCGATCAGCTCACGGGGCTGCGAGTCGTGCTCGCGCCCGGGAGGGCCGAGCGCCCCGATGCCTTTTCGCCCACCGTCGCCGAATCGAACCCCGATGCTGCCGAGAAGTGCCCGTTTTGCGAGGGGCGGGAGGACCGCACACCTCCCGAGGTTTGGGCGGACCGCCCCGGCGGCGAGGCGGACACGTCCGGCTGGCGGGTTCGCTCGGTCCCGAACCTCTACCCGGTCCTCGGCGGCGGGGACGGCGACACCGACAGCGGCGGCTTCTCCAGCCCGGCCGATCCCCTGGCGGACTCGCAGCGGACCGCCGAGGTCGGGCTCTTCGGATCGCAGCCGGCCGAAGGCTCGCATGAGGTGATCGTGAACACGCCCCGGCACGAGACGTCGATGTCGGCGCTTTCGGCCGAGGAGCTAGACGTCGCGGTTGCGGGCTGGCGCGAGCGCATGCGTGCCGTCGCCGCCGAGTCCGCCTACGTGCACCTGATCGTCAATGAGGGCCCCGCCGCGGGCGCGTCGCTCGAGCACACGCACGCGCAGCTCTACGGCCTGCGCTTCGTCCCTGCCGAGATCGCGCGCGAGCGCGAGCGCTCGTCCGCGTATCACCAGCGCACGATGGGCGGCCACCTCCTGGGCGACGTCGCGATAGAGGAGGTGCGCCGCCAGGAGCGCATGGTCACGATCGACGACGAGGCGATCCTGATCTGCCCGTGGGCTTCGCGGTCGCCGTTCGAGCTCCGCATCGTTCCCCGCAACCCGGCGCCCTCGTTCGAGGCCGAGGGCCAGGGCGGCGCCGCGATGATCGGCACCGCGCTACGGGCACTCGCCGGCGTGTTCGGGACCCTGCCCCAGTTCAACCTCTGGATCCGCACCGCCCCGAGCGGCGCCGAGGAGTTCTCCTGGCACATCGACATCGTCCCGCGGCTGACGATCCGAGCCGGGTTCGAGCTCGGAACCGGCGTCGACATCTCGACGTACGCGCCCGAGCGCGCGGCGTCTGACCTGCGCGAAGCGCTCGGCTAGCCGCCCAGAGCTACATGAAGGCGAGCGTCCACTTCTTCGACTTGCCGATCTTGCACCCGGGCGCCCTCCCGGTCTTTGCCCTGTAGGTGCCTTCGAGCAGATCGTCCCGTTCGATCTGCCATCTGCCGCTCTCGTTGGCCTCCGTGGAGTCGACGGGGCCGGGGGCGGGGCCGCCCTTGCGAACGATCTTTACCTCCCGGCCGTCTACGCAGTCGGGATTTGACGAGCGCACCCTGCCCTTGAACGTTCCTGGCGTGTTCGCGCGCCGCGCCTTCTCGCAGGTTCCGAACTTGCACTCCATCTTCATGCGGAGCTTGGTGGGAGCCTTCTCGCCGGCCCGCATGGGGAACGGCGTCGTCGGCGAGCGATCGAAGAGGCAGGTGTGCTTGTGGTCGCCGCGCTTTATGACCTTCTCGCCGACCTCGGCGAAATAGTGGTTCCCGACGAACTCAAACTTCCACCGGCCATTTTCATCGGACCGGTCGCGGCCGACCTCCATGGGGTCTTGCCCAGCCTCTTGGGCATAGAGGATTACGAGCCTCTTCTTGGTGCAGTCGTCAGAGTCGGACTTCACTCTGCCCTTGAACCTGGCGCCCTTGTCCTTGATCGTGAGCGTCGTGGGGAATTCCCTGTTGTGCGCGCCGGCTGCCGCCGGCACTACCGCCCCCGCGACCGCGAAGCAAGCGATGCTCAACAGGATCTTGTGTCGATATCTGCTCACGAATCCCCTCCGATCGATAGTCCGATCGACATCCTGATCAAGCTCGATCTCATCGCTTCCCCTCCGGTCGACCCGCTCTCCGTTTCAGCGTACGTTGCCTCACTAGGGTTGTCAACGCAATGAGCCCACCCAGTTCCCGCCCCTTCCCCCGATTTATCGCCGACGCCGCGCAGGACGCCGAGCCTTCGGGCCGCTGGGCCGAGCGGCTGACCACCCACTTCACCGAGGCTTGCGAGCCGCTCACCGCCGATGCCGGCTCGGCGCTCAACCCCGAGACCCTGCGCTGGTTTCCCGAGCGCGGCTGGGGCGGCCGGGTCTACGTCCCGGTCACGGGCCGCGCCCAGGAGCCGTCCGTGCCATCCGACGCGCCCGAGGGGTCGGAGCCGGTGCTGATCGAGTACTACGGCTGGGTCTCGTTCGTGCGGCCCGAAGGCGACGAGCCCGATGACTTCACTGCCAAGGCCGAGTTCACCGACGTCACGGTCGAGGACAGCCCCGAGTGGGAGATCGACCTCTCCGACGACGTGATCGGCCCGTGGCGCTCCGAGGCGGGCCGCGGCGGCGACGTGACCCTCGTCTGGGGCCTGCCGATGGTTCGCGGCGCGGTCGCAGCAACGGCCGAGCTCGATGGCGAAGTAGTCGACCAGTGCCCCGTCCGCGACGGCCGCTTCACCCTGGTCGCCGTTGATGCCGTCCACGGCTTCGACGACTCGGACGTCTACCTCACCGTGAAGCTCTGGGACCGCCGCCTTGCTCAGGTGGCCGCCGAGAGCCTCTACGACGAAGCCGAGTGACGGCGCCGGGCCGTACTCTGGCCGAAGGCCCCGATAGCTCAGCTGGATAGAGCGACTCCCTCCTAAGGAGTAGGCCCCAGGTTCGAATCCTGGTCGGGGTATTCATGCGGTTGCGCGCGCTTTTTCTAGCCGCTGTATCGGGGCTGCTCGTGGGCGGGTGTGGCTCCAAGGAGGAGCCTGCGCCGGCGCCGGTCGACCGCAAAGAGGAGACGGTGGACAAGCTGCCGCAGCTCAAGCGCGGCTACGAAGAGTTCGTCAACACCGGCGCGGGCGTCGCCTTCGGCCGTCCGCCGGGCTGGAGCGCCAAGGAGCAGGGCGCGGTTACCGAGCTGAACGCTCCGGACGAGCTGGTCGCCGCCAGGATCTCGATCGACCGCACGGACGACGCTCTCGGCTTGGACCCCAAGACCTCCGCGACGCAGACGGCCGAGCTCCTGCCCGGCTACAAGAAGCCGCTTGACCCCGGCAAGGCGAAGCCGTTCAAGCATGAGTACGAGGGAGCGATCGTCGAGGCCAAGGGGGTCGCGAAGAAGTCGGGTGTGCCTCAGCGCGTGAGCGTGATCGTGCTGGAGCGAAACGGCGTGGCGGTTGTCACCGCGGTGATCGCCGAGAACGCCGAGCGGAATACCGGCGCAGAGTCGAAGCAGGCGCTTGAGGCGATCCGCACCCTGCGAACGCGCCCGCCGAACTAACGGTCGGGGCGGTCCGGGTAGACGTCGTCGATCGTTGTGAGCGCCTGGAAGGGCGCGTCGGCCGCGGCCGCGATCGCGTCGCCTCCGCCCGCGAGCCGATCGACAACACAAAGGGTCGCGACGATGTCGAGGCCCTCCTCGCGGATGCGCTCGATCGCCGACACCGTCGAGCCGCCCGTGGTGACCGTGTCCTCGACGACGAGGACCTTTGCGCCATCTTCGACGGGACCTTCGACCCAACGCTGAAGCCCGTGCTGCTTTCGCTCCTTGCGGACGAAGAACCCGACCAGGCCGTCGCCGCCGGGCACCGCGATGGCGGCACAGGCAAGAGGGATAGCGGCCATGACCGGCCCGCCGACGGCCGCCGCGCCTGCATCGTTGGCAGCGGCCGCGATCAACTCCCCCGCGGCTCGGAAGCCGGCCGGACGCATGATCGCCCGGCGAGCATCGACGTAGTACTGCGCGGTCTGGCCGCTCGAAAGCGTCACCTCGCCCAGGATCAGCGCGTGCTCGCGTAACTCGGCGACGAGCGTTTCGCGGGCGCCGTCGGAGCTCAAAGACGACTCACGGATAGACGTAGATGTCGTCGCCGAGGTCGATCCAGTTGTAGATGAAGAGCGAGTTCGGGATCGGGTTGCGCAGGCACCCGTGGCTAGCCGGATAGGTCGGCACTGAGGCGTACCCATGTGTCGCGTACCCGCCGTGGAAGTAGACGGAGTTGACCATCCCGTGTGAGTTCCGGCCCGGCTCCTTGCGGTAGAACGAGAAATGTCCCCGGATCGTCGGTGTCGCGGCTGTCCCCGAGGAGATGTGGAAGATGTGCTGCGGCTTGCCGTTGTCCGCGAGGACCATCACCTGGCGCGAGAGATCGGCCTCGACATGCTTGCCCGCGCCGGGGTACTTGAGCTTGAAGCCACCGCCGCCGTTCGCCAGGGTGCGGAAGATCGCCGGCGTGGCGTTGGCCGTGCGAGACATTCCGTTCACCTTGCGGAACGCGAGGACGGCACGTCCCGTCGCCGAGCCGTAGCTCGAGCCGTGCGAGGTGTGGTAGGCCTGCTCGTCAAGGAGATCGTTGAAGAGGCTCACGTCGTTGTTCTGCATTCCGGGATCCAGGTCCGGATAGGAGATGCCGACGGATCGCGACTGCTTCGAGAAGCCTTCCTGATTCGGCGATGCTTCCTTCTTCGCGCGGACCCGGTAGCTGCCGTCCTCGATCAGGCGCTTGGAGCGGATCTTGAAGCGCCCCTGGTCCTTTCCCGGCACGTGCCTGATCGTCTGGTGCTTGGCGATGACCTCGTTGTTTGCCTTTGAGACCCAGACCCGGACCTCCTGGTCCGGCACGAACGGGCGCACGTAGCCGACGCCGAGGATCTTGCTTCCGACGTCGACCCTGCTGCCGTTCACGTTCTTGAGCGCGATGCGCACCTTCGCGTCCGCGGGCGGCCCCTGAAGGAGCTGCTGTTGACCCTCCTGCTGGGCCGAAGCTTGAGCGGGGGCGATAAGCGCGAGGGCAGCGAGGGGAAGGACGAGACGCTTCATGGCGACAATTGTAGTTCGATACACGGCATTCGAGACCTGCTTTCTCAACTCAGCAACGGGATGATCGCGATCGCGTTATTCACCATGTGCAGGGCGATCGGCGGCCCGAGCGATCCAGTGCGCTCATAGAGCCAGGCCAGGATCACGCCGAGGCACGAAAGCAGCCCCGCCACCGCCAGGTCGCCCTGGGGGAGATGCACGGAGCCGAAGAGCATGCCGGACACGACCGCCGCGACCCAGAACGGAGTCCGGCTGCGAATCGCACCGAAGAAGAGGCCGCGAAAGAGGGTTTCCTCGGTGATCGGCGCGGCGATCACGATCAAGAAAACCGTGGCAATGGCGGTGAGGGTGGTCTCGTTGAAGTCGACGTCCTCAACCAGCGTGTCCTGCTCGGGCGTGAAGAAGAGTGCGGTGAAGATCACCGTGATTGCGATCTGTGCGCCCATCGCGGCGGCGACGAGCCAGAGATCCCTGCCTTTGAACGGGATGTATCCGACCACCCGCCACGGCCGCGCGTCCACCCTCCGCGCGGCGACCAGGATCGGAACGCCGACGAACAGAAGCCCCTGTGGGATCAGTGCGACCAGGGTGGCGTCGGGCTCCGTCTCGATCAGCCCGAGGACGATCCCGCCCGCGATGCCCAGGCCAAAGAAGATGATCAGGAACCCGATCAGCGCATCCATGGGCCGGAGAGGCGCCCACGGCCCCGCGTTTCCAAGCTTGCTTCCCGGCTCCGGCGCCGGCGTGAAACGCGGCGGGGGTGAGGAGGACTCGTCAGCCGGCGGTCCGAACGACGAGCCGTATTCAGCCACTTCTCACCGCTCGGGCGACTTCGGCAAGCGACGAGATGTCGCCCCCGCCCGCCCGATCGAGGTGAAGCGCGCGAATGCCGGCGGCGCCAGCGCCCGCAATGTCTTCCTCAACGGTGTCGCCGACGTGGAGCGCTTCGTTGGGCCCGCAGCCCGCCAGATCGAGAGCGGCCATGAAGATCGCCGGGTCAGGCTTCCGCACGCCGCTTCCGGCTGACGTCACGACGCCATCGATCGCGTCGTCGAGCCCGCACCGCTCGAGCACCTCGGGCAGCGAGATGTCCCAGTTCGAGACGCAGACGATCCGAAGGCCAGCCTTTCGCAGCTCGTCAAGCGCCGGCCGCGCGTCGTCGAAGGCGTGGAAGCGGATCGCGTCCATCATCGTCTTGACCGGTACCTCGCGATCGAGTTCCCAGGAGAGGATGTCCGCGCAGCGGGTGCGTAGGGCGTCGAGAGATGCGGCGTCCTTGCCCTCGTGGGCGTGCTCCTTGTAGTAGTCCATCTCCGCCTTCACGGCGGGCGCGACCTCGGCTTCGTCCATCTCCAGGACGGCCGCCAGAGGGACCCACGGGGGGTCGAGATCCACGAGGGTTCCGAGCGCGTCGAAGAGCACGGCGCGGGTCGCGTGTGAAGGTGATGCGGTCATTCGCGGGGCTAGCTTGGCAGGATCGAATTCGGACCCGGTAATCATTAATCACGTGGTTGGAACCTTCATCGAAACAGATAGCGATCTCTTTGGCGCCGTAATCACGGTTGCCGTCTCGATCGTGATCGCGTACTTGGTAGACCGGATCGTGCTGGCGCGCGGTGGGCGCCTCGCTGGGCAGGTGACGGACGGCGGTGTCTCGCGTGCTGCAGCCACCCGCCTTCGTGTCGTTCGCAGGCTCGTCTTCGTAACGATCGTCGTCGTCGGTGTCGGCCTCGCGCTCAGCCAGTTCACGAAGCTCGAGAAGCTGGCGACCGGTCTCCTGGCCTCGAGCGCCGTGCTCGGCATCGTGCTCGGCCTCGCCGCACGCCAGGTGCTGGCGAACCCGCTGGCGGGGATCTTGCTCGCGATCACGCAGCCGATCAGGATCGGCGACACGATCACGCTGGACGACGTGACAGGCCGGGTCGACGATCTCACGCTCTCCTACACCTACATCGACACGGGCGACGGCCGCCTGATGGTCGTTCCCAACGAGAAGGTGGTCACCAACACCGTCTTCAACCGCTCCACTGGCGACCAGAGCGCGCCGGTCGCCTGCTCGGTCTGGCTACCGCGCGACGGTGACATCGAGAAAGCGCGGGCAGCGCTCGGCCCGCTGGAAGCTTCCGAGATCGAGACCGCCGAGATCACGCCTGACGGCGTTCGCCTCGTCGTTCACGGCCCGCACGGCAGCGCCCGCACGTCGGTCTCGGGCGAAGAGGCTGCACTCCGCGAGCGCGCCCATCAGCTCCTGCTCAGCGCAGGAGTGCTCGACATCGACTCCGAATAGCGCTTTCGACCGCGCTCTTGCAGGGTGATCCGCGATCGGGATCGCATCGTTACCCTTTTTACGGCTAGCTATGTCCTCACGAACACGAAAGCGCCATCAGCGCTCGCAGGGTTCGGTCGGTAAGAAGATCCTCCTGGGATTCGGCGTAATCCTGGTAGTGATCGGGATTGCCGCCGGCGCCGCTGCGGGCTGGGTATACGACAAGTTCCAGGACGCCCCGTCCATCGACCAGCTGAAGCCGCTGTCGAACCCGACGACCGAGAACTCCGAGATCTTCGCGGCCGATGGAAGCCCGCTCGGCGTCATCGACGCGGATATCACGCGTGAACCTGTCGGCTTAAAGGCGATCCCCGGCTCCCTTCAAGAAGCAACCATCGCGATCGAGGACGAGAACTTCTACGAGCACTCTGGAGTTGACTTCTCCGCAATCCTCCGCGCGGCGATCAAGAACGCCGAGGCCGGCGAGATCGAGCAGGGCGCATCAACGATTACGCAGCAGCTGGTCCGCAACCTGTACCTGAAGAAGCCAGAGGACACCTTGGAGCGAAAGCTCCAGGAGGCCAAGATGGCGATGGACTATGAGGATAAGTACTCAAAGGACGAGATCCTCGAGGAGTACCTCAACACCGCGACCTACGGGACAAACGGCGGCGATACCGCCGTCGGAGTTGAGGCTGCGTCGCAGACCTACTTCAACAAGCATGTCTCTGATTTGAACCTCGGCGAGGCGGCGTTGCTTGCCGGGCTTCCGCAGGCCCCTTCTCAGTACAACCCGTTCCTCAACGCGGACGCAGCCACGGCGCGACGCAATCTGGTCCTCAAGGCGATGCTCGATCAGGACTACATCAGCCGGTCCGAGTTCACCAAGTGGAGTAGGGCAGGTCTCGGGCTCGAACCCGGAACCCGTTACGAATTTCGCCGCTACCAGTACTTCTTCGACTTCGTCCAGCAAGAGCTCGTCGACAAGTACGGGACAGCGACTACCCGACTCGGCGGTCTCGAGGTAACCACGACCCTCCAGCCACGGCTCCAAGACATCGCTCAACAGTCGATCAACAACCGTCCCTACCCGCCGGCCGCAGCCGCCTTGGTGTCCACGAACGTCGACACAGGCGAGATCCAGGCCATGGCCTCCTCGTCGAGCTACGAGGAATCGAAGTTCAACCTCGCCGCCCAGGGAAAGCGCCAGCCCGGTTCCTCGTTCAAGGCGTTCGCGCTGACCGCCGCAGTCGATCAGGGCATCGATCCCGATACGACGTACTACAAAGCACCCACCTCGATCACACTCCCCTCGTATGTAGGCGGACCGCCCGACTGGGATGTGAGCGGCGGCGCAGGCGGCGGCACGATCAGCCTCCGTGACGCGACTGCGAACTCCGTCAACACCGTCTACGCCCAACTCGTCCTCGACATCACCCCCGATGCGATGGACGAGATGGCCCACAAGATGGGAATTACTACGGAGCTCTTCGGTTACCCGTCGGAGGTTCTAGGCACGATCGACGTATCAGTGCTTGAGATGTCGAACGCTTACGCGACGCTCGCCAACGGCGGCGTTCACCACGACCCGACGGCGATCTCGCGTGTCGAGTTCCCTAACGGGGACGTCGATGAGCTCGACCCGTCAAGTGGGACCCGCGCCGTATCCGACGGCGTTGCCTACACGGTGGCTGATGTCATGAAGGGCGCGCTCGAATACGGCACTGCTGCGGGCCAAGGAATCGGGTGTCCTGCTTCCGGAAAGACCGGGACAACGGAATCGAATGCGGACGCCTGGTTCGTCGGCTACACGCCGCATGTATCGACGGCGGTGTGGGTCGGCAACCCGACCCAGCGCATTCCCCTTCCTGGCTACGGAGCCGACCTGGCTGCACCGATTTGGCACGACTACATGGCCCAGACAGCCACCGAGCCCTGCGACGACTTCCCGGAGCCCAAGGACCCAGTCGACCTCTCCTCAGCGTCGAGCGGCTACGCCGGGAGCAGCGACCTCGACGACTCCACGACAGACGAGACGACAGACGAGACGACAGACCTGGATGATGCCGACAACGACGGCTACGACGACGACCTCTACAACCCCGGTACCGGCGACCAGGACGTTCCCGGCGACGACGGTGGCGGAGGCCAGGGGCCTAGGCCTCCCGCCAACCCGGGCAATGGGAACGGCAACCCCGGCGGCGGCAACCCCGGAGGTGGAAACCCCGGCGGTGGCGGCGGCCCCGGCGGCGGCGGAATCGGCTAGCCGCGCGAACGTCCTTCAGTACGTCCTATAGGGCGTACTCACGGACGTTCTCCGCGTCAGCCCGGATGCCCGTTCAATTTGCCGTGCCCGTTCGATGACGGGTCATGCAGCGCTTTCTCGGCTTCCCGTGCGCTGAATTTGCGAAGCGCCACGTACACCGCGCCGCCGGCCGCCACGGTGAACAGGGCGGCGAATGGGAAGGCGAGCGCGAACTGCGCGAGCAAGGTCGCGCCGACGACGGCAACCGCGAAGACGATCGCGCGACGGATGAGGACCTCGCCGCGGACGGTCGTGCGGAAGAAGTAGAAGACCATCGTGAGCGAGCAGGCGACGAGACTCGCGAACGAGAGCGCGTAGAGGATTCCCATCAGGATGTCCTCCGCCAGCGGCTGGTCGCAGTCGGGACCGGCGCACGCCGGGTCGAGCGTGGAGACAACGAGGCCGCCGGGGATCAGCGCCAGATAGGCGAAGAGGACCGAGCCCGCCAAGACCAACCACCGCATGAGACCTATTCTGACGGGCATGCTCAGTGAGTTCGATCTGATCGCGCTCCTTCGGGAGCGCATTGCGGCGGCTGGGGCGGTCGTGAGCGATCAGGTGATCGTCGGGAGCGGTGACGACGCCGCCGTCGTCGAGCCGCGCGGGCCGGCTGTCACCTCGGTGGACGCGCTCGTTGACGGCGTGCACTTCAGGCGCTCCACGTTCCCTCCGGACGCCATCGGGCACAAGGCGCTCACCGTCGCGCTGTCCGACCTCGCCGCGATGGGTGCCCAGCCGGGCGAGGCGTATGTCCAGCTCGGGGTCCCCGAGGACATCTCGGAGGACGAGCTCGCCGGCATCGCGGACGGGCTAGGCGCGGTGGCCTATGACTACAGCGTCTCGGTGGTGGGCGGCGATGTGGTGGCCTCGCCCGTCCTGTTCCTAGCGATCACCGTGGTGGGCTACGTGCGGGAAGAGAGCCCGCACGTGACAAGGGCCGGCGCCCAGGTAGGCGACGTCCTCGTCCTGACCGGGCCCGTCGGCGGAGCGGCGGCCGGGCTTCTCCTGCTGGAGGACGAGGACCTGGCATCGGGTCTCGACCCGGCGCGGACCCAAGCGCTCCGCGAGCGCCAGCTTCGCCCACAGGCCCTTATCGGTGCCGGACTGGCACTGGCTCGAATAGGCGCCACGGCGATGATCGACATCTCGGACGGGATCGGGGCGGACGCGGGCCACATCGCGGTGTCCAGCGGCGTGCGCTGCGTGATCGGGCTGGGCGCCGGCTGCGTGGCCCCCGGGGTCGCCGAGGTCGCCGAGGCCGCGGGCAGGGACGCGCTCGCGCTCGCAAGCGGGGGCGAGGACTACGAGCTGCTTGCGGCGGTGCCGGAGGAGCGGCTTGAAGACGCACTCGAAGCCGTTCGCGGAACCGCCTGCGACCCGGCGCTGGTGGGCCGGGTCGAGGCTGGGGAGGGTGTGGTCCTCGGCGGCCTTACAGGCCGCGAAGTTTCGGATGGCGGGTTCGACCAGATTCGCTCACGAGTTCGTGGCGAGCCCACCTGATCATGCGCAGCTTGCGAAGGATCTCCTCCGCGACCAGCGATGAATCAACGCTGTACTGATGCACCGCGACTTCAGTCTTGAGCTTGGTCATGGTCGGATCCTCTTGGGGGGCTGTCTGTTCTTTGTCGGTCAGTGAAGTAGCCATGCCGGGGTCTTGGCGTCCTTGCTCTGTTTCTGTTCGTACCCGGGCATCGTCAGTGGCGAACCTCGCAAACATCGAACGAACGTCCATCCGACGCACGTCCGGGGGTGCCCCCTAGGCGTCGCCTGAGGTCCCGACCCTGGTTTACCCCCGGATTTCCGGCTCTGTCAAATCTTCAGCCCCGGAGCTTTGGTTCGCCCTTACCGTGGCCAGCGCCGCGGTGGCCACGGCAGCGACTGACGACAGGGTGAAAACGCAGCCGATCGCCTGTACGGGACCGATCCCGCCGCCCGCCATGAGAGCTGCGAGCTGAAGCGGCGTGGACGCCCCCCAGTCGAGCTCCGACGCGACATAGATGAGCGCGACCGCAAGAGGGGCGGCGGCCAGGGCGAGCACGGGCAGCGCGAGAGCGGCCGGCCGGCGACCCTGGGTGCCGAGGACGGCGACCAGGTGCACAAGCGGCACCAACAGGAGGGCCAGGTACGGGTTGGCGAGCCACACCACGATGGACGCGGCGACGGCGGTAAGCCCGGCCGCGGCGCCACCGCCAAGCGGCCCGGGCGGGGACGGGATCCGGCGCAGATGGAGGACCCACCAAAGCCAAGCCGCGAATGCGACCAGCAGGATGAGCCCGATCGCCTCGCTTGCGCCAAACCCGAACCGGGATGGGTCGTAAGGGATGCCGCTCGAGGGGATGACGTCGAGGACGGCCAGCCCGTAGATGCCGAGGCAGACAACGAGCGCGGGTAGCCACCACTCGATAGCCCAGCTGAACGCGCGCCCAATGTGCCCGCCGTCTCGCACCGCGCGGGCGAGAACGCTCGCGGCGACCGCCAAGGGAGGCAGGAGCAGCGCCAGGACGACCAGGCCGACGCTCCAGCCTGGCAAGAGGTTGTCGCCGGTCCACAAGAAGTTGCCTGGCCCGCTCGCCGGCGCCGACGTCGACGCGTCGAGCGCAGAGACGAGTGCGAGCAGCGCCGGCCCCATACGTGCGAGCGTCTCAGTGTCCAGGCGCTCTCGCCCGTTCTCGGACGCGGGAAGCGGAAGCTCGCCTGCAGAGGAGAGCGTGACCGCGTCAAGCCCATCCTCGATGAGCCCCGCCTGCTCGCCAGCCGCCGCGGGGATTGCGTACCTCGCGATCTGGGCCGGCATCGAGATCATTCCCGGGCTCAGGTTCGCCCGGTCGCGAAGGATCTCCGCTGCGGTTTGTGCCAGCCCTACCGGCGGCCCGTTGAGGCCGCCTGCCATCACGAGGTGGGGAGTGAACGGTTCGTCGAAGCCGGGCTGAGAGATGACAATCACGGCGTCGACGGTGTTACGGCCGGGGAGTGCCTCGATCAGCTCGCGGGCGCCCTGGCCCTCCGCGCTGGCGGCGCTCGTCGAGGCGAGGATCAGCGTGCGGTTCCGGCCGGCCACGGAGAGCTGGTTCATCAACTCGAGGAGGACGCCGGTCGCGGCCGCGCTCGAAGGGGCGCCCTCGCCCTCGCGGGTGTCCCGGCCCGCGATGACGACGATCGCGTGATCGGATTCGCCGGGGAGTGTCAGGAGCACGTTGCGGAGCTCGGTCTCCTCGCCGTCGATGGTCGCCTTGACGGTCTGCTCGCCGAGCGAGCCCGTGACAACCGACCCGAATCGTTCGGCGACGAGGTCGGCGACCGCGTTGTCCTCCTCGCTGCCCGGCGCTCGTGAACCGCCAACGGCGAGCACGTCGCGCGTGGACTTGGCCGCGCTCGCAGCGTCGAACTCGAGGGTGCCTGGCGGAGGCTCGACCGGCGAGGGCACACCTCTCAGCGAGAACGCGAGGACGACGAGCGCCGCGAGGGCAGGAATGAATGCGAGTCTGTAGAGGCGAAGATCGGCCACGTCGGGTCTAGGTCTACCCTTACCGATATGCGGCGTAGCCCGACGGGAGGCACGGATGAGTGAGGCGAACGCGTCGCGAATCCTGCTCGTCGACGACGAGCCGGCGGTGCAGACGCTCCTTGCCTATCCGCTCCGCAAGGACGGCTACGAGGTCATCTCCGCAACCGACGGCCGCCAGGCCTTGGACCGCTTTGCCGAGGGGCGCTTCGATCTGGTGGTCCTCGACGTGATGCTCCCGAAGCTCGACGGGATCGAAGTCTGCCGCCGGCTTCGGTCGAAGAGCCAGGTGCCGATCATCATGCTCACCGCCAAGGACGACGAGATCGACAAGGTGGTCGGCCTCGAGATGGGCGCCGATGACTACATCACCAAGCCGTTCTCCGTACGCGAATTCAGAAGCCGGGTGCGAGCGGCGCTTCGCAGGGCCGAGATGGGCGGCAGAGTCTCCGTGTCCGAGCCGATTGAGGCGGGTGAGCTGGAGCTCGACCTCGAGCGCCGCGCCGCAACGATGCGGGGCGAGGACGTGACCCTCACCTACGTCGAGTTCGAGGTGCTCACCGCGCTGGCGGGCGCGCCCGGACGGGTGTTCACGCGCGAGGTGCTTCTGGGCCGCCTCTGGGGGGATTCCAAGTACCGCGACCCGCGCACCATCGACGTCCACATCAGGCACCTTCGCGAGAAGATCGAGAAGGACCCGTCGAGCCCCGAGTACCTCTTTACGGTGCGCGGCGTTGGCTACCGGTTCCGCGAAATCGACGACGCTTGAGGCTCCAGAGGCTCTGAATGCCAGCGGTCTTTGGCTCCGTCCGCAGCCAGCTCGTCGTCCTGTTCTCGATCATCACCGCGGCGGCGATCGGGTTCATCTACCTGTATGTGGTCCCGCAGCTCTCGTCGAGCCTGAGCGCTGAGCGCCTGCGGTCCCTTCGCGACTCGGCGGCCGAGCCCGCCACCGCCCTTACGGGCGTGATCGGCAGGGGCCTCTCGCAGGAGGAGCTCCAGCAGGTCGTGCTGCGCCTGTCTCAGCGGACAGGTGGCGCCCGGCTCACCGTGCTGGGGGTACGCGACAGCGATACGGGCAGCCGGCCGGCGTTCGTCGTGGCCGACTCCCAGGTCGAGCGGACGGCGCTGGCCCCCAGCTACCCGGCCGCGACGACCGCGCTCGAGGACGGCGACACCGCGACGGCGGTCGAGCGCGTCGGAGGCGAGCGACTCGGCGAAACCGCCACGCCGATCGCGCTCGAGGGAGACGTGCGGTGGATCTCCGTCCTCTCCGCGCAGCTCGACGACGTCGACGACAACGTCAGCCTGATCACGCGCCAGATCCTCATCGCAGGCGTGATCGCCCTTGCGGCGGCAATCGGCGCCGGCTTCATTGCGGCGCGGGCGCACGCCGGCAGGCTCCGCCGGCTCGAGGCCGCGGCCGAGAAGGTCGCGCACGGGGACTTCTCGACACCGATCCCAGTCGACTCGGAGGACGAGGTGGGCCAGCTGGCGATGACGCTCGAGGAGATGCGCGGCCGCCTCGCCCGGCTCGACGACGCGCGCAAGGAGTTCATCGCGAACGCCTCGCACGAGCTGCGAACGCCGATCTTCTCGCTGGGCGGATTCGTCGAGTTGATCGAGGAGGACGACCCCGACCCGGCCGCGCGCGCGGAGTTCGTGGCGACGATGCGCGGGCAGATCGACCGCCTGACCAAGCTGACCACCGACCTCCTCGACCTCTCGAAGCTCGACGCCGATGCGCTCACGGTCCGCGCCGACGAGATGGACCTCACGGCACTCGCGAAGTCGATCGCCGAGGAGTTCGGGCCCGCTGCGGAGGCTCATTCGTCGAGCATTCAGGTGGCCGAAACGGGCCCTGTGAAAGCTTTAGGAGATCCTGAAAGAGTCCAGCAAATAATTAGGATCCTCATCGACAACGCGCTTTCACACACGCCTGAAAAGACAAGGATCACAGTGACTTCGAAGCTCCAGCAGGGGGAGCCAACCCTCATCGTCGCCGACAACGGCCCAGGGATCGACCGCGAGCGCGCCGCGCGTGTATTCGAGCGCTTCGTCACGGGCGACGAGGTCTCGGGCTCCGGCCTCGGCCTCTCGATCGCTCGCGACCTCACCCTCCTTATGGGCGGCAACCTTCGCCTCTCGGCCCGGCCCGGCCACACCGAGTTCATCCTTCGCCTTCCGGCGCCGACGGGGGTGCCCGCATGAGGGCCCGTGTACTGGCACTTCTCGCGCTCCTGCTCCTCTCGCTGGGCCTCGTGGCCGGCTGCGGAGGGGGCGACTCGACGACAACGGTCACAACCGAGACGGGGGGCGGCAAGCCCATCGGGAATGGCGCGGACTTCGACGCACAGGCCGTCTATGACCGTGCGGCACCGGGCGTCGTCACCGTGCTCTCGGTGTTCGACAACGGAGGCAACAACAACCTCGGTGACGAGCTCGAACCCGGGAGCGGCCAGCTCCCGCCCGACGACGTCCCAAAGGCGGGGCAGGGCTCGGGCTTCGTCATCTCTGAGGACGGCGAGATCGTCACCAACGCGCACGTCGTCACGGACGCGGAGGGACTGACCCTTGGCCAGACTGAAGCGCCGGAGATCCACCAGGCTTCGGAGGTGTTCGTTCAATTCCCCGATCGCAACTCGGTCGAGGCCGAGGTGATCGGCTATGACCCGTTCGGCGACGTCGCTCTCATCAAGGTCGACCCGGAAGGCCTCGACCTCCAGCCGGTCGAGATCGGCGACATCGAAGACGTCGGCGTTGGCGAACAGGTGGCCGCTATCGGCAGCCCGTTCGGGGAGCGTCAGTCGCTCTCGGTTGGGTACGTCTCGGCGCTCGACCGCTCGATCCCCTCGCTCACGAGCTTCCAGATCGACGGCGCGATCCAGACGGACGCGTCGATCAACCCGGGCAACTCGGGCGGGCCGCTGCTCGATTCCCAGGCCCATGTCATCGGGATCAACCAGCAGATCGATACCACCTCGGGCGGGAACCAGGGCGTCGGCTTCGCCGTGCCTGTGGACGTGTTCGAGCGCTCGGTCGAGCAGCTGCGCGACGACGGCGAGGTCGAGTACGCCTACATCGGCGTCGGCACCAAGCCGCTCTTCCCGCAGCTCGCCGAGGAGCTCGAGGTCGACGCCACCTCAGGCGCGATCGTCGAGGACGTGACACCGGACAGCCCCGCTGACGAGGCCGGACTGGAGCCGGGCGACCAGGAGATCGATTTCCAGGCGATCCCGTACACGGTTGGCGGCGACATCATCGTCTCTGTCGACGGGCAAAAGATCGAAACCGAGGCGGATCTGCCGCGGATCGTCTCGCGCCTCGAGCCCGGTCAGGACGTCAAGCTGGGGATCATCCGAGACGGCGAGGAGATGGAGCTGGACATCACTCTGGGCACGCGGCCCAGAAGCGTTCCGCAGCTCGGCTAGGACCCGGACGCCGCAACGCGTTACCGGCGTCCATAGACTGCCCCGCCTCATGCTCCAAGAAGTTGCTCTGGGCCAGCGCTCGCTGGCCGATTACACCCACATCGTCGGTAAGGAAACCGTCGAGGAGATCCGCGCGCTCGCTGAGCCCCTCCAGGGCAAGCGCGTCCTCCATGTGAACGCGACCGCGTTCGGCGGCGGCGTCTCGGAGATCCTCTACACGATCGTCCCCCTGATGCGCGACATCGGCCTCGACGCACACTGGCAGGTGATCCTGGGCGCGGAGGAGTTCTTCAACGTCACGAAGCTCATGCACAACTCGCTCCAGGGCGACCCCGCATCGATCACCGACCAGCAGTGGGAGGTGTTCCAGGGCTACAACGCGATGAACGCCCGCGACCTGGAGGAGGGCTGGGACGTGGTCATCGTCCACGACCCCCAGCCCGCCGGCCTCTTCAACAACGCCTCGGATAAATCGCGCCACTGGGTTTGGCGCTGCCACATCGACCTCTCGACGCCGAACCCGTCCACGATCGAGCGCCTGCGGCCGCTGATTGCTCCGTACGAGGCGAGCGTCTGGCATATGCAGCAGTACGTCCCCGACGGGATCACGGACGGAGTGCGGATCGTGCCGCCCGCAATTGACCCCTTGTCGCCCAAGAACATGGCTTTCTCGCCCGAGGATGCAGCCTTCGTCTCCGAGCAGTTCGGCATCGACCCCGAGCGGCCCCTGCTCTGCCAGGTCTCGCGCTTCGACCCCTGGAAGGACCCGATGGGCGTGATCGACGCCTATCGCGCGGTCCGTGAGAAGGTGCCGGACGTGCAGCTCGCGCTCGTCGGCTCGATGGCGACGGACGATCCCGAGGGCTGGGACTTCTTCAACCGCACGATGGCCCACGCCGACGGAGACCCCGACATCAAGATCCTCTCCAACCTCAACAACGTGGGCGCGATCGAGGTGAACGCGTTCCAGTCGCAGGCGGACGTCTGCATTCAGAAGTCGACCCGCGAGGGATTCGGGCTCACCGTCACCGAGGCGCTCTGGAAGGGGCGCCCGACGATCGGCGGCGATGTCGGCGGCATTCCGCTCCAGATCGTCGACGGCGAGTCGGGATACCTGGTCTCCTCTTCCGAGGAGTGCGCGCAGCGGAGCCTCGAGATCTTGAGCGACCCGGATTTGGCCAAGCGGATCGGGAAAGCAGGCAAGGAGCATGCGCGAAAGAACTTCCTCAGCCCCCGGCTCCTTCGCGACTGGCTCAAGATCTTCACTGAGATCGACGTATAGATCTCTGAGCGACGCAAGTCGCGAATCAAGCAGGTGCCGGTGGTCGTCTTCTCTAAGTTCAAACCGTGAGCGAGAGACTTGTAATCGTCTCGAATCGCGGCCCTGCCCAGTTCGAACTGGACGAAGACGGCCAGCGCGTGGTTCGCCGCGGCGGTGGCGGGTTGGTGACCGCGCTGACCGGCCTGGTCGCGCAGCGAAAGGCGCTCTGGATTGCTTCCGCGATGACCGAGGAGGACGCCGAGGTCGAGCGGGAGCTGGGCGGGGAGCCGCTCCACATCGAGCTGGACGGGGTCGACTACGAGGTGTTACTGGTCGAGTCCGATCCGGACGCCTACGACCGCTTCTACAACGTGATCGCGAATCCGATCCTGTGGTTCATCCAGCACTACCTCTGGGACCTCTCGAACGCTCCCGACATCCGCCAGGAAGAGGCGGACGCATGGGACGAGGGCTATGTGGCGGTGAACCGGGACCTGGCTGAGGCTGTGATCCGCACGATCGAGGGCGAGGAAGACCCGCTCGTGATGCTCCACGACTATCACCTCTACACAGCGCCGCTCCTGATTCGCAAGGCGCGGCCCGACGTCTTCCTCCAACACTTCGTCCACATCCCGTGGACCCAGGCTGACTCGTGGCGGGTTCTCCCGCAGCGCATACGCGAGGAGATCTACCGGGGCATGCTCGCCAACGACATCATCGGCTTTCACACCAACGCCTACTGCCGGAACTTCCTCCACTGCTGCAGGCACCTCATGGAGCTGGAAGTCGACTACGACCGGATGGTGGTCATTCACGAAGGCGGCGAGACCTGGGTGCGTGCCTACCCGCTCGGCATTGACGCGGAGCGCCTCGACCGCGCGGCTGCCTCGGACGAAGTTGCCGAATATGAGAAGGAGCTCCTCAAACGCCGGCGTGACCACTTGATCATCCGGGTGGACCGTGCCGACCTCTCGAAGAACGTCCTGCGCGGCTTCACCTCTTTCGACACCTTTCTCACGCAGCACCCCGAGTTCCGCGAGCGGGTCACCTTCATCGCTCACCTGCAGCCTTCTCGCCTCGACATACCCGAGTACGCGGAGTACATGGAGC
This sequence comes from Solirubrobacterales bacterium, assembly GCA_033856515.1. Taxonomy (GTDB): domain Bacteria; phylum Actinomycetota; class Thermoleophilia; order Solirubrobacterales; family 70-9; genus JALZKA01. Next base: position 94,367 of record JAWVEY010000020.1, read on the forward strand.
GGATCGAGGCTTTGGTGGCCGTCGTCAACCACCGGCATGGCACGACGGACTGGATGCCGATCGACTTGCGGATCTACGAGAACTTCCCGGAGGCGGTCGCGCGCTACAAGCACTTCGACCTGCTGATGGTCACCTCGCTCTTCGATGGCATGAACCTGGTCGCGAAGGAGGCTCCCGCTGTATCGGAGCGCGACGGCGTGGTGATGCTCTCCGAGAACACGGGCGCCCATGAGGAGCTCGGCGACTGCACGCTTTCGGTGAACCCCTTTGACATCCAGGAGCAGGCGGACACGATCTATCGGGCTCTCACAATGGACCCCGAGGAGCGGCGGCTGCGTGCTGCACGGCTTCGTGAGATCGTGCGTGACCGGAATCCTGGGGTTTGGATCGACGAGCAGCTGGCGGACATTGAGCTGAAGCGCTCGGGCTCTACGGCCCCGTAACCGTCACCTTCCTCGTCTTCGACTTGCCCGGGTTGTAGGGGTAGCCCGGTTGGCGGCGGATTATGGCTCGGAAGGCGTAATGCCTTGTGGCCGTGGTGTTGGTGAAGCGGTAGCGGCCGGACCAGCGGCCTCCTCGGTCGGTTCGGCCGCCTTCGATGCGAATCCATTTGCCGGTGCCTCTCGCTTGGATCGCTACGCGGCGTTGCGCGTTTGCTGGGCCTGGGATGTGGACGTTGAAGCGGAGGGTGTCTCCGTTGGTGAGCCCCCGGGGTGGGGTCAAGGCTAGGCGGGGAACGGCTTTTGCTCGGAGGTCCAGGAAGCGCTCGATGACTTCGTGGGCTCCTTGCCAGTGGGCAATCCGGACCTCGCGGCTTGGTCCGGCGGGGATCCGCGTTTGGAAGCGGCCGTCGGGACCTGTGGTGGGGGTGGCTAGGACTCGCTCCGGTGGGCCGTCCGTGGTGTCGATCCTTGTGGCGACGCAGACCCCGGCGTTTCGTACGGGCTGGCCGCCGGCGTCCGTCAGGGCGCCGATGACGGTGGCGGGCTCGTTGCTTTGTGTGGTCTGACGGCTGCCCGCGCCCTTGAAGCGGGCTCGGAGCACCGAGCCGGTCGTTTCGCCGATTGGGCACTCGTTGTCGATCCGGACCGTGCGGGTCTCGCAGGTGTGGTTGGCCGTTGCTTCGGGCGCGAAGTCGGAGGCGCAGACGCGCAACTCGTTCGGGCCCTGGCGGAAGCCCGCTCCCGTCGTGTCGATCTGGAACTGGGGCGTCGCGTTGCCCGGGCATGGCCGCACGCGGATCGCGACCCCGTCCTTGACGCTGCACTCGAGCACCCGCGACTCGAGTGGCTCGCCGTTCAGTTCGACCTCGACCGAGCGCACCCCGGAACCGGCGTCGGCGGCGTTCACCTCCAGCACCTGATCCCCGCGGCGCGAACCGGGCTCGGTGAGCGTGCCGCCGAGCTGGACCGTGGGTGGGGCGAGGTCGCGGAGGGTGAGCGCGATGCGCCGCATGTAGATGTAGGCGTCGCGCCCGTCGCCGCAGTCATCGCGGCTGAGGCAGGTAAGCCGGCTCGAGAAGTAGCTGCCTGCCGACCCTTCCCAGTCGATCGTGTGTAGGTCGCCGCGCACGCCATCGAGCAGCTCCTTGGCACCGCCTTCCAGGCCGATGTGGACCTGTGGGACGTGAGAGTTCTGGCTCGACGCGCTGACGCGCGCGGCCGCCCGGACGATCTCGGTGCCGTCAGGAGCGGTAATCGTCCACGCCCCATACCGGCCACTGCCGGTGCGCGAGGCACCGGGTTCATGGGTGATGCCTAGGCCGGGCCCCTCACAATCGGCGCTCGAGCGATACCGCTCGGAGCTCGAGTCGTAGGACACATCGTGATGCCCGGCGCCGTTCCGCTCGTAGCACTGGATTGCCTTGTAAGTGCCGCCATGCGCATCGGAGGCAAGGCCTGCAAACAGCGCGACTGCAAGGAGCGCGGCGGTGAGGATCGATCGCTTCATGGTCAGAGGTCCTTTCATTGCTCAAAACCGAATTCAGGTGGTGCGGACGGCTGGGGTGAAGGGGGAGGAGGGCTAGGTGCGGGCGGCGGAGAACTCGGCGCTGGAGTCGGCGCGGGAGCGGCGGGACGCAGCGGGGGGTTGGGCAAGCCCCCTCCAGGAGACTCAGGAAGAACCGATCCCTCCGACCCGGGCGCGCGATCCCGAAATGCACGGTCTCCTGGAGGGGGCTGCCCGACTCCTCGCGGCATGCGCCGCTCCTTCGACCGGACGTTTCTGTTGTTGGTGGGTTCTCTGGCCGCCAGATGGGTTGCCCCGACGGAGTCCTCGCCGACCGGGGAGGGGAAGGCCGGCGAGGACATGAGTGAGCCGAGGCCCACGTCGGGGGGCACGGGCGGGGTTCTGGGCGGCTCGAGTGCTTGTGCCACGAGGACCAGAGCGGCTATGGCAAGGGCCGAGAGGGCGGCTATGCGGGCCGCTGCTGTCCATCTGATCGCTAGTCGAGTTCGCCTTCCCATGCGACCCGGACAACCCCGCGGGCCGCCGTCGCGCCCCCCTTGGCATGGCTCTGGGCCCGGAACCCCCGCTATCCTCCGCGGCCGTTTTGGCCAAGCTCATCCCTGAATACGAACTCGTTCTGATGCTCGATCCCGAGGTGCCCGATGAGCGCCGTGAGGAGATCGCGGTCAACGCTCGCCACCGGATCGAGGCTGGCGCGACGCTCAAGCAGGAGCGGACGTGGGGAACCCGGAAGATGTCTTACGAGATCGATCTGCGCAACGAGGCGGACTACCGCTTCTTCCGCTTCGAGGAGGGCAAGGGCGTCCTCGACGACCTCAACCACAACCTGAAGATCACCGACGGCGTCCTTCGCGTCCGGATCTTCACGGTGGACCCACGCACTCCCGTGATCGACCCGCCGGCGCCGCTCGTGTTCACCCCGGGCTCGGACCGCCCCAGTGGCGGCCGTGGCCGCCGCGATGGCGGCTACGACGATCGCCCGCCGCGTGCCCCTGAGCCCGAGTCGCCGGCCGCCGAGGCTGCCCCCGCACCGGACGCTCCGGCACCCGCGGCCCCGGCCCCCGAGGCCCCCGCCGCTGATGCTCCGGCTGCCGAGGCTCCCCCCGCTGATGGTCCGGCTGCCGAGGCCCCCCCTGCTGAAGCGCCGGCTGCCGAGGCGCCTCCCGCGGAAGCTGCACCGGCCGAAGCCGAGCCCGTCGCAGAGGCTCCGGCTGAGGCACCCGAGGCGCCCGAGGCCGCTCCGGCCGAGCCCGAGCAGCCCGCCGAGTAGCCCTCTCCCCGCTATTTACGCCTTTCTTTTGTCAGGTGGGGCGAGAACGCGCCGACCCCGTCCTTAGACTGGAAAGCGAACCAATTTTCGAGACTTGGAAGGGGCAGCCACATGGCCGCATCGAACATCAACTCCGTCGTAGTAACTGGAAACCTCACGCGTGATCCCGAGCTTCGCCACACGCCAAGCGGGACTCCCGTCTGCAAGCTCCGCATTGCCGTCAACACCCGGCGGAAGTCAGGCGACCAGTGGGAGGACAAGCCCAACTACTTCGACGTGACCGTCTGGGGCGCGCAGGGTGAGAACTGCTCGACCTACCTCGTCAAGGGGCGTCCGGTCGCGATCTCGGGCCGCCTCGAGTGGCGCGAGTGGCAGAACGACAACGGCGACAAGCGCCAGGCGGTCGAGATCATCGCCGAGACGGTGCAGTTCCTCGGCAGTCGCGACGGCTCCTCGGGCGGCGGCGGCGGCGGGAACGGCAACGGCGGCGAGAGCTTCGCCGGCGGCGACTCCGGCCTCCCGGCCGACACGTCGGACTTCGACTCGCCGGCGCCCGCCTCGGTCGGCTCGTCGTCCGACGACGACATTCCGTTCTAGGCCTAGCTCCGGGCTATTGGGAGGTGCCTGAATGGGCGCCTCCCTATACTCGTGCTCACGCGTCGCCCCTTGATGAAGGGCGGCGCATTCGTTTCGATATGACCAGCTTTCAAGCCAAGAACGAGGCCCGCTAAGTGGCCCGCAAGTCTCCTCCTCGATCTGAGCAGGGCCAATCGTCGAGCCGTTCCGGCTCCAGTTCGGGCTCGGGCTCAGGCCCGCGCCGCGGCGGTCCCGGCGGCAGGCGCGGCGAGCGCATCCGCCCACGCAAGTACACGAAGATCAACGCGGAGACGATCGACTACAAGGACCTCAACCTCCTGCGCCGCTTCCTCTCGGATCGCGGCAAGGTCCGCTCCCGCCGAGTCACCGGCCTTTCCCGCCAGCACCAGCGCGAGCTCGCGCTCGCCGTGAAGCGGGCGCGCGAACTGGGGATGCTCCCCTACGTCGGCGAGCGTTAGAGACGCAATCGTGGCGCAGGCGATCCTCCTCAAAGACGTTGAGGACCTCGGCGAGGCCGGCGACGCCGTCGACGTTTCTCCCGGGTACCTCAGGAACTTCCTGGTGCCCCGCAAGCTCGCACAGCCTGCAACCAGCGGCGCTCTCGAAGAGGCGCAGCGCCGCCGGGAGGCCGCCGAGCAGGCGGCCAAGGTGGCGGAGGAGCGTGCCGGCGAAACGGCCGCACTTCTCGCCAAGACCGTCCTGACGATCCAGCACCGCGCCGGCGAGGACGGAAAGCTCTTCGGCTCAGTCACGAACGCCGAGATCGCCGAGGCGATCGCCGAGGCACGCGGCCTCAAGATCGACCGCAAGAAGATCAAGCTCGACGACCCGATCCGCGAGGTCGGCACCTACATGGTCGAGGTCGAGCTCGGCGGCGGCCAGACCGCCAGCGTCAAGACGATCGTCGCCGAAGCGCACTAGCGCTTCCGGGGCAAACGTCCGTCAGTGCCCCCTATAGGGCGTACTCACGGACGTTTCGTTGATTTATTCCTGTTGGGTTCGCTTGGCGTGGAAGTCGAGCTCGCCGGTGTCGCCCTTGAAGCAAGCGCCCGACGAGCCGGTCTGTCGAAACGTTCCGACGACCTTTTCGTCCCCATCCTTGAACTCACCGGCGATGTGAACCGTCGCGTTGGTGTTACGCACGGGCTTGGTTGCCTCGAACTGGCCCTTCTTGACTCTGACCTTCCCGTCGAGGACTCCGCTCACCGCCGATGATCCACTGGGGGTGCACTCGGTCGGAACGTTTGCCCACCTGACCTTGGCGAGCTTCTCCGGGCGGTTCCCGTCGAACTTGACGGTGAGCTCAATCACCTCTGCCTGGTTGCCGGGCGCGATCGGACCCTTGTAAAAGTCGGTTGCCAGGGCGCTCGAAGGGACCGCGAAGGCGGCTGTCAAAGCGACGATCAGGATAAGCCTCATGGATGTAGCGTAAACCCGCGCTTCAACTTGCCGCAAATTCGCAAGTCCGCTTCAGCGGACTGCCGCTCATTCTGGTTCTATCGGTGACCGCACTGTGGCGGGGCGATTCCGCCGCTCTCTGCCCTTCACTAGACATAGACAATGACCACCGCAGACCAATACGTCCCGCCGCAGAATCTCGAAGCTGAGGAGTCGGTCCTTGGCGCGATGATGGTTTCCGAGACGGCGGTGGCCTCGGTCATCGTGGACGTGCACCTGAAGTCGGAGGACTTCTACCGCCAGCGCCATCGCATCATCTTCGGCGCCGTCCACTCGCTGCACTCGCGCGGCGAGCCCGTTGACGCCCTCACGGTCACCGAGCAGCTGACGAACCTCGGCGAGCTCGCGGAGGCCGGCGGGCCGGAGTTCGTCTCGGGCCTGGCGTCGACCGTCCCAGTCGCGGGCAACGCGGACCACTACGCCCGCATCGTCAAGGCGAACGCGATGCTGCGCCGCCTTCTGGAGGCGTCCCACAAGATCCAGAACTCGGTTCGCGAGCGCAGCGGTGAGCCGCGCGACCTCGTGGAGCAGGCCGAACGCATGATGTTCGAGGTCGCTCACGACACCGCTTCCCAGGATTTCGCCTCGATCGCAGACATCCTCGAACGCGAGACCACGCGGCTGGAGGAGCTCTCGGAGGGGAAGAGGGACCTCACGGGAACACCGTCCGGCTTCTCGGACCTGGACGAGATCACAGGCGGCTTCCAGCCCGGAAACCTCGTCATCTTCGCGGCAAGACCCTCCATGGGGAAATCCGCGCTTGTCGCCAACATCGCCGACTTCGTTGCGGTGGAGAAGAAGCTGCCGGTCGCCTTCTTCTCGCTGGAGATGTCGGAGACGGAGCTCGCTCACCGCTTCCTGGCCTGCCGCGCGGGAATCGGCGGCAAGAAGCTTGCGAAGGGCCAGATCAAGAATGACTGGAACAGGATCCTCAAAGCGTCGAACCAGCTCGAGGAGGCGCCGATCTGGATCGATACCTCCGCGGACATCTCGATCCTGGAGTTGCGGGCGAAGGCGCGCCGCCTCTACTCGAAGGCAGGGGGGCTGGGGCTCGTCATCGTCGACTACATGCAGCTGATGCGGCCGGACGACCCGCGGATCAGCCGCGTCGAGCAGGTCGGTTCGATCTCCCGCGGTCTCAAGCTCCTCGCCAGCGAGCTGGACGTGCCGGTGCTCGGGCTCTCGCAGCTGTCCCGCGCCCCCGAGCAACGTCCCGACAAGCGCCCGATGCTCTCCGACCTTCGCGAGTCGGGAAACCTCGAGCAGGACGCCGACGTTGTCTGCTTCATCTTCCGCGAGGAGTTCTACGAGCCCGAGAACCAGGACGTCGCCGGGCTTGCCGAGCTTCTGATCTCGAAGCACCGCAACGGCCCCATCGGGAAGGTGGAGCTCGCCTTCCAGGCTCCCTATCCGCGCTTCCGGAATCTGGCCAAGAGTCACAGGCGCGATGGCGGGCCCGTAAGCAGTTCACCGCCGCCACGTGACGAGTTCGAGCCCGACGATCCAATCGGTGACGACGTAGATGACTTCTGAGCCGGCACGCAGCCGGCCCCGCGAAGTGCCCGCCGGCGACGGGGGCACCGTGGTGCCGATCCGCCGCGGCGAGACGGCCGCCGCCTGCCCGCTCGCGAAGTGCGACGGGACGGGCTGGCTGGACGCTGAGGACGGCGCTGTCGAGCCCTGCGAGTGCCGGAGCGTGACGCGCACGCGCTCGCGGGCGCGCGGTCTGGCCACCGCTATCCCGGCGCGCTACCGCGGCGTCTCGTTCGACCGGCCGCCGCTCTCCGACATGGCCCGCGCGCCCGAGTCGCGAATCGCTGTCGCCGCCGTGAAGGAATTCGCCGACGACATCGGGGCGCGGCTCGACAGCGGCGACAGCCTTTGGCTCTCCGGCTCGGTCGGCACTGGCAAGACAACCCTCGCGATGGCCGTCTCCGCCGCAGCCGCGAAGGCTGGGCGGAGCGTCGCGATCTATTCGCTGCCGCAGCTCCTCGCGCGCATCCGCCGCACATACGACGCGGAGGCCGGCCAGGACTCCTACGTGGCCTTCTTCGAGCGCCTCACCTCCGTCGATCTCCTCCACATCGACGACCTCGGCGCCGAGAAGCGGACCGACTGGGTGCTCGAGCAGCTCTACGCGATAGTCGACGAGCGTTACGGGGCTGAGCGCTCGATGCTCGTGACCACGAACCTCGAAGAGACCGAGCTCGAGGAGCAGATCGGTGGGCGCACCGTCTCCCGTCTGGTCGAGATGTGCGGCGAGCTGGGGCCCCTCCAGGTCGAGGGCCGCGACCACCGTTACTGAAAAACATCCACGCACCTGCTTCTCGCGCCGCCTACGGCGACGCGCTTCTCATACTCGTAGGCCCTCCCAGCCATAATCCAGCGCCGTGCCAGGCATTGTCATAGTCGGCGCCCAATGGGGCGATGAGGGCAAGGGCAAGGTCGTAGACCTGATTGCCGAGAAGGCGGACGTCATCGTGCGCTTCCAGGGCGGCAACAACGCCGGCCACACGATCCTGCGTGAAGGCGACGAGTTCAAGTTCCACCTGATCCCGTCCGGGATCCTCCATCCGGGCAAGACGTGCGCGATCGGGAACGGCGTTGTCATCGACCCGGGAGTCCTGATCGGCGAGCTCGACGGCCTCCGCCGTCGCCGCATCGACACGTCGGGCCTGAAGATCTCAGCCAACGCGCACCTGATCATGCCGTACCACGTGATGCTCGACACGGCGGGAGAGGCGAAGCTCGGAAAGCTCGAGATCGGCACGACCAAGCGCGGCATCGGCCCCTGTTACGCCGACAAGGCGGCCCGCTTGGGCATCCGCGTCCAGGACATGCTCGATCCCAAGATCCTTCGCAAGAAGATCATGGCTGCGCTGGAGCCGAAGCGACAGCTGCTGCGCCCTTTCGAGAAGGACCCCCGACTCGACCTGCATGCGATCGCCGAGGAGTACCAGTCTTATGGCCATCGCCTAGAGCCCCACATCGCGGACACGGCCAAGATCTGCTGGGACGCGCTCGACTCCGACCGGCTCGTCCTCTTCGAGGGCGCGCAGGCGACCCTGCTGGACCTCGATCATGGCACCTATCCATTCGTCACCTCGTCGAACCCAGTGGCCGGGTCGGCGTGCGTGGGAGCGGGCGTGGGGCCGACCGACATCGACGAGGTCTGGGGCGTCGCGAAGGCATACGCGACCCGCGTGGGCGCGGGGCCGTTCCCGACGGAGCTCTTCGACGACGTAGGCAAGGGCCTCCGCGATCGCGGGCATGAGTTCGGCACCACGACCGGGCGCGAGAGGCGCTGCGGCTACCTCGACTTGGTCGCCCTTCGGTACGCGGCGCGGCTCAACGGGCTCTCGTCGCTGGTGATCACGAAGCTTGACGTTCTCGCCGGGATGGACCCGATTCGCGTCGCTGTCCGCTACCGCTCCGACGAGGGCGCGGTCCTCAAAGAGTTTCCCTACCACCAGACCGTCCTCCATGGAGCCTCTCCCGAGTACGAGGATCTACCCGGCTTCGAAGAGGACATCAGCGAGTGCCGCACGGACGACGACCTGCCCGAGGCTGCTCGGAAGTACATCCGCTTTATCGAGGACTTCGTCGGCGTGCCCGTGAGCCTCGTCGGTGTGGGGCCGGGCCGCGAGCAGATGGTGCGCCGCGGGACTGACGCCACGGGATGATTCGGCGTATCGTCTAAGTCAATGCGCAGGGGAGTGCGAACGGTGGGGTTGGCAACAGGGGCGTTACTCGCCGCGGCGAGCGTTGCCCTGGCGGGCGGCGGCTACGAGATCAAGTCCGACTCGGAGACCCTCACCGAAATGACCACCGGGGGCATGAACATCAAATGCCCGCAGGGCTCGGCCGTGGTTGGCGGCGGGTTCTTCCTCGATGGTGAGGTCTCGAGAAGGATCAACGGCGCTTTTCCCAGCTCCCAGCGCAAGTTCGTCGTGACGGGGAGCAATACAGACGGCACCGGCACGTTTGAGCTCTTCGGAACCGCGGTGTGTGACGACGACGGCGACTTTGGAATCAAAGACAAAGACCGCGCTGTGGACTCGGGCACCACGAAGACGGTGAAGGCGCGGTGTCCCGACGGAAGCACCGTGTCCGGCGGGGGCTTTCGACTCCAAGACGGTGACCTCGCCCTTCTCTCGAGTTATCCGGCGGGTTCGCGCAAATGGGCGGTGCGCGCGCAAAACGGTGGCCTAAACACGGCATCTGTCTTCGCCTTCGCAATCTGCGATCTCGATGGCAGCTCCTACACCATCGAAAAGCAGACGAAGGCACCGCCCCCAGTGCGCAAGCCTCGAGGTATCAACGCCGACGTGAACCTCAAGCCGAAATGCAAGGGAGGGCTTGAGCCTTCGGGTGGTGGCTTCAAGACGAAGGGGATCGGAAGCGCCAGAGCGGTTATGTCGCTTCCCGACGACGACTTGTGGAAAGTCGAGATCGCAACCTACGCTGGCAAGGCACTCGAGATGACCGGCTACGCCGTTTGCGGCTCTGGCTGAGCAGCGCGGTCGTTCCATAGACTCGCGCCGCATGTTCGAGAAGGTCCTTGTAGCCAATCGTGGGGAGATCGCGGTGCGCGTGATCCGCACTCTGAAGGAGATGGGGATCGCCTCCGTGGCTGTCTATTCGGAGGCCGACCGCGAATCGATTGCTGTTCGCATCGCCGACGAGGCGTACCTCCTCGGGCCACCGACGCCGGCCGAGAGCTACCTCAACATCCCCAAGATCATCGAGGTCGCGAAGGAGGCGGGCGCCGAGGCCGTCCACCCCGGCTACGGCTTCCTGGCTGAGAACGCCACCTTCGCGATGGCGCTCGACGACGCCGACCTCACCTTCATCGGACCTCCCGCCGCAGCGATCGAGGCGATGGGTTCGAAGACCAAGGCGCGCGAGATCATGCAGAAGGCCGGCGTTCCGATCGTCCCCGGCTCGACCGAGCCTTCTCCCGACGCCAAGGCCGCTAAGAAGGTCGCCAAGGAGATCGGCTACCCCGTTGCCTGCAAGGCCGCGGGAGGTGGCGGCGGCAAGGGCTTCCGCGTAGCCATGTCCGAGGATGAGCTCGAAGAGGCGTTTGAGGGCGCCGCGCGCGAGGGCGAGAAGTTCTTCAGTGACGACCGCGTCTACCTCGAGCGCTACCTCGAGGACCCGCGCCACGTCGAGGTCCAGGTCCTCGCCGACTCGCACGGGAACGTCATCCACCTGGGCGAGCGCGACTGCTCGATCCAGCGTCGCCACCAGAAGCTGATCGAGGAAGCGCCCGGCCCGCTCGTCGACGATGAGATGCGCGAGCGCATCGGCAAGATCGCGACGGACGCCGCTGCGGCCGTCGACTACCGCGGCGCAGGGACGATCGAGGGCATGCAGGTTGGCGACGAGTACTTCTTCCTGGAGATGAACACCCGCGTCCAGGTCGAGCATTGCGTGACCGAGATGGTCACCGGCATCGACATCGTGCGCGAGCAGGTCCGGGTCGCCGCGGGTGAGGAGCTCTCGATCAAGCAAGAGGACGTGCGCTTGACCGGGCACGCGATCGAGTGCCGCATCAACGCCGAGGCCGCCCACAAGAACTTCGCTCCCGCACCCGGCCCGATCGAGAGCTACATCGAGCCCTCGGGCCCCGGCGTCCGCGTCGACTCGGGCCTCGAGGCCGGATCAGAGGTGACGCCGCTATACGACCCGATGGTCGCAAAGCTCATCACCTGGGACGTCGATCGCCCCTCCGCAACGCGCCGGATGCTCCGCGCGCTCGACGAATACAAGATCGAGCCGCTCACGACTCTCATCCCGTTCCACAAGGCCGTCATGGCATCCGAGGAATGGGCCGAGGCCTCGACCTTTCGCGAGAAGATCGCGGACAAGAAGTGGCTGAAGACGCTGGCGCCCGAGGCTCCCGCGAAGCCCGCCGAGGGTGAGGAGGAGGCGAAGTCCGAGCGCACCTACCAGGTGGAGGTGAACGGCCGTCTTCACTCGGTGAAGGTGATCGGCGCTGCGGCGCCCGCCGGCGGCGCAGCCAACGGAGCGGGAGCTAAGCGCCCGGCCAAGCGTGAGCGTAAGGCGGGCGGCGGCAGCGCGGCGTCGGGGAACGACATCGTCTCGCCGCTTCAAGGCACGATGTTCAAGGTGAATGTCGAAAAGGGGCAGGACGTGGAGGAGGGGGCGATCATCTGCGTGATCGAGGCGATGAAGATGGAGAACGAGATCACGGCCCACAAGTCGGGCAAGATCACCGCCCTCAGCGTCGCCGAAGGTCAGCCGATCTCCTCCGGCGATCCGATCGCCACCATCGAATAAGACATCGGTTCGATGGAGCAGCGCCTCTCGCTCATCACCATCGGAGTCGCAGACCTCGAACGTTCGCGAAAGTTCTACGAAGCCCTCGGCTGGGAGGGGCGCTCGCCGGACGGCGACGTCATCTTCTTCCAGACAGGAGGAATGATCGTCGCGCTCTGGGACCGCGCCAAGCTCGCCGAGGACTCGGGCGTCAGCGATCCCGGCGGCTCATCGGGGTTCACGCTTGCACTCAACGTGCGCTCGCCCGAGGAGGCGGACTCAGTTGCGGACGAGGTGCGCGCCGCGGGCGGCACGGTCACCCGCGAGCCGGCCGAGACCTTCTGGGGCGGCTATTCGTTCGCCTTCACAGACCCGGACGGGCACCCGTGGGAGGTCGCCCACAATCCCTTCTGGACAGTCACGGATGACGGGCGGACCGTGATGGAGCCGGAATGAGTGCCGGCATCCAGACGCTGCCCTGGCGCGGGCCCGGGCCCGGCCGGCCCGACGACCTCCCGCTTCCGCCCGGCAAGATGCCGCTTCGCTACAAGGGCGTGAACCGCAAGCGCTGGCGCTACCTAAGTGCCTTTTCCGACGAGGTGATGGTCTGCGCGGCACGCGTGAGCGTCGGGCCTGCGTCGCAGACGTTCTGGGCGGTGTGGGACCGTGTGCACTCAGAGCTCACCGAGCGCACGGTCATGCGCCTTCCCGGCGCCCGCGGCGAGGTGTGGTCCGAGGACGGCGAAGGCGGCGCCGTGGAAAACGCTCCCGACGAAGGCTCCTTGGTTCGCATCGAGGCCAGGCATCCCGACGCGGGCGGAGTCCGCGGCTTTCTTCGCACCGGCGGCGGCACGTGGGCCGAATGCGTGTGCGACAACGGCGAGGACGGTTTCGTCTGGACCCGCAAGCGAGTGGTCGACGTCGACGTCGACGTGCGATTCGGAGAGCACCGCATCCGCTGCAAGGCGCGGGGCGTCGAGGACGAGTCCGCGGGCTATCACCCCCGCCACACCGTGTGGAGCTGGTCCGCCGGAGTCGGCACGCTTACGGACGGCCGCGAGGTCGGGTGGAACCTGGTCGAGGGTGTGAACGATCCACCCGAGTGCTCCGAGCGGGCGATCTGGGTCGACGGCGAACCATTCGAGCCCGGACCCTCCACCTTCCGTGGCCTCGAGTCGGTCAGCTTCGAAGACGGCTCCGGAATCGAATGTACGTCGGAAGCCGAGCGTTCGCGCACGGAAAAGCGCGGGCCGATCTCCTATACATACCGCCAGCCCTTCGGCACGTTCACGGGAAGCCTGCCCGGAGGCTTGAGCCTCGAGAGCGGCATGGGCGTGATGGAGAGCCACGACGCCCACTGGTGAGCGAGCCGCGCGCACAACTCCTCGGCGAGTGGACCCTCGTCTCATGGACGGGCATCGACGGGCAGGGTGAGCGGGTCTCCCACGGCGGCGCGAGGCCGGCCGGCGAGCTCATCTACCTCGAGAGCGGGCGCATGGCCGTCCAGATCCAGCACGACGCTCGAGAAGCCTTCGGCTCGAGGGAATGGAGCGCGGGCACAGGTGAGGAGCGCGCGGCCGCGTATGCGACCTACAACGCCTATTGCGGAACGTTCTCGGTGCCCGAACCGGGCGTCGTCGTCCACCACGTCGAGTTGGCGATCCACCCGGACCACCCCGGCATGGACAAGCGCAGGGAGTTCGAGCTCAACGGCGACGAGCTGACACTCCGGACCCAGGACGTCGAGACGCCCGAAGGGCCCGCGACGTCCGAGCTCGTGTGGCGCCGGCGCGGCCTGAGCGCGGGAGCCGGACGCGAATATCCCTTGTAGTGCTCCTCGTCCAAAGCGGTACTTCTGGCCTACTCCGAAAGCCCGGCGGCCTCGAGGGCCTGTCCCTCGCTTGCAAAGCCGGTGATCCGAGCGATCTTGCCGTCGATCACCGTGTAGAGCATCGCGAGCGAGCGTCGCACGGAAACGCCGCTTCCCTTCCCGCGCCCGGTCTCAGTCACGGCGGCGAGTACCGCGCCGGAGCCGAGGTCGGTGAGTCGCTCCACCACATAGGAGTAGTCCTCGAAGGCCCCCACGTAACGCGCCACCGATTCCGCGACCGCGTCGTGTCCGAACACTGCCTGGGATTCGATGAGCCCTGTCCGACTCCCATCAAGCACGACGAAAGGATCAAGGAACGAGAGTGCGCGGGGTACATCGTGGGTGTACGCCTCGACGTGCCCTCGCACGATCTCCACGTTCTCCACGTTCTCCTGCGACATCGTCCGCGCAGTATCTCGCGCTGGCTGAGATATGCGCTTTCCATGCAAAGCGTTAGCCCCAGGCTGACTCGACCTGCCAGCGCCAGGGTGGCTCTTCGCCCGAGGGAAATACAACGTGATTTCTGCCCGCGAGCGTTTCGAGCGGGACGAGGCGGGGATTGGTGGTCTCGAGGAGCGGTGTCATGGCGTGTGTGGCGACGTCGGCAGCCGACGCCCGGCGGCGAACGCGCTCCCAGCCGAGCGTGGGGCGGTAAAGCCAGTACTCGATCGTCACAGTGCCTTGGCTGCGGCGTTCGTCGGTCACGGCCACGAATGCCGTCACGCGGCGGTTCGAGGCGGTGAGCTGCGGCCGCTCGCCAGGGGCGGCGCAGCTTGTTTGGCGGCAGCGGCGGAAGTCGACCGGGAGGAGTCCGAGCGCGCCCGCACCCGCGGGCACAGGCGCGAGCGCGCGCACCAAGCCGGCGAGAGGGCGGCCGTAGGCCTCGGTCAGCGGGTCCTGCCAGCACGGGCCCGGGCCATGCGCGGCGCAGCGGATCTTCTGCGAGACTGCGCGCGCGAGCTCGCGCGACTCGGCCTGGCCACCACGGCTGAGCACAGCGCCCGCCACCGCCGCACAGAGCACCGCGACAAGAAGAATCAACCCGGCCTGTTCAACGGAAGCGGCGCCACGTTCATCGCGCATGCCGCGACGCTAGGTCGGCTCGGCGCGCGGGTGTGAGGCGGGATGTGCCTTGTTAGGAGAGGCCTTCGCGCGCTTCGCGCACGAGGGTCACTGCCTCGGGGAAGACGACCCGGATCGCGTCGCGGACCTGCATCGCCTGCTCGTCGCTGGTGCCCTGGAGGTTCAGGCGCTGAATTGACGCCACGGTCATCTGGACCGCGAGGTTGATCGCGTTGTCGGCGAACGAGACCTGCTGAGCGCCCTGCATCTGCTCGGCGAACTCCGCCAAGCGCCGCTGAAGCTCCTCGGGGTCTCCAAATGGATTGAGCGGATCGGACATCGCCTCCGATGATAGAGCGGCTTCGGCCGTCGGATAGCCTGCGGCCGGATGGCACTTCCAGAGCCGACAGATACGTCCACGGCCCTCGTCACCGGCGCTTCGTCGGGTATCGGCGAGGAGATCGCCCGCCAACTCGCAGCCCGCGGCCACGGCGTGACCCTCGTCGCTCGGCGCGAGGATCGCCTGAAGGCCCTTGCCGAGGAGCTCTACGACGCCCACGGCGTGCGCACCGAGCACATCGCCGCCGACCTCGGCTCCGACGCGGGCCGCGACGAGATGCTGACCAAGGTCGAAGGCCTGGGGCTGGAGGTCGAGATCCTCGTCAACAACGCGGGCTTCGGCGGATCCGGTCCGGTCCACCGCTCGGACCCCGCGCGCCTCGCCTCAATGGTCGCGCTGAACTGTGAGACGCTCGTCTACCTCCAGGCGCGGCTGAGCCCGGCGATGGCCGATCGCGGCCGCGGCGCGATCATCAACATCGCTTCGACGGCGTCCTTCCAGCCGATCCCCTACACAGCCACCTACGCCGCCACCAAGGCGTTCGTCCTCAGCCTCTCCGAGGGCACGCACAACGAGCTCAGCGGCAAGGGTGTGAGCGTCACCGCCGTTTGCCCAGGCCCCGTGAAGACCGAGTTCGTGGAGCAGGCCGGCATGGGTGGCGCGAGCGACAAGCTCCCCGGTTTCATCTGGACCGACGTCGAGCAGGTCGCTCGCGAAGCCGTAGAGGGCGCTGATAAGGGCAGCCGCGTTGTCGTTCCCGGCCTGATCAACCGTGCGGGCTCGATCATGGGCCAGCACACCCCGCGCGCCGTGATCCTGCCGCTCGCAAAGCGGGCCTGGCGCGCCGCCGAATAGTGCCCGAGCGCCAGCCGCTTACCGTCCTCTGCCTGCACGAGACCGCGACCACGGGTCGAATCTGGGACCCTCTCGCCGAGGCGCTCTCGGGGCATGCCAACGTCATTGCGCCCGACCGCCCGGGGTGGGGCGACGCCGAGGCGCCCGAGGGCTACTCGCGAACCACCGTGGCGGAGCAGGCCGGGTACGCCGCCCAGGCGCTGGGCGATCGCGGCCCGGCCGTGGTCTGCGGAGCCGGCATCGGGGCCGTCGTGGCGCTCGAGCTCTCGCTCGCCGAGCCGGAGCTCGTCACGGGGACAGTGCTGGTCGAACCGCCGCTCCTCTCCTTCCTGCCCGAGGCGACAGATCGGCTCGCCGCCGATGTCGCTGCTGTGCGCGAGGCGGTTGCGGGGTCAGGCAGGGACGCGGCACTCGACGCATACCTCGCTGGGCGCCTGCCCGCGCTCGGGGCGGGTGCCGGCCGGATCCCGCCCGAGCGAGGCGATCGCGGCCCGAATGCAACCGCGGCCCTGTTTGCCGAGCTCTCCGCCGTGCCGGCGTGGGAGCGCTCCGATGCCGAGCTTGCGGCGGCTACGAAGCCGGCGTTGATCGCGATCGCAGCGGACTCGCCGCCGCTTCTTGCCAAGTCGGCAATTGAGCTCGCGCGGGTACTCGCCCGCTCGGACCTTCGCGAGACGGAGCCGGGGCTACCGCACTTCGACCGCGCCGACGAGGTCGCCGCGCTGGTCGTCGAAGTCGCTGACACGCTCGCCTGAAGCGGCGCGCGCGCGGACGACCATCCGCCCGCCTCGGCCCGCCAGCGACGCGATTGCCTCGAGGGGGAAGGAGACGAGCAGGACGAATGGCGTCGCGAGACAGCTTGCGAGCATGTCGGCGATGAACTGCCCCGGGCCGCGGGCGCTGGCCATGCGCAGTCGTCCCGCGCGCACCTCGGAGAGGAAGTTGTTGTGGAGCGTGATGCCGTTCAGGATCGACTGCCAGAGCCAGCGCTGGTTCTGGCCGACGGGCGGGAAGGCGGGCTTCTCCGGCTCGAGCCCGTTCTTTTCGGCGAGAAGCGCGAACGCCCGCGGGGTCAGCAGGAGACGCCCTGGCCATTCGGCGAGCGCGGCCCAGCCGTCGCCGCCAAGCGAGCTCTGCCAGCTCGCCCGGTTCGGCGCCGCGAAGGTCCGCGCGCCATCGGGGCCACCCTCGATCTCGATCCGGGCGAGTTCCGCGGCAAGGTCGAAGGCACCGCCGGTTCGCTCGATCCCCACACCGCATTTCTCACATCGATCGACCAGTCGCGCGTTGTCTCCGCCTCCGGGCGCGTCCGGGTCAACGGGCGACGGCAGTCCGACACTCGCGTCGGAAACCGACTGGGGGATCCCGATCCACGCGTAGACGTTGCCGCCGCACAGGGGGCACGCGTGCGTGGGCTTGTCCCGCGGCGCAGCCACGGCCTAGTTCCCCGACGAGCCGAGCAGCTCGCGCGAGCGCGTCTTGCCGAAGCGGCCGAGGATGCCGCCGCGCCGCTCACGCTCGATCGCGCGCATGTAGGGGAGGAAGTCCACCTGGATCGTGTGGCGCTTGGAGGCCACGTAACGCTTGGCCATCCGCGCGTCCTCGCGGTGGATCACCTCGAGCATGCGCTCGCGGGTCGGCAGCTGCGCCTTCCCCTCCAGGAGGTCGGCTATCCACTCCGATTGCGCCTCGGCCAGAGGCATGATCGCCCCAAGGGGCTGCAGCAGGCCGACGAAGTAGAGGCCGTCGAGCTCGGGATGGACGACGCGGCGGTAGAGGGGGATCCGGTTGTCGGGCGCGTCCAGAAGCTCGTGGTCGAAGAACGGGAAGGTGATCTTGTAGCCCGTGCAGTAGATGATCAGGTCGAGCTCCTCGGAGGTGCCGTCCACGAACTCGACGGTGCGCCCGCCGGCGAAGCGGGCGATGTTCGGCTTCACATCGATGTCGCCGTGGCCGAGCCGGGGAAGAAGGTCCGACGAGACGGTGGGGTGGGCCTCCGCCAGCTTGTGGTCGGGCTGCGGGAGGCCGTAGTCAGTCGGTACGCCGGCCGCCTTCTTGACGGTCCGGCCAAGGAGGAAGCGCTGAACCGCAAGCGGCAGGCGGCTTAGAAGCGCCGGCGCAAGCTCGTCAGTGGGCTTTGAACCCACGTACTTCGGCACGATCCAGGCGCCGCGGCGCATCGCGAGGAAGGTCCTGTCGGCGGTTCGCGAAGCCTCGACGGCCAGGTCGGTCGCCGAGTTGCCGATGCCAAGCACCATCACCCGCTTGCCGCGCATCATGTCCGGCTCCTTGTAGGAGTGGACGTGGATCTGCTCGCCGTCGAACGAGTCCTGTCCCTCGAACGCGGGCTCGGGCCAGCGCGGGTTCCAGTGGTGGCCGTTCGCGACGATGACGGAGCTGTAGATGGCGGTGGCGTCCTCGCCCGAGTCGAGGCTGCACCAGGAGACGGCCCAGCCGCCGTCCTTCGGCTCGATATGGGTTACCTCGGTCCGGAAGCGGATGCGGTCGCGAAAGCCGAAGTGGTCGACGTAGTCGTCGAAGTACTGCGCGATCTGGAAGTGGTTCGGGTAGTCCGGCAGGTCCTCCGGCATCGGGTAGCTGGCGTATGCCATCGTCCGCCGAGACGTGTTGATGTGAAGGGAGCGGTAGGCGGCGGACATCCCGTTGTCGTTCATGTAGCGCCAGTTGCCGCCGACCTCAGAACCGACCTCGAAGCAGTCGAACTCGATCCCGCGGGCGTTCAAGACCTGGCACGACGCGATCCCGGACGAACCGGCGCCGATGACCGCGACCTTTCCCGTGGAGCTGCTCATACAGCGACTATTTCGTGCTCAACACCGAACTCGGAGAGCTCGGGAAGGAATCCAGCCGGGTCGAAGGCCTCGGACGGCGCGAGCGCCCCGGACTTCGCGAAATCCGGCGCCGCGCAGCGGAGCGAACCCGCCACGATCGAGCGCGCGGTCAAGCCATAGACGTCCTCGCCCCGGATCACGCCGCGCCGGCGCCGCGCACCCGCTCGCGCGTCACAGACGATGGTGAATCGGGCCGCGCGGCGCCGACCCTCGGCCGGGCCTTCCGGCAGGCGGTTGACGGCAGCTTGAAAGGCGCGGCTGAGGGGTGTCTTGAGGGCGAGGCTGAAACCGGTCATCAGGACAGGTGCGCCGATCGCGACCGGGCTCGTCGTCGAAGCCGTGAGGGCGGTGCGCACCGTTTGCGCCTCGACGTGGCGCGGCACGGTGATGTGCTCGCCCGCCGGGTAGCGCGTCATGCGCTGGACTCCGATCTCCCCGCCGAAGTCGAACTTGCCGCGGGAGATCGAGCGGTCGCCAGGGACATACTCGTTCGCAAGCCACTGGACGTCCTCGCCGGCGATCTGGCCCAAGGCGGTCCGCGCCGTTCCGCGCGACGGTCCGAAGCCCGCAACCGCGTAGTTGAGCGAGATCTCTTGCAGGGGCCCCATTCCCTCCGCGGTGAGCGAGGCGATCATGTCGCCCGGCAAGTAGTCGAAGCCCATCCCGGTCACGAGTGCGGCGCCGGTTTTCTCCGCGATCGGCCCGAACTCGTCAAAGACCCGCTTCATGAAGCCCTGCTCACCCGTGGTGTCCAGGTAGTGCGTGCCGGATTCGGCCGCCGCCCTCAGGACCGGCTCGCCGTGCAGCGCAAAGGGGCCCGCGCAGGAGATGACCGCCGCGCATGGCTCGATGAGGCTCCGCAGGCCAGCCGCGTCGTCGAGTGAGACGGCCTGGAACTCCGCGGAGCCGCCGACCTTCTCGGCGAGTGCGTCGAGCTTTAAGTGACTTCGGCCAGCGAGAACGAAATCGGCCCCGGCCGCCGCCAGTTCCGCGGCGACGAGCCGCCCGGTGTAGCCCGTGGCTCCGTAGACCGCGATCCGCCCCGCGGAGCTCTGAGTCTCCGACTTCCCGCTCATCGGGCCTCAACTTACTGACGACGCCGCTACGTTTGCCCTGTGGCACCACCTAGCCCAGACCAGGTCCGCATGCGCGAGCGCTTCGAGGCGCTCATCGCCCTCGCCGCCCCGGTGCTCGACCTGGTGCTGGCCGCGGGCGACCGTCTCGCGCGCGTCGCCGGTCCCGAGGACGAGTACTACCCGATTCGCCCTCCCGGCGAGGCGTTCGAGCTCTCGCCCGTCGCTCGCTCGGAAGAGCCTGCGGAACCCTCGGCGTAGCTCTTTCGGCGGAACACGTCGTCGACCAGGCTCTCGACCCGGTCCAAGAAGAGGATGCCGTCCATGTGGTCGATCTCGTGAAGGACCGCGCGAGCCTCGAATCCCTCGCACTCGAGAACTCCGCCCAGGTGCTTGACCTCGATTCGCGTGGCGCGGCGAACGTTTGCCGTCACATCGGGCAGGCTGAGGCAACCCTCGCGGGCGACCTCGGACCCCTCGCGCGCGGTCACGTGCGGGTTGGCCAGGACGATGAGGCCGTTCGACGTCTCCGCCTTCGGATGCTCCGAGACGTCCACGATCGCGACCCGCACGAGCTCTCCGATCTGCGGCGCGGCGATTCCGACGCAGCGCCCAAACGTCGCGGCCGTCTCGATCAGGAGCTGAGCGATCCTCTCCACATCCTCCGTCGCGACCGGGGCCGCGACCTGTTTGAGGATCGGGTCGGGGTAGAGAAGGACTGGGCGGGGCGCCACGGTGGGCCCTACAGCGGGTCCGTGTCGAGCGCGCGGAGGGACACCTCTAGGTCCCTCTCGCCCCCCGCCTGCCCCAGCGCGGCCTCGACGGTCTCCGGCCTGGCGGAGCCGAGCGCGACCTCCAGGACCATCACGTAGACCGGGGCCTCGCTCGAACCGGTGAGCTTTGTCTCGAGGTCCGTGATGTTCACTCCGGCCTCGGCCAGCGCCGAGGAGACAGCGTGGACGATCCCAGGCCGATCGGCTCCGTAAACGGAGAGGACGTGGGAGGGAGGCGCGGGCCTGGCGGCGCCTCCAGAGACCTCGGCGACCGAGATCGCCTCGAGCTCGTGTTCCTGCGCCACCTCTGAGAGCCGCTCGACAACCAGCTCGCGCTTTGTGCCCTCCGGCACTGCGACCAGCAACATGACCGCGAAGTGGCCGCCCAGGATGGACATCTGCGAGTCCTCGACGTTGCCGCCGAGCTCCAGTAGGGCGCCCGTGACCGAGGCCACGATTCCAGGGCGGTCACGGCCAATGGCTGTCACGGCCAGTTCAGGCATGTCTCGCAGCGTATCTCCAGTGCGCGCAAGGGCGCGCCAAATAGGATTCGGCGCTCGTGAGCACTCAGGCGATACTCGAGCGAGAGCGCCGGTACCGCCGTCCGGTGGCCATCGCAGCGATCCTTCCCCTCCTGCTCCTGGTGGGCGCGGCCGCATTCCAGTCGAGCGGCGGCGGCACTTCCGAGCTAGCGACCGCGACGCTTCGCACGATCAACGAGAACTCCGGGTCGCAGCTGATCGGCTCCATCATCGCGGCGTTCGCGTTCCTGCTCCTTGCGGCGCCCCTGGCCTATCTCTACAAGGCCGCGCAGGCGCGATCTGATCGGGTACCGAACGCGTTCCTTTTCCTCGTGATCCTCGGCCCGATCCTCTACGCGGTGCAGGGCGTCCTCCTGGCGATCGGCCAGGTCCAGGTCGCGGACCAGTTCGTCGCTCAGGAGGGTGGAGTCGGCGACATCTACTCACTCGCGACAAATCTCCTGGAGGACTCGGGCCCCCGCACCGCCGCCATCTACGTCTATTCGATCGCGACTATCGCGATCATCTTCGGCATGGTCTACACGTGCCTTTGGGGGGTGCGGACCGGCCTGCTTACGCGCTTCCATGGCACGCTCGGGATGGCGCTCGGCGCCACCTTCATCCTGCCGCCGCTCATCGGGTTGACCCTCCCTGCGCTGCTCGCTTGGTTCATGTACTTCGGCTTGCTGATCTCCGGCCGGACGCCAAAGGGCCGACCGCCGGCCTGGGATGCCGGCGTGGCGATCCCGCCGCCCAAGGCAGGCGAAGAGCCCGTGGAACCCGCCGCCGCGATGGCGGGAGGCGACGTGATCGAAGGCGACGCGATGGAGATCCCCGGCGTCGACGAAGAGAACCCGAACGCGGCCAGGCGCGAGCGCGCCAAGAAGCGCAAGCGCAAGCGCCGCCGCTAAACGGTCGTCATGGCGCCCTCGTGCCTGATGATCCTGGCCGACGGCGCGAAGGCGGCCACGTTCGAGGAGCTGCTGGCGGCGGGCGAGCTGCCCGAGATCTCACAGCATGTCGTCGAGCGAGGCTCGTATCGCCGCGGCACCAGCGTCTTCACCAGCACCACGGGGCCTGCCCATATCCCGTTGCTTTCGGGCTGCTTCCCGGGTACCGTGGACGTCCCGGGCTACCGCTGGTTCGACCGCGACCGATACCGAGGACGAGGACCCGCCGCGCCTCACGCGCTGCGGAGCTACAACGGCCCGGAAGTCGCGTACCTGCCCCGGGACATGGACGCGGATCACCCGACTCTGTATGAGCTCATTCCGGAAGCCATCGGGGTCTTCGGCGTCATCAACCGCGGCCTGGCGTCCGAGCGCAACCTGAAGAGCCGCCAGAAACCCCTCATCTGGTCGCACTCGCATTGGTTCCACGACTACCAGCGCGCCGACCGCTGGGCCGCCGACGCCCTGATCGACGCGGCCGCCATGGAAAGCCGCTTTCGCTTTGTCGCCTTCCCTGGCATCGACTGGAACTGCCACTACATCGGCGCCGACTGCCCCGAGGCCATCGCGGCATACCGCCAGGTCGACTCCGCCGTGGGAAGGGCCGCGGTGAAGCTCAAGGAGCTGGGGACCTATGAGGAGACACTGATCACGATCGTCTCGGACCACGGGCACCATTCGGTTCACACCCACTTCGACGTCGCGGTCGAGCTCGGTAGCCGCCATGGCATCAAGACCGCGTACCACTCGTGGCCTGCCTTCCGCTCCTCGTTTGACGCCGTCGTCTGCGTCTCGGGGAATGGGATGTCCCACATCTATCTGCGCGGGCAAGACGGCTCGTGGGCGACCCGGCCTTCGCGCGAGGTGATCTCGGAGCGGCACCCCGGCTTGATCGAATCTCTTCTCGCAGAGCCCGCAGTCGACATCGTCGCGACGCGCGGCGAGACCTCAGATGGCCTGATCGTCGAGAGCAGGAGGGGGGTCGCGGACCTCGAGGAGACCGACGGCGGCGTCGCCTATTCGCCACGCGATGGGCGCGACCCATTCGGGTGGGGCGAGATGCCACAGCGGATGGACCTTCGCGAAGCGCTGGACAAGACCGCCGAGACGGACTATCCCGACGCGCTGGTTCAGATCGCTCAGCTCTTTCGCACCCGGCGCACCGGCGACATCGTGATCTCGGCGGCGGCGGGCTACGACCTCAGGGAAAAGTACGAGTGGCCAGAGCATGTCTCGTCCCACGGTGGGCTCTTGCGTGACCACATGCTCATCCCTGTCGCGTCCAGCGTGCCGCTGGCCGCTGGCCCGATCCGCTCGGCGGACGTCGCGACGACCGTGCTCGACTACTTGGAGGTGCCGGTGCCTTCGGGTATCGACGGGATCTCGCGGCTCGCACGGTCGAGCAGCGATGCGCGAGCGCCGGGCCCGGCGATGGCGAGTCCCACGAGCGAGTAGACAAGCGCCGCGACAAACGCCGTCGCGGTCAGGCCGATCCCGCTGGCTGCGATCAGTCCCAGCTCTTCGCCAGAGAAGACGACACCTGTTGCCCCAACGCTCGCCGGGCCCGGGCCGACGGGCAGGCCGCCGATCACGCTCGTGGCGAGGAACGCCAGCACGGCCTCGACGGCGTCAGCGTCGATTCCGACACCGTTGATCACGATCCAGAAGCGAATGGGCTGAACCACCAGAACGACCGCCAGGAGACCGGTGAGCGCCGCGAGGGTGCGGCGTTTGGCGAGGACGTTGAAGGTGCGGACGAAGGGCCGGTCCGCGTAGCGCTGCTTCAGCCAGAGGGCGATGAGCGCGCCCGCGCCCGCGAGCCCGATCACAGTGGCGGACCACCACCACGGCAGGCCAACGGCAAACGTCAGGGCGACCACGACCACGACCGTGATTCCGCCCTCGACCAGCAGAATCACCCCGTCGGCAGAAATCATCTGGCCGATCGTTGGGGCCCGGGTTCCCATCATCAGCTTCAAGAGGCCGATCCTGACCCAGGCTCCGACGTAGGTCGGCACGACTGTGTCGGCCAAGAAGCGCGGGCCGCTGCTGGCGTGGAGCTCGCGCGGCGGGACCCGGCTGCCCGCGGCGTCAAGACAAAGGCCCCACGCGATCGCCCTCATGACGAGCGCCAGGAGGTGGAGGCTGACGAGGCTGAAGGCTTCCCAGAACGTGATGTGGGACAGACCTTCAATGACCTCGTCGAAGTTGAGTCCGACGATTACGCCGAGTGTGATCACCGCGATGGCAGCGATTGCCAGGTCCCTGCGCAGGCGGGACTTCTCGATTACTTCGACGTCACCCGGGACCCCTCCCATTTGGCGAGCCTATGCGACCGCAGGGGGTCGGCCCGGGGCGTGTCCGACCCCTGCGGTAAGCGTGTGCTTACCTTTGGTAATCTAGTGCTTACCTTGGCTGCCACCCAAGCCGCTCCCGCGCAAGCCGCTGTCCCCACGAGGGAGCGCATCATCAACGCGGCGCTCGAGCTCTTCGCAGCTCAGGGGTTCGACGCGACGTCGACCGCCCAGATCGAGCGGGCTGCTGGCCTGTCGCCGCGCTCTGGT
This sequence comes from Solirubrobacterales bacterium, assembly GCA_033856515.1. Classification (GTDB taxonomy): domain Bacteria; phylum Actinomycetota; class Thermoleophilia; order Solirubrobacterales; family 70-9; genus JALZKA01. The sequence continues at coordinate 118,805 of JAWVEY010000020.1, forward strand.
GCGCTCTATAAGCACTTCCGCTCGAAGGAGGAGCTTCTGGAGGTCGCGCTTGCGCAGCGCATGCAGGAGATAATCGCACTGCCGGACCGCTTGGACCTGGGGCCGCTCTCGGACCTGCGCTCGGAGCTCTCGCTAATCGCGCGCTGGGGCCTCGCCGAGTTGGCGCGCGAGCGCGAGCTTGCGCTGATCGTGATGAAGGAGGGCCATCGCCTGCCCGCGTTCAGGGACGCCTTCCGGGAGGCGATCGTCCGGCCCGGCCATGCGCTCGCGACCGAGGTGCTCAGGCGCTACTCGGCCTCCCACGACGTCGAGTTCGACGACATCGACGCGCTCGGCGCGGTGCTCTGCTCGGCACTGGTTGGATTTGCACTCCAGGGCTTCATCGTCGGAAGGGACTTCGTGGACATCTCGGATGAGCGCTTCTCGGCCGCCCACGTAGAGGTCGCGCTGGCGCTCGTGGAGCAAAACGAAAGGAAGAGGAAATGAACGACGGCACCCTCACGCGCTACCGGTTCGAGGCGCGCTTCACCCTGATCCAACTCGGCGTCATCCAGGGCGTGCTCGGCACCTACGCCTTGTTCTTCCCGAGATCCTTCTACGAGGACTTCCCGCTAGGCCTCAATTGGGTCGAGGTCCTGCCCGCCTACAACGAGCACCTGGTCACGGACTTCGGCGGCCTCTTCCTCGCGACTTCGGTGATGCTCCTGGCCGCGGCGGTCCGGCTCGAACGGCGCTGGGTCGTGATCACGCTCGTCGCCTTCCTTTCCTTCAGCCTCCCGCACACCGTTTGGCACATGCTCCATCTGGAGCCGTACTCGACCGGCAACGCGATCGCGAACGTCATCGCCCTCGCGGCGACGGTGTTGCTCCCGCTCGGCGTGCTCTACCTCGTCTGGAGGGAGAGCGCCGCACCGCGCAAGCCGGCTCCCGCAGAGCCGGGTGCGAACGGTTTTCGAATCGAGGGGGTTCCCGACTCCACCCGCAACCCGATCACGCGCATCTCCTATGCGGTATCCCGGCGGCGCTACGGCGACGTAATGGAGCCGATGCGGGTGTTCGCGCACAACCCGACGGTCATGACGGGCTACTCGATGCACGAGCTCGCGGCGGAGCGGGCGACCACCGTGCCCGAGCGCCTGAAGCACCTGGCTTCGATGCGAGCGGCAATGGTCTCCGGCTGCGAGTGGTGCCTTGACTTCGGCTCGTTTCTCTCGAAGGGCCACGGGGTGACCGAGGACGAGATGCGAGAGCTGCCTCACTACCGCGACTCCGACGTGTTCGACGAGACCGAGAAGCTCGTGATGGACTACGCGACGGGCATGTCAAGGAGCCCGGTCGAGGTCTCAGACGAGCTGTTCGCGCAGCTCCGCGAGCGGTTCAGCGAGGCCCAGCTCGTCGAGCTCACTGACATCGCAGCGCTCGAGAACTACCGCGCGCGATTCAACTGGGCCTTCGGCCTCGAAGGCCAGGGCTTTTCAGAGGGCGCCTACTGCGTGCCGCCGGAGGCCCGCGTCAGCGCTGAGGCGCAGTAGGCGCCTTGGGGAAGCACCTAACTCCCGACCCGGCCAGCAACCTGCAGCTATATTGCTCCGCCCTGACCCGCAAGTTGAGGTCCCCATGGAGCACCTTCGCCAAAAGCTCACTTACTCGCGTGTCGTCTCGACGCTGGCGCTCTTCGTCGCCCTTGGCGGCACCGCCTACGCCGCCGTCGAGCTTCAGAGGGACGACGTCCGCTCCAAGCACATCAAGAATGGGCAGGTCAAGGGGGAGGACCTCGCGGACAACTCTGTGACCTCTCCGAAGGTCGCCAACGGATCGCTACTTGGAGAGGACTTCGCGGCCGGGCAGCTTGAGCAGGAGTTCGCCCAGTTTTATGCCTTGATGCCCCCGAATAACGCGGCGACCGTTGCCCCCGGGGCTGCTGTCTCTTTCCCACAGGACGGACCGGCCAGCGGCGACATCACCCGGGCAAGCGCAGACAACTTCGTACTCGCGGAGGTGGGCACCTACCGGGTGGACTTCATCGTCTCTGTGTCGGAAGCCGGCCAGCTCGCGCTCAGGCTGGATGGGAACCAGCTCAACTACACGGTCTTTGGGCGGGCGACAGGCACTAGCCAGATCGTGGGGGAGGCGTTAGTCACGACCACGACTCCTAACTCGACGATCTCGGTGGTCAACCCGGCGGGGAATTCCACGGCGCTGACGATCACGCCCCTCGCCGGCGGCACCGCGCCGGTCGCGGCCTCGCTGGTAATTCAGCAGCTTCGCTGAGCGGTAGCGATTACCACATGCGGGCAGGGTGACCGCGCGACCTGCGCCTAGTCCTTCTTCGACGCCGCGACCTGCTCCTGGAGCTCCTCGACGATCGCGGGGTCTCGGAGCGTTGTCGTGTCTCCGAGGTCGTCCTTGCCCGTGGCGATGTCGCGCAGCATTCGCCGCATGATCTTCCCCGAGCGGGTCTTGGGAAGGTCGTCGGCGAAGTGGATCGCCTTGGGCCGCGCGAGCTTGCCGATCTTGTCGGCGACGTGCTCGCGTAGCTCTTTCGACATGTCGTCCGATCCCTTCTCGTCGCCCTCGGGGGTGACGAAGGCGATGATCGCCTGGCCCGTGTCCTCGTCGGGGACGGCGATCACGGCCGCCTCGGCGACGCGTTCGTTCGAGACCAGCGCGGACTCGACCTCCATGGTCGAGAGGCGATGGCCCGAGACGTTTATGACGTCGTCGATCCGCCCGACGATCCAGAAGAACCCGTCCTCGTCGCGGCGTGCGGCGTCGCCAACGAGGTACGTGTCCTTGCCGTATCGGTCCCAGTACGTCTCGATGAACCGGTCGTCCTCCTTGTAGAGCGTGCGCGCCATGCCTGGCCACGGCTGGGTGATGACGAGCGTGCCGCCGCCTTCCTCGATCTCGTTGCCGTCCTTGTCGAAGATGGCGGCCTCGATGCCGGGGAGGGGGAGAGTCGCCGAGCCTGGCTTCGTCTCGGTCAGGCCGGGAAGCGGCGCGATCATGATCCCGCCCGTCTCGGTCTGCCACCAGGTGTCGACGATCGGACAATTCTCCCCGCCGATGTGCTCGTGGTACCAGAGCCACGCGCGCGGGTTGATCGGCTCGCCGACCGATCCCAACAGGCGGAGCGACGAGAGATCGTGCTTCTCGGGATGCTCCGTGCCCCACTTCATGCATGCGCGGATCGCGGTCGGCGCGGTGTAGAAGATCGAGACGCCATAGCGCTCGATGATCGACCACCAGCGGTCCTCGGCTGGGTAGTTGGGCGCGCCCTCGTACATGACCGACGTCGCTCCGTTCGCGAGCGGGCCGTAGACGATGTACGTGTGGCCGGTCACCCAGCCGATGTCGGCGCCGCACCAATACACGTCGGACTCCGGCTTCAGGTCGAAGACCATCTTGTGCGTGGCGCTCGCCTGGGTTAGATAACCACCGGTCGTATGGAGAATGCCCTTCGGCTTGCCGGTCGAGCCAGAGGTGTAAAGAATGAACAGCGGGTCCTCGGCGTCCATCGGCTCCGGTTCGCACTCGGGATCCGCGTCTTCGACGGCCTGTTGCCAGAAGACGTCGCGGCCTTCGGTCATAGGCGGGTCGGTCCCGCAGCGGTCGAGGACGATGATGTGCTCGAGCGAGTCGAGTTGCTCGGCGATGTCGTCGACCTTCTCCTTCATCGGGAGCGGGTCTCCGCGACGCAGCGTCGCGTCAGCCGTCACGAGCGCCTTCGCCTGCGAGAACTCCATGCGCTCACGGACCGACTCAGGCGAGAAGCCGCCGAAGACGACGTTGTGAATCGCGCCGATCCGCGCGCAGCCGAGCATCGCGGCAGCGGCCTCGGGCACCATCGGCATGTAGATGCCGACGACGTCGCCCTTGCCGATCCCTAGCCCCTTGAGCACGTTCGCGAAGCGCTGGACTTGGTCGAGAAGCCACTCGTAGGTGATCTCCTTGCGTCCACCACCACCGCCCGAGTCGTCAGCGTCCTCGGCCTCCCAGTAAAAGGCGACGCGGTCGCCGTTCCCGGCGGCGACGTGGCGGTCGAGGCAGTTGGCGGAGACGTTCAGCTTGCCGCCCTCGAACCACTTCGCGTACGGCGGGTCCGACCAGTCGAGAACGTCGTCCCATGGCTCGATCCACTCGAGCTTCTCGGCCCAGCTAGCCCACCACGCCTCGCGGTCGGAGGCGGCCTTTTCGTAGACGCCGGGGTCGGAGATGTTCGCGTCCGCTGCGAATTCGTCGGGCGGAGGAAAGGTCTCCTCGGTCTCCATCAGGACGTCGAGCTCAGGGACCTCGACCTCGGCCTCGGCCTCCTCGGCCCCTTCCTCGCGCTCGCCGTTGTCGTTCGCCACGACCTCTCCTTCCCGTCGCTTTTCCGCGATCCTATGGGTGATCGCATACCCGAGAACCGGCGCAGCGACGCATGCATGGTGGAACGATGAAGCCCGGTTCGCTTGAGATAGCGCATCGGTCGGCCGATAACTGGGTTTAGGGGGACAGGCTGTGCCTGCGAGCGTTCAAAGACCGCAAGCCAAAATGAAACTCCTTGAGGAAGCCAATGACGCATTCGCGGGCATCGAGCCCGAGGAACGAGTGCGCCTCGCCCGGCTCGGTTCGCTCCTCTTCATGGTCGGCTCGCTGACAGCGATTCCGGCGGGCCTCCTCCTCGAGCCACAGCCCCAGCTTTACGAGCATGTCGTGTCGGCAGCTGGCTTCCTGCTCGGCTTGATCGCCTTCTTCTTGCCGTGGGAACGGATGGAGCCAGGCTGGCTTCACTTCTTTCCGGTGGTCGGGGCCCTCGTCGTGGTCGCCGGAGTAGCGGTCTTCTCCGTTGTTTTTTCGTTCTTCTTGGTGCTCGCGGGCATGTTCGTCGCGATTTCGGTGCGCAAGCCAATCGTGTTCTCGGCGTACATGGCCTACTTCGTCTTGGCGCTCTTGATCCCGTTCGCCTACACGAACCGGGACCTCTCCGACCAGGCGATCATCATTCTCGCGACGCTTCCCGTCCTCTTTATCGTCGCGTACGTCTCGCGCTACATGCACGAGGTCGTGGAACAGCAGAAGGAGCAGTACCGAGTGTTCGCGAGCCAAGCGATCGCTCTCGGCGAGCGCATCAAGGGAAACGGCGACCGCATCAAGGGAAACGGCGATCGGACCCTTGACGACTCACCCGCAGCCCTCGAGCGAAGGCTCAAGAATCTCACCCTGGCCAGTTCACGCGATCGTCGCGACTGGTCGACCAGGCCGAAGGTGTGGCCGCCCTCGTCGAACTGAGCGCATCCCGCTTGACGAGGAGAACTGGCGCGGGGTTTCATCGAGTTCCTTAGGCTGTTCCTGTGCGTTTCCTGAGCAGGGTTTCACCACGTCGTATCCCCCTGGCCGCTGTGGCGGCCACAGTTGCATGCCTGGCGGTGCCTGGTGGTGCTCTCGCCTACGAGACAGAGGAGTCTGCCGGCGCGGTCCGCGACTACTGGACGCCCGAGCGCATGGAGACGGCGATTCCAGGCGACGCCCTCCTGAGCGGAGTGCCAACAGTTGTGCCGATCGGCGACGTCGACCTAGGCCTGGGTTCGACGCAAGCACGGCGTTCGAACGCCCAGAAGGTGAGCAATCCCGGCGCGAAGCCATTCCGCACTCATGGCAAGGTCTTCTTCACGGATGGCGGACTCGACTATGTCTGCTCAGGCACATCGGTCAAGTCCAAGACGGAGGGCCTTGTGGTGACTGCCGGCCACTGCACGCATAGCTCGAACGGCTACGTCACGAACTTCATGTTTGCTCCGGCTTATGACGACGGCCCCTCCAAATTCGGCGAGTGGACGGCCAAGAAGCTCAAGACCACGCCTCAGTGGGAAGCCAACGAGAACATCTCCTACGACGTTGGCATGGCGACAATGAACAAGCTCAACGGCAAGACGCTGGCCGACAAGGTCGGCAAACGCGGCATCACCTTCAACAAGAGCCACGATCAGCACTTCGACGTCTTCGGGTACCCCGCCGAGGACCCGTTCGATGGCGAGAAGATGTACCGCTGCGACTCTCAGTCAGAGGGCACGGACAACGACCAGAACAACCCCAAGCCCACGCGGATCGATTGCAACATGACGGGTGGGTCATCGGGCGGCGGCTGGGTTATCGGTGGCGAGAAGGTGAACTCGGTCGTCTCCTATGGCTATGAGTGCACGATCCCGATCCCGCCGCTGTGCGACAACCCCGAGGAGGGCAAGCTGTTCGGGCCCTACTTCGGCGACGAGATCAAGAAGCTCTACAAGTCGCAGAAGTAGACGGGGACGGCGGGTCTAGGCGGCCAGCGCCGCCGGCGCCTCATCAAGGCCTAAAAAATCAGACTCGCCGGGGATGCTCTTCCGGTAGGCACACCAGCCTCTGAAGTTACCGCGCCAGGCCTCGCCTTCGTCCCCGGGGACGGGCTGCGCCTGATGCTCGAACGGAGACAGGTGCCCGCTTTCCAGCAGGCGGTCGTGGAGAGTGACGTCCGCCTCGTGGTCGCGGACGCCCGAGTGGGTGAGATAGCTGACGCGGGCGCACCTGCCGACTGAGATCCGAAGCGCCTTCTCAATCGGCACGTCCTCGCCGAGGTCGTCGGTCAGCGGAAGGTGCCATTCGTTGTCTGCGCACGCTGTCGGCACCGCCGATTCCAGTTGCTCCTTCATCCGGCACGCGATCTCGCGAATCTCGGGCTGGGCGTCGGGGTGAGTCCTGAGGTGCCAGAAGTTGTCCCACTCGGTGGCCGTGACGATGACTGTGTGCCACATGAAGGGCTCGAGCAGGCGGTTGGTGAGCTGCTTGTGGACGTTCAGCCATTCGTCGGACGTCTCCTTGTTCTCCAGCGCTTGAGCCAGAGCTTCGAACCGGCCCTGGACGCCACCATCGTCCGGGCCGAACTCCTTCGAAGTCAGGAGCGAGATGACGTTGTCCACGGCGTCATCCCGGGCCCTCAGCCACTGCTGCCTAGCCGCCTCCGCCTTGGCGCCGGACAGGTTTCGGCTGGCCTGCATGCCAGGCTGGTTCTCGCCGAACTCGGATGGGACAAACGGATCTTCGAGCACGAACCGCAGCTGTTTGATGACCGGAATTGCGCGAGAGCTCGCGGAGTTCCGGGAGAACACACGATGGGTGTTGAACTCGGGCAGGACCATGCGCGGGAATGTGATCTCGAAGGTGGTCAGGCGGTCGCCTCTGAGAGAGACCGAATCCGCGAGGATCTTTGATGCGTAGCTCATGGGCGCTTGCGAAACCTAGTTTCCAATCCGGATGGCACGGCCGGGGGATCATTCCCGCTATCTGGGTAAGAAGCGAAGCAGGTTTGGATGCGGCATACTCGAAAATCGGTAGCGTGGAACCAAGAGGGGAACCAATGGCGACCGCTGACGAGATGGCTCCGTCAGAGCGCATACGGCTCGGGAGGCTCGGCGGTGCGCTCTTCATAATCGGCTCCTTGGCTGCCGCACCGGCAGCAGCCTTCTTAGAGCCGGCACCCGACGCGGCCGAGTATCTGATCGCAGTTGCCGCTGTGCTCGTCGGAGCGGCATTGATGGCCGCGCCGTGGGGCAGGCTCCCCGATCGTGCCCTCTATGGGGTATCGATCCTTGCGACGGGCTACGTCGTCCTTGGGGCCAGTCTCTACAGCGACGACTTCGCCTTCTACCAGGTGCTGATCGCCGTCTATACCGCGTATGTCGTCAGGGAGCGCTCGGACTTTCTTTGGCTCATGGTGTTCTTCACCGTTGCGACTGTTGCCCCGCTCTTCTATGTGGACGAGGACATCAACGACCTGGCGCACCACGTGCTGGTGACGCTTCCGGTGATGATCATCTCTGCGGCGGTGGTGCGCTATCTGCGCAACGCGCTAGCCAGGCGCGAGCTTCAGTACCGTCGCTTTGCTGTCGAGGCGGTGACCCTCGCCGAGCGCATCAGGGGCGGACCCGCTCCCGAACAGGAGGCAACGGCGGAGAACGTCGAGGAGCGCCTCGCGGAGCTCGCTTCGAAGACCCGCGACTGATCCAGCCGCTCGCGTTAACCGAAACTTCGCTTGATGGTGCGATGGTTGGACTGTCGTAAACGGAGTAACGGCGCGATATAAAGGGCGCTGGGTAAGTCGATATGAGGTCTGGGACGGTTAATTCCACCCTGACCCGCGGGTACGGAATGCTCGCGGGACTGGGAATCATCGGGGCCGCGGTTTTCGCGGTGCCCAGCACGCTGCTCCTTGAGCCTCTCCCTCCGGCCGAGGCATACCTATCGACGGTCGCCGCGCTCACAACGGGCCTGGTCTGCATGGCGCTGCCGTGGGAGCGCATGGATGGACGCTGGCTCCACCTGTTCGGCGTCCTCGCCACCGTCGAGGCAGCCTGGGCAGTTGCGGTCTTCGGACAGGCCTATCTCGCCCTCTACTTCCTAATCGCCGTCTCGATCGCGTACGTGACGCCGGACGCACGAAGTCTCGTGCCCCATCTCCTCTTGATCGGCCTGGCGATCTTCGGCCCAGCGGTCTACGGGCCCGAGGACGTGCGGTCGACGCTTCAGATGGGGCTCGTCGTCTATCCGCTCCTTGTCCTGACCGCGGGGATCTTCGCTTACCTGCGGCAGCGCATGGTCGCCGACCATCGTTCCTACCGTCTCTTCGCTGAAGAGACGCTCGCCCTCGCCGATCGGATTGCCGGGCGCCCACTCTCCCTGCAATCGGGCCCCGCCCGCGACCTCGACGACCTCCCGGACTGGTCCCGGTACCGCATCTCCGCACGCGCGTCGGCCGTGGCCGCCGCGATCTTCGCGGTGCCGCTCCTCACCGCCGGTCTGGCCACGGCAGGCGTGAAGCTGCCCAGCTTCGCGGCTGACACCTTTGGGGACGTCGGGATCGAGCTTCCAAATCAGGGTTCAGCGTCGGACGAAGTCGAGGCGGTGACCACCGAACAGTCTGCCCCTGCCGACGACACGCGGGCGAGTAACGGAGGTTCCGAGGCCGCGGCCAACTCCAAGGCAGGCGGTGCCAAGGAAGAGAACGTTCCGGGGCAACACGCCAAGAGCCAGGGCGCAGAGGATGGTCCGGACACCTCAGATGCGATTTCCGGGGGCGCCGCGGGCGCCGGCGAAGGTCCGTCTGCCTCCGGCTCTCCGGAAGCCGGTGCCGAGGGCGGGCCGACGGCTGACGGCATCGGCGGAGCCGGTGGCGAGGATGGCGAGGGTGGCTCGCTGAGCGAAGCGCTGGAGGACACCTTGAACGGCCTGAACGCCGTCCTGGGCGGGAAGGACGGGGAGAGCGCCGAGGAGTCGTCAGCCGAGTGACGAGGTGATTGCCTCGCCGGTCCCGGAGACGAAGTCGACCAGCGGCGAGGGCAGGATCCCGAAAAAGACGACGGCGAAGGCCGCAATGAGGCTGAAGCCGATGATGACGCGGCAGCGGATGCCCCCGAGCCTTCTCCCTTCAGCCTCATCCGAGCCGCCTGCCATCGCAGGCAGAGCCCGGTGGCCAGCCTCGGGCGTCGGGTCGGAGAGGTATGCCGGACGCATCCACACCGCGGCGATCACCCGCAGGTAGTACGCGAGCGAGATCATCGTGCCGATCGCGATCATCACGCCGAGCCACGTGAAATCGGCTGCCACGGAAGCCTCGATCAGATAGAGCTTGCCGATGAACCCTGCCGTCCCCGGCAGGCCCGCCAGGCCGAGCATCGCGATCGTGAGCGGCCACGCCAGCAGCGGGCGCTCGCGACCGAGCCCCTGAACAGAGCGGATGTCATCGCCAAAGCCGGTCTCCCTCTCCCGGATCGTGATCACCGAGAACGCCGCGAGGTTCATGAACGCGTACGCCACGAGATAGAAGAAGAGCGCTTCGATGCCGGCCTCGTTCGCCGCGACGATTCCCACCAGCATGTATCCCGCCTGGGCTATCCCGGAGTAGCCGAGGAGGCGCTTGAGCGAGCTCTGGGTAAGCGCGCCGACGTTGCCGACGATGATCGAGACCGCCGCGAGCGCCGCAAGCGCCGGCTGCCAATCGCCTACGGTGGGGCCGAGCGCAACCTCGAAGAAGCGCGCGAAGACGGCGAACGCCGCTGCCTTGGTCGCCACCGCCATAAAGGCCGTGACCGGGGTCGGAGCGCCCTGGTAGACGTCGGGCGTCCACTGGTGGAACGGTGCGATCGACAGCTTGAATGCGAGCCCGGTGGCCGTCAGCGCGACGCCGATCAGGATCAGGGGGTCGTCGGCGAGGCCGGCGCCGATGCCCTCGCGGATACCCGTGAAGTCGGTTGAGCCCGAGCCGCCGTAGATGAAGGCGAGGCCGTAGAGAAGCGTGGCCGAGCCGAGGCTCCCGACGATCAGGTACTTAAGGCCCGATTCGAGCGAGGTCCGGCGCCGAAGGGCCGAGCCGCACAGGACGTAGAGGGGCACTGACAGGAGCTCTAGTCCCACGAAGAAGACGACGAGGTTCTGCGCCATCGCGAGGATCGTCATGCCCAGTACCGATGCGATCAGGAGCGCCTGGAACTCTCCGTGGCCACCTGGGCCGGGCGCCCGGTCGGCCGCCTCCTCCCGCCAGCTCAACGGGATGACGAAAACGGCACAGCCGATGCAGATCAGGGTCGCGACCAGTGCCAGATCGTCGAGGCGAAGCGCGCCCGCCACGAGGTCCTTCTCTTCGCCCATCTGCCAGATCGCAAGCCCGGCGGCCGCGCCGTAGGCCAGGAAGCTCGCCGCCGACACGAAGGTGCGCTGCCCACGGCTCACGAGGCCCGCGAGGAGCACGACCACGAGCCCGCCCGTGAGCGCGATGATCACGGACATGCCCGCGTAATCGATCTCCGGGGCGGTAAAGGCGAGGCTCATGGGCGCGCCGCCAACTCTGATTCTTCTTGCGCGGTCGTGACGGCGCCCACCTTGTCCTGAACGGACGCCTCACCCCGCTGCAGGATCAACGTGGGATAGAGCGCGATGCCGACGATCACCAGGACGAGCGGGACGAGGACGGACGCGTCGCGAAGGCTCATCTCGCGCGACTCGACGCCATCCGGAAGCCGGTTGTGCATCGTCTTCTGGTACATGCGAAGCGCGTAGAAGGCGGCCATGGCAACGCCGGCCATCGCGATCACCGCAAACGCTGTCTGGTCGTCGAAGAGGCCGTTCAGGATGTAGAACTCGCCGATGAAGTTCGCCGACCCGGGCATGGCGAGCGTCGCCAGGGTGACGATCAGGAACGCGAGCGCCAGCACTGGGGCGCGCATCGCGGCGCCGCCCATCTCGCGCAGGTCCTCGGTCCCGTAGCGCTCGGCGAGAATCGCGATGATCAGGAAGATCGGCGCCACGACAAGGCCGTGGTTGACCATCTGGAGCACGGAGCCGTTCGCCCCGTCGGCGCTCAGCGAGAAGATCCCGAGCGTGATGAAGCCGAGCTGGGCGATCGACGAGTAACCGGCGACCAGGCGCACGTTCGTCTGGGTGAACGCCATCGCCGAGCCGTAGATGACGGAGAGCAAGGCGAGCACCAGGATCAGGTCCTGGAACTCGACGGTGGCGTCGGGGAAGATCGGCAGCGCCACCCGCAGGAAGCCGTAGGCCGCGACCTTTGGCAGGACGCCCGAGAGCAGGGCGAGGACCGGTAGGGGCGCGGCGCGATAGGCGTCAGGCATCCACCCGTGGAGTGGGAAGGAGGGCATCTTGACCAGGAAGGCCGCGGCGAAGAACAGGAAGATCCACTCCTGGCTTCCCTCGGGCAGGACGTTCGCGCGGAGGTCCGCCATCGCGAACGAAAGCTCGCCCGTGTTTTCCGCGGTCAGGACCGCCGCGGCGATGGCCGCGACCAGCATGAGCAGCGAACCGACGAGCGTGTAGACCATCATCTTGATCGTCGCCCGCACGCGGTCGCCGGTGCCGTAGCTGCCGACCAGGAAGAAGAACGGGACCAGCATCAGGTCGAAGAAGAGGACGAAGAGCAGGAGGTCCTGTGCCAGGAAGGCGCCCATGACCGCGAACTCGCCGATCCCGAGCATGAGGAAGTAGTTCTTCGGGCGGTCCGGAAGCCGCCAAGCCGACCAGGCGAAGGTCGCGGCCCAAAGCAACGCGGTCATCACGACCAGGAAAAGGCTGATGCCGTCGATGCCAAGCTGGAAGCGCACCCCGAGGCCGGGGATCCAGCTCTCGTCCACCACGTATTGGAGCCCGGGGACGCCGGTGTCGAAGCCGACGACCAGGGCGATGGTGAGGCCCAGAGTGACGAGCGAGCCGAGCACGGAGAGCGGCGCCGAGAATCGCGCGGGGAGGAGCGCCGCGACGATCGCGACGCCAAGCGGCACGCAGAGAATGGCGATAAGCATCAACTACTCACCACCAGGAAGTACAGGGCGAGCGCTGCGAAGCCGCCCAGGACGAGCAGCGCATACGCGCGCACAAAGCCCGACTGCGCCCCGCGGACAAGGAGCCCGACCTCGCGGACGGCGCCGACGGTCGCGCTGACGATCCCGTCGACGAGGACGCGCTCGATCACGTTGTTGAAGAACTGGCCTATCCGGATGACCGGGCGGTAGACCAGGAAGTCGATGATCTCGTCGAAGTACCACTTGTGCTGGAGGAATCCGTGGACGCCCTCCATGCGCGAGCGCAGACGGCCGGTCAGGCCAGGCCGTCTTACGTACGCGAGGTAGGCCAGACCGATCCCTGCAATCGAGAGGAACCCTCCGACCAGGAGGCCGAGGTAGGCCGATTCATCAGACGGGACGATGTGGAACAGCGCCGAGTCCTCGAACGACCCCGCGAGGAATTCCTCGATTGAGTCCGTGATCCCCGGCAGCTGGAAGACGCCGGCGACGATCGAGAGGAACGCCAGGACGGCCATGGCGATCTTCATTCCGGGCGCGCGTTCGGCGATGTGGTGCTCGGAGCCCGGGAAGCCGACCTCCGTGTCCTCCATTTCGCCGGTCACAGGGTTCGCGTGCTCACCATGGTGGAGATGCCCTTCCTCGAGTTCCTTCGCCTCCGGGCAGGGGTCGCCCAGGACCACCCGGAAGCCGATCCGGAACGCGTAGAAGGCGGTGAGGAATGCCGCGGCGTAGCCGCCGATGGCGAAGATCCAGTACATCCCGCCGCGCTCGGCGGCGAAGACCATGATCTCGTCCTTCGAGAAGAACCCGGACATGAGCGGGAAGCCTGCGAGCGCGAGGGCGCCGACGATCAGGGTGAACGAGGTGAAGGGCATCGCCTTGCGGAAGCCAGCCATCCGGTCGATGTTCTGGTTCCCCGCCATCGCAGCGATGATCGAGCCGGCCGCCATGAAGAGGAGCGCCTTGAAGAACGCGTGGGTCATCAGGTGGAAGATCCCCGCCGTGTACGCGCCGATCGAGACGGCGACGATCATGTAGCCGATCTGGCTCATGGTCGAGTAGGCGATGATCCGTTTGAGGTCGGTGACGACCAGGGCGATCGTCGCGGCGACGATCAGTGTGGCCAGGCCGCCAAACGCGGCAATGTCCGCGGCAGTGGGTGCGAGCTCGAAGAGGGGGTGCATGCGGGCGATGAGGTAGACGCCGGCGGTGACCATGGTCGCGGCATGGATCAGCGCGGAGACGGGCGTTGGGCCCTCCATCGCGTCCGGAAGCCATGTGTGGAGCGGCAACTGCGCGGACTTCGCGAAGGCGCCCACCAGGAGGAGCAGGCAGATCGCGACGATCGTGCCGCTATCCGGATCGAAGTGGGACGGGGCCTCCTCGAACACGGTCAGGTAGTCGAACGCGCCGAACTCGCGGAAGATCAGGAACGCTGCGAGGACGAGCCCGATGTCCCCGATGACGTTGATCACGAACGCCTTCATTCCCGCGGTCGTGGCGGTGTTGCGCCGGTACCAGAACGAGATCAGCGCGTACGACGCAAAGCCGACGAACGCCCACCCCACGACCAGCAGGACGAAGTTGCCCGCCAGGACCAGGAGCAGCATCGAGAAGACGAAGAAGTTGAGGTAGGCGAAGAACCGGGTGTACCCCTGGTCGGAGACCATGTACGCGCTCGCGTAGAGGTGGATGAGCATCGACACCCCTGAGACCACGAGGCACATCACCACCGAGAGCGGGTCCACCAGGATCCCCAGCTGGATGTCGAGGCCGACCGAGGTCGCGTAGTCCCAGGCCGTGGAGGTGAGCTGGCGGGCGTCTTCGGGCTCGCCCAACATCACGACGAATGCCCCGATCGAGCTCGCGAACGAGAGAGCGATCGCGCCCGTCCCGATCAACCCCGCGGTGCGACCGCTCCAGCGGCGGTAACCGAGGCCGATCAGGATCGATCCCGCCAGCGGGAAGATCAGGACCAGCCAGGCGAAGCCAGTGGCGCTCATCCCTTGAGGCCCCGGAGCTCATCGACGTTGAGCGGCACCCGTCGGCGGAACATCGCGACGATCAGGCCCAGCCCGACGACGACCTCGCAGGCGGCGACCACCATCACGACGAGGGCAAAGACCTGCCCGTCCTGAGTGCCCGTCGAGCGCGCGAAGGCCAGCAGGGCGAGGTTGCCCGCGTTCAACATCAACTCGAGGCACAGGAGGACCACCAGGGGGCTCCTTCTCAGGAGAACGCCTGTCGCCCCGATCGCGAACAGCATCGCCGACAGGACCAGATACCACTCAACCGCCAACGCTTGCCGCCTCCTCTTCACGTTTGCGGGCGGCGAGGACCACGGCGCCCACGGCCGCGATCAGAAGCAGGATCGAGGCGGCCTCGAAGGCGACCAAGAACCGTTCGAGCATGAGCGTGCCGATCGCCTCGGGAGATCCGAACCCGAGCGGGACCGTCGGCCCCTCCTCGCCGATCGCCTTGAGCCCGGTGCCGAGGATCGCGATCGAGAGCTCGACGAAGAGCGCGACGGCCAGGACGGGGGCCAGGAACCTCTGGCCCGTGATCGGCTCCCACTCGGGCTCCTCGACGCCGCCGACGTAGGCGGCGACGAACACGTAGAGCACCATCACGGCTCCGGCGTAGACCACGACCTGGGCTGCGGCGATGAACTCGGCGTGGAGGGTCAGGAAGAGCCCTGCGAGCGCCACCAGGTGGACGACCAGGGCGAGCACGCTGTAGAAGGGATTCTTGAGCGCGACCACCGCAATCGCGCCGCCCAGGGCGCCGATTGCGCCAGCGAAGAACACCACCTCTTCCATCGGCCCGCATCCTATTCGCGGCGGCTTGCCTGCGAGTAAGGCGGGAGGGCCCTGAGGCGGACTCGCGACAGGCGCCGATGGCGATGACTAAGGGATAGTCCAAAAGGCGCCCCTATAGGGGCTTCAAATGGACGATCGCCGAGCAAGGCGCTTTCGTCCGAAGCGGGATACTTTCCAAATGGGTTTCTGGGCAAACTCGTGGACCGCATCGACGCGAAGGTCGATCGCCCGCCGACCAGAGCGTCCTTCGGGGCGAACGCAATCCCGGAAGCGAGTCGATGATCGAAGCTGACTCGCCGGACGCATCTCAAGATGCTGCGCAAAACGTGCGCCGGGAGCGCGAACGGCGACGTCAAGGGTTATCGAGGGGCTCTGCGCAGAAGCTGCCGTCGCCGACCTCGACCTCCTCCTGCGGAGGGTCGTCGATGACGATGCACGCGATCGCGTCGGGAGCGTCGAGATCGCTGACCAGCTCCATGACGGCCTCGGGCGAGTCGCATTGAACGGCCTGATCGCCGGCGTCGATGCAGGCGCCGACCGCGGCGTCGCCATCGGCCGCAGCTTCATCGTCCCCGCCGCAGGCGCCGACCCCATCAAGGCGATCGCAACTCCGGTGATCGACGCCATGCACCTCATCCGTCCCATTGACGTCCTCCGATCAAATTCCCGATTACTGAGTCGACCCTCGAGGGGCTTCCCGACTCATACCAAGAACTGAAGCGTATGCTGATTCGACGTGCTATTCCGACGTTCGAGGCCCACAAGGCGAGACCCCCGGGCGAGGTGGACCGTCCAGATCGTCCCGGCCATGCCGCTCTACGGGCTCGCCGCGACCGTCGCGATCACCTTTGCGCTCCTCGCCGGCTGTGGGGACGGGGGAAGCTCGCAAACCGGGGCCTCGGCGGAACCCGACGACGCGGCCGACCCTGGGCCGTCCGCGCCGACGGTGGCCGACGTCCGGACTTGTCTAGAGGACGGCGGTATCAAGCCCAAGGTCGCGGATAGCGGCATTTACATCCCCGACGACGACGCCATCCCCAGGATGGATTACTCGGTCCTGTCCATCGGCACCTTCGACGGGTCGACGCTGCCCGATTCCGTCCAGGTATTCGAAGGTTCGCAGGCCGACGCGGAGGCGGCGGCGGCGGAGGTCGCCGCTCGCTCTGCCGCCAACCAGGCCGGCCTCGAGGCGCTCGGCCTACCGGGCGCGGAAATCCCCGAAGGGCAGGTGCAGGGCGCGCTCGGGGCGACTGTGGTCTTCGTCGACGAGAGCACGCCCGCGACAGACAAGGCGACGGTCTTGGAGTGCGCTCACGGCTGAGCGGGTTCCGTAGGACGCAGCTCGACTGGCCTCTCGCCTGGTTGGATCCCGCTCTCATCGGTCCCCACTCGTCGCATGAAGGCGTGACGGTCGGCCTCTCACACCAATGACGATTGATTGACCGCCAGAGGCCTGCCACAAGGCGCAAGCCGGAGGCCCTCGCTTCTCGTCCAAAGCATCTAAGTCTCGCCACGTAAGAGCGATACTTAGCCGGTGAGGGTTCCCCGGATACCTCTTGCCCTTGCGACAGCATTGGCGCTCGTTCTCGTCTTCAGCGCTTGTAGCCAGGAGGACAACTTGGAGGAGGCGTTGTCAGGCAACCTCCCGGGAGGACCTGCCGTTGGTTGCACCCTTCAAGACGACGAGGACTGGTACTGGTGCGGTGCCGAGTCTGATCCAGGCAGTGGCTTCAACGGCACATACCGAGTCGAGGTAGCCGACGATTGCTGGACGGCTAGGCGAATGGAGGTTCGCCGTCCAGGTAAGTACTCGCTTAGAGCACAGACGTACGAAGGCTGCTTCGATGATCCGAACAACGGACGCTCAGCGTTCGACGAGCCAGGACAGTTCGCAGACGGGGACTAGTCCTTCTCGTCCAAAGCACCCGCATTGCCGCTTAACAGCGATGCCCCACCGGGTCAGGGCGGCTTCTACCCCCTCGGGTTAGGAGGGGATGGGTACCGAGCAACCTACACCCGCCTGAACTAGGTTCGCTTCAGTTGGAACGCGCCCGCGGCGACTAGACCCAAGGACGCCGCAGCAAGAGCAAGGCGTTCCATGTCGAGCCCGGAAAGACGGAACAAGTTAGGGCCCGGCGGGTCCGCAAACGACGTCGCCCGCCATCTGTCGGTGGAGCCGTCGACTGCCCTGCTTGATGTACCAGTCGTTGTACCAGTAGCAGTCGCTTCCGCTCGTCGTGTGGACCTGGGAACGGCACCTCACGCGATGGTTGCTCAACCGCTGGCAAGGACCAGAACCCCAGTCCTCGCAGGACGAATCGCCAGCACAGTATTTCGCGGTCCAGTCCGAGTTCGCGTTTGACGCGCGTGCCATTCCCAGTGTGTGGGCGTCGGCCGAGGGCGCGATCACTAGCAGGCCGACTATCGCGGCGACAACCGGCCCCTTCCACCTCATGCTGTCCAGGCTACTGCCCTCGGGCGCTTGACCGCAATGCGAACGTGTGTTCGTGGGAGCAGCGTTCGGACACATGTGGGCTGCACGCGAGCTGGAGCGCTCGTGATTTCTTCTACGGGTGTCGAAAGCTCTGAGCTCGCCGTCTCGTCGAGTACGACCCCGGCTTAGGCGCTTTTCGTCCAAAGCATCAGTCTCTGGACGTCTAGGGTGCGCGCATGAACGTTCGGCTAGCAGTGCTTCCGATTGCTCTCATCGTTCTTGTCTTGAACGGCTGCGGAGAGGATGAAGCGCCAACGCCAAACCCTGACGCCGATTCTTCAGACGCTCTCGCCGCCGCCGCCGACTGGGTCGAGGCGGTGCTAGCCGGCGATGCTCAAGGTGCTTGTGCCGTCCTCACTCCCCAAGGGCAGGCCGATGTCGCCCTCGCAGTGGACCGGGCACCACACAATGACCCGGTGGGTGACAGCTGCGACGAAGCGCTTGATTCCATCTTCCTGGCTCACCCAGTGCCTACCAAGGAGACGCCGAAGATGATTGACGCCATCAGGTCGGATGGGCGACGTGTACGGTCTGTCATTGATTCAGATCAAGGATCGGTGATCATCGGTTCGATGCGTATCGACGTCGAGCGGATCAACGGGGAGTGGTTAGTGAGTGACGGGATCGACACATTGTTCGGGTTAGGAGTGGACCCGCTTCCGGAAGATCATTAGCCGCTTTTCGTCCAAAGCGATACAGCGGCGTACCGGGCGCCTAACGACCGATTGTCTGGGCCGAAACCAGCCCTGCTCATCTATCCCTCCGGCGGCTGCTGGCCTCTGACGATTCGCTCGGCCTCCAGCCGATCGAGGTACTCGATCTTCGAGATGCAGGCTCCGCGCCAGTGCCAGCGCTGGGCGACCTGCTCATCCAGCCGCACCTGGCTCCCGCGCCCGACCCCGCGAAGCGTCCACAGGGTCACGGTCCGCTCCGATGTCACATCGGCACTGTCCTCGAACCGCAAATCCATCCATTCCCAGACCTCAGCCAGGTCACGCCACCACGCGACCACGCCGTCGCGGCCACGGAAAGTCGTCCCCGCAACCGACGAGAACCGGGACTCGATCTCGAAATCGTCTGTGGCGTCAGCCATCCAGCCGTCAAGGTCCCGGGCGTTGAAGGCCGAGTTGAGACGGGCGATCTCGGCCGCGCGGTGGGAAGGCATGAACGGAGGCTAACCGCGCGGTGGGGTGGGCAGAGATATCGGCCCTTCTAGCCCAGAAAATGTGGCCGGGCGGTGGCGCTCCGCTCTCCACGCTAACCGCTGGTTGCGCTTTTCGTCCAAAGCTATCTCGGGCGAATATGACGCTTGCGTTACAACTCAGGGCACGGGCCGAGATAGTCCGGCCCTGGGGCGGCGCAGAGGTTCGGCATGCGGGCAGCCTGCCACGCGGCGACTTGGGTCCGAAATGCGCTGAGGTATTGGTTTTGCGCAGCCAGGCAAAACGCCCCTCCTGAGAGGGAGAAGTCGGCCGCTTCTATGTTGTTCAGAGCGAGGTCGCCGACCTCGACGCGCACCCTGCCGCTGGCGGCCTCAATCACGAAGTTGAGTGGGTAGGCAGCGCTCCAATGCGGGTTCGCACCGTTCGCGGAATTGATCGTCAGGCTGCAGTCCGCCCCCATCACGTAGACCACGATCGGACTGGTGGTATGTGCGTCGTACGTCACGCTGACGTCGTATCGGTGTGTGCCCGCCACCGCTTGGAGGCTGCGGGCAGATGCAGTGGAGAGTTGATCGTCATCGGCCGGGAGAGGATTCCCGTTAGGGCAGTCCACTGGGCTACTGGAGTCGCAGTCCGCCGGGACGTCCCAATCACTGGCGTTCGGGAAGAGGTAGGCAGCAGCAGCAGCGGCAGTTTGCGGGTCCTCGGTGACGGGGGTATCGACGGAGAACTCAAACGTCCCGGCTGTCGGGTCGTTGTTCCCCGCTTCGTCAATCGCCCTCACCTCGAAGGTGTAGAAGACGTCGCGGGGGAGCGGCGAGGTAGGCGAGAAAGGGCTACCACAGGGCTCGAACTGGGGCGTTGAGCCCTCCGACGTGATCCGGCATTCGAAGCTACCCGACTCACTTGAGTGGAAGGTGAAATCAGGAGTCTGGTCTTCCGTGTAATGGCGCACGTTATGGGTGGCAAACAAGTCATACGGCCCAGAGTCGACGGTCGTCTCAGGGGCCAGCGTGTCGACCGTGAACTCGCTGGACGCGGGCGTCTTATCCGCCTTGCGACCCTTCCGAGCTCGAACGGCGAAGGCGTGGTGGCCCTCGCTGAGCTTCTTGTACTTCTTGGGCGAGTCGCACGAAGCCCAGGCCTTCTCATCGATCGCGCACTCGAAGCTCGCGCCAGAAGAGGTCGCCTTGAACTTGAAGGTTGCCGTCGCCTTCGCGAGCGGCCCCGAAGGCCCCGCAGTGATCAGCGTGTCGGGGACCGCTGCCGCCGCGGATGAGACTGAGACCATCACGGCGACGGCACACCCAAGTGCAATGCTCACGAGCCGGTTGCTCATAGGGTCAGGTTACGCCGCTTCGACCGGACGAGCATCGGTAGTTTGCCGCTTATTCGAGGTCTAACCGAATCGCATGCTTTCCATGCGAAGCTGGCTAGCGCTTCTCGTCCAAAGCGTTTACGTAAGACGGTGGACAAAAGCGTCAACGCAGCAGCGCGACGCAAACAAAGGGCCGCAAAGTTGGTCACATCGTGAACAGAGTGATTAACGCCCCGATCAGCGAGACGTCGCCGCGGCGGCCGGTGTTATCTGAAGCCGAAAGAGACCCTGATCGGGCCGGGAACGCCGAAGACCGCCGACCCTTCGATCGAGACGAGATCGCCCAACGCGAATGTCGCGGTGCTCGCCAAGTTGCTGCAAAGTGTGGCGTTGGACGGGATGGTGCAGGTCAGGTTGGTCGGATTTCCGTTCTTGCGGACGGCAAAGGTCAGGTCGCTTGCTGCCGGGACGGTTATCTGCGCAACCAGACCCGATGCGACCCCGGCGGTCGGGACAAGCACTTGCGCGTCCGCCTCGTCGCTGAAGCGCGTAGCTTCGCCCAGCGGGGCGTAGTAGCCCGGATTGCCCGTGTTCTGCTGCGACGTCATCGTGAACCCCCCGGTTCCGCAGCCGACGATCGCGGTGCAGTCCAAAGACGACTCGCGGATGTCATCGCCTCGCAGTGAATCGTTGACAACCTCTCGCGAACCGACCGAATTCCTCGGGATCTCGACTGCAGCGTAAGCACTACTGCCGAGAGCAATAAACAGAGCGAGAGCGCCGAGGAGATTGCCGCGGCGATCTGCACACGCGCGAAGGCGCTCTGGCCAATGCATGGCCGGACCCTACGACTATTGCGCTTTCCATGCAAAGCGCCACTCTTGGTCAGGCGTTCGCGGCCAGCTCTTCGATCGCGTCGACGACCACGTCCGGGGCTTCGATCTGGGGTGTGTGGCCGATGCCTTCGAGCATCACGATCTTTGCGTGCGGGAGCATGTCGCCCAGGAGGCGGGCTCCGGCGGGGACGCACAGGCGGTCGCGGTCGCCCCAGATGACGGTCACGGGCACCTCGATGGCGTCGGCGTCAAAGGGGTTCTCAAGGTCTGGCTTGATCCGCTTCGCGTAGTCGATCCGCTCGCGGATGACCGGGCGCTCGACGTTGTAGCGGGTGAACCGGTCCACGACGACCTGGTCGATCGAGGCGGGATCGCCGAACGCAAGGGCGCGGTAGAGGCGGCCGACGACGCGCCGCGTGACCGCTGGTGGCACGGGCGCGGGGAGGCCGATGATCTGAGAGACGGCCGGGATGCGATCGGCGGAGAAGAAGAGGGGCGCCATCTTGATCCCGGCGGGGCCGATCGGGACCACGCCTGCGATCGGCAGGTCGCGGCGCTCGGCAAGTCGGAGGGCCACCCAGCCGCCGAGCGAGTTGCCGACCACGACGACCTTGCGCTTCGCGTGCGCCGCCGCCTGGACCACCGCTTCCTCTGCGAAGTCGGCGAGCTGGTCAAGGACGTTGCCTGGGCCGAGGGGCGGGGCGACGCCGAAGCCCGGCTGGTCATATGCGATCGCGGCCCTGTCGAGTGCCGCCAGGCGCTCGAGGACGGCGAGCCACGTCTCGGCGTTGTCGAGCCATCCATGGAGAAGCACGGCCGGCGCGCCGTGGCCGCGCGTGCGGATCATCCGCGTGGCGACGCCGTCCAGCTCCAGGCGGGCGCGATCGAGGCGCGGCGCGGGCGGGGGAGGCGTTTGCCGCTCCTCGCCGCCCTGATCGCCCAGGCGGATCGCGGGGCTCATGCCGCTGCCTCCTCGCGCAGGAAGCGCTCTATGGACTCGACGACGCGGGCGGTGCGAAGCGAGGGGAAGATGTCGAAGGCGTGCTCGGCACCATGCATCTCGACGTAGAGGACGGGGTTGCGGGAGACCCCCTCGAGCTTCTTCGTGAACGCACGCGCATCCTCGACCGGCACCAGCGTGTCCTGGTCCCCGTGGAAGATCAGGAACGGCGGCGCGTCCTCGCGCACACGGTGGGCAGGCGAGACATCCCTGTAGAGCTCGGGCGCCTCCTCGATCGTTGCCTTCAGAACCACCTTCTCGAACAGCCAGTCACGCAGGTGGGGATAGACGTCGAGCGCCTGGAGGTCATAGATGCCGTAGAAGGGAACCGCCGCCATGACCGATGTGTCGGCGTCCTCGAAGCCGGGCTGAAGCGATCGGTCCCCCGAGGTGAGGGCGGCGAGGGCTGTCAGATGGCCGCCTGCGGACCCGCCGGTGATCGCGATCCGCTGGGGGTCGACGCCGAGTTCGTCGGCGTGCTCGCGCACCCATGCGATCGCGCGCTTGACGTCGATCACGTGCTCGGGCAGCGTCGCGCGCGGGCTGAGCCAGTAATCGACGTTGAAGCCGATCCACCCGTTCGCCGCCATGTGGTTGAGGAGCGGAATCCCCTGCTCGGCGCGCGAGCCGAGGATCCAGCCGCCTCCGTGCACCTGAATCAACGCGGGCAGGCGCTTGCCGTCCCGCACGCCGGCGCTGGGCCGGTAGATGTCAAGCCGCACCCGCCGCTTCTCCTCTGAGTGGAAGACGACGCCGCGCTCGACCTTGACCGAGCTCGACCAGAGCATCAGGAGCGGGAACCACAGGTTGGACTTCGGAAAGCGGGACTCGGGTGGATCACCCGGTATCTCCTCCCGAAGCTCAGCCTCGATCGCACGGGTCGTCTTCACGGCGAGCCAGGCGAAGCGGATCTCCACGAGGAGGAGAACGCCGAGCCCGGCGAGGATCACGAGACCGAATGTGCTCTCAGCCGCGCCGATGGCCGCAGCGATCGCGATCAGCACGAGAAGGATCACGATGTACTGGAACGCGAACTCGCGCGCGAAGAAGCGGAGCGTCCAGCGAACGACGCGCAGCACCAGAGTTGGCGGAGCGCCAAGGCGCACCAATACGGCGATCCTGCGCAGGAATGCGAGCGCCGCGGGCACGGCCGAAGGCTAATCGCAGACCCGGCTAGTGCTCAGAGCCCGTACGTCTTCGCGATGATCTCGCGCTGGATCTCGTTCGTGCCGCCGTAGATGGACATGACGAGCGTCGTGCGGACGTGGCGTTCCATGTCGTACTCCGAGGCGTAGCCGTAGCCGCCCATCATCTGCATGCCCTCGAGCGCCGTCTTCTTCGCGACCTCGGTGGCCTTGAGCTTCGCCATCGAAGCCTCGCGCGGGAACAGCGCGCTCGGGTCCTGGTCGACCTTCTGGGCGACGTCATAAACCAGGAGGCGCGTGCACTCGAGCTCGGTTGCGAGATCGGAGATGCGGTGCTTGAGCGTCTGGAACGAGCCGATCGGCCGGCCGAACTGCTTGCGCTCCTTGATGTAGGAGAGAACGTCGTCGAAGGCGCGCTGCGCGATCCCGAGCGCAGACGCCGCCAGGATGAGCCGCTCGACGTTGAGGCCGGCCATCAGCTGCATCCAGCCGCCGTCGACCTGGCCGAGGACGCGCTCCTCGGGCACGTAGCAGTCGGTCAGGAAAACGTCGTTGACTTCTTTGCCGCCCATCGTCTGGATGCCCCGGATCTCGAGGCCCTCCGAGTCGGTGGGGACTGAGAACATCGTGAGGCCTTCGTGCTTGGACCCTGAGGGGTCCGAGCGGGCGATGACCAGGATGTGGTCGGCGATGTGCGCCGCGGAGATCCACGTCTTCTGCCCGTTCAGGACGAAGCCGCCGTTCTGGCGCTCTGCCTTGCACGAGAGGTTTCCGACGTCTGAACCCGCCTCGGGCTCCGACATCGCGATCGCCTCGACCCGGCCTGCGGTGATCCCCTTGAGCATCTCCTGCTTTTGCTCCTCGGTGCCGAAGCGCTCGTACGCGCCGGCGACGATCAGCGAAACGCCGTAGCCCGCCTGCGGGACCAGACCGCGCATCGTCTCCTCGAGGAAGATGCACTGGTCCACCATGCCGCCGCCGGACCCGCCGTACTCCTCGTCGATGCCTACGCCCAGCCAGCCGAGCTCGGCCAACTTCTCGTAGATCTCCTGGTTGTGGAGCTCCTCGTAGTGGTTGGTGGCCTTCTCGCGCTGCTCCTGTGTACCGAGCTCACGCTTGACGAAGTCGCGGATCGCGGCCTGGAAGTCGCGCTGCTCGTCGGTCAGGCCGATGGGCTGGAGTTGTGTCGTGGTCATGGATCGAGTCCTTTCGATTAGGCCGCTGCGGGCTTATAGACGGAGACTACGGCGGCGCCGCCGAGGCCGATGTTGTGCTGCAGGGCGATCTTTGCGCCGTCCACCTGGCGCTTGTCCGCGGTTCCGCGGAGCTGCCAGGTGAGCTCGGAGCATTGGGCAAGACCGGTGGCGCCGAGCGGGTGCCCCTTCGAGATCAGGCCGCCGGACGGGTTCACCACGGGGCCTGAGCCGCCGTAGGTCGTCGCCTCGGCGTCGACCAGCTCGTGGCCGTGGCCCTCCTCGGCGAAGCCGAGCGCCTCGTAGGTGATGAGCTCGTTGGCCGAGAAGCAGTCGTGGAGCTCGCAGACATCGACTTCTTGAGCCGAGACCTGCGCCTCCTCGTACGCCTTGCGAGCGGCTTCCTTCGACATCTCGTAGCCGACGAGGCGGATGCAGTCCGTGTCGTCGTCGAACGTGTTCGCGGTGTCCGTCACCATCGCCTGGCCGGCGATCTCGACGGCCTGGTCCCACAGTCCGTGCTCGTCGACGTAGCTCTCCGACGCGACGATCGCGCACGCGGAGCCGTCGGATGTGGGCGAGCACTGGAGCTTCGTCAGCGGCTCGTGGATCATCCGCGCGTCCTTGATGTCCTGGAGCGAGTACTCGGTCTGGAACTGCGCGTAAGGGTTGTTGACGGAGTGCTTGTGGTTCTTCCAGCCGATCCACGCGTAGTGGTCGGGGGTCGAGCCGTACTTCTCCATGTGATCGCGGCCGGCGTTGCCGAACATCTGCGGCGCGGCGGGCGATGCCTCGGGCTCGCGGATCTGGAACATCGCGGTGGCGTGCTTGTCGAGCGCGTTCGTGCGGTCGGTGTACTTGACGCCGAGCGAGCCCGGCTCCATCTTCTCGAAGCCCACTGCGAGCGCGCAGTCGGCGATGCCGCCCTTGACGGCCTGGCGGGCCAGGAAGAGCGCCGACGAGCCCGTTGAGCAGTTGTTGTTCACGTTCACGACCGGAATTCCGGTGAGGCCGAGCTGGTAGAGCGCGCGCTGGCCGTAGGTCGAGTCGCCGTAGCAGTAGCCCGCGTAGGCCTGCTCGACGTCCGTGTACGGGATGCCGGCGTCGGCGAGGGCCTTCTCGCCCGCTTCCTTCGCCCAGTCCGGGTAGTCGCCGTCCTTGGTGCCGGGCTTGTCGAACTTGGTCATGCCGACACCGATGACGAAGGTGCGGTTTCCGTTGGTGCTCATGGGAGAGGAGAGGCCTTTCGGTCGGATTCGATTCGGGTGCGCAACAAAGATACAGAACAAGCGCCCGGTTTGTTACGGTTCCGCCATGACAACCGACACAGCCCCAGCTTTCAAGGCCGATGCAATCGGCACGCCCACCGACCCGGTCGAGTTCAGCGTCGAGCGCGAGCGCATCGCCGCCTACGCCGCCGCCACAAACGACCCGATCGAAAAGCACGCGTCCGGCGACCTCGCCCCGCCCGTGTTCTCGATCGTCCCCGCCTTTCAGGCGATGGGCATGGCAGCCCTCTCGGTGATCCCGCACGAGCTGCTCGGAATGATCCTCCACGGCGAGCAGGATTTCCACTTCCACGCCCCTATGCAGCCCGGGATGGAGCTCACGACGGTCTCCACGCCGATCGGGATGCGCCAGCGCTCCTCGGGCGTCACGGTCGTCGTCCGCTCGGACACGCGTGACGCGGCCGGCGAATTGATCACCGAGGGCTACTCGACCACGTTCGTCCGCGGCGCCGAGGGCGCGGAGGACGTCGGCGAAGAAGCGCCAGGCCACGCCTTCCCCGCCGATCTTCGCGAGCAGGAGCCGGGCGCGGAGGTCTCGCAGACATACGACTCCGACCAGACATACCGCTACGCCGAGGCGTCGGGCGACCCGATGCAGATCCACCTCGACGAGGAGTTCGCGAAGGCGGTCGGCATGCCCGGGATCATCATCCACGGCCTCTGCACCATGGCCTTCACCTCCGTCGCGGCTATCCAGACCTACGCGGCTGACGACCCCAGCCGCCTGAAGCGTCTGGCCGTCAGGTTCGCGTCGATCGCGCTGCCCGAGCAGACGATCACCACGAAGCTGTGGAGCGCCGGCGAGTCCGGCGGAAGCGAGCGCTACGCGTTCGAGACCACGTCTGATGCCGGGGCGACCGTGATCAAGGACGGGTGGGCCGAGGTCGCTTGAGCGGCACCGGCACCCGGCCACGCCGGACCCAGGCCGAGCGCAGGGCGGAGACGCGCGCGCGTCTCCTCGACGCGACGATCGAGTGCCTGATCTCAGACGGCTACGCGGGCACGACAATCCGCCACGTCACCGAGCGCGCCGGGGTGTCGCAGGGCGCGCAGAGCCACCACTTCCCGCACCGCGTGGATCTGGTCGCGAGCGCGTTCGAGCACCTGGCCGAGCAGCGCATCGACCGCTACTCAGAGCGCGCCAGGACGCTTTCGGGAGACCGGGAAGTGCGCCTGCGGGCGCTCCTCGACCTCCTCTGGGAGGACTTCTCGAGCCCCCTCTTCACAGTCGCCGCCAAGCTCTGGGTCGCCTCGGCCGACGACGCGGAGCTTCGCGAGCGGCTCATCCCGGTCGAGAAGAACATCTACAGCTCGACGGCCGAGGTCGCCAGGGAGGTCGCGGGCGAACTCGGCGAGGAGCCGGGCTTCGACCGCAAGCTGGCCGTCGCGATGAACACGGTCGCGGGCCTGGCGCTAGTCCGCGAGTTCGATCCTTCTGGCCGGGCCAGCCGCGGTAATCAGTGGCCGTATCACCGCGCCGCGCTCGAGCGCATGCTCTCCTAGGCCGGCGTCTCAGCGCCGTAGTTGCGCCAATCCGGCCTGTGCGTGCGGATCTCCGTGATCAACCCCTCATGGATCGTGAAGAGGTGCACCGCAGGGATACTGCCGGTTATTCCGGTTTCGCGCAGCGTCCCGCCCAGCGTGATCTGGGCGAGCACCCGGTTGCCGTCGGCGCGAAGCCTCTCGACCTCGACCGTCGAGTTGGTGATCGCGGCGTTGATTCCCTCGAAGAACGACCGGGCGCCGGCACGGCCCCTGATCGGCTGCTCGGCCGCCTTGCCGTGCTCGTCGTGGACGTTGATCGCGACTTCCGGATCCAGGCCGTCGACGAGCCCGTCGAGGTCGCCGCCAGCAAACGACGCATAGTGCAGCCGCACGAGCTTCAGATTCTGCTCGGCCGGGTCCCCCTCGGCCATCTCAGATCCGTCCGTCCCCACGCTTCCCTATACCTCATCTGGCCCGTCTTCTAACTCCTCTCGGCCTCGCCGATCTCGTCTCGCCACTCCCGGCGAAACGTCTCGACCCGGATGATCTCGTCGCCTTCGAAGGTGTAGCGGTGGACAACAGGGATCGAGCCTTCCTGGCCCGACTCCCTGATCCGGCCATGAATAACGGCGTTTACGACCACCGAATCCTCGGTGGCGGTCATTTTCTCGACCTTGACCCAGCTGAAGCCAACGGTGTGCTTGATCTCGTTGAAGAACCCGCGGACTTCGGCGGCGCCGCTGTGGTGTTGGCTCGGGTCGGCTTGGCCGTGCTCGTCGGCGACGATGACCTCGACCTCAGGATGCATCGGGCTCATGACGCCGTCGACGTCGCCGTTGTTGAAGGCAACGTAGTTCTCGCGAATGATCTTCAGGTGCCTTTCGGCGTCCTCCCCCATGCGGTCCGTCCCCCCGTGACCGCCCTACCGCCGGCGGGTTACTCGCCCTCGGTCCGAAGCGGGGTGCGCTCGATCGGCTCGGCGAGCAGCATCTCCTTGGTGAAGATCAGGTCGCCGCGGTTGTAGTCGGCCATCTCGTAGTCGTGGCCCATCGTGATCGCGTCGAAGGGGCAGGCGACCTCGCAGTAGCCGCAGAAGATGCAGCGGGCGAGGTTGATCTCGTAGACCGAGGCGT
>JAWVEY010000021.1:0-13111 GCA_033856515.1 Solirubrobacterales bacterium
ATCCGTAGCGCTCGCCAACGACCGCAAAGATGAAGTCGGTGTGGCGCTCGGGCAAAAAGCCGTCCCGCGTTTGCGTCGCCTCGTCCCCGCGGCCGGTCTTGCCACCGGCGCCGACGGAGATGAGGGATTGATTGATCTGATAGCTGGTGCCTGCCTCATCCTCGCCTGGCGAGAGGAAGGCGGTCAGGCGATCCTCCTGGTAAGGCTGAAGGATCGGCTTGTTGGCCGCTGGGGCCACCACCAATACGAGTGTCACAAGGGCCGTGCCGACCGCACCGATAGCCGCCATGTGCTGCCACGGCGTACCGGCGATGAAGAGCACGGCAAGAGTCACGACCCCATAGACCAATGCTGATCCGAGGTCGGGCTGCAAGAAGACGAGTGCCGCCGGGATTGCTCCCAGAAGCAGGACCCGGCCGGTCTTCCGCCACGAAGAGTCGCCATGCGAGCGGTCGATCACGACCGCGGCCAAGACCAGGATAAGAAGCACCTTGCCGAGCTCGGAAGGCTGGAAGGTGAAGAACGGAAGCTCGATCCACCGGTGCGAGCCGCGCGTCGCCTCGGCGAACACGAAGACGAGGCAGATCGAGGCGACCATTGCCGTATAGATGCCGACGCGAAGCTCGCGAAAACGCGAGTAGTCGACGCGCGCGACCGCCAGCATGAGCGCGATGCCCACGGTGGCGTAGATGGACTGGCGAATGACGTAGAAGTAGGGATCGCCCGGAACGTCTTGGGAGGTCGCCTCGCCGAGCGTGTAGATCGAAAACGCGATCAGGCCGATCGCCCCCAAGAGCAGGGCAAAATCAAGCCTCAACACCCCAACGCGCTCGAGCAGGCTCTCGCGCGGCTCGGCGTAGGGCCGAGGCCGGGGTTGAACACGCGGCCTTGGTCCGCTTACTACAGCCATTACTCGGCTACCACGGTACCTGTTGAGTCCGTCGGAGTTGCCGCTGCCTCATCGATCTGACGCTGAGATACCGAAAGGTATTTCCGTGCGTACTCCTCCAGGATCTGTTTTGCGGCCGGCGCGGCGCTGTCGACGCCGAAGCCGCCCTTCTCGATCGTGTAGACGACGGCGACCTCCGGGTCGTCCGCAGGCATGAGCGCGGCATACCAGCCCTGGTCGTACGGAACCTGGTCAACGAACGTCTCCGCCGTACCCGTCTTGCCCGCGATGTCGACCGGGAACGAGCCGAAGACCGGGTACGAGGTGCCGCCCGGCTCCATCGCCGCCGACGTGAGTCCCCCCAGGATCGTGTCGCGCCAGGCGTCGTCGATCTCGACCTCCCGCGCAGGCGGCGGCGCGATCTCCTGGACCACCTTGCCGTCCGGATCCTCTGAGCGAAGGCCGACGTGCGGCGTCACCACGGTCCCGCCGTTGCCGAGCGTCGCATAGGCGACCGCGAGCTGGAGCGGGGCGGCCAGGAGATCACCCTGGCCGATGGAGAGGTTGACGTTGTCGCCCACCGTCCACGGCCGGTCCGTGTCGCCGTCCTCGAACAGCTCGTTGCGCCACTCGGGTGTAGGCACACGGCCGAGGGCCTCGCCCGGGACGTCGATGCCGGTCGTGTCGCCGAAGCTGAGCGACTTCGCCCAGTCCTGGATGAATTCGTCGCCATCCTCGTCGATGTTCTCCTGGAGGCGCCCACCGAGCGTGTAGAAGTAGACGTCGGAGGAGACCTGGAGGGCGTCGTGGAGGTCCAAATCGCCATAGATCTCGTCGCCCGCGTTCTTGTACTCCAGGGGGCCAAGCTTGTAGAGGCCGTCGTCGTTGATGATCTCGCTCGGCGTGAGCTTGCCGGCGTCAAGGGCAGCCAGCGCGGTGATCGGCTTGAAGGTGGATCCGGTCGGATACCCCGCCGCGATCGCGCGGTTGAAGGCCGGAGCCCCCGTGCCAAGCGTGTTCTCAGGATCGAAGATCTGCTCGAAAGCCGTATTGGAGAGCTCGGGCTTTGCCAGCTCGGACGGGTCGAATGTCGGTGAGGAGCCCATCGCGAGGATCTCCCCGGTCTCGACGTCGAGCGCGACGAAGGCGCCGCTCCTGCCCTCGAAGCCCCCCTCGCCCGCCGCCTGGAGGTCTGAGTCGATCGACAGCACCAGGTCGTTCCCCTGCGTCGGCTCGCGAACGCTCGTCGGGCGCCCGGTCGGAGATCCCGACGAGTCGACAGGCACGCGCGTCTCGCCGTTCACCCCCCGCAGGACGGTGTCGTACGAGAGCTCCACCCCGTCGAGGCCGATCTCGTCACCAGGCTCGAGGTCCGCGTACGCGGGCTCCTCGAGCTGCTCGGCGCTCACTTCCTTCACGTAGCCAAGTAGGTGCGCTGCGGTCGTGCCTTGCGGGTACTGGCGGACGTAGACGCGGTCCACCGAGACGCCTTGGAACTTCGCCTGGTTCTCGCGGACGAAGAAGACGACGCTCTCGGGGACGTCGCGCTGGAGCGTCACCGGATTCGCCGGGAGGAGCTTGGTCTGCTTGTCGATCTCCTTGTTGACTTTCTCGAGGCTCATTCCCGTGACCTCCGCGACGCGTTCGAGCACCTTCATGCGCTCGGCGCCGTTCTCGGGCAACTCGTCCTTGCGCACTACAAGCGCAAGCGCGGTGCGGTTGCCGACGAGGACCTCGCCGTCGCGGTCGAGGATCTCGCCACGTGGCGCCTGCACCGTGACCTCACGGACGCGGTTGCCCTGCGCCTCTGCCAGGTACCGGTCGCCGGAGAGCACCTGCAGGTACCAGAGGCGAAAGAGGATCACACCGAACGCGATCAGCGCGATTCCGCCCAGAATTGCCGCACGGCGCTGGATCTTCGCCGGCTCCCGGCGGTCTTTGTTCCAGCTTCCATCGCCGAAGCTCATCGAACTCCCCCCGCAACCGATCGGCGCATCCGGGATGCCGGCGCCGTTCGCGTCGACTGCCGCGCGGGCGCTCCCTCCAAGACCAGCGCGGGCCGGAGCGCGCGGCGGATCAGCGGATACATGGGATAAGCGAGGAGGAAGGCGAGGAGGCCCTTGACGATGGAATCCGTGACCACGGACCCGCTGACGGAGGTGTCTACGTCCAGGGTCAGCTGCAGCGTGGTGAAACCGGCGCTGGCGAGGAGCGCCAGCGCCCCGGTCACCGCGGCGGGCGCGAACACGCTGTCGATCTCGAAGCTCTCCCGGTAGCGGCCTGCCAGATAGCCCACCGAGAGAAGGACGAGCGAGGAGACGCCGAGCGTCTCCAGGAGCGCCACGTCAAGGAGAAGGCCGGCGGCAAAGCCGGTGACGGCTCCGATCACGGCGCCGCCGAGCAGCCCGATCACGGAAACGACGACAACGACGAAGTCGGGTGAGACGCCGAAAATCAAGAGGTACGAGAAGAACGTGACCTGAAGGAGCACGGCCGCGAGGACGATCGCGCCGAGTCGCAGATTGATCCAGCGGGTGAGGATCATTCGTCGATCCCCGGTCTTTCAGGGCCGCCCGTGAGGATCTGGACGTGGGTCAGCTCCTGGAAGTTCACGAATGGGTCCACGGTCACCTGCTGGAAGTCGAACTCACTAGAGGAACTCTCCGTGATGGCACCGACCGCAATGTTCGGTGGATAGGCGGACGAGAGCTCGGTTGCAGGGTCTGCCCATCCCGCCGTGACCACGTACTGGTCGTCTGAGACCTCGTCGTCGTTGGAGAAGATCTCGAGCGTCAGCTCCTCGGGATCACCGGCGGTGGCCGAGACGATGCCCTGTGGTCCGTCGGGCACCGCAACGGCAACCGAGACGCCGTTGCGGGGGTCCGTGATGAGCTGGACCTGGGCGCTCGTCGACGTCACCTGAGTGACCCGGCCTACCAGGCCGTCGGCGGCAACGACCGCGTCGTCCACCTCGACGCCGTCGGCGGACCCCGCGTTCACGCCGACAGTCGCGTTGACGAGGCTCGGCGTGCGCGTTATGACCCTGGCGGTGACCGGCTCGAATCCGTATGGGGCAAGCTCGTCCTTGTCGAGGTCCAGAAGGCCGCGGAGATCCTCGTTCTCGGCGTTGGCGGTCTCGGCCTCAGCGAGCCGGGTCCGCACCTCAGCAAGCTCCTCCTTCAGATCCTCGTTCTCGCCGCGAGCCTCCCACGTCTCGTCGAACCAGTCGATGAGGTCGCGGACGGGCTTGAGCGCCGCGTTGGCGACTGTCTCGAGCGGCGACAGCACGGTCGCGGTCGCGCGCTGGATCACGTGGAGCGGCCCGGATTCGGCCTCGGAGAAGTGCGCCGAGAGCAGGATTAGGGATCCCACGATCAGGCCCACGAGCACGGCGCGTCGGCGGCGTACTTGCTTGCGATACACGGGTCTCTAGCCCGCCCTGGGATGTGGCGAAGGGGGCATGCGAAAAGGAGGCGCAGGGTCCTGAAACGAGGGCCGTCCGAAGGCCGAGTGTAGCGATGCTCCCGGAAGCCGCAAGCCCAACTTGAGGCTACGCGGAAAGCCTAAGGGTAATCCTTCGCCTTAGGGTTTTCGCGCGCTGGCGATGCCAGTGCGGGATCGAGCTCCAAGAGCACCCGGACGGGCAGGCCAACGACATTGGAGAAGTCACCCTCGACTTTTTCGATCAGGATCGACCCAAGGCCCTGGATCGCATAGCCACCCGCTCTCCCCCGCCACTCTTCGGAGTCCAGATAGGCCGAGATCGTCGCGTCGTCGAGCTCACGGAAGGTGACAGCGGACCGCGAGACGCCGGCGCGCTCCCGAAGCGGAGCGCCGGGGATGCCGGCCGCGCGCGGGCCGATGAGACAGACGCCGCTCAGGACGTCGTGCTCCCGGCCTGAGAGCACTCGCAGGCGCTCCTCGGCCTCGTTCCGGTCTGCGGGCTGTCCGAGCATCCGCCCGTCGATGAACACGTCCGTATCGACGCCGAGAACAACAGCGTCCTCCGGCTCGCCGGCGGCCTCGAGCCCCGCGAGGGCCTTCAGCCGCGCGTTCTCCAGGACGAGCGCTTCGGGGTCGTCACCCTCAGATAGCTCTTCGACGTCGGGTTCAACCACGTCGAACTCGATCCCGAGCCAACCGAGGATCTCCCGGCGGCGGGGCGAGCGGGAGGCGAGGATCAGGCGCGGCACATCAGTCACATGCTGATCCTGCCACCTAGCGCGCACTCGGTTCAGACGAGATACAGGTGGAGTTAGGTGCTTTGCATGGAAAGCGTCTATGTCCGAGCCTGCGGATCGCAATGGGACGCTCAAGTGAAATCGCGCTGGGTGCAGCGATGGGCGTCTCGGGCGGCGGCCCGTGCCGCCGCCCGATCGCATTCCGCGTCTTGCCCTCGTGCTTAGGTGCTCGAAAGGGTCAGGGTGAGGGTCGCGCCCTTGCAGGCGTCCTGATTGACCGCGGTGTTCACGTAGACGAGCGAGCCGTCATTCGGGAGCGCCTCGGACGTAGCTCCGGCGGGAACGTCGTGGTTCTGGGTCACGTCCTCCATCGAGAGGTCATCGATATCGCAGGCGGAATGTGCGCCGTCGGTCGCGATGCTCACGAGATGCACGTCGGTGATCCTGATCGGCGCTTCGGTGGCGTTGGCCGCTGTGAAGCTGACCCCCGAGCTGGTGCCTGGCTGGGTGCCGGGCGCCACCGTGCCGGTGACGAGGACGGTGCCCCCGTCTGCAACGACTGCGGTTCCGCTTCCGGTGCCTGTTCCGGTCCAATATGCGTAAGCAAGGGCTGCAATCGCAAGGGTCGCGATCGTGCCCAGTGTGATCATGCGGCGTTTCAACATTGCCATGGGATGAATCTTTCCGAGGCGTCTTTTCCGCTAGGCCGCACGAGGTGTGCGCGCCTTTGTGCGCCTCACGTACTCATCGGCTCTTTGCGGGGCCTGTCTCATCCCCCCAGGGACGGAGATCGAGTCGGGGGGGCCATAGGTCCACCAGCTCAAGATCGACGTGGATTTCGTCCGCAATCTTCCTGTCAACCGAGCAAGCCAGCATGTCGTGAAGGCGGTGATCTCGTTGGCCGAAGGGCTCGAGATTGAAACCGTCGCCGAGGGCGTCGAGGATGAGGAAACCCTCGCCATGCTGAAACGCTTCGGCGTGACGCACGTTCAGGGCTATCTGTTTGGCAAACCAATTTCGATACCCAAGCCGACTAGGTCGGCCGCGGCCCGTGGGAACAGCAGCTCAAGACCGGGCGCGCGCGAAACCGCAGCTGAGCGAGTTAGACGCTTTCCATGCAAAGCACCTAAGTAAGCGCCGCGGTAGCGGCTGTGGGAGCGGCGCCTAGAGCTCGGGGAACCAGATCCCGATTTCGCGCTCGGCGGACTCGTCGGAGTCGGAGCCGTGGACCATGTTGAAGGTCACTTCGAGGGCGAAATCGCCGCGGATCGAGCCCGGAGCGGCCTCAACGGGGTTCGTCGCGCCGATGAGCTGCCGGGCGGCGGGAACTGCCTCGTGGCCCTCGAGCACCGCGGCCACGAGGGGCCCGCCGGTGATGAACTCGACTAGCTCGCCGAAGAACGGCTTGTCGGTGTGCTCGGCGTAGTGCTCGTTCGCGGTCGCCTCGTCGGCGGTGACGAGCTTCAGGGCCTTGATCCGAAGGCCCTTGCGCTCGAAGCGGGCGAGCACCTCGCCGGTCAGGGCGCGCTCGAAGGCGTCGGGCTTGACGAGGATCAGTGTCCGGGACATCTAAGAATCGCTCGGCTTAGCACGGCGCCGAGAAGGCGGCGGCTCGCTGCTCGTGCTGCGTGAGGCCGGCTTGGACGCAGGCTTTGACGCCGGCTTGGACGCAGGCTTGGAGCTTCTGGTGCTTCGTGTCGCAGGCCGGCTGGGAGCCTCGGTCTCCGCGGTCCCGTCCGATGACGAGCGCGAGACGGGCCGCGTTGCCCTGGTCGGGCGCGACGCGGTGCGTCGTGTGGAGCGGCGAGACGACGACGAGGGCTCCGGCTCAGCGCGCCGGGTTGGCGTCTCGCAATAGGGGCAGAGGCTCCAGCGCGGGTCCACGGGCTTCCCGCATGACTCGCACGGGTCCTTGATGCGGGCGCGGCAGTTGGGGCAGCGCAGGTAGGTGCGCTCGACGGGGTGCTCGCAGTTGGGGCATGAGTTCTCCTCGAGCTGGCGCACCCGAAGCTCGGATGCGCGGATCTCGAGCTCGCGCTCGCGACGGTCCTCGAGGAACTCCGGCGGGCGCAGGATCGAATAGACGATCACGCCGACGAACGGGAAGAGCGATGCGACCGTGGCGCAGCCGACCAGCACAGGGTCCTCCAGGCGGCGCCTCGCATCGAGGTAGGTGTAGGCGATCAGGGCCAGGTAGACGACCACCAGGAACAGGATCAGGAGGTTGATCGCCAGATTGACACCGTCGTTTTCGATGCCGAAGATCGCGAGGGGGAGGGCCATGAGAATCGGGGAGTCTACTTCTCTGAAAGCAGGCAAAAGCCTCTACGGGCGCGGGTGCACGAGCGGTCCCTAGAGGAAGATGCGCCCGAACAGGTAGCCGAGCCCGAAGAAGACCAGGATGACCACGGCCACGACCGCAGCCACGAGGCCCATCATCTGAAGTAGCTCCGAGCGTGCCTCTGGATCCATCAGTAGGACAGAAGGTAGTGCGATCCGGCGACGAGTGCCACCCCATTTGCTTCCTTCACACGAGCGAGCGTCCACGCAAGTGCCTCCGAGGGGTCGAGAATCGCTTCGGTCGGCAGCCCCGCGGCCTCGCAGAGGCGCCCTAGCTCGACCATCGGGACAGACGACGTTCCTGGCCGGCCGGCCCCCTCGAGGCGCTCGGAGGGGATCTCCGTGACTACGGCCGCGGAGAGCACTGGCGCCAGAGCCTGCACGATCGCGGCGGCGTCCTTGTCGGCCAGGATCGCGAGGCAGGCAACGACGGGGCGGTCTCCGATGTGCTCGCGTAGGGCCTCGGCAAGCGCCTGTGCACCGTGGGGGTTGTGCGCGGCGTCGCGGACGACTGGGGGATCGCCTTCCTTGAGCTCGAACCGCCCGGGCAGCTCGAGGGTGCGCAGCGCCCGAGCCACAGCGTCATCACCCAAGGAACCGCCCAAGAACGCTTCCGCCGCCGCAACCGCAACCACCAGATTTCGCCGCAGATATGGCGCCTCCGCGTCGAACGTCCGTGAGTACGGCCTATCGGACGTAGTGGCGGACGTTTGCGGCTGAACCACCTCGGCGCCGAGACCTTCCGCGTGGGCTCGCGCCTGCGCTTCGATCTCGGGCGGGAGGTCGCCTAGGACCAGCTTCGTTCCGGGTCGCAGGACCGCTAGCTTCTCCGCCGCGATCTCGGCCTCGGTCTCCCCCAGCCACTGCGTGTGGTCGAGCCCGATGGAGGTGAGGACCGTGACCTTGGACTCGAGGACGTTCGTCGCGTCCAGCCGGCCGCCAAGCCCCGCCTCGATCACGCCCACCTCGACCCCGGCGTCGCAAAGCGCGACGAACGCGGCAGCCGTGGCGGCCTCGAATTGAGTTACACGCTCTCCCCCTTGAAAGCCGTTTTCAACGTCCGGCACCAGAGCCGCGATAGCGCCAACCGCGCGCTCGAAGTCCTCGGCACTCACTTCGGCGCCGCCGATTCGCACCCGTTCGGCCCATCGCTCGGTGTGCGGCGAGAGGTACGCGCCGGTCGTTTTGCCGGACTCCTCGAGGAGCGCAGCGGTCATCTGCGTCACAGATGATTTCCCGTTGGTGCCGACCACGTGGACCGACTCGAACGCGAGCTGCGGGTCGCCGGATGCAGCCAGAAGCGCCTTGATCCGCTCGAGCCCAAAGCGCCACCCGATCGGGTCGAGGGACGCGAGCCAATCCTGGGCGTTCACTCCAGTTCGGCCAGCTCGGCGCGGTAGCCCTCGAGCTTCGAGCGCTCCTCCTCGACAACCTCGGGGGGCGCCTTGGCGACGAATCCCTCGTTCGCGAGCTTGCCCTCGCCGCGCTTGATCTCTGAGCGAAGCTCGTCCCTCCGCGCGTCGATCCGTTCGCCGACCTGGGCGGGATCGATGTCGTCCGAGCTGAGCAGCTCTATCGGGCCGATCGCGGCGATCGCATCGCCGGCCGGACTGCCGAAGTCGAGGCGTGCCAGGCGCGCGACGAACTCAGGCGGAGGCTGCGCGCCGCCGTGCGGTCGAGCGTGCAGGACGCTTGCCACAGGCACTCCGGCGAGGTCGCGCCAGCGACGAACGCGGCGTGTCAACTCGATCGCGTCCTCGACCTCGCGTTCGGCGAGCGGATCAGGCTCGTACGAGCCAGGTTCGGGGTACGGAGCGGAGATCAGGGGCCCGCCGGACTCGCGGTCCGGAAGGTACGACCAGATCTCCTCGGTCACGAACGGCATGAACGGGTGCGCCAGTGCGAGATAGCGCTCGAGCAGCCAGACGAGATGTCCCGCCACCTCCGCCTCACCGTCATAGAGCCGGGGCTTGACGATCTCGAGGTACCAGTCGCAAAGCTCCGACCAGAAGAATCGGTATGCCTCTGACACTGCGCCAGAAAAGTCGTAGGCCGCGAGGCGCTCAGATACCTCGATCGTCGAGCGCTCGAGCCGTGTCGCGATCCAGCGGTCCTCGACCTCCTTGGTGGACCGCGCCGCCTTGGCGTCCTGTGCGTTCATCAGGACGAGGCGGGACGCGTTCCAGAGCTTGTTGGTGAGGTCGCGGCCTTGCTGGATCTTCGCGTCGGAATACCGGACGTCCTGGGACGAGGACATGAGCAGGAGGCCGAACCGCACCGCGTCGGCGCCGTGCTCGTCGATCGCCTCCAGGGGGTCGATCCCGGTGCCGAGGCTCTTCGACATCCTGCGGCCGTCGGGTGCCTGGATCACCGAGTGGATGTTCACGTCCGTGAACGGAACCTCGCCCGTGAACTCGAGCCCCATCATCACCATCCGGGCGACCCAGAGGAAGATGATGTCCCGCGCCGTCGAGAGGACATCAGTCGGGTACCACGCCTTGAGCTCGGGCGTGTCGGCTGGCCAGCCCAGCGTGGCGAACGGCCAGAGTGCCGAGGAGAACCAGGTGTCGAGAACGTCCTCCTCGCGCCGGAGCTCGCCGTTGCAGGCTCCGCATCGCTCGGGCGCAACCTCGGCGACATAGGTCTCCTCGCACGCATCGCAGTACCAGACGGGCAGCTGATGGCCCCACCAGAGCTGGCGCGAGACGCACCACGGGCGAATGCTTTCGAGCCAGTCGAGGTAGACCTTCGCCCACGGCTTCTCGGGATGGAAGCGCACGCGGCCGTCCCTGACGACCTCCATCGCGGGCTTCGCGAGCTCGCTCATGTCGCAGAACCACTGGAGCGAGATCAGGGGCTCGACCCGCCGGCCGGAGCGCGCCGAGTGCGGCACGTCGTGCTTGTACGGCTCTTCGGCCGAGATCAGGCCCTGGTCGCGAAGCGCCGCAACGACCGCTTTGCAAGCTTCCTCGGCCTCCATCCCGGCATACGGCTCGCCGGCCGCGTCGGTCATCCGGCCGTCCTCGCCAATGACCGAGATCTCCTCGAAACCGTGCTTGCGACCGATCTCGAAGTCGTTGGGGTCGTGCCCGGGCGTGATCTTCAGCGCACCGGTGCCGAACTCAGGGTCGACATGGTCATCCGCGATAACCGGAAGACGTCTCCCCACGAGCGGCAGGACGACCTCCTTGCCCACAAGCGCCGCGTAGCGCTCGTCGCCCGGCGAAACCGCCACCGCAGTGTCGGCGAGCATCGTCTCGGGCCGGACGGTCGCGACGGTGATCGAGCCGGAGCCGTCGGCGAGCGGATAGTCGATCGAGTACAGCGTGTCGGTGAGGCTCTTTTGCTCGACCTCGAGGTCGGAGATCGCCGATCCGAGCCCGGGATCCCAGTTCACCATGTAGTTGTCCCGGTAGATGTGTCCGCGAGCGTGGAGCTCGACGAACACCTTGGTCACGGCCCGCGCATAGGCATCGTCCATCGTGAACCGCTCGTCCGAGTAATCGGCCGACGCGCCCAGGCGCTTGAACTGCTCGATGATCTGGGAGCCGTGGCGTTCGCGCCACGCCCAGACCCGTTCGACGAACGCCTCGCGGCCGATCTCGCGACGCGACGTGCCCTCGCCTGCCAGCTCCTTTTCGACTTGCGCCTGGGTGGCAATCCCCGCGTGGTCGGTGCCCATGATCCAGCGGGTGGGCTTGCCGCGCA
Organism: Solirubrobacterales bacterium; assembly: GCA_033856515.1. Lineage (GTDB taxonomy): Bacteria > Actinomycetota > Thermoleophilia > Solirubrobacterales > 70-9 > JALZKA01. The sequence continues at coordinate 11,119 of JAWVEY010000021.1, forward strand.
TGCGGTTCAGCCGGATCAGTGTGTCCTGGATCGACCCGTTGAGGGCATGGCCCATGTGGAGGACGCCAGTGACGTTCGGCGGTGGGACGGCGATTGAGAAGTTATTCGCCGCCTCGCCGATCGGCTCCGGGGTGAAGGCGCCGCTGTCCTCCCACTCGCGAAAAACCCGAGCTTCGACCTCCGCGGGGTCATAGCGGGTTGTGTCCTCGAGAGTCTTCTTGGCCCCTTCCGACAAGCGGCCGCCGATGTTAGTCTGGCTGGCAGCAGGCCAAATCAAGGAGGACAGGGTGAAAAGAGCATTGGCAGCCGCGCTCGCAACGATTGCCTGCGCTGCAGTCCCCGCGCAGGCCGGCGTCTCTAATGGAGATGACGAGAACGACTACGAGGGCCGAGTCGACAAGATCAACGGCTACTACTTCGGCTTCGACCTCAACGATTCGAAAACCAAGGCGAAGGGCATCACGGCCCGCGTCGGCTACGAATGCGACAACGACGATCTCGTCGTCACGCTGGTGGAGGCGAACGGCCAGCTGAACGTGAACGGCGCAGGCGAGTTCAGCGGCAAGGTCTCCTACAAGGAAGGCCCGAATTCGGGTGTCGAGTACCGAGTCCGAGGGAGCCTTGGCAACAAGGGGAAGGCGAGCGGCACGCTGAAGGGCAAGTACGAGGATCCTTTTTACGACACACCATGCAGGACCGGTCGTGTCGATTGGCGCGCCCGGCGGGGCGCCGACGTTGAAACTCGCTGAATCGCGCCTGACTCCGCACCGTCCTGCGACCCCCGGCTACCGTTCGCTTCGTTGACCGAGCTCGGCCGCAGCGCAATCGGAACCTGGGGCGGCGGGCGCTTCATGCGCTTCGGGGAGGCGATCGCGGACGACCGGCTCGAGGCGCTGTTCAAGCCCGGCAAGGGCATCGACACCGTCATCACCGCGGACGTCTATGGCGAAGGCGAGGCTGACCGCATGCTCGGCCGCGCCCTCAGCGGCCTCGATCGCGAGTCCTACCGTGTCGCGGGGGCGATCGGCCACGACTACATCCACGGTGAGCGCCTGGGCCCGAAGGGCTTCCCACGGTTCACGGATCCCGCGCTCCGCGGGATGGAGGGGTACGCGGGCTATCTGCGTGAGGCGACGGAGCGAAGCCTCGAGGCCGTCGGCATCGACTTCTTCGACGTCCTCCTGCTCCACAACCCGGACCGCACCGGTTACGAGTCTCCCGCCGTCTGGGAAGGCATGGCCGGGCTCCGCGACGAAGGATTGGCGCGCGCGGTCGGGGTGGCGCCCGGACCCGCCAACGGCTTCACCCTGGACCTCATCGCCTGCCTCGAGCGCTTCGGCGAGGTGATCGACTGGGCGATGGTGATCCTCAACCCGCTCGAGCCGTGGCCGGGCGAGCTTGTCTTGGACGCCGCAGCAGCCGCCAACGTCTCGGTCATCACGCGAGTGGTCGACTACGGAGGGCTCTTCTGGGGCGACCTCGAGCCGGACACCCCGCTCCACGAGCACGACCACCGGCGGTTCCGCCCGGATGGCTGGATCGAGCGCGGGCTCAACCGCATCGAGGGCATGCGCCCGATCGCCCGCGAGGCGGGCCTCACCGACATCCAGCTCGCATGCGCGTGGAACCTCGCGCACCCTGCCGTCGCCTGTGTCGCACCCACGCTGATCCAGGAGGCCGGCGACGATGCCCGGCCGATCGAGGAGAAGCGCCTCGAGCTCGCCGAGCTGCCGCTGGCGGGGCGCCTGGGGCCCGAACAGGTCACAGCAATCCGCGAGCTCGGCGACAACACGGGCTCGATGAAGCTCAAGGGCGCGAGCATCGAGCACGAGGGCGAAGACGCCCCGGATCGCTGGTCGCTCTCGCCCGAGCTCACGGCCGTCGGCCAGCGCCACGGGATCGCGCCCGAGCGCGACCTCGTCTACTCCGGCTGAGCGCCGGCGCACCCCGGGGCAGGGCCGCTAAGCGGACTCTTCGCCGAGCTCGCCCACGT
>JAWVEY010000022.1:0-7568 GCA_033856515.1 Solirubrobacterales bacterium
GGCGAGCGCAAGATCGACCTCACCCAGCGCGAGTTCGAGCTGCTCGAGTACCTGATGCGCAACGAGCGGCTGGTCATCTCCCGTCAGCGCCTGCTCGACGAGGTCTGGGGCTACGACCCCTTCTCGATCACCAACACGATCGAGGTCTTCGTCTCCAACCTGCGGCGAAAGCTCGAAGCCGATGGCGAACCCCGCCTCCTTCACACGGTCCGCGGCGCGGGCTACGTCCTCCGCGTATAGGCGCCTGCCGATCCGCTGGCGGCTCGCCGGCGGCTCAGCGGTCCTGACGCTGGTCATCCTGCTCGGCTTCGCGGCCATCATCGGGGTGCTGACCCAGCGGCGGATCTACTCCGACTTCGACCACCAGGTCTCCACCGCCGCCGACGAGCTCCAGCGCTCACTGCGGCTCGTCTACAACCCCGCCAAGGACCAACTGCTGTGCGAGTTGCCGGTTTGCCCGATCCGCAACCTCAACGACTACGCCGCCCCGCAGAACGCTGCGGTGCGGATCGTGACCGTCTCCGGTGACCCGGTGGCGAAGTCCGACGGAGCGCCAGACCTCGGCCCGCCGCAGTCGGGGCGACGCGACATCGAGGGCTTCCGCGTCGAGACCCGCGCCCTCCCTGTCGGTGGCATCGCAGCCGGCGGCATCTACGTGCAGTACATCCGCAAGCTCTCCGATGTGCGGGCGACCGTGGGCCGGGTCCGGCTGATCCTGCTCTTCGGCGTGCTCGCAGGCGCGGCCCTGGCGCTGCTGGCCGGGCTGGCGGTGGCTCGACGCGCGATGGCCCCCATCGCCGAGCTGACCGACGCCGCCCGCCGCATCTCGCGCACCCGTGACCCATCGCTGCACATGCCCGACCAGGCTGCGACCGACGAGGTCGCCGAGCTCGCCGACACGCTCGAGGAGATGTTGCGGTCACTGGACGCCGCGCGCGCCGACACCGAGGGAGCACTCACCCGGCAGCGCGAGTTCGTCGCGGATGCCTCCCACGAGCTGCGCACGCCCCTGACCGCGGTGCTGGCGAACCTGGAGCTGCTCGAGGACGAGCTCGGCGGCGATCAGCGCGACACCGCCTCGGCCGCCCTGCGCTCGACACGCCGCATGCGCCGCCTCGTCGCTGACCTCCTGCTGCTGGCCCGGGCCGACGCCGGCCGCGAGGCGCCCCACGTCCCCGTCGACCTGGCCGAGGTCCTGGTCGACGCCGCCGCCGAGCTCGAGCCCGTCTCCGGCGCGCACCAGCTGTCGGTCTCCGCAGAACGCGGAGCCGTCGTCGACGGCGTCCGCGACGAGCTCCACCGGCTCGCACTGAACCTGATGGACAACGCCCTGAAGCACACCGCCCCCGGGACGCCGATCACGGCGTCGGTCCAGCGGTCCGGGGACGACGTCGTGCTCGTGGTCGAAGACCAGGGCCCCGGGGTCCCCGAAGAGATCGCCCCACGCATCTTCGACCGCTTCGTCCGGGGCGCTTCGGACCGCGGCGGCTCCTCCGGTCTCGGCCTCTCGATCGTCCGCGCTGTGGCCGAGACCCACGGCGGCTCCGTCACCCTCGAGCCCGCGCCAACGGGCGCCCGCTTCTCCGTGCGCCTCCCGGCGAAAGCACGCGAAACGGACTCCGCAACGGTTGTAATCCGAACTTGAACGTTCAGAAACCCAAGTTGGCGCGTAAACGCTCATAGGCCTAGACGCCTGTCCTAGAGCGAAAGTCCAGGCCTGAACAGCCGGCTTCAGCCCCTTTTGGGAGCCGAAGCCAGTTGGCATTCGCCGATTCCGTGGTCAGAATGGCGTTCAGTTGAGACCAGACAACTACTCCTCGCCCTGGTGTTGCAGCACCGAAGGGCAGGAACCACGGATGGGAGAACATCATGGGTTGGCGGAACTAGCTCTTTCCGCTTCGGGCGCCTAAGGGCGCCCGTTGCCTTTAATCGGCAGCTTTTGCGAATCCTTTAGCGCTAAGCGGCCTGCCTGGGATTCGCGTAGTCACTGACCCGGCGCTCGATCGCCAGTTCGGCTTCGAAGTCCTCAGCCTCCGCGTGCCGGAACACCACGCCGCGTTCAGTCATCAGCCGGATGAATAGCTCGACCAGTTCACCGTCGAGCTGGCTACCGCTCACGCGACGCAGCTCAGCGAACGCCTCGACCATTGGCCGGGGATCCTGGTAGGTATCACGCGCTGTGATCACGTCATAGGTGTCGGCGACGGCGATGATCTTGGCCCCGAGGGGGATTTCATGGCTGATCAACCCATGTGGGTAACCGCGGCCGTCAGGACGTTCGTGATGGTGCAGAACGATTTTCGCAACGGCGTCGTAGCCCTCAATGCCAGCGATCACGTCCGCCCCCACTTCGGGGTGGCGGCGGACGATGGCGTACTCCTCGTCCGTGAGTCGACGTTTAGACAGCAGGATTGAGTCGGGGAAGATGAACTTGCCGATGTCGTGGAACAGCGCCGCTGTATGGATCAGCTCTTGTTCGGACTCCGGCAACCCGATCTCCTGCGCCATCGCGCGGGCGTACCGCGCCACAGCGGCTGAATGTCGCGCAGTCATGTGGTCTCGAAGCGCCAGGGTGCGCAGCATGGAACTAATGAGCCCGAACTGAAGGGCGGCGAGCTCCCTATTGCGTTCGACGAGTTCACGGCCGCGCTCGAAAGCGGCGATCGCGGTCCGCAGCAACCACTGGAAGATGAGCACGTTCGGCGCGAAGACCACAATCGCCGCGGGTCCGAGATAGCGCTCGGCGTAGATAACCCCCACGGTCAGGGCAGCGATCCCAAGCTGCGCCGGCACCACGGGCGAGTACATGTCGCGGAATCCATCGCGCCAACTCCAGCCTTCGGCCATCACGCGGTAGCCGTAGATCAGGACGAAGTTGAGGAAGTTGACCAGCATGAAGTTCGCCATAACCACGACGGCCATCCACTCGTCGCTCAACCCCTCCACGCCCGCACCGCGGGCGAGGAGCGCGCCGACAAGCGGAAACACCGTGTAGGTGGTCACGTTCGAAAGCAGGTTCAGCGCCGGGGGACGCTCTCTCAGGGCGTTGATGGCGATCGGGGCCAGCGCCACCAGAATCGCCGGCACTGGTCCCAACAGGACGCAGGCGATCAGTACGGCAGCGAAGGTTCCAGACAGGTGCAGCCCGCGGACTTGGATGGCCACCAGATCGCTGCCGGCGGCAAGGAAGAGGAGAGCGAGGAACATTCCAAGCTCCTTCCAATCCGCGGTCCTGTCGGCGAGCGCCGCGACTGTCAGCGCAGCGACGAGCAATGCACCATGTGCAATTGCCACATTCCGTGCCCGCACCTTCACCTAGCGCCTATCGGCAGAGGCTCTGGATTCTTTAGCCCGAATTTGCGAAAAGAAATTGCCGCATTCTGCGGGGCTTTGGACCGGGCCTTAGGGTGGCCGGGGTGCGGGGCCTCTCTTCTGCGCTCAGAGTCCCCGGATTCGGGCGGTTGCTGGCGTCGTACGCCATCAACGAGCTCGGTGACTCGATCGGCATCGTCGCGTTGTCGCTGTTGGTTTACGACCAAACCAGCAGCCCTCTTGCAACTACGGCGCTGTTCGTGGGGCTGAAGTTCGTGCCGGCCCTTCTTGCGCCACTTCTGACGGCTCGTCTCGACCAAAGTCCGCTTCGGCGCTCGCTTCCCGGCCTCTACGCGATCGAGGCGCTGGTCTTTGTCGCACTGTCTGTCCAGGTGAGCCACTTTGCCCTCTGGGCAGTGCTGGCCTTGGCGATTCTGGATGGCGTCATCGCTCTCACCGGCCGCGGTCTCAGCCGAGGCGCCACCGCGGCGCTGCTCGCTCCGTCCGGGGCGCTTCGGGAGGGCAACGCGCTGCTGAATGTTGCGTTTGGATTCGCGGGGGTGCTGGGGCTCGCCGCCGGGGGTCTGTTGGCGTCTGCTGCCAGCCTGGAAGCTGCCTTGCTCGCCGACGCTGGCTCCTTCGCGGCCATCGCCGTTCTGCTCGCTGTCAGTAGGGATCTGCCTGCAGGGTCGGAGACGCGCGAACCGTTCAGGGCTCGCCTGCGAGCTGGCTTCGCTCATGTGCGTAGCCGACCGGAGATCAGCCGCCTCCTGATATGGCAGTCGCTAGCCCTAGTCCTCTTCACTTTGGTGGTCCCGATCGAGGTCGTGTACGCCAAAGAGACGCTCAACACTGGCGACGCTGGATTCGGCACACTCCTCGCGAGCTGGGCGGCGGGCATCCTGATTGGGGGAGTGATCTACGCGCGCGGCAGGCACGGGGCGCCATTCGCCTTGGTGCTTCTTGCCAGCGCGGCAATCGGCTTGGGCTATCTCGGCATGGGTCTTGTGCGCGACCTAACGGCTGCCTGCCTATTTTCGCTGCTCGGTGGCATCGGCAACGGAGCCCAATGGATCGCTGTGGTCACGATGCTTCAGGAGGCAACCCCCGACGACCTACAGGCTCGCATCACAGGTCTGCTCGAGAGTGTCGCCGCTGCCGCGCCGGGCGTGGGCTTCGTCCTCGGGGGGACCTTGACCCAACTCTTCTCGCCCCCAACGGCCTATCTCGCGGCGGGTGTTGGCGTACTCCTGCTCGTCGCAGCAGCGTCACCGTTGCTCAGGCCGCAGCCGTTGGCGGCTCCTGACGGCAGCTGATCCCCGACAAGAGCGCGGAGGCAGGCGCGACGCGTGTCTCAGTCACAGCTCGGCCGTGGCGAGGTTCGCCCACGGGATACGGAGGGTTGCGACGGTCCCCCGGGGCTCGCCAGGACCGAGTTCAAATGTTCCCCCGTGCGCCAGCGCTCGCCGATCGATTAGAGCGAGCCCGAGGTGCCCAGCGCCCGCTAGTTGATGGAGATTCACGCTGGGCGGACCGATGCCGTCATCGGCGACGGACAGGATCGCGTGGGTTTCCGTCCTAAGGAGACGAATTTCGATCGTCGTGCCGCCAGAGTGCCGAGCCGCGTTCGATGCGAGCTCGCGGGCGCAGCGATAGATCGGCTCGGTGCCCAGCGACGAACAGGACTCGTCGACATGCACGGTCACCGACAGGCGCGTCCGAGCTTGGAGATCGCCCCGCAAGCCAAGAAGCCGGTCTCCGAGCGTGCCGCTCTGAACGTCCTCAAACAGCGGCCCGAGCAACGAGCGAATCTGCACCACGCTTGTCGCCAGCGCGGCATCGGCAGCCGTCAGTCGCGCGGTGTCGCCCCTGACCGCATCCTCGATGTCCTGCCGGGCGGCCATCATCGTTTGGAGTGTGTCGTCGTGCAGCACCTCGGCCATCTCCCGCCGAATTCGCCATTCGGCGTGTTCGGCTTCAATGAGCAACTCTGCGTTCTCGCGTGCCTGCGTCTCGCTCAGGAGCGCGCGCCGGATAACGAGTGGCGCGAACAGCGCGGTGAGCGCCATGAACGCTGCTCCCGCCAGTCCATAGGTGATGACCACCCCGCTGAACACGGCTGCCAACACGCACGACAGCGCTTCCCATGGAAGGGCGGGTGGAATGGTTGTCCGAAACACCTCCCTCGTCGACCGTTCGAGTTCGATCGCCCGCACGCGAAGGATGACCACGGCGTTCCATGCCGAGTGCAGGGCCGCGGCGAAAACCACGGCGACGAGGTACACGTCGCTGTTCACCGTGACGTCGCCCCAATCCCTTACCGCTAGGAGCATGCCGCCGGCCAGCGTCGTGCACGAGAGGGTCATGGCCAGGTTGTTGAGCTTGGGGTGTTTGGGAAGGCTGTTCCACCGCACCGTCACGAGGGTGAGTGCGCTGACAACCGCAGCGGGAGCCGGTCCGGTCGTAGCTGCAGCAACGACCCAGACCATGTTCGCGCTCTGAAAGCGGACGCCCGCCACGTCCGTGTCGATGAACAACAACACGTACGAGCACAACCCGAAAGCCGTCAGTAGGGCGGGGTCTTGCCACTGCGAGCTTCGACTCGTTGCCACCGCCAAGGCGACGCTGGCCACGATCAGCGCGACGTCTTCCACAATCCATCGGCGCTCGCGGTCCAACCGGGCGCGGATTAGAAGTGCAGGGTCTCGTGGCATAGAAGGGAGAGCTCATGATGATCGAATCCGCTCGGAACTGAATCCGATGCTAGATCGACCCTCGGGGACCAACATCGCGCTCTCAGATGGATTCCTGTCTGCGTTTCAGGCTGGTAGAAGTCGCGCGTGGAATCAGTTCGGTCAATCGAGATTCTCGTAGCCGACGACCACCCGATCTACCGGGACGGGATGGTCCAGGCCATCGGGCGTCAGCCCGACATGCGGGTCGTCGCAGAGTGTGCTGACGGAGACGAGGCCGCGGAGAAGATCGCCCGCCTCTCCCCTCACGTCGCGATGCTGGATCGGAGAATGCCCGGTCTCGACACAGTGGACATCCTGGACCGGATCGCTGAGGGCTCCATCGCGACCCGCGTGCTCGTGATCTCCGCCCACACCGACCCGGACGGGGTGGCTGAGATCCTGGAGGCGGGCGCGGCCGGCTATCTCGCGAAGGACACCGCACGCGATGCGATCTGCGCGGCCATCCGTCGGGTGGCGGATGGGCAGACGGTGATCGGCTACGAGGTCCAGCAGGCCGTGGCCGATCACCTGCAGGCGCGGCGGGAGCGGCGCCGGTCGCTGCTGTCCGATCGGGAGCACGAGGTCCTGGAGTTGCTCGCTGCTGGCGCGAGTAGCCAGGAGATCGCGGATCGCCTGATCCTGGGGCAGTCGACGATCAAGACGCACACCCGCAACCTGTACGAGAAGCTCGGGGTGAACGATCGGGCGGCTGCGGTGGCGGAGGCGATGCGTCGCGGCCTGCTCCGCTGAGTGGCCGGCCAGCGCTCGGGGCGGCTGACCAGAGAGGCCGCACCCGAGCACCGAGCAGGCGCCGGAGACGCTTCCGGGGGTTGGAGGCCCGGTGACGTCTGCGTGAAGTCTGCGGGGCCGCGGCTGGTTTGTGGATCCCCCGTGGGGTGGATCCGGAGGGTGAGCTGCCTAGACCTCGACGATGACCGGCAGCACCATCGGGCGGCGCTTCAGGCGGTCGTAGACGAAGGTGGCGAGGTCGTCGTGGAGGAGCTGCTGGAGCGGCTCGATCTCGGTGATCTGCTGGTCTGCGGCTCGGTCCAGGGCGTCCTCGACGGCCTCGCGGAACTCATCGAGGAACTCGTCGTTCTCGCCGGAGAGGAAGGGGACGCCGCGGGCCAGGACCTCCGGGGCCACCACGGAGGAGCCGTCCTGGGTGGAGACCGTCGCGACCACGATGAAGATGCCGTCGGCGCTCAGGGTGCGGCGGTCGCGGAGCGCGACGTCGGCGACGTCGCCGATCTCGACGCCGTCGACGAAGATCATGCCGGCCTGCTCCATCTTGCCGGGACGGGCGCCCTTGGCGTCGAGCTCGAGCGGGAGGCCGTTCTCGTGGGTGAAGATGTTCTCGGCGGGGACGCCGACGGCGCGGGCGAGCTCGGCGTGGAGCTGGAGGCGCTTGAAGTCGCCGTGCATCGGCATCACGTACCTGGGGTGCGTGAGGTTGAGCATCAGCTTGATCTCCTCCTGGTAGCCGTGACCGGAGGCGTGGATCGGGGCGTCGGCGGCGGT
>JAWVEY010000023.1:0-3386 GCA_033856515.1 Solirubrobacterales bacterium
CGGGGGCGTGGCGGGCGTCGTCCGTTCACCCGCCGGCTGCTCGATTTCGGCCGGCTTCGATTGGCCCTTCGGCGGCGTGCGCGAGCTCTTCTTCGGCGGCGGTTGCGGCTTCGGCACGAGCTTGCGGGTCACGAGGCCCTGCCCCGTCGTCCAGAGGTTCGTCGTCAGCCAGTAGAGCATCAGGCCGGAGGGGAAGTTGAGCACGAAGGGGATGAAGGCGATCGGCAGGACGAGCAGCATCACCCGCTGCGCCGTCTGCATGTTCTGGGACATCAGGTAGGAGGAGGTCAGCTGGCTGATCGCGTAGAGGACGATCAGCAGCGGGCCCCAGCCGACCTTCGTGTCCTCGGTGATCGTGACCAGGCCCAGCCAGTCGAGACCGGCCGAGCCGTGCGCGGCGATCAGCTCCTTCTCGAAGTCGCGGAGCACGAAGAACAGGGAGATGAAGACCGGGAACTGGGCCACCATCGGCAGGCACGAGGCGGCCGGGTTGATCTGGTTCTCCTTGTAGAAGGCCATCATCTCCTGGTTCATCCGCTGGCGGTCGTGCTTCCAGCGTTGCTGGATGGCCTTCATCTCCGGCGCGTGCGCCTGGAGGTTCTGCATCGAGTGGATCTGCCGCACGGTCAGCGGCACGAGCAGCATCCGCACGATCACGGTGAGGGCGACGATCGACCACGACCACGAGCCGGTGATGTCGTGGAGGTGGACGAGCGCCCACGACATCAGGTCTTCGAGCGGCTGGAGGATGCTCGCGAGGATCATGCGTAGTCGACTCCGCCGTGGCTCCAGGGGTTGCAGCGAAGCAGGCGCCAGGCAGCCTTCGCGGAGCCCTTCACGAGCCCGTGCGCGCGCAACGCGTCGAGTGCGTACTGCGAGCAGCTCGGGTGGTACTTGCATGTGCCGGCCGGCGTGAGCAGGCCGAAGGTGTAGCGCCAGGCGTACACGAGGGCAATCGCTCCGTACTTCACGCCGCCGCCTTCTCGAGCACCTCGGTCACGCGCTCGGCGAGCCAGGCATGGCCACGGGTGTCTGCGGGCTCCGCGAGACCGGGCCGGGCGACGAGCACGTAGTCGTGCCCTGGCCGGACTCGGTCGGAGAGCTCGGTCCACGTCTCGCGGAGCTGCCGCTTGACGCGGTTGCGAACGACAGCGTTGCCGACCGACCTCGGCACCGCGAGTCCGAGCCGCGGCTCACTCGGGTCCTCCTCGTCGCGCGGAAACCAGTAGAGGACGAGAAAGCGCGTCGACGCCGAGCGGCCGCTGCGGTAGACGGCGTCGAAGTCCCGGGAGCGGGACAGGCGGTTCCGGCGGTGCACGCTGCGAGGATAGACGGGCGAGGTCAGGCCGAGAGCCGCTTGCGGCCCTTGGCCCTGCGCCGCTTCAGAATCGCCTGCCCGGCACGGGTGGCCATGCGGGCGCGGAACCCGTGCTTGCGCTTGCGGCGGCGGACGTTGGGCTGGTAGGTGCGCTTCAAAGAGGTGGCTCCGGTCGAAAGTCGAACCCGCCGGCCGGCGGGGAGCAGAAGTATAGACAAGGGCCTCCAGGGTGGTTTTCCACAGAGTCCCCGTGAAGGCGAAAGGGCCGCAAACGGGCACTGCCATGGAGCAGCTCCCACAGGATTTCCACAGCTGTGGAAAGTGGTGTGGACGCTCTGAAAAATCCTGCAAATTGGCGTTTTTTTTCACCGTTTTGGGTGTTGAGCGTCCCCTCGGACGCTGCTATGCTCGCCGCTTCGCACGACCGAGACGAAGGGGCCGGCCACCGCGTGAAGCATCAAATCGAGCTGACTGCAGAGAGTTTGTGGAGCGAGGTGGCAAGTCGGCTCAAGGAGGCGCTCAACGAGGCGACCTTCGGCACCTGGTTCGCCGGCGCGAACGGCACCGCACTCACGGACGACACGTTCACCCTCTCCGTCCCGAACGATTTCACACGGGAATGGATCGAGGGCCACTTCCTCGGCCTGATCCGAGCGGCGGTCAAGGACGCGACCGGGCACGAGCGACGGGTCCAGCTCAGCGTCCGCAACGACGTGGAGCCGGCGGAGCACACGCCGGACGGGCTCCCGTTCGAGCCGCCTGCCCGGCGCCTGCCCGACACGCCGCCGAGCGCGCCGATGAGCCTGAAGTACACGTTCGACCTCTTCGTGATCGGCTCGTCCAACCGCTTCGCGCACGCGGCGGCACTGGCGGTGGCAGAGGCACCGGCCCAGGCGTACAACCCGCTCTTCATCTACGGCGGCACCGGGCTCGGCAAGACGCACCTGCTGCAGGCGGTCGGCCAGTACGTCGGCGCGCACGGCAACGGGCTGACCGCGCGCTACGTGACGAGCGAGACCTTCATGAACGACTTCATCAACTCGCTGCGGGACAAGCGGATCGAGGGGTTCAAGCAGCGCTACCGCACCTATGACGTCCTGCTCGTTGACGACGTCCAGTTCTTCGAGGGCAAGGAGCGGATCCAGGAGGAGTTCTTCCACACCTTCAACTCCCTCTACGAGGCGGGCCGCCAGATCGTGATCTCGTCCGACCGGCCGCCGAAGGAGATCGCGACCCTCGAGGAGCGGCTGCGCTCGCGATTCGAGTGGGGGCTGATCACCGACATCCAGCCGCCCGACCTGGAGACGCGCATCGCGATCCTGCGCAAGAAGGAGAAGACGGACCGGATCCACGTCCCCGACCCCGACGTGCTCACCTATGTCGCCGAGCGGGTGACGACGAACATCCGGGAGCTCGAGGGGGCCCTCACGCGCGTCGTCGCCTTCTCGTCCTTGACCGGCCGGCCGATGACCGTCGAGCTCGCCGAGGACGTGCTCAAGGACGTCTTCCCACAAGGCCAGGCCGTCGAGATCTCGATCCGCCGGATCCAGGAGACGGTCTCGGAGCGCTTCGGGATGACCGTGAACGAGCTCTGCAGCGCCAAGCGCTCGCAGTCGATCGCCTACCCCCGGCAGGTGGCGATGTACCTCTCGCGCGCCCTGACGGACTCCTCCCTGCCCAAGATCGGCAAGGAGTTCGGCGGTCGCGATCACACGACCGTCATGCACGCGAACGCCAAGATCGAGGGCATGATCCGCGAGGACCGGACTGTGTACAACCTTGTGCAGGAACTGACGGCACGCATCAAGCAAGCCGGGTGATTTCTGTGGGAAGCTGCGTAAACCCGATCAGGTCTGTTGATTCCCGCAGGTTCTCCACCACGGCTGTCCACCGACCAAATGGCTTCTCAGAGCGAAAAGATGCCGTCTTCCCCGTCGTCCACACTCCCTATGACTGCTACGAGAGGATTTAAAGAATTATGGAGATAGAGACGGCGGCGGAGACGGGGAGCGACATGGCCACCAGCGGAACCGGGATGAAGATCAACGTGACACGCGACGAGCTCGTC
>JAWVEY010000024.1:0-3964 GCA_033856515.1 Solirubrobacterales bacterium
CGATCTCCGGGTCCTCCGCGAGGCGCAGGCCGATGCGGCCGCGCTCGGGGTCGACCTCGACGACCTTGACCCGCAGCTCGTCGCCGCGGTTCACGACCTCCTCCACCGTGTTCGGGCGCTGGCCCGGAGCGATGTTGGAGATGTGGATCAGGCCGTCGGTGCCCTTGGCGAGCTCGATGAACGCGCCGAAGGTGGTCGTCTTCACGACCTTGCCGGTGAACTCGTCGCCGAGCTCGACCTCCTTCGTCATCGACCGGATCCGGTCCACCAGGGCGTCGCCCTGCGCGCCCGTCTGGGCGTAGATGCGGATCGTGCCGTCGTCGTCGATGTCGATCTGGGCCTCGAACTCGTCGGACAGCGCCCGGATCGTCTCGCCGCCCTTGCCGATGACCGCGCCGATCTTCTCGGTGGGGATCTGGATCGCGGAGATCCTTGGGGCGTACTCCGAGAGCTCCTCGCGGGGGCCCGAGATGGCCTCCTTCATCTTCTCGAGGATCGTCATCCGAGCCTCCTGCGCCTGCTGGAGCGCGCCCTGGAGGATCTCGAAGGTGACGCCCGAGATCTTGATGTCCATCTGGAGCGCGGTGATGCCCTCCGAGGTACCGGCGACCTTGAAGTCCATGTCGCCCAGGTGGTCCTCGACGCCCGCGATGTCGGTGAGCACGACGTGGTCGTCGCCCTCCTTGATGAGGCCCATGGCCACACCGGCCACCGGCGCCTTGAGCGGCACGCCGGCGTCCATCAGCGACAGCGACGAGCCGCAGACCGAGGCCATCGAGCTCGAGCCGTTCGACTCGAGGATGTCCGAGACCACGCGGATCGTGTACGGGAAGTCCTCCACCGACGGCACGACCGGCACGAGCGCCCGCTCTGCGAGCGCGCCGTGGCCGATGTCGCGGCGCTTGGGGCCGCGCATGAAGCCGGCCTCACCCACCGAGAACGGCGGGAAGTTGTAGTGGTGGAAGTAGTGCTTGCCCTCCTGGAGGCCAAGCGTGTCGAGGCGCATCTCGTCACGGGTGGTGCCGAGCGCAGCGACCGAGAAGGCCTGCGTCTGGCCACGCGTGAAGATCGCGGAGCCGTGCGTGCGCGGAGCCACGCCGACCTCGATCCAGATGTCGCGGATCTCCTCCGGGGCACGGCCGTCGGGACGCTTCTTGTCCACGGCGATCCGCCTGCGGATGATGTCCTTCTCCAGCTTGTCGAAGGCGGCCTGGACCGACGCGCGGTGCGCTGCGGCGCCGTCCTCGTCGACCTCGGTGGTGGTGCCGAGCGCCTCGAGCACCTCCGCCTCCACCCGCTTCGTGGCGTCCTGGCGCTCGAGCTTGTCGACCACCTGGGTGGCCTCGTCGAGGGCCGAGCCGAAGCGCTCCTTGACCTGGCTGAGGATCGACTCGTCCACCTGGGGCGGATCGATCTCCATCTTCTCCTTGCCGGCCTGCTTGCGCAGGTCGTGCTGTGCGGCGCAGAGGCGCTTGATCTCCTGGTGGGCGATGTCGAGCGCATCGAGGATCTCGGCCTCGGTGATCTCGTTGGCGCCCGCCTCGACCATGAGGATGGCCTCCTCGGTGCCGGCGACCACGAGGTCGAGCGGCGACTCGAGCAGCCACTCCTCGTCAGGGTTGACGAGGAAGTTGCCCTCGGCGTCCTGTCCGATTCGCACCGCGCCGACCGGCATGGGGAACGGAATGTCCGACAGCATCAGCGCGGCGCTGGTGCCGTTCATCGCGAGGATGTCGTAGGGGTTCTCGTGGTCGATCGACATGGGGATCGACACGAGCTGCGTGTCGCGCCTCCAGCCCTTCGGAAAGAGGGGGCGCAGGGGGCGGTCGATCATGCGAGCGGTCAGGGTGGCCTTCTCGCCTGCCCTGCCCTCGCGGCGGAAGAAGCTGCCCGGGATCTTGCCCGCGGCATACATCCGCTCCTCGACGTCGACCGTCAGAGGAAGAAAATCTACGTCGCGGGCTCCACCCGCGGTTGCGGTACACAGGACCATCGTCTCTCCCGCCTGTACTACGACGGAGCCGCTGGCCTGCTTGGCGTACTTGCCGGTCTCGAAACTGATCGAGCCGACGCCGATCTCAAGAGAGACCCGGCTTACACCATCATTCATGAGTGTCCTTTCGGCCGCCTCCGGTTGGCGGCAATGCTTGCGTGCGTTCCTTTGCGAACCCGGGCGACTCTAGCAACCGAATTGCCGCTCGGGCCCGCAAAGGGAACGCCTGCTACCGCCGGACTCTGCAGTCTCCGCGCAGGTCGAGGGTACGCCGCTCGCCACGGGCGACGAACACCTGACGAGCCGAGCGGGTCGTGCCCTCCGGGGTCTCGCAGGACAGCGTCCAGGTCTCCTCGGGAGCCTGGTAGGGGTCCGGGCCGCCGAACGTCACGGTGCCCTTCCACGGGTCGACAGCGGCCCAGTTGATCACCCGCACGACGTAGGAGCCGACCGGATCGATCACCGTGCCCTGCTCGTAGGCGGTGGCGCCGTTCGTCGCGCCGTTGCCCGACGAGACCACCGGATCGCCCGTGGCGTTCCCGTCCGCATCGGCCTTGTAGACCTTCATGTCCCAGTCGCTCGCGGGCGAGAACTCGATCCGGAACGTGGCCTTGGCGTTGTCGATGCCGGCACCGCTCGGAACCGTGATCAGATGGTCCTCGTAGCAGCCCTCCGGCGGGTTCTCGTATTCCGCGCACGGGGTCGTGCTGCCGGGCCCGCGCGAGTTGAACGTCTGCGGCGGGCTCGGGTCGCCGGTGGCCTCGCGCCCCGTGGCGCCCTTGGCCACGAGCGGCCGCGTCGACGGGTTCACGTGCCACTCGAAGCGGCCGTCGGGCCCGACCTGCATGGTCGTGTTCAGGTTGTCCCTGAACGTGAGGCCCTCGACCGAGGTGGGCATGTCGAACGACTTCGTCAGCCGCAGGATCGCGTTGGCGGGCGCGCGGCCGGTGAGCACCGAGTGCTTCGACGTGTCGGCGGTGTTCTGTTGGGCGATGTAATACGCCTCGCGGTTGCCGCCGCCCGTCGCGTCCTCGGTGGTGCCGTTCCACTCGGCCACCGTCTCCGCGAAGGGCGGGTGGAAGCCGAGGTCGCCGATCTCGAACGTGAAGCCGAGACCGCCGGTCGCGTTGTAGGACCAGTCCTCGGTGGTCCCGTCCGTGTCGTAGAGCTGGTAGCCGAACTGGCTCGAGTAGCCGTTCTCGGCCGCCATCGCGTCGCCGAGCGCCTTGTAGATCGGCTCGTCGACGGTCTCGCCCTGCGCGGCGATGCCGGGCGGGCGCAGCACCAGGTTCGAGAACGTGTGGTTCGTGATCAGGGTCGTCACCTGTCGGCTCGACACGAGCTCACGAACGTTCTGCGACTCCGGCTCCGAGAACGGCGCCGGGCCGCGGTAGGTCTGGGTCGGCGCGAGCGGGCTCGAGCCGCCGCCGCCCCAGAACGCGCCGTAGTTGCGGTTCGGGTCGACGCCGTGTCCGACCACGCCGGTGTCGACGCCCGCCAGGCAGTTGCCCATCGGCGGATCCCCGAGCAGCCGGCAGTTCTTGCGCCGGTACTCGTTCGGGTTGGTGGAGCCGGCGAGGATGAACTCGGGATCCGAGATGTCGCCGCTGCCGTCGAGGTCCGTGTGGTGCCCGCCCGAGTGCTGCAGCAGGTGCCCGGCCTCACGGCTCACGTTGAAGCCGTCGACGTTCACGACGGGCACGACGATCGTGCGGGTCCGCGACACGAGGTCGCGCACGCGCGCGTCTCCGCGGCGGTAGCCGAGGACGAGCTCGTAGGCCCACTCCATCGCGTGCTCGGCCGACGGCCACTCGCGGGCGTGGTGGGCGCCCATCTGGAGGAACACCGGGCGGCCGTCGCGGGCGTTCGGCTTCGTCGCGATCTCGATGCCCACGACCGTGCGGCCCTCGTAGGTCTGGTTGTTCAGCGTGATCGGCCGGACCAGGTCTGGATGCTCACGTGCCAGCCGCT
>JAWVEY010000025.1:0-3096 GCA_033856515.1 Solirubrobacterales bacterium
ACGCGTCCGGTGGTCTTGACCGTGTCGCCTTCCTTGATCGCGGCGGCATTGCCGAGGAGCACCGCACCGACGGTCTCCTCCTCGAGGTTCAGGGCCATGCCCATGACCCCGTTCGGGAACTCGAGCATCTCGGACGCCAGCGCGGCATCGAGGCCGTAGATCTGGGCGATGCCGTCACCGACTTCGACGACCGTCCCGACGTTGCGGGTCTCGACGCCCGCCTCGAAGGAGTCGATCGCGGACTTGATGATGCTGGTGATCTCGTCGGAACGAATGGCCATGGGTCTCAGATCTCCTAGAGGGCGCCCGAAACGAGCTGGTTGCGCAGACGCTCGAGGCGGTTTCGGACGCTGCCATCGATCAGGCGGTCGCCGAGTCGCACGACGAGACCGCCCAACAGGCTGGGATCGACTTCGGTGTCGAGCGCGACACGGCCGCCCGCGGTTCGTTCGAGGCGCTCGGTGAGCGCACTGACCTCGTCCGGGGTGAGCTCCGACGCGCTGATGGCGGTCGCGCGGGTGATGCCCTGGCGCCGGTCGTCGAGTCGACGGAATTCCGCGGCGAGCCGCGGCAGCTCCTCGACCCGGCCGCGCCGGAGCATGAGCGCGATCAGGTTCAGGACCTTGGGGCCCGCGAGGCGCCCGAAGGTGGCCCGTGCCACCTCAAGCCGGGTCTCCAGCGGGATCGATGGGTTGGCAAGGGCACGCCCGACCCGCTCATCGGCGACGACCGTGGCAGCGGCATCGAGCTCCCTGCGCCACGCGTCGACCGTGTCGTCACGCATGGCCACCTCGAACGCGGCCTCGGCATAGCGGCGTGCGCCGGACTTGCGGCGGGCCATCAGTTCTTCGACCCACCGAGGGACGAGCTGCTCAGGAATTCCTCGACGAGGCGGCGTTCCCGCTCGCTCGTCATCGTCTCGCCGATCACGCGGCTCGCGGCCTCGAGGGCCAGGTCGGCCACCTCGGCACGGAGCTCGCCGATCGCGCGGGTCTTCTCGGCCTCGATCTCGGCGGCGGCGCGCACGCGCAACCGCTCGAGCTCGTCCTTGGTCGCCTTGATGTCCGCGTCGCGCAGCTCCTGGGCGACCTTCTGGGCACGCGCCAGGATCTCATTCGACTCGCGCCGGGCCTCGGCCAGGGTGGCGACCCGCTCCGATTCCGCGTTCTCGCGGTCCTTCCGGGCCTGCTCGGCGTCCTTGAGGCCCTGCTCGATGCGGGCCCGGCGGTCGTCGAGCATCTTGCTCACGGGCTTGAAGGCGAACGTCCAGATGAGCACCAGGAACACCACGGCGTTGGCCGCGGCGATGATGACCTGGAACAGGTTGACCTGGAAGAGCGGCGCAGCCGCACCTTCCGCGCTCAGCCGGACGACCTCGTGCCCGTATCCGGACGCGACGGCCAGCAGATCCACGATGCCTTCTCCGTGCCTGGTCGGCTACTTGATGAAGATCGCGAGCAGGCCGACGACGATCGCGAGGACACCGAGGCCCTCGGCGAAGGCCGCGAGGATGATCGCGATGCCGCGGATCTCTCCCGCCGCGTCGGGGTTGCGCCCGATCGCGGTGGCCGAGAGGCCGGCCAGGATACCGATGCCGATGCCGGGGCCGAAGACCCCGAGAGCGGCGAGTCCGGCGCCGATGTGCTCCATGTCGTGATTTCCTCCTGCTCCCCGAGCGGGCGGCTCGGGATGATTGGACCTTGGGTGGATGGCGCCAGTCGGCGCGTCAGTGGGCTGGCTGGAGCCCCGATGGCTCCGAACCGTGGACCGTGTCGAGTGCCTCCTCGGCGATCTTGCCCTCCTCGTCGTGATGACTCTCGATCGCGAGCACGATGAACATGAGGGTAAGCACGCTGAAGATGAGTGCCTGGATGGCATTGAGCATGAGCTCGAGCCCGATGAGCGCCACCGGGATGATCGCGATGGTGAGCGAGGTGATGACGCCGAGTGCGACCTCGCCACCGTAGATGTTGCCGAACAACCGCATCGACAGTGTCACTGGTTTGACGAATTCGAGCATCAGCTCGATCAGGCCCACGAACATGGCGATGACCCCGGCGCCGATCCCGTTGCGGAACTCGTAGAACGGGAAGAACTTGCCGAGGTAGCCGCGGACGCCGAGGTGGCGGAACCCCTCGACGTGGAAGATGACGAAGCTGACGAGGGCCATCCCGATCGTGATGTTCACGTCGCTCGATGGCGCGCGAAGCAGCTCGATCTTGCCGACCGGCGGCACGAGGCCGACCCAGTTGTCGAACAGGATCAGCAAGAAGAATCCGGCGAAGATGGGGATGTACGGGCGCGCCTTCGGCCCGGCCAGGCCGACCCCGAAGTTGCTCAGGAACTCGTAGATGGCCTCGAAGACGTTCTGGCCACCACCCGGGATGAGCTTCCCGCCGCGGGCCATGAGCGTCGCTCCGATCAGCACGACGGCCATCACGATCCACATCGTGAAGATCGTGTTGCTGATGGCCGGGTGGAAGGTCAGGAGCGGCGCGGCCGCGGACGGGTCCTCAACCGCGACGGGCGCCAGGTCAAGGACGGTGTGCGGTGCCGGGAACTCGAGGCTGCTCTCGATGAAGCACGCGGGGAAGGGACATGGCGTCCCGGGAGCGGCTTCCTTCGGGGTCGGGGGAAACAACATGAACGCGACGATGTCGACGACGATGACCGCCGCGATGAGCAGGAACCAACGCCGCAGCCCACGGCCGGACTTGGATCCGGGGCTCTGGGCCGCTCCGGAAGGCTCGGCGACCGGGTCGGTCGCTGCCTGCTCGCTCGACACGCTGCCTCCACACACAGGAGCGCGGCGTGTCGCCGCGCTCGTTTCCATCTTCCCGGCCGGTCGGGCCGGTCATTTCAGCGTCTTGAGGAACCTGCTGACCAGTCGGTAGATCATCAGGGTCCCGGCTCCGGCGCCGGCGAGGAAGCCGACGAGAACGAAGATCGGGAGGGTCCCGAGTTGCCCGTCGGCCCAACGGCCGACCAGCACGCCGATCAGGGTCGTGACCAGGAGGGTGATCCCGATCTCCGAGAAGAGGGCGAGATATGCCAACCCTCGGCCGGGCTCGATCATGGGCGACCTGTCACGGCAGC
>JAWVEY010000026.1:0-49010 GCA_033856515.1 Solirubrobacterales bacterium
GGACCTCGGTCTCGTTGAAGGTGATGGTCGCGGTGTTGGACGCTCGCTGACCCATCTTGTCTTCCTTCTTGTCAACCGTGACCGTGTCGTCCTTGGGGACCACGAAGGCCGAGATGCCGTTGTGGCCGGCGTCCTTGTCGGTCTTTGCGTAGACCGTGAACCAGTCGGCGTAGCCGCCGTTCGTGATGAAGCACTTGGAGCCGTTGAGGACGTACTTGTCGCCCTTCTTGACGGCCATCGTCTTCATCCCCGAGACGTCGGAGCCGGCGTCCGGCTCGGTCAGGCAGAACGAGGCGAGCTTGGGCTCCTCGGTGAGCATCCCGAGGTACTCCTTCTTGATCTCCTCGGAGCCGCCGAGCGCGACGGGCGTCATCGCCAGGCCGTTGGCGGCGAGCGACGTGCCGATGCCGGAGCAGCCCCAGCCGAGCTCCTCTTCGATCAGGCAACCCGAGAGGAAGTCGAGCCCAGGCCCGCCGTACTCCTCGGGGACGTGGGTGTTCATCAAGCCGACCTCCCAGGCCTGCTGGATGATCTCCTGAGGCCAAGTGCCTTCCTTGTCGAACTCCCAGGCGACCTTCCGGATCTCCTTTTCGGCGAAGTTATGCGCGAGCTCGCGGAGGTCCTTCTGCTCGTCGGTAAGGGTGAAATCCACCGTAAGTTCCTTCCTTGATTGACTGGTCAGTCAGTAGCTAAGACCCGCCAAGGATAGCCTTTTCCCCGTGCTTCCGCTCGCGCTTTCGAACGGCGATGTGATCCTCCTGATCGTCCTCGTCGCCATCCCGATCGGGGCCCTCAGCTTCATCGGCTCGGGCGAGGCGTTCAAGCAGATCGGGCGCGGGCCGCTCTCGATCGAGCAGGACTTTCCGCAGGGATCCACCGGCGGCCCGTCGGCCCCGATCTCGGCCGAAGTCCGAGAAGCGGAGATCCGCCAGTTCCTCGAGGCGAAGTCCTACCGCCTTGCGACCCGGGGCGAAAAGCCGTTGGACATCGACGCGGAACTCGAGCGCATCCTCGC
Source organism: Solirubrobacterales bacterium (assembly GCA_033856515.1). GTDB lineage: Bacteria > Actinomycetota > Thermoleophilia > Solirubrobacterales > 70-9 > JALZKA01. Next base: position 1,016 of record JAWVEY010000026.1, read on the forward strand.
CAACGAGAGCCGAACGGGGTCGCTCACGCGCGACGCGCAGCTCGTCTCCGAGGTCCGCCAGCTGGTCGAGGCGTCGAACGCGAGACGCATCCGCATGGGCCGAGAGCCTCTCGACGTCGAGGCAGAGGTGAAGCGCCAGCTCACGGAACTGGAGTCGCTAGGGCAGTAGATCACCGAGCCGAAGGCTCGGAGGGACAGGTCCGGCGGACCTGTCCCTCGGGCTCCGCAGTAAGACCACCTCGCCATCTGTAAGGTGCCGACTCGATGACTGGAGAGAACCTAGATCTGGATGAGCTGGTCCTCCGCCCCGGCACCTATTTCAACCCGAACACCGAGGTCGTCGTAATCGTCGACGACTCCCACTCGATCGACCAGGAGGTCTTCAGCCTGGACGACCTCAAAGCGGACTGGGTCCACGTCTCCGATGATGTGCCGGTCGACGAGCATGGCCTGGAGCAGTCCATCGAGGCCTTTCAGACGAGCTACCACCCCGTCTCGCGCGACGCCGTCGAGGCGACGAGCGCAGAGCACGGCGACGACGAGATCCACCCCGACGAGGAAGTCGACGATCTCGAGCCCGACCCTGAGTTCGAGGAAGTAGACGACATCTAGCCGCTCGCGGCGTGGTGCCAAGCACTGCGGTCTTTCGCGCGCCGTTTCTGGGCTCGAAGTCGTTGCTTGGGCTACCAAGGGACCTCGGAGGCCGGCGGTGACTCGGATTGCATCCGTTACAAGATCGGTCGGGGTTTGCCACCGTGGAGGTGGTCAACTCCGACCTCAGTCGCCGAACCCGCCTGGCCCCCCGTTTAATGCCGCCGTTGTTCGCCTGCCATAGCTAGCGCGCGATGTCGATCAGGCGGGCCGCGGCGAGGAAGAGTCCTCTCCCCTCCTCGGTCTCGGCCGAGTGAGTCTGCCCGCCGCCGCCTTCGGTGTAGACGCGGGCGAAGGGCTTGCGGGTGAGACGCCGGCGGCGCACATACGCAGCGGCCTCATCCGCGTAGCCGGACATGCGGTCGAGGACGAGCCGGTGGGGCTTTTGCATCAGGCGGCCTCCGCGGTCGCCGGCGCCGGCGCCGCGTGCTGTCGCGCAAGCCTCAGCGCCGCGCGCATGTCGGCGAACATCAGCGAAGCCAAGGTGAACCGGGCTGCAACCGTGACCATCGCGAGGTCGCCCGAGCGGACGACGAAGACCTCGCCCTCCTCCGTGGCGACGTGTGCGTGGGTCGCCGGCTTCCCGGCGGCCGCGTCCGCAGAATCCAGGAGAGCGGGGCCCGCATCGGCCCAGCGTTGAGGGGAGCCAGTCGCTGCCAGGACCCCTTCCGCTCCGAAAATCACACAACCGCGGACGTCCGGCGAGGCGGCGGCAAAGCGGTCCACTGCGTCCGCCGGAGCCTCGGGCGAGGTCCCTCGAATTCGTTGGGCCGGTGAAGGGTCCGCCATCCCCTGACAAAATAGCCAGCGTGAACACATCCAGGGTTACGTGGCTCGTCACCGTCGGCATCTGCGCGATCGCCGCCGTCGTGCTCGTCCTGAATGGCTACACGGGCTACTCGATCACGGTCGGCGCGGTGGGAATCGCGGCCGCGGTCAACCTCCGCTAGGGGGCTCCTCGGCAGTCGAGTGCCGCAGCGGGCTGCCTTCAAGCTCACGGTGGGAGCTCTCCGGCTCGACGTGGATGAGGACGTCTGAGCGCGGCAGCTCGGCCCTGATCGCATCGCGGAGCTCATGCGCCGCCTCGTGGGCGCGTTCCAGGCTGGTCCCGTTCCGGAACTGCACATGGAGGTCGATCCAGCGCCGCGCGCCGGCACGACGGGCACGGAGCTTGTGGTAGCCGAGCATCTCCGGCGGCCTTGCGGCCGCGATCGTCGCCTCGATCCGGTCGAGCTCCTCCGGCGGCGGCGCCTCGTCCATCAGAACGCTTCCCGAGCGTCGCATGATCCTCACTCCCGAGATGACGATCACGACGGCGACGACCATGGCGGCGATCGCGTCGAAGGCCGGCTCGTCGGTGATCTCGACCAGCACCAGGCCGGCGAGCACTCCGAGCGAGGTGAACGCATCGGCGCGAAGGTGCGCGGCATCGCCCTCGAGCGCAGGTGACGCCAGGCTCTTGGCGCGCCGGCCCAAGAGGCCGGAGACCGCCAGGTTGAGTACCGCCGAGAATGCGATCACGGCGATGCCGATGCCGAGCGACTCGATCTCGGCGCCCACCACAAGCCTCCGCGTCGCCTCGAAGATGATGATCCCGGCTCCGACCAGGATCAGCATCCCCTCGATGGTGGCGGCCAGGTTCTCGGCTTTCTCGTGGCCGTAGGGGTGATCCTCGTCGGGCGGAACGTCGGCGCGGCGCACGGAGATCAGGGCAACGAACGAGGCCATCAGGTCGATCGAGGAATGGATCGCCTCGGTGAGGATCGAGATCGACCCCGTGATCGCCGCCGCGACGAGCTTGAGAGCGATCAGGAAGGCGTTTGAGAACACGGACAGGAGCGCCGCACTCGACTTGGTCTGGATCACGCGGCACCACCCAGACCGAGCTCCTCGGCGAGCATTCGCGCCGCACGGCCGCGATGGCTGATCGCGTGCTTCTCGGAGTCTGAGAGCTCGGCCATCGTGCGCTCATCATCGGGCCCCGTATCGAGCGGCACGAACGCCGGGTCGTAACCGAAGCCGCGGGTCCCGCGCGGCTCGAGAATCAAGGTGCCCTCGCAGCGCGCTTCGACAACCGTCTCGGCGCCATCCGCATCGACGTGGGCAAGCGCGCAGACGTACGCGACGTGCCTGTCGCCGGAATGGCGGAGCTCCGAGATCAGGAGGTCGAGGTTCTCCTGGTCGGTGGCGTTCTCACCTGCGAAGCGGGCGGAGCGCACGCCTGGGCGCCCCCCGAGAGCGCGGGCTGCGATCCCGGAGTCGTCGGCAAGCGCCGCCTCGCCATAGGCCTTGTGCGTGGCTCGAGCCTTGATCAGGGCGTTCGCCTCGAACGTCTCGCCGTCCTCGGGAGGAAGCTCAACCTCGGGGGCCAGTGGGACCAACTCGGCAGCGGCGAGTATCTGCGAGAGCTCGCGGAGCTTGTGCTCATTCCGGGTGGCGGCGATCAGGCGCATGGGGCCTGCTTAGGGTTTGATGCAGGCGGCCGTCTGGGCCTCGCGCAGCGTCGCCATCGCCGGCTCGGCCAGAGCGAGGAGCTCGTCCAGGCGCGCCTTGGTCACCGGCGTCTGCTCGGCCGTCGCCTGGACCTCGACGAGTCCTTCCGGCCCTGCCATGACGATGTTGGCGTCCACCTCGGCGCGCGAGTCCTCGGAGTAGTCGAGGTCGCACAGGGCCTCGCCGTCGACTAGCCCGCACGAGATGGCCGCAAGCTGATCGGTGATCGGGTCACTGGTGATCTCGCCGGCTTCCATCAACGAGTTGAGCGCGAGCCTGAGCGCTACCCAGCCTCCCGTGATCGAGGCGCAGCGGGTGCCGCCGTCGGCCTGGAGGACGTCGCAGTCCACGTAGACGCTGCGCTCGCCAAGCGCGTCCAGGTCGACGACCGCGCGTAGCGAGCGGCCGATCAGGCGCTGGATCTCGACGCCGCGCCCGTCCTGGCGGCCCTTGCGGGAATCCCGCTCCTTGCGCTCTCCTGTGGACGCTGGAAGCATCGAGTACTCGGCTGTAACCCATCCCCTGCCGCGACCCTCCATCCAGCGCGGGACCTTCTCGGAGACGGACGCCGTGCAGATCACACGGGTCTCGCCCTGCGAATAAAGCGCGGAGCCGGTTGCCGTCCGCACGAAGCCCGGCTCGATCTCAATCGGCCTGGGCTCATGCGCGGCACGGTCGTAGCTGCGGGTGGCCATTGCGCCAGTCTTCCAGACGGCGCATACGGCCCCCGCGATCTAGTCGTTAAATGTGATCGCCTGAACGGCGCTCTTGATCTTCGCGACGATGACCTCGGCGATGTCGAGGCCGGATTCGCCCGAGAACCCCTTCATGGCAGCGACCATGCCGACCATGAGAAGCGAGACGAGCAGGATCAGGCCGACGTACTCGACGGTGCCCTGACCGGCTTGTGAGCCGAGGCGTGCCCGGGCGGCCCGGACAAGGTGGATCGAAGTTGCCATCAAAGGTGGCCCCTTTCATTTCGGAGTTGACGTCCCGAATGCTCCAGCGGGTAGAACCACAGAACAAGACGCAGGCGTGCCAATTCGCAAAAGAGAGGGGCGCGGGACTGAACCGCGCGCGGTTTGTAGAGTCACGGCTCGTGGCACAACGCCGATTCAGCTTCCGTCGACGCAAGGACGCCGATACCGCGGACGCTGCCCAAGGGTCCGCAGACGATGCGCCCGAGGGCTCGACCGGGTCCGGCCCTCCCGAGCCCAGCCCGCCTCCAGCCGACGAGGCGCCCAAGGCCGTGCCCAAGGGCCTGCCCGGCGAACGGCCCACGGTCGTCCAGACCTCGGTGAAGGCCGACGACGGCGAAGGCGACGGCTCGGCTCAAGAAGACGAAGCAGCGGTCGAGAGCGACGAACCGAAGGCCGGGCTCTTCGACCACGCGAGCGATACAGACGACTTTTCGCCTCCGTCACAGACCGACGCCGAGGCCCCTGCGCCCGAGGCTGAGGTCGAGGACTTCGCCCCAAGCGACGCCGCCGCCCCTGTTGAGCCCAAGCGCCAGGACCCACCCACCCAGGAATGGCAGGTGGACACGGGCCAAGAGCCGCCGCCGAAGCAGGAGCGGCCCGCGACACCGAGGAGCTTCGTGCCGCCCAGCGTCCGGAAGGTGCCCGAGCCCGAGCCGGCGCCGGAGCAGCCGCCGGAGAGCTTCCTGCCGACAGGCGTTGAGCCCGCTCAAGCCCCCGCCCCGGAGGAGCCCGAGCCAACCCCGGCCCCCGATACCGAGTCGGAAGTCGACCGGCAAATCAGGGAGGCAGCGGCAGCAGCTGCGCAAGCCGCCGAGGAGCGCGCGATCGACGAGATCGTCGCACTGGAGGAGGATCTGGAGAACGCCAAGCGCGAGGGAGCAGAGAAGCTCTCAGCCGCCGAGGCGAAGCTCGCCGAAGCCGAGCAGCGAATCAAGGACGAAGCTGCCGCGGCGGAAGAGCGCGCTCGCAGCGAATCTGCCCAGGCGCTCGAGCAAGCGAAGAAGGAGGCCGCCGAAGCTGAGGCCCGCGCCACGTCCCAGCTTGAAGCCGCGGCGGGCGAGACCGGAGCAGCCCGCGCCCTGGAGGAGCAGGCTCGCGCAGGCGCCGCCAAGTGGCTCCGTGACCAGGTCAAGCAAATCGAGCGTGGCCAGGACGAGCGGCTGGCGGAGGAAGTCAAGAAGGCACGTGCAGAAGCCGAGGAGGCGACGCGCGAGGCGCTGGCCGCCAAGCTTGCCGCCGATGCCGACGGGCGGACGGCCCAGGAGGTCGAGCGCGTCCGCAAGGAGAACGAGGAACGCGTGGCCGCTGCCGAGAAGCGCGCCGCCGAGGCCGAGGAGCGGGCGGCCAAGGCTGCCGCGGAGTCCGAAGAAAAGGCCGCGAGCGCTTCAACGGGCGCCGAGGCCCCCGCCGCCGAGCTCCAGGCAGCCATCGAGGCCCGCGACAGCACCGCGGCCGAGCTCGAGTCGGCGATCCGGTCGCGTGATTCAGCTTCAGCCGAACTGCGAAACGCAAACGAGGAGCGCGAGGCGGCCAAGGCCGAGCTCGAGGCTGCGATCAAGGCAAAGGAAGAAGCCGAAGCCCGCGCCAATGCGGCCGAAGAGGATGCCGAAGCCCGCGCCAAGGCGCCTGCCGCCGACCCCAACCGCGTCGACACCGCCGTCCAGGAGGCGCTGACCCAGGCCCAGGAGGCCGAGAGCCGGGCCACGCAGACCCAGCTCGCTCGGACCGAGGCCGAGCGCCGGATCCGCGAAGAGGCCGACGAGCGGGTGGAGGCGGAAACCGCCGACCTGCGCCGGGAGCTCGAGCAGGTCAAGGCGACCCTCGACGACCGCGTCCGCGAGGAGGCGGACCGGATCCGCACCGAGGCCGATGCGAAGGCCGACGAGATCGCGGCCGAGCGCGCCGCCGCGGCCACGGAAGAGGCCCGCGTAGAGATCGAGAACCTGGCGCTTCAGTCCGCCGAGACCACCCGCACGCAGATTGAGGAGCGCGCCCGCGCTGAAGCCGATGAGAAGGCTGCCGCCGATCTCGACCGCGTCCGCAAGGAGGCCGAGGACCGCTTGCGCGAAGAGGTCGACGCCGCGCGCGCCGCTCAGAAGGAGCGATACGAGGCAGAGCTTCAGAAGCGCGCCGAGGAGCTCGAGGCCGAGCGCGAGGAGAAGACCAGGATCCTCGAGAGCTCAGATCGCCGCCTTCAGGAGATCGAGCAGCGCGCCCTTGCCGCGGCCGAGCGCGTCGCCGCCGCAGAAGTAGAGCTTGCGAAGGAGGCCGAACGGCTCAAGGCCAGCGCTGAGCAGCGCATCGCGGACGAAACCGCCCGCGCCGAGCGTGAGGCCACCGACGCAGCCAACGCCCGCGTCAAGGAACGCGAGGAGGAGCTTGCCGAGGCCGTCGAGGAGACCGAGCGCGAGAAGGCTGACGCGGCCGAACAGATCCGCGAGACGGAGAAGCGAACGACGGACGAGATCGAGCAGATGCGCATCGACGCGGACGCGCGGGTCACGAACACTGCCGCTGAGGCCCGCGCCTCGACCGAGGAGCGCGTCAGAGCCGAAGAGCAGGAGAAGCAGGCGGCCGAGATCGAGCGACTCCGCGCTGAGGTTGCCGCTGAGAAGGACAAGGCAATCGCGGAGGCTCAGGCCGAGGCCCGCTCCGAGGTCAACGAGGTAAAGGCCGAGCGCGCGAAGGCGCTCACGGACTCTGAGCGACAGCTTCAGGCCGCCGACGAGCGTGCGCGCAAGGCCGAGGAAGCCGCTGCAAAGGCGGCCGTCGATGCCAGGGCAGAGGCCGCCACATGGCTCGAGGAGCAGACAGGCCAGATCCGCGAGGAGGGCGAGCGGCACGCCGCTGAGCAGGTCCGCACCGCGATCGCCGAGACCGAGGCCAAGGCCCAGTCCGAGCATGAGGCCAGTCTCAACGCCGAGCTGGAGCGCGCCCGGGCCGAGGCCGAGGAAAACTTGAAGCGCGAGGCCGACGCCGCCCGCGCTGCCGCCGAGGCGGAGGGCACGCAGCGGGTCCGCGAACGCGAGGAACAGCTCTATCGCGAGCGCGCAGCGCTCGAAGAGGAACTTGCGATCTCGAGGCGCCAACTCGAAGAGGCGATCGACCGCGCCGAGGCCGCCGACCGCCGCGCCGCCGAGGTCGACGAGCGAGCGCGCGAGGAGATCGAGCGCGAGCGTGAGAGCCGCTTCCAGGAGATGGAGTCCCGCATCGACCAGGTGATGGGCGAGGCGACGGCGTCAGCCGAGCGGGCCCGTTCCACCCTCGCCGCGGAGCTTCAGCCGCCCGAGCCCGAGCCCGAGCCCGAGCCGGAGCCTGAGCCTGAGCCCGAGCCTGAACCGGAAGTGTTCGAGCCCGAACCGGAGCCGGAGGCATTCGACCCCGAAGGCTGGGTGACCGACACCGGTGAGGAGCCCGAGCCCGAGAAGCCGCGCCGCGGCCTCTTCCGCCGGCGCAAGAAGGACGAGCCGGTGGCCGAGGTTGCGCCGGTGTTCGTACCGGAGCCGGAACCCGAACCGGAACCGGAACCGGAACCCGAGCCTGAGCCGGAGCCGGAGCCGGAGCCCGAACCCGAGCCCGAGCCCGAGCCCGAACCCGACCCGGAACCTGAGCCGGAACCGGAGCCCGAGCCCGAGCCGGAACCTGAGCCGGAGCCGGAACCCGAGCCGGAGCCGGAACCCCAGGCTCCACGCGCCCCAGCCCCTGAGGGCATGCTGAGCCTCAGCGACGCCTCATTCGACGAGCTTCGCGACATCGGCCTCTCGGTGACCCAGGCAAAGCGGGTAATCCGCTATCGCGAGGAGAACAACGGCTTCACGGATGTTTCCGAGCTCGATCGGGTGCCGGGATTCCCGAAAGCGTTCCTCACGCGCCTCAAGGACGACGTCGTCCCCTAAAGGGGCCAGTTCGCAGCGAACCGCTCGCGATACGGCGCCGCCAGGGACTCGTCCGCGCCGGACAGCTCCGAGCCATCGGAGAGGCCCTCGAGCATCGCGACCACGGACCTGCCCAGAGCCGTTGGGTCGTACCCGCCCTCCAGGCAGACCAGCACCGGCACGTCCAGCTCCGCCGCAACCGCGGCGACCTGAGCGGCCATTGTGCGGTAGCCCCCCTCGGAGACTTCGCACGACGCGAGTGGGTCGTCCGCGTGGGCGTCGAAGCCGGCCGAGATCGCGATCAGGCCGGGATCGAACTCCCGCGCGATGGGCACCACGACGTGTTCGGTGAGAGCCTCGAACAGATCGTCGCCGGAGCCGTTCGGGACCGGCATGTTCACGGTGTACCCCTCACCCGCGCCCTCTCCCGTGTACGAGATGTCGCCTGTGCCCGGGTAAAGGGGCCAGCCGTGGATGCTGGCGTAGAGGACGTGCTCAGAGGCCTTGAATATCTCCTCGGTTCCGTTGCCATGGTGCACGTCCCAATCGAAGATCAGGACGCGGTCTGCACCCCGCGTGCGGGCGTGCTCGGCGGCGATCGCGGCATGGTTCACGAGGCAGAACCCCATCGACTTGTCCGTCTCGGCGTGGTGTCCGGGAGGCCGCAGCGCGCAGAAGGCAGAGCGGTCGTCCTTGGCGAGGAGGCGATCCACCGCGTCGCATGCCGCGCCTGCGGCTCGGAGCGCCGCCTCCCATGAGCCCTCCGAAGCCACGGTGTCAAGGTCGATCATCCCGCCGCCGCTTGCGCAGAAGGCTTCGAGCGAAGCCAGGTGCTCCTGGTCGTGCACACGGGCCAATTGCTCGCTCGTCGCTCGCGGCGGCTCGACGGCGGCGAGGTCAGGCAGCGAGGCCTCTTCGAGCGCCGCCTCGATCGCCTTGATCCGCCCCTTGTTCTCGGGGTGGCCCCCGGTCTCATGGGCGTAGGAGGACGGATGCGTGTAGAGGAGCGTCACCGGGCGCCATCTTGCCACGCGGAGCCCATACGGTTGGGCGCTCGTGGCAAGCGCGGAACAAACACCAGTCGTCGTGGTCGGCGGGGGCGCGGCGGGCCTCCACGCGGCGATCCGGGCAGCCGAGACCGGCACGCCCGTCGTCCTGGTCTCGCGAAAGCCGCTGCAGGAGAGCTCGAGCTACTGGGCTCAGGGCGGACTGGCTGCAGCGCTGTCGGCGGACGACACGCCTGAGCGCCACGCGGCCGACACCCTTGCGGCCGGGCGCGGCCTTTGCAGGATCGAGGCCGTCGAGACGCTGGTCGAGGCTGCGCCGCGTGCGGTCGAGTGGCTCGTTCAGAACGGTGTGCGCTTCGACGAGGACACCGACGGCGCGCTCGCCTTGGGCCTCGAGGGAGGGCATACCGCGCGACGCATCGTCCACGCGGGCGGCAGCCAGACCGGCCGCGAGCTGACGGACCGCCTGGCGCGGATGGCCGCGGCGGACGAGCGGATCGAGGTGCAGGAAGGGGCGTCGGCCCTCGCGCTCTGGAGCGACGGCGAGCGGTGCTTCGGCGTGGTGACCGAGGCGGGGCCGATCAGGGCGCGAGCCGTGATTCTGGCCACCGGCGGCGGGGCGGCGCTTTGGCAGCGGACGACGAATCCATGGGGAGCGATCGGAGCGGGCCCTGTCCTGGCGCATCAGATCGGCGCTGAGCTGGCGGACGTGGAGTTCTGCCAGTTCCACCCCACCGCGCTCTCCGCCCCCGGCTCGGAGAGCGACGGCTCGCTCATCACCGAGGCGGTACGCGGCGAAGGAGCGACGCTTCTCGACGCCTCGGGCAACAGGTTCACCGACGAGCTCGCGCCTCGCGACCAGGTCGCCGCGGCAATCGGGGACAGAATGCGCGCAGACGGGACCGCGCACGTCCACATCGACCTACGAGAGATCGAGCCGAGCCGGTTCCCGAACGTCTTCGCGACTTTGGAGCGGGCCGGCTTCGACCCGCGAAGCGAACCAATCCCCGTCTCCCCCGCGGCCCACTACCTCATGGGCGGCATCGTCACCGACACGGATGGCCGCTCGACGGTGCCCGGCCTCTACGCCGTCGGCGAGTGTGCGTGCACGGGACTCCACGGTGCCAACAGGCTCGCGTCCAACTCGCTGACCGAGTGCTTCGTGTTCGGGGAGCGGGCCGCGCGCCGGGCGATCGAGGACTCCTCGGCAGCGGGCGACGCTCCCGAGCCGGGGGAATGGCGCTTCGCGCCTCCCACCCTGGAGACCAGAGAGGCGGTGTGGGAGCTCGCCGGGCCCTCGCGCGATGCGGAGAGGCTCACCAACCTGACCGCCGATCCGTACCCGCTTGCATCCTTGATCGCTCGTGCCGCACTTGCGCGGGCAGAATCGCGGGGATCACACCGCCGAACGGACTTTCCGCTCCCAAAACGCGAGCTCGACGGGGTTCACCTCGTCTTACGCGGGTATCAGGAGCCACGCCTAGAGCACTGGGTCTGATCGTCGGACCGTGCGCCTCCTCCGATCGGAGGAGACGTACCTCCCCCGATCGGTTAACACAGTCTTAATGATCGACCCTTGCGATTTACCAATTAGGTGTAACAATCGTCGGGCAGTTCGCTGATTTGAGTAAAGCCTCAGGCACGAAAGCCACCGAGAAGGAGAGTACGCGAGGACATGTACCGCTTTAGCCGATCGATCTACAGGGACCTAGCACCTCGAGTCGTCGAAGACCGCGACGAGTCCGGCGCCTGCAACAAGCAGAAGGTGCTTGAAGCGTGCGAAACCGCGATCCGGAGGATCGGAACCGATCGCCGCTATTTCGCCCGGCCATCCCGCTCGCTCTTCAACGATGTGCGCATGCACTTCGCAATGGGCGACCAGCTATTCGTCTGGAACGTCATCGACACGAACATCTCTCTTTGCCTGGAGCTGATGGAGACGGCACCTGAACTACTTCAGATCGATGGTGGCCCGAGAGAGTGCCGTGCCCACACCCGTAAGGGCACTCCGTGCCAGCGCGAGCCCCTTCCCGCCCGGGACTACTGCCCTTCGCACAAGCATCTCGAAGAGAGCTTCGACGACCTCCTCATCGAGCACGAGGTCTTCGACGAAGAGCTCGTCAACGCTTAGGGGTAAGCCGCCTATACATTCGGCCCCGTGCTCTTAGGGGTCGACGTAGGCGGAACGTTCACCGACGCCGTCCTGTTTGACGGCGACGAGGTTCACACGGCAAAGACGCCCACGACTCCGGGGGACGAGTCGGAGGGCGTCCTTGCCGCGATCACGGCGGTAATCGAGCGGGCCGGAGCGACGGCCGGCGATATCGAGCGCTTCGTGCACGGCATGACGGTGGGCACGAACGCTCTTCTCGAAGAGCGCGGCGCACGGACCGTGCTGGTCACGACCAATGGCTTCGAGGACGTCTTGGAGGTCGGGCGCCAGGACCGCCCCGAGCTCTATCGGCTCTGCGCGCCGAAGCCGGCGCCCCTGGTCGCGCCGGATCACCGCATCGGAGCCGGCGGCCGCATGGGGCCCGACGGCGAGCTTGAGCCCCTCGACGAGGACGAGCCCGGCGAAATAGCAGCAGCGATCGAGGAGCTCGGCCCCGAGGCGGTTGCGATCTGTCTCCTGTTCTCCTACCTGGACTCGTCACACGAGGAACGGATCGCCGAGGAGATCCGAAGCCGCATCCCGGGCGTCCACGTCTCGGCCTCGTACGAGGTGCTGCCGCGCTTTCGCGAGTACGAGCGGACGTCGACAACCGTCGTCGACGCGTACCTCTCCCCTCTTCTCAGCCGCTACCTGAGTGCCTTGGCCGACGCGTCTGATTCCGCGGGGATTCCAGCCCCGGAGATCATGCGCTCGTCCGGCGGCGTGGCGCCCTGGCAGGAGGCGGCGCGGCAAGGTGCGTGGAGCGTCCTGTCGGGCCCTGCCGGAGGTGCAGTCGGGGCGGGCCTCTTGGCTCAGCTCTCGGGGACGGGCGACGCCGTCGGGCTCGACATGGGCGGGACTTCGTGCGATGTCTGCGTGATCGAGGGGGGCAGAGCTCAGATCACCGAGTCGCGCGAGATCGGCGGACGAGTGATCCAGCTCCCGATGGTCGATGTGCACACCGTCGGCGCGGGCGGCGGCTCGATCGGATGGGTGGACCACGGCGGCGCTCTCCGCGTGGGACCCAAGTCCGCGGGCGCCCAGCCTGGGCCTGCCTGTTACGGCCGAGGAGGCACGGAGGCGACCGTCACGGACGCGAACCTGGTGCTCGGGCGCCTGGCGCCCGATTCGAGCCTGGCGGGAGAGCTCGAGCTGGACCCCGAGACAGCCTCGGCAGCCGTCCAGGCGCTGGGAGAGAAGCTCGGGCTAGACGAGCTCCAGACGGCGACCGGAATCGTGCGCCTCGCTAACGCTGAGATGGTCCGCGCGCTGCGGGTTGTGACCGTGAACCGTGGTGTAGACCCACGCGAGTTCGCGCTCCTGCCCTTCGGCGGCGCCGGGCCCATGCATGCCGCAGAGCTCGCGGCCGAGATGGGGATGTCCCGGATGATCTGCCCGCGCGCGGGCGGCGTGCTCTCGGCGCTGGGCCTTTTGGCTTCGGCTCGCAGGCGAGACACCGCGCGCACGGTGATGATGAGGCCTGGCGAGTTGACGACCGACGCGGTCGCAGCCGCTGTCGAGGAGCTCCGGGCGAGCCTCTCCGGCGGAATGAACGCGGACACAGAGACGATCTCGTATGAGCTCCGGTACGAAGGCCAGTCATTCGAGCTTCCCGTCGAAGCGGGCCCGGATCCATCCTCGGATGAACTCGCAAGGGGGTTCGCCCAGGCTCACGAGCAGCGCTACGGCTTCGAGGTGCCCGACGCGCCTGTCGAGCTGGTCGCCATCCGCCTCGCCTTGGAGGGCGTGGCTCCCAAGCCCGAGCCCCGGGCGGCCGAGGGAGATCTAACCGAGGGCTCGAGGCGTGTCCGTTTCGGCGATGAATGGCACGACGCGCTGGTCGCCCGCGGAGAGCCGCCGGCCGGCACATGCCTCGAGGGGCCGGCGGTGCTTGAAATGCCGGAGTCGACCCTGGTCCTCCCGGCCGGCTGGACCGCAGAGGTGGACGAGCACGGCTCGGTCATCGCGAACGTGGAGAAACAGGCATGAGCCTGGACCCGATCAGCCTCGGCGTGCAGGTCGGGCGGCTCCGGGCCGTGTGCGACGAGATGGGCGCCGTGCTCATCCGCTCGGCCCACTCGCCGAACATCAAGGAGCGCCGGGACTGCTCGACAGCTCTGTTCGAGCCGGGAGGCGAATTGGTCATGCAAGCCGAGCACATCCCGGTCCACTTGGGCTCGATGCCAGATGCGGTCGCCGCGATCCTGGACGAAGACCAGCGCCCTGGCGAGTCGTGGATTCTCAACGACCCTTTCCGCGGCGGCACCCACCTGCCGGATATCACGCTGATCACCCCCGTCTTTGAGGGTTCCGGCCTCGCGGGCTTCGTCGCCAGCCGCGCGCACCACGCGGACGTTGGCGGGCCAACGCCGGGCTCGATGCCCGCCGCCTCGCGCTCCCTCGAGGAGGAGGGCGTCGTGATCCCTCCGACGCGCCTCGCTGATCAGTCCGAACTCGAGGAAATCACGGCCGGGATGCGGAATCGCCCGCAACGGGTGGCCGATCTCCGCGCGCAGCTTGCAGCGAACGACCTGGGGGCGCGGCGCCTGGGTGAGCGGATCGAGGCGGATGGCCTGGCCGAGATCTCAGCCGCGATGGGCGAGATCTTGGACTACACGGAGCGGCGCACCCGGGCTCGCCTGCAGGACCTCGGCGACGGCGAGTGGAAGGCCACGGACGTGCTCGAGGGCGGCCCGGATGGGGCGGAGGACATCGAGCTCTGCGTGACCGCGACGATCGCGGGGGACCGTCTCCGCCTCGACTTCGCGGGGAGCGACGGCCAGGTGGACGGCAACCTCAACTGCCCGCTCTCCGTCACCCGCTCGGCGGCGTTCTTCTGCGTGCGCGTGCTGCTCGACCCGGATGCCCCGCCCAGCGCCGGCGCCCACCGCCCCGTTGAGGTCATCGCCCCCGAGGGCTCCGTGCTGAATGCGCGGCCGGGAGCCGCGGTCGCCGGTGGCAACGTGGAAACCTCGAGCCGCATCGCCGACCTGGTCTTCTCCGCCCTGGCGGATGTCGCTGGTGGCCCGGCGCAAGGCCAGGGAACGATGAACAACCTGACGCTGGGCGGAATCGGCATGTCCGAATGGACCTACTACGAGACACTCGGCGGCGGTCAGGGCGCTTGCCGCGACGCCGATGGACCGAGCGCGATCCACGTCGCGATGTCCAACACGCTCAACACGCCGGTCGAGGCCTTGGAGTCCGAGTTGCCGGTTCGCGTACGCGAGCTCTCGGTGAGGCGCGGCTCGGGGGGCGACGGCAAACGCCGGGGCGGTGACGGCATCGTCCGGGAGCTGGAGGCGCTGGAGCCCATGAGCTATAGCTTGATCACCGAGCGCCGCCGGCACGCGCCACAAGGGCGGGGAGGTGGCTCGGCTGGCCAGCCAGGGCGCAACTCAATTGGCGGCACTGAAGTGCCCTCGAAGGCGACGGGTGAGCTGCGCCGGGGCCAGACAATTCGCATGGAAACGCCCGGGGGCGGGGGTTTCGGCAGCCCCGGCGAGGACTCCGGCGCCTGACGGCGAATCTCGCAACTTCTCTCACATACTTGGCAAACGCAGAAAAATTTCGTAACCTGCCTCGCCTTAGCCGGTTTCAGCGCCCGTTGGCGCCTTTCGAAACCGGGACCCACGAAACCCTTTCCTACCCCCCAGTAACTTCATTTATATGCCGATTGCCTTCAAAGAATGGGCCGTGACAGTGCGGGCACTGGCCGAATGCGAACAGCTCATCACCATGCGGAAGGGCGGAATCCGCGAGGAGAACAAGCATTTCGAGCTGGAGCACGACCAGTTCTTCCTGTACCCCACCTTCGACCACCAGCGAAACGACCTGGTCCGCGAGTCCCATCACCCCGAGCTTCGCCGCGCGCTCGAGGAGGGGGTCTGGCCCGATGACGAGCCCACGCCCAGGGCTCTTCTCCAGGACGGAGGCATTCCGCAGCCCGACCGCGTGCGGATCCGCGCCTGGGCCGAGGTGACCGACCACTGGACCACCGACGACCCGCGCGTCGTCGATGCGCTCTCGCCCTTCCACGTCTGGACGCCCGACTACGCGATGAAGCGGCTCGGCTGGAAGCGACGCCACCCGCTCCACATCATGCTGTTGAGGGTCTACCGGATTCCGCGCCCCGTCACCGTGCGCGTGCGGGACGAGTACCACGGCTGCCGCTCATGGGTCGACATCGAGCGAGACCTGCCCTTCGAGGGCACGCCCGTCATGGCCGACGACGAGTTCAACCGCGCGGCGGAGATCATCCGCGACGTGGCCGGCCAGTCCGAAGCCGCGCTCGTCTAGACCGCTGCATGGTTCCGTTTGCCAGCCGCGTCGCGGACGCGAGCCGTGCGCTCGTCCTGGGTATCGGCGGAGGCGGAGATGCCGTCGGCTCCATCGCGATCGCACATTGGCTGGCTGAGCGCGGAGTCGAGACTGTCCTCGGCGGCGTCGCCTGGGAGCGCATGGTCGTCGACCCGCACCCAGGGCCTCGAAGCCTCGAGGACATCCACGGGGGCAAGAGCTTGGACGGCGCGGTGGTCATCGATCCGGCCACTGGTGCGACTACTCCCGAAGGTGTGCACTTCTGCGAGTCGCGCCTGGCGCTCCATCTCGGTGAGGAAACCGTTCTGATCGACGTCACCAACGGCGCCGGCGGCGCTGCCCGCGGCATCGATTCGGCGGCCCGCGAACTCGGCTGTGACCTCGTCTTCCTTGTCGATATCGGCGGTGACGCGATCGCTGACGGATCCGAGCCCGGGCTCGCGAGCCCCCTGTGCGACGCGGTGATGCTCGCGGCCGGGGCGGCATCGAGCTTCGATTGTCTGGTCGGCGTCCTCGGCGCCGGGTGCGATGGCGAGCTCAAACCTGCCGAGGTCCTCGCGCGGGTGGCTGCGCTCGCGCGAGCCGGCGCCTGGCTCGACACGGTCGGTACGTCCTCGGCCGCGGCGGAGATCGAGGCGGCGGGCGCCGTCGCTGTCACGGAGGCGAGCCTCCTCGTGGCCCGGGCAGCGCGCGGCGAGATCGGCCCCGTCGAGATCCGAGGCGGCCGGCGCATTGTGGACCTCGGGCCAGTCGCCGCCCTCGCGTTCATCTTCGACCTCGAGGCGGCTCTGCCCGAGTTGCCGCTGGTGCAAGCCGTAACGGACGCGCCCACGATCGAGGCGGCCCGGGACGCGCTGAACGAAATCGGCGTCTCAACCGAGCTCGACTACGAGGAGCGCCGCGCGGCGGAACCACCCGCGTAGATTCTCGGGCCATGTGGGTCGAGACCGAATCGCTCAGCTTCACGGCGCGCCACGAGGAGGCGGACGAGGACTCCGCGCAGCGGACCTTGGACGCGCTGGAGGACCTGCGCCTGAAGCTCGAGGACCGCTTCGACGACGCTCCCGGCGACGTCACGGTTGTTGTCCACCCGTCGCCGGCGTGGCTGAACGCCGCCCATCCCTTCCTGCCCGCGGCGCGCATCGCGGCTGCTCCCGCCGGTCGCCGGTACCTGGCCGGCTGGGCTATGGCACGCGAGCTCCACGTCCTGAACGACGACTACCTCGACCGGCGCGCCGCAGGCGAGGACTCGCTGGCCGCCCTTCGCGGGACCGCGGAGCGGCTCTATGCGCAGATCGTGATCTCGGCGAACAACTCGGCGCTGCCGCCCCCGTGGGGCATCAGACGCTTCACGCGATACCTGCGCTGGTCGTGGCTGGTCGAGGGCGGCGCGCAGTACTTCGCAGGCCAGGTCCCCGTCTTTCGCCCGGCCGTCCAGACGCGATTGCGCGCGGGCGACCCGCCGGCGTTCCCCCCTTCCGGACGGGACGCGATCATCCTGGGCGGCACCGTCTTCGACCTCCTGGAGCGCCGCCGCGGCCGCGACGCATGCAGCCTCTTGATCTCCCGCACGCGCCGCGACGGGCCCGAGCGCGCGATCCAGATCGCCTTCGGCGAGTCAGCGCACGACGTGGGGCTCGAGTGGCGCCGCTACCTCCGCGAGGAGGTCCCCCGCGCCGGCTCCCCGGACGCGCTGGAAGAACTGCACTGGTAGGGCGCAGCAACGCCGGTTCGGACGTTGGCGGTCTTTCGCGGGCGCTTGCGGGGCGCCACCGTTTGGTTGGGCACCCAAGGGGTGTGAAGCCGGGTGGTGGCGCCAACTGGGTCGGCTTTCTGCACTAGGGCACTAATACGGTGCCCTACCGCGGAAAGTCAACGTCAAAGCCGTGACTTCCTGCAGTAGCTACGGATATGGCGTAACCAGCGCAGAAAGTCGAGCCCGCCATCGCATCGGCGGGGTGCGCAACGCACCTCGGAGGCCGCGGCGGCCGGAGCCCACGCCAACTCCTGACCCCTTAGTGCCCTTTCTAGCGGCGCCGCAGCGCGGCGCACGCCCCGGCTACGCCGGGCCTTGCTACGTGATCTCCAGCTCGACCTCGGCGACCTTGCCGTTGCGCATGTCCCAGCCTCGGACGACCGGGTTGTCCGCGTCTGCGAGCGAGACGATCAGCCAGACGGGGTCGGGCCATGAGCGCGCGTTGTTGCGGTCCGACTGAGACGGCTCGGCCGCGCTCTTCGTGTGCGAGTGGTAGATGGCGAGGATTTCCTCGCCGCGGTCCTCGATCGTTGTGTAGATGCCGAACTGGTCGGACGGCTCCATGTCGAAGGAGAACGGGCTGGCGAGAGCGTTTCTTGCCCGGAACACCTCAGTGGCGACGCCATCCGAGCCCGAGACCATCCCGCAGCACTCGTTAGGGCGATCCTCGAGGGCGTGGGCGACGATCTCGTCGAGCAGCTTCTGGGCGATCTTCACGCGTACGAGGCTACTGATCCATCATGGGTGTACTAGTTAACTAGTTCTCTGTTACTCTCTCGCCCATGGACGGCGCTACCACCGACCTTTTCCGAGTCGACCGCGACTCGGAACTTCCAGTGGGCATCCAGGTCGCGTGGCGCCTCCGGGCAATGATCGCCTCGGGAAAGCTCGCGCCTGGCGATCGGCTCCCACCCGTGCGCCGGCTGGCGCAAGACGCCGGCGTCAATCACAACACGGCGCGCGCGATCTACGGGCGCCTTGAGTCCGAGGGCTTGGTCGAAACGCGCCACGGCCTCGGGACCTTCGTCGCTCCGGGAGCAGCCTCGTCATCCGAGGTCGAGCGGATCGCTGCGGATGCGGTCACAGAGGCAAGGCGGGCGGGTGTCTCCCCCGCGGACGTCGCCAGGTCGATCTATGGCGCGCGCTGGGCCGCCGAGGACACAGCGGCGCCCAGTCAAGAGCTGCCCGACGTCGGCGTCGAAGCAGATGAGGCCGCCGCGCGAAGAGAGCTTCGGCGCCAGATCGCACGCCTCGAAGCCGAGTTGGCCGCCTATCCCGAGACCCGTCCCGAGTCGGAGACCCATCCGCTCCTGCGCCCGAAGGGGCACCTGCCGGACTTCGCGGAGCTCTCAGCCGCGCGCGATTCGCTGATCGAGCTCCTGCGCTCCGCACGTGCATCGGCCGAGCGCAAGGGTGAACGCCAAGCGAGGGCACGCGCCCGGCGTGAGCGCATCCTCGGCGATCCCGAGGCGAACCGCTGGGAGCGCATCCGGACAGAGGATTGCGGCGACCCGGGCTGTGGCGAGACAAGCGCAGTGCCGCGATTCGGCCCGCTGGGCGCCATCGCGGGTTGGTGGCGGGTCAAGATCTCGTCCGGCTGCCCTTAGCGCATGGTTCGCGCAGCAGCCGACCAGGCATTTCTCCCGGCAAAGTCGCTCTTCGAGCGAATGGGCAACATGGTTGTCCTCACGGGGAAGACACTGGTCGCCGCCGCGCGGCCGCCATACCCCTACGGCGGCGAGTTCCTCTCGCAGTTCATCTTCGCGCTCCAGCTTTGCTGGTTCCCGATGGCGGTCTCGATGGTCGCTGTCTCCTTCGGGGCGCCAGGCCTCCAGGCCGCGAACTTCCTGTCGCTCTTCGGGGCGCTCGACCGGCTCGGCGGGTTCTTCATCCTCGCCTCGGTCAGGGAGTTCGCCCCGTTCGTCAGCGCGATCATCGTGGCGGGCGTCGCGGGAACGGCGATCACCGCCGACCTGGGCGCCCGCAAGATTCGCGAGGAGCTCGACGCGCTCCAGGTGTTGGGCGTCGACCCCATCAAGAACGTCGTCGTCCCGCGCTTCCTTGCGCTCATGCTGATGACCGGCCTCTTGGACATTTACGCGATCCTGTTCGGGATCTCGGGCGGCCTGATCGCCGAGATCATGTACGGACAGCCACTGGGTGGATTCTTCGCCACTCTCTTCACCAATGCATCGGTGGCAGATCTTTGGGCCTCACTTCTGAAGTGCACGATGTTCGGCGCAATCGTGGCGATCGTCTGCTGTTACTACGGCATGAACGCGTCCGGCGGGGCCGAGGGAGTGGGCAAGGCCGTCAATCAGGCCGTCGTGATCTCGCTCCTGGGCGTCTTCGCCTTCAACTATGTCTTCACCCAGACGCTGCTCGCGACCCATCCCGAGATTTCGGTAATCAAGTGAACGATGGAGGTTCCCAATGACGATTCGGAGATCCCTGGCTCTGCTGGCATGCGCGGGCCTATCCTCTGTCCCGGCCCTGGCCTTTGCCGGGGACGCGGGTTCACGCCAGGAGGCCAGGTACACGCTGACTGAAGAGCTCGCCGGCCAGGGAACGGGCGAGGTCTTTGAGTTCGACTACGTAAACCCGGACGACCCCGAGGGCAAGCCGCCGGCCGTCGAGAAGGTCGTCACGAAGCTGCCGCGGCGCGGCAGCTACGACGCCTCGGTGCCCGCGTCCTGCGCTGCATCCGATGCCGAGCTGATGGCCGCGGGAGCGGATGCCTGCCCCGAAAAAAGCCTGATCGGTGGCGGTGTCGTCACCGTCGATACCGGGCTTCCCGGCCCCGCGCGGATCGTGACCGCCGACGTCGTCTTCGCAAACAACGCGGATGACCCCGACGGCGAGTTCATCTACATCAACACGGTCCGAGATGGCTCCCTTGCCCGGACAGTGATCCGCGCCGACGTCAGGCGGCGGAAGACCGTGACCCTGGCGGGGATGTTGCCGGGGACTCCTCCGGACGGGGGCTCGATCGACACCGTCGACCTCGAGATCGACTCCATCTCCAAGGGGAAGGACAACTACATCACCAACCCGCCCCGATGCCGGGACGGCCACTGGGTTACGAGGGTGCGCTTCTTCTACCCCGATGATGTCAGCCAGGTGGAGCGAACCCGCTCGCCCTGCACTGAGATCGTCCCGACTCGCGTCGGCGCCGGCTAGGCCATCATGTATGCCGTGGAAGCCATCGATACCCGTGGCGCCCTGAGTACGGGCGACCGCATGGTCGCGGCGTTCCTCTGGATCCTGATGGCGGTGGGAAGCTTCGCAATGTGGGTCGCGGTGCCTGCCGCGTGGCTTTGGGTGGCCGGCAAGATCACCTCGGACCAGGCGCAGCACATCACCCTGTCGGTGATCGGCGTGCCACTCGCGATCATCATCTGGGCGCGCGGCCTCTTCTGGCTCAACCGCCTCCATATGCGAGTGACCATGCCCCGCCTGATCCGCGAGCTCGAGGAGGCGCCCGACGATGAGCCGCCCCGGCCCATCCGCGGCGCACTCGAGCCGCTCATGGTCGGCTCGCTGGCGATCGCAATCCTCGCGATGGCGATCTGGTTCTTCTTTTTTGCGGAGACGCCGCCATCCACGCTCGCGCCGTCCTGACGTTGGTTGGCCTCTAGTACCAGGCGCTTGCCGGATCGCGCGGCGGCTCTGCCAGATCGCCCGCCGCGCTGCCAAGCAGATCCGGATCGTTGCGGCCGAGCTCCCAGAGCATGTCGTCCAGGACGGGCGGGGGGATCTCGGCCCTCGCCGCTAGCTCTTTGAAGGTCACGCGAGTAGCGGCGCGGACCTCGTCCAGGGGGCCAGGGCTGACCAGCCCGGAGCGAAGCGCCAGGCGCATCAGGACGTTGTCGGCCGAGACCTCCCAAGCCTCGGGGTCGGAGACCTCCAACCAGCCGCGGCGCTCACAGATCTTCGCGAACAGGAACGCCTTCTTCGCCAACGGGTCGGAGTAGGCGCGATACGCGCGAAGCCGCTCGACCAGCCCACCGCTGCCGGCCAGCCTGCCGCCGGCCTCCGCCAGGAGCTCGAGCGCAGAGCCGCCATAGTCGCGCTCGAGGCCGGAGGCGAGGTCCCGCCACAGAGCAGCTCGCCGCTCCGGGTCGCCTATCGGCTCGGAATCGGCGCGGAACCACTCCGCGACGTCGCCCGCGCTCACATAGCGAAGGCGCTTGGACGTGAGCGACCCCGGCTCCTCCGCTGCCGCCTTGAGGCCGAGCATCCACATCAGCTCCGAGCCCTCGTACGGGCCTTCGCCCTCAACCTCGTGTGGTTCCGAGTAGCCCGTCTTGTGGTCGACCGCGCACAGGAATATCGCCGCGTCGGCATCCGGCACGTGTCCGAAGTCGGGTGGTTCCCAATCGCGGGCGATCTCGCGGACCCGTTCGGAGGCGCGATCGTGAGCCGCGGAGGGCTGAGGCCCTACCACCAGACCGTTGAGTCCAGGCCTTCCAGCTCGTCGACGGACTTCGTGTACACGCCGGACGAGAGGTACTTCCAGCCGTCGTCGGGGACGAGGAAGACGACGTTGCCCTCCTCCATCTCGCCGGCGATCCGCACGCAGACCGAGGCGACGGCTCCCGCTGACACACCCGCGAACAGGCCCTCCTCGCGGAGAAGCCGCTGGGTCCAGACGATCGCGTCTCGGTTCGAGACCATGATCTTCCGGTCGAGGAGGGAGAGGTCGATGATCGGCGGGATGAACCCGTCATCGAGGGAGCGGAGGCCCTGGACCAATTCGCCCTGCATCGGCTCGGCGGCGACGATCTTCGTCTCGGGATCGTTCTCCTTGAGGCGCCGGCCGACGCCCATCAGGGTCCCGCCGGTCCCCAGCCCGGCGACGAAAGCGCTGACCTCGTCGAGCTCGTCGAGAATCTCAACCCCGGTGCCGTGGTAGTGCGCGCCCGGGTTCGCGGGGTTGCCGTACTGGTAGGGCATGTAGACCGACGAGTCGCCATCGGCGAGCTCTAGTGCCATCTCGACCGCTCCGTTCGAGCCCTTTGCGCCCTCGGAGTAAACGATCTCCGCGCCGAACATCTCGAGGAGCTGCGTGCGCTCCGCGGTCACGTTGTCTGGCATGACGACCCGGAGCGGGTAGCCCTTCCGGCGACAGATCATCGCGAGGGAGATGCCCGTGTTGCCCGACGTTGGCTCGAGGATCGTCTGCCCCTCGGCGATCGCGCCTTCGGCCTCGGCCGCCTCGATCATCGCCTTGGCGACCCGGTCCTTGACCGAGCCGGTGGGGTTTCTGCCCTCGAGCTTGGCGAAGATCCGGACGGCCGCGGGCTTCGGCGACAGGGTCGGAAGCTCGACGAGCGGGGTGTTCCCGACCTCGGCGAGTATGTCCGCGTAGCGCCCGCCGCAGGGCCGGTTGAGCGTCGGCTCCGTCACTTCAATAAGTGTAGTGAGGGGCAAGCGGCATTGGCATCCTGCGCTTCGGTTCATAATGCGCGCGATGACGGGAGAGGCGACGATCCGAGAGGGTCGCGACGATTCACCGCGCGAGCGGCGCGAGGCGATCCTCGTCGCGGCGGCCCATGTGATCGCCAAACGGGGAGTACGAGGCCTTCGCGTCGAGGAGGTCGCGTCCGAGGCGGGTGTATCTCCCCCACTCCTCTACTACCACTTCGCCAGCCGTTCCGGCCTGATCCGCGCCGCGCTCGAACACGCTTCCGAGCAGGCGCCGTCGACGGCGCTCCGGCGAGCGCCCACGGGCAAGGACGGATTCGAGGCAGTCCAGACTGCGCTCCTCGCGGAGCTGGACGACGACCGCGCAGTCCGTGAGAACGCGGTCGTCTGGGGAGAGGTCAGCGCGTCGGCGGTGTTCGAGCCCGCACTCCGCGAAGATGTGCGAAGAGTCTCCGAGGAATGGTGCGCAACGGTGGCGGCCGGGATCAAGCGCGGTTGCGACGACGGGTCCATCCGCCTCGACGCGGATCCCGACGAGGCGGCGCAGATCCTGATCACCCTTGTCGACGGGCTCTGCACCCGCTGGCTCGCGGGTGCAATCGATCGCGAGCGGGCGCGTGAGCTGCTGCGCGGCGCGATCGAACGCATGCTGCGCTGATCGCCTCGTTCGCAATCCGTGAAAGTCTTAACGCGGCGTCTACGGAAAATGCGCCAAGATGGTCCACCGGATCGCTTGACTTCGCAGCCAGTTCTGTGAGAGGGTGCGTCCTGAACTAGTTTCAGATGTTTGCTAGAGGGCAGCATCGCCGATCGGAGGCATGGGTGAATCGTAAGAGCGTTTGGGCAGTAGGCGTCGCAATAATCGCGAGCCTCGCAATGGTCGCGCCGGCACAGGCAATAGAGACCTTGTCGGTCGACGATGACGGAGAGGAATGCCCAACCGCCGCTTATGACTCGGTTCAGGACGCCGTCAACGACGCCAGCCCAGGCGACGTTGTCTCAATCTGTCCCGGCACCTACACGGAGGGAACGGGAGCCGCAGGGACCAACGCCCTCTCGATCACCAAGAGCTTGACGATCCGCGGCGCAGGGGCCGACGACGTCACGATCCAGGCCCGGCGCACGACGCCGAGCGGCGGTCAGATCGCCGCCGGCTCGCCGAACATTCGTGACAGCGTCGGCAACATCGTCTCGATCGCCGGCGGCAGCGCGGTTCCGATCACCGTGGACATCTCCGGCGTCACCATCGACGGCAACGGCGTCTACTCCGAGGTCGGCCTGCTGTTCCTTGACGCGCAGGGCTCGCTCGTCCGCAGCCGCGTCACCGACGTCGTCACTTCCGAGGACAACGCCGCTTCAAGCTTTCCGGGCGGCTACCGCTCGAACAACCACGGCTACGGAGTCGTGCAGGCGACGACGGCTACGTCGGCCCTACCAGGCGCACCGACCAGGCCGCTCCTGATCGACAACTCGCGCGTCGACCACTACAACAAGCTCGGCGTCCTCATCGACGGCGCGACCAACGACACCCCGCCGCTGGCGGCGTCCGGCGTTGTCAACGCCGCCACGATCCGCGGCTCGTCGATCATCGGGCGCACCATGTGCATCAGCTTCGCCGTGAACGGCAACTGCGCCAATGTGGGCACGCTCACCACGGGCCCACTCTTCGGACAGGAGGGCCTGCGGGTTACAGCAGGCGCGACGGCGACCATGACGGACTCGATCGTCTCCCAGAACCTTGTCAACGGGACCGGGGCGCCGACGCGCGGCTCGGCGACCAACAACGTGAACCTCCCGCTCGGCTCGGGCGCACGGCTCATCGGCGCCGGCACGTCCTCGATCTCCTCATCGAACATCGTGGACAACGCCTACGGCGTCCAGGCCCAGCAACTCGACGGCACCACTGCGGCCGCCACGCCGCTGAGCGCCGAAAACAACTGGTGGGGCCTCCGCTACACCGCCACCCCCGTCAACGTAGGTCCGGCGATCTCGCCGGTGAGCAACCCGCCAATTCCGGAGAACCCGGTAAACGGCACGCCGACGGCCGTCGACCCGACCTGCGTGGCCTCCAATGCGACGACTGTCCCGAACTCGACCGCGGTCGACTTCTGCCCGTTCCGCAACGGCACTCAAGGTGACCCGAACACCGGCGAGTACCCGGTGGTCAACGCGCCGCTGCCGGTCTCGGATGCGCGGCCCACGGTCGACATCCAGGCCGACCAGGCCACGTATGAGCCTGGTGACACCATCACGCTCTCGGCGACCGCATCGGACGACTTCGGCGTTCAGAACGTCACGTTCTTCCGCGGCGCCAACGCGCTCTCGATCGACGACACGCCGCCCTACGGCGCGACGTACGTCATTCCCGAGAACGGCCCGTGCGGCGAGCAGACCTTCAGGGCGATCTCCAAGGACTCGTCGGGACAGACTGCATCGGACAGCGTCACGATCACAATCGACGACGAGTTCGACTGCCAGGGCCCACCCGATCCGCCGGACCCGCCGACGATCTCATTCGACATTCCCGCGCCAAGCGCGATCCCCGGCACGGGCGCGACGTACTCCGTGACCGCCTCGAGCGAGTCCGGGGTCGACGAGGTCGAGTTCTTCCTCGGCACGCGCTCGGTATGCGTGGACAACGCGCCACCGTACGTGTGTGAGGTCCTTCCGAACGGAGACGAGGTCGGCGATCAGATCCTGAGCGCCGTTGTCACCTCGAACGACGAGCAGACCGCGACGGCCGCGATGCCGGTCACCGTGATGAAGTTCGTGCCGACGCTCACGATCGAGATGCTCAAGCAGCGCCTCAACAAGAAGATGGTCAAGCGGACCATCTCGGGCGAGGTCGTCCTGCCGGACCGGGTCGACGCCGATGCATGCAGCGGCCACGTCACGCTCAACATCCAGCGCGACGGAATCACCCTGTTCCCGAGCACGCAGGTCGACGTTAAGTCGGACTGCACGTATGAGCTCGTCTTCACCATCAAGGAGAAAAAGAAGAAGGGCAAGCCCAAGCCGGTTTACGACGTGGGGGCGTCGTTCTCAGGCAACGGCACATTGACCTCTGCCGATGCGACCGCGGAGTTCACCCGATGACCGCCCTCCACTCAAAGAACCAAGACCAAGGTAGGCAGATGAACCTCAGAGGAAAGCTCTCCGTACTGGCCGCGCTGGCCGCGACTGCGATCGTCGCAGCCGCGCCAGGGACGGCTGCGGCCGCGCCCGACCCACCCGGTTGCACGCCCAACATCGCGTACGACCCGTCGATCCCGACGTTCAAGCAGTGGGCGGACGCAAACGGGATCCCCAACAACACGCTCGGCGGGACCTCAACCGGCACGGCGAACAAGCACGTCACGCCGCAGATCTACGCCTACTGGGACGCCGTCATGGCCTCGCTGACAGGCAACACGCGGGCTGCGATGGTTCGCCGCACGCTGGGCACCACCTACCTCGGTCAGCAGTTCCGTTACTACGTGGTCGGCACGCCCGACAACATCGCGAACCTAGACGCGGGCCGCAACGACGGCGCGTTCTGGCGCGGTGTGCGCGAGGGCACCGTTTCGGCCGAACAGGGCGCCGCGGAGGCGCAGGACCGGCCGGCGTTCTTCTGGAACACCGCCACCCCGCACGGCAACGAGCCGGCGGCAGCCGAAGCGATCACGCGCATCATGTACGAGCTCGTCGCTCGTACGGACTGTGCGAACCAGCAACGGCTCGCCCGGTTGGACAACTTCCTCATGCCGGTGACGAACCCCGACGGGCGCGACCAGAACGCGCGCACGACTGCGTACGGGTTCGACCCCAACCGCGACTTCGCGTCGCGGAACCAGGACGTCAACGCAACCCGGGTCACGGACGGGATCATCCCGTACCCGGGCCCGGTCTACATCGACGCCCACCAGCAGACCAGCGGGTATTTCTTCCCGCCGAACGAGGACCCGGCGCTCCACGAGATGTCGGGCTTCCTGCTCGACCTGATCCAGAATCAGATCGGTCCCGCCCTGCAGCAGAAGTTCAACGATCAGTCGGGGCAGTACCGGAACTACAACACGTACGACCTGTTCGCGATCGAGTACGGCGACTCCGTACCGGCGCTGCAGCTGGGCGCTGCCGGCATGACCTTCGAAAAGGGAACGTCGGAGAACTACGGCAAGCAGGTCTACGACCACTACCTCGCCATGGACGAGACCATGAACGTGATCTCGGATGACAAGGACGACATCATGGCCGAGTGGTCCGAGCAGTGGGAAGAGGCTCGGGAACAGGGCGAGAACGGCGATCTCCAGGAGAACCGGCTCGTCTCCCCCCTCACCCCGACGATCATCCAGGAGCCCAACACCGATGTCTTCGGCTACTACTACCTGCCGAACAACCACTCCGGTGACACGGCCAAGTTGATCCGCGAGATGCGTGAGACGGAGGTGCACGTCTACCGCCTCGACGAGTCTGTGAACGTGTCGGCGGCGCACGATTTCGCCGATCCGCATGCCGCCCCGCCGTCTGGCTCACTTGCCGGACTGCCCAGCTCGGAGCCGTTGACGCTCCCTGCCGGAACGCTCTACATCCCGATGAACCAGACGCAGAAGCACTGGATCCAGGGCGTCCTCGGCGAGGACCCGTTCATTCCGGTCCCGTATTTCTACGACGTCGTCGACTGGTCGTTCTCGCAGATGCGAGGGATGTCCGGCAACGGCTTCCTCACGGAAGACCTGCCGCCCGGCGTCGACATGACTGAGGTAGACGAGGCCGACTACGGCAACGTGACCGATGGCACCAAGCCCGTCCTCGCGTTCGCGACGGACTCGTCTCAGGGCATCGCCATGATGATCGAGCTCCTGGCAAAGAACGCGACTGTTTCGCGCTCGGAGACGGCGTTCACCGCGGGCGGCAAGAGCTTCCCGACGGGTACCGCTCTGGTCGACACCTCGACCACTACGGGAATC
The DNA here is from genome assembly GCA_033856515.1 of Solirubrobacterales bacterium. Lineage (GTDB taxonomy): Bacteria > Actinomycetota > Thermoleophilia > Solirubrobacterales > 70-9 > JALZKA01. The sequence goes on from JAWVEY010000026.1 coordinate 28,623, forward strand.
GACCTGGCGGCGCTATCGGACAAGCGTCAGACGCCGATCACGGGGCTGGATTCATATCCGGTCGCGCGCAAGGCGATCGCCAAGCCGAAAATCGGGCTTTATACGGGCAGCACGTCGATTCCGACGAACCCCATCCAGCCCGGCGCGGGTCTCGGCCACTGCGGGATCAGCGGACTCCCAGCCGGTGCGGCCAACTACTGCGAGATGCTGCACGTACTCGCGGTGAACCTCGGTCTGCCCTACCAGGGCGTGGACCAGGTGCTCTACCCGGTTACGCAGACCCAGATCCTCGCCAACGAGCTGATCACGGGTAACTACACGGCGCTGATCAACTCGAACCAGAACATCAGCGTCGCCCAAGGAGCCACGCAGATCCAGGCGTTCGTGAACGCCGGCGGCCGCTACGTGGGTAGCGAGGCCAACGGCACGACGACCGCGCGCACCGCGGGGTTCACCAACCTGAACACGTCACCCACCAACGTGGCGCCGTTCACCGACCAGTGCTACACGAACCAGCCCTCGTCGCTCCAGACGCCTGGAACGATGTTCTTGGCTTCGTTCGACACGACGAACCCGGTCTCATGGGGCTTCGACAACGGCGGCTTCATCTACCGCCAGGCGTCGGGCAACCCGGTCTACAACGCGGCGACCCTGCCGGGTACGCCGCCGGCGCCTCCAGGGATCCCGAACACCAACGTCGCGATCTCGTACGCCTCCCCGACCACCGCGTTCGGCTACACGTGCAACGCCACGGGTCCGGGTGAGCTGGCCGGCCGTCCGTACGGCACGGACTCGACGTTCGGCGCCGGCCACTCGACGGTGCTTGGATCGAACCCCTGGTACCGCTCGTGGGTCGACATCGAGTGGCGGATGGCGCTCAACGGTGCGCTCTACCCGACCGGTGCATCGATCCCGGTTGGTCCCCGGAGGAGTGGCGCAGCAGCGCCTGAGAGCGAGCCGCTCGCGAAGTCCGCGCTGCCCAAGGTCAAGAACCGACCCGTCTGGACGGCGTCGGACAAGATCGCGGCACGCGTGACCGCCTACGAGGGATCGAAGGCCACGATGAAGAAGATGCTCCGGACGGCCGAGGTGCCGAAGTCGCAGCGGCGCAAGGCTCGCTACTCGACTGAGGGCGACACGTACGTCATGGAGATCCCGAAGGCATGGGTTGCCGGTGAAGAGCTCAAGCCATGGGTCTTCACCCTCGGCCTCGTCGCGAACAACACCGACGGGGCCGACACGAACATCCCAAGTAGAAGCCACTAGATATCGAAGTTGCGCGGTGCAGAGCCCGAGGACCCCGGTCGCCGGGCTCTGCACACGCGAGCTTCGAAAGGTTGGGCCGCGATCATGCTCGTTGCCGCAGCCACTGGGGCGATGACCCTTCTGGGTTGCGACGACGAGAAACGCGATGTAGGCCAAGTGGACACCTCCGGTGGCGATCTCCGAGTGCTCGAGAAGGACAAGTTGATCGTCGGATCCGAGATCCCCTTCCCCCCGTTTGAAGAGGGCGAGCCACCTGATTACGAGGGCTTCGACATCGACGTGATCAACGCGGTCGCGGACAAACTCGATCTCGAGACGCAGATTGAGAACGTTCCGTTGAACTTGATCCTGGCGGGAGACACCGGCGACCTTGATCTCTCGATCTCCGCGGTGAAGATCACGCCGGCGCGCGAAAAGCGTGTGGACTTCTCGAACCCCTACTTCATCGACTCCCTGAGCCTCCTGGTCCGAGACGACTCGGAGATTCAGTCGGTCGATGACGTCACCGTCGGCGCCGTCATCGGCGTCGAAGACAGCTCTAACGCCGAGATCTACGCGCGCGGGAAAACGCAGACCTCCGAGGTTCGGGCGTACTCCACAGCACGCGAGGCCTCGGACGCGCTGTTCAACTCCGAGGTGGACGCAGTGATCGCCTCGGGTCCGGCAGCCGAAGAAGCCATCGAGGCGAGGGAGGAACTCATCGTCGCCGACGTCATCCCGACCCGTGAGGCGTACGGCATCGTCCTGCCCGAAGACAGCGATGCTCTCCGCCGAGCAGTGAACTCCGCACTGCGAGAACTCAAGGAAGACGAAACACTTACGGACCTGTATGAGGAGTACTTCGGAGTCGAGGCGCCCGCACGCGTGGCGACTCCGATAGCAGGCCGCGACAAGGACTGAGAACGGTTATGTTGCGGCAAGTCCACGATTCAGGGGTGCGGCCCCAGTTTCAAGAAAAGGGAGAAATACTCGTATGAGAAACACTCGTCTGTGGCTTGTGATCGCGATGATCACCGGCCTTGTCGGTGCATTTGTCGTCGCCGGGTGCGGTGACGACGATGACTCAGGCTCGAGCGAAAGCAGCTCGACCGGATCGATCGATGTCTCGGACGCCACCCTGATCGAAGACGGCCAGCTGCTCGTCGGCACCGACGCGCCCTATCCCCCGTTCGAGATCGGAACGCCTGAGAGCGGCGACTTCAGCGGGTTCGACCCGGACCTGATGAGCGCGATCGCCGAGAAGCTCGGTCTCGAGCCCACCTACCAGAACAGCTCCTTCGACACGATCTTCCGTGACGTCGCGTCCGGCCAGTTCGACATCGTCGCTGCCGCTTCCACGATCACGCCGGGTCGTTCGAAGACGGTTGATTTCTCGCGTCCGTACTACGAGGCCCAGCAGGCGCTCGTGGTGCCGACGGACTCGGACATCGCCACGGTGGACGATCTCGCCGGCGCGATCGTAGGTGCTCAGCAAGGCACCACGGGGCAGACTGTCGCTGAGGACGACACCGATGCCGAGGAGGTTCGCGGGTTCGGCAAGGGCGCCGATGCTCTCGCAGCCGTCACGACCGGCCAGGTGGAGGCGGCGATCGTCGATCAGCCATTCGCAGCCGATGCCGTCGAGAAGCAGGAAGGCATCGAGATCGCCGAGGAGATCCCGACCAACGAGCTCTACGGGTTCCCGGTCGCTCCGGACAACCCACTGCTCGACGACGTCAACGAGGCGATCCAGGAGCTCATCGACGACGGGACGATGGACGAGCTGTACCAGGAGTACTTCTCGACCGACGCGCCCGAATCGGTGACGAACCCGGAGACCGAGTAGGAACCGGAACAAATCCAGAGGACGGAAAGAGGCGCCCCCGGGGGCGCCTCTTTTCTTGATACCGCGAGGAGCTATACGCTGGCGCCTGGCAACGGCACAAACAAGAAAGGTGAGAACTGAATGGATTTCATCCGTCAGTACTACTTCGACTTCGGCCTCATGGGAGACGAGTTCTCCCCGGTGCTGGAGGGGTTTTGGCTCACCCTGAAGCTTTCCATTTTCGGAGGCGTGTTCTCCTTGGTCTGGGGCCTCGTCCTCGCCGTTGTCCGCCAGCTCCCCGGGAAGGCCGCCGCCCCTCTCCGCTGGCTCGCGATCGCCTACATCGACGCTTTCCGCGGCATTCCGCTGCTCCTGGTGCTGCTCCTGGTGTCGGGGGGGTTGAGCTCCCTTTCTTCGCCCATCGGCGGCGAGGTGATCCCGGAGTTCATCGGCAAGCCGACGTGGCTCGGCGAGACCAGCCCGTTCTGGTGGGGCGTGATGTCGCTGACGATCACGTACGGCGCATACATGGCCGAGGTTTACAGAGCCGGAATCGAGGCGGTTCCCAGCGGCCAGATGGAGGCCGCAAGGTCTCTCGGCATGAGCCACGGGCAGTCAATGCGGTTCATCATCGTCCCTCAAGCGGTGCGCAAGGTCATCCCGCCGCTCCTCAACGACTTCATCGCGCTGATGAAGGACACTTCGCTCGTGAGCATCCTCGGCGCTGCCGATGTGGTCTACGTCGGCCGGCAGATCCAGTCCGAGACCTTCAATGGCTCAGCACTCATGCTTGGCGCCATCTTCTTCTTGATCGTCACTATCCCGCTCGCACGGGTCGTGGACTACCTGATCGCGCGTGAGCAGAAGAAAACCATGCGCGGCGGCGGCGATGACAGTGGCGATGACACGCAACCGACGCCGCTCCAACCGCTTCCGGTGGGCGGCACTGGGACGGGGTCCTAACATGGCGACCGAGGAGACGAATGCCGTGAGCAATCAGGCTGAACCCATCACGGAGCTACCCGGGGACGCGGTCAACGCGAGTGGATCCATCCTCTCGCTTCAAGGCGTTTGCAAGCGCTTCGGGACTCTCACCGTCCTGGACGGGGTGGATCTCGAAATCGACCGGGGCACGGTGACCTGCGTCATTGGCCCCTCGGGGTCGGGCAAGTCGACGCTCTTGCGCTGCATCAACCTGCTCGCGCCGCCGGAGGCGGGCACGATCATGCTCGAGGGCAAAGACATCACGCAGAAGATGGACTCGGACGACATGGACTTCGTGCGCCAGCGCGTCGGAATGGTGTTCCAGCAGTTCAACCTCTTCCCACACATGGACGCGATGGAGAACGTGTGCGTCTCACAGGAAAAGGTGCTGGGCCGTAGCCGGAAGGAGTGCAAGGAGAAGGCCGAAGCCCTGCTTCGCCGGGTAGGCCTGGCGGACAAGCTCGGCGAGTTTCCCGACCGCCTCTCAGGAGGTCAGCAGCAGCGGGTCGCGATCGCTCGCGCACTCGCCATGGAGCCGCACGTGATGCTCTTCGACGAGGTCACTTCGGCGCTCGATCCGGAGCTGGTCAAGGAGGTCCTCGACGTCATGAGGGAGCTTGCGTCGGAGGGCATGACGATGATCGTTGTGACCCACGAGATGAACTTTGCGAAGGATGTCGCCGACAAGGTCGCCTTCATGGACGGCGGCGTCGTGGTCGAGTATGGACCGCCCGCGGAGGTGCTCGGCAATCCGCAGCAGGAGCGCACAAAGAAGTTCCTCGGGCTGGTGCTAGAGCACTAGAAACGGTTAGCGGCCGCCGGCCATAGCCGGAAGGATGACGACTGTGTCGCCGTCGTCGATCGCCGTCTCCAGGCCGTCGAGGACGCGGACGTCCTCGTCGTTCAGATAGACGTTCACGTAGCGGTTGAGCTCGCCGTCCTCAGAGAAGAGCTGGCCCTTCGTGTCCGGATATGCATCGACGAGCGAGGTGAGGATGTCGCCGACCGTCGAGCCCTCGGCGGGGACCTGAGATTCGCCTCCGGTCTGACTGCGGAGGACCGGCGGGATCTTTACGGTCGCGGACGGCACGGGCGGGAATCTAGCGGGCGAGCGGTGCCCTAAGCCACCGGTGAAGGCTCGCGGGCCGGGGCGCCGCAGAAGAGCTCGTAGTCGGGGAACTTGCCCATCTCCTCGACGGGGATCTCGGGCGCGTCCTCGCCGCAGATCGGGCAGGCGGGGTCGCGGCGGACCTTGAGCTCGGTGAACGTCGTGCCGAGCGAGTCGTAGAGGAGCAGGCGGCCGGAGAGCGTGTCGCCGATGCCGACGGCGAGCTTGACGACCTCGTTCGCCTGGAGGAGGCCCATGAGGCCCGCCATGACGCCGAGCACGCCGTTTGCGCCGCAGCTCGGTGCGAGCTCGGGCGGGGGCGGCGTCGGATAGAGGCAGCGGTAGCACGGGCCCTCATACGGAATGAAGGTCGAGATCTGCCCCTCGAAGCCGAGGATCGAGGCTGAGACGACCGGCTTGCGGAGCCTCACCGTCGCGTCGTTCAGGAGGTAGCGGGTCGGGAAGTTGTCGGCGCCGTCGACGATCACGTCGTAGGGCTCGATCAGCTCGAGAATGTTCGAGGCGTCGAGGCGCGTGTTGTGCTCGATCACCTTCACGTCCGGGTTGAGCGACTCAATCGCCACCCTCGCCGAAGCTGTCTTGGCGACGCCGACCCTATCGGTCGTGTGAATGACCTGGCGCTGGAGGTTCGAGGCGTCCACCACGTCGTCGTCGACGATCCCGATCGTCCCGACGCCCGCGGCGGCGAGGTAGAGCGCGGTTGGCGAGCCGAGCCCGCCGGCGCCCAGGAGAAGAACCTTGGCGTTCAGGAGGGCGACCTGGCCCTCGACCCCGACCTCGGGCAGAAGCGTGTGGCGCGAGTAGCGGTTGCGCTGCTCGGGCGTGAGGCCCTTCGCATAGACGAGCGGGTAGCCGGCTGCTTCCCAGGCGACGATGCCTCCCTCGACGACCACGGCGTTTTCGTAGCCCAGCTCACCAAGGAGATCCGCGACCCTGGCGGAGCGGTTGTCGGTCCGGCACTGGAGGATCAGGCGCTCGGAGGTGTCCGGGGCGACCCCGTCGATCCGCTCGGCCACCTCGGCCTGCGGGATGTGGATCGCGCCCTCGAGGTGGGACTCATCCCACTCGTTCTGCTCACGCACGTCGATGATGCGCACGCCTTCAGCGATCTCGCGCTTGGCCTCGTCAACCGGGATCATCTCGATCCTGGCCTTGATTTCCTCCATCGATTGCGCTGCGCTGGCCATCTAAAGGTCCTAATCTCGGTCGGGATTAAGGGGTTACTTCAGAAAGTGTAGCGGCAGAGCACTTTTCTCGTAAGCGGCAAAGCCGCTTACAAATGAGGTGCGTTAGCCCAGGGTCGGGCGCATCTGGCGTAGGCGCCTGACCCGCTCCTCGATCGGAGGGTGGGTCGAGAACAGCCCGGCCAGGCCCTTGCCCGCAAACGGCTTCACGATGTAGAGGGGCTCCGCCGCCGAGTTCACCTGCATGGGGATTTCCTGGGCGGACTCCTCGAGCCGCAGGAGCGCGCTGGCCAAAGACTCGGGGTTGCCGCTGATCTCGGCGCCCGTCGCGTCGGCGGAGTACTCGCGCTGGCGCGAGACGCCGAGCTGGATGAGCGACGCTGCGATCGGCGCGAGGATGACGAGCGCCAAAGCAGCGATCAGCCCGAGCGGGCCCGAGTCCTCGTCGCCGCCGAACCAGAGCAACATGTAGCCGAGGTAGGTGATCGAAGCGCCAATCGCCGCGGCGACCGACTGCAGCAGCACGTCGCGGTTGCGGATGTGCGCGAGCTCATGCGCGATCACGCCGCGGAGCTCGTCCTCGGAGAGGCGCTTCATGATCCCAGCCGTCACCGCGACGGCCGAGTTCTTGGGATTGCGTCCGGTCGCGAACGCGTTTGGCTGCTCCTGTGGGATGACGTAGAGGGACGGCATCGGCAGGTCGGCGCGGGTGCAGAGCTCGCGGACCATCTGGTAGAGGCCGGGGGCCTGCTCCTCGGTGACCGGCTTCGCGCCGCTCATCTTGATCGCGATCTTGTCCGAGAAGAACCACGAACCGAGATTGATCACCAGCGCGACGCCAAGGAACATGAGTGCCATGTCAGGCCCGCCAACAACTGCGCCGATGCCGACCAAGAGGCCGCCCAACGTCGCCATGAGGAGCACGGTCCTGAGGCCAGCGGCAAAGTTCGACTTACGGGTAGTAGTCATGGTGAGGTTCTTGTCTCCTTAGATCTCCGATGCCAGGGCGTCCAGCCCAAATCTCAAAGCCATCCATGACCTTGAATTTCCTACAGCAATGATCGCAGGCGGACGAATGTTGGACATGAGGGCCAGTCTTCATTCATCCTGGGGTCTAGACCGATGACCAAGAAACCCGATGATTAGGTACGGAACGGCACATGCTTCTTTCGAAACAAAGTTTCTCAACTGACAAATGAGGCGCTCACGCACGCTCATGACGCAGGTCCTGGCGGTGAACCTGCTGCTGATCGTCGCTGCGGTCGTAGCGGCCACGATCGCGACGAGTCCTAAGTTGGCGCTTTCGTCCACTCCCGAGGCGGGTCTCGTCCTGGGCCTCGCGGTGGCCCTGACGGTCATGGTCAACGTCTTTCTCCTGCAACGGCGGATGCGCCCGCTCGAACAACTCGTCGATGAGATGGAACGTGCCGACTTATCCCGGCCTGGAGCGAATCTCAGCGACCCTGCGGGGCTCGGCGAACCAGAGGAGGTCGAGCGCCTTCACAAGACCTTCCGCCGCATGCTGGAACGGCTGGAAACCGAACGCCGGCGCGCCTCGAGCGCCGCGCTGACCGCTCAGGAGGAGGAGCGCACCCGCATCGCGCGCGACCTCCACGACGAGGTGAACCAGTCCCTGACCGGACTCCTGCTCCGTCTCGAGGCCGTGCGCGAGCACGCTCCGTACGAGCTGGCGAAGGAGATCGACGAAACGAAAGCGCTCGCGAACCAGGCGATGCAGGAGCTCCTGACCCTGGCTCGCCAGCTTCGCCCCACCGCGCTCGACGACCTGGGGCTCAAGGCAGCCCTCGCGGGCAACGTCTCGGAGCTCGACCGCCAAAGCGCGCTCGAAGTCACCTTCCAGTCCGACGCCTCGACCTACTCGGATCTCTCGACGGATGCCCAGCTCGTCGTGTATCGCGTTGCCCAGGAGGCGCTGTCGAACGCGGCTCAACACGCCGAGGCGCAATCCGTCCAGGTCAACCTCGCGCGCATGGACGGCACCGTCGAGCTGACCGTCACGGATGACGGCCGTGGATTCACCTTCGATCAGGCGAGCCGCGGCCTGGGCATGGGAGGCATGCGCGAACGCGCGCTCCTCGTGGGCGGAGACCTGCGAATTGAGTCCCGGCCGAGCGTGGGCACAAGGGTTCGGCTCCGCGTGCCGATAGAGAACATGGATGGAAGCCTCCCTCCAGGAAAGTCAAGTGACCACGCGCCCGGCGTCGGTCGAAGCCCCTTGCGTTGAAGCCATGAGAGTTGTGATCGCAGACGACCACGGGATCGTCCGCTCGGGCGTGCGAATGCTGCTCGAGCGCCAGGCCGACATCGAGGTCATCGGCGAGGCCGAGGATGGCGCCGAGGCACGCGACCTCGCGATTCGCGAGCGCCCCGACCTGGCGATCCTCGACGTGAAGATGCCCAAGCTCACAGGCCTCCAGGCAACGCGGGAGATCCGCGCGCAGGCGCCCGAGGTGGCCGTTCTCATCCTCTCGATGTACGACGACGAGCGTTATCTCTTCGAGGCGCTCAAGGCAGGGGCCTCCGGGTACGTCCTGAAGGCGCAGGCCGACTCAGACCTCATGGCCGCCGTCCGCGCCGTCGAGAAGGGCGAGCCCTTCCTCACCCCCGCCGCCCAGCAGGCGCTGATCAAGGACGTCCTGGGCGAGGGCGAGGCGCGCTCTGATGAGCTCACGCCGCGCGAGCAGGAGGTCGTGAAGCTCGTCGCCGAGGCTCACACGAACAAGGAGATCGCGGACATCCTCCACCTCTCCGAGAAGACGGTCGAGAACCATCGCTCCAACGCGATGAAGAAGCTGGGCATGCGCGACCGCGTCGAGCTTGTCCGCTACGCCATCCGCCGCGGCCTGATCGAGCCCTAGGCGGCTGCAAACCTTCACCTGGCTTCGTCCTCGGCTGGTCGTCTCGCTCACTTGGGATTACCCAAGCTCGCTTCACCGACCCGCCTGCGTCCTTGCCATGCTCGGTTTTCGCCCGCCTAAAACCAACCGCCTCGCTAGGATTTCTGGCGATGCTGTTTTCGACGAAGGCCGAGTACGGAGTCAGGCTCATGGTCGAGCTGGGACGCCGGACCGACGGCGCCAGCCCGGAGGAGTCCACGCCCGTGTCGCTGACCGCGGTCGCCGAGGCGGAGAACCTCCCGCTCTCCTACCTCGAACATCTGGTGGCAAAGCTTCGGCAGGCAGGGCTCGTCACGTCGGTTCGCGGCGCGCACGGCGGCTACCGCCTGGCTCGAGACGCATCCGAGATCGCGATGCTCGACGTCGTCCAGGCGCTCGAGGGCCCGATCGCGCCGATGGAGTGCTTCCACACCGAGCGCGAGGGCCGCGTGCTGTGCTCACACGAGGTCGACCCCGACCCGTGCGCGACGAAGCTCCTGTGGACACGCGTCCACGGCGGCGTCACCAAGGCGCTGGCGGGCACAACCCTCGCCGAGCTCGTCAAGTTCTCCGAAGGCCAGCCGGCCACGCTGACCATCGCCTGACCATCCCCCACCACCTACGACTGGAGCTTTCATGGCAGACCTAGAGATCCGCGACCTGCACGTATCCGCCGAGGACAAGCAGATCCTCAAGGGCGTCGACCTGGACGTCTCGAAGGGCGAGATCAACGCCCTGATGGGCCCGAATGGCTCGGGCAAGTCGACGCTCGCGAACGCCATCATGGGCCACCCCGCCCTCGAGGTGACCCAGGGCTCGATCCACTTCAAGGGCGAGGACATCACCGAGGCCGCCCCCGAGGACCGCTCGCGCATGGGCCTCTTCATGGCCTTTCAGTACCCGGTCGCCATCCCCGGCGTCACGGTCGCCAAGTACCTCCGCATGGCGGTCAACTCGCACCGCGACGCGCGCGGCGAGCCCGAGATCAAGCTGAAGGACTTCCGCAAGACCACCGAGGAGGCGATGGAGCTCGTCAACATCCCGCGCGACTTTTCGAGCCGCTACCTGAACGAAGGCTTCTCGGGCGGCGAGAAGAAGCGGATGGAGATCCTCCAGCTCGCGATGCTCAGGCCTGAGATGGCCGTGCTCGACGAGACCGACTCCGGCCTCGACATCGACGCTCTGCGGGTCGTATCTCAAGGCGTGAACAGGTTCGCGGGCCCCGAGATGGGCACGCTCATCATCACGCACTACCAGCGCATCCTGCATCTGATCGAGCCCAGCCGGGTCCACGTCATGTACCAGGGCCGGATCGTCAAGGAAGGCGGGCCGGAGCTGGTCGCGGTGCTCGAAGACAAGGGCTACGCGCCGATCATCGCCGAAGTCGAAGGAGCGGTTGCGGCGGCCTGAGGCCGCCGGGGCGCCACTTTTGATGGCAACGCCCGCCACCACCAGCCCGCTCGCCGGCGTCCGGGACGCGTTTCCTGCGCTCTCTCGCGAGGTTCACGGAAAGCCCGTCGCCTACTTAGACTCTGGCGCCTCGTCGCAGCGCGTTCTCGCCTCGATCCAGGCCGTGGACCGCTACGAGCGGCGCCATCACTCGAACGTCCACCGCGGCTCCCACACGCTCTCAGCCGAGGCGACAGCGGCCTTCGAGGGCGCCCGTGCCACCGTTGCCGACCACCTGGGTGCCGGCGACCGGCGCGAGGTGGTATTCGTCAGAAACGCAACCGAGGCGATCAACCTGGTCGCCCGGGCGTGGGGCGACGCGAACGTCGGGCAGGGCGACCGGATCGTGCTCACCGAGATGGAGCACCACTCGAACATCGTTCCGTGGCAGCAGCTCGCGACACGGACCGGCGCCGAGATCGACTGGGTGAACGTCCGCGACGACGGCTCGCTCGACATGGATGGGCTCGCCGCGGCGCTTGCGCGAGGACCCAAGGTGCTTGCGATCACGCACGTCTCCAATGTGCTCGGAACCCTGAACCCGCTTCCGGAGATCTCGCGCATGGCGCACGATGCCGGCGCCCTCGTGGTCGCCGACGGCGCGCAGGCCGCGCCGAAGCTCGCGGTCGACGTCGCGGACCTGGGCGTCGACTTCTACGCGATGACCGGCCACAAGGCCTACGCGCCGACCGGAATCGGAGCGCTCTGGGGCAGGCTCGAGATCCTGCGCGGGATGGAGCCGTTCATGGGCGGCGGCTCGATGATCCGCAAGGTGACCAAGGCCGGCACGACCTGGGCCGACGTGCCCGCGCGCTTCGAGGCGGGAACACCCGCCATCTCGCAGGCGATCGGCCTTGCGGCGGCGATCCGCTGGCTTGACGGCATCGGCATGGAGCACGTCACGGCGCATGAGCGTGAGGTGACGGCATACGCGATGGACCGCCTATCCGGCTTCCCGGATCTCAGCATCTTCGGCCCCCCCGCGAGTCCCGATCGCGTCGGGCCCGTCTCGTTCGAGCTAGATGGCGTCCACGCCCACGACGTCTCGGAGATCCTTGACCGCCACGGTGTTGCAGTCCGTGCCGGCCATCACTGCGCGCAGCCGCTGATGGAACGCCTTGGCGTCGCAGCCACAGCGCGAGCGAGCTTCGGGATCTATACGACGACCGAGGAAATCGACCGGCTGGTCGAAGGCCTCGAAGACGCTCGCAAGATTTTTTCCACCTGAGTAGCGCGTTTGCGTTTAAGCTGCGCGCGGATTGACCGGGGGATACGGGAATCTTTTGCGTTCGGGCTTCGACGCGTGGAACGTCGGAGATCGTTCGTACGTGCTCGATCACCTCTCGGACGATGTCGTCTGGGTAACGCCGCCGAACGACCCGGACCAGGGTGTGTTCCGCGGGCACGATGCGGTCAAGAGCTTCTGGGACCAGTGGCACGCGGCCGTGGGCCAGCTTCGCTTCGAGGTCGAGGAGATGAACGAGGTGGGCGACAGGGTGCTGGCCGTCGTCAAGCGCTCCGGAGTAGGACGACAGTCCGGCCTCGAGGTCTCGGACACGGTTTGCCAGGTCTATTTCTTCGACGAGGACGGCAAGTGCAGCCTGGTCCGCGAGTTTTATGACCGCAAGGCAGCCAACGCGGCCGTAGGCATAACGCAGCCCTCGAGTTGAACCAGGCACTCAAGGACATCCCACTCACCCCGGAGGAGCTACGGCTCCGCCGGTTCATGCTGATCCTGGCGCCGGTTTTCGCGCTGATGGCGCTCGGCTACATCCTCCAGGGTCTGCTCGCTCACGCGGAGTTCCCATTCGTCGCGAACTCGGTCGCCAAGGACGGCACTTTCGCCATTCTCTGCATCGTCGCCGCGGCCGACCTCCGCCGGCACATGTGGGCGGTCAGCGTCGTCATCGGTGCGCACCTTCTGATCATCGGGTCGCTCCTGCTTTCGTGGGCGACCGGAAACGCGGACGACGTCTCGGGCTCGTTCGACTCGCCCGAGGGACTGGACCTCCCGGACGCCGAGGTGATCCTCTACATCTGGCTCGGCCTGGCGGTCGCAGTCACAGGGGCGCTCATCTACAGCCGCCACAAGGCGGTGCGGGCGCGCTTCGACCTCAAGTATCTGGCTCCGCACCAGCACCGGGCGCTGATGGCGCTGGCCGAGGTCTTGGTCCTAGGGCGCGACGAGGCCCTCTCCCCCGTCGCCGTCGCCGCCAATGTCGACGACTACCTCTACTCGTTCCCGGCCGAGGCGAAGAGCAAGGCGAAGCTGGCCCTCACCGCGCTGTGGGTGTACCCGATGCTTCGGCTAAGGCCGCCGTACCCGATCATGTCGCCGCAGGGACGGATCGACTTCATCGAGAAGTGCTTTATCTCCGATGTGGCTGAGCGCCGGCTTCCAGGCCCGATCCGCCGGATCATCCAGTCGATCCTGGTCGCGGCTCAGAACCTCACCTTCATCGGCTACTACGGGGATCCGCGAACCGCCAAGCAGACCGGGTACGTGCCGTTCTCCGAGCGCGAGGAGGGCGGCCCGTTGACCGAGCTTGCCGACCGGCCGTTCCCGCCCCTGAACGTGCGGGCGCCGCGAGAAGTCGATTCGGATCACATCTCGGCCGACGTCGTGATCGTCGGATCGGGCGCCGCCGGCGCGATCCTCGCCAAGCGCATGCTCGAACGCGGCCGGGAGGTCTGCATGCTCGAGCGCGGCCTGCACGTAGACCCTTCCGACTTCACCGAGAACGAAAGCGATCAGTTCGCGAAGCTCTACGCCGACGGCGGCATGCAGATGTCCACTGACGCCCGCTTCCAGGTCCTCCAGGGCAAGTGCGTGGGCGGTACGACGGTGGTCAACAACGCGGTCTGCTTCGACCTGCCCGACCACATGCTGGAGCGATGGAACGACGGCAACGGACTCGACGCCGGGCTCGACGAGGGCGACCTCGCATCCGCCTTCGAACGCCTGCGGGAGTTCATGCCGATAAAGCGGATGACCTCCCGGACGCACCTTGCCGGAGGCGCGGTCAAGTTCCGGGACGGCATCGAAGCGCTCGGCCTCGACCGCTCCGGCGACTTCGACATCGTCGAGGCGAACATCTCCGATTGTCTGGGCTCCGGCTACTGCAACATTGGATGTCCGCTGGGCCGGAAGCTATCGGCGCTGGACTACACCCTGCCGATGGCGCAATCCCAGCATCCCGACGGGTTGAAGATCCTGAGCGAGTGCGGCGTCGAGCGCATCACGCCGCGGAACGGGTCGGCGGCGGAGGTCGAGTGCAAGCTGAGCGACGGGCGGAAGCTTCGCGTGAGCGCCAACACCGTGATCGTCTCGGCGGGTGCACTTGCGTCCAGCCTGATCCTCCAGCGTTCGAGCCTTGGAGGCCCGAACGCGGGACGCGGCCTCTCGTTCAACCTCGGCGCGCCGATGACGGCGGACTTCCCCGAGAAGATCGACTCGTTCCGCGGACTTCAGATCTCCCACTACCTCCGCACGCCGGGTGACGACGGCCTGATCCTGGAGACGTGGTTCAACCCGGTCGGCGCGCAGTCGCTGTTCATGCCGGGCTGGTTCCGCGACCACTTCCGCAACATGCGCAGATACGACCACATGGCGTGCACGGGCTCGGTCGTCGGCACCAGGCCGGACGCGAGCGTGAGCCTGGACTGGCGGGGCAAGATGAAGCTGAAGTACGAACCCCACCCCGACGACCTGAAGCGCCTGGTCGCCGGGCTCAAGCTCGCGGGCCGGATCTACCTGGCGGCGGGCGCGACGCGCGTGATGCCGACCACCTTCCGCTACTTGCCCTTCACCAAGTCCGAGTCCCTCGACGAGCTCGACGCCCAGGTCTTGGACAACACCGACATCCAGCTCCACTCCTCGCACCCCCAGGGTGGGAACGCGATCAGCCGCAACCGCACTCGCGGTGTCGTCGACCCCGATTTCAGAGTGCCGAACGCCCCCGGCGTCTACGTCTGCGACGCCAGCGTGTTCCCGGCCGCCATCACCGTCAACCCTCAGCTGACGGTGATGGCACTGGCCGAGTACGCGGCCGAGCGGATCGAATAGACCCGTTCGGAATCAGTCGGCTAGTCGACGAAGATCTTCCGCGACTTGTCCTTCTGGCAGCGATCGCCGATCCCGTTGAGAGATGCAGTGACCTTCGCGTAGTACACGCCGGACTTGAGCGTGAACTCGCCAGGCTCGGTGATCGCCCAATTGCCTCCGGCGTCGGTCGAGTCGTTGCCCAGGACCTTGTCGTGGTTGTTCTGTTTGCGGTAGAGCCGCACGTGCCTGGAAGGAACGCACGACGGCGACTCCGCGTCGACGACCCCGTGGAACGCGGGGGCATGGTCGCTCATTCCGATGTGCGACTCGTACGTGGAGACGGCAACTGCCTGCGGCACGGCAAGCGCCCCGCACGCAGCGACGGCAGCTGCCACGAGGCCCAGCTTCAGGTTCTTTCCCACTTTGAGAGCTCCTCTTGTCGGGGCGCCCCTGCGGCGCCGGATGGCGCGCACCCTACTCTCTCAGAGAGATGGACGAGCTCTACCGCGAGAACATCCTGGACCACTACAAGCGCCCTCGTCATTTCGGGCGCCTGGACGACTTCGACCTCGATTTCGAGGACACGAACCCGTTCTGCGGCGACGAGCAGCACGTCTACATCAAGCTCGACTCGGACGATCGAGTCACCGGCGTCTCTTTCGAAGGCAGGGGCTGCGCCATCTCGACCGCGGCGACGTCGATGCTCGTCGACGAGCTCGAGGGCATGAGCCGCGAGGAGCTCCTTCGCATGCCGAAGGAGACCGTGCTCGAACTCCTCGGGATCCCGATTTCCGCGACGCGCATGAAGTGCGCGCTCCTCGGCCTGAAGGTCGTGAAGTCCGCCTCCCTCGGCCAGCTCGCCGACTGGGAGGACGAGGGCGAGCAGGGCGACCCCTCGCTCGCCGAGCAAATCTGACTTACGATTTACCCTATGGTCGGGGGACGGAAGCTGCTGGGGGCGTTGTTGGCGGTGCTGATCGTGCCGGCGACCGCGACGGCCAACACCATCGTCCCCGACACCTTCGCCGACGAACCGGGCGCCGATCCGGACAACGGCAACTGCACGCTGCGGGAGGCGATCGAGTCGGCGGACCATGACGTTTCCGAGGACGCCTGTCGCCGGGGGAGCGGAGCCGATTTGATCAAGCTCCGCCGCGGCACCTACCAGTTGAGCGTGCCGGGAAGCGAGCCAGTCGGCTCAACCGAGATCGACAACGCCATCGGCGATCTCGACATCGGCTTGTTCGGTACGAGCCCGGTAAAGATCTTGGGCCACAAGCGGGGGACGACCGTCGATGGCGACGATCACGACCGGGTCTTCCAGGTCTTTAACGCAGGCACTGTCACCTTCCAGCGTCTGACTATCACTGACGGCGCGGCGATCAACCGTGGTGGCGGCGTCAACGTGTTCACGGACTCACGAGCGCGCCTCAAGCACACGACGATCGCTGAGAACACCGCCGGTGATGGCGACGGCGGGGTCTCGGTCTTTCCGGGCGCGAAGGCGACGTTCGCCCAGAGCACGGTGCGCGACAACGCGGTCCCGTTTGGCAAGGTGGGCGGCGGGCTCGGGGTCTTCGGCCGGGTCGTGCTCAACGGGAGCAAGGTGACCGGCAACGACGCGCACTCGGGTGGGGGGATCTGGGTTTATGCCGACATAGCTCCGGACCCGGCTGGCGTTGCCACACTGCGCCGGACACTCGTGGCCAAGAACGACTCCGCGCTTTCGGGCGGCGGGATCGGGAGCTCGCGCGGCTCTCGGCTAACCCTTTCTGAGAGCACGATCGAACGGAACGACGCCGGCGGCAGCGGAGGCGGCATCAGCATCGATCGCGGCACGCTGATCGTGAAAGCGAGCACGATCACCGGCAACGATTCGTTCCAGAACGGCGGCGGAATAGCCCTTAGCAGCGACCCGTCCGACCCCGTCACCATGCGCATCGAGAACACCACCGTCTCCGGCAACGTCGCCGACAAGGACGGCGGTGGCGGTTCCAATTCCGAGGGAGGAGGCATTTCCGCCGCCTCGTTCGGCGAAAAGCGGATCGTGAGCTCGACGATCACCGCCAACCGCGCCAACCGCGGTGGTGGGATCGCCGGACCATTCGTTTCAACCAACCTCCCCGTTGAGTTGAGGGGCACGATCGTGGCCCGAAACACAGCGCTGAACCCGGGTCCGGTGAACGGCCCTGACTGCCTGCTCTCCGGCACCGGGTCAGGAATGAGCCTGGGTCACAACCTGATCGGCGACCCGAACGGCTGCGACATGGGCGCGGTTGGCTCGGACCTGGGTGGGAACGCCGGCCTCAAGCCGCTTCAATCGAACGGCGGGCCGACCAAGACGCACGCCCTTAAGCCCGGCTCACAGGCGGTTGACGCGGGGCCCAACGACGCGCCAAGCAAGGATCAGCGCGGAGTCAGGCGCCACAATCCCGATATCGGGTCATACGAGCGCTCCTAGAAGCGCTCAAACACTCAGTTCGCGTCCTCGACCAACTCGTCGAGAACCAGCCCGCCGACGAAGACGATCGTTACTAGATAGAGGTACTCGATGAGGATGAACACCGTCGCGAGGTTGCCGAAGATCGATCCGTAGTCGGCAATCTGTTTGAGGTAGAAAGTGAAGAGGGCCGTCATGCACGCCCAGCCGAGGACGACGAGCACCGCCCCGAAGCTGATCCAGTGGAGCGGCCGCTCTAGGTCCGGGACGGTTCGGACGATCAGACCGACCGAGACGAAGAGGGCGGCCAGCGCGATCCCCCAGCGCACGACGAAACTCACGATGCCCGCGGGGAAACTTGTCCCGAGTACGTCATCGAGTAGCGGCGCACCGGCGCGAATGGCGACGATCGCGACGAGAATCGCCGCTCCTGACGCAGCGCCGACGGCCACCGAGGAGGCGAAATGCGAAAAGGGGTCATCACGGTCGTCCGAAACGCCGTAGATGCGCTTCAGGATCTGATGGCAGGCGCGGACGACGCCTGAGATCTGCCAAAGCGCCAAGCCAAGCCCGATCGTGACCCAGAAGAGCTGCTTGGAAGTGAGCACGCTAACGACGGCTTCGTCGATCAATGTGAACGCCGCTGGAGATACGCCGGCGCGCAGGTCTGGCGCGATATCGGATCGCCAGACCTCCTCGAGACCGAAGAAGCCGAGGGCCCCGAAGACGAAGAGAAGCGCGGGGATAAGCGCCAGAAGCATCCGGAATGAGATCGCACCTGCTTCAACCAGGAGATCGTGCTTGCGAAAGGCCTGCACGAGGCTCGACGCCGCTTCTTGCGGTGAGAGCGCCCGGGCCCCGTCGGTGATCCGCCGCAGCGAGGCTGCGAGACCCTCCCCGGTCGAAGCTTGCGTTCCCACCGCTCCCAGCTACCCGCTACGCCCAACCCTAGCCGCGGTGGCAGCTAAAATCCGACCTCGGAAGTTGGATTTTGTTTCTTATGCCTGAGATAACCGTCTGCAAGATCGATGAGCTGCCCGAGGGCGAGATGCGTCTCGTCGAGGACGACGCTGGCCGCAAGATCGGCGTCTTCCACTGCGAGGGCGGCGAGATGTTCGCGATCGAGGACCGCTGCTCGCATGACGACGGCCCTCTCGCCGAGGGGGAGTTCGATCTGGCGTCGTGTACCGTGGAATGCCCCCGTCACGGGTCGGTCTTCGACCTGCGGACGGGCAAGCCCAAGTCGCTCCCGGCCTACGTTCCGGTCGACACGTTCGAAGTCAGTGTCCATGACGGAGAAGTGAAGCTGGAGATTCAATGAAGCCACCGCCTGAAACAGCAGCAAAGCCCGAGTCCACCAAGGTCCTGACCGACGCCGAGGCAGGCCTCAAGGACATCGGCTCCGACTACAAGGAGCGCTTCGGCTTCTCCGACCCCGAGACCGGCTACTCGTACAAGGCGCCCAAGGGCCTCTCGCGCGAGCTCATCGAGTCGATCTCCGAGTACAAGTCGGAGCCGCAGTGGATGCGCGACTTCCGCCTCAAGGCGTATGAGCACTACGAGAGTCGGCCTACCCCCCAGTGGGGCGGCAACCTCAACCAGATCGACTTCGAAGACATCCACTACTTCGTCCGTGCCTCGGAGAAGGTCGGACATACGTGGGATGACGTTCCCGAGGACATCAAGAACACCTTTGACAAGCTCGGAATTCCCGAGGCCGAGCGGAAGTTCCTCGCCGGCGTCGGCGCGCAGTACGAGTCCGAGTCGGTCTACCACCAGGTGAACGAGCAGCTCGAGGCTCAGGGCGTGATCTTCACCGACATGGACACAGCGCTTCGCGAGCACGAGAACCTCGTCCGCGAGTACTGGGCGACGGTCATCCCGGCGAACGACAACAAGCTCGCTGCCCTCAATTCGGCCGTGTGGTCGGGCGGATCGTTCGTCTACGTCCCCAAGGGCGTCAAGGTGTCGATGCCGCTCCAGGCCTACTTCCGCATCAACACGGAGAACATGGGCCAGTTCGAGCGCACGCTGATCATCGCCGAGGAGGGCTCCGACGTCCACTACATCGAGGGCTGCACCGCGCCCGTCTACTCGACCGACTCGCTCCACTCCGCGGTCGTCGAGATCGTTGCGAAGCCTTCGTCACGCGTTCGCTACACGACCGTCCAGAACTGGTCGCAGAACGTCTACAACCTCGTCACCAAGCGCGCGATCGCTCAGGAGAACGCGACGATGGAGTGGGTCGACTGCAACCTCGGCTCGAAGCTGACAATGAAGTACCCCTCGATCTATCTGCTCGGCGAGGGCGCGCACGGCGAGATCCTCTCGATCGCGTTCGCGGGCGCAGGCCAACACCAGGACGCGGGCGGCAAGATCATCCACGCCGCGCCGAAGACGACCTCCTCGATCTTCTCCAAGTCGATCTCGAAGGACGGCGGCAGGGCGACCTACCGCGGCCTCCTGGAGGTTGCCAAGGGCGCCTCCGAGGCGAAGTCCAAGGTCGTCTGCGACGCGCTCCTGCTCGACCCGGAGTCGCGCTCGGACACATATCCGACGATCCGGATCGACGAGGCGGACGCCAACGTCGGCCACGAGGCTTCGGTCTCGAAGATCGGCGAGGAGCAGCTCTTCTACCTCCAGTCGCGCGGCCTCGACGAGGAAGAGGCGTCGAAGATGATCGTCAACGGATTCATCGAGCCGATCGCCAAGGAGCTCCCGATGGAGTACTCGGTCGAGATGAACCGCCTGATCGAGCTCCAGATGGAAGGCTCGATTGGCTGAGAAGCCGTTCGAACCTGACTGGCTTTCGGAGAGGCGCCGCAAGGGCGCCTCTCTTGCGCAGAGCCTCAACCTTCCTCATCCCAAGGCAAAGGGCTGGGAGTTCACCGACCTCTCCTCGCTGGACCTGGACGCCTACACCGAGGCCGCGGGCGGCGACGGTGCCTCGGCCGAGTCAGCCGAGCCCATCCTGCCCGCTCCCGACGGGTCCTCGTTCCTTCGCCAGGTGGACGCGCTGACCCTAGGCGCCGAGTTGCCTGAGCCCACGGGCAACGGCAAGCCATCCGAGCCGACGGTGATGCCGCTGGCCGACGCGGCAGCTCGCTACCCCGAGCTCGTCAGGGAGCATCTAGGCGCCGTCGTTCCCGCGAAGGGCGACATCTTCGTCGCGCGAAACGAAGCTTCGTGG
>JAWVEY010000027.1:0-15192 GCA_033856515.1 Solirubrobacterales bacterium
GGCCGGACTCGTCGAGCGGATTACCTGCCCTGGCGACCGGCGCTCGTTCCACGTAGAACTGACCGAAGAGGGCGAGGAGATGCTCGCTCAGATGTGGCCGGTCTATGCGCGCGGGATCGCCGAGGACTTCATGCCCGCACTCGGGTCGAATCCTTACGAAGTGCGCGAGACGCTGGAGGCGATCGGCCGTCAGTGCGACGCGGTCGAGGACGGGGCAGTCAGCTAGTCCGGAAGGCCGTTCACGAAGTCGACGAACTTCTTCGTGTCGCGCACGGGCGGTCCGTGGCCGAAGAGGACGAGCTTCGGCTCGAGGAGGCCGAGCTTGCGCGCTGAGCGGCGGTTCTCGGCCGGGTCGGGGGTGAAGTAGGTCTTCGGCTCGCGAAGGCCTGGGATGAGGGTGTAGACGTCGGCGGAGTTGAGGACGTCCCCCAAGACGAGGACTCCGTCCGATTCGCGCCAGAAGGCGACGTGACCGGCGGAGTGCCCGGGCACGTTGATCACCTTGAAGGAGGCGACCTCGTCTCCTTCGCGGAGGGCGCGATCGACGTGGTGGGCGGGCCCGGTCATTGTCTTAGCGAAGAGCTGGGCCATGAAGTGGTCTGGCTGGCGCTCGCCGATGAGCTTGGGGTTCTCTGCTGGCTCGACGTCCTTCTCGCCCACCCAATACGGGACGCCGAAGCGCTCGCATACGGCGTGGGAGGCGCCCTGGTGATCGGGGTGGGCGTGCGTTAGGGCGTGGGCGGAGAGGGGGCGTCCCTCGAGCTCCTTGATGATCTTCCGCGAGGCGAAGCGGGTGGAGGCGTCGATGAGGACGTCGTCGAGAAGGAAGACGTTGATCGCGTTGGGTGGGAAGAGCGAGAGTTGCCAGACGCCGTCTGCGAGCTGCTTCATGCGCGCAACGCTATAGGGAATCCTCGAAGTCGCTCGGCTCGAGGTCGTCGAAAGCGCCGGGGTTGACGAGAAAGAGCTCACGCTCGATGGTGCGGCTGGTTTCGAGAAGGAGGCCGGTGGCTGTCTGGAGGTCGCGCTTGCGGCGCTTCACGTCAGGTTCGATCGTCTTTGCGACGAGCTCGCGGAGGACGATGGGTGGGTCCGGGATGTCGGGGTCGGGGCTCTCGTGGAGGTACATGTGGTCGAGCATACGGGCGAGCTGGACTCCGCATTCGACGAGCTCTTCCACGAAGCGGGTTACGTGCCTGGGGGCGGGTTTCTCAATCATGCTCGGGAGAGGACTCGGGCAGCTCGGTTTCGCCCCCTTGACCCTCAAAGAGTGGTGGGTCAGCTGGGCCGAGCACCACAAAGGGCTTCCCGCGGCGAGTGACGTAGAACCGCTCGCCGAGCGAAGCGCGCTGCATGAATAGGCCGAAGCGGTTGCGAAATTCGTGTGCACCGACGGTCTGAATGCCGTTCGGAGGAGAAGTGGAGCTAGTCGGGCTCGAACCGACGGCCTCCGCCATGCCATGGCGGCGCTCTTCCAACTGAGCTATAGCCCCAAGCTCGTAGTCAGCCGCCATTCTAACGCCCGCGAACTGCCCATTTCGCGCGGGGAAGAGGCGCAAATGAATCGCTGATAGCCCCTCTATCTCCATGATCGGGAGGAGATAGCACGTGTCACTGGCTGCGCAGTAAGCCGCGATAGCGTCAACCTCGCTCGCGCTGTATGTACTACGGACGTACCCCTTGGTCGGTGAGTGGTATGAGCTGCCGGTTTGGATCACGAGCACCTCGCCACGCGGCCTCGCCCACTTGCATTGGACTCGGATCAGCTGGCCCGCGACGTCGAAAACCAGATCGCACCGGCCGTGCTCGGTCAGCGGCTTGTAGACGCCGATGCCGAGCTCCGCCGCACCCTTCGCGATCGCCAGCTCCGCGACGTTGCCTTTGTGGTTGGAGTCTCCTGCGACCACGAACACATGTTCGCTGATGGAGATGAGAAACGGCGCGCGAAAGTGCGCCAATTGTGTAGAGAAAGCGGGTCTTTCTAAAGGCTCGCGGGGGCGGCCTCTCCCCCGCCCTCGCTCGCGAGCTTTCGCTCACGCGCCAGAAGGAACAGAGGGAACATCACGCTCACCGCGATCAGGAACGAGCCCAGGAAGTACACCCACAGATGCTTGATCCCATGCTTCCGCCCCTCCACGAACATCAGCGCGAACGCCGCCAGCCCCATGAAGATCAGGTCGTTGGAAATCGACGCTGCCGCCGCGTTCTCGTACATCCCGTCGATGAACCCGCTCAACCCTCCATTGTCCGCCTCGCCGAAGAACCTGATGTTCTGGGACCAGGTGGCGATGAGTGCGCCGAGGGCGATCAGCCCGTAGATCCAGCAGAGGGTTTTGCTTCGCACGGCTAGTCGCCGTCGACGTCAAGCACGACGCGGTCGCTCCGCGTGTCCCGCACCGTGAACTCGAACGGCGCCCGGTCCTCGAGCTCCGACAAGAGCGCTACCGGCTCACTCAAGTGCACCTCGAGCGTCGCCCTTCCCTGAGTGAACCGCTTCACCGAGATCTCCTCCGCGGCCCCGATGCCGTTCGCCGCGTCTTCGAAGCTCGCCAGCTGGTCAAAATCCGACAACGGCCCGACCTCCACCTCGATCAGCCCGTCGAAGACATCAGCCTCACCCGTCTCCGCGCCGGCCCCCCGGACCTCCTCGATCCTGTCCGCCTCCACCCGCACGCGCAACTCATCCAGCGCCGCCTCCAAGCGAGCGGTCAGCGTTTCGATCTCCCGCTCGCGGTCTACGACGCGCAGCGCCAGCCGGTCCGCCACCTGCTCGAGCGCATTCACCCGAGCCGCGAGATCGAGCGACGCCCGTTCGAGCTCCTCAGCCCGCCGCGTCTCGTCGTTGACCCGCGCCGTGAGCAGATCGGCGCGCTTCGTCTCCTCTGCAAGCGCCGTGTCGCGCCACGTCATCGCCTCGTCGACGTCAGAGCGCCGGTAGCCGAAGAGCGATCTCTTGAAAGCCCGAGGAGCGATGGTCCGCAGGCTATGGATATGCGCGGACGGACGCAACCCCAATTCGCCCAAGATGGGCGATCAGGGAGCTAGAGTTCGACCCGCGGCGCCTCGCCCCACAGCTGCTCGAGCCGGTAGTGCTCGCGCGCCTCGGGAACGAAGACGTGGAGTACGCAATCGAGATAGTCCAGAAGCACCCAGCGCGCCTCCTGAACACCCTCGGTGCGCGATGGCAACAGGCCGTCGCCCTTCAGCTGCAGATGAACGTCGTCGGCGATCGCCTTCGCAAGGCGCTCGTTGCGCGCCGTCACCAGAACCAGGAAGTCCGTGTAGCTCACAAGCTCGCGCATATCGAGCACCACGATGTCCTCGCCGAGCTTGTCGTCGGCAATCGCCGCAACCCGCCGCGCCAGGTCCACGGACGCTTCCGGCGCATCCTCGCGCGCCCGCGCCACCGCCGCCTCGCGCTCGCTCACGAGTACAGCCCCCTGTCCGAGATCAACTCGCGCACCGGATCCGGCACCAGATACCGAATCGACCTCCCCGCGGCAACCCGCCGGCGCACGCGCGTCGAAGAAACCCCGATGCCCGGCATCCTGATCGCCTCGTAGCGCCCACCCAGCCCTTCGAGGACGCTCTCCGCCTCGTCCAGGATCGACCCCGGCCGTCCGGCAACCCCCACCTCCGCCAGTTCCAGAACCCGCTCGGGGTTCTTCCACGACCCGAGCGATTCCGCGACATCGGCGCCCATCAACAGTGTGATCTCATCCCCTGGATGTACCTCATGCAACAACTCGAGCGTACGAAACGTCCAGGACGGTTCATCCCTCGACACCTCCACATCCGACGCCTCGAGCAGATCATCCCCCTCGGCCGCCAGGCGCACCATCTCCAGGCGCACTTCCGCCCCCGGCTCCGGGTCGATCTCGCGATGCGGCGCCACGCCGGCCGGAATCAACAGCACCCGCTCCAGGCCAAGCTGGTCCGCCGCCTCGTGCGCGAGCACCAGGTGGCCGATGTGGGGCGGGTTGAACGCGCCGCCGAGAACGCCGATGGGGGAAGCGACCGTCCTACCCTCGGATCTGGCCGTTGCCGCGAAGTACGTACTTGTAAGTCGTCAGTTCCTTCATCCCGATCGGCCCGCGCGCATGCAGCTTCTGAGTCGAGTTGCCAATCTCCGCGCCCATCCCGAACTCGAAGCCATCCGTGAAACGCGTCGACGCATTCACGTAGACGCAGGCCGAATCGACTCCGCTCGTGAACGTATCCGCCGCCTCCTCGGAGGCCGTGACGATCGCATCGGAGTGACCGGTGCCATGCGCGTTGATGTGATCGATCGCCTCGTCGACGCCGTCAACCACTCCAATCGACAGCTTCAGGTCGTGGTACTCCGTGTCCCAATCCTCTTCAGACGCCGCGGCCATCTCGACTCCTTCCGCCGCACCGCGCGCCCGCTCATCCCCAACCAGCTCCACGCCTGCATCCGCAAGCGCGCCGGCAACCGCGGGCAGGAACGCATCCGCAACCACGCCGTCCACAAGCAGTGTCTCCGCCGCATTGCAAACGCCAGGGCGCTGCACCTTCGCGTTCACGGCGATCCGAGCGGCCATCCCGAGATCCGCCTCCGCGTGCACATACACATGGCACACGCCCGCCGCCGCGTACATGACGGGAACGGTCGCCACCTCCTTGAGCGCCGCCTTCAAGCCGCCACCCCCGCGAGGAATCACCAGGTCCACAAGACCATCCGCCGTCGCAAGAGCGGCCAGCTCCTCCCGGTCGCCGGAGAGCAACTCAACGGCCCCCTCGGGCAAGCCCGAATCAACCAGCGCCTCGCGCACAAGCGCGGCAAGCGCACCATTCGAGAGCTCCGCATAGCTCGAGCCCCGAAGGACGATCGCGTTCCCCGACTTCAGGCACAAAGCGGCGCAATCCACCGTCACGTTCGGGCGCGCCTCATAAATCACCGCAACGACGCCAAGCGGCACCCGCATCTTTCGCATCTCGATCCCGCTCGAGAGCGTCCCGCGCTCGATCTCCTCACCAACCGGATCCTCGAGCCCAGCCACGATCTCCACGCCGTCAGCCATCGCCTCCACGCGCTCGGGCGTGAGCGTCAGCCGGTCGCGAAGCGCTCCGGTAAGCGCCGCCGCACGGTCGTCCGCCAAATCCGCCGCATTCGCCTCGAGCACCTCAGCCGACCGCTCCCGAAGCAAGACAGCAAGCCGCACCAGAGCGGCATTCTTCACCTCGGTCGAAGCACCGGCAAGCACAGCCGAAGCCGCCTTGGCACCCTTCAGCGCGTCTGTAACTGTCTTTTCGGTGGTCGCCATGGGCACCTCCAAGGGTACCGCTGAGGCTCAGGCCAGCACGAAGGAATCGCGGTGCACGGCCTCGTCCGCCGCGTGAGGCATCAGCTCGCGCACCGCATCCGACTTCATCCCCTTGATCCGCCCAAGCTCACCCGCCGAGTAGTTGACGATGCCCTTCCCAACCAGGCTGCCGTCCGCCACCACCTCGATCGCATCCCCCGCCTCGAAGTCGCCCTCCACCGCAACGATCCCAACGGGCAGGAGGCTCGACCCCTGCTCGCGCAAGACCCGCGCCGCCCCGTCGTCGATCCGCACCGTCCCCCTGCTCGGTTTTGCGTAGCGAAGCCACAGCTTGAAGCTGGGCGCCCGCGCATCGCGCGCGGGAAACACAGTCCCCGGGCTCTCCCCCGCCGCCGCCCGCGTCAGGCCGTCGGGAAGCGTGCCGTCACAAACCACCGTCTCGATGCCCGCCGCCGTAGCCATCTCGGCGGCCGCCACCTTGCTCCGCATCCCGCCCGAGCCGAACACCGACGTCCTGTCGCCGATCTCGAGCCCTTCGAGCTCCGAGAAGTCGTCCACGCGTTCCACGAGCGTCGCGTCCGAGTGATGGCGCGGATCGGCGGTGTGAAGCCCGGCCGTGTCCGTCAGCAGCACGAGCTGGCGCGCACCCAGGAGCAGCGCCACCTGAGCCGCAAGAAAGTCGTTGTCGCCGAACGTGATCTCGTCGGTCGCCGTCGTGTCGTTCTCGTTGATCACCGGCACGGCCCGCCACTGCAGAAGCCGCCGCAGCGTCGCCCGGGCATTCAGATAGTTGACGCGCGTCGACACGTCGGACGAATTGAGCAACACCTGCGCCGCGTGCACGTCATGGCTCGCAAGGCGCGACTCATACGCGCGAAACAGCGACCCCTGCCCAACCGCAGAGGCCGCCTGAAGCTCATCCACCGCACGCGGACGCGCGTCGAAGCCCATCAACTTCATCCCCAGCGCGATCGCCCCAGATGTCACCATCACCACGTCCTCGCCGCCCGCATGAAGCACGCCAACTTGCGCGCACACTCCGTCCAAGACGTCGCCGCGCACGTCTCCCGACGCCTCGGCGACGATCGAGGAGCCCAACTTCGCCACAACGGTCATCGCCGGGCGATTGTAGGTCGCTATTAAGGCGCTAAGCAGGGAGCAAGCGCACGTGCTCGCAGCCATGCACGTCGTCGCGCGGGCCCACCGTCGCCCGGTCCTCGCCTGGGCCGCAGCGCACGATGTCCACCCCGCCCGCCCAGGAACGCATGCGGTCATCGCCACTGCCGCCAACGATCAGATCATCGTCTCCCTCGCCGTTCACCCGGTCGGCGCCACCCCCGCCCCGGAGTACGTCGAAGCCATCGCCCCCGTACAGACAGTCATCTCCCCCACGCCCGCGAGCTACGTCGTCGCCCGCGAAGCCGGACAAGAGCTCGCTCGCCCCGGTCCCTCGCAAGACGTCGCCAAGCGGCGTTCCAGGCAGCGTCACCTCGCACCTGCCCGGAGGCGGAGGCGGGTCCGGCGGGTCGCCGCCATAAACCGCATTCGACGCCGCGCCGTTGAAGTTCTCCCACTCGTCCAGCACATCGCCTTCATTTACCACCGCAAGCTCCCCGGGCGCGAGCGTCGCCGCCGTAACCCAGCGATCGCCATCCCGCGTCGCCGGAACCTCCCCCGCGTTCCCCTCGGCGTCGAAGATCGTCACGCTCGCAGTCTCGGCGTCCCCCGCATCCAGCCACGGGCGGAACGAGCACGTGAAGCAGTACCACTCGAGCTGATCCGGATCGGCCGGCGCCGCCGGGTCGCGGAACGCGGTGCGCTTGAAGTCGATGAAGCGAACGTCGCTCTCGTACGTATCCGGGTAATCCACCGGACCGATCTCAGCCTGGATCTCCGGCCCTCCCCCCTGCGTCTCCACATTAGGGTCGGCGCCTCCCACGGTGTACGTCGTCCGCGGTCCCACGGCGAACGAAAGCGTCCGGTCCGCCTCGAGGCGCAGATCCTGAGCCGTGATGCCGCTCCACGGCGTCACTTCGAAGTCCTCCGAGACGAGCTCATACGGAACCGTCTGCCCGCCGCTCCGCCGCTCGCCCGAAACGAAGAACCGGTACGTGCCGGCCGGCGTCGCCCGCGGTCCGCCTAGATCGAACGAGGAGACGAACGCCTCGAAGTGCGCCGTCCAGCGCCAGTGGTGGCCCCCCGTCAGGTAGCTCGGCGAATCCGTCCCCTCCGGGAACTCGAGCGTCACCGGCACCTCGCCCGACTGGTCTGCATACGCAACCCAGTCCGAGCCGTCGAGCCGCTCGACCGTCACTTCCGGGTTGTCTATGAAGTTCGAGCCGCCGTTCCAGGTGAAATTCGCAGCGCCGAACCGCTCCACGTTCTGCGGCTGCTCAATCCCTCGCGTCTGCCCGCCCTCATCCGGAATCGCGTTTTCAT
Organism: Solirubrobacterales bacterium; assembly: GCA_033856515.1. Lineage (GTDB taxonomy): Bacteria > Actinomycetota > Thermoleophilia > Solirubrobacterales > 70-9 > JALZKA01. Next base: position 7,725 of record JAWVEY010000027.1, read on the forward strand.
ACGCCTGAACCGCCGCGCCACCCACCGTGCCGAGCGCCTGCGCGCGCGCTTCGTTCACCGACGTATCGAGCACCGCCTTCGCCGCCAGCAACTCTTCCTGAACCTGGTCGGTCGGCGGCACCACCGCCGGCTGGCGCAGCCGTCGCGCCATATGGACGAGGCGGCTCGCCATGTAGTCGGAGGAGTGCGGCCCCCACGCCGTGAGCGCCTTTCGGTAGTGGTCGCCGCGCTGGAACTCGCGGTAAGTCGCGATGTAGCCGTTGTAGTCGTTCGCCATCGCAACCGGGATCGTGAGCCCGTATCCCATCGCCGCCGAGGGCGACTCCTCGCCGGGCAGGCACTCCCGGTTCCCCGGCACCAGCGGGCCCAAGCCACAGCGATCGTCGTGCGTGTAGTTCCCCTTGATCTCGCGGGGGTCAGTGGGCTCCGACTCCGCCGTCGCAGCGTTCTCGGCGTTGTTCCACCCATTCGCTGGATTCAGAACCTGCGCCGCAAAGCGCTTCATCTCCAGATCGGTCACCGGCGGCAGATCGGTCGCGGGGTTGTGCGGGTTGGGGCACAGCCATGTCCCCGTGCCCGAGCCGTCCGGCTGATAGGTGCCGTCGCCGACCGGATCGCATTGCGCACTCCAGTCGTAGCCGAGATACTCGTTGTCGGCGACCCGGTCCGTGCGGGTGACAATGTTCTGCGCCTGGTCGTACCACTGCTCGCACGAGCACATCGTGAGCACGATGTCGCCGAGCCTGAGCGCCTGGAGATGAACGTCGATGTCCTCTTCGAGGCCCGTGTACCCCGGCGCCGCGTAGTTCTCGGGAACAGGAATGCCGAGCGCCTGGAAGTCGTCAGTCGAAAGTCCCGGATCGATGCCGGGAAGCCCATCGTCGGGCGGCGCTGGAAGGCCGAGGATGTCGCTCAGGTCGCCCAAGCCCCCAAGCACCCCCTGGCAGTCCGGCAAGCCCACGACCGGAAGCTGCGGGTTGCCCGCCAAGCCCTTGTCCATCCTGCAGTTGGATACGCCTGGATACGGGTGGGAGAACGGGCCGGGGAACCAGCGGTCGTCGCTCTCGACAGGGAAGTCGGTTGCGAAGGGAACGAGAGTCCCGCCGTTGGGCGTCTGCCCCTGCGCCACGTCATCTCGCAGCGCGAGTACCGCATCCGCAAGGAGACGCGCGCCGTACTCGGCTTGCGCGTAGTCGCGATGGGAGAACTCGAGGCGCTCGTGCACCGAGTGGAAGGTCGAGCGCTCCGGCTCCGCCGTCCCAACCGAGCGCTGCATGAAGATCGTCGTCGCCTCCGACTCCCGGTCGAGCATCCGCTCGAGCGAGCCGACGTAGTCCGCCGAGATCAGATCGTTGCCCTCGAGGAACTCAGGATGTCCCGACCAGCTCACGAGGTTCGCAACCGGCTTCGGATCGTCCGGGTTCGATACGTCGTCGAAGCGGATCACCGAGAGGCCCTTGTCCGTGTCCGAGTACGGATAGCCCGCGGGCGTCCCGTCGTCTGCGATCGCCGGCCCGAACGAGTGACGGTGCGTCTTGTCGAAGACGCCCCTCGCCGCACCCACCCGCACAGGCACAAGCTGGTCGCACGCCTCCTCGACCGCCTGCGCCATGCGCTCGGCCATGTATTCGAAGAAGCGAACGTCGAAGACATCCTGGAACGCCCACGCACCCCACGACGTCGAGGAGTAGAACGGCGAGGAGTGGTTGTGGGAGGAGACCATCGTCAGCGTCTGCTCGGTGATCCCGCAGTCGCCTTCCGTCTCGAGGATCTGGCTGGCGCGGCGGTAGACGAGGTCCTGAGGTATGTAGAGGTCGTTCTTGACGATCGCCACGCGATGCCCGTCCGGCCCCTCGATCACGATCGCACGGGCGCTTAGCCGGGACTGAATGCCGTAGGAGGGGCGGCGGCGGTAAGCGTGCACGGTTGGATCGAAGTTCCCGCTCGTCGGATCGACGGACGCGCAGCCCACCTCGGGCTCGAGCACGCAGTCGCCTGCGTATTGGCCTGCCGAAGCGCCCACATGCCACGACGCATCGACCGAAGCGGCACCCGCACGCACCTGCGCCTCAGCGACGGCCGGCAGGAACGCCGCAAGCGCAAGCGCAACGACGCACGAGTAGATCGACCTCCCCATCCCGCCGAAAACCCTAAACCGCGCAGGCGCCACGCGCGCCGGTTCAACCAGGGTGGAACTCGAACTCCTGCTCGCCGATCCGAACGTCGTCCCCCGGCTCGAACCCCGCTCGCTCGAGCGCCGCGATCACGCCGATCTCGCGCAGCCTGTCCTCCAGGTAGGAGAGCGCCTCGTCGTTCGAGAGGTCGTGCCGGGCCACGAGCAGCTCGATTCCCCGCCCTTCGACCCGCCACGCCTCGTTCTCGCGCACGATCTCGAAGCCCTGGTCCGCTGCCGGGCGGTAGGTCATGTGCTCCGCCTCGAACTCGTCCATGCTCTCGCCCGCCGGAGCCTCCGGCCTCGATTCCACCGGCACTGCCTGGAACAGCGCGTGAACGAGCGCGTCGATCCCCTCGCCGGTCGCCGACGAAGCCGCGAGCACCCACTTCTGCTCAGCCCCCACCGACGCCGCAAGCTCCTCCACCCATTCTTCGGCACCCTCGGGCGGAAGCAGGTCGGTCTTCGAGAACAGCACGAGCTCCGGCAACTCGGCGAGGCCAGCGCCGTAGGCACGCAGCTCGTCACGAACCGTGCGGTAGGCCTCGGCGGGCTCTGGCGCCCCTTCGGGCGGATCAACCTCGATCACGTGGACCAAGACCCGGCAGCGCTCCACGTGCGCGAGGAACTCATGTCCCATCCCGGCGCCCGATGCCGCCCCTTCGATCAGCCCGGGAATGTCGGCCAGCACGAGCTGCCTGTCGTCGTTCTCGATCGTCCCGAGGATGGGATCGACGGTCGTGAACGGATAGTCCGCCACTTTCGGCCGTGCGTTGGTGAGTCGCGCAAGGAGCGAGGACTTGCCGGCATTCGGCAACCCCACGAGGCCGGCATCCGCAAGGAGCCGCAACTGAAGCTCGATCCACCCCTCCTCGCCGGGCAGTCCTTTCTCGGCAAACCGAGGCGCCTGCCTGGTCGAGGTGGCAAACCGCTTGTTGCCATGCCCGCCACCACCCCCAGCCGCAACTACAGCCCGCTGTCCAGGCTCGACCAGGTCGTAGGACGTCCCGTCAATCCCTTCCGCCGAAGTACCGGGAGGAACCGGAACCTCGAGCGTGTCGCCCCGCGCTCCATGCCGCCGCGCACCCTCTCCATGGCGCCCGCGCCCAGCCTTGAAATGCCGAGCGATCTTCAGCGCCGCCAAATCCCTCCGCGACGGATCACAGACAAGTACGACATCCCCACCACGTCCGCCATCCCCACCATCGGGTCCCCCGCGCGGCACGTGCGCTTCACGGCGAAACGAAACCACGCCGCTACCCCCGGCGCCACCCTGGACCCATATGCGAGCACGATCAGAAAACACGCCCCCGAGTCTGGCAGCGCTAAGGCAGCTCAGAGAGGATGCGATCGCGCAGTGCCGGGTCCAGACCGGTCTCGCAAAGCCCCTTGAGAGCAGCGATCGTCGCTCGCATCTGCTCGAGATAGGCGCGGCAATGATCACAAGCGGCCAGGTGCTCGTCAGTCCATCGAGCCTCGGCCTCGGACAGCTTGCCCTCGAGGTAGTTCGTGACCTCCTCGACGAAGTCCTGGCACACCATGTTTTCCCTGACGCTCATATCGGAAGGCCTTCCTTGTCCAGCTTCTCCTCAAGCACCGCCCTGACCTTCGAGCGCGCGCGATGAAGGAGCACTCGCTGATTGGTCTCCGAGATGTCCAGTGCGTTACGCGCGTCCTCAGCCGAGTAGCCCTGCACGTCGCGCAGGACGATCACGTCGCGCTGGCGTGGCGGCAAGCCGGCAATCGCCTCGAGCAGGACCTGCCGCGCCTCATCCGTCGCCAGCTTTCGCTCCGGCTCCTGCCACTCGGCGGGTGGGCTCGCCCACGCGCCGGGTTGATCGTCGCGACGGCCCTGGAAGCGGTCGGGATCCACCGCCGGCTCGTCGCGCCCCTCTTCTGCACGACGCCGAAGGGACGAGAACGGAAGCGTCCTCTTCTCGCGCTTGCCGCGCGTGCGCGCGATGTTGAGGAGGATTCCGAAGATCCAGGTCCGAAGCGCGGAGCGTCCCTCGAAGCGCTCGATGCCATTGATCACGCCAACCCAGGTGTCCTGCACCACCTCCTCGGCGACTGCACGCGACGGTACGTGCGCCATCGCAAGCCGTAGCAGCGCGGGCGTCAGCTCGTCGACCAGCCCCGCGTACGCATCGCGTTCGCCGCGGCGAAGCGCCTCGACCAACTCGTGGTCGGCCGTTTGCGTAATCGCGCTACTCCGCTTCGGCGACGGAAACGATGCGGCCCTTGCGGCCGGGCTTGAACTCGACCTTGCCCGCGCGAGTCGCGAAGATCGTGTGGTCGCGGCCGATGCCCGTGCCGTCGCCGGGACGGAAGCGCGTGCCGCGCTGGCGAACGATGATCTCGCCGCCGCCGACCGCCTGGCCGGCAAAGATCTTCACGCCGAGCATCTTCGGGTTCGAATCGCGACCGTTGCGTGAGGAGCCGAGCCCCTTCTTATGAGCCATTAGGCGTCCTCCTCGGTCTTCTTCGCCGCCGGCTTCTTCGCGGCCGGCTTCTTGGCTGCGGGCGCCTTCGCGGCTGGCTTCTTGGCGGCAGGAGCCTTGGTGGCCGGCTTCTTCGCAGCGGGCTTTGTGGCGGCCGGTTTCTCGGCAGTCTCGGCCTTCGCCGCGGCGGGCTTGCGGGTCAGCATCTTCACGTCCTTGACCTCGAGCTTCGTCAGCGACGAGCGATGCCCGCGGCGCTTGCGATAGCCCTTCTTGGCCTTGTACTTGAAGACCTTGATCTTCTCGCCGCGAAGGTGCTCAACGACCTCGGCTTCGACCTTCACCTTGTCGAGGTCCGCGCCCCCGCCGACGAAGTTGTCGCCGCCCGAGAACATGACGGGGCGAAGCGTGACCTTCGCGCCCTCGTCATCAGGCATGCGGTCGACGACGAGCACCGTGCCCTTTTCGGCGCGGTACTGCTTGCCGCCTGTCTCAACTATCGCGTAGGTCTCAGCCATAAGAAATCCGGCCGACGAGTGTAGCCGCGGGGCGACCTTGCTCGCGGGTCAGGTGGCCGATGCCGATTCGTCCCGCTCGCCTGAGCGACCGCGTCCGCCGCGGTTGCCGCGACGGCGGCGTGGCGGTGACTCGTCGTCCCCGCCCGCAGGTGCCTCGCTCTCGCCGTCGGCCCCGTTTTCTGAGCCCGTATCGACCAACGAGGCCGTCGCCTGCGAGCGCGCCACCCCGTCGATCCGCACGAGCCGGCGCTCGCCGACGTGCTTGCCGCCGCCGGTCACGGAGACGATGTAGGAGTCCACCCGGGCGATCGCGTCGTCAGCCTCGTACATGTGCGGCTCCTCGATTGTGACCAGGACCTCGTCACCGACCGCGAACGGGAGCGCCATGCGCTCGATGTCCTCGCGCGTCCCCTCGTCGGAGACCTCGTAGGTGTCAACGGCGAGCGCCTCGCCGCCCTCGAAGTGGAAGTCCTTGCCGGACTCCTTCTCGAGCTCGACCAGGCCTGAACCCTCCTCGGTGAGCTTGCCCGCGACGCGCGGGTTCACCCGGATGAGGAAGGCCTCGGGCTCGGGCTTCTGCGCCACGAGCTCCCGGAGCTTTCGGATCACGTCGATCGCAACGGTTTCCTCGGAGAGGATCACGCCCTCGCCCTCGCACGTCGGGCAGGTCTTGGTGAGGATCTCGCGCACGCCGTCAGTGACGTTCTGACGAGTCATCTCGACCAGGCCGAGCGGCGAGATCTCGACGACGTACGTCTTCGTCTTGTCCTCGTCGAGTGCTTCGCGCATCGTCTTCAGCACCTGATCGCGATTCCTTGCGCGAGCCATGTCGATGAAGTCGACGACGATGATGCCGCCGATATCGCGGAGCCGAAGCTGGCGCACGACCTCTTCAGCCGCCTCGATGTTCACCTTGGTGATCGTGTCCTCGAGCCGGCCCTTGCCGCGCCCTGTGAAGCTGCCGGTGTTGATATCTATGACCGTCAGCGCCTCGGCGTAGTCGATCATCAGGTAGCCGCCCGAGGGCAGGTCCACCCGGCGCGTGAGCGTCGAGCGCACGGCCTGTTCGGCCCCCTCGCGCTCGAACAACGGCTCGGCCCCGTCGTAGGTCTCGACCTTCGAGACCAGCTCTGGCGCAGTGCGCTGGAAGAAGCTCGTCACCCGCTGGTGCTGCTTGGGGTCGTCGATGACCGCCTTGTCGAATTCCGACGGCAGGACGTCACGAAGGACTCGAATCGAGAGGTCCGCCTCCTGGAAGACCAGGTCGGGCCCCTTCACCTCCTTGCCGCGGCGCTCGACCACCTCGGCCAGCTTGTGGAGGTAGGCAAGGTCGCGCTCGAAATCCTCGCTCTGGGCGCCCTGCGCGGCGGTGCGCACGATGACGCCACCCTTGCCCTTGTGGATCTTGTGGAGGAGCTTTCGCTGGCGATCCCGTTCGTTGTCGGGAAGCCTGCGGCTCGCGCCGACGCCGGCGCCCTGCGGCATGTAGACGAGGTAGCGCCCGGCGATCGAGAGCTGCATCGAGAGGCGCGCGCCCTTCGTCTTCAGCGGGTCCTTGACTACCTGGACGAGCACCTCCTGCTTGGGCTTGATGAGCTCGTCGATGCGGCGGCCCTTGCCGTGTCCGCGACGCGGAACCTTTTCACCTCCGGGCAGGACAATTTCGTCGACGTGCAGGAATCCGTTGCGTTCGAGGCCGATGTCGACGAACGCGGCCTCCATTCCGGGGAGGACGTTGTCAACGACCCCCTTGTAGATGTTGCCGACGATGGAGCGAGAGCCGCGGCGCTCGACGTACAGCTCGGCAACGCGCGACTTGGCGTTGCCCTTCTGCTCGAAGACCGCGACGCGGGTCTCGCCTGCGTCAACTGATACGAGAATCTTTTTCTTCAACTAGCTCACCTCAGGAGCGGGGTACCCCGGCTCCCTGAGGCGAGCTGCGACTGAACATGGATGCTCTGGAGCAATCCGAGCGCCAAAAACGTGACGATGACGGATGAACCTCCAGCACTCATGAGCGGCAACGGGATTCCCGTGATGGGTGCGATCCCGATGTTCATGCCCACGTTGACGAAGATCTGGAACAAGAAGGCGACGGCTATCGAGCCGGCGATAATGGTCCCGTAACGGTTCTTCGAGAGCGTCATGATGCGCAGCGCCCGCCAGATGAGCAGGGCGTAAAGGGACAGGATGAACGCGGCGCCCATGAATCCGTAGCGCTCGCCAACGACCGCAAAGATGAAGTCGGTGTGGCGCTCGGGCAAAAAGCCGTCCCGCGTTTGCGTCGCCTCGTCCCCGCGGCCGGTCTTGCCACCGGCGCCGACGGAGATGAGGGA
>JAWVEY010000028.1:0-2958 GCA_033856515.1 Solirubrobacterales bacterium
CCTTCCGCAACGGATCGGCCCGCCAGCTGGTTGGCGTGCTCGCGACCGATGGCCGGGCGGCCGTGTTCGATGGCGGCGAGCTGATCGGGATCGGATCGGTGAGCTCGAACAGGCTTCAGCCCGAGAAGGTGCTGCCGCGAGAGCCGGCGGGGTGACCGCGCGTGGGCTCGACGAGCTCCCGGCCATCGGTCCATCGGTCGTCACGCTCGGTGTCTTCGATGGCGTGCACCGAGGTCACCGCCACATCCTCGAAGCCACCGCGCTTGCCGCCCGGGAGCGCGATGCGGTTAGCCTCGCTCTCGTCTTCAGCCCCCATCCCGACGAAGTGGTGCGACCCGGCATGATCGTCGAGCGCCTGCTGCCACCGTCGGTGACGCTCGAGCGGTTGGCGACGACCGGCATCGACCATGCCTTCGAGATCCGTTTCGACGCGATGCTGCGCGGCCTCGAGCCCGAGGAGTTCCTCGCGGGCCTCGCGCCGGCGATGGAGCTGCGTGGCATCACGATGACCCCCGACAGCGCGTTCGGCCGCGCTCGAGCCGGGACCCTGGAGCGTGTTTCCGAGATCGGCGCGGAGAATGGGTGGGACTGCATCTCGGTCGAGCCGCTCGTGGTCGACGAAGAGGCCGTCTCCTCTTCGCGCATCAGGCGGGCCTTGGCGGATGGCCGGATCGAGGATGCTTCGAGCCTCATCGGCTCGGCCCCGTTTCTGCGCGGGACCGTGGTGCACGGTGACGAGCGTGGGCGGCAGCTGGGGTTCCCGACGGCGAACCTGGCCTTCGACTACGCCGCGGCCCTCCCGGCGCTCGGGATCTACCTGGGCCGCGTTCATGTCCCCGATCGGGGTGTGGGGCCGGGTCACCCGGCCCTGGTCAGCGTGGGGGTGCGCCCGACGTTTCACGACGATGGACGGGTGCTCGTGGAGGTCTACCTGCTGGACTGGGACGGCGATCTGTATGACGCCACGCTCGAACTCGAGCTGGTGGCTCGCCTGCGTGAGGAGCGCCGATTCGACGATGTCGACGCCCTCGTGACACAGATGAAGGCAGACGAGCGCGAGGCACGCCGGCTGCTGCGCGAGCCTTCTGGCGGTTGAGCTTGCCTGGCCGGCAAAGAGCGTCCGGGCCGGTCCTCTGCTAAACTTCGACCGTTACGGAAAAGAAAGTGGAGGAATACGTGCCGCTCGCCAAGGACGCGAAGAGCGCAATCGTCGACGAATACGCCACGCACGAGGGCGATACCGGATCTCCCGAGGTGCAGATTGCGCTTCTCACCGAGCGGATCAAGTCACTGACGGAGCACCTGCGCAGCTTTCCCAAGGACAACCACTCGCGCCGCGGGCTGCTCATGCTCGTCGGGCAGCGCCGGCGGCTGCTTGCGTATCTGGTCCGCAACGATGTCGACCGATACCGCACCGTCATCAGCAGCCTCGGGCTGCGTCGCTAGCACCGACCGCGATCGACCTGAGCCAATTTGGCTTGGCCACTTCGGCTCTGGGTCTCGCACATCTCACAACCAACGGGCATCCACCCCCGCCTGACGCCTGCGCTCACATGAGAGCGCGCCACGGGAATCGAGCGTCGGATGCCGCACAGCATCACTGGAGGAATCAGTGTCAATCAAGCACGAAGCCGAGATCGGCGGCAAGGTCTTCAGCATGGAGGCCGGCAAGCTCGCCGAGCAGGCAGACGGCGCGGTCGTCGTCAGGTATGGCGACTCCGTCGTCCTGGCGACCGCGGTCGCCGCAAAGGAGCCCCGCGAAGGGGCCGACTTCTTCCCGCTCACCGTGGACTACGAGGAGCGGATGTACGCCGCGGGCAAGATCCCGGGCGGATTCATCAAGCGCGAATCTCGCCCGTCGGAGGCCGCCATCCTTGCGATGCGCCTCACCGATCGGCCGATTCGCCCCCTCTTCCCGAAGGGCTATTTCAACGATGTGCAGGTCGTCCTGACCGTCCTCTCGACCGACCAGGAGAATGATCCGGACATCCTCGCCCTCAACGGCGCCTCGGCAGCGCTCAGCATCAGCCACATCCCCTTCATGGGCCCGGTTGGCGCGGTCCGCGTCGGTCGCATCGGCGGCGAGTTCGTCACCAACCCGACGAACTCTGAGCTGGCCGAGAGCGAGCTCGACCTCGTCGTGGCCGGCACCCGCGAGGCGGTCATGATGGTCGAGGCAGGTGCCAAGATCCTGCCGGAGTCCGTCATGGCCGATGCCATCGCCTACGGCCACAGCGAGCTCCAGAAGTCGATCGACCTCCAGGATCGCCTGGTCGCCTCGGCCGGCCACCCGAAGAAGATCCCGTTCATCGCGCCCAAGGCTCCGTCGGTCATTCAGCTTGCGAAGCTCATCTCCGAAGGCCGCAACGAGTTCGTCGTCTTCGACCTCGAGACGACCGCGATGAAGCCCGAGAACGGATACATCGTCGACGTCGCCGCCCTGCGCGTGCGCGACGGCCAGATCGTCGACCGCTTCGAATCGCTCGTGAACCCGGGGCGCCCGATCATCGGGCACCAGGTGCACGGCATCAAGACCGATGACGTCGCGAACGCGCCGACCGCCGCCGAGGTGCTCGGCAGCTTCGTCGACTGGGTGGGGGAGACCCCGATCGTCGCGCACAACACCGGGTTCGACGTTCCGTTCGTGCTCCGCCACCTGCCGCCCGATCGCAACTGGAAGCCGTCAGCGGTGTTCGACACGCTCGAGCTCGGCTACCAGCTCTACCCCGACGCCGGCGGCTACAAGCTGGCCGACCTGGTCCGCTTCGTGTTCGGCCGCGACCACGCCACCGCGCACCGCGCCATGCCGGACGCGGAGGCGGCCGCCGAGCTCTTCCTGAACTTCACGAGCGGCCTCCCGGAGCGCCTCGACGCGCTGCGGCAGGAGATCGCCGACGAGGTACGTCGGGCACGCGAGAGCTACAACCGAGCCGAGCAGGGTGACCGGCTCGAGGACAT
>JAWVEY010000029.1:0-3964 GCA_033856515.1 Solirubrobacterales bacterium
CAGTTCTTGCAGACGACGAAGAGGCCGGGCTGCGACACGACTCTCAGAGTACCCGGCGCGCCGAGCGCCACCGAGCCTGTTTATTCGCCGGTCGCCTCCGCGGGCTCCGGCACGGTGGCGTCCAGGATCTCGCGCACGACCTCGCGCAGATCGTGGTTGGCCTCGTAGACCACCGCCTGGCGGGAGGCGCCGTTGCCACCCTCGAGGATCTCCTCGAGACAGTCGAAGTCAGCCTCGGAGCCCAGATCCTCCGCGTGCGGGCGGAGCCGCTTCATGAGCCGGCGCGCAAGCTCGGGCACCGGCACGCGCTCGGTCTTCGGCAGGTCCACGAGCTGGGCGCCCAGCCCATGCCGCGCCGCCATCCACTTGTTCTCGTCGAGCATCTCGTACGGGTAGCGCGACAGGTGCTCACCGCTGTCGAAGTGCTCGCACAGCTCCTTCACCATCGCCTGCACGAGGGCGGCGAGGGCAAGCGTGTGCTCGACGCGTGTCTGTGAGTCCATCACGCGCACCTCGACGGTTCCGAAGTTCGGGTGCGGCCGCACGTCGTACCAGAGGTACGTGTAGTCGCCGATCACCTTCGACTGCATCATGAACTCGATCCTGCGCGCCCAGTCCTCGAAGTCGTCGTAGCGCGGCGGGATGCCCACGCGCGGGAACGCGCGGACCACCGGGGTGCGGGTGGAGTCGAGGCCGGTGGTGTCCCCGCGCCAGAACGGCGAGTTCGCGGAGAGCGCCAGCAGGAGCGGCGCGTGCACGCGCATCCCGTTGGTTACGTGGATCGCCTTGTCGGGGTCGTCCACGCCCACGTGCACGTGGATCCCGTAGAGGATCTCCTGGCGCGCCACGAACTGCAGTCCCGAGCTGAGGGCGCGGTAGCGCGGGCGCGCCACGATGCGCTGGTCCTCCCAGAGCGCGAACGGGTGCGTGCCGGCCGAGCCGATCGCGAGCCCGTGCTGCTGCGCCACCTGGTTGACCGTGCGCCGCAGCGCCCGCAGCTGGTGGCCGGCCTCCACGGTGTTCGACACGGGGGTCGTCGCGATCTCGCAGACGCCCTCCATGAGCTCAGGCTTGACCTCGCCCTCCGTGGGCACGTCGGCCATGTCGGCGAGAAGGCGCTCGATCGAATTCGAGAGGTCAAGTGTCTCCTCGTCCACGATCATGAGCTCTTCCTCTATGCCGAGCGTGTACGAGGGGCCCGAGAAACGGTGCTCCATATCGCGCGCAGGGTATAACCCAGGTATGGAACTCGGCTATAGCGGCAAGCTCTACATCCTCGCGTTCGACCATCGTGGGTCCTTCCAAAAGAAGATGTTCGGCATCGAGGGCAACCCGACGTCAGAGCAGAACCAGACCATCGCGGACGCGAAGCACCTGATCTTCGAGGGGATGCTGAAGGCGGCGGAGGAGGGCATCGACCCGAGCTGCAGCGGCTGCCTGGTGGACGAGCAGTTCGGGGTGCCGAAGGGGATTCCGCGGCAGGCGAAGGAGAACGGACTTCTGCTCGCCATGCCGGTCGAGAAGTCCGGCCAGAACGAGTTCGACTTCGAGTACGGCGATGACTTCGGCGCCCACATCGAGGAGTTCGACCCTGACTTCTCCAAGGTGCTCGTGCGTTACAACCCGGAGGGCGACGAGGGGATGAACCAGCGCCAGTCGGAGCGGCTCAAGCGGCTCGCCGACTGGCTCCACGAGCATGACCGCAAGTTCCTCTTCGAGCTCCTGGTGCCGGCCGAGGATCACCAGCTCGAGCAGGTGGGCGGCGACACCGACCGCTATGACGCCGAGCTGCGCCCCGAGCTGATGCGCCGCGCCATCGTCGAGCTTCAGGACTTCGGCATCGAGGCGGACATCTGGAAGATCGAGGGGATCGACACCCAGGAGGACTGCGAGCGGATCGCGGACACCTGCAGGCGCGACGGCAGGGACGGCGTCGTCTGCGTGGTGCTCGGCCGCGGAGCGAACGACGAGAAGGTCGACCACTGGCTGCGCCAGGGTGCCCCCGTGGAGGCCTACGCGGGCTTCGCGATCGGCCGGACCATCTGGTGGGACGCGCTCAAGGGCTTCCTCGAGGGCGATCTCGATCGCGACGAGGCCACCCGCGCGATAGCGGACAAGTACCTCAGCTTCGTGAAGGTGTACAGAGAGGCTGAGCGGGAACACTCAACCGCATGAGCGCATTGCTACGAGTGCGTTCGCGCCGCGTCTTCGCTGGCGAGGCCGTTGATAGCCTTCCGCCGAGCATGCGCATGCGGCAGTCACTCGCGCAGTTCGAGGAGGCCTTCCGCGAGGAAGCGGCCGAGTCGATCGAGCGCCGGGAGCGGCTACGCAAGGCGGCTGCTCAGCGCTCCCGCGTGCGCCGCGTCGAGCGCACCCGCAAGCAGGGCTCGCTCCGCTTCACCTTCCTGGCGCTCTCCATCGTCGTGACGGCCGTCATCGTGACGGTCGTCATGTTCGAGACGCTGGCGATGCTGGCCGGCTGAACCGGCCCGTTTCCTCCGCCTCTTCGGCATCGTCGGCGTCCTCTTCCTGGATTTCGTCGTACACCTCGCGCCGGAAAACCGGCACGGAGCGCGGCGCCTCGATCCCGATTCTGACCTTCTCTCCCATGACCGCGAGCACCGATATCTCGATGTCGTCACCGATCATGATGCTCTGATTGCTCTTTCGCGTCAGAACGAGCACGCCGCCGTCTCCCCTGCCGAAGGAATTGCGCATCGCAATAAAGCATCCCGGGCATGCGGGTGCAATGGACAACCGCAAGGGATGGCGGCCATGCCGATATGGGTGGCCGGGTTGGTAGTCTCCGCCGCCGCTTGGCACGTAAGTCACTGAAGCCGCAGCTCAACCAGATCCGCACGTGGGTGCGGCAGGGTCGGACCGACGCCTGGATCGCCCACCAGCTGGACGCGTCCGTGGGCGATATTCGCTCGTTCAAGCGCGAGCACGAGCTTGCGCCGGAGGCCACCGAGGGCGAGGCCTTCGTCCCGGGCGCCGAGGCCGACGAGCCCGACCTGCGCGCCGAGGACGACGCTCTGGTCGCGGAGGCGCTCGAGGCCGAGCGCCAGGCTCAGGAGGAAGCGGCCGACGAGGAGTCGGCCGAGGACGAGGCTGACGAGGAAGCCGAGTCCGATGGGGACGACGCTCCCCGGCGCCGCCGTCGCGGGCGTCGCGGCGGACGCGGCCGTCCGCGGGGTCGCAAGGGCAAGCCGCTCGAGGGGACCTTCGACCACGGCGAGGAGGGCTACGGACTGTGGCTCGACCCCGCCGTGCAGGACGATGCGACCTACGCCGAGCACTGGGCAGGACACCGGCCCGTGACCGTCACGATCGAGCCCGACCGGATCGTGATCAGCCGCGCCGGCGAGGATGCCGGCGACGCTGACGACGGCGAGGATTGAGCTGGCCTACGCGGTAGAGAACGCTCTCTACCAGTGGCGCGAAGGGGAACGTCGCGTCGCAAACTCGCCCGAGCCGGTCCAGGCCGACCTCGATGCCGCGGCGGACGTTGTGATCGAGGAGCTGCGCCGCCGCCTGGGCTCGTCCTTCGTGGTGGACGAGCTGGCGAACCTCTACGGCAAGGACACCGACTGGGCGCTCGAAATCGCCCGCCGCCAGGGCGCCGGCACCGACTCCGCCAGCGTCGTGGACGCCGCCTTCGCGCGCTACGTGCGCGAGGCGAAGGACTACGCGGGCGGCCGCCCGCGCGAGACGCACGAGAAGCCCGAGTAACCGCCCGGCAGGAAGGTCCGGCGCGGCGGCGAAGGCGGTCGCGATGCAATCTCGCCGCCGTTCAGGAATTCGATGGGACCGAGTCGGGCGTCTGGCCCTGCTCTCAACTCTCTTGGTGATCGTCTTCTCCTACGCCTCACCTGCCAGACAGTGGATCAAGCAGTCAGGCACTGCTGGCCACCAGAAGCAGGAGCTGAGTGACCTGAAGCGAGAGAAGAAGAAACTCGACGAG
>JAWVEY010000030.1:0-3035 GCA_033856515.1 Solirubrobacterales bacterium
CCACGGTGACGTTCTCGGTGGCCGCCGGGCTGTCGCTGTTCGTCGGCTCCGCAACGGAGCGCTCGCGCCCGAGGCGCACATACAGCGCGCTCTTCCTCGCCTCGGCCGTGACCTTCGCCGGCATGTCGTTGTCCACGTCGTACCCGATGCTGCTCGCCTTCATCGGTCTGGCGGGCGTCGGCCAGGCGCTCGTCAACCCGCTGAGCAACAAGCTCATCGCCCAGCGCGTCCGCCCCGAGCGGCAGGGGCTCGTCACCGGCATCAAGCAGTCCGGCGTGCACATCGGCGGCGTCGTCGGGGGGTTGTCGTTCCCCCTGCTCTCGGTCTTGATCGGTTGGCGAGGAGCACTCGCGGGCGCAGCCGTGCTGTTCGTCGTCGGCTGGGTCGCGACCGTGCGCCGGATTCCGCAAGAACCGCTCACGGGCGGCGAGCCGACAGCGGCGTCCACGGGAATGGTCGGCCGCTCGGTGTTCGCGCTAGCGGCTTATGCCTTCATGATGGGCAGCGGCTATTCCTCGGTGATCACCTACCTGCCGCTGTACGCCCACGAGGCGGTCGGGGTGAGCTCCACCGTGGCCGGCACGCTTCTGAGCGCCATGGGGGTGATCGGGGTCACGTCCCGGATCCTCGTCGGCCACGCGGCCGACCGCGTCAAGAATCTGACGCTGATCCTCGCCATGCTGGCGCTGGCCGCCGCCGGCGCGCTGTTGCTCCTGCTGCTGGCCGCCCCTGGTCGACCGGTGCTGCTGTGGCTCGGAGCGCTCCTGGTGGGGAGCAGCGCCGGCTGGAACACGGTCGTGATGATCACGGTCGTCAAGCGCGCGGGCAGGGAGGCGATCGGCAAGGCATCCGGGCACGTCATGTCCGGGTTCTTCGCCGGGTTCATCATCTCGCCGATCCTGTTCGGGCTCGCAGTCGACGTGACCGGCGGCTACGCGATGTCGTGGGCGATGTTCAGCGCCCTCCTCTTCACGACGTCGGTCATCGTCTGGGCCCAGGACCGGCGATCCGGCTCAACGACCTAGAACCGCACGCCGGCCGCGCCTCTACTCGAAGCCTGCGAGCTCCTCCGCTTCGTCGAGCCACGCATTGACTCGCTGAAGGACAGACTCACGAGCAGGCATCCCGCTCGGGAAGAGCTGCTGCAGCAATGCGTCGCGGTCGACACTCTGCGAGTCGCCGCGGCCCGTGCTGGGGGTCCGGCTCAGCCCGCTGCCTCGCCGCGGCCCTGAGCTGCTGCTTGCCCTCGATGTGCCTGCGACACCGTGAGCGAGCCGACGGTGTGCGCCAAGAGAAGCGGGCCTGTCGAAGCGCTTGCTGCATTCAGGGCACCCCAGCTCACCGACTCCGAGCTTCTCTGCTGAATGGACCGCGTCGCGGTCAATGATCTGCGGGTCGTCGCCGCGGGGCGTGATTGACGCGTGGCGGCCGGTGCTCCACCCGCTCCAGCGGGACTGACTGGCTCCCCCGGCCGCTGACCGGCCGCCGGTCCGCGACGTGCCTGCAATGCCGTGGGCCGCCCGACGATGCGCGCCGAGCGACGCTGGCCTGTCGAACGGCTTGCCGCACTCCGGACACTGCTCGGTAGCCCTGACTCCCGCTGCTGACCGCTGCGCTCTGGCCATCACTTCGGTCTCCGATTCATCTGCGCTCGCGTCACTCACTGATCTAGGCCTCCCCCGCAGGATAGCCTGTTCCTGCGCGAGATACGAGGTCGAGTTTGGCACGTTGCGCCTAATGTTGGCTGATAGTTGCACAAGCTTGCCCGGGCAGGCTGCGCAATGAAACGCATTTGGCACTGCAATGGCACTGTCAAAGCTTGGCGCCGCCGTACGGGCTGACGCTCATGTACTTGAAGCCGGTGTCGACGGCCAGTGTCGCGATCACGGCGTCCGGCCCGAGGCGCTCCGCGAGACGGTGGGCGCCGACGACGTTCGCCCCCGTCGAGATGCCGGCGAAGACGCCCTCCTCGAGCGCCAGTCGCCGTGTCATCTCCACCGCCTCGTCGTCGCCGATCGGCTCGACGTGGTCGACCTTCGCGGCATCCCAGTGCGGCATCTCGAAGCCCGTCCAGCCCTGGATCAGAAACGGCCCCCGCTCGCCGCCGCTGATCGCGGCCGAGCTTGCAGGCTCGTGCGCCTGGATGAAGACGCCGTGCGGCTTCAGCGCGTCGGAGACGCCGATGACCGAGCTGGCGGTGCCCATGCCGTGACAGAACGCCGTCACCCGTCCCTCGGTCTGCTCCCAGATCTCGCGGCCGAGGTGGTCGCGGTGATCGGGGATGATGTACGGGTTGTTGAACTGGTCGGTCGCGTAATGGCCCGGACGCGCGGCAAGCTCCGCCGCCCGCGCAACCATGTTCTCGATGTCCCGGGACGTCACCTTCGGCCGGCCTTCGACCGAGGGAACGACGTCGATCTCCGCACCGAGCGCCTCCATCAGCTGAAAGCGCTCCTCGGTGAAGCAGTCGGCCATGACGATCAGCGCACGGTAGCCCTTCGCCCTGCAGACCAGGGCGAGCGCTGGTCCGGTGCTCCCGCCGGTGTACTCGACGATGGTGTCGCCGGGCGAGATCAGCCCGTCGCGCTCCGCGCCCTCGATCATCGCAAGCGCCATCCGGTCCTTCATCGAGCCCGTCGGATTTCGGTACTCGAGCTTGAGCCACAGCTCGGCGCCGTTCGCCGGCCCGCAGCGCCGCAGGCGCACGAGCGGGGTGTCGCCGATCAGGTCGAGGATCGAGTCCACGCCGCGATCATCCCCGATCGGCGGGCGCGAGGCGATGCCGTTCACTCATAGCCATCTGTCACTGATGCGGCGGCAAAATTCCTATTTGTCGTATCTTCGTCCGCGCCACTAGCGTGGACAGGCGAGCGCCGCGGAGGGAGGAAGCTTCCATGGATCTGACAAGCATCGTCGAGGCCGTCAACGACGGAAGGATTCCGCCGGCGATCTACTGCGACGAGGACATCTTCAAGGCCGAGCGGGAACGAGTCTTCGGCCGCGCGTGGATGTACCTCGCGCACGAGTCGGAGATC
>JAWVEY010000031.1:0-70585 GCA_033856515.1 Solirubrobacterales bacterium
AGTCGACGCCGAGGGCGAGGACATCGAGTTCTACGCGGGAGCGCTCGAAGAGCAGCTCGACCCGGACGCCATCGACGTCACAACCGAAGAACCTGTCGGCGAGGTTTTCGCCTCGGCGACGGTCGACACGCTCGAGGGCTCTGACAACTTCGCGGCGCGAGCGGTGTTGAAGTTGACCAAGGACGCCGAACCGGGAGCCGTTTTCCGAGGCTTCGACGTCGGCAGCGTCGAAACGTTCTTCGGCATCCAGGGTCCGGGCTCAGGCGTGCCGGCAGACCCGTAGGCCCAGCTAGAAGTCGAAGTCCTTAGGCTCGCCCTGTTCGAACCAAAGCTCGTCGTCGTCCGGGTTGTCGCGCAGGAACTCGGGCGTCTCTTCGAGGACGTCTTCGTCGCCCGTTTCGCCCTCGGAAGTCTCGGACTCCTCTGCGGGCGGAGCGAACTCGCTCGTCTCTGGCGCATCAGCCTCAGGCTCGGGAGCCGGCTCGGGCTCGGGCTCGAGCGGAGGCTCGACAACCTCGGTCTCTGCCGGCTCCGAGAAGGCCTCCTCCACGATCAGTGGCTCCTCGTCCGTCAGCGGTTCTGAGACGGCGCCGCCGACCTCTTCGATCTCCTCGTCGATGTCGAGCTCCAGGTCCCCCAGCTCAAACTCCTCAGGCGGCTGCTGCTCGAAGAACACCGTGGGCTGATCGGCGATCGCCTCGCGCTCGGCGGTGGTAAAGCTCGATTCTTCGACGGGATCAGGCGCGACCGTTTCCTCAGGCTCAGCGGGCTCGGCAACTTCGGTGGCTGGCTCTTCGAAGGCGGCCTCCGCTGCCGCCGCGGGCTCCTCGCTCTGGGGCTCCGCCGGAGCGTCATCGGTCTCGGGAACGGTCGCCTCGTCGATCGGCGTGAGCGCCGGCTCCTCGGCCGGCGTCGCCTCGATCACAGCGTCGTCAGGAGTCTCCGACTCGCCGGTCTCGGCGTCGAAAACAGCCGGCGCTGCCGAACCCTCGGCCTCGACGGCAACCTCCTCGGACGTGGAACCCGGGAACTCGGGCTCGCCCGGGCGTGCCGGGGGGCCAAAGGCCTCATCCTCCAGCTCTTTGAGCTCCTCTTCATCCACGCCGGCATGGCGCTTCAGCTCGAGGTGCTCGCGAATAGCGTCGTCGAAGATTCCCATCGCGCCTGAACCTACGACAAATCGTAGTTATGTGGCTTGGCGGCTGAGCTAGCCGCCAACGGTCACCCGCTCAGGCGCGGTTACCACGCGATTCTTGCCGGAGCGCTTGGCCTCGTAAAGCGCATCATCGGCGGCGGCGAAAAGCTGACGCACCGTCTCGGCCGAAAGCGGGACCGTCGCCGTGCCGAAGCTGGCCGTCACCTTCAGGACGCCGCTGCCGTCGAGGAGCGGGATCTCCTCCTCCTCGAGACGCTCACGGATGCGCTCCGCCAACTCGACAGCACCGTCAGTTCCGGTCTCGGGCAGGGCGACCACGAACTCCTCGCCGCCGTATCGGGCCGGCTCGTCGATGGCTCGCGGCTCCTCGAGCAGGAGCTTTCCGATCAAGCGCAGCACCTCGTCGCCCTGGAGGTGGCCATAAGTGTCGTTCACGGACTTGAAGTCGTCGACGTCGAGGATGATCAGCGACAGCTCGTGCTCGAAGCGCTCGGCACGCGACGCCTCGCGGTCGATCGTCTCGCGGAACGCCCGGTTGTTCGGCAATCCGGTGAGCTCGTCGGTCACCGCCTGCTCGGAGACCTTCTCATGCGTGGAGATGTTGTCGATCGAGACCGAGGTCTGACCGAGCAGATACAGGAAGACGTCGCGATCCTCGTCCGCGAACTCCCGGCCGGCGCGTCCAATGGAGAGCGAGCCGACCTGCACGTTGTCCGAGATCGTCTTGAGCGGCGCCGCAAGAGCGAAGCCTTCGCCGCGGCGCGCATCGACCTTGGCGCCCTCGCGGTCGACGCGCTTCTGGCCCGCCACCGCGGCGTCGCGCGCCGGCCCCTTGAAGCCTTCGGGGACCTCGATCAGCTCCCCATCAGTGAAGGTGACCCGTGCGTATTCGGCGTCGCAGGCCCCCAGCGCGGTCTCGGCGACGATGGCAAGGAGCGCCTCGCGATCGAGGCCCGCCGCGAACGCCTCGCCCATGCGCCGCACGGAGCGGTCGAGCTCCTTGCGCTGGCGCCGAAGCTGGCTGATCTGCGCTTCGAGCTGGTCCGTCATCTTGTTGAACTCGCTCGCGAGCCCCGCCATCTCGTCGCGGCCAACGACGGGAACGCGCTGCGAGAAGTCGCCCGAGCCGATGCGCCGCGCGGCGCCGAGCATCGTCGCGATCTGCGACTGAAGCGTCCTGGCGATGACGGCGACTCCCGTCAGCGCGATCGCGAGGAATACCGCCACGAGCAAGGCGACGCGCGGGCGCGAGTCGAAGAACCCAGCCCCTTCGACAGGAGCGAAGACCGTCACCGCGGCACCTTCGTCGCCGAGCGACGCGGTGGCGGCACGCGCCTCCGAGCCGTCGATCTCCGCGTCGGCCGTTGCCCCCGCCTCTGGCAGCGACTCCGTATCAACGCCCTCGGCCGCAACCGCGGAGCCGCTCGAGCCGATGACCGCCGCGCTAAGACCGGTCAGCTCTTCAACTCGCCCGAGGTACTCGTCGGCGCTGATCGTCGACGCGACCAGGCTCAGCTCGCTGCCGCCAGCGTCGGTCACCGTCACCGCCGCGACCGGTGCGTCAGACGGGATCGGCTCCAGCTCGTCTCCGTCGGGAGTGGTCAGCGTGAGGTACTTGAGCCCGATGTCTACGCCGGCGACGGCAGTTGCTCGCTCGATCTCCTGGGCGCTCCCGCCCGCGAGTGCCGACGCGACGGTGCGGTCGGCAAGCACCTTCTGCGCCGCCTTGTCTGCCGCGGCGACCTCATCCTCGTAGACCGAAATCGCGGCTTCAAGACCAGTAGATACCTGCGCATCCGCCTTCCCCGCCTGCGAATCGCCAGTCACGTCTGAGGCCAGCACAGCGATGGCCGCAATCGGAATCGCAACCATCAAAAGGAAGAACAAGCCAAGTCGAGTCCGAAAACTCATACGGAAAGGTTAAATCGGCTGAATCGATGCGGCATTGAGGTTGCACAGCTCTGGTGGACACCTGTCCGTCGCGCCTGCAACACGCCGCCCATCGCCTACTCTTAACGCGACCGGCCGAGGCCGGACCCATTGGGGCTATAGCTCAGTTGGAAGAGCGCCTGGTTCGCAATCAGGAGGTCGGCGGTTCGAGCCCGCCTAGCTCCATCTCGAAAGCCTTGCTTCTCCGCGAGGGCCGACGTTCCGCTGGGTCACCTTCAATCGGCTTATTGGCCGGTTCACGGCTCGATGTTCTGATTCATCCGAAACAGGTTCCCGGGGTCATAGCGACGCTTGACTTCGGCCAAGCGGTCATAGTTGCCGCGGTAGTTCTCACGGACCCGGTCTTGGTCGTCTGCCGCCATGAAGTTGACGTAGCCGCCCGGCTCGGAGTGAGGGTGGATCGCCTCCCAGTAATCCCGCACCCAGGCGATGTTGCGGTCGTTGTCGGCGGGATCGGGCCACATGCCGGCGATCACACAGGCAAAGCGGGCGTCGCGGTAGGCAAAGGCGGTCTCATCGCTCGCCACCCGGTGGCATGCACCGTCGATCGGATAGAGGTGCATGGTCGCCTCAACGGCCGGCACCCTCGGACCGTGCTCGACGTGAGCCGCGATTGCCTCGTCGGTGAGCTCGCCCACGAAGTCCGCCTTCCAGTAGTGCTGCAAGCCCGGTGGGAGGAGGGCGTCGAAGGCACTGTTGAGCGCCGGGTAGGGCATCACATCGACGCCACTGGCGACGACTGGCGCGATCTCGAGGAGTGGCGCGATCGCCCGCTCGCCCTCTTCGACCGGCCCTGTGAAGCACGTGACGATCAGGCACATCGTCTCGCCGTGGCGCTCGGCGGGGATGAACGGCAGCGGCGGGGCGATCTGAAAGGCGAAGAAGGCGCCAAGCTCCTCGGGAGCCTCGGCGATGACCTCGCGATAGGACCGCATCACCTCGCCGGCGCGGTCCACCGGATAGAAGATCGGTCCGCCGTAGATCTCCCCGACCGGGTGGAGCCGGAACTCGAGCGAGGTGACAACCCCGAAGTTGCCGCCGCCACCGCGAAGCGCCCAAAAGAGGTCCGCATTCTCGTCCTCACTCGCGGTCATCAGCCGCCCCTCGGCGGTGACCACGTCGGCGGAGATCAGGTTGTCGCAGGAGAGCCCATGCCCCCGCGCCAGGTGCCCAATGCCGCCGCCCAGGGTCAACCCCCCGACGCCTGTCGTCGAGATGATGCCGCCTGTCGTTGCCAGCCCAAACGCGTGGGTCGCATGGTCGAGGTCGCCCCAAGTGCAGCCGCCCTCGGCGCGTGCGGTGCGGCGCTCGGGATCGACGCGGGTCCCGCGCATCGCGGTCAGGTCGCAGACGATGCCGCCATCGTTGGTCCCGAACCCGGGCACGCTGTGACTCCCTCCGCGCACCGAGAGATCGAGCCCCTGCTCGCGGGCCACTCCGACTGCCGCGATCACGTCGGCGACGTCGGCGCAACGAATGATCGCCGCGGGCCGCCGGTCGATCATCCCGTTGTAGACCTTACGCGCGGTGTCGTAGTCGCTGTGGTCGGAGGCAATCAGCTCGCCTCGCAGGCTTGCCTGAAGCTCCGCTGCCAAGCGCTCCGATACTCCGGCGGTCGTAGTCGTATTCATGCTGGTCTCGCTTTCTGAGTTATTTCGTTATCACGCTGGTCGCGGCGCGGTGACTATCGGCCTAGCCGTTTGAGAGAGCAACGGCCGAGACCCGCGCCAGGCGGACGTCGAATGCGCCGCTCCCATTGAGCGACTTCCATTCCCGGCATTCGATGCCGAGGACCGGGCTGCCGGCCGGCAGAACATTCGAGATCGCGGTCAGCGTCCCATGCTCGATGCCATCCTCGATGCTCCCTTCGTCCCATTCGAACTCGGTAAATGAGGACTCAATCGCCTGACCGTTGACCTCAAGGCGGCAGTCGCCCCGGCCCCACTCGTGACCTGAGTCGGGGCGGGCCTCTACCTGCCCGATAATTAGAACCCGTCCCGGGGTGGCGAGAGGAGTCGAAACGAACGCGCAATCCTCCCACGCACCGGTGCCCGCGCCCGAGGGGACGTCCGGGTCGCATGCCCCCTCGAACGCGTAGCGGCCTACGCCGCCTTGGATCGCGGCGGGAACCGCGCTCAGACTCGACTCGTCGACGTCCACGCCCTTCACGTCGTTGTCGATGATGTCGTCCCCGCCCATGGAATTGTTCTTGATGTCCAGCCCGGCGAGCGCGTAGGGCGTCGTGTCGTCGGCCAGGTCGGACGCGCGCACCTGCCCGTCCTTGATGTGCTTCGACTTGACGCTGTCGGTCCCCAGCGCCCAGGCCGTCCCCAGGCTGAGCGAGAAGAACAAGGCGACATAGCCGACGAGGTTGTTGGTGAAGTGACGGCGAATCTGGCGAGACATACGGTCCTTCCTTTTGTGAGTTGGTTCAACCTGACGTCTGAGATCCATCGCCTGCGAGCATCGAGCACGGCGGCGCTGTTCGCACCGTGGAACCCCCCCTGAGTTTTGATTCCGTAAATCCAGGGGGTGACCACGGTGCGAAGCTCGGCCTTGGAGAGAAGACTGTTCGCATGGACTCCCGAGACCTGATCCGGCTCGAGCTGATGCTCAAGCGCGATGCCGAACCGCTGTGTGGCTTCGTGCGCGAGGCGGATGATCAGGAATGGCGCGCCTTCAGCGGCTGGCTGGCTTTGGCGCGGGAGCTCGAGCAGGCGAGCGAGGGAGACGAGGCGGAGCGCGGCAGCTAGCCCGGGGCCAACCCTGCCGCCAGCGCTGCGGGTAACTCGTCTCGTGAGCTGAGGTCCAGCTTGCGGTAGACGGAGGTCAGGTGGCCCTCGACCGTACGAGCGCTCACGAACAGAGACTGGGCGATCTCGCGGTTGGTTCGGCCCTCTGCGGCGAGCCGCGCCACCCGGCGCTCGCTCGCCGTCAGCGAGTCGAGCCCGCTCAGCATCAGCCGGCGCGGCCGCGCTCCGGTCGCCTTCAGCTCCTCCTCCGCCCGGTGGCGGAGACCCAGGGCACCTGCACGTGCGGCGAGATCGAGCGCCTCTCGCAGTGGCGCGCGCGCCTCGGCCCGTCGGTTCGCGCGCCGGTGCGCCGCGCCGAACTCGTAGAGCGCGTCGGCGTGCTCGAGCCGTGCCTCCGAGCTCTCTAGCACGCGCACCGCCTCGGCAAGAAGCTGAAGTCCCTCGTCCCCGCCCTCGAGCATGCCGAGCGTCCGCAGCGCGATTCCGGTCGCCCGCGGAGCGCCGAACACTTGGGCCCGCTGGAGCTCGTTTCTCACCATCTCCGCGGCCTCGTCCGAGCGGCCGAGCGCGTGCAGGGCGAGGGCGGCGTCAGAGCGCCAGGGGTGCATCGCCGGGCCGGGCTGCCGATGCCGGTCGAGCTCCGCGCCGCACGCCAGTGAACTCTCCAACGCCTCTTCGAAGCGACCCTGGGCGAGCCGTAAGCGTCCGCGAACGCCGAGCAGGCGGGGGTAGGTAATCAGCGGCTCCATACCCGGCTCCGGTGTGCCAGCCCGTAGGGCTGCATCGGCCTCGTCAAGGTCATCGCGCTCGATCAGGGTCCCGGCGAGCATCGCGGCGGCGAACGGGGTCAGCAGAGGCAGCGTGTGCATGGCGTCGGTGTCGACCGCGGTGCGGGCGTGTTCCTCGGCGGCGACGAGATCGCCCTGGCGGAGCGCTGCGCAAGCCGCGAAGGTTGACATCGCGGTCAGCAGCGGCAGACTCCCCAGTCGCCGCCCCTCATCGATCCGCTCCTCGATAAGCCGCAGGGCGAGCGCGTAGCGCTCGCAGTGGATCAGCGCAATGTAGGCGTGGAAGTCGCCGGGGACATTCACGGTCGGGTCGTCGGGCGAGCGCTCGACAATCGCCCGCTCGGCCCGTGCAGCGATCCGCTCCGCCGGCTGCTCGCCGAGCGCCGCGTCCCACTCGCTGAGGACGCAGAGGATGGTGTACGGTGGCCGCTCGGCTGCGTAGGCGCGCTCGCGCGCCGCCTCGATGCGTGCGCCGACGATGGGCGCTCCAAGGTGATTGAGGATCGCCCCCGCGAGCAGTCGGCCCTCGAGCAACAGCACGCCAGGATGGTTTTTCTCGGCCAGCTCGTCGATCACGGGTTGCATCGCCGCCACCGCATCGCCCATCCGGCCTTCGAAGAACAACGTCAGCCCGAGGGCCAACGTGGCGGCGATGAGCGCGTCATCGTCCGGGGCGCTCACTTGTGCTTCGCGAAGGTCGTCGACGGCGCGCGGATCGCCGACGCGCGATTCGGTCGTACCGAGCTCGAGTAGAACGGCGTGGCGGGCATCATCGGGGGGCGGCTCCTCGAGTGCGCGGCGCAGGTAGGCGATCGCAGTGTCCGCCGAACCCCGGGCGACAGCCGCGCGAGCGGCCTCGATCAGCGCCTCGGCAATTTCCGAATCGCCCGCCGGCGGCAGCGCAAGCAGGTGGACGGCCAGTCGGTCCGGGGTGGCGCCCGCCCGGCGCATGATCAATGCGGCGCGGGAGTGGAGCAGTGAGCGCTCCGAGGGCGGGAGATCGGAGTAGACGGCAGAGCGCACAAGCGGATGGACGAAGTCGAGTGGCCGCCTGTCGGCGAACAGCGCCATGGCGACAAGCGCGTCGAACGCGTCGGCGGCCGCACTCGGCTCGAGCCCGGCGAGCTCGGCGACATGAGCCAGCTCAGCCCCCGGCCCGAGCACGGCGGCCGCGCCTGCCAGATCGCGAGCCGCCGGCTGAACGCGCCCCAAGCGCAGGAGGATCGCGTGCGAGACCGAAGCGGGAACCAGCCGTTCGACTGCCAGAGCACCACCCGCATTGGGCTCGATCCCGTCGGCTGCCGCGGCCCGCAACAGCTCCTGGAGCAGAAACGGGCTTCCCGCGCTCGCCGTCTGGCAGGCGGCGGCGAACTCCGGGCTAGGCTGGCCGACCGCCGCGGCCACGACATCGATGACCGCTTGGGCGCTCAGCGGCGCGGGCCGCAGCAGGCCGACGCCTTGCTCTGTGGCGAGCTCTCGAACGTGGTCCGCCGCGGATCCCGGCTCGCCGCTCCGGGCGGCTGCGATCAGGGCCACGGGCACGGTCTCGATCCGATGCGCCAGGTAGAGCAGGAAGCGCAACGAGACTTCGTCGCCCCAGTGGATATCGTCGATCAGGAGCGCCAAAGGCTGCCGCTCCGCCAGATTCGCGGTCAGCCAGTACAGGCCGTGGAGTACCGCAAGCCCCGGCTCAGCCCGCTCCTCGGCGGGGACGGCGCCGACGAGCCGTCCGGCAAGCTCGGCGGGCCCGGAGAGTAGCTCCGCTCGCTCCTCCGCCGACATGCCCATGACGACGGGTTCGAAGAGCTGGCGTGCGAGCCCGCCGCCGAACTTGCTCTCGAGTTCCGCGCCACGGGCGGTGAGCACGTCTAGTCCGTGCTCGGCGGCCATCACCTCAGCGGCGTCGAGAAGCGCCGTCTTGCCGATTCCCGCGGGCCCTTCGATTAACTCCACGGCCCCAACGTCGCGGGCGCGGGGGGTCTCTAGAGCCGACTCCAGCTGAGCCAACTCAGGATCGCGTTCCAAGAGAGCGGGACGGTCTGCTTGGGGCTCACGGACCAGACGCACGCTGCCATTCTCCCCCACCATCGGCAGGCCGTGCAATGGTGACCGGCCAGAACTTTTGGGGCTAGCGGCAGCGCGACACCGAACGCCCGGCGCTAAGGCGGCCTCTCGCGGGCACCAGTCCGCTTTAGTGCCCGATCGGCCGATATACCCGATCCGGCTTCGTTTGGGCACCAGCCGCATTCTGGTGCCCAAATCCGCGTACATCCGCGCATATCGGCAGGCATCGGATCCCGTAATCGACGCCTGTCCGTGCCTGAGAGTCCCCCGCTTCGCAATCAGGAGGTCGGCGGTTCGAGCCCGCCTAGCTCCATACCTTGTGTTTGGCTCGCAGCCCGCCTAGCTCCACTACGGATTCCGTTCTGTGACTGGCGAATCCGTGCGTCGGTGCAGCTCGGTGGTGTCAACGGCTACGCAAGACGACTGTGTCGAGGCCGGTGACCTCCGGCCCACAGCGGTACTCGGCCTTGATTTGCATCTCCTCGAGCGAGCCGAGCACATCCTTCATCTGCTCGCCGGAGGGCTCTCCCCCGTTATCGATGACCCACAACGACGCCCGCAGCAGCACGTCGTAGTGACGCCAGCTCGGGGCCTCGAAAGGTTTCTTTATGTTGCGCTCGAGCGTCAGCCCTGCGCCCGTCAGAGTCACATCGGCGTCGTCGCCGCACTGGTCCGGGCCGGCGTCGGACTGGCGGAGGTCGAAAGAGAGGTCAGTGCCATAGCTGGACCGTCGGTTGCCGAGGAACTTGGCCGGGGCGACGAAGTACATGTCGGTTTGCCCAGGCAACGCGTCCGAGTTGCCATCCTCGACTCGGATGTAGCCACCTGGGTTGCCACCGGAAGAGCGGTGAACGGGTGAGGGAGTGGCGGTTACGCCGGCCAGGCCCCATGCTTCGGCAGAATCGGAGAACCTGCTCTTCGCAACAACCTCAGCCGCGGTGGCGGCAACCGGCAGGGTGAGCGCGATTCCCACGACGCAAAGACCGGGCAGCACAGCCTTCCGCATTGCTATCGCATTCTCCCGAACACGCCGCGATCGTTGCAGTTTTGGATCGGTCGACCCTCTTTCAGGCTGGGATGCAGACGTGGTTGGAACACACCTCGCTCTCCGAACAATCGCCGTTGTCCACGCACTGCGCGCACGTCCCGTTGATGCACGGCTTGTCGGAATCACAAACCGTTTCGCAGTTGCCGCAGTGGCTGGGGTTCGTCTCGAGGTCGAAGCACTTGCCGTTACATTTGGTGTAGCCCGCCAGGCATCTGCACTTCCCACGGCGGCAATGGGAATTGGCAGGACAGCACTTGCCCTTGCAGCGGCGTGACTCGGGGCAGCGTTTGGCATCGCCGGTGATCGAGGCGAGCGCACCGACAGGTCCGCCGAGCGCCGCGGCGGTGGCCGCCCCGGCTAAGCGCTTCAACGCCGAGCGACGCGAGAGCTGGCCCGAGGCGAGATCACGCGCGAGGCGGTCCAGGTGTTCGTCCATTCGGATCAGCATGTCACCTTGGCTATCGAGGGTCAAGCGTGCGTGTTGTCTGGTCAGCGCGCCTGGCGCCCGCGGATCGCTACGTTTCGGCGCCCAGTCATCAGCTGCGCCGACGAGGATTGCTGTCCTGAGTGTCCTCCCGACGGCTGTGCCCCCGACTGCTGCTAGCAAGCAGCCGCTTTTCGTCCAAAGCGAGTACTTCTGGCTGTCTTCGGCCCTAGACGGCTACTGGGAGGGGGAGATCGCGCCCGTTTGAAGCATCATCCCGAAGTCATCCCGGACGACCCAATGCTCGGCGAGGCGGCTATCGGCGATGCGATAGATGTGGATGTGTTCAACGGAGAACCGCTTGCCCTGCGGCGAAGGAATGCCTCGGAACACGGTTCCTTGGTACGTGCCGCTCCAGCGGTTGTGACAGACAACGAGATCATCGTCAGCGATGAGCTTTAGGGTCTCCCAGTTCAGATCCCCGATGGCGCCCGTGACACCCTCGATCGCTTGACGAAACTTGTCGAGCCCGACCTCGGCATCTCTGTCCGGTTGATGGTTCGCAATGTCCGGATGAACCAGACACTCGAAATCGATGGTTCCCGAGTTCCACTGGTCATAGAACTCCTGGACAACGGCTTTGTTTGCTTCCGCGCTGATGGCTCACCCGTCGGTTGTCCGGCGCAACGTATCGCCTTCCATGCAAAGCGGGGTTAGGCGCTCCTCGTCCCAAGCACTACTCCGACAGCCCGGCGGCTTCGAGGGCTTCGGCGGGATCAAGGTAGTTCCGCATCCGAACTATCTGGCCATCCTGAAGCTCGTAGACCAAACCCATGTGCAGTTCGACCGGCACGCCACTTGCCTTGCCCGTCGCCCGTTGGCGGAACACGCCGACAACGCGGTCATCCCCAGCATCGACTACGCGCTCAAGCTCGATGAACCATTCGAAATCTTCGGTCCAGGTGCGCATGAAGTCGAGGAACCCCTCGCGGCCCGTGTAGACCCGCCGAAAACCTGGGCTGTTGGGCGGCATTATCCACTCCGCGTCGGGGGCATTCAGCCCGGAATCGAAGGGCGCGGTGGGATTGCCGGTAGTCAACCCCGTCTTGAACTCCTCGAATGCCCGCCGCACAATCTCCACGTTCTCCTGCGACATCGCACGCGCAGTATCCCGCGATCAGGAGGTAGGCGCTTTCCATGCGGAGCAACTAGTGCTTTTCGTCCAAAGCGTGTGTCCGGGTTGAACTGCGAAGCGGTCCTACGCAGGTGAGCTAGGCAACGGCTTCTCGCTTGGCGGCTTCCAGCCTTGACTGCGGGAACTGGGAGCTCGCCGGATAGCGCTGGAAATAGTCCTGATCCTCGGCCTCGGCCTCAATGAAGGGGCCAGCCTCGCTGATCTTGGTCGCGACTTGGGGCCAAAAGCCTGAGGCCTCAACGTGAGCGATCATGTCCTCGGCGACCTCGCGTTGCTCGTCGGTTGTGTAGAAGATCTCGGAGCGATATATGGAGCCGAGGACGCTCTCGTCTAAGTCGGGGCGGTGGATCTGGAAGAAGAGCTCGAGGACGTCACGGAAGGAAGTCCTGGAGGCGTCGAAGACGAGCTCTACCGCCTCGGCATGCCCGCCCGGTTCGTCCTCCGTCGGGTCATCGCTCTCGCCACCGGTCCAGCCAGTGCGAATGGAGATCAGCCCCTCGGAATGACGCATGAGTTCCTGCGTAATCCAGCAGCAGCCACCCGCGAGGATCGCGACCTCGGTGTTCTCGGTCATGGCGTCATCCTTTCTTGGAAGCCCTCCGAAAGGTATCGCAGCACATGAGTGCTACGGAGCGTGGCCCGTCGGTGCTTTCCATGCGAAGCGACTTAAACGCTTCTCGTCCTAAGCACCTACTCCGACAGCCCGGCAGCTTCGAGGGCCTCTTCTTTTCTCAGGTAACCGGCAGTTCGGACGACGAGTCCATTTCTAACCCAATGGAGAATGGCCCAGGCGGGCATCTGCTCGATCAGGTCACTCCCAAACGTCCGGACCATCGCCAGCACTCGGTCGCCCCCCAGATCGACTATTTCCTCCAACTCCAATCGAAATCCAGGAAGCGCTTCCTCTATGTCGCCCCACCAGCAACGGAGCCCTTCGTGGCCGTAATAGGGGCCGGGAATTGGCGCTTGAGGGATGTTGTCTATGCGGATCGCTTGGTCAGAGAGTTCGAATGGGAGTTCTCCCCGGGCGAAGAACTCGTAAACCCGCCGAATGATCTCCACGTTCTCCTGCGACATCGCCCGCGCAGTATCTCGCGGTTAAGGGATAGGCGCTTTCCATGGAAAGCGCCTACATGTGGGCACCTCCTCGTCTCACGGCGAACTGAGGATCTGCTCGCGATCGTGTTGACCCGGTCGTGCCCATTGGGCACCAGCCGGGTTCTGGCGCCCAAATCCACGTACATCCGCGCACATCGGCAGGGATCGGATCCCGTAATCGACGCCTATTCGTGCCTGAGAATCCCCCGCTTCGCAATCAGGAGGTCGGCGGTTCGAGCCCGCCTAGCTCCACTTTGGCCATCCCCACCCGGGCTGGCACTTCTCCCGCTCTGCCTTCGGACAGACATTGCGGCCCTGAGGTGGCGGGTGTAGCCTCACGCCCGTCTCATCTAACGAAGGAGGGGCATAGTGCGTCGACGTCCACTGGCAGTCGCCGTGTTTATCGTGCTCACCGCGTCTGCCGCAGGAAGCGCCCAGGCGACCTTCCCCGGCTCGAGTGGGCCGATCGTCTTCCGCGCCGACGACTTCGATACGGGCTTGGCGGGTCCCTTGATGCGCATGGAGGCCGACGGCAGCGACGTCACTGAGATCAACGGCCGGCATGCCTACTTCTCCGACTTCACCGCGGACGGAGAGCGGATCGCGATCGACATCATCCAGAGCGATCTCGACACACACATCGCAACCCTGAGCCCGGACGGAAGCGGGTTCCGTTTCATCACCTCGGGTCGCGGGGTTCATGACTCTCCGTCGTGGTCCCCGCACGGGGGAAGGCTCGTCTTCAACTTCTCACCGGAACGGCTCGACCACCCCGACTTCGAGACCCGGCTGTGGACCATACGGGCGAACGGCGCCCACGCCCGGCCGCTCCCGATGAACGACCGCGGATTCGACGTCGAACCAAAGTTCTCGCCCGACGGCCGCTGGATCGCATTCGACCGGCTGCGGTTCCCGGACGGGGGTTTCACCCAGGCGACCTTCATCGTCAGCATGGAGGGGCATCGCGTTCGCCGGCTCACGCCGTGGCACCTGGACGCCGAGCACCCGACGTGGTCGCCGGACAGCGAGTGGATCCTTTTCAACACCTCGCCCAACGGCGCGATCCAAGCGATCCGTCCGAACGGCGAAGACCGCCATACGATTCGGCCCGCGACCGCCGGGCAGGGCGGCCACAAGCCCTGGTACTCGCCGGAGGGCGACCGGATCGTCTTCATGTGCGAGAACCAAGGGACTCTGCCGCAGCCGCCAAAGGACTACAACCAGGACATTTGCGTGATGGACGCAAATGGCGAGAACGTCGAGAACATCACGGAGACCGAAGGCCTCTACGAGAACTACCCGGCATGGGGGCCTGCGGCGGAGTAGGGGTAGTTTCAAGGCATGGCGGGCAAGGCATCAGCGCGGTTTGTCTGGGCGGTCGACACTCTGGACGTCCGCCCGGCCGACCGCCTGCTCGAGGTCGGCTGCGGCCATGGCGTCGCGGTCTCCCTGGTCTGCGAGAGGCTGACGACGGGGACGATCACCGCAATCGACCGCTCGCCCAAGATGATCGAGATGGCCACGCGAAGGAATCGCGAGCACGTAGACGAGGGACGGGCTGTGCTCGAGGCCATCGCGCTGGACGACGTGGACCTCGGCGATCGGCGCTTCGACAAGGTCTTCGCCTTCAACGTCGCTCCCTTCTGGCAGCAGCCGGAGGCGGCGCTCGGTGCCGTCCGCGAACACCTCGCCCGGGATGGAGTTATCTACATCTTCTGGGACGCGCGCCACTCCGCGCCGGAGCGAGCCCGGGACCTAGGGAACGAGCTGGCTAACCGACTACGAGAGGGCGGATTCTCCGTCGACCGGGTGCTGGTCGAGGACCTGCGCCCGGTTCCGGCGGTCTGCGTAATAGGGCGTTCGAGCCCCCTAGCTCCATCTCGGAGGCTGCCCGGCCGCTAGGGCACGACCGTCACGTTCCCGTCGCAGTGGCGAACGTCGTCGTTGGGGTTGACGCTGGCGGTGTCGTTGTTTCCCTTGCCGCAGTCGACCTTGTCTCGGCCGTCAGGGGACTCGTCGCCGGAGGCGTCGATCGTGTCGTTGCCGTCGCCGCCGCGCAACGTGTCGTCTCCCTGCTCGCCGTGCATGGTGTCGTCGCCGTCCTCGCCGTCGATCAGATCGGCGCCCTCGTCACCGTAGACGTTGTCATGGTCCTCGCCACCGAAGATCTGGTCGCCCCCGGGGCCGCCCTCGATGTCGTCGGCCCCGCTGTCGCCGAATATCGTGTCCCTGCCGTTGTCTCCGGCGTTGGCCTCGTCGATGTGGTCGCCGCCGGGCCCACCGTGGAGGATGTCGTTGCCGCCACGGCCGGCGATGTCTTGATCCGCACCGCCCTTGCCGAAGATCTCGTCGGGGTTGTTGGTCCCGATGATGTTGTCTGGCTGGTTGGTGCCCTTGCAGACCGGCCCGCCCCCGGCGCAGTCGATGTCCGCCGCGAGCGCCAGCGCGGCACATATCAGCATTGGCGCGATCAACAGTCCCGCCGCCAGGGCGACCCTCTTACGTGCAGTCATCGAACTACCACTCTCCACGTTTGTTTCTCACACCCTCTCCAGTATCTCGATCAACCCTGATAGCGCATAACCAAGCAAACGAAGTCGCCGGCACCCTCGGGAAACGTGATCCCTGCAGAGGAGTAGTAGGGGATCCCCATCACGTTGCGTTCGACCCTCAAGCCCAGTCGCTCATAGAAGCGGACGGCTCCTTCGTTGCCGTCCACGACGAGCAGGATGTAGGTCACTCCTGGGCCGAGGCGCTCATGCAGGCCCTCCATCAGCATCGTCCCCAGGCCCTGCCCCACCTCGCGTGGATCTAAGTAGATGCGGTGCAGTTCGGGCTCCATGCCTGACTCGTCGTATTGCAAGAAGCCGAGGATCCGGCCACCCTCTTCGACGACGAGAAAGTGCGCTGTTGAATCGGTCGCATACGCACGAATCGACTTTTCGATGGCCAGGTCGGAAAAGCCCTGACGCACGTATGAGCTGAATGTCGCTGGCGGGATCAGCCCGTCGTACTGGCGCGGCACGGCGACACGGCCAATCTCCGCAACCGCTGCCGCATCTGCCGGCTCAGCGTCGCGAACGGTTGCCATCGGCGTCGATCGTTTGTATTGCCGTATCGACGTTGTCCTTGGACACCGTTCCAGTATCCCGCTAACCACAAACTGCCGCTCCTATGAGAACGATGATTGGGCACCAGCCGCATTCTGGTGCCCAAATTCGCGTAGGCCCAAAAGGCGACTCTGGCGTGAGAGACTCAGCTCGCGCGGCCGGATCGTGGCCCGTGGACGCGACCGAGGGAGGTCATATGGATATTGATGAGCACGGTGAGCCCGCCGAGGTCGAGGAGTTTCGTTCGACAGTCCTCGCGCAACAGACCCGGGCGGAGGAGGCGTTCGTTACCGGAAATCCCGGGCCCAGATTGGATCTCTGGTCGACGAACGATCCGGTGACGCTCTTCGGCGCGATCGGCATGTCCCAGTCCGGGTGGGACACGCTGAGCGAGACGTTTACGTGGGTCGCATCTCGGTTCTCCGACGTCAGCGACTTCCATTTCGACATCGAGCTCGTCGGAGTGGATGGAGGCATGGCCTACACCCTAGGTTTCGAGCGCTTCAACGGATCAATCGCCGGCCGCCCGGCGGAGCCCGTGTTGGTCCGTGTGACGCACATCTACCGGCGCGAGGGCGGTATCTGGAAGATCGTCCACCGCCACGCCGACAACCCCGGTCCCGACACCCGCATGGAGGGGTCATGAGCGGCAACGCCCGGGCGCTCCACGCCGGACGTGGAGAGGGCGACTCGCTGCGTAATCCGGTTGCCACGGCGGGGCCGCTCGAGATCAAGGCTCGCGCCGAGGAGACCGGTGGGATGCTGACGGCCTGCGAGAGCGTCACGATGCCCGGGGAGGGTCCGCCGTTTCACAAGCACGCGAACGAGGACGAAGTCATGTATTTCGTCGACGGATCGTTTCGCCTACGGATCGCAGACGAGGTAATGGAGATGGCGCCCGGCTCGTTCGCGTTTGTTCCGCGGGAGACACCTCACAGCTGGCAGAACGTGAGCGAGGGTCAGGCCCACATGCTCTTCCTATTCACCCCCGCGTCGCCCGGGATGGAGCGATTCTTCGAGCGCCTCGCGGAGGTGACCGGCGAAGGATCAGCTGTGCGGGAGGCCTTCACGGTGCTCGCGGGGGACGCGGGCATGACCGTCCTCGGCCCTCCGTTGGCGCAGTCCCACCCGACCTGATCCGGTATCGATCATTGGTCACCAGCCGCGATCTGGTGCCCATTGCGCATCAGGGTTGACGTTTGCTTCGTGCCGTGAAAGGATCGCGGCGACTCGAGCAGGGAGACCGATGGCTTCGCGCCGTAGCGCCGCACTCGCCGCATCCGTGCTTCTCGCCGGCGGGCTAGTGATCCCGGCCGCCGCCGCCGGGCCGACGACCATGCTGGTGAGCAAGGCCGCCAACGGCGACCCGGCGGCCAGCGGCACTGACTACAGCGCGATCTCGGGCGATGGCAGCGTGGCAGCGTTCACGTCCAACGCTGACAACCTCCCGCAGGGGGACGGGCCGGCGACACAGGTGTACGCGCGGGACACGGATGCCGCTAGGACGCTGCTCGTGAGCCGGACCTCGGACGGCGACGCGGGCGACGAGATCAGCGGGACTCCGTGGCTCTCCGCGAGCGGCCGTTACGTCGCGTTCGGCTCGCGTGCCAGCAACCTGCCTGACGGCGACGGATCCACACAGCGCATATACGTTCACGACCTCAAGACGAGGACGACGCGGCTCGTGTCCAAAAACTCCGATGGCGAGGTAGCGGACGAGGACGCGTATCCGGCCGGCCTTTCGGCCGACGGACGTTTCGCCGCGTTTCGCTCGGCGGGCGAGAACCTTCCTGGGGCGGCGGCGATCGACGTCGGCCTCTACGTGCACGACCGTTCGACCGGCAAGACCCGCCTCGTTTCCAAGACGAGCGATGGCACGCCGGTGGAGCCGGACTCCGCGCAGATATCGAGCGACGGCGACCACGTCGTGTTCTCATCTCAGTCGAGTGACCTGCCTGCGGGCGACGGCAGCACATACCGGATATACGTGCGAGACCTCGAGGCCGGCACCACGAAGCCCGTCAGCAAGAACTCGCAGGGCGACGTCGCCAACGAAGGGTGCGGTTACGGCTCCGTCGCGAGCGACGGCTCCGTCGCGGTCTTCACATGCGAGGCCACGAATCTCCCGGGCGGCGACGGAACGACGCCGCTTGTCTACGCGCATGACCTGGACGCAGAAACGACCCGCCTCGTCAGCAGGAATCAGGGCGGTGACCCGGCCGAGGACTCTGCGTACGACCCGTTTCTCTCGGGGAACGGCAGGGTTGTGAGCTTCTACACGGACTCCGACAATCTGCCCGGGACGGACGGGGAGCTTGACGTCTACACCTTCGACCTCCGGACGGGGAAGCTTCGTGTTGTGAGCCGCAACTCGGAAGGGGAGCTAACCGACGAGTTCGCCGAGACCTATCCGCCAGCGCTATCGCGGGACGGCTCTTACGTCGTCTTCCGTTCGAGCGGATCCAACCTTCCGGGGGGGGACGGCACCACCACCCAGCTATATCTGCGCGGCCCGCTCGATTGAGCCCGGGGCACCAGCCGCGTTCTGGTGCCCAAATCGCGTGGATCCCCCACATCGGCACATCTGAGCTGCCGATCGACGCCTAACCGTGCCTGAGAGTGCCCCAACTCATCCCAAGATCGGCCGGTCGGCCTATAGACACCAGAGGTCGCTTCTGTTTGGCTGTACCCAGGGTCCGTGGTCCGGCCGGGAGCTCGTTTGCGCCATGGGGGCGCAGGCGCAGCATGTCCGGCCGGACCCACATTTCGAGTGGGAACGGTTATGAAGACGCCCAACGCCGATACGGATGCATCGCCGCGCAACGGCGATCAACCAATCTCACGCCGCTCACGCCGCGAAAATCCGCCACCGCCCGAGCGGGCTGTCCTGGATCGAGCAGAGCAGCTCGCACGAACCGGCAGCTGGGACTGGAACATCGAGTCGAATGCGCTCCTGTGGTCCGACAACATGTTCCGCCTGATGGGCCTGCGGCCAGCAGAGATCACTCCCACCCCCGACTACGTTGTTGGGCGCATACATCCTGAGGACCGCGAGCGTGTCGAGCAGGAGCTGGAGGCGGCGAGAGCTCTAGGAACCCTCCCCGACGTGACGTATCGAATTGCCATGCCCGACGGCAGCGAGCGGTCCGTACGCTCCTTTAGCGCGGTCGCGGATGAGCGCGGTGGTCGCCCATCGCGGCTGATCGGCTCCGTTCAGGACGTCACAGAGCTCGCCGAAGCGATGCGGAAGTCGGAGGAGTCACTGACCTTGATTGAAACGCTCCAGTCGACCGCTCCGGTGGGCTTTGCCTTCGTCGATCGTGAGTTTCGGATCCTTCGTGTCAACAAGACCCTTGCCGAGGTGAGCGGCTTTCCGCAAGAGGATCATCTCGGCCGCACCGTCGCTGAGGTGGTTCCGGATGTCTGGTCGCAGATGGAGTCCGTGTATCGCAGCGTGATTGAGACGGGTGAGCCGGTGGTCAACCTCGAGGTCGATCGCGAGCGGGGTGAAACGGGTGATCGCCGTCATTGGCTTGCGAGCTACTACCCGGTGATCATCGAAGAAGAGGTGATCGGGGTCGGTGTCGTCGTGGTCGACATCACGGACCGCAAGGAGGCCGAGCACTTTCTCTCGGCCGTGATGGACACCATCGTGGAGGGGCTCTACGCGCTCGATGACGAAGGCCGCGTGACATTCATGAACCCCGCCGCCTCGAAGATTCTCGGCTGGACTGAGGAGGAGCTGCGCGGCAAAGACATGCACACCGCCATCCATTTCCAAAATGCAGACGGATCGCGGCACCCTCACGCGGCTTGCGAGCTCTTGAAGGTCAGGACCGAAGGGCGGAGCGTCCGCATGGCCCACGACGCCTTCACGCGCAAGGACGGAACGATCTGTCCCGTCGCTTACTCGTCCGCGCCGCTGATGGACGGGACGAGGGTCCGAGGTGTCGTAGTTGTGTTTCGCGACACGAGTGAGGAGCAGGCCCACGAAGACCGGGTCGAGCGTGAGCTGGACACGCTCGCCTGGATCGGTCGGATCAGAGACGCACTCGATGAAGACAGGTTGGTGCTCCACTCGCAGCCGATCGTTCCTCTAGCGGGTGGGCGGCCGTGCCAAGAACTGCTCCTGCGAAGGGTCGGGCCGGGCGGCGAGCTCGTCCCGCCCGGGAGCTTTCTTTCCGTGGCTGAGAAGTATGGGCTGATCGGTGAGATCGATCGCTGGGTCATCGGCCAAGCCGTCGATTTGGCCGCCGCCGGCCGGCGCGTCGAGGCGAACCTATCGGCGGAGTCGATCGGCAACCTCGATCTCCTACCGGTAATCGAGCGGAAGCTGCGTGAAGCGCACGCCGATCCGTCGAACGTCGTCTTCGAGATCACCGAAACGGCCCTGATGCAGAATGTGGACGCGGGCGAGGCGTTCGCTTGTGGTCTACGCGAGATTGGCTGCCCTGTTGCCCTCGACGATTTTGGCACCGGGTTCGGAGGCTTCATCTACCTGAAGAACCTGCCCATCTCGTATCTGAAGATCGACATCGAGTTCGTGCAGGACCTGACCACCAATCAGGCCAACCAGCATCTAGTGAAGGCGATCGTCGGCCTGGCGCGAGATTTCGGGTGCCGGACAATCGCCGAGGGCGTTGAGGACGCTGAAACACTGGTTCTTCTCGAGAGCTACGGCGTTGACTATGCCCAAGGTTTTCACCTCGGACGCCCAGCGCCGATCGAGATTCCTAGGCCGTCGCCTTACAGGCGAGGCTTCTAACGCCCCCGAACCTCAATACGGGCAATGGCCGGTTTGCGGCTGAACATCGCGGGCAGAGTCGCTCCATGGGTCCCAACACGGCGGTACCGGGCTGCTCGTCTCAGGACGGTTAGGAATGCGACCGGCGCGGCTGCGCGACTCCCTCGTCAACAGCCTCTGGCTGATCCCCATGCTCTTCGCGGTGAGCGGCGCCACGTTCGCCCTCATCACTCTCTCGATCGACAGGGCGGGGGATTACGATCTGGTTTCCCAGGCGCTGACCGGGCCGCCGGCGGCAGCACAGACGATCCTCACCACATTCATCGCTTCGCTCGTAACCCTGATCTCGATCGTGATGACGGTGATCACGGTTGCAGTCCAACTCGCGATGCAGCAGTTCTCGCCGCGAATCGTTCGACCGCTGCTCCAGGAACGCCGCAACCAGTGCATGGTCGGCCTCTTTGCCGCGACCCTCGTCTTCTGTTTGATCGTCGTGCCGCAGGCCTACGGGCACGAGGGAGGAAAAGGCTCAGGGCTGCCCGGCCTTTCGATCCTCTCTGCGGAGGTGTTGATGCTCGCGAGCGTCATAGCGCTGATCCTCTACGTCCATCAGGCTGGGCAAGCGATGCGTGTCAGCGGGCTGATCGATCTCGTCAGCGATCAGACCCGCGCGATGGTCAAGGCGACCTACCCAGAGCCCGACTCGCCACTGGCAGACGTCGCCGGGGAGGATGTGACTGCGAGTCCGGAGGCCGGCGTGGTCTACCGAATCGAGTACGACGTGCTGGTCGAGGAAGCCCGTCGTGCGGACGTCGCGCTCGAACTCGTCCCCGCGATGGGCGACTTCGTCGCCAGCGGGGCGCCGTTGATGCGAATTCACAGCGACGGCGGCTCGCGGCTCGATCGCAACAGGGTCAAGCAGCTGGTTTGGCTGGGTGGCGAGCGAAGCCACACGGACGATCCGTCCTACGGCGTTCGCAAGCTCGTCGATATCGCCGAGCGAGGTCTGGTTGAGCCATTCGAGGACCCGACGACCGCGGTCATGGCTATTGACCGCATCCACGACGTGCTGCGGATGCTGGTCAATCGGGACTTTCCCGATGGCCGCTATTACGACGACCGCGGCGTGCTGCGCCTGACCGTGCCGGTGGTTGGATGGGACGACTACGTCTGGCTCGCCTTCACGGAGCTAAGAGTGGCCGGTGCTGGATCGCCGCAGATTCCCCGGCGTATTCGGGCTGCGATCGAGGATCTTCTAAAGGTCGCGCCGCCGGATCGCCGGCCGCCTCTTGAGAGGCAGCTCCAGTTGCTCGATGCGCAAGTCGAGCTGGAGTACGACGAGGACGGGCAGATCGAGCGGGCAATGAGCAGCGATCGTCAGGGGATCGGGTCACCGCAGGCCCCGCAAGGGTGAGCAACAGGTCGGTGGCCGTACTTCGCGACTTAGACCGGCGCGTTACGAGAAGCGATGAGCGCTGCGTCGGCGCGATTGATCAGCGACTCAAGATCGTCTGTTGTGCTGAGGGTCGCGAGACCAAGGCTGATCGTGCCCTGCGTGTCTGCCGCAATCGCGGCGCGAATCTCCTCAAAACGCGACTCGGCATCCACGGCGTCGACATTCGACATGGCGCATACGAACTCGTCGCCTCCAAATCGCACGATCGGTTCATACGACCGCATCCGGGACCGCATGGCGTTCGCAACCGACACGATGAGGACATCGCCCGCCGCGTGGCCCGTCGCGTCGTTGACGAGCTTCAAGCCGTCAATATCCACGAACCCGAGGACAAGGGAGCCCTTTTCGCGGCGTGCTCTGTCGATCGCCTGTTCGAGGGCGGCTACACCGGCCCCTCGGCGATAGACCCCGGTTAGGTCGTCCAGATGGGCGACATCGAGTGCCTTGCGGGCCTCGTCGCGATCGGCTATGGCGAGCGCACGGTCCCCCGCCGCAACCTCGCGGTCATGAGCGGCGCCCTTGCGGTCCTCAGCAGCCTGGGCCCGGTCGGCTGCAGATCGCCCACGGCTCTCGGCCGCGCTTTCGGTCAACGCGGTCTGGTCGCGGGCCATCGAGTCGAGCGCCTTCGCGGAGGCATCCCGCGCTTCTGCGTCCAGATCTCTAATAGAGGCGTCTTTGTCGCGCCGAGTCCCATTGTTGTCGCGCTCCGTGGGCATTTCGATCAGGTGCGCGAGCGGCGCAAACTCGACGCCTCAAAGAACAAGAGGACCGAAGGTGTCTCACCCACCCACGGCGCGACGGTGACCCTGCCAGAACGTGGATCGACCGAGACAACCCGGGCCTCGAGGCCCGAATCAAAGCCGCGATAAGGCTCAGTAGTTTCGACGCGATCACCGAAGGTGAACTGCCGGCGGGTGATCATGGGCGGTTCCGTGCCCAGACCTGCAGGCGAAACGGATAGGCAGTCATGCGACCTAACCGCATTGCGTGCGACCCCTATGCAGAGGTCCTACGTCCGTATTCAGCATGTGCCTTCCCCTCGTTGTGGGATGGTCGAGCGGACCTAAAAAGATGGCGACAGGAAGGAATTACTCCAGAAGTCAGCCAGTCAGCGTCCGTCTAACGCTCATCATAACGTAACTCAAATCACGTTTATCACTATCGAGTAAGCGTCGCGTTTCAGCGAAGCAGCGGGAATCGGTGCGCGACGGAGGTGCGGCCCCACCAATCACCCAGACCCAGGTAGCGACCCGCACCGACGTAGGCGATGCCGGCGAGGACGATCGCGTAAACGACATGGTCGTCTAGGAAGGGGTTGTTCTCTGGCCAGATCGCGCTCGCCGTGTAGAAGAGAATCATCCAGACGATCCCGGCGATCGCCGCCAGCCGAGTCATGACTCCGAGGAGCAGCAGGATCCCGATGCCGGCCATCGAGATCATGTAGATCCAGTCGACCCACGCTTGACCGGCGAGATCGGAATACAAGCCCGTAAAGGGCTCCTTGGTATGCAAGCCGAACGTCAGGAAGCCCTCGGTCGGAGAGCCCCCGTTGATCCACGCGTCGGGGCTCCCGAAATCAATTCCTCCGGTCTTTGGATCGCGGCCGGTGGCGAAGCCAAGGCCGAAGCATTTGTCCAGAAACGCCCAAAGAAAAATCCAGCCCATCGCTATCCGCAGAAGACCCCAGAAGATCCCGCCCCGCTCAACAGCCGCGGATTCAACGACAGAGGTGTCCGAACTTCGCAAGTCGCTCATCCGGCAGTCCCTTCGATGGAGGTCAAATCGGGGATAGCGTAACATGGACTCATGAATTCTATTTCAGGAGTTCAAAGCCAGGAGTTAGTTAGGACCCCACCTGCCTGGGACTTCTTGACTAACCACGCCCACGTCCTCGTCTGTGTGGCGAACGACCCAGGCATCCGCGCTCGGGACATCGCGCTGGCGGTTGGGATCACCGAGCGAGCGACGCACAGAATCCTCGGGGAGCTCGTCAAGGAGGGCTACGTGCTTCGCGAGCGACAGGGGCGCCGAAACCGCTACGAAATCGTCGCTGACCTCCCCTTGCCGCACCCCCTTGTCCAGGAGCGCCAGGTCGGCGAGCTGATCGCCGTTTTGGTCGGATCGGATCGGAGCGAGAGCGCCGTCTCCATCTCGTCCTGAATCACAACTTTGCCAACGACATCCAACCGAAGGAGCAAGAACATGTTCAAGAAGATTCTGGTCGCACAAGATGGCTCGGACGGGTCGGCACGAGTACTGCCGCTCGCGATCGCGATGGCTGAAGACGCCGGAGCTGAAATCGTCATCGCCCACGTTGACGAACGGACCACCGGAAAGGGCGGCGGTTCCCTGAACGCCCTCGACGGCGAGCTTCAGGAACAGCTGAAGGCTCGAGCGAGTGAGCTCACGGCCAACGGCACAGCCACCACATTTGAGTCCGGAACCATCATGGTGGGAGGGCCCGCGCACGTGCTCGCAGAGATCGCAGACTCAGTTGGGGCCGACCTGATCGTCGCGGGAACGCGAGGTCATTCTCCCCTCAGTGGCTTGATGCTCGGCAGTGTCGCTCAGCGTCTGCTTCACGTCGCGCACCAGCCTGTCCTGCTCGTCCCGGAGTCGGCAGATGTGGGCACGGCGCTCGATCGCCCTGCCATGGCCGCGGCCGGCGCCTGAGGCAACGGCTCGCATGACTGATGACACGCAAGCCACCGCCCCTCTCAGGGTTCTGATCGCGGGCGGTGGCGTTACGGGCCTCGAGGCCCTGCTTGCACTTCGTGAGCTGGCCGGCGACCGGGTCGCGGTGACCCTCGTGGCGCCCCAGCCTGAGTTCGTTTATCGCCCGATGATCGTCGAAGAAGCGTTCTCCCACGTGCCCGCAGAGCGGCATGAGCTGGATCTGTTGGTCGCCGATCGCGGCGGCCAATTCGTCCTGGGCGAGCTGAATGAAGTCGTGCCCGACGAGCACCTCGTGCGCCTTGCCGACGGCGCAGAGCTCGAGTACGACGCGGCGATCATCTGCATCGGGGCACCGGCAGTCCCCGCGTACGAGTCTGCGACGACCCTTCGCTCGTGGGATGAACCGCTCGCGATCGACGAGGCATTGGCAGCGGCTGCATCCCACTCGAGCGGCACGATCGCTTTCGTGGTTCCGCCTGGAGTCTCATGGCCACTCCCCCTCTATGAGCTGGCGATGCTCGCGCAACCTCGCGCGGCCGATCAGGGCCTGGACGTGAAGACGCTGATCGTCACGCCCGAATCCGAGCCTCTTGCGATCTTCGGCCCGCCCGCTACTGATGTCGTCGCCGGGATGCTGCGAGGCAGACACATCGAAGTCAAGTGCGGCGCGTCTGTGGTTGGCGTCGATGGCGAGTATGTGACGCTTCCCGACAATGAACCCCTGGACGTTGGCGCGGTGGTCGCGCTGCCGGTGTTGACCGGGCCGGGCGTTTCGGGTCTGCCATCGGACGGTGATGGATTCATACCGACGGACGAGCATGGCCAGGTGCGCGGAGTCCAAGACGTGTTTGCGGCTGGTGACGGCACCGATTTCCCGATCAAGCAGGGCGGCCTCGGGACCCAACAGGCCGATGCCTGCGCAGAAATGATCGCGTCCCGGGCAGGCGCGGATCTCGCGCCGCAGCCGTTCCGGCCAATGCTTCGCGGCAAGCTCATCACGAAGTCCGAATCGCTCAGCCTGACCGCGGACATAGCAGGGGGCGGAGGTCCAAGCACCGTGTCACCGAACGTTCTCTGGCGACCGTCGCAGAAGATCGCCGGCCGCTACCTCTCGCCATATTTGTCCGGCGCGAAGTTCGGCTTCGAGACCCAGCAATTGGATGGCTCGCTCGAGATCGAAGTCTCGCTGCCGACCGAATGGCATGGACAACCGGTCGGCTGGGACTCGAAATAGGCCCAGTTGCGTCGGCCGGAACGGTCGTGTGACTTCTACATGACCGCGCTTCTCGAAACCGCCCTTGAGGAAGCAACCAGCAGTGTGCCAATCGCAGCGCCGGGTGATACCGCGGGCGAAGTTCGCGCCGCAATCGCCGGACAGACCTTCGAATGCGCAGAGGATGTTGCGATTCTCGAGGGCGAGTTCCTGCGCGGAGTGCTCGCGATCGAGCGCCTGCTCGCGGCCGACGCCGCTCAGCCCCTCGCATCCATCATGGACGCCGACCCGCCCACAATCGTCGACGGGTGTGACCAGGAAGCAGTGGC
This sequence comes from Solirubrobacterales bacterium, assembly GCA_033856515.1. GTDB lineage: Bacteria > Actinomycetota > Thermoleophilia > Solirubrobacterales > 70-9 > JALZKA01. Next base: position 26,005 of record JAWVEY010000031.1, read on the forward strand.
ATGGCGGATGATCGAGCGCGGGCAAGCGAGCATCGCCGTGGTCGACGCCGAAGGCCGGTTCGGGGGTCTGATCTCGCCGCACGCGATGGTTTCCGCATTGCTCGCGGAACACGACGAAAGCCTCGCTCGACTGGGCGGCTACCTCGCCGGCTCTCGGCGAGCGCGCCAAGCGGCGGAGGAGAATGTGACCCGGCGACTTTGGCATCGGCTGCCGTGGCTGATCGTAGGTCTCGCGGGAGCCATGCTCTCGGTCGCGATCGTAAGCGGCTTCGAGCAAGAGCTCAACGCCGAGGTCCTTCTCGCATTCTTTCTTCCCGCCGTGATCTACATGGCCGACGCCGTCGGCACCCAGACGGAGGCGATCCTGATCCGCGCGATGTCGGCAGGCATCACGGTCCGTTCCGTCTTCGTTCGCGAACTCGCCACGGGAGCGATCCTCGGCGGCCTTGTCGGGACCACGTTCCTGGTGTTTGCCCTCGCCACCTTCGGAGACGCTCAGATCGCGATCGCCGTCGCCGTCGCACTGTTTGCAAGTTGCTCGATCGCTTCAGTGATCGCAATGATCCTGCCATGGGCCTTGGCGAAGGCCGGACGAGATCCAGCTTTCGGTGCGGGTCCGCTGGCGACCGTGATTCAGGATCTGCTCTCGATCGTCGTCTACTTCGCAGTCGCGACCGCAATCGCGGTCTAGGGGTTCCTAGCCCGACGCAGACTCGTAGAGGGTTCCCATCAGCTCGTCGAAGTCGGCGCTGAAGGCAGGGCTGGGCTTGCCGTCCACCTGGACCACGTAGAGAATGGAACCAATCACGAACTCGGCGTGATGGGCCTCGACCGGGCCGTCGTCCTCGTTCGGCACGTGATGTACCGCGACCGAGTCCGGGACGTCGTCCAGTTCGTACTCGAGCGGAGTCACCACACATTTGTCTGGACAGGGCGACTTCAGATCCTCCTCGTGAAGGATGTCCCGCGCCTCGAGAGCGCCCTCTTCGGAATCGAACTGGGCGGCGAGAATTCGCACATTCAGGCCCGCGCGGCCGAGCTCCATGCTCACGGCCTCTTCGAAGCCTGCGTCCTCGATTGTGGCGCCGAGCTCGTCTTGGTCGGTAGCGCCCCCGACGATAAGAAAGTGGGTGATGTCCGTCGCCTCATCCCACTCCGACTCGGTCCCCTCATCAAGCCCGAGTGCGTCTGCGGTCGGCAGGGTGCTGCTGAGGTCGGCGGCCGGGACATCGCCCTCCCCATCGTCGTCGTCGCCACCACACGCCCCGAGCGCGATCGCGGCAAGAGCCAGGATGAGCGCGGCCAAGACGAGGGGCAGCCCCCCGGTAGCTCGGCGCGTTTCTCCCCGTATCCCAATCCTCGAAGCCATTGCGACGCGGCGAGTATCCCGCACAGGAGGGTTTGCGTCAATGACGCTCGTCACGCTTCTCGGTTTCCTCGGCGACGAACCGCCCGAAGTTCGCCATCCCAAGCGCGGTGGGATGAGCGAGCACGCCCAAGCCGTTGAGCGGATCGACAAGCTGCGTTATCCACTGCGCTCCCGGGAGCGCACACATCGTGTGGTCCAGGGCGTCCTCCTGTTGCAGGCTGACGTAAGTCGCGTCGTTGCGCCGGGCTGCGCGCTTGAGCCCCGCGTCGAGACGATCGACCAGCCCTTGTATGTAGTCGGCGTCCTCGGGCCAGAGCGGCACGATCGGCCAGCAGCCGCCCGGCGTGAAGTACTGCCCGTAGCCAACCACCAACACGTTCGCGCGCGGCGCTCGCCTGTGCACGTCGCGGACGATCTTCGCGAGCACCGGGCGGAGCGCCCTGATCGTTTCGACGTTCGGATCGCTCCCATCCGCCTCGAACCCCTCCTTGCACGACGTCCCCGTCCCGGGAGGCGCAGGGTTGATGCAGCCGATGCCAACCCCAACGAGGTTGAAGTCGTTGGCGCCGATCGGGCCGAGCGTGACCAGGGTCGTGTCCCGCCCGAGCGCATCGAGCTGCGGGATGTTGTCCCCCTGTGCTGTGTACATGTGAGCGGTCGTCGCGCTGGAGCAGGTCACATCGCGAAAGGCCGTCACCCCGAGGGTCTGGGCCGCGACGGTTGGGAAGTTGTGGTCTGAGCGCAAGCAGGAGATCGGGTCGGTGCGCTGGATGGGGATGACCGGCCCGGAAGCCGCCGAGTCGCCGATGGCGACGTACCGCTCGCCGCCTGGGCCGTGGTCCCAGACGTCGCCGATGGCGGCCGAAGCGCTAGTCGGGACGAGAAGCAAGAAAGGCAACGCGCAGCTCACGGCAGCTGCGCGAATCCTCGGATGGTGCTTTCGCGATGGCTGTCTCATTTCGTGCTCAGGGGCTACCGCTTCGGAAGGTCCAGCTTCGCGAGCACGAGTTCCGGTAGGTGCTTGCCCGTCCAGCGCGTGAACGCGCCGCGGACCTTGCGCCGCCCGGTGAACTCAACGCCCGTGTATTCGAGGAACGTCGTCTCGGTCGTGCAGCACCCGGGCATGTCCGCGCCCATGGTCGGCTCAGACTCAGGCGACGTCGCTGCCGAGTTGAACACCGGGTCGGCGGCGAGCGCGTTCGGGCTGTATGTCATCCACGCGCGCCAGTTCATCCCTGACGCGCCAAGCGGATCGCCCTTGTCGGGCGTGCCGTAGTACGTCAGCGCGATCTCGCCGCGGCCGCGGGCGGCCACTGAAACAACGATCGCCCGCCGGATCTCCGGCGACGATACGAATCCGAGGAGGCGCCAGGAACGGCCGCCGTCGCGTGACGTCGCAAGTCGCACGCCGCCATCGGCGAGATACGCGAAGAACAGGTTGTCGTGGTCGTCGATGGCGAGGTTCTCCGACCACACATGATCCGTGATCCCGAGGATCAGGCCCTCCTCCCCGTCGAGGATGTCATCCAGGCCGAGGCTGTCGTCGCCCGTTGACACCGCCGACCACGTCTGCCCTTCATCGCGGCTTCTGACCACCATCGGCTCCCCGCACACCGTCAGTGGCATGACGACAACTCCGTTGGAGAGCACGCGCCCGCTGCCGTGGACGATCGTCGCACCGGTGCCGCCCTGCTCTTCTCCGGCCTTGCATGCGCCGTTGACCGTCGGCAGGAAGTTCACGAACTCGAAGTGGTCCCCACCGTCGTCGGAGCGCCAGCAGCCGATCGACGCGGCGACGAGGATGTTGGGGATGAAGTTGCAGACGTAGACGGCGTTGGGGTAGTCGCCCGGCGCATCGCCCCGGAATGGGCCGGTGAAGATCTTCGGCCAGTCGCCGAGCGTCGGCGGCGAGCAGCCAGGTCGTCCAGCAGCCTCGGTCCAGGTCTCACCTTCGTCATCGCTGTAGATCACCGGCGATCCGCATCGGGTCAGGTCGGCGGAATAGGACGTGACGAACAGCCGCTCAGTGTCAGGGTCGACGTATGGAAACCCCTCTGACGCGTCGATGACGCCGGGCAGCTGGATGCGCTGCCAGGTACGGCCGTCGTCGCGGCTTCGCAGCAGCGAGTTGTCTGATGTACCCGTGAGCCGGCCGGGATCCTCGTAGAGGCCCTTGTCCGCCGCGATGCCCATGAACATCGTGCCGCGACCGTTGACAGCGAGCATCGGCTCCATGCCCTGCGCGCCAGTCGCGGCCTCACAGACCGTCGCGCCTGGTGCCAGCCGCTGCGCGGGATAGGTACATCCCGCCTCGGCCGCTGTCGCCATGCCACCGAACGCCAGAACCCAGAACGTGCCGACCAAGCCGAAAAGCCGAAACCTCATCAGGACACGGTAATCCGCTACACAGCCGCTCCGCGCCGGTTCTGGCTAGGCGCTACTGCGCTCGATCTGCTCGTCGACGAGCCCATTCCGGGCGCGTTTCGCTCAGGCTTTAGCCTCATCCGCGGCGAGAGATTCCGTCGGAAGGCGCCCGGTGAACCAGAGGGACAGGAGCGCGGCCAACGCGACGGCGCCGAGAGCCAGGCGCAGAGCCTGCAACTGCGCGTCTCCGTAATCCGTGGCGACGGCTTGCGCCTCGTCTGACGTAAGCCCGCCATCCAGCGCTGCCTGTTCGACATCGGCGACCGGGACGATGTCGATCCCCGACTCCGTGTTCGCCACGATGGCCTCCTGCGCTTCTGCCGGGATCGCGTCGTTGTCGGTAACGCGCTCCCCGAAGCCAGTCGCCAAAGACGCAAGCAGAACCGCGCCGATGATCGCCGTGCCCAGCGACGATCCCAGGTTCTGAGCGGTTCCCTGGAGCCCGCCTCCTTCGTTGCTCTTCGCAGGCGGGACCGAGGACATGATCACGTTGCCGAGCTGAGATGCCAGGAGGCCCGCTCCGGCACCGATCAGGGCCAAGGCCACCTTGAAGCCGGTGTCGTTGAGAGTCACGTCGAGCGTCGCCAGCATCACGATCGCGCCGATGCTCACAGCTACCAACCCGGCCTGCGCCACGGTTCGCGGCGAGCGCCGCGCGGCGATCCGTGGCCCAAGCATCGCGAAGACGAGCATCGCCACCGACAGAGGCAGCAGCCGCTTTCCGGTTTCGAACGCATCGAGGCCCAGTACCACCTGCAGGTAGACGGGAATGACGAAAAACGTGCCCATGAGGACGAGCTGCTGCCCTACCAGGGTCGAGAGCCCGGCCCGCAGCCGGGGCTCTTTCAGCAGCGTCGTGTCGAGGAGCTGGTCCTGCCCCAGGCGTGCGCGTCTTCGCTGCCACACCGTGAACGCGGCAAGGAGAGCGAGTCCTGCGAGAACCAGGAACGGGACCGGGGAGAAGCCCAGTGGAGTGATCTCGGTCCCGTTGATCGACGGCGGGTTGCGTGGCTGGACGAAACCCCACACGCTGCTGCGGAGGATCGCGAAAACGATCACGCCAAGGCCCAGAGACGAAAGGGCTACGCCGACGCCGTCGAGACGCGGACGGCGCTCAGCCGCAGGAGCTTGCGCGAGCCGCTTGCGGAGCAGCAGGATGCCGATCACCACGACGGTCTCCGCGGCGAACACGTAGCGCCACGTGAACTCCGTCGTCACCCAACCCCCGATAAGCGGGCCGGCGGCCACGGCGATTGCGGCGACAGCCCCGAGCAGCGCGTAGGCGAGCGCCCGGTCCTTGCCTTGATAACTGGCGGCGGTGAGCGAAGCGATCGCGGGGACGACCAGCACCGCTCCGAACCCCTCAATTCCCGACCAGCCGACGAGCAGGACGGCGAGGTTTGGGCTCAGAGCGGTTGTCAGCGACCCGACGCCATAGATCCCAAGGCCGATGGCGAAGGCGCGATTGCGTCCCAGGATGTCGCCGAGCTTCGCTCCAAGGAGCATGAAGGCGGCCATGACGAGCGTGTACATGGTGATCGCCGTCTGCACGCCCTGGATCGACGTGTCGAGATCGTCCACGATCTGAGAGATCGCGACGTTCATGACGCTCGAGTCGAGCACCATGACGAACTGGGCGGAGGCCAGGATGATCATCGGGAGCCACTTGGCCATCGGCGCGAACCTTATGGCTACGAATCAGATCGCGCCCGCTGGCGGCGCTCCCGCAGTCGGTCCGCCAAAGACCATGACGCGAAACAGAGAGCTCCGACCGCCCCCGTGGCAGTGAGCAATGCTCCCGCGGCCGCGACCTGAGCGACCCCCTTCGAGCCGAGGATCAGGACGGCGGTGGTCGCACCGAGCGTGGGACCCACCGGGAGGAGCCCGACCGCAGCGGTCGCGACCAGCAGTGCGACCGCATCGAAAACGGTCACGTCGACGCCGATGCCCTGCAGGACGAGCCAGTTGCGAAACACCTGCGCCGAGACCGCGAAGATTGTGAGAGCGATGATTCGGTTGCGATAGGCGAGGCCCCGCATGACCGCAAGCCCTTGCCAAAACCCCTCTCGTTTGCGGTCAGCAAGGCGGCTCAGCGCCGCCACGATCGCGCCGGCGACAGCAAGCGCGATCAGAGGCGTCCACCAAGGGATCCCGAGCGGGACGACAAGGGTGAACGAGCAGATGGCCGCAAGCGCGATCTCGATCACCACGATGGGCAGCTCCGCGGCAACCAGAGCGCCCGCTTTGGGGGAGGTGGAGGGATCCGTGCGACGCAGCTCTGCGATTCGAACCGCGAGCCCGAAGCTGCTGTTCAGAAGGTTGCCCAGATACCCGAGGGCCGCCGCGCGGTAGAGCGCCCGCCGGCCAGCCGTTCCCCCGGCGGCGATGACGCAGACGTGCCACGCCTCGCTACGCGCGATGAGCCACACCACTTGCATCGCAATCGCCCCCGCGAGGACCGCAGGTGAAGCGGCGCCGAGCGACTGGGCGAACTCGTCACGCTTGTCGTAAAGACCGACGACGAGCGCCGCCGTGACGGTGACGCCGAAGGCGATGCTGACTCCCTTGGAGTGCCGTCGCAGCCAGCTTCGCTCGGGTGCGGCGGCGGGCAGCCCTTCCTCGACCAGCCGGAGGGCCGGGTCGGCCTCCACCTCGCGGAGGTCGAGTTCGAGTGGTGGATCTGTGGAGCGCATGAGACGTCGGAGGCGCCAGCTCTCAGCTTGATGCGGGCGCCTTAGCTCACGATCTTCCAGTACGAGTCCTTGCGAGCGATCTTCCCGTCACGAAACTCGAAGAGGTCGCAGCCCTTGACCGCCACGCGATCGCCCGATGTGTCGGTCCCCGTGATCGTCCACTCGGACACGCCCCTATCCCCGCCGACCCAGTGCCGGTCGTTCCCGTAGTTGATATCCGGGATGCCGGCAAAGCGGGTCTCGATGCCTTCGCGAACCTCACCCTTACCTTCGAGACGCCGGCCCCCGGGAGCAGGGCCACGCGGCATCTCCATCACGCAGTCCTCGGTGAAGAACTCCATGATCGCGTCCACGTCGTGCCGGTTGAACGCGTCAAGGAGGCGCTTCAGCATTTTGACGTCGACTGCCACCTCGCGGCTGCGAGCTCAGGAGCCCAGGATCTTCGCCTTCTGAGCCGCGAACTCCTCGTCCGTGAGCACGCCGCTCTCGTGGAGCTCGCCAAGCTCTCTCAGTTGAGCGATGGGGTCGGCCTGAGCTGGCGGAGCAGCTGCTGGCTCCTCGTAACCCTGGGGCGCTTGCTGCTGCGCCCAGCGGCCCGCTTGACGGCGGGAAACGTTGTTGCTGACGTGCGTTGCAGTTCCTGCGATGACCGCTGTGCGAGCGACACCTCTTAACAAACCTGGCATGAAAAACTCCTTTCAGACTTCACGATGTTGCTTAAGCCTCTTCCGCTGCCTCGAGGGCAGCGAGGACGGCCTGGACAGGGATCCGTCCATTTGCGACCAGTTGGCCGCCCGACCGGCGCAGAGCCGAGGCGAACGGACCTGCCCAGGTGTTCTCGTAGACGAGCAGAGCTGCCGAGGTGCCCGGCTCAAGCGCATTGCCAGCCTCCCTGATGTCGTCGTCTCCGAGCAGCCCCGATGAAGCCCCTTCGAACAGCATCAGCTCTTCGGACTGCTCCCCGAGGTCCTTGATATCGAGCCCGGCGACCGTGCCATCTTCGTCTTTGAAGATGAAGGCCAGGTCGAGAACGCGAATGAGCCCTCGATCGACCAGGTCGAGAAGCAAGGGTGCGGCCTCTCCGCTCGGCTGACGACCGGGCCATTCAACTATCAGGTAATCGATCGGACCCATCTCTTCTATTGATTCACTCACAGGCTCCCCTTCAGAAGTTCGTTGTTCGAAGATCACATCACATAACGGGAATGCACAATCACCCCGATGTGATGATTCGATCTTTTCAGGGTTTCCGCGGCAGCAACATAAGCGCCCCGATCAAGAAGCAGAGGGCGCCCAGCGACGTCGACCAGTTCGAGGCTGCAAGGTCCAGTGCGTCCCCCGTCTCCGGCACGACGAACGAGGCGATCGCCGAGATGCCGAAGAAAACGCAGCCGACGAGATTGACTACGGCGATTCTCCATTCGGTCCGATTTTCGCTCCGCAGATGGCGAACGGCCACGTAAGCAAGCACTCCCGAGAACAGGAAGCAGGCCGACCCGATCGCATCCGGGGTCCAGATGAGCCGATTGACGTCGGCGCTGTCGTAGCTGTCCTGCATGGCGCGAAAGGTGTTGATGTTGAAGAACACGGTTCCGACGAGCTGAATCGCCGTCGCGATCCGGTCCTTCCCCTCCGAGTGGCGGAACTGAAGAAACGCAGCGCCCGTGAAGAAGATCGACCCGGCGAAGAAGACGGTGCTATCGGCGGCCGAGCCGACCAGATCGATGAACCCCGGGAACGGCCCGACCAGGAAGCAGACCGAGCCGATCGCGAACAACACGCCGATCCACCAGTTGGCGCTACGTGAGGTCAGACCGCTTGACCAGTGGATCGCCATCGGTGAACTCTGTCATGCGAGGGTGCGACGTATGCTCCCGCGATGAACGCTTGCGCGAGCGATGTCGACCTCGAGCTCCCACCGGAGCCGGGCAGCGTCGCAGAGGCTCGGCATGCAGTGCGAGAGCTTGCCCGGGCCGTCGGCTCGCCGGAGCATCAGGTCGCGCTGGCCGTGAGCGAGGCCGTGTCGAACGCCATCGTCCATGCGTTCCGCCGTGGCAAGGAGGGCTCAGTCCGGATCCGTGCGCAGCTCATTGGTGGTGAGCTGCTCGTGACCGTGGCCGATAATGGCGTCGGCATGATTCCAGATCTCGACAGCCCCGGCCTGGGCGTTGGGACATCGCTGATTTCCAGGCTCTCCGATCAGGCAACGTTCGAGTCGTCTGACGATGGCACAACTGTGACAATGAGATTCAAAGCGACGGAGGGGAGCTCATGACGATCCCAGGGCAGCTGGACCTCGCGGTCGAGATGGTCGAAGCGGCCGGACACGAATTCGCGCTCGTCAGGGCGGGGGGCGAGATCGACCTCTCGAACTTCGAAGAGCTGGGTGCGGCCCTCTCCTCACCCCCGTGCAGCGCTAGCGCCGGCATCCTGCTCGACCTCAGGAGCGTCGAGTTCGTCGACTCGAGCGGTCTGCGCGTGATGCTCACATGCGCGCAGTCCTTCGGCGACCGCTTTGCGACGATCCTGACCGACGGCTCCGCAGTCGACACTCTGTTTGAGATGGTCGATATTCGCGAGCGCCTCAATGTGAGCGCAACCGAGGAAGAGGCGCTCGAGCGAATCCGAGCGGGGGCGGATGCCTCAGAGTAAGCCGACCGGGCTGCTCGGCCCCGCAACCGCAAGTGAGTACTTCGCGGCGATCGTCGAGTCCAGCGACGACGCGATCCTGAGCAAGGATCCGAACGGAACAATCACGAGCTGGAACCCGGCCGCCGAGCGGATGTACGGATACTCCGCGGAAGAGGCCATCGGTTCTCATATCTCGATCCTCATTCCAAAGCACAAGTCAGGAGAGGAGCACCAGATCCTGGATCGGATCCTGCGGGGGGAGCCGGTCGACCACTACGAAACGGACCGTGTTCGCAAGGACGGACGGGGAATCAGGGTCTCGCTGAGCGTCTCGCCAGTCAGGGGAGCGGACGGCAAGGTCGAGGCCGCCTCGGTCATCGCTCGCGACATCACCCGCCAGCACCGCTCGCTCGAGCTCGCCTCCCGCCTGCAAGAGATCACGACCGCACTTGCGCAGGAATCGACTCGGGGACCTGTGATCAAGGTCTTGCTTAGCCAGATGGTCGGCGCGCTCGGCGCCCAGGCGGGCGCTGTCGGGTTCGTGGACGGCGACGATGTCCTCGTCTCCGACACGACCGGCTATTCGAGCGAGGGCCTCAAGGGCTGGGCCCGCTTTCCCGTGGGGGCCGACCTGCCCATGTCCGTCGCGATCCGTGAGGGCTTCGCGCTTTGGATAACTACGGCCGACGACCTGGTGACCCGTTTTCCCGCGCTCGCACATGCTGAGGTGCGGTTCCAGGCACTGGCGATCCTGCCGCTGGCCGTTGGCGAGGCGCCTTTCGGGTGCGTCTCACTTTCGTTCGTCGAAGGCCGAGACTTCGACCCCGAGGAGCGCGCCTTTCTGCTCGCCGCAACCCAGCAGGCCGCGTACGCGCTCAACCGCGCACAGATGTACGAGACCGAGCGTCTCGCCGGAGATCGTCAGCGCTTCCTGGCCGAGGCCGGGGAGCTCCTCGCAAGTTCCCTGGATCCCGAAACGTCGCTCGACCAGCTCGCGTCGCTAGCGGTGCGCCATATCGCCGACTGGTGCGGAGTCGAGATGGTCGACGAGCGCGGCGGCCTCCAGAGCGTCGTGGTTGCACACGCTGATGAGGCCAAGGTCCAGCTTGCCCGCCAGCTCCGCGAGCGCTACCCCGTGGACCCACGCTCGGAAACCGGAGTCCCGAACGTGATCCGCACCGGCGACACCGAGCTCTACCCCGAGGTGCCGGACGAGATGCTGGTCGAGACGGCGCGGGACGAGGAGCACCTGCGGTACCTGCGCGAGCTCGGACTTCGCTCGGCGATGATCGTCCCGCTGAGAGCCCGTGGCCGCGTTCTTGGTGCGATCACGTTCGTCGCGTCTTCACCTGACCGCCGCTACGACGACGCGGACGTTGAGCTCGCGGAAGACCTGGCGCGCCGAGCGGCGCTGGCGGTCGACAACGCGATGCTGTTCCACCGCGAACACGAGGCGGCCGTGATCCTCCAGCGCTCGCTTCTGCCCGACTCGGTGCCGACCAGCCACGAAGGAATCGAGTTCGATGTGCGCTACCGGCCGGCCGGGCCAGGCATCGCAGTAGGGGGAGATTGGTACGACGTCGTTCTGCTCGACGACGGGACCGTGGGGCTGACCATTGGCGACGTGGCGGGGCGCGGGCTTAGCGCCGCGACCGTCATGGGAAGGATCCGCCCCGCGCTTCGCGCGTACGTCTTGGACGGACACAGCCCGGCCAAAGCCCTCGAGCGGCTCGAGCGGCTGATGAAGGAATCTCCGACGCCGCATATGGCCACTCTCTTTCACCTTCATTACGACCCAAAGAGTGGGTCCGCCAGCTATGTGCGAGCCGGCCACCCGCCGGCGCTTCTACACCGCGCCGACGGCGAGGTCCAGGAGTTGAACGGACCCGGAACGCCCCCGCTCGGCGTCCTCGACGATGTGGAGTTCCGGGAGCACCGGGTGGAGATTCCGCCGGGAAGCCTCCTCCTCATGTACACGGACGGGCTGATTGAGCGCCGCAACTCCAACATGCGTCACGAGCTCGACCGGCTGAAGGGCCTCATGGACGAGGCTCCGCGAGGGGCCGTGGAATGCCTTGACTGGCTCGAGGAGAACCTGGGCGCCTATGCAGTCCCGGACGACATCGCGATGGTGGCGATGTCGACGCCGGGCTAGCCTGCCCAGTGCCATGACCACTGCCGCCCTCACCTCACGCCTCTTCAATCCCTCGACGTTCGACGCCGCCGAGTTCGACCCGGCGACCCAACGCCTCTTTCGCGCGACGATCGACTGGTTCGAGGCCAAGGGCCAAGCCCAGATCGCCGAGGAGGTTCGCAAGGACGAGTGGTACGGCGACTTCATCGAGTTCCTGGCGAGCGAGCGCGCCTTCGCGATCCTGCTCACTCCCGCGCGCGACGGGGCCGGCGACCCGGACAAGCGCTGGGACACTGCCCGCAACGCCGCCTTCAACGAGATCCTGGGCTTTTACGGCTTGCCCTACTGGTACGCGTGGCAGGTCACGATCCTCGGCCTTGGGCCGATCTGGCAGTCGGACAACGACGACGCCCGCGCACGTGCGGCCGAGCTCCTCGAGGACGGTGCGATCTTCGCCTTCGGCCTCTCCGAGCGCGACCACGGCGCCGACATCTACTCGACCGACATGGTCCTGACCCCAGACGGCGAGGGCGGCTTCTCTGCCAGCGGAGGCAAGTACTACATCGGCAACGGAAACCTGGCCGGGATGGTCTCGGTATTCGGCCGGCGCGCGGATGTGGACGGACCGGAGGGATATGTGTTCTTCGCCGCGGACTCAGCGCACGACGCCTACCTCCTCCGCAAGAACGTCGTGTACGGCCAGATGTATGTGAGCGCGTTCGACCTCGAGGGCTACCCAGTCCGCCCCGAGGACATCCTCCACACGGGGCCGGAAGCGTTCGAGGCCGCGCTGAACACGATCAACGTCGGCAAGTTCAACCTGGGCTTCTGCGCGATCGGCATGGCGGAGCACTGCTTCTATGAAACGGTCGCCCAGGCCGAGGGGCGCGTCCTGTTCGGTAAGCGGGTGACCGAGTTCGGGCAGGTCCGCCGCATCCTCTCTGAGGCATACGCCCGCCTGCTGGCGACGAAGCTCTACGGCGCGCGAGCGGTCGACTACGTGCGGTCCGCATCACGGGAGGACCGCCGCTACCTCCTCTTCACCCCCATCAACAAGATGCAGGTGACGATGGAGGGCGAGCGGATCGTGAGCCTCCTTGGCGAGGTCATCTCGGCGAAGGGCTATGAGCGCGACTCCTACTTCGAGAGCGCGAAGAACATAATCGGCGGCCTTCCAAAGCTGGAGGGGACCGTCCATGTGAACCTGGCGCTGGCGCTCAAGTTCCTGCCGGGCTACCTGTTTGGGACCACGGAGTTCGAGCCCGTCCCGGTCAGACGCGAGCCGGACGACGACGCCTTCCTCTTCGCCCAGGGCCCGACACGCGGGCTCAGCGGGATCACCTTCGCCAACTGGCGCCCCGCGTTCGATGCCTTCGGCGACGTGCCCAACGTCGCACTGTTCCGCGAGCAGGCGGAGCGGTTGGTCGCGATGGTCTCCGATGCCCCGCTCACGCCCGACCAGATGAAGGTCGACCTCGATTTCCAGCAGGCGCTGGCCCAGGTCTTCACGCTCATCCCCTACGGTCAGCTGATCCTCGAGGAGGCGGAGGTCGAGGAAACGCCCGCGGACATCGTCGACCTGGTGTTCGAGTGGCTCGTGCGGGACTTCTCCCGGCTCGCCCTCGACCTCCACGGCAAGGCGTCCTCGACGCCCGAACAGCAGGAGTGGGTGCTCGGCAGCATCCGCAAGCCCGTGATCGATCCCGAGCGCGAGGACCGGATCTACGCAGAGGTCCGCGCGCTCGCCGGGGCGTACCAGCAGAGCTAGCCCACGATTTCACTCGAGCTGAGTGCGAATCCGGATGTAGAGTTCATCCATGAGGTTCGGGGCTTGGATGACACTCGCGGTGGCTTTGTCCTTTGCTGCTCCTGAGTCCGCCGCGGCAAAGCCCCAGCGCTACCCGGGCGCGGTCCCTTGCGATACCAAGCTCCAGCGGTGCATCGACAAGTCCCCGAAGGGCACCAAGATCCGCATCGCAAAGAACGCGGCCATCAAGGAAGCGCTGACGATCCGAAAGAGCGTGTCGCTCCAGCCGGCCGGGGGATTCCACCCGGTGATCGGGTCCACCACAGATGAGTTGGATCTCGACGTTGGGCAGCGGGGTTCGCGGAAGGTCAAGGTTGCCTTCCGGAAGATCGAGTTCCGGAACATTGAGATCATCGTGGACTTCGACGGCGGGTCCGGCCACCGCTTCACGCTCGAGGATTCCACCATTGCGAACCCGCTCGGGGATTCGAGCGGCGTCGACGTTTCCGCCTTGCAGCCAGGCCGAATCGCGATCCAGAACAACGAGCTCGCTACGAAGGGCGCCCCAATCGACGTCGACGCGGCGCCCGCGGCAGGTGAGCTGGCAGTGACCATCGCCAACAACCGGGTCACGACGTCCGACGTGCCTGCCGGCGTGGACACGAACGATTCGGCCAGCGGGATCGATCTGTTCGTGGGGGGCACGGGGCAAGCCGAAGTGGACATCTACAGCAACCTCGTGTACGGGGTAGCTGGGTGCAACTGCGGCGGGGCCGCTGGGATCGAGATCAGTGGAGACGCCGCCGATGGGACCGTGAACGTGGTGGGGAACACATCCGACGACGCGCAGTTCGCCTCGTCCGGGCTAGAGGTAAACGATGGCGACCCGGGCAGCCTGACGGTGAACATCTTCGACAACATCATCTCCAACGCAAGCGAGGCCGTTGTCGACTTGCCGTCCATCGCCGATCCTGGCCTGACGATCACGCACGACTTCAACGACGCATACGACCCCGGTGATCCCGCGAACTACGGCGACTATCCGCCCGGGCCAAACTCGGATGCGGAGGATCCCCTGTTTGTGAATGCGGCCGCCGCCGACTACCGGCTCCAGAGTGGCTCTCCGCAGAAGCAGCAAGGCCTGGTCTGCCCACCGGGCGGTCAGAGCGCAACCGACCTGGCCGGGAACGACCGGGTCGAGCGCGTCCTAGGGCAGGGTGCCTTCGTCACTCCCGGGGCATTCGGGTTCGCCTCATCGCCGCCGGATGGGAGCCTTTTCCTCGGCAGCGAGCTTGCGGACGACCTCGACGGAGGAGCGGTAAGCGAAGTGTTTTGCACCTATGGCGGCGATGACACCGTCACAGGCGGTGGAGGCGGCGATGTCGTGTTCGGCGGACTGGGCGGAGACGAGGTCGGAGGAGACGCAGGAGACGACTACATATATGGAGAGGCCGGGCAGGACGTGATCGATGGCGGGACCGGAAGCGATTACCTCTCGGGCGGCGATGACTTCGATGTGATCGAGGCTCACGACGGCATCGAGGGGAACGACGTCCTCGACGGCGGGGGCGGCGTCGACTCGTGCAACCCCGACCCGTCCGACCTCTTCACGAACTGCTGAGAGCCGGGCGCCGGCACCTTTCGGAATAAGGTCGTCCCATGCGCGTACTCGTGACCGGTGCAAGCGGATTCGTCGGGGGCGTCGCATGTGACGTGCTGCGTGATCGAGGCCATGAAGTCCATGCCCTCGTCCGCCGCCCCGGAAGCCACCCCGCGGGCACGAAGGCGGTGACGGGCGACTTGGCCGACGGCAACACTCTCGCCAACGCGGTCTCCGAAGCGTCGCCCGAAGCGATCCTGCACCTGGCCGCCGAGATCGCCTCGCAGCGAAATGAGGACCGGATCCGCGAGGTCAACGTCGAGGGTACGCGCCGGCTGATTAGCGCTGCCGAGACTGCCGGCGTGCGGCGCATCGTCTTCACCTCCACCGTCGTCACTGGCGAGGCCGGTGGAGCTCTGCTCACCGAGGATGCGCCGCTTCCGGTCGAGACCCCATACGGCAAGAGCAAGCAGGAGGGTGAACGCCTGGTTCTCGCCAGCGGGCTCGAGGGCATCGTGATCCGCCCGTCGCACGTTTACGGGCCGGGCGGCTGGTACGCGACCGAGCTCATCCCACTGCTAAAACGGCCGGGGCGCTTTGCGGTCATCGGTAATGGCAGGAATCTCTGGGACGTCGTCCACGTCGAGGACGTTGCCGCCGCTTGCGCCGACGCGCTGGAGCGGGCGAATCCGGGAACGGTCTTCCACTGCGCTGATGACGAGCCGATCACCTACTACGACTTCATGGCGTTGACCGCGAAGGAGCTGGGCCTCAGAGCACCGCGGCGAATCCCGGCCGGGATCGCACGGCTGGCGGCGGGCCGCCACACCGTCGCTGCAGTCACACGCTCAGCGCGATCTTCGAACGCAAAGCTGAAAGCCGAGCTCGGCTGGAGGCCGCGCTACGCCACAGCCGCCGAGGGAGTGCCCGCGGCAGTCGCCCAGATGAGCTGACGCGTTACGAGTACAGAGCTTCGATCTCGGCGGCGTACTTCTCGGCGATCGGCGTACGCTTGAGCTTCATCGTCGGGGTCAGTTCCTCTCCACCGGGCAGCCAGTCGACCGGAAGGACCTTGAAGCGCTTGATCTGCTCCACGCGGCTCAGATGCTCGTTCGCCTCCGCCACCCCGCGCTCGATCTCGGCGAGAACCGATGCGTCCTCGGCCATCGCGTCAGCCGATGAATCGAGCCCATGCTCGTCGGCCCACTTCGCGGCGACGTCGGGGTCGAGGACGATCAGCGCCACGTTGTAGGGCCGCCGATCGCCGATCGTGACCGTCTGGCCGATCAACGGGCTCGAGCTCTTCACCCGCGACTCGATATTGGCCGGCGACATGTTCTTGCCGGCGGCGTTGATGATCAGCTCCTTCTTGCGGTCGACGATCTTGACGTAACCATCCTCGTCGATCTCGGCGATGTCACCGGTATGCATCCAGCCCTCGTCGTCGATCGCCTCAGCCGTCCGTTCGGGGTCACCGCGGTAGCCCTTCATAAGGATCGGGCCGCGGCAGAGCAACTCCCCGTCATCGGCGAGCTTGACCTCCACGCCATCCATCGGAGGCCCGACCGTGCCGAGCTTGATCTTGTCCGGCGGATTGCACGTCGCAACGCAGGTCAGCTCCGACATTCCCCAGACCTCGCACATCGGCAGTCCGAGGTCCTGGAAGTACTGGAGAAGTTCGACCGGAGACGGCGCTGCGCCCACGAAAGCGATCCGGCACTCGTCAAGGCCGATCTTCTCGAGGACCCCCTTGCGCGCCTCCTCTGGAAGCGCGGCCGGATCTGTGATGCCCTGCGCCTCCAGCGCACCCTTGAGCTTCTCCCAGACTCGCGGAACCGCGACCCAGAACGTCGGTCTGACGTCGGGCAATGCGGCAGCGATCATCCTGGGATCGTCCACCTGTGTGATCTGGATCCCGAAGACCATCGGGTTGTAGTGCGAGGTCTGCCGGTCGGCCATGTGAGCGTGCGGCAAGTACGAGGTGCAACGCTCGCCGGCGGCCAGCGGGACGACGCCGTTGAAGCCGAGTGACTCGGCAAGGATGTTCGCGTGCGTGAGCTGCACGCCCTTGGGCGGCCCGGTGGTGCCGGACGTGTAGCAAAGGGTGACCAGATCCTCAGGCTCGACCGCACGCCACGCGGCCTCGAAGTCGAAGTCCTCGGAGCCGCCGCTCTCGAGCTCCTCGAGGCCGATCGTCCCTTCCGGGGCACCGTCGACGCACACGATGTGCTCGATCTCATCGACGCCAGCGGCCTTGATCGTGTCGAGGAACTGCGTTTCGGTCACAACGACGCGGTTGCCGGCATTCCCGAACAGGTAGGCGATCTGCTCGGGAGCCGAGGTGTTGTAGATCGAGAACGGAGTCGCGCCGAGGTGCATCGCTGCGGTGTCGCAGACGCTGAACTCGGGCCGGTTCGTGAGCATCATCGCCACCGTGTCGCCGCGCTTGACGCCGATCGCGTCGAGCCCGGCGGCAACCGAGCGAACTCTGGCCGCGTAGTCAGCAAACGTCAGCTCGACAGCGCCACCCGGCGTGCGGAGAGCGACGAGGTCGGGGTGCTCCGCAACCGTCCCTTGAAACGCCTCGCAAAGGGTGCGGGGTTCGGTCATCGAGGCCGGATCATATGTCGATTGCCGCGGATCTCAAGCTCGATCTCGATGATTCCGGGTGAGCGCTGGTCGGCCTCAAAGCGGCAGCCGGGGATCTCCCCGCCGCCGGCGCTCTCCCAGCGAGCGGCCACCGCGCTCGGGTCGGCAACTCCCACCGTCAGGCCCTTCACTTCCCCGGGAACGGAGCGCTCGTTCCAGCCTTCGCCGCCCCACCGCCAAGATTCAGGCGGCCGAGGCTCGGAGAGGGCGACGATCGCGCGCATATCCCCGGGATGGAGGTGCACCTCGGCGATGTCGTCGAGCTCGACCTGGAACACCTCGCGCAGTTCGGCGGCTCGCACTCGCTCGCGGGCGGCCAAGACGTCCTCGACCTGGACCATCGCCATGTAGCCGCAGACGGCCCCTCCTGAACGCTCGAGCTGGCGCGCCGCGGTCTGAGCCCCGGCCTCGGTCCCGACCGGAGAGACAACCTCCAGAAAGGTGTCCCCGATCGCGAACACCGCGTTCGTCAGGCCGAAGTACCCAACTGTCGGGTCACGATACGGCTCGCCCAGGCCGAACTCGTCGCGAAGCTGCATAACCGTTGCGTCCAGATCCCGGGCGGCGAGCACCGCTTGTCGAAGTCGTGGCATGCGGCGCTCGACGCTAACGGAACCCGGGATCACACAACGCCATCGCTCCGCCGGGTAGGTTGCCCCCGATGGCCCCCAAGAAGCGCAACCCGCGCGTCGTGATCGTGGGCGCCGGCATGTCGGGGATCGCGATGGGCGTCGCTCTGAAGCGGGCGGGCTTCAACGACTTCGTGATGCTCGAGAAGGGCTCCGACGTCGGTGGCACCTGGTACTGGAACCACTACCCCGGTCTGTCGTGCGACGTTCCCTCGCAGCTCTACCAGTATTCGTTCCACTTGAAGCCCGATTGGAAGCGGGTGTTCGCGACTCAGGACGAGATCCTCGACTACCACCGCGAGGTCCTCGATGAGTTCGGCCTTCGGCCTCACCTCAGGCTCGACACGGAGGTGACCGAGGCACGCTGGAACGGCGAGGAATGGGAGGTCAAGGCCGGCGGCGAAACGGAGCGTGCCGACTTCGTCGTCATGGCGACGGGGGTCCTCCACCACCCGAACGTGCCTGACATCCCGGGCCTCGAGGACTTCGGGGGAACGACGCTCCATAGCGCGCGATGGGATGACGATGTCGACTACGCAGGCAAGCGAGTCGCGGTGATCGGCACCGGCTCGACGGGCGTTCAGCTCGTTTCGGCGATGCAGCGCGACGCCGAGCAGGTGACTCTCTTCACGCGCAGCCCGCAATGGGTGCTGTGGGGCCCGACCGAGATGCGCCAGCCAGCGATTGTCTCGGAGCTGATGCGCCGCGTTCCCCTCCTCAACCGCGCCGTCTTCGAGGGGCTCCTCCAGGCGTCGTGGATCTTTACCGACATCGTCACCCGCCCGTCCTGGCGGCGCCGCCTCCTTCAGGCCTCGGCGAGGCGCAGGCTGAACTCGATCCGCGACAACGAGTTGAGAGAACGGGTCACGCCCGGCTACGAGCCGCTGTGCAAGCGCCAGGTGGTCTCGGGCAGCTTCCTGCGGGCGATCCAGAAACCCAATGTCGAGGTCGTCACCGAGGCGATTGACCACGTGAGCGCGGACGGGATCGTTACGGCCGACGCGAAGTCACGCGAGTTCGACCTGGTCGCCCTGGCGACCGGCTTCAAGGCACACAACTACATGCGCCCGATGAACCTGATCGGGCGCGACGGCATCACGATCGACGAGGCATGGCAGGACGGCCCTCGCGCGTACCGGATGATGGCCATCTCGGGCTTCCCCAATCTCTTCTCGATCCTGGGACCCAACTCGCCGGTCGGCTCTCTCCCTCTGCACCACGCCGCTGAGCTGTCCTCCTACTACATCGTGCGCTGGCTCGAGCGGTTCGCAAGCGGCGAGATCGACTCTGTCGAGCCAACCGAGGAGGCGACGGACGAGTTCAACGCGCAGGTCGCCGAAGCGCTCGGCCCCACGGTCTGGAACACCGGCTGCAACTCCTGGTATCAGCGAGCCGATGGCACCATCGATCTCTTTCCCTTCAACCGCGCGACGATGAAGCGCATGCTGGGTGAGCCCGAAGACGCGCATTTCCACCTCGTTCAGGATGGACAACCAGTCTCTGCCGGCTCGCGGTGAGAGTCGCTGCCCTCCGCATCGGCGGCAAGCACGAGGAATGGCGTGAGCTCGGCTTCGACGTCGATAACGACGGCGTCGCAGTGCTCGGCGGCGTGCGTCTCGAACTGCTGCCGGCCGCCAAGCAGGGCGCGATCGAATCCTGGGCGCTCGAGGGCGCCGACCTGCCCGGCTCGATCGACGGGCTGCCCACCGAATCCGGCACCCGAGGCGAGCGGGAAGCTGACAATCCCAACGGGGCGACCGCGATCGACCATCTGGTCGTCTTCACGCCCTCGCTCGAGCGCACGAGCGCGGCTTTTCAAGACGTAGGCGTCGAGTGCCGGCGGGTGCGCGAAGCCGGCGGCGGGATACGCCAGGGGTTCTTCCTCATGGATGACCTGCTGATCGAGGTCGTCGAAGGAACGGGCCTCTCAGAAGGCGCACCGGCGCGCTTCTGGGGCATCACCGCCGTGGTGTCCGACATCCACCACGCGGCAAGCCTGCTGGGCGACAAGCTCGGCACGGCGAAGGACGCCGTCCAGCCGGGCCGGCGGATCGCAACGGTCAAACCGGAGGCCTCCGGCGGGCTCCCGCTCGCCCTGATCTCACCGCGCTAGTCACTTGGCCAGGACTCGCTTGACAGCCTTGATGACCAACCCGTCGGCCTGAGCTACTCGTCCGCCGAAAAGCAGTATTACTTGAGGAGTGACCGAGGGGGGCAATCAAGCAAAAGGCGCCCCACAGCGCCAGGGCTTGGTGCTGACCGCACTGATCCTGGTCGCTGCGGTGGCGAACCTGAACCTGGCGGTCGCCAACGTGGCGCTGCCCGATATCGGCAAGGCGTTTGACGCCAGCCAGGCCGCGCTCAACCTCGTCGCCGTCGGTTACTCGCTGGGGCTGGCCTCATCGGTGCTGTACCTGGGCGCGGTCGGCGACCGTTACGGCCGCAAGCTGCTCTTGCTATTGGGCACCGGTCTCGCGATCCCCGCTGCTCTCTTGGCAGCGTTTGCGCCATCGATCGAGGTCCTGTTCAGCGCCAGGATCCTCGGCGGTCTCGCGGCCGGACTCGCGTTCCCGACCACTCTGGCGCTGATCACCGCGCTTTGGTCCGGCCCGGCGCGGACCAAGTCAATCGCGCTCTGGTCCGGCCTCGGCGCCGCGATCTCGTCCCTGGGCCCGCTCATCGCCGGCGCGATGCTTACGCAGTTTGACTGGGGTTCGGTTTTCCTGATCACCTTGCCACTCGCTGTGGTGGCGCTGGTTCTCGCGCACCGCCTGGTTCCGGCGCACGTCAATGAGACCACCGACCCCGTCGACAACCTGGGAGGCATCCTCTCGGTGCTGATGATCGCCGCGCTGGTACTCGCGATCAACTTCTCCGTGATTCCCAACGAGGGAGCGCTGGCCGCCGGGCTCGGAGTGATCGCGCTCGCCGCCGCCGGTGCGTTCGTGCTTCGCCAACGGCGCGTCGCGAGCCCGCTCTACGACCTCTCGGTCGCGAGCCGGAGGATCTTCTGGGTTGCCGCGGTGGCCGGGATCATCGTCTTCGGGACGCTGATGGGCGCGATGTTCGTCGGCCAGCAGTTCCTTCAGAACGTGCTCGAGTACTCGACCCTGGGGGCCGGGGCGGCGATCCTCCCCGGCGCGATAGGCATGGTCCTAATGGCCCCTCGGTCGGCAAAGCTGATCGAGACGCGCGGCTCGCGGTTCACGCTGCTTGTGGGCTACCTCTTTTGCCTCCTGGGGTTCCTGGCGATGCTGCTGCTCTGGGACGAGAGCACCCCGTATTGGGAGGTCGGGCTCGCCTACCTCCTGATTGGCGCCGGTGTCGGGTTCGCGGGCACGCCGGCGTCGCATTCGCTCACCGGCTCGGTCCCTGTCTCGCGGGCTGGAATGGCATCGGGAACAAGCGATCTCCAGCGTGATCTAGGCGGCGCGATCATGCAGTCGATCCTCGGAGCCGTGCTGACCGCCGGCTATTCGGCCTCGATCGCGATGGCGGTTGCCAACTCCCCGAGCAAGGACAAGATCACCGACAGCGTTCAGGCAGAGCTCCAGAAGTCGTTCTCAAGCGCCGCGGAAGTCGCCGAGCAGTATCCGAAGTACTCCGACCAGATCGTCGCCGCCGCGCGCAGCTCTTTCCTCGACGGTGATCACTGGGCCTACCTGGCGGGGATCATCGCGATCCTGCTCGGCGCGCTGATCGTGCGCTTCCGCTTCCCGAACAAGGAGGACGAGACGCGCCTACATGGCGAATATGCCGACGAGGATGCCCGGCGCGCGACGGTGACGGCGTGACCCGGCATACGGTGTTCGGATGAGATCGCTCATGAAGCCGCTGGCGGAGCCGCTCACCGCCCGACGCGCGGCCCAGATCATCATGATCGCGACGTTCCTGGTGACGCTCGCGGGCGGCGTGCTCATCTGGCTGCTCGATCACAAGGAGTTCCCGAATCTCGGCACCAGCATGTGGTGGGCTCTCCAGACCGTGACCACCGTGGGCTACGGCGACGTCGTGCCGGCAGACACCAAGGGGCGCATCATCGGGGCTGTCCTGATGCTCCAGGGCATCGGGCTCATCACCGTGGTCGCGGCAGCGGTGACGGCGACCTTGATCGAGCAGGTGCGAAAGAGGCGCAATACCGACGACGAGGACTCAGTCACGGCCATGCATCTGAAACGAATCGAGGCGCGGCTCGACGAGATCGAGCGGGCACTTAGCGTCGAGCGCCGCTCCACCGATGAGCCAGACGACTCTGCGCCGTAGCCCTTAGGTGTCGCCGGTCTTTGGACTGCCTCGCTGCTGAAGCCCGGCACTGAGCTTGATTGCCCTCACCGCTCCGGTCGCGCCCGCTTCGAGGGTGACTCCGATCACCACCAGGATGATCCCAGGAATTAGGAGCACCTTCGAGCCGAGCATCAGAAAGCCCAGTCGCCCGATGAGGTACGGCGGCAGCGCAACCGTGAAGCCCAGGGCGCTTGAAACCACCGTGGTCATCATCCGCTCGCGGCGCGAATACGTGGGCTTGGCCCCTATGATCCGGGCGGGCACGGCGATGTAGGCCACCATCATCAGCCCGATCACGGCCCCGAGGAAGATCGAGAACCACGGGCTGCCCCACCGCGGTGCCACCGTAGTCGCGATTCCCAGAAGGAACCCGACGACAAAGCCAAACCCGATGATCTGACCGAGGTGTGCCCGTGCCTCGGCGAGTGCTGGACGGATGGGCGCGCCGGGCCGCATGATCGCGAACGCGAACGTCGCGTTGAGGAAGAAGCTGGCGATGGTGATCGCGATGACGAGAAGGAACACCGGCACGATCTGGAGCCCGTAAATCTCGTCGAGGTCCTGGTCATAGAGGACGTACGCCCTGAGGATCCCCATCGCCAGCCAGATCCACAGAGCAGGCAGGAGCTGAATAAGCAGGAGCCGCCAGTTGGTGAGGATCATGCGGAGGCTGTCGAATAGAAGGACGAAGGCGCTGATCGCCAGGGCGAGCGGGCGTAGGAGCACGTGCGACTCGCTCATCCGCACAACCGCCTCCTCGATCTTGGCCTCGTCGGCCTCCTCGATGGCGTTCACGAACTCGCCGATCCGGGAGGCGAACTGGCGCAGGCGATTCACGCTCGCATCATGCATGCAAGGATGGCGAACCTCCCGATGAGCCCGGCAGTCGCACTCCTGATCATCGTCGCCGCCACCGCGATCTCCATCGCGGCGATGCTCCTCGTTCGCCGGCGGGCGCCCGAGGGCAGCGTCTTCGAAGACGGCGACCGCGCGGCGGGCGCTTTCGGCGTGCTGGCTACCGGTTTTTCGGTGCTTCTCGGGTTGATCGTCTTCCTGGCCTTCACTAGCTACGACGACTCACGCGCAGGTGCAGAGGCTGAGGCGCTCGCGGTCACCCAGCAGTACGAGACCGCGCAGTTCATGCCGGTCGAGGTACGCGAACGAATGAGTGGCGAACTCGTGTGTTACGCGAGGTCCGTCGTCTACGACGAGTGGCCATCACTCGAGGCGGGAACGCAAGGCGATGCGATCAACCCGTGGAGCGCTGCGCTGTTCCGAACCCTGCGGACTGCGGACCCAGAGTCAAATGCTGAGCAGTCTGCCTACGACCAGTGGCTGGATCACACGGCGACCCGTGAGGAGGCGCGGAGGGACCGAATCCACGGTGCGGTCGGAGTGATCCCGGGGCCGCTTTGGTTCGTGCTGATCCTGATCGCTCTGATCATCTTCGCCTTCATGCTCTTCTTCTCCGACCGGGGCGAGCGTGCCAAGGCGCAGGCGATGCTCATCGGTTCGGTCACGGCGGTGATCGCCCTCATGCTGCTCTTGATCCAGTTCCTGGACGACCCGTACCGGGACGGATTGGGAAGCCTCAAGCCGGTCGCGATGGAGCGTGCCCTGGAGATCCTCAACGAGGAGCGGCAATTGTCCAAGGAGACGGACCCCGAGCCTTGCGACGCGAGCGGCCAGCGAGTCGCCACATCGGGTCTATGACCACTCCTGCGACAACACCGGAGCGCCACACGCAGCACCGGATCGATGTGCTCGCGACCGTGCTCCTCGCTGCGGCCACATTGGCGACGGCCTGGGCTGGGTACCAGTCTTCGCGCTGGCACTCAGAGCAGGCAAAGCTCCAGATGAAGGCCACGGCAAGCCGCATCGAGTCGACCCGCGCGCAGGACATTGCGGATCGCGAAACCCAGATCGATGTCGCCCTCTTCATTCAGTGGGTCGATGCGCATGCGACCGGTGAGGGACAGCTCGCCGACTTCTACCGCGAGCGCTTCAGCGACCGGCTGGCCCCCGCCTTCGACGCCTGGATCGAAAAGGAGCCCCTCGAGCACCCCGCGGCTCCGCCCAGCCCGTTCGTCATGCAGCAATACGACGTGAAGTCCAGTGACGAGGCGACCTCCCTGAACAACGCAGCCGACGCTCTCGCTGCACAGGCCACGGAAAACATCCAGCGGGCAGACAACTACGTGTTCGCGGTTGTCCTGTTCGCTGCGTGCCTGTTCTTTGCCGGTCTAAGCACGAGGATGCGCACCGTCGGGAGCCAGAAGGTCATCCTGGGAATGGGCTACCTCCTATTCGTGGCGTCCCTAGTCTGGATCGTCACCTTCCCGGTGACGATCTCGCTCTGATTGCGTCTGAAGACACGGGGCACCCCGCGACTGGGCATTTCCTGGGGATGACGATCGACGTTTTGAGCGATTCAACCCAGACATGGCGGGCAGGCCGCACTCGTCCGAGGGACCTCTCAGACTCTGTTTGGGGGTATGTCCAGGCTCTCGGAGAACTCAGTGCTGGCCATAAAGAACAAGTCCCACGCGATTACCGCCGAGGTTGAGATTCCCGACGGTGGCAGCGCCGAAGGCGTGATCCTCCGACCAATTCATCTCGCCCGAAGAGCAGATGCGGATCGTGATGGCGCGCCAATGACTTACCCGATCCAAATACAACGCAACAAGAGGAGCACAAAATGAGAGGTGCAGGCCGCACACTATTCGCCGCAATCATGCTGGTGATGCTGGGAACGCTCAACATCATCTACGGCATCGGTGCCTTGGATGACGCCAGTTTCGCTATCAGCGATACGCGATTCATCCTCGACGATCTCAACACGCTCGGTTGGGTCTTGATCATCGTCGGAGCCCTTGAGCTCACGGGCGGTTTCTCGCTCATGGGCGGCGGGGGTTACGGAAAGTTCCTCGGCATCCTCGCCGGGACCCTAGGCGCGATCAGCGCCTTCTTCTCGATCGCGGGAGAAAATCCCTGGTGGTCCATCCTGATGTTCATCGTTTGCATCTGGGTTGTCCACGGCCTCGTCATGTTCGACGAGGACCAGGCAGCAATCGAAGGACGCTAAGCAGAACCTGGAGGATCTATGGCGACGGCTCCCTTCTGGGGAGTCGCCGCCGGCTCCTCCCTGCTGGGCTGCGGTCGAGTCCGGGCACGCCCGGTGGTCGTGAACCTAGGATGACGCGATGACGAACGGGGAGCACAATCGGGAGCGCCACAGCGGCGGCCTGCGGTCAGCGGTGCGGATAGTCATCGTCCTGCTGCTCACGGCCGCCGCGCTTCACCTGATGAACGCCATCCTCCCGGGCTTCGAGATCGAGGGCGACGGCACGGCGATCCTCGCGGCGGCTCTAATCGGACTCGTCAACGCCCTGGTCTGGCCGTTGATCATCCGAGTCGCGCTTCCATTCACGGTCCTGACCCTGGGGCTTGGAGTCCTGATTCTCAACGGCGCCGTCGTGCTTGCCGTTTCGGCAATCGAGCCTTCGATGCACGTTCGCGATCTCGGGACGGGGATTGCGGTGGCCATCGGCATCACCCTCGTGAACACGTTCGCGACCGCGCTCCTGGCAATCGACGACGACGACTTCTATTACCGGAACGTCCTCAAACGCGCCGCCCAGCGCCAGCGCGAGGGCGGAGCGACCTATGTCGTGCCTGGCGTGTACTTCCTCGAGATCGACGGGCTCGCCCACGACGTGATCCGCCGGGCGCTCCGGGACGGTCATCTGCCGACGCTTGCGGGGTGGGTCAGCGAAGGAACCCACCATCTGATCCCCTGGGAGACCGACTGGTCGTCCCAGACAGGCGCGTGCCAGGCCGGCCTCCTGCACGGCTCCAACGACGACATGCCCGCTTTTCGCTGGTGGGAGAAGGAGCACGGACGGGCGATCGTCACGAACCACCCAAAGGACGCCGCCGAGATCGAGCGCCGCCATTCGGACGGGCGGGGACTCCTGCACGCGGATGGGGCCAGCCGGGCGAACATCCTCTCCGGCGACGCGCCCCACACCCTGCTGACGATGAGCACGGTTCTCCAGCGTGGCCGTCCAGGGCGGATCGGCGAGGACTACTACGCCTACTTCTCGAACCCGTACAGCGTCACCCGCACCTTCACCCTCGTCATCGGAGACATCATCCAGGAGCTCTACTACGCCGCCCAGCAGCGCCGGCGCGACATCCGCCCACGGATCAAGCGCTCCTTCTCCTACGCGCTGGTCCGAGCCTGGGGGACGGTGATTCAGCGCGACCTGCAGGTCGCCGCCGTGATCGGGGATCTATACGCAGGGCGGCCGGTCGGATACACGACGTTCCTGGCCTACGACGAGGTCGCCCACCACTCCGGCGTCGAGCGTGTCGACGCGCTGGCCGTCCTGCGGCGCCTCGACCGGCAGCTTGCGCGCATCGAGGCCGCCGCTGAAGACGCTGAGCGGCCGTATCACCTAGTCGTCCTCTCCGACCACGGCCAGTCGCAGGGCGCGACGTTCCTCGACCGCTACGGGAAGTCCCTCGAGGACCTGGTCTCGGAAGCGTGCGCGACGGATCACGTTGAGGCAGAGGACGCTCACTCCGACGAGTCCCTCTCCTACCTCAGCGCCTCGCTCACGGAAGCGAGCGGGGACGAGGGTCTGATCGGACGGTTGGTCCGGAGGATGAGCCGCAAGAATACGCAGGACGGCGAGGTCGTCCTGGGCGAGGAAGGGACGAGCGAGCGCGAGCGCAGCGCGAGCGACGAAGCGATGCCGCCTGAGCTCTCCGTCATGGCATCCGGGTGCCTAGGGCTCATCTCCTTCCCACGCCAGCCTGGGCGCCTGAGCCTGGAGCGAATCAACGAGATCTACCCGGATTTGATGCCGGCGCTCCTCAACCATCCCGGAATCGGCTTTGCGCTGGTGCGCTCCGAGCGGGACGGGCCGCTCGCCCTGGGGGCGGAGGGCGTCCACCGTCTCGCCGATGGGACGATCGCGGGCGAGGATCCCCTGGCTCCATTCGGACCGAACGCGCCCCACCACCTTCGGCGCACGGACGGATTCGATCACTGCCCCGACATCGTCCTCAACAGCACATACTGGGAAGAGACCGACGAAGTGGCGGCGTTCGAGGAGCTGGTCGGATCGCACGGCGGCATGGGCGGCGAGCAGTCCTTTCCGTTCGCACTTGCACCGGCGGACTGGGCGATGCCGGCGGAACCGATCGTCGGCGCGGAAGAGATGCACCAGCTGATGCGCCGCTGGCTCGCTGACCTGGGCCACGAGGCATATAGGAACCTGGGCACCCGCAGAGAGCGTTAACCCGCGGGAGGGTAAGGGCTCAGGCCCGGCTCGCTTGGCTTCAGCTGCTCAGAATGCGCGACTTCTCGGTGGCGACTTCTTCAGGGGTGAGCACTCCCTGGTCCCCGAGTTTCGCCAAGCGCTCGAGCTCCTCGAGGCGGCTGGCGCCTGAGAGCGCACCCGGCAACGCCTCCGTTGGCGCTGCCCGTCCGACAACGCGGCGCTCTCGCGACTCGCGCATCCTGTCGGCCAGCGACTGAGCGATTCCCTCGGGTGTGCCCGTTGACACGTGGTCGGGGAACTCGCGGATCATCTGTCGCCTGAGGGCCTCCATGCCGATGGCCAGGACGACCACCAGGAGGAGTGACGGAACCAGACGGTCGGTGGCGACGACCGGATCCCACCAGAACAGCAGGATCAAGATGCCCGCAAGAGTTCCGTACGCGTACTTGGGCTGTCGGAGATACGGAGTGAGCGCGTAGCGAATGGACGTTGAGACCTTGGAGGGTCCGGCCAGCCATGCCGCGACGACCATCACGACGCCGTAGACGATCAGCGACTCCGCCGTGTCCTTCAACAGCGAAGTCCCGATCTGCCAGGCGTGGAGCACTGCGGTGTCGGCAGTCGACGATTCGCTCAGGGCGCTGACGATGGCGTCACCCCCCGCGTTTCGGGCGATCAGGTCGATTGCTCCGATGGCGATGAACGAGAATCCGACCGCTCGCAGCATTTCGCGGCGCCACCCCCGCGCGGAAAAGATCGCGAGCGCGTAGAGCAACAGGGCGAGTCCCGTCAGAACCCAGGCGAGCGTTCGCAAGATCTGCACTGCGTTCTGCGCCGCTCCCAGCTCGTCCGATTTCAAGATCTCGATATCCGAAGCGCCTTCGGGCAGCTTCGAGGCGATGTCGCCTCCGATGCCGATGCCGGACGCAACCTCGCTTACGAGGGTCGTTAGATCCAGACTGACCTCGCCGTCGGTGGTCGAGACGAACTCTCCCTCGTCCTCGAGCAGCGCCAAAAGTTTCGCGTGGGCAACGCGGTTGGCGTCCTCCCAGAGACCCTGGACCTTCTCTTGCTCGAGCGCATCCTGAGTCGCTCTGGTGGCGACCTGCCGCAGGCCGCCTGAGATCGGCCCCGCCAGCAACGCGGCCTTCGGGGGCAGTGCACCCGCGATCTCCCCCTGAACATCGACGTTCTCGTAGATCGTGTTGACGATGAAGTCCGCCAGGGCGTCCTGAATCGCCTTGTCCTCGAGCAGCTCCGTGCTTGTCTCAACCCAGGTGCTCGTCTCGAGCGCCTGGCGCTTGGCCCAGAGTGCGAGCACGGACACGATCCCGACGATCGTGGCCAGGATCAGGAGGACGATTGGCACCGTTCGCCGCTTCTTTGCCGGTTGCGCGCTAGGGGTCGGTGTTGTCATCCGTGATCTCCTCCTCGGAGCTGGTTGTTTCTTCATCGGGAGTCTCGGAGTCCCGTGACTGGCGAAGATCCTCCGAGATGCGCACGACGGCTGAGACGAGCGGGGCCGACAAGATCAGGCCCGCCGGTCCGAACAGGGCGCCCCCGGCGATCGTAACCACGAGCACCGCGAGGGGGTGTATCCCCAGCGCAGCACCCATCGCAAAGGGCTGAACGAGCTGTTGGAGGATCCCGTTGGCAAGGAGCTGCACGACGATCATCCCACCGGCCGCTTCAGGCCCAGCCCCGCCCAGGGCGAGCAGGACCGAGAATGCAGCGGCAGTCCAAGCGCCCAGATAGGGGATGAACCCGCCGACGAAGGTGACGGCGGCGATCGTGCCGATCAAGGGAACCCCGAGGATGAGCGCGCCCAGAGTCACGACTCCGGCGTTGAACCCGGCCACGAGCGTCACGCCCAGGAAGTAGCCGCGCAGAGCGCCGAGGGTGCGCCCGCTTACTACATGGGCGACAGGCCGCGGGACGCCGAAATGCCCCTCGGCCCATTCCCTGATCTTCGGCCCGTCGCTGAGAAAGAAGAAGAGGCTGAGAAGCGTGAGAGCCAGGAAGAATGCGAGCCCGGAGAGCGCGGTGATCCCCTCGCCGATCCCGTGCAGGAACTGCGAGAACGAGGCGTTTACCGAGGCGCCTGCGCTCTTGTTCGCATCCGCCGCAGTCGACGGGTCGATTCCGATGTCCTGGAGCCAGCCCTGGAGCGTGCTCCGTGCGTCCGAGAGCTGACCGGTGATGTCACTCGCCTGGCCCGTTATTCCACCTACGACCAAGAGGAATAGTCCAACACCAACCGCGATCAGCCCGAGCATGATCAGGACCGCCGCGAGCGGGCGCGGGATCCGGTGATGGTTCATCCACGCGACGAGGGGCGAAGCCACCGCAGCCACGACCGCCGCCGTGATCACCGGTGCGACGATCGTCTGCGTGAGCGAGGCCAGCCACACCATTCCGACCAGGAAAAGTGCGACGCCCACCAAAAGCCAAGCCGTCAGCCCGACGTCTCGCAGCCAACCCGGAGCGGCGAACACTCCTGTCAGCTCGCTGGCGTCAATCTCGACGTAGTCGCCCTCGGCCGGGCTCTGGGCCACCGCCGGATCGCCCTGGGCCTGGCCTCGCCGCAAGCGTCCCCGGATCCTCATCCAGGCGAGCCTAATGCGCCCTAAGCCAGCGCCTTGCGCTTCAGGGCGTCGAATTCCTCCTGGGTGATGTCGCCGCTCTCGAGGAGGGCCTTCGCGCTGGCGATCTCGCCGGCAGGGCCGCCGCCGCCCGCGACCTCACGGATGTGCTGCTCCATCACCTTCTGTTGGGCCTGCATGTGCTTGACGTTCCGCTCAGCCATGTGCTGACCCTGGCTGATCAGATAGACCAAGACGCCTAGGAACGGGATGAGAATAATCAGGAAGGTCCACCCGGCCTTGCCCCCGCCGCTCAGATCGTGCCTGCGAAAGACATCGCTCAGGACCGCGATGACCGTCCAGATCCAGATCACCCACGCGAAGAAGACGATGATCGTCCAGATGACCTCGAGCAGGGGATAGTTGTTTTCGGCGGCGAGCAGCATTCACGACTCCGTTCGTTTCAAGGATGTTTGCCCACACTACTGGCAGGGAAGCCGTGGTGGTTTTGCGGTCTTGTGACCTCTCATGCGACTATGTCGGTGCTTTGAGCACGAACGACTCACCCACTCCGCCACCGGCTCCAACCGCTGGCAACGCGCTGATCGGCGCCCTAGGGCTCAGTGCGCGGGTGATGGCTTCCGCCGCTATAGGGGCGACCGCGGCGGCTCGCGCGGTGGCGCGTCCCGGCGTCGGAGCCGTCCGAAGCGGCCTCGCCACGCCGCCCGGGCAGGCAGCTCGCGCCGAAGCGCACGCGCTGCTCGAGAGCCTCGATGCCGCAGGCCGCAGGGATCTCGCCCGAGCCAGGGCTGAGATCGATCTGGCGATCGACAGGGCGATCGACCGCGTGACCGCCGACGCGGTCTCATCCCAGCGCACCTCGCGGGCGATCGAGCGGCTACTGGAGAGCGAAGACCTCTGGCGGATCGTGGACCGGATTGCGTCCAGCCCCGAAGTGCTGAACGCAATCGCCAGCGCAAGCGCCGGGCTGACCGGAGTGGTCGCCGACGAAGCGCGCAAGCGCACGGTCACCGCCGACGAATTCGCCGAGCGCGTCGCGCGCAAGGTGCTCAGGCGTACGCCTCGCGAGCCCCAGCCACGTGCACTGGAAACCGCCTCCAGAGAGAACGGCCCGCCGCAACCGTGACGGACGTGACACCGGAGGGGTCAGACCCCAACCGTGGGGTCAGACCCCAACCGTGGGGTCAGACCCCAAGCGTCGGCTCCGTCCCCGCTGAGTACGCGGGCATCGTCAGCCGCGCATGTGCCTTCGCGCTGGATGTGGCCATCGTGCAGGCAAGCCTCTTCGCAGTGGGTGCCGTGATCGCCCTGATCGCCGAGGCGTTCGGCGAGGTCTCGATTGACGTAGGCGCCTTGGAGGTCGTCTTGGGAGCGCTCGCGTGGATCGCAGCCTTCGACGTGTACCTGATCACCTTTTGGTGGCTTGCGGGCCAGACGCCGGGTATGCGCCTCCTGGGAATCGACGTGATCACGACGGAGGGAGCCCGGGTGAAGCCGGCGCGAGGAGTGGTTCGCATCGTCGGGATGGTCCTGGCGGCGATCCCGCTTTTCGCCGGCTATCTGCCGATCCTCACCAACGAAAAGCGCCAGGGATTTCACGACAAGCTCGCTAGAACTGTGGTGCGCTATCGCGCGCCGGAGCCCGTTCGCAGGCGGGCCTAAGCCTTCGAGAAATACTCGAGCGCCGTCCGGGTCTTGGTCTGCTGCTCGTCCCCGAGCTCTACTCCAGCCTCGGTCAGGAAGGCCCTCGCCTCGGCGGCTACGTCAAACGCGTCAGCTGGGGCGCACTTAGTCGAGAGCTCGAGGATCCTGGTCCCGTCGGGGTAGTTCCACAGCTCAACCGCGAGCTTCTGGCCCATCTTCTTCGGCCTGGTCTTGAGCTTCATCACGTTGACGGGGCCGAGCACCATGAGGTCGTCGAGCTCGACGCCCTCCGGCGCATTGGCCGTAAAGAAGGCCCGCTGGGACTTCGAGAACAGCTTGCGGAGGGGAATCTCGCCTGCGATCGCCCCCTTGACGCGCGGCTTCTTGAGCGTGCCCTTGTACGACGCCGAGCACACGAAGCCGCCAGGCATAGCGTCCACCTCGACGACGAAGTTCTTGGACTTGCGCTCGCGTGCCTCCAGCGTTGCCGGCTCGACTGGCCGCAGCTTCACAACAGAGTCGTCGGGTCGCCCCTGGCTGCGGCGGGCCCTGGCGACAAGGCCTGCCTCGTCGAGGGCCAGGTCAGCCGTGTCGAAGAAGAAGATCTGCCGGATGTACGCCTCCAAGGGATCGATCCCGAGCGCCTTTAGCGTCGAGTAGCGATGCTCCTCCGACACGGTCAGCTTGAGCTCGACGGAATCTGCCGAACCGGTGAGGGCCAGCAACTCGCGGACCTGGTCGTCGTTCAAAGTGGGCGCCTCCGGGAGCTTCTTCGCGCGTGTCATACGTGCAGATAACACTGTGTCAGGCACCTTACGGAAGGCTCAAGTCCCCTCGCCCGCCCTTCCGTCGAAGATTTTGATACTTTCGTCGCAGGGGGCCATCCGGTTTTTCACCAGGGAGGCGTTCGGATCACATGTTGGAAGCGCACACGGTGCTAGGCGCTGGAGTCCGGCGCCGCTGCCTCAGCCTCGCGATCGTCCTCGCCTTCGCCGGGATCGCGGTCTCTGCTGCTCCCGCATCGGCGGAAAGCCTCAACGCGTACCGACTGGACGCATCTGCCAAGAACCTGAAGGCACTCGCCCAACAAGGCTTCGACGTGACCGAAGGCCGCGACCTGGACCGAGGGACGATCGACGTGGTCGGCTATCGCGCCGACTTCGCGAAGCTCGACGCGGAGCGACTGACCAACTACCGCGCCCCCGCATCCGCACAGCGAAGCGCCCAGAGTGACGCGACCGCCAGCGCGACCGACGCTGCCTACGATGTCTGGACCAAGTACGACGCCGTTGCGGACGACGACAAGGAGCAGTACACCGAGACGTACGAGCGGGTGCTCGCCGACTATCCCGACATCACCGCCGAACTTGTGGCCGGCACAACCTACGGCGGACGGGACATCACTGCCATCCAGGTGACCAAGGACGCAACCGGCTCGGACATCCCCGGCCGGCCCGCGGTCCTCTACAACGCTATGCAGCACGCGCGTGAGTGGCTCGCCGGTGAGACGTGCCGGCGGACCCTCGACTACTTCCTCGGCCATTACGGCAAGACGACCAGCGCAGGCACGGAGGCGACGAAGCTCGTCAACAACACCGAGCTGTGGTTCGTCTGCGTGAACAACCCGGACGGCTACGAGTACACGTTCACGCCGGGCAACCGCCTCTGGCGAAAGAACCTGGCTGACAACGACAACAACAACGTGATCGACAACAACGACGGCGTCGATCCGAACCGAAACTTCTCCGAGCACTGGGGTCTCGACAACGACGGCAGCTCCCCAGACCCCACCTCGGAGACCTATCGCGGCCCAAGCCCCGCCTCAGAGCCGGAAACCACTGCGATGGAGGCGCTCTTCGAGGAGATCCATCCCGTCTTCCAGAAGAACGACCACACCGCCGCCGCGCTTCTGCTCTACCCGATGGGCTTCCAGCAGGACACCAAGAGCGCCGACAACGAGATCTTCACCGCGCTGGCGGGCGACGTCTTCAAGCCCGCCATTCCTGGCTTCATCCCCGAGCTGTCCGCCGGCCTCTACATCACGAACGGTGACTTCACCGACTGGGCCTACAACGATCAGGACACGCTCTCCTTCACGCCTGAGGGCACGCCTGCCGAGGACGTGAACGTGACCGGATTCGAGTACCCGGACTCGCCGCAGCAGATCCAGCAGGAATTCGAGCGGCACCTGCCCTTCATCCTCGACCTGGCGAAGTCTGCGAACGACCCGGCCAACCCCCACTCTCACCTCGAAAACACGGCGGCCGACTTCACCGTCGACACGTTCAAGGACTCCTACGGAAGTCCCCAGCTCGTCGGCGCCGTGGTCAAGCGCGAGCTCGGCAAGGTGAAGATGAAGTACAAGATCAACGGCAAGAAGACCAAGACGGTGCCGACAACGAATTACGAGGGCGGCGAGCGCTACTACACGGAGCCGGGCGTCTTCTATCACCGGGTGCGGGGCTCCGTGCCGGGAACGAAACCGGGCGACGAGGTGAAGGTGTGGTTCGTCGCGGGAGGCGAGAAGTCGAAGTCGTTCACCTACGACGCCGAGGTCGAGACGAACCATCCCGTGCTGATCCTCTCGAACGAGGACTGGTCGGGCGTCCAGCCGAACCCCGCGCCGCTCGCGGGACCCCAGTACCTCGATTACTACACCGACGCGCTCGATGCCGCCGGCGTCGACTACGACATCTATGACGTCGACGCGCACGGCCGTCGTCCGCCCAGTCCGCTCGGCGTCCTCGGCCACTACTCGCACGTGGTCTGGTACACGGGCGACGACTACGTGCCGCGCGAGCCCGACGCGCCGGGTGGCTCCGGCATCACCAAGGGTGCCGTGGACACGCAGAATGCGGTTCGCGACTATCTCAACGACGGCGGCAAGCTCTTCTACACCGGCAAGAACGCCGGCCGCGTCTTCGCCGAGGGCTACCTCTACAACCCGTTCCAGGAAGAGGAGGGCACCTATTGCCAGAACGGGAACCCGACCTGCATCCTCGTCCAGGACGACTTCCTTCAGTACTGGCTGGGCGCGTACCGGTATGTCGGCGGAGGAGGGCTCGACCCCAGCGACGATTCGATCTTCCCGGTCGAGGGAACGGCCGGCCCGTTCGACCCGCTTTCGCTCACGTTCAACGGACCGGATTCGGCAGAGAACGGAGACTTCGCGTCGACGCTACTCGTGACCTCCTCGGTCCTGCCGCCAGCCGAGTTCCCGACGTTCGCCGACTCGGCCGCCGCAGCGGAGTGGGTCCGGCCTTTCGCCTCGCCGTTCGAGCCCCACACCGGCGACTGGTTCATGTCGGCGGGCGCCCACGACGCCGCGTACAAGCGCCTGCAGAAGTCGTTCTCGGTGCCGGCGGGCGGGGCCAAGTTCAAGCTCTCGACGTCCTTCGACCTCGAGGCCGACTACGACTACATCTTCGTCGAGATCCACACCGTGGGCGACGACGACTGGACGACGCTCGCTGACGAGAACGGGAACACCTCCGACGACGTCGGCCTCTCGTGTCCCTCCACCGGCGACGGCTCCGACTGGCAGTCCAACCATCCGTTCCTCGCGCACTACCAGACCAAGATCGATGGTGGCGACGATTGCGACCCGACCGGCTCAAGCGGATCATGGAACGCCGCCACGGGCAACTCCGCGGGCTGGCAGGACTGGTCCATGCCGATTCCCGCGGCATACAACGGCGAGAACATCGAGATCTCGATCTCGGTCGTGAGCGACCCAGCAGTGCAAGGCCTCGGAGCCTGGGTTGACGACGTCAAGCTCGAGGACAGCGGCGGCAGCCCGATCAACTCGGCCGACCCATCGTTCGAGAGCGGACAGGACGGCTGGACCACGCCCGGCCCGCCCCCACCACCCGGCCCGGGCGGCCAGTCGGATGAGACCGGCTGGGAGCGGGCGCAGAGCGCGCCATTCGTCGAGACGCCGATCACGACCACCGACAACACGGTCTATACGGGCTTCGGCTTCGAGGCCGTCACCGGCGCTGCGAACCGTGCTGCGCTGATGGAAGCCGCGCTGGCGCACCTCGGCCTGCCCTAGGCCGGGCGGAGCAGCGCCAGCGCATCCTCCAGCTTGCACGCGGCGAGCCCCGCGTGGCCATCATCCACCGCAAACCCAAGAACGAGCATGTCGTCCGCGATCGCGATCCCGGTCGGACGCTCCGCGGGACGATCGGAGAAGCGGAAAGTCGGGGAGATCTCCGCGATCGCACTGCCCGCGCCGCGCATGACGAGACGGTGCTGACCCTCGCCGTTGTCCTCCACGGATAGGAGCTCGCCCTCGCTGAGCGGAACGCTCTCTCCGAGTTCGGCTCCCTCGATCTCGATTGCCGCGCCCTGGCTTGTCGCGAACATGGTCTCGACCAGGTCATTCAAAAGGGGCGCGGGCGATGGGTCGGGCAGGGCCGCGAGCGGGGAAAGTGGAGGTCCCTCCCCCTCGGCCGCCGCGTAGTCGCGGTACGGCCAGGCCGCCTGCATCGTCACGTGGGCCGGCATCTCGTGTGCCGGGCGGACAACTGAGTCGATTGCCTCCTGCAGCATCAGCGGTGGGTAGGCGGCGAGGCCATTCGACGGAAAGGTGATGTGCTCCTCGACGACGTTCGAGAGCTCCGGGATCGGCACGCTCCCAAGCCGATCGACGACCTCCTGGGCGTAGCGATGGCTGATCCAATAGCCGTGCGCGCCCCAGCTGTGCCACGGAATGACGGGCACCAGGTTCTCCTGCGCCGGATCGCGGCCGGACCAGATCAGGCCTTCCGGCCAGCCCCAGACCATGAATCCCAGAAGAAGCATGCCGGCGTCGTCCGGCAGGTTCGCGAGCGCGGCAGGCAGGCGCTCGGCGAACTCGTTGTGGATGAGGACGTCGTCCTCGCAGATGATCGCACCGCCCTCTGACTCGGGGACTTCCTCAAGCATGCGGCGCATGCACTTGACGTGCGAGGCGGTCACATACCGGCCCGCCATCGCCTTCCACTCTTCGCTCTCCTCGCGCGGCATCTGGATCTCGATCGCCGGCACCATCTGAGCCCTGTCGAGGCCGTGATGGCGAAAGCGCCGCTCCATCCGCTCGCGCCGAGCGACGGAGGACGGCAGATGGACGCAGTAAACGGCCGGAGGGGTCAGACCCCTCATCGTTTGCTCACAAGCCCGCGAAGCCGTGTCGGACGCTGGGATACCGCGGGCTCCAGCCGAGCTCCCGCTTTGCCTTCGCGTTCGATGCGCCCCTTGCCTCTGTCGCCATCAGGGCGATCGCGCGCCCGGCGGCTAGGCGCGCCGCAAAGCGCGGAACGCGGCGGGGTGGATCGGCGCCGAGAGCTTCCGCGTACAGGGGCAGCCAGTCCGATAAGGCCAGCGGCTCATCGTCGACGACGTTGTAGATCCCAGGCTCACCTTTCTCGATCGCCGTCACCGTTGCGGCCGCGGCGTCGTCTGAGTGGATGAAGGACGAGATTCCCTTCGCCGAGCCGACGAGTGGGTACCGGCGCCGTTCCACCTCGCCAGCGATGAACCCGTCGCGAGCGAACCAGGTGCCCGGCCCGTACAGCGAGCCGTAGCGCAGGACGATCCCATCGATTCCCAGCGTGCCGGTCACGCGTTCCTCGAGCTCTGCGAGAGCCTCGACGGTGGGCCCAAACGAATCGGGGGCGTCGGTCCACAGCGGCGCCTCCTCGCCTTTGATGGCGTCCCCTTCAGGGCGGTACGCGATGGCGAGGCTCTGCGCAATCACGCGCTTTGTGCCGGCATCCTGTGCCGCCGCGATCAGGTTTGCCGTGCCCTCGCGACGTAGCCGTTCGGTGGGCTCGTAGTGGTGGCGCTTGCGCATGTCCGGGACCTTCGGCAGGGCGGTCAGCTGATGGACGATCACGTCCGGCCTGGCCCACGCGACCGTCGCGGCCGTGGTCACCGGGTCGAGGGCGTCCATGACGGCCGGCGTCGCACCCAACTCCACCAACTCGCTCGCGCGCTCGACGCTCCTGGACGTCCCGGTCACGTCGTGGCCGGCGTCGACGAGCGCCGGAACGAGCTTGCGCCCGATGGCCCCGGTTGCTCCAGCGATAAGAACCCTCATCGAATGGGCAAGCTACAAGCATGAGCGGCAAGCTGAGCCTGGACGACCTCGAGCGGATTCCGCTGGAAGACGGAATGTCGTGGCTTCCGATCCGCCGCACACTCGGCGTCACCGGATTCTCCGTCAACGGCTACGTGGCCGAGAAGGCAGGCGACACCGTGATCGAGACGCACGACGAGACGGGCTCGGGCTCCGGCAGGCACGAGGAGCTCTACCTCGTCACCCAGGGCCGTGCGGGATTCAAGGTGGGCGACGAGGAGACGGAGCTTGGACCAGGCGAGGTGGTCTTCGTCGATCCTCAGACGACCCGAGGCGCGACCGCACTCGAAGCCGGCACAACGGTGCTCGTGTTCGCGGGCCGTCCCGGCGATGCGCTGCCGGTCTCGCCGTTCGAGCATTGGTACTCGGCAATCCCCGCCTGGAAGGCCGGCGACTACGACAGCGCCTACGCGACGATTGAGAAGGCCTTCGACGATTACCCCGACCACCCGCGCGTTCATTTCGAGCTCGCTTGTCTTCGCGCCCTCCAGAACCGGCGAGGCAATGCCCTCGAGCATCTGCGGGCTGCCATTGACGGCGATTCGAAATGCGCGAAGTGGGCGCGCGAGGACTCCGACTTCGACGGACTGCGCGGCGATCCGGATTTCGTCAAGCTGGTTGGGTAAGCGAGCAAAGGAGAACCATGGGCAACCCGGTTGTGCATTTCGAGATCCTGGGCAAGGACGGCGAGAAGCTGAAGAAGTACTACTCCGACATGTTCGGGTGGGCGATCAGCTCGGACAACCCGATGAATTACGGGGTCATCGCACGCGAGGAAAACCTGAGCCCCGAGGGCATCGGCATCGGCGGCGGGATCATGGGCATGGTGGGCAACGAGGGCTACGTCACCTTCTACGTCGCCGTCGAGAACTGCGAGGCCGCGCTAGCCAAGGCGGAAGAGCTCGGAGGGAAGCGCCTCATGGGGCCCGACGAGGTTCCCGGCCAGGGCATCGCCATCGGCCACTTCGAGGACCCCGAGGGCCACATGGTCGGCGTGCTTGAGAACCTGGACTGACCCTGATGACCTCAGATCAGGGGCTGCGCGAGCGCCGCGAGGCGATCGTCCGCGAGCACATGGAGTCGGAGAACCACCACGACTTCGAGACCACGCTCGGAACGTTCGACCACCCGC
Organism: Solirubrobacterales bacterium; assembly: GCA_033856515.1. Classification (GTDB taxonomy): domain Bacteria; phylum Actinomycetota; class Thermoleophilia; order Solirubrobacterales; family 70-9; genus JALZKA01. The sequence goes on from JAWVEY010000031.1 coordinate 64,956, forward strand.
GCTACGAGATCGTGCCGACCGGCGACGTCTTCGACGGGGCCGAGGAGGTCCAGCGCTACTTCGACGACTCGCGGACCGCCTTCCCGGACCAGCGGAACGAGCTGATCGCGCTCCACCACGCGGATGACGGGGTGATCGTCGAGTTCGACCTGAAGGGAACGCACAAGGGTCCGCTGCGCGGCATCCCCGCGACCGGCAAGGAGTTCACCTGCCGCACCGCCGCGTTCTTCCTCTTCGAGGAGGACCGCCTGGTCTGCGAGCGGGTCTACTTCGACGCGGCGACGATTATGAGCCAGCTGGGCCTGATCCAGCCCGCGCCGTCGCTCCAGGACTAGCCGGCCGGCGTCCGTCGAAAACGACATTTATTGCCCTAGGCGCGCAGCTTGTAACCCCGCCTGAACAGGCTGAGGTTGAGAGCGAAGAGGGCAGCCGTCGCAAGCGTGAGGAACAACAGCGAGAGCGGGATGTTGGTCTCCTGATAGCCGAGGAAGCCGTATCTGATGAGGCTGATCATGTAGTAGATCGGGTTGAACTGCGTAAACGTCTCGAACGGCTCCGGCAGGAGCGAGGCGGAGTAGAAGACGCCGCCAAGGAAGATCAGCGGCTGGAGCACGAAGGTCTGGGCGAACGAGACATCGTCGAACTGCTCGGCCCGCACGCCCACGAGCACTCCGAGCTGGGCAAAGAAGAACCCGGTCAGGAGAAGACCCGGAATCAGGATGAGCGGCTCGGAGACCGGCAGGTCCACCAGGAACGAAGCCGCGATGAAGGTCAGGGTCCCGACCAGCATCCCGCGCAGGAATCCGCCGGCGGTGAAGGCGAGCAGGAGCTCGGTCGGCGATGCGGGCGAGGAGAGCTGGTCGTCGATCGCGCGCTGGAACTTCTGCTGGAGGATCGAGGACGAGTTGTTCGAGAACGCGTTGATCGCCCAGGCCATCATGATCAGGCCGGGGACGATGAAGACGACGTAGTCGTAGCCGTGCAGCGTCTTGATGCGCGACCCGAGCGCGGCGCCGAACACCGAGATGTAGAGGAACGTCTCGAGCAGCGGCGCGCCGACCGTCTGGCGCTTGATCTTGAGGAAGCGGTTGACCTCGCGCCGGACGAGCGAGAAGAAGCGGATCTGCGCCGCGGTCACGGCGCCACGTCCTCGAGTCGCGCGCGCGAGAGCTCCTTGCGGCCGACCAGCTCGAGATAGGCGTCCTCGAGGCTCGTGACGCCGTACTCGGCGGCCAGCTCCTGGCTCGACCCCTGCGCGACGATCTGCCCGTCGCCGATGAAGGCGATCCGGTCGCAGAGCTGCTCGGCCTCTTCGAGGTAGTGCGTGGTGAGCAGGATCGTCGTGCCCTCGGAGTTGATCCGCTCGACGTACTGCCACAGCTCGAGCCGCAGCTCGACGTCGACGCCCGCGGTCGGCTCGTCGAGGATCAAGAGGCGCGGGCGATGCATCAGGGCGCGCGCGAGGATCAGCCGCCGCTTCATGCCGCCCGACAGCGTCCTCGTCCGCTCCTTGCGCTTCGCCGTGAGCGAGAACGCCTCGAGCAGCTCCTCGGCCCGCTCCCTGCGCTCCTTCTTGGGCATGCCGAAGTAGCCGCCGTGGTAGTCGAGCGTCTCCTCGCACGTGAGGAAGAAGTCGAGGTTCAGGTCCTGCGGCGCCAGCCCGACCGCGGCGCGCGCCTGCTCGTAGTGGTCGATCGCGTTGTGCCCGAACACCTCGATCGACCCGGCCGTCGGCTGCGCGAGGCCGGTCGTGCAGTGGATCAGCGTCGACTTGCCGGCGCCGTTGGGACCGAGCAGCCCGAAGAACTCGCCCTGCTCGATCTGGAGCGAGACGCCCTTGAGCGCCTCGGTGCCAGTCGGGTAGCGCTTGTAGAGATCGGTGATGTCGAGGGCGTGAGGCACGGCCCATTGACGCTAGCGGGCGGTGTCTGGATTTCGCCGGGCCCGATTTGTCGTGGCGGGCGGGTCCCGTCCGTCGCCACCCGCCCGAAGACGCGTGGCGGTGGACGGGTGCATGGGCGGGAGCGCCGGGTGCTCGCTCGGGTCAGCTCTGGTCGGTCGTCCGCTGCGGCTCGACGGTGTCGGCCGTTGCCGCCCAGCTTCCAAGCAGGTTCAGCGCTTCTGCGGACCGCGAGCCTGGTTCGGCGGCGTAGGTGAAGACCGTGAGGCCGTGGTCGGCGGCGATGTCTAGGCGGTTGAAGCTGAGGCTGAGCTCACCGACGACGGGATGGTTGAAGAGCTTGGCGGCAGAGGTGTGGAAGCGGACGTTGTGGACCGCCCAGTGGGTCCGGAACTCCTGGCTCTGGGTCGCGAGCTCGCCAACGAGGTCTGACAGCTCACGGTCATACGGGTTACGCCCGGCGGCCGCGCGCAGGATCTCGACGGTGGTGCGGGCAGCAGCGTCCCAGTCGGGGTAGAAGGTCTCGGCCCGCGGGTCGAGAAAGCAGAACCGCGCAAAGTTCGCCGGGCGGGTCGGTGCGGCGTACAGCTCGGAGAACAGCGCACGTCCGAGCTGGTTGGCGGCGAGGATGTCCAAGCGGTCGTTGCCCACATATGCGGCGGCACCGGTGATCGCGTCGAGCGTCCACTGAACCTCGGGCCGGATCCGCGGCTTCGGAGAGCGCCGGCGCGGGGGCGCTCCGCCGGGTTGAGCGGCGCGAGCGAGGTCGAACAGGTGAGCACGCTCGGCGTCGTCGAGCTTGAGCGCCCCGGCCAGTGCCTCGAGCACGCCCTCGGAGACGCCGCTCAGGTCTCCGCGTTCCAGGCGGGTGTAGTAGGGAGAGCTCACGCCGGCTAGGACGGCGACCTCTTCGCGGCGCAGCCCTGGGACGCGCCGCGCACCGTAGGACGCCACGCCGGCCTGCTCGGGGGTGATCGCCGCCCGGCGGGAGGTGAGGAACTCCTGGATCTCCTTCTTTGTATCCACGAAGAGCAGCCTAGCCCGGGGCACAGGCGGCTGGGAGACCCTGCCAGTAGCTCCCTCAACAGGGACTCCCACTCTCGCCAGAAACGCGCTTACCTCGCTGTCATGACCTTTCAACAGAAGACCTGGATGATCACCGGCGCCGGCCGCGGCCTCGGCGTCGACATCGCCAAGGCCGCCCTGGCCGCCGGCCACAACGTCGTCGCCACCGGCCGCAACCCCGCCGCCGTCACCGCGGCCCTCGGTGAGGCGGACAACCTGCTCGTCGCCAAGCTCGACGTCACAAGCAGCGACGACGCAACGGCGGCCGTCGCCGCCGCGGTCGAGCGCTTCGGCGGCGTCGACGTGCTCGTCAACAACGCGGCGAGCTTCTACGCCGGCTTCTTCGAGGAGCTCACGGCCGAGCAGATGGACCGGCAGATCACCACGACCCTCATCGGCCCGATGAACGTGACCCGCGCCGCGCTGCCGATCATGCGCAAGCAGCGCTCCGGGCACGTTGTCACGATCTCCTCGTCGGCTGGGTTCGCGGGATTTGAGTACGGCACCGCATACGCCGCGTCGAAGTTCGGTGTCGACGGCTGGATGGAGTCCCTGGCGCCGGAGATCGAGCCGTTCGGGATCCACACCACGGTCGTCAACCCCGGCTTCTTCCGCACCGAGCTGCTCACGAAGGAGTCGACGAACTACGCGCCGGCCACGATCGAGGACTACGCCGAGCGCAACGCCGGCCAGCGTGAGTTCTGGGACGGCATGAACGGCAAGCAGGGCGGCGATCCGGCCAAGCTCGCCCAGGCGCTGATCACGATCACCGAGCTGGAGCAGCCCCCGTTCCGCTTCATCGGCGGCGCTGACGCCATCGCGCAGGCCGAGGAGAAGCTCACCGAGCGCCAGCAGCAGATCGACGCCCATCGCGAGCTGTCCTCGTCGCTGGCCTTCGCTGACGCCGACGCTGAGGGCGAGGCATGAACATCACCGCACTGAGCGGCACCGTGGCGCTGATCACCGGCGCCAGCAGCGGGATCGGGAACGCGACCGCCCGCCGGCTTGCCGAGCACGGCGCGAGCGTCGTCGTTGTCGCCCGCCGCAAGGACCGCCTGGACGCCCTCGTCTCAGAGATCGAGGCAGGGGGCGGCACCGCTCTGGCGGTCGAGGCCGACATCACCGACCGCGACCAGGCCGACCGCGCCGTGCAGTCCGCGGTCGACCGCTTCGGCCGGCTCGACATCCTGATCAACAACGCCGGCTTGATGCTCCTCGGCCCGGTGGTGGGCGCCGACGTCGAGGAGGGGGAGCGGATGATCGCGGTCAACCAGACCGGTCTGCTCTACGTCACGCACGCGGCGCTGCCGCATCTGCTCGCGGCGGCCGAGAACGAGCTGCGGGGCGTCGCCGACATCGTGAACATCTCCTCGATCGCCGGCCGTCAGGCCTGGGCGAACTTCGGGGTCTACGCCATGACCAAGTTCGGCGTGAACGGCTTCACCGAAGCGCTCCGCCAGGAAGTCACCAGGAAGCACGTGCGCGTCGGCGTGCTCGAACCTGGCACCGTCGCGACCGAGCTCGTCTCCCACAACAACGAGCAGATTCAAGCCGACCTGGCCGCCGACGCCGACCGGATCCCCGAGCCGCTGGAGCCCGAGGACATCGCGGACGGCATCACCTACATGGTCACCCGCCCTCGCCGCTCATCCGTGGCCGAGCTGTGGGCCATGCCCACCTCACAGGCCTGAGCCTCAGGCCCCCACCCTCACGAGAACGACCATGAAATACCGCAACCTGCCGGGAACCGGCATCAGCGTCTCGAACCTGGCCCTCGGAACGATGGGCTTCGGTACTGAGACCGACGAGCCCGATGCGTTCGCGATCCTCGACCGGCGACCAGGCAATCACAGACCTCTTCTAAGAACGGCCTGCTGCCATTTCTTGGCGAACCCGATCTGCGGCTGGTCCGCCCGCCGCCCACATCACTTCGCAACCGAGGTCCGACTTGCCGGCCACGCGGCGGGAGGTGCCCAGGTCGGCCCGGGCGACCGCTAGCTTTCGCGAGGACGCCCCCCACCGATGACTTCTGGCCGGTTAGGCGGTCTTGGTTCACATGACACCAACCACATGCCACATGTCCATCTCTCTCGACGGCTTCGCCGCCGGCCCCGACCAGAGCCGCGAAAACCCGCTCGGCGTCGGCGGCAGGCAGGTCCACGCCTGGCATCTTGGCGAGGTGGCGGACGAGGGAGATCTGACCGCCCAGAGCTTGTTGATGCGTCCTCGCGGTGCCTACGTCATGGGCCGCAACATGTTCGGCCCGATCCGCGGCGCCTGGGACGAGGACTGGCGCGGGTGGTGGGGCGAGGAGCCGCCCTATCACGCGCCTGTGTTCGTTCTCACCCACTACCCGCACGACCCGATCGCGATGGAGGGCGGGACGACTTTCCACTTCGTCAGCGAAGGCTTCGACGTCGCCTTTGAGCGCGCGCAGGCGGCGGCCGGCGACCTCGGCGTCGACATCGCCGGCGGCGCCTCGACGGTGCGTCAGGCGCTCACGGCCGGGGTCGTGGACGAGCTGACGCTCGACATCGCCCCTGTGCTTCTCGGGGAGGGCGAGCGGTTGTTCGACGGGATCGCCGAGCTCGGGTTGACGCCAGTCGAGACCCTCCACTCACCGCACGCGACGCATGTGCGCTATCGCGTGGAACGCTAAAGGCCG
>JAWVEY010000032.1:0-25334 GCA_033856515.1 Solirubrobacterales bacterium
GGAATCAAGGTCGAGCGCCGCCACACGACGCCCGGAGTCCACCCGTTCGACGAGATCGAGTGGGAGTTCCGGGACGCCGTCATCGGCGATCCGGAGAACCCGGCGTTCGAGCAGCGCCAGGTCGAGTTCCCCGTCACCTGGTCGCAGAACGCGACCAACATCGTCGCGCAGAAGTACTTCCGCGGCCGGATCGGCTCCGAGGAGCGCGAGTCGTCCGTGCGCCAGATGATCGGTCGCGTCGCCGGCACCATCGCCGGCTGGGGCCGTGAGGGCAACTATTTCGCCACCGATGAGGACGCCGACGCCTTCGAGATGGAGCTCACGCACATCCTGCTCCACCAGAAGGCTGCCTTCAACTCTCCCGTCTGGTTCAACGTCGGCTTCGAGGAGAGCCCGCAGTGCTCTGCCTGCTTCATCCTCTCGGTCCAGGACACGATGGAGTCCATCCTCGACTGGAACACCAAGGAAGGCCAGATCTTCCGCGGCGGCTCCGGCTCCGGCATCAACCTCTCGAACATCCGCGGCTCGTCCGAGCACCTCTCGAAGGGCGGCCTCGCCTCAGGTCCCGTCTCCTTCATGCGCGGCGCCGACGCATGGGCCGGCACGATCAAGTCCGGCGGCAAGACCCGCCGCGCGGCGAAGATGGTCGTCCTCGACATCGACCATCCGGATATCGAGGACTTCATCTGGTGCAAGGCCAAGGAGGAGGACAAGGCGGCCGCCCTCCGCGACGCCGGCTTCGACATGTCGATCGACGGCGAGGGCTTCACCTCGATCCAGTACCAGAACGCCAACAACTCCGTCCGCGTGACCGACGAGTTCATGCAGGCCTACGAGGCCGGCGAGTCGTGGGACCTCACCGCGCGCAACGGCGGCGAGACCGTAAAGACGGTCGACGCCAAGGACCTCATGAAGCAGGTCGCCGACGCCGCGTGGCGCTGCGCCGATCCCGGCATTCAGTACGACACGACGATCAACAACTGGCACACCTGCCCGAACTCGGGCCGGATCAACGCGTCGAACCCGTGCTCTGAATACATGCACGTCGACGACTCGGCCTGCAACCTGGCGTCACTCAACCTGATGCGCTTCCGCCGCGCCGACGGGACGTTCGACACCGAGGACTTCGAGCACGCGGTCGACGTCGTCTTCCTCGCACAGGAGATCGTCGTCAGCCCGTCGAGCTACCCGACCGAGAAGATCGGCGAGAACGCGCGCGCGTTCCGCCAGCTCGGCCTGGGCTACGCGAACCTCGGCGCCTACCTCATGTCGAACGGCCTGCCGTACGACTCCGACGAGGGACGCGCCGTCGCCGCCGCGATCACCGCGCTCATGACCGGGCGCGGCTACCGCAAGTCGGCCGAGGTGGCCGCTGCGGTCGGCACCTACGACGCGTACGCCGAAAACCGCGAACCGCACAACAAGGTCATGCGGATGCACCGCGACGCGGCGTACAAGCTGGAAGAGGAGATCGACACCGAGCTACTCGACGCCGCCCGGCGCAGCTGGGACGAGGCGGTCGAGCTCGGCGAGGAGCACGGCTACCGCAACGCGCAGGCCACGGTGCTCGCTCCCACCGGGACGATCTCGTTCCTCATGGACTGCGACACGACGGGCATCGAGCCCGACTTCTCGCTCGTCAAGTTCAAGGAGCTCGTCGGCGGCGGTCAGATGACGATCGTCAACCGCTCGGTGCCGTTGGCGCTACGCACGCTCGGCTATGACGACGCCGAGATCGCCCAGATCGAGGCGCATATCAACGAGCACTCCACGATCGTCGGCGCGCCGGCGCTGAAGGACGAACACCTCGAGGTGTTCGACGTCGCGGTGGGCCAGCGGGCGATCTCGCACATGGGCCATATCAAGATGATGTCGGCGACCCAGCCGTTCATCTCGGGCGCGATCTCGAAGACGGTGAACCTGCCCGAGACGGCGACGGTCGAGGACATCGCCGACGCGTACGCCGAGGCATGGCGAGGTGGCATCAAGGCGCTCGCGATCTATCGCGACGGCTCGAAGACCGCGCAGGCCCTCCGGACCGATGCTGGTGACAAGGGCGAGGTCGAGGCTGCCGTCGAGGCCGCTCCGGTACCGGCGCGGCACAAGATGCCGGTCGAGCGCCAGTCGATCACTCACAAGTTCTCGATCGGCGGGCACGAGGGATATATCACCGCGGGCCTCTACGAGGACGGCTCAGTCGGCGAGATCTTCCTCACCGACATCGGCAAGGAAGGCTCGACGATCAAGGGTCTCATGAACGCGTTCGCGACCTCGGTTTCGATCGGCCTCCAGTATGGGGTGCCGCTCGAGACGCTGGTCGAGAAGTTCGCATACGTCCGCTTCGAGCCCGAAGGGATCACGAAGAACCCGGAGATCCCGTTCGCCAAGTCGCTCCCGGACTACATCATGCGCTGGCTCGCCTCGAGGTTCCTCGACGCGGACTATCAAGAGGAGCTCGGCATCCTCACGCCTGAGGTCAGGGCTCGCAAGGAGCTACAGCAGACGCTGTTCGTAAACGAGGGTCCGGCGCCGATGAGCGCTGGCGCAGAGGGCGAGGCCGGCGGAGCCGCCGAACCCAAGAACGGAGTTGGGAACGGCGCGTCGAAGCCCGCGACCGCCGCTCTCACGGACACGCCCCCGGTCCGCCCGGCCCGCATGCGCGGCCTCGAGTTGGGCCCGGCGTGCGACCAGTGCGGGGGCATGATGCAGCGCACGGGCTCGTGCTACACGTGCTCGTCCTGCGGCAACAACACCGGCTGCGGCTGAGCGACCGCCTCAGACCGCCGTCCCGAAGGGCGCCCACAGGGCGCCCTTCCTCGTTATGGGGCCTTCGTCGCGCGCAGGCGGAAGACGGCGCGGGCTGCGCGCCGAGCTCGCACGTCCGTGAGCGGGAGCTTTCGGAGCTCCGGCTCGAGCAAGCCCCAGCGGATCGGGCGAACGCCCGGATTGCCGGTCGCTCGCTCGGCTGCAATCAACCCGGGGAACTCGACGAAGTCTGCGGCGAGGAGGAGGCCGCCGGACCTGAGGACGCGAGCCGCCTCGGCGAGAGCCTTCTCCCAGGGCCCTACGTGGTGGAGCATCCCGAACGCGATGACCCCGTCGAAGCTGCCGTCCGGGTAGGTGAGCTCGGTCGCATCCGCCGCTTCGACTCTCGCCCTCCCGCCGAAGCCGGAAAGGCGCGATCCGGCCGCTTCAATCATTCCCGGGTCGAGGTCTGTGGCGGTGAGCTCCAGTCCGGGAAACCGCTCGAGGTACTCGGCGGCCATCGCCCCGCTGCCCGAGCCGAGTTCCAAGACTGAGCCCTTGAGCTCCTCGTCACCGAGCAGCCACGGAACCAGCGCGCGCCCTGCGAAAAGGCGCCAGGGCGCGGCACAACAGAACGCCGCCTCCGATCTCGACATGACAGGCATTGCCGTCAGCTCGCGATCAGCACGACCAAGCCGAAGATGAACGCGGCGATCGTTGCCGCGCCCACGATGCGAGTGTCCGGACCGCCGTGGATTCCCGTCTCGTGGACCGCGGTGTGACCCTTGCCGCGGGCGAGGAGCCAGCGGTTGACTGGGACGGTCACGACGAAGGCGATCGCGAGGGCGAATGAGAGCGAGCCCCAGAAAAGGATGTCCCCCAGGCCTGCGTCCATCGCGCCGGGGATCACGAGCAGGATCGCGTTGTCGACGACCTCCATGGTCGCGATCGAGAGCGTGTCCGACGCGAGCGCGATGGGGACGACGACCGAGAGGGCGAGCCCGGCGCGAAGGAGTGGCAGGCTCGTCAGCAGGTAGCCGAAGGTGAACGCAAGCGCGATCCCCAGGGCGATGGTCCCGCCGTCGGAGAACCCGAGGGCGGTCCCGATGGCGACGCCGGCGACCTCTCCGATCGCGCAGCCGGTAAGGCAGTGAAGCGTGGCGCTGACCGCCATCGCGGTGAGCGCGCTGCCCTCGGTGGGCATCTGGTGGTGGTGTGCATGGTCGGCATGCGCTTCCATGGGGCCCAACTTACCAGATACCCCCTAGGGGTATATACTCACCGCCATGGAACACCCCGGCTACATCGAAAACCAGGACGCCCTGATCAAGCGCATGCGCCGCATCTCCGGCCAGGTCGGCGGCGTCGAGCGGATGATCGCCGAGGAGCGCTACTGCATCGACATCCTCACTCAGATCTCGGCGGTCCAGGCCGCGCTCGACAAGGTGGCGGTGGGAGTGCTGGACGACCACGTCCGCCACTGCGTCGTGGAGGCCGATGAGGCGAACCGAGACGAGAAGACCGAAGAGATGATGGGCGCGGTCGCGCGCCTCCTTCGGAGCTGAGAAGCCGTTACCAGTTGCGCGAGCCGACCGGGTGGCGCGCCTTGAATCCCTGCGCCGAGCGCATCTGCTCGGACCACCCTGGGCCGGAGTTGTCGCCGTCCGTGATGTAGGAGGTGTCGAACCGCAAGCCCGCGACGATCATGTAGGCGTGCTTTTCGTGGGCGTAGACGGTGACCCACTTCGAAGGGCCCTTCTGGCCCCACTTCATGAAGCCGCCCGAGTTGAGCGCCCAGTCCTGGCCGAGGACTCCTGCCTCGTGGAGGACGTAGGAGACAGCCCCCGAGCAGTCGTAGCCCGAGTCCGTCCAGTCACCATGGCCTCCGCCCCACTTGTACGGCTTGCTGCGGATGTCGTTGCCCGCGGCGATCATCTTCTTCACGTACGTCGGAGCGCCATTGGGCGCAATGGCCCTGTCGCCCTTGAGCGTCGCGTGGGGCACGCCGGCATGCGCCGAGCCGGCTACGAGCCAGCAAGCCGCGAAGGCACACACGAGCGAAAGTCGAATCCGGCGCATTACCTTCAAGGTCGGCCGGCGGGCGCGGGACCTTGACCTAGGGCTGGTCGCCTGGACGCACGTATGCCTGGGCGATCTCCTCCAGGGCACGAAGTTGCACGTGCGCGAAGAGGCCGTAGGACGGTGGCGGGTCGCCCGTATCGAGGTAGCGCTCGACCCAGAACCCGCGCTCGCCGTGGAGGAGCCTGGCGCAGTCACCGGCGCCGAGCGGCTCGAACGCCGCGTCTGTCAGCTCGCGGACCGCGCGCTCGACATGCCCCGCGACCAAGCCGATCCGATCCGAGCCCCACTCCTCCCAACCGCCTGCGCCCTCGCCGTACGAGGTGCCATCGGAGTGGGCGACGAATCCACAGGCCGCGAGCTCTCGCGCCCGCTCTTCCTCGGCTTGAACGCCGGCCTTCGAGGTGCGAAGCGGCTCCAGGTCCTCATAGAGATCCGGCCGGAGCCGCAGGGCGTGGCGCTTGACGAGCCCGGACGACTTGTAGCCGCGGCGGTGCTGGGCAAGGCGAAGCTCCGGATCCCGGGAGCTCGAGCCCACGTAGACCCAGGGAATTCGCGGGTCGCGGCGCGGGCCGGCGGCGAAGGCGAGCTCGACCACGTAGACGCGATAGGCCACGCCGACGAAAAGCTCAGCCGGCGTCGTCGCGAAGGCGCGCCTTCCACACCTCTTCGGTGGGCCACTTGCGCGCCCACTCGAGGGTGGAGATCGTGTAGGTCGAGGTCGCGTCCTGGGGCGGGCGCACCTCGACGAGGCCCTCGACCTCGAAGCCCTCGCCACGAAGCAAGTCGATCATCTTTCCATGAGGGAGGTGGAACTCGACGGAATCGTCGTCGTCCCACTCGAAGCGGTGCATGCCGAAATAGGGGCGCAGGACGGTCTCGCCAACCGGGTCATCGCCCTCGGCCTGCATGAACAACATGACGAGCGCGGAGTTGGCGAGGAAGACGAGCCGGCCGCCCGGGCGCAGGAGTCTGCGCGCCTCCGGAATCCATTTGTACGGGTCGCACCAGATGCTGGCGCCGTACTCGGAGATCGCGAGGTCGAAGCTCGCGTCGGGCAGCGGCACCTCCTCCGCATTGCCATGCATGAGGGGGAACTCGAGGCCGTGCTCGGCCTGCATGCGCCGCGCCGTTGCTAGCTGCGCCTCCGAGTTGTCGATGCCGACGGGCTTTGCTCCGCGCCGCGCGAGCCAGGCGGAGACATACGCCGTCCCGCAGCCGAGCTCGATCACGTCCAGCCCGGAGGGGTCGTCGGGCAGCATCCTCAGATCGGCTTCCGGCACACCCCAAATCCCCCAGGTGGGCTGGTCGTTCCGCCAGTTTCGCTCCCCGGGCTCAACGAAGCTCTTGGCCCACTCGTCCCAGTGCTCGCGGTTGCGGCGGACGTGCTCCGGCAGCTCTTCGATCGGAGCGCTCAAGCCGCGTAGCGGGCCTGAGCCCGGGCGCGGCGCTTCTCGGCCTCGATCTCGCGATCCTTGGGAGGCGCGTTCGTCACGAGCGAATCGAGGAGCCGAGCGGTCGCATCTGCGACCTCATCGACGGCGCGCTCGAACGCCTCTGCGTTCGCCTGCGAGGGCTTGGTCGATCCCGAGATCTTGCGCACGTATTGAAGCGCTGCGTCTTGGACCTCCTCGTCGGTCGCGGGCGGCTCGAAGTTGTGGAGGGTGCGGATATTTCGACACATGCCTCTCAGGGTAGGCGGTGGCGAGGCTCAATCCGAGGTGGCCGACTTCGAGGCTCGCGCGAGCCGGACCCGGTCGGTCGCCGACAGGGCAACTTTACGCAGGCGGACGTCGGAGGGGGTCACCTCGACGCACTCGTCCTCGGCGATGAACTCGAGCGCTTGATCGAGCGAGAAGTCGAGGTGCGGAACCAGCTTGATCGCCTCGTCGGCGCCCGCGGAGCGGATGTTGGTCTGCTGCTTCTCCTTGATCGGGTTCACGTTGAGGTCTTCCGAGCGCGCGTTCTCGCCGACGATCACTCCCTCGTAGACCTCCTCGCCCGCGCCGACGAACAACCGCCCGCGCTCCTGGAGGTTCATCAGCGCAAAGGCGGCGGTCTTGCCTCGGCGGTCGGCGACCAGCGACCCGGTCGGGCGGGTCTTGATCTCGCCGAACCACGGCGCCCAGCTCTCGAAGGACGAGTGGATGATCCCCGTGCCGCGCGTCTCGGTCAGGAACTCGGAGCGAAGCCCGATGAGTCCACGGGCGGGAACGAGGAACTCGAGCCGGATCCACCCCGTGTCGTGATTCACCATGTGCTCGAGCCGGCCCTTCCGTAGGGCGAGTAGCTGCGTGAGGACGCCCATGTACTCCTCGGGCACGTCGATCGAGAGGCGCTCGAGCGGCTCCGAGAGCTTGCCGTTGATTTCGCGCGTCACGACCTTCGGCTTGCCCACGGTCAGCTCGTAACCCTCGCGTCGCATCGTTTCGACCAGGACGGCGAGCTGAAGCTCGCCGCGGCCCTGGACCTCCCACGTGTCCGGTCGCTCGGTCGGCTCGACGCGGATCGACACGTTGCCGATCAGCTCGGCTTCAAGCCTCTCTTCGATCTGGCGGCCAGTGAGCTTCTTGCCCGAGAGCCCGGCAAGCGGCGAGGTGTTGACTCCGATCGTCATGGTGAGAGCCGGCTCGTCGATATCGAGAAGCGGCAGCGCCTCCGGAGCCTCAGGATCGGCGAGCGTCTCGCCGATCGTCACCTCGGGAATGCCCGCGACGACCGCGACCTCGCCCGCTGCCGCCTCTGCGGCCTCGATCCGATCGAGGCCTTCGGCGACGTAGAGCGCGGAGACCTTGGCAGGTCGCGCCTCTCCGTCTCGTGTCATGAGGGTCACCGGCTGCCCGTTTCGAATGATGCCGCGCTCGACGCGGCAGACGGCGAGGCGCCCGTGGTAGGGCGAGGAGTCGAGGTTTGTGACGAGCGCCTGAAGCGGGCCCGTCTCGTCGCGCCCGGGCGTCGGCACGTGCTCGACGATCGCCTCGAATAGCGGGATCAGGTCAGTGCCCTCCACGCCCTCTTCGGTTGCGGCCCAGCCGTTTCGAGCAGAGGCGTACAGGGTCGGGAAGTCGATCTGCTCGTCGGATGCGTCGAGGTCCATGAAGAGCTCGAGGACGGCGTCGACCACCTCAGTGATCCGTGCGTCGTCGCGATCGACCTTGTTGACGACCAGAATCACGGGCAAGCCCTGCTCGAGCGCCTTGCGAAGGACGAAGCGCGTTTGCGGGAGCGGCCCCTCGGATGCATCCACGAGGAGAAGCACGCCGTCAACCATCGTCAGGCCCCGCTCAACCTCGCCTCCGAAGTCGGCGTGCCCTGGCGTGTCGACCACGTTCACCTTGATCTCGCGCCCGTCCTTGGCCACGTAACGGAAGGCCGCGTTCTTGGCCAGGATCGTGATCCCCCGCTCACGCTCCTGATCGCCCGAGTCCATCACGCGCTCGACGAGCTCTTCATGCTCGGAGAAGGTCCCCGACTGGCGCAGCATCGCGTCGACCAGCGTGGTCTTTCCGTGGTCTACGTGGGAGACGATCGCGATGTTCCGGATATCGGGCACGGCAGCTGAACGTAGCCGTCGATACCTTGAGCCGGGTGTCCCGCCGCGTGAAGATCTCGGCCTCCGAGGCCCGCCGGATCGCGCTCGCTTCGCAGGGATTCGCCGACGCCCGGCCGCCCGGTGAGCCGACCGGACACGATCTGCGGCGCGTAATCGGGCGCATCGGCCTGATCCAGATCGACTCTGTGAACGTCCTGGAGCGGGCGCACTACCTGCCGCTGTGGAGTCGCCTCGGCCCCTATCGCCGCGAGCTCCTCGACCGCGCCGCCTACTACGCGCCCCGCCGGCTCTTCGAGTACTGGGGCCACGAGGCTTCGCTCATCCCGGTCGCAACCCAGCCGCAGTTGCGCTGGCGGATGGAGCGGGCGCACACGGATTCGTGGGGCGGGATGCAGCGGATAAAGCGCGAGCAGCCCGAGTTGGTTTCCGAGGTCTTGGCCATGGTGGCCGAGCGGGGACCCGTAGCGGCATCGGACTTGGCGGAGCGCCCCCGCCGGGCTGGCCCATGGTGGGACTGGTCCGACCACAAACGGGCACTCGAATGGCTGTTCTGGTCCGGGCAGATCTCCTCCGCACGCCGGCGGCGCTTCGAGCGGCTCTACGACCTGACCGAGCGCGTGCTGCCAGACGAGGTGGCGAATGCCCCGACCCCGTGCGTCGAGGACGCCCAGCGCGAGCTGCTCCGGATCGCCGCGCACGGCTTGGGAGTCGCCGCCGAGGCGGACCTTCGCGACTACTTCCGCCTCCCGGCTGCCGAGGCAAAGGAGCGTGTCGCCGAGCTCGTTGAGGCCGGAGAGCTCCACCCGGTCGAGATCGAGGGCTGGGGCCGGACGCCCGGCTACCTATGGCACGGCGCCAAGGTCCCGCGCAAGGTCGAGGCGCAGGCGCTGATCGGGCCGTTCGACCCGCTGATCTGGGCGCGGCCGCGGGTGGAGCGGATCTTCGGATTCGCCTACCGGCTCGAGATCTACGTCCCGGCGCCGAAGCGCGTACACGGCTACTACGTCCTGCCGTTCCTCCTCGGCGACCGCCTCGTCGCGCGCGTCGATCTCAAGGCCGACCGCGCCCGGAGCGTCTTGATGGTCCGTTCAGTGCACCGCGAGCCGGACGCGCCGCCCGAGACCCACGCGGCCCTGGGCGATGAGCTCTCGCTCATGGCTGGCTGGCTGAGGCTCGAGCGCGTCGAGCGCCCCTAGCTAGGCCTTCGCCGTCGCGACAGGTGCGCCGAAGGCTTCCCGCGCGGCTTCGATCCGCCACTTCTCGAGACCGTCTTGTTGGGACTCGGCCCGCGCGATCAGAGTTTCGAGGCCGAACGCGCCCAGGTCCGACTGGGTCGCCGCGAGCGAGCGCCACAGAGCGAGCTTTCCGGTCACGCCGAGCGCCAGGCCCTCCAACTCGATCAGACGCGACAGCGGCGAGTAGCCGGTGATCTGACCGTTCGGCTTGAGCCGGCCGACCTTCTCCGCCGCCCAGGCGATCGGCATCTTCACGCGGTTCTCGGTGACGCCGAAGTGATCCAGGACGGACTTGAGGGCGTCACGGTCCTCCTCGATGTCCTCTGCCAGTTCGGCAAGGAAGTCGCCGAGCTCAGTGCCCTCGTTGTTCGATGCCGCGCGCTTTGCGAGCTCGACGCCGACGACCGAGCCGGCGAGGTGATCGTTCAGGTAAATGCCAAGAAGCTTTGTATCCATGCCAGTCGCCTACCCGATCGAACCGACGCCACACAGCACCTACAAATGGATAATCCCTCCGATGAGCCAAGCGACGACCGGCTGGGACGACGGCGAGACCCGCCTGGACCGGGTACTCGAGACCGTGGTCGAGCGTGCGCGATCCCTGGTCGACGCGCGGACGGTGATGGTCCTACTCGAGGATCGGGGTCTCCTGGTCGTAGCGGCGACGACCGGCGACTTCAAGGTAGAGCGGAGAGGCGTCCGCCTTCATGCCGACGGGTCCGCGTGGAGGCACGTGATGGCCGAGGGCGAGGCCGAGCGCGTTGCCCCGATTAGTGGCCGCCTGGGGATGTCGCTCGACGAGCTGGGAGTCGTCGCCAACGCGGCGCTCCTCGTCCCGCTCTCTTACCGCGGTCGCGCGATCGGGGTGCTTGCGGCGTTCGACCACGCCGGAGAGGACCCCGAGTTCGCGGTCGAGGACGAATCGCTTCTGATGGGCTTTGCCGCGAGCGCGACGATGGCGCTCACCGCAGCCCAGTCGATGGCCGAGGCACGCCTGCGCGAGTCGATCGACGTCGCGGAGCGCGAGCGCGCGCGGTGGGCACGAGAGCTCCACGACGAGACTCTTCAGGGCCTCGGCGCGCTCCGCGTACGTCTGTCGGCGTCCCTCCGGCTCGACCCCCACGAGATGGGCCAGGCCGTAGCGACCGCGGTCACCCTGATCGAAGACGAGATCGCAAACCTGCGCTCGCTGATCACGGAGCTTCGCCCGGCGGCGCTTGACGAACTGGGGCTGGGAGCCGCGATCGAGGGCCTCGTCGACAACCATGCAGCCACGACCGGTATGGACACTCAGGTCAGCCTTGGCCTGGCTCGAGAGGGAGGGATCGTTGCCGAGCGCCTCGATCGCGAGCTGGAGTCCAGCGTGTACCGCCTCGTGCAGGAGGCGCTCACCAACGTGGCGAAGCACGCTCAGGCGGAGACCGTCTGGATCGAGGTGACGCAGGACAACACCTCGCTCTCGATCTTGGTCCGCGACGACGGCACCGGCTTCGACATGGACGCCCGGCCGACGGGCTTCGGCCTGGTCGGGATGCGGGAGCGCGTCGCCCTGGCCGGCGGCAGCCTCACAATCGTCTCGACGCCTGGCGTAGGCACGGTCCTGCGCGGTCGGATCCCGCTCGAGCGCCCAGCGCGCGGCCTGCGCCGCGAGGACGTCGCGCGGACCTAGTCGCGCGTTGCGCCCTGCTCGGCGTCCAACATGCCGCGCTCGAGCGCGTAGCGCACCAGCTCGGAGCGTTTGGCGAGGTGGAGCTTCTGCTGGATGTGGGAGCGGTGGGACTCGACCGTGCGGACGCTGATCAAAAGCTGCTCGGCGATCTCGCCGTTCGTGTGGCCCAGGGCGATGAACCGCAGGATCTCGAGCTCGCGCTCGGACAGGTCGTCCGGCGCGTCGGGCGGCTCGGCCGCCAGGCGAGCGCCAAGGTCGGGCTGCAGGTAGGTCCTGCCCTGGGCGGCCAGCCGGACGGCCTTGACCAGCTCCGTGTCGGCGGCCTCTTTCAGGATGTAGCCAAGAACGCCGGCCTGCATCGCCTCGCGGGCGAAGGCGGGCTCGGACTGCATTGTCAGAACGACAACCTGCGTCTCAGGTGAGGCCTCCGTGATGTCGGGCAGCGCCTCGAGGCTCGCGCGGCCAGGCATGTTGAGGTCGAGGATGAGGACCTCGGGGCGGTGGCCGCGCAGATAGCGGATCGCTCCGTCGACGTCTCCGGCCTCGGCGACGACCTCCAGGCCGGGCTCGGCATCGAGGAGCATGCGCAGTGCGCTGCGCACAACGACATGGTCGTCAGCGAGGACGATCCTGATCTCGTCAGTCTTTGCCTCGGACGTCCCTGTCGCGGGGCTGGGGGCCGGTTGCATCATGCGCTACCGAGAGTAGAGCCGATAAGAGCCCGCGTCATCCGCATAACCACACATCTTGTTGCGGGAAAGTACGGATACCAGTCGTACAACCGGATGAGAAGGCGCTCATCCCCTGGAAGCGATCAGAAGGGTCTGCGCAGCCCGGCCGAGCGGTCCCCGCTCGTCGAGGAGCAACGTGTCGGAAAGCCCGACCCCGTCGGGCTGGGCCAACGTGACCGCGTCGAGACAGACCCACTCGCCCGCCGGTAGCCGGTGTAGGTGGACGCTCAGGTCCACGTTGATGAAGAGGTAGCGGCGCCAGTCGAGCGTTGCCGAGACGCCGTTGCCGGAGTCGGCGACCACGAGAACCCTTCCGAGCGGTGAGATCTCTTCGCCGGCGATGACCGGAATCCGCGAGCGCATCCAGACCGTGGCCGGTCCTGGCTCGATGAAGGCTCCCGTGATGAACCGGTACTCGACGGCCGAGTGGTAGCCGACCTCAGAGCCAGTCGGAAAGAACTCGCCGGGCTCGCCATCGTCTGGGCCGTGCGACGGCGGCCCAGGGAGGAGGCCCTCCGGGATGTCCACCTCCTCCTCCCGAAGGCGCCAGCCTCGTGCCTTCATCACCTCTTCGTCGCCAGCATGAAGCGAGGCCGAGAGCATCTGCACCCTCAGCCCGTCCCGCTCGACGCGGGCCTCGACGCGAAGCGGCACGATTGGCACCGGCCGCAGGATCTCGTAGGTGATGCGGCCCATTCGCATCGACTCCGCCGACTGAGGCAGTCCCTCCATCGCATGACCGAGCAACGCCGCCGGCGGGCCCGCGTGCTGGGACTCTGGGTCCCACGGCCCCCTCGTCAGCTCCGACGGGATCGCCCGATCCCGGTCCAGTTCGTAGAAGGCGTCGCCCGTCATGCGCGGCGAAACGTAACGATCGGCGGCCTCGCAGGACTACTCTCTACAACCCTTGAAAGCTGGAGGAATGAATGACTGAGAAGGTCGACAAGACAGAAGCCGAGTGGCGCGAGGAGCTCTCCCCCGAGGAGTACGACGTGTTGCGGAGGAAGGGAACCGAGCAGGCCTTCACCGGCGCTTATTGGGACTCGAAGGACGAGGGCGTCTACCGCTGCAAGGCGTGCGGCCAGGAGCTCTTCACCTCCGACACGAAGTTTGACTCCGGCACCGGCTGGCCGAGCTTCTACAAGCCCATGGACTCCGAGAACGTCCAGACCGAGACCGACCGCAGCTTCTTCATGAAGCGCACGGAGGTCAACTGCTCGCGCTGCGGCTCGCATTTGGGCCACGTCTTCGACGACGGACCCAACCCCACTGGGCTCCGCTACTGCATCAACTCGTGCTCGCTCGACCTCGACAAGCACGGGTCTGACCCCGAAGGGGCCTGACCCTTCAGCGTCCCTAGCCGGCGCCGATCACCGCCGGCGCGCCCGCATCGACGAGCGCCTGAGGCAGACGCACACTGCCGTCCGCTTCCTGGCCGTTCTCGATCAGCGCGATCAGTGTGCGGCCCACGGCGACGGCGGTGCCGTTGAGCGTGTTGAGCACCTCGGGTGACGCGTCCGCCGAGACGCGATACCTGGCGCCCAGTCGCCGTGCCTGGAAGTCGGTCGTGTTCGAGCACGAGGTGAGCTCGCGGTAGCGCTCCTGGCTGGGGATCCACGCCTCGCAGTCGAACTTGCGAGCGGCCGGCGCGCCAAGGTCCCCGACCGGGATGTCCACGACGCGATAGGGGATCTCGAGCGCCTGGAGGATGCCCTCCTCGATCGCCAGGATGCGCTCGTGCTCAGCGTCCGCCTCGGACGGGAGGACGAACGAGAACATCTCGACCTTGTCGAACTGGTGGACCCGGAAGATGCCACGCGTGTCCTTGCCTGCCGCCCCCGCCTCGCGCCGAAAGCAACTCGAGATGCCGGCGTAGCGGATCGGCAGGTCCGCGGCGTCCAGGATGTCGCCCGCGTGGAGCGCCGCAAGCGGGACCTCCGAGGTGCCGACTAGGAACAGCTCGTCGCGCTCGACCTCGTAGATCATCTCGCGCTCGCCCGGGAAGAAGCCCGTTCCCTGAAGCGGGCCCTCGCGGACCAGGACCGGGGGCACGACGGGCTCGAAGCCCTCCGCGCGGACCCGGTCGACGGCCAAACGGATGAGGGCCAGCTCGACCATGACCAGGTCTCCGATCAGGTAGGCGAAGCGGGACCCGGACGCCTCGGAGGCCTTCTCCATCTCGATCCAGCCGTGCTGCGTCCCGAGGTCGAGGTGGTCGCGGACCTCGAACCCGAACTCCCGCGGCGAGCCGACCTCGCGCAGGGTGACGCCGTCGCCCTCCTCCCCGTCGGGGGCATCCGGCGAGGGAAGATTCGGCAGGGTTTGCGCCAACTCGTCGCGGCGCGCCTCGATCTCGGCGAGCTCAGTCTCCATCCGCTTGATCTCGCCGCCGAGCTCGCGCATCTCGGCAATCGGCCCCACGGAATCGTCGCCCGAGCGCTTTGCCTCGGCGATCTGGTCGGAGACCGTGTTGCGGCGCGCGCGCCCTTCCTCGACCTTCGGCAGAAGCTCGCGGCGGCGCGCGTCCACGTCCAGGAGCTCATCGAGGGCCTCGGCAGCTCCCCGGCGCGCGAGGGCTTCCCGGGCCGGGCCCGGGTCCTCTCGGATCGCCTTCAGGTCGAGCACTGGGGCGCCGGCCGGGCGCGGCCTTACTCGTTGACCGCGTCGCCGCTCACGGGATTCTCCGCGGCGTCGCCAGGCGTGAGGTTGTCTGGGCCGCCCTCGGGGGACGGCCGCGTTGGGCGATCGATCTCGGTGCCCGCGTACTTGGCCACGAAGTCGGCGACCGCCTGAGCGTCCTCGCCGGTGACGATCTGCTGCGGCATGATCGCGCCCGAGAAGCCGCCATTCCGAATTGCGTACAGGACGTCCTCCGGTGACTCTGCGCGCTCATCAAGGTTCGGCCCTTGGTTGCGAACTACGCGAGTCGAGGACCCCTGGGCGCCGGCTGCCTGAAGCGTGTGACACCCGCCGCACCGCTGCGCGAACAGCTCGGCGCCGTGGAGATCGGCCTCGGTATCGACATCAACCCCCTCGCTGCCACAGGCAGCAAGACCGAGGGTCGCCGCAACCGCGACGGTGATGATTGAAACGGAGCGCACCGCGGCGGCATCATACTTTTTCTCCAAGGACGCTCTCTCCCTATGACCGCTCCAACCCCAGATCAGTTCCGAAGCGCGATGGCGCTGGTGCCGACCCCGGTCACCGTCGTCACCGCACCTGGCGACCCGGAACCAGCCGGGGCGACGGCCAGCGCGGTGGCATCGCTTTCGCTCGACCCGCCGCTGATGCTGGTCTGCCTGGACCACCGCTCGCGCACCCTGGGGGCGCTGCGCGCCGCGGGCAGCTTCGCGGTGAACGTGCTCACGGCCGCCAGCGAAGAAGCGGCGCGGACGTTCGCAACGACCGCGCCCCACTCGGAGAAGTGGGAGGGCGTGCCGGCCACCAAACGCTCGGGTGTGCCGGTCCTCGACGGCGCACTGGTCTGGGTCGTTTGCGAGCTCCGCGACCTCCTGGACGGCGGCGACCACACGATCGTGACTGGCACAGTCGTCGAGCTCGGCACCGGAGAGGGCGACCCGCTCCTCTTCATCGACGGCACCTACCGCGCGCTGTGACACTTTCGTCACAACTGTTAAGGATGCCTGGCACCTGGCGTGGTGCCTGGCACCGGGCTCGCTGGCACCGGGCTCGCTAGAACAACCCCCCGCTGGTGCCCGCCGCGCGGAGGGCCAGGCCGAAGACGACCAGGGCCGAGACGGCCATGATGCCCGTCTCGCGACGGAAGATCGCGAGCGCGACCAGGCGCTGGCGCTCGCTGGGGAGGGCTTCGAAGTCGATCCCCTCGAGCTCGCGCTCGCCCGCTCCCGCTCGCGCTGCCTCCGCGAGCATCGAGACGAAGATCGGCAGGATGCCGTAGAGGTAGTGCAGGCCGTCGACGGCCTCGCGGCCGGTCCCCAACAGGATCGTGCCGACGAGCGCCTGGATCACCATCGCCACCTGCGACACACGCAGCAGGTACCAAAACCCCGCCGAGGGCTCTTCGCGGTACCAGGCGTACGCGCCCCAGAGACCGGCCGCGAGGCTGGTCAAAAGGACCGCGATGCCGACCACTACGTGGACGGCTACCAAACCCTGCCCCAGGGGTCGGATTTCGGCTTTCGGATGCGGAATATCACTATGTGGCTACTGCGCACAAGCTGGGTATATCCTGCCTCGCGAAGTGCTCCAAAGCTACTTGCCAGTCATCGTGTTCGCCGGCCTTGGGATTCTGGTCGGCGGGTTGCTGGTAGCGGTGAACTCGATGCTCGGCCCGCGGCGGCCGAACAAGGTGAAGTCGGAGCCTTATGAGTGTGGCCTGCCGAGCGAGGTGTCGACGACGTTTCGCTTCGGCGTCTCCTTCTACATGGTCGCGATGCTTTTCATCCTGTTCGACATCGAGGTCGTCTTCCTCTACCCGGTTGGCGCGATCCTTCAGGTGTCCGACTCGGTCTTCGTCCTTGCTGAGATCCTCATCTTCGTCTTCCTCCTCTTCGTGGCGCTCGTCTACGTCTGGCGCCGAGGGGCCCTGGATTGGAAGTAAAGAGGGAGAAGATCCGCGCCAGCCTGCCGCTGGACGAGCCCGATCCAAACAAGGCGCTCCACGTCCGCCAGGTCCGCGCGCGGGATTTATTGCGCGGTGACATCGAGGGCGTCGACCTGGAGAAGGTGGTCGAGGAGGCCGTCCTCACCACCCGCCTTGACAAGGTCCTCAATTGGGGGCGGGCGAACGCCGTCTTCCCCGCGACCTTCGGCCTCGCCTGTTGCGCGATCGAAATGATGTCGGTCGTCAGCCCGCGTTACGACATCGCCCGCTTCGGCGCCGAGGCGATGCGCGCCTCCCCCCGCCAGGCGGACATGCTGATCCTCTCGGGCCGCGTCTCGATCAAGATGGCGCCGGTCGTCCGCCGCCTCTATGACCAGATGCTCGAGCCCAAGTGGGTCGTCTCGATGGGCGCCTGCTCTTCCTCCGGCGGCATGTTCTCGAACTACGCCGTCGTGCAGGGCGCGGACAAGTTCCTGCCCGTTGACATCCATGTGCCCGGCTGCCCGCCCCGGCCAGAGGCGCTTCTATACGGCTTCAACAAGCTCCAGCGGATGATCAGGGGCAACCCCGACATCGGCTGGCGCACGCGCTACTCGGCGCACGGCACCGAGGAGTGGGCGCGCGACCTCGGCAAGGTGACCGACGAGGCGCGCGACGCCTACGCCGCCGCCCGCGACATCGCCGAGGCCGCAGGTCCCCCGGTCTCGGGATCGCCCGGAACTCCGGTCGACGTGCCGGGTCCGCCGCAGGAGCGCGTCGCCGTCCCTTCCAAGCCCGAGCGCGACGCCGGCCGGTTCATCTAGTGCCTGACGCTCCCGGCCTAGAGCTCATCCGCGCCGACCTGAACGAGGCGCACCCGGACGCGATCACCGGCAGCTACTTCGAGTACGGCCAGGCGTGCCTGATCTGCGACCCGGCGAAGATCCGCGATGTGCTGGCCTGGCTCCGCGACACGCCCGGCCAGGAGTACACGTTCCTGGCGAGCGTCCACGGCGTCGACTATCTGCCCGCCGAGCCCCGCTTTGGCGTGCACTACGAGCTCCTCAACATGGCCCGGGTCGAGCGCATCCGAGTGCGAGCTGACCTGGACGACCCCGGGCACGACAAGCTTCCCGAGATCCCCACCGTCTCCGACGAGTGGCCGACGGCCGACCACCAGGAGCGCGAGGTCTACGACTTCTTCGGCATCGTCTTCACCGGTCATCCGGACCTTCGCCGGATCCTCATGCCCGAGGACTATGTCGGCTGGCCCCAGCGCCGCGACTTCCCGATGGGCGGCGAGCCAGTGATCTTCACAAACACCGAGCGGGATGTTCCGGGGTGGTACGCGTGAGCGACGTAGAGGAGCGGCTCCGCGACGACGAGCCCGCAGAAGACGAGTCCTCTCGCACCTCGCGACCGAGCGGGGCGCCCTTGAACGGCGCCGGCAACGAAAACACGCGCGGCTCGTCGCCGGCCCACGGGCGCGACATCGTCGCCCGCTCGTCAGCCGAGGTCATCGGCACCTCCGTCATCGAGCGAACCGGCGCGGACGAGTCGCTGGAGATGGAGCAGGAGCTCATGACCGTGAACCTGGGGCCGCACCATCCGGCCACTCACGGCGTCCTTCGCCTGCTCGTCTCGCTCCAGGGCGAGACGGTCATCGACCTCAAGCCGATCATGGGCTACGTCCACACGGGCATCGAGAAGAACTGCGAGGACAAGTCGTATTGGAAGGCGATCCCGTTCGTGGAACGCATGGACTACCTCTCCTACTTCTTCAACATGCAGGCGTTCGTCGGCTGCGTCGAGAAGATGCTCGACCTCGAGATCCCGCCGCGCGCCAAGTATCTGCGCGTCATCCACATGGAGCTCAACCGGCTCCACTCGCACCTGGTCTGGCTCGGCACTTCGGCGCTCGATCTGGGCGCGATGTCGATGTTCTTCTACTGCTTCCGCGATCGCGACCGGATCCTCGACTTGTTCGAGATGTCCACGGGCCAGCGCATGCATACCCGCTACTTCCAGGTCGGCGGCGTCTTCGAGGACATCCCGGTCGGCTTCGAGCGGAAGGTCAAGGCGTTCACCCAGGAGTTCCCCACGCGCATCGACCAGTTCGAGGCGCTCCTCACCAAGAACGAGATCTTCCTCCAGCGCACGAAGGGCGTCGGCATCGTCGACCGCGAGCGCCTCAAGCAGCTCGGCGTCACCGGGCCGCTCCTGCGCGCCGCGGGCGAGCCGTGGGACCTCCGCAAGGTGGACCCCTACCTCGCGTATGAGGACTTCGACTTCGACATCCCGATCGGGACCGTGGGCGACGGCTGGGACCGCTTCCGCTGCCGCATCCAGGAGATGCGCGAGTCCGTCCGGATCATCGAGCAGGCCATCGACGGCCTCCCCGAGGGCCCCGTCCTGGCCGACGACCGCAAGATCGTGCTGCCGCCGCGCCACGAGCTCTCGACCTCGATGGAGGCGCTGATCCATCACTTCAAGCTCGTCACCGAGGGCTTCCGGGTGCCGCCGGGCGAGTGCTACTACCCGATCGAGTCGCCCCGCGGCGAGCTCGGCTGCTTCATCCTGGCCGACGGCTCGGCGAAGCCGGCGCGGGTCCACTTCCGCGACCCCTCGTTCGTGAACCTCCAGAGCCTCAGGGACATGTGCGTCGGCGAGTACATCGCCGACATGATCCAGAACCTCGCCATGCTCGACCCGATTCTGGGAGGCATCGACAGGTGACCGGCCAGACCGGCAACGGCGGGCCCATGCGCCCCACCGACCTCCTTACGAACGCGGAGCGAACCGAGTTGATCGGCTCCATGCGCCCCGAGGACGCCGAGACCGTCCCAGAGCTCCACGAGGTGGACGTGCCGCCCGAGCTCCAGCGCACGATCGAAGAGGCGATGGGCCGCTACCCGCAACTTCGCTCCGCCTCGATCCCGGCGCTCTGGGCGGTCCAGCGCCACTACGGCTGGTGCACCCCGGACGGCATCCGCCAAGCGGCTGCCGTGATGGGCCTCACCCCCGCCTACCTCCAGTCGGTCGCGAGCTTCTACGACCTGTTCCGGCTCGAGCCGACGGCCAAGCACCGCGTCCTCGTCTGTCACAACATCTCGTGCTGGATGCGCGGAGCCGACGACATCCTCGTCGAGTTCTGCGAGGCCACCGGGTGCGATCACCACGAGGCCGAGCACGACGGCGCGAACTCGCCCGACGGCGAGGTCTACGTCAAGGGCTTCGAGTGCCTCGGCGCGTGCGATATCGCGCCGATGGCGTCGATCGACGAGCAGTACTACGGCCCGCTCGAGCCGGGCGACGCGGCCACGATCGTCGAACAGCTCAAGCGCGGCGAGGATCCCATGCCGGACAAGGACATCCGAAAGCGCCGCACTGCCGGGGACCATGACACCCCCGGACGCGGAGCGGAGGAGGTGTCAGTAGGTGAGTGAAAATGCCTGAGACTCGCGTCCTCTACGAGAACCTAGACGAGCAGGGGCTCGCGACCATGGACGTCTATAAGCGGCGCGGTGGCTACACGGCGATCGATACGGCCTTCCGCTCGATGAGCCCCGAGGACCTGATCTTCAATATCGAGGAGTCAGGCCTGCGCGGCCGCGGCGGCGCCGGGTTCTCGATGGGAAAGAAGGGCTCGTTCCTGCCGCGCGGGGACATGGAGAAGTACCTCTGCTGCAACGCGGACGAATCCGAGCCCGGGACGTTCAAAGACCGCGAGCTCATGTACAAGAATCCGCATGCGCTGATCGAGGGCATCGCGATCTCGGCGCTTGCCGTCGGCGCCTCCTACGCCTTCATCTTCATCCGCGGCGAGTACTGGGAGGTCGCCGACGTCCTGGACGCCGCGGTCGCCGAGGCCTACGACGCCGGGTACCTCGGCGAGAACATCCTGGGCTCGGGCTGCCGCATCGAGCTGGTCGTCCATCGCGGTGCCGGCGCCTATATCTGCGGTGAGGAGACCGCACTCCTCGACTCGCTCGAGGGCAAACGCGGAAACCCGCGCCTGAAGCCGCCGTTCCCCGCGATCCAGGGCCTCTACGGCGGCCCGACTCTGATCAACAACGTCGAGACACTGATGAACGTGCCGCTGATCGTCAACAAGGGACCGGAGTGGTTCAAGGGCATGGGCACCGAGCAGTCCACGGGTACCAAGGTCGTCTCCGTCTCGGGATGCGTCAAGCGCCCCGGCAACTACGAGATCGAGCTGGGCATCCCGTCGCGCGAGATCATCTACGGCCTCGCTGGCGGCCCCGGCGCGGGGCGCGAGGTCAAGGTCTGGTTCCCGGGCGGCTCGTCGGCGCCCGTCCTGACCGGCGACGACCTCGACCTCCCCTACTCCTTCGAGGCGATGGCCGAGGCAGGTTCGATGCTCGGCTCCGGCGCGATCATCGTCGGCGACGACACCGTCTCGGTGCCCGAACTCGCCCTGCGCACGGCCCGCTTCTACCACCACGAGTCGTGCGGCAAATGCACGCCGTGCCGCGAGGGAACGAACTGGACGGTGAAGATGCTGGAGCGCGTCGTCCGCGGCGAGGCGACCCCCATGGACCTCGACATCATCTCCTCGGTCCAGGAGAACATCATCGGCAACTGCCTGTGCGTCCTGGGCGACGCGATGGCGATGCCGGTCGGGTCGATGGTCAAGAAGTTCCGCTCGGAGTTCGACGATGCGATCGCCGCGGCGCGCGACGCCGCACCTGGCCCGATCGACGTGGCCGGCGCGGACGAGCCGCCGCTGGTACTGGGAGCCACGGCATGAGCAACGGCAAGGAGATCACGCTCGTCGTCGACGGGGTCGAGGTGCCCGCGGCCGACGGCGCGATGCTTGTCGACGCGGCGAAGGGCGGAGATGTCGAGATCCCGGTTTTCTGTTACGAGCCCAAGCTCGGCGGGCCCGTCGGCGCGTGCCGGATGTGCCTGGTCGAGGTCGAGGGCATCCCGAAGCTCCAGACCGCCTGCTCGACACCGGTGCGGGACGGCATGGTGGTCTACACGCAGACCGAGCGCGTCCAGGAGGCACAGAACGCCGTCGTCGAGTTCCTCCTGGTCAACCACCCACTCGACTGCCCCGTCTGCGACAAGGGCGGCGAGTGCCCGCTCCAGGACATCTCGATGGGATGGGGCCACGGGAAGAGCCGCGTGACCGACCCCAAGCGCCACTTCAGAAAGCCTGTGCCGCTATCGCCCCTCGTGCGGATCGACCGGGAGCGCTGCATCCTGTGTTACCGCTGCGTCCGCTTCTCCCAAGAGGTCGCCGAGGACGAACAGCTCCAGCTCCTCGAGCGCGGCTCCCGCTCGTTCGTCGGGACCTTTGACGACCGCCCCTACATCGCGCCGTTCCACGGCAACATCATCGAGCTCTGTCCCGTCGGCGCCCTCACCTCGGAGGCATACCGTTTCCGCGCCCGGCCCTGGGACATCGAGGACGCCGGCTCGGTCTGCACCCTCTGCCCCTCGCAGTGCAACGTCAAGTTCACCGTCCGCGACGAGAAGGTCGCACGCGTCCTCGGACGCGACAACCACGAGGTCGACGACGGCTGGCTCTGCGACAAGGGCCGCTTCGGCTTCCAGATGTTCCACTCCGAGGACCGGCTGCTTCAGCCGATGGTCCGCACCGGCGGCGCCCTGCACAAGGCCACGTGGGACGAGGCGCTCCAGAAGGCGGCCGACGGCCTCAAGGCCGCCGGCCCTCGAACCGCGATCCTGATCGGCAGCCAGGCGTCAAACGAGGAGGGCTACCTGCTCCAGCGGATCGCGCGTCAGGCGCTCGGCTCGCCGCACGTCGATTCGCGGGCTGGCCACAGGCTCGCCCGCGAGACCGCGCTCGCCCTTGGCCGGCCTGAGCTCTCGGCCTCGATGGCGGACATCGACGGGGCGAAGACGGTCCTCGTCCTGGGCACCGATCCCCTCCACTCCATGCCGATCCTCGACCTGCGCCTGCGAAAGGCGATGCGCAATCACGGCACCCGCGTCGCAGTCGTGTCCGAGCGCCCGACGGCGCTCGACGGCGGCGCCGACGAGACGCTGCGCTACGCGCCCGGCGATGCCGCCACCGTGCTTTCGAACATCGCCGCGGACCTCGCAAGCTCCGCGGGCGGCTCGGGCGGTGCGGACGCCGAGCGGATCGCGGGCGCACTCGACCCCGGGAACACCGTCGTGATCCACGGCGAGCGGATCGGATACGGCCCCGACGGCGACCGCGCCCTCGGTGCGCTCCTCGCAATCGCGGACGCCCTCAACCTTTCGGCCAGCGGCTGTGGCCTGATCGAAATACCCGAGACGAGCAACGCGCGCGGCCTGCGCGAGGTGGGTTGCCTGCCGACAGCAGGCCCAGGCCTCTCAGAGGCGGCGCAAGGAATGAGCGCCACGGAGATCCGCGACGCATTGGAGGCGGACGAGCTCGACGCCCTCATCCTCTGGGACGTCGACCCGATCCGCGAGCTCCCCGACCCCGAGCGCTGGCGCACCGCTCTGGGCGCCGCCGACTTCGTCCTGGAGGTCGGAATGTTCGGAAACGCCTCCGGCGGCCAAGCCGACGTGTTCCTGCCCGGCGAGTCCCACGCCGAGAAGGAGGGCACCGTCACCCACCCCGACGGGCGCGTCCAGCGCGTGCGCCCGAGCGTCCCCCACCCCGGCGACACGCGCCACGGCTGGCAGTGGCTCGCCGAGCTGGCGTTCCGCCTCGGCCACGAGACCGGGGTCGACTCGTCGACGGAGGCGCTCGAGGCCCTAGTGGCCGAAGTGCCCTTCTACGCCGGCCTGACCCACGAGGAGATCGGCGGCACGGGCGTCCGCTGGCAAAATCGCGAGCAGGCCTCGTCCTTCCCCACTCCCCGGTCGGCGCTTGGCGAGGGGGCCTCGGGTTCTCCCGCCGAACATCAAACGACGAGCCCAGGAACTCCTGCGGAGACAGATCACGCCCCACGCGAGGAGAGAGAGGCGGGGGGACCCGAGGCCCCCTCGCCCGAGACCACCTCGCATTCCCTCCGCCTAGGCACCTACCGCGACCTCTGGGCGCACGAAGTCACAGAGCGCTCGCCCGCGCTCCGCTTCCTCATGCCCGGTCAGACGCTCGAGCTCTCGCTCGCGGACGCCGAGCACTTCGGCGTCGCGCAGGGCGACCAGGTGAACGTGCGCTCGAACGGCCACTCCGTCATGGCGAAGGTCGCCATCCGCGAGCGCATCCGTCCCGGCTCCGGCTTCCTGATCGACGGGCTCGCCGAGCAGAGCCCGAACGTGCTTGCGGGCGCTGAGACCGTCCAGGTCGAGAAGGCCGGCGAATGAGTCTGGTAGCCGAAGTCGGCTTCGCCGAGGCCACCTGGGTCCTGCTCGTCAAGTCGGTGATCATCTTCGCGCTGGTCTTCGCGATCGTGCCCGTCCTCACCGTTGTCGAGCGCAAGATTCTGGGGCGCTTCCAGGCGCGCTACGGCCCCAACCGGGTCGGGCCCATGGGCCTCGCGCAGCCACTCGCCGACGCCCTGAAGCTGGTCGGCAAGGAGCCATACAAGCCTGACAACGCGACGGGCCCCTTGTGGGCGATCGCCCCGGCCATCGTGGTGTTCACGGGCGTCGCGACCCTCGCGATCCTTCCCTGGGGGAACGTTCAGGAGGTCGGCAACGGCGACGTCGGCCTCTACGGCATCGACGTCTCCATCGGCGTCCTCTACTTCTTCGCCTTCGGCTCGATCGCGTT
Source organism: Solirubrobacterales bacterium (assembly GCA_033856515.1). GTDB lineage: Bacteria > Actinomycetota > Thermoleophilia > Solirubrobacterales > 70-9 > JALZKA01. The sequence continues at coordinate 24,282 of JAWVEY010000032.1, forward strand.
CTACGGCCTCTTGCTTGGCGGCTGGGCCTCGGGCTCCAAGTACTCGTTCCTGGGCGCGATGCGCTCGGCCGCTCAGCTCATCTCTTACGAGATCTCGATGGGCCTGGCCCTGCTGGGCGCGGTGATGATGGCGGGCTCGCTGTCGCTCACCGAGATCGTCGAGGCGCAGGGTGATGTCTGGTACATCGTCCCGCAGTTCGTGGGCTTTCTGATCTTCATGGTCGCCGGTTTCGCGGAGACCTCACGCGCGCCCTTCGACCTTCCGGAGGCTGACGCCGAGCTGGTCGCGGGCTACCAGACGGAGTACGGCGGGATGCGTTGGGGCACGTTCATGATGGCCGAGTACATCGAGATGTTCGTGGTCTCGGGAATTGCCGCAACCTTTTTCCTCGGCGGCTGGATGGGACCCGGCCCGGGCTTCCTTGACCCGGTCTGGATGCTCCTGAAGATCCTCGCGCTGATGTTCGTCTTCTTCTGGATTCGAGCCACTCTGCCACGCGTCCGCTACGACCAGCTCATGAGCTTCGGGTGGAAGATCGCCCTGCCCATCGCGACCCTGAACGTCCTGGTCACCGCGGTACTCGTTACGGTGCTCTGAGCGATGTCCGAAGAGTTCCCCTATCTGCCCGACGACTCATACGCGGTTGTCCAGCGGGGTCCCGCGCCGGGTGGCCCCAAGGGCGCCTACCGAATCTTTGGCGAGACCCTCCGCGGGCTCAAGACCACGATGGCCCGGATGGTCGAGGGGCCAATCACGATCCAGTACCCCGAGGAGAAGACCGCGGTCTATCCACGGTTCCGCGGCCGCCACAAGCTCCACCGCTTCGAGGACACAGGGCTCGAGAAGTGCGTCGGCTGCTCGCTCTGCGCCGCCGCCTGCCCGGCCGACTGCATTCGCGTCGTCGCCTCCGAGAACGATCCCGCTGACCGCGTCTCCGCCGGCGAGCGCTACGCCTCGGTGTACGAGATCAACCTCGCCCGCTGCATCTTCTGCGGCTACTGCGAGGTCGCCTGCCCCTTCGACGCGATCACGATGGGCCACGAGTACGAGAT
>JAWVEY010000033.1:0-13011 GCA_033856515.1 Solirubrobacterales bacterium
ATCGCGAGCGATCTACCAGGCCGTCCTGGAGACGGTCGCCTCGGGCGTGCGAACCCCCGACCTGAAGGGCCACGCGGGTACGACGGAGTTCACCGATGCGGTGATCGAGGCCGTCGGGGGCAACCTGGCCGCGTCGTCGTCCTCCCGTTCGGCATAGGATCACGCGCGGATGGAAGCTGGTCAGCTGACGGGTGCGCCGCGAACCGGCCTTGGGTCCGTGCGCCATTGGGCGAACGAAAACCCCGCGTGGGTCGCCTTGGGGATCATGGTCCTGGTCGCGATTCTGCTGATCGCCGGCGAGGGACTCCAGGAATGGGGCCAGCGCACGGTCAACGGCGTGGTCACCGGCTCCTACCTCGCGCTCGGCGCGATCGGCCTGACGCTCGTCTACGGGATTCTGAAGCTCGTCAACTTCGCCCACGGCGACATGCTGACCTTCGGCGCCTACATCGCGTTCACCTTCGACGTGACGCTCGACGTGCCGCTGGTCCTCGCTGTTGCCGCCGGGGTGCTCGCCACCGCCGCCTTCGGCATCGCGACGGAGCTGATCATGTGGCGCCCGATGCGAAAGAAGAAGGCCGGGATGCTCCAGTTGCTCTTGATGGCCTTGGGCCTGGCGTTCGTGCTTCGCAACATGATCCAGTTCATCTGGGGAGCCCGGCCTCGCCAGCTCGACTCCGACCGCACGTCGACCGTCGGTTGGTTCGAGGACCTGACCGGCCTCACGATCGGCACCACTGAGCTTTACGTGGTAATCGTCGCGTTCGTCGTTCTGCTTGGGGTCGCCGCCATGCTGAGAGCCACCTCTGCCGGGCGCCAGATGCGTGCGCTCGCCGACAACTTCGACCTCGCCGAGACGACCGGCATCGACACGGGGCGCATCGTGTTGCTCACCTGGATCCTGTCCGGCGCGCTCGCGGGGCTCGCGGGCATCATGCTGGTTGCAGCAAGCGGTGGCCTCTCGCCCAACACCGGCTTCTTCATCTTGCTGCCGCTGTTCGCCGCCGTGGTCCTGGGCGGGATCGGCAATGCCTATGGCGCCTTGGCTGGGGCGATGGTCATTGGGCTCGTGCAGGAGTGGTCGACCCTTGTCTTCGCACCCGAGTGGAAGGTCGCCGTGAGCTTCCTCGTTTTGATCCTGGTCCTGCTCGTCAAGCCCGATGGCATCTTCGGGAAGGAGCGTTCGCTGTGATCGAGAGCCTGCCCATTGCGTTCTCGTTCGACTTCTTGAGTGCCTGGGACTTCTGGATCGGCGTCGGAATCCTGGCCGGGATCTACGGCATCTTTGCGCTCGGCCTCCAACTCAACGTCGGCTTCACCGGCGTTCTGAACTTCGGCCAGGCGGGCTTCATGGCAGTCGGCGCCTACTCGTCGATCATCCTCACGGTTGAGGTCGGGCTGCCCTTCTATCTGAGCCTTCCGCTCTCGGCGGGGATCACGATCATCGCGGCGCTCATCATCGGAATGTCCTCCCTGCGCCTGCGCGCGGACTACTTCTCGATCGCCACGATCGCCTTCTCGGAGATCATCCGCGACATCGCCCAGAACTCCCGGGGCCTGACGGGGGGCAACCAGGGCACAATCGACATCGAGCTCTCCAACGACAATGGCTTCTACACGGACACGTGGTACGACGCGTCCGACTGGATCCAGGCCAACCTGCTCGATCCGATCGGCCTGTCGGACTCGCAGTTCTCGGATCTGCCCCTCTTCCTGGTCATATGGACGGTCCTCTGCCTGTCCGCATTCGCCTTGAACCGCCTGATCCGCTCCCCGTGGGGCCGGGTCCTGAGGGCGATTCGGGAGGACGAGGACGCGGCGCGAGCCTTGGGCAAGAACGCGTTCTCATACAAGCTCCAGTCGCTCTGCATTGCGGCTGTGCTCGGCGCGGTCTCGGGCTGGTTCCTCGCGATCAACCTGGAATCCGTCTCCCAGGACTCGTTTGAGCCCCTCTACACGTTCCTTGGCTTTGCGGCCCTGATCCTGGGAGGCCTTGCGAGCTTCGGCGGCGTTTTGATCGGGGCAACACTTCTGTGGGTCCTCCTCGAGGGCATGCGTTTTGCCGACCTGCCGTTCTCCGACGACAAGGACGCCGCGTTGCGGTTCGTCCTTGTCGGGCTGATCCTGATCTTGTTGATGGCCTTCAGACCGCAGGGCATCGCCGGGAAGAAGGAGGAGATGGTGCTCGGTGACTGACGCCGCGGGCGCCCTGGAGGCGCAGTCTCATCAGAAGCAGCAGGCGCTCGTGATCCGCGACGTCTACAAGAGCTTCGGCGGCATCCACGCCGTAAACGGTGCGACCTTCTCCGTCAGGGATGGATCGATCACCGCGCTGATCGGCCCGAACGGCGCCGGCAAGACGACCCTCTTCAATCTTGTGACTGGCTTCTACAAGCCGGATGCCGGAGCGATCACGTACGACGAGCGCTCGATCTTCCGCAAGGCGCCGTACACGATCGCCCGTAGGGGCATGGTGCGCACCTTTCAAATCACGAAGGCACTCTCCGCGATGCCCGTGATGGACAACATGCTCCTCGCCACCTCGAAGCACCCCGGCGAGCACCTCCCCACCCTGTTCGCCCGGCCGCTCGCGTCTCGCGCTCGCGAGAAGGACGCGGTCGAGCGCGCGAACGAGCTGCTCGACACCTTCAATCTGCGCGCGAAGGCTGACGATTACGCCGGCACGCTCTCGGGCGGGCAGCGCAAGCTGCTGGAGCTCGCGCGCGCCTTGATGACAGAGCCGCGCATGGTGCTCCTCGATGAGCCGATGGCCGGGATCAACCCCACGCTCGGCCGGCGCCTCCTGGAGCACATGGAGCGTCTTCGCACCGAGGAGGGCGTGACCTTTCTCTTCGTCGAGCACGACATGGACGTGGTCATGAACCACTCGGACGAAGTGGTCGTGATGGCGCTCGGCAAGGTCATTGCGCAGGGGTCGCCCGAGCACGTCCGCGGCGACCAGAAGGTGATTGACGCCTACCTCGGCATGGACGAGGCCCAGGCCGAGGAGTTGGCAAAGGCCCAGGAGCTTCGCGGCGATGAGTGAGGCAGCGACCACTCAATACACGACGCCCAAGGGCAACCCGGTCCTGAAGGTCACGGGCGTCATCGCCGGCTACACGCCGGAGGTGGACATCCTGAACGGCGTCGATCTTGAGGTCTTCGACGGCGAGATCGTCACGATCGTCGGCCCGAACGGCGCCGGCAAGTCGACGCTGATGAAGTCTGTCTTCGGCCTCGTCTCGCCGCGTGAGGGCTCGATCACCCTCCACGATCGGGAGATCACCGGCCTCCAGCCGCACTCGGTAACGCGAGCGGGCGTCTCCTACGTTCCGCAGCTCGACAACGTCTTCCCCAGCCTGACCGTCCAGGAGAACCTGGAGCTCGGTGCACTCGCTGGCGGCGAGGGAACCGTCGAGGAGCGCATGGATCGCATGTTCGGCCTCTTCCCGCGCCTCGAGGAGCGCCGCAAGCAGGCCGCGGGCACGATGTCTGGAGGCGAGCGCCAGATGGTCGCCATGGGCCGCGCGCTCATGCCCAGCCCCGAGATCCTGCTCCTGGACGAGCCTTCAGCCGGCCTCGCTCCGGCCTTCGTCGACGCCGTGTTCGAGAAGGTCCTCGAGGTGAACGCCGCGGGCGTGACGATTTTGATGGTCGAGCAGAACGCGCGCCGCGCGCTGAGCCTGAGCCATCGCGGCTACGTCCTCGACCTGGGCCAGAACAAGTTCACAGGCTCAGGCCCCGAGCTGGTCGCCGACCCGAAGGTCGCCGAGCTGTACCTGGGCGGAGGCGCCAGCCGCGTCGACGTCGACGAACCGGCCTAAAAAGAGAAACGGCGCGGCGCCCGAAGGCACCGCGCCGTCCCCTTACGAGGGTTGGAGTGAGCGTTACTCGCCCGACTCCTTCTCGACCTGATCGGTGACCGAGAAGACGCCCTTGTCGTCGTACTCGTAGATGTCGTACGTACCGAGGATCGGATCCCCGTTGTCATCGAGGTCGAGGGATCCTGAAACACCCTCGAAGTCGATGTCTTCACCAGCCTGGAGCGCCGTGATGGCATCCCCCATGGTGGTGTAGTCGTACTTGTCACCGGGGGCCGAACCGACCGCCTGGACCTGCTCGGCGATGTCCGCGCCTTCGTTCGAGCCAGCCGCGACCGCCGCGAGCGCGCAAAGCGTCACAGCGTCGAAGTTCTGGGAATCGAACGAGTTCCGCTTCACGTCAGCCGGCTCGGCGTCTGAGAAGTCGGTGTCGAACTGCTTACCGATGTCGCTCTCGGGCGTCGCCGGGCGTGTGCCGTGGGCGCCGTAGAGGGAATCGGGAGCGATCGAGTCCGGAATGCCGTCCTCGAACGCGAGCCCGTCAGCGGTGAACATGGTCGACGCATCGAAATCGCCGGTCCGCGCGAGCGCGGCGCCCATCTCGTTGTAGGGCTCCTCGAAATCGATGATCACGTACGCATCCGGGGAATCGGCAACGATTTCCGAAGCCTCGGAGTTGTACGAGGAGAGCTCCACGTCATAGAGCACGGGGGAGTTGGACGTAACCGATCCGCCCTTGTCTTCCCATGCAGCCGTGAACTCTTCTGCGATGCCTTCGCCGTACGGATCGTTACGAGCGGCGACCGATACGACAGCGTCGAGACCGGCCTCCTCTTCCATCGCGTCGGCGAGGACCTGGCCCTGGAGTGCGTCGGACGGGGCCGTGCGGAACACGTATCCGTCGTCAGGGAGCTCCGAGAGTGCCGGGCTGGTCGCAGACGGGGAGATCAACGGGATCTGCTCGCGTGCGGCCACCGAACGACCGACCGGAACGGTTTCACCGGACGACCAGGGACCGATCAGGCAGTTCGAACCGCCCGAGATGAGCTTGGTCGCTGCTGACTGCGCGGCGGCCGGCTCGGTCTGGGAGTCCTCAACATTCGCCTCGATCGTGATGCCATCGGCACCAGCTTCCTCGAGTGCCGCAGCTGTCTGCTCGACCGCGAGGTTCGCGGCCTTCTCGCCTGCGGGCCCGAAAGCGCTGAGGTCACCGGTCTGGGGGACCAGGACTCCGACGTTCAGGTCAAACGACGCGTCCGATACGTCCTCACCGCTTGATCCGCCGCTGTCACTGTCGTCGTCGTCGCCACAGGCGACAATTCCGAACGAGAGCGCAGCGATGGCAGCGGCGGTCGAAACCAACCTAAGCCTATGCATTAATTCTCCTTGGTTTGAGACACACGGGTTCCTCTTCCCCGTGCCCCCACTTCTATCAGAGGCGAGCCGCCAAATGCGAGGTTCTGGCGTCTGAAGGGCGTGTTGCTACGTCGTCTGGCCTGAGTCCTGCTCGCCTGGCAGGGCGACTCGGCGCCATTCCACGATCGCTCCGTCCTCGATCACAAAGCTCGTCTGTGCGAGGTTTCCGCTGCCCGGGCATGGGCCCTGGCCGGGCCTGTCGGTCAGCTCGAAGGTGGCTGTGATGAACCTGCCCTCGACGCTCGTCTCCTCAAGGGTGGCGCCGCATGGCAGCGAGTCGTTGAAGAACTGGGCGTCGTCTTCGGTCTCGATGTCGTAGGAGAGCCCGTTCTCCGCGACGGACGGGATGGCGAAGAACTCGGCGGCGGCGTCGATGTCGCTCTCCGTCAGCGCTTCGGCCCAGGAGCGGATCACCTCGACGTCTTCGGTTGGACCTTCGAGGTCGGCTGAGGGCTCATCCGACTCGGACGTGGCCGGCAGTCCGCCATCGCCACCGCAGGCTGATAGCGCGATAACGGCGGCAATAAAGGGGGTGAGTCCGAAGCGCCGGGACATGCTCTGAGTATCGCTGGCAGCGGCCGATTGGTTCATCCTCACCATCGTTTGGAGCGTTGACGTCGCTATAGCCACGTCAAGCCTCCAGATGTTGCGCGGAAGCCCGCTTGCGCCTGAACTGGCGCACGATTCCACTCCTTGAGTGCCAACCGCTAGCGGCGCGCGTCGGCGCGCGTCGGCACTGCCAACCGAGCCGCAGGGCGTCTTGACACGTGTGCGAACATGTGTTCGTATGGTCGCTTGTGCCCTTGTCCCCCGCTTCGAGCTGCGTGCTGCGCTCGCCGGGCGCAGGGAGATGATGGCGCGGCCGGTGGCGATCGCCCCCGAACCTGGGGGCGTGCAGGTGATCGGCGACGCGTCGGGGGCGGCGGAGGCGTTCGGCGTCGCGGCGGGGATGCGGCTGGGTGAAGCGCTGGGGCGCTGCCCCACGCTGGCGCTGGTGCCGGCCGATCCGCAGCGCGCCGAGGAGGCGTGGGAGGAGTCGCTTGCGACGCTTGAGGGGATCGGTGCGGCGGTCGAGTCGCGCCGCCCGGGCGAGGCGTTCTTCGGCCTCGACGGGCTCAAGGCGCTGTGGGGGCGGCCGGAGCGGGCGCTCGAGCGGGCTCGGCGCCTTCTGGGGCATGGCGTGCGCCTTGGCGCTGGGCCGACGCGCCTGTGCGCGCTGGCGGCGGCGCTCCGCTCGCGGCCGCGGCGGCGTGCCGTGATCGTCACCGAGCGCGAGGCGCGTCTGTTCCTGGCGGCGCTCGAGGTCGGCGTCCTTCGCGAGCGGATGGGCGACGAGTGGACCGGCGTCAACCTGGTGGACACGCTGGAGCGCCTGGGCGTGCGGACGCTGGGCGAGCTGGCGTCCCTTCCCTCGGATGCCGTGGCCGACCGCTTCGGTGATCCCGGACTGCGCGCGCTGGGGATGGCGCGCGGCGCAGAGGAGCCGCTTCGGCCCCGCCAGCCGCGGGCCGAGCTCCGCGAGGAGATCGAGCTCCACGACGCCGCGACGGCGGGACAGCTCGACCGGGCGCTCGAGCTCCTGGTCGACCGCCTCTTGGCGAACCCGCTTCGCCGCGGGCGGAGCTTCAGGCGCCTTCGGATCGAGGCGCGCCTGGCCGGCGGCGGCGGGTGGCGGATCGAGGCGCCCACGCGCCAGGCGACCGCCAACCGGGAGCGGCTTCTCCTCGTCCTCAAGCCAAAGCTGGAAGCGCTACCCGCCCCTGCGCTCAAGCTCGCGCTTCGCGCCCTGGAGCTGGGCGAGGCTCCCCCGCGCCAGCCGACGCTCCAAGCGGACGAGAACGAGGAGCGCCGCAGCCGAGTCGCCGAAGCAGTGCGCCACGCGCGCGCCGCGGCCGGCAGGGGCGCTGTCCTTCGCGTGCTGGAGGTCGATCCGGGCGCCGACGTGCCCGAACGCTGGGCGACGCTCACGCCGTTCCCCGAAGACGCGCCGGCGGCGAGGCGGGCGGCCAGATGACCGTTCTCCTTTACGCACCGAAGCCCGCGCGGGTGCGCGTGGACGAGCGCGGGCGCCCCGTCGCGGCGGAGGGAGCGGCGGTCGAGGCCGTGCGCGAGGAGTGGCTCGTCGAGGACCGCTGGTGGACCCCCGAGCCGATCCGTCGCCACTACTTCGAGCTGGCGCTCTCCGACGGACGCTGCGAGGTCGTCTTTTCAGACGGGAAGGACTGGTTCCGCCAGCGGGCGTGATGAAGACAACTACCGACACCTGCTGCTTTCGCAGCTAAAGCTGCTCAATGGGATATGTAGAACTCCACTGCCACTCGGGCTTCTCGTTCCTGGACGGAGCGTCCTCACCCCACGACCTCGCGGCCGCCGCCGCGGCCCAGGGCCACGAAGCCCTCGCGATCACCGACCACGACGGCGTCTGGGGAGCAATGGAGTTCGCCTCGGCCTGCCAGCCCCTGGGAGTCCGCCCAATCGTGGGCACGGAGCTAACCGTGGGGGCCCCGGTGCCAGGCACCGTGCCTGGCACCAGGCGCCCGTTCCACCTCACGCTTCTGGTCGAGTCGGCCGTGGGGTGGCGGAACCTCTGCCTGCTCCTGACCGAGGCCCACGCCCACACGCGCGACGGCAGCGCCAACGAAGGTGGGGCGCCGCGGACTGGCACGGCGCGCCGCGATGCCCTCCCTTCATTGCTGCCGTTGTCGTCCCTCGAACAACGCACCGAAGGCCTCGTCTGCCTCTCGGGCTGCGCTCGCGACGGCGCCTTGGCCGGCATCTTCGAACGTGCCCGCGGGCTGCCCAGCGGCGCCGACTCGGCTGCCGCTGCGGCGCTGGGCGAGCGCCTGGTTCGCGCGTTCGGGCGCGACAACTTCCGGGTCGAGCTCCAGCGGCCGCTCTGGCGCCACGACATGGCTCGCAACCGCTGGCTCGCGGGTCTGGCGGAGCGCCTTGGCGTGCCGTGCGTCGCCACGGGCAACGTTCACGCGCACGATCTGTCGCGGGCGGCGCTTCAGGACGCGCTGGTGGCGATCCGGCTGGGCGGGTCGCTCGACGAGACGGGGGCGCTCCGGCGGGGCAACTCGCGCTCCGTCCTTCGCCCGCCGGCCGAGATGGCGCTGCGCTTTGCCGACTACCCCGCCGCCGTCGCGGAGTCGGGGCGCCTGGCCGAGCGGCTTCGCTTCAACCTCCTCTCCGACCACGGCTACCGCTATCCGGGCGCCGAGGACGAAGACGCCGACCGCGAGCTGGCGGAGCTGTGCGCGGCGCGTTTCGAGGGCCGCTACGCCGGCACGCCCGAGCGGCGCGAAGCGAAGCGGCGCCTGGAGGATGAGCTGCGCGTGATCCGCAAGCTTCGCCTGTCCGGCTTCTTCACCCTCCACGCCGACCTCTTGGAGTTGGCGCGGGAGGTGGCACGCGAGGTGCGCGGCCCCGACTCCGCGCGCGGAGTCTTGCCGCCGGGGCGCGGGCGCGGCTCGAGCGTGAGCTCAGTCGTCTGTTACCTCACCGGCCTCTCCCACGTCGACCCGGTCCGCGCCGGGCTCTTCCTCGGCCGCTTCCTCAATGAGGAGCTCACCGACGTGCCGGACATCGACCTCGACTTCCCGCGCGACGTGCGCGAGCGGCTGATCCCGCGCATCCACGAGCGCTACGGCCCGGAGCGCTCGGCGCTGGTGTGCGCGTTCCCGACCTTCCGCGTCAAGGGCGCGGTGCGGGAGTTCGGCAAGGCGCTGGGGCTGCCGCCGACCGAGATCGAGCGGGTGGCGCGCTCGGTGGACGGTTGGGCGGGCGAGAACTTCGAGTCCGACGTCGAGGTGGCGGTGGGAGGCAAGCGCGCCGACTCCACCCGCTGGAAGGCGCTCGTCCGTCTGGTGCGCGAGGCATGGGGGTTGCCGCGCCACGCTTCTCAGCACTCGGGCGGGATGGTCCTGGCGACTCGTCCGTTGAACGAGCTCTGCCCGATCGTGCCGGCGGCGATGGAGGGCCGCCAGATCGTCATGTGGGACAAGGATTCATGCGCGGATGCAGGCTTTTTGAAGATCGACCTGCTGGGCCTGGGCATGCTTTCGGCGGTCGAGAGATGCGTCGACGAGGTGGCGCGGACGCGGAATGAAAGGCTCGACCTCTCGCGCATCCGCCTGGACGACCCCGAGGTGTACGACGCGATCCGCAATGCCGAGACGACGGGCGTCTTTCAGATCGAGTCCAGGGCGCAGATGCAGATGCTGCCGCGCAGCCTGCCGGAGAGCCTCGACGATCTGACGGTGCAGGTGGCGCTGGTGCGCCCGGGCCCGATCCAGGGCGGCGCGGTCCACCCCTACCTCGATCGCAAGGCACGGCTTCGCGAGGATCCGGACTACGCCATCCCGTACGAGCACCCGGCGCTCGAGCCGATCCTCTCCGACACGCTGGGAGCGATCGTCTTCCAGGACCAGGTGATCCAGGTTGCGATGGCGCTCGCCGGCTTCTCGGCGGGCGAGGCGGAGGGCCTCCGGCGCGCGATGAGCCGCAAGCGCTCCGACGAGGCGATGGCGGCGTACGCGGTGCGCTTCGTCGAGGGAGCGGTGGCGAACGGCGTTCCGCGCGAGACGGCGGCGCGCGTCTTCGAGCAGATTCGCGGCTTCTCGGGCTTCGGCTTTCCGAAGTCGCATGCGGCGGCGTTCGGGCTCCTCGCCTACCAGTCGACGTGGCTGCGGGTGCATCGCGGGCCGGAGTTCCTGTGCGCGCTCCTGAACGAGCAGCCGATGGGCTTCTATCCGCCCGACGCGCTGGTGCACGAGGCGCAGCGGCGCGGCATCGAGCTCAAGAAGCCCGACGTGAACCAAAGCGGTGTGGACTGCAGGGTCGAGCGCGTCTGCGAGGGCGATGAGGGGCTCGTGGTGCAGATCGGCCTGGGATATGTGAACGGCCTGCGCAAGGACGATGCGACCGCGGTGACGGAGGAGCGGGAGCGCTCGGGGCGCTACTCGAGCCTGGCCGAGCTGGCGTCGCGGGCGGGGATCCGCGACGGCGCGCTTGGGCGCCTTGCGTGGGCGGGGGCGTGCGAGTCGATCGAGCCCGATTCCGAGGGAGCGAGGCGCGAGGCGCGGCGGATCGCCCTGTGGCGGCTGGGCGTCGCCTCGGGAGCTGGGCCGCGGGGGCAGCTCTCCCTCCCACTCCCGCTTCCTGACGCCCCCGAGTTGCGCGAGCTCGACGACTGGGAGGTGGCGGTGGCGGACTACGCCTCGACCGGCATGACGCTCGGCACGCATCCGGTTGCGCTCCTTCGCGAAGAGCTGGACGGCGTCGCCCCGAACGCCGACCTGGCTGTGCTGCCCGACCGGCGCCCGGTGGAGATCGCGGGCGTCGTCGTGGCTCGTCAGCGGCCCGGCACCGCGAAGGGAATCGTCTTCATGCTGCTGGAGGACGAGACGGGAGTGGCGAACGTGATCGTGCCGCCGCCCGTCTACACGGAGTGCCGCCTGGCTGTGCGCACCGCGGCGTACGTCCGCGTCAAGGGGCGCCTGGAACGCCGCGGCAAGGTCATCAACGTGTTGGCAAACAGCGTGTCGCCCCTGTCGGTCCCGGGCCAGCCGCAAGCGGAGGTGCGAACGATCGAGCCCGATCCGGTCCACGAGACGGGCCGCCCCCTGGAGCCCGCCGAGCCGGCGCGGGTCGCGGCTGCTGGAGCGCTGGCCGCTGTGGCGCCAGCCGCGCAGAGCTTTGGCGGGCGCGGCTGACATGGCTTGTCCAAGCGGCCTGCGGCGTCTCTTGCAAGCGATCTTGCAGGCCCCCGGCTCCGTCCGGGCGCATACTCATAGTGGCGAACCCATGTTCGAAACAAAGACACACATCAGGACCCGCCTGATGGACACCATTGACCTCGTCGTCGACTTCGCCACCCTCGGCGAGTATGGACTTGAGCCCCTCGAAGGGGCTGAGGAGACTTGCGCCGGCGAGCGTTGCGAGCTGGACGGCCGAAGGGTCGCCTGGGAGGCCATCGCGACGCCTCGCCGCGGAAGTCAATGTGAGCCTCAGCGCGTGAGCTCGCGCCTCGAGCGCAACCACGCTTAGCGGTCCGCTTCTCCCCTGTCGATCGCGGCAGCAACCAGCCGCGTCGCTTCGAGCGCCCTGGCCAGGACGTCGCCGTCGAGATTCTCCGGGACATCCTGCGCCGAGTGATAGTTAGGGATCGTGCGGTCCTGGGCACTAACCGTGATGGCGCGCCCGCCACGCGCCATCACGGGAGTGGCATCGTAGGTGAGTCCGGCGAGGACCCCCGCGGCGCGAAGCCCCAGCTCAGGATGATCCAGGGCGGTCTTCTCGCAGACGTCGATCAGGGCGGGATCAGCTCCGAAGATGCGGAGGATGCCCTCCCGCGGGAGGTAGCGGAGCGTGGCGGGAGCGCCGACTCCGTCGAGGTTGAGGAAGAGCCAGTCCTCCCACTCCCCTCGGTGGGCGTCGAGAAAGGCGCGCATGCCACCGGTCCCCGACTCCTCGCATCCGGTGGCGAGGAAGACGACGCGGGTCGCCTCGAGGGGCGCCAAGGCAAACTCCCGGGCAAGGGCGGTGGCGACCCCAACGCCTGAGGCGTTGTCGTTCGCTCCCGGGACGTCGGCGCCGAGGATCTCGCGTTCGGCGAGGAGTGCGAGGCCGGCGACCAGGATCGCCTTCGACGTGCGCTCGAAGACTCGAACCGCGCGTGCGGCCACGGCTGCCGAGATCAGGGTGGTGAGCTTCCTGAGCTGTGGCGCCACCTCCGGGTGGAACAGGATCCCGCTACGTGACGAGTCAAGGTGCGAAACGAGGACGAGCGTGCGCTGCTCCTCACCGGAGGCTGGGACGCTCGCAACGACGTTCTGCGAATCGGCGAGCGAGAGAAGCCGGGAGAGCGGCTCGAACCGTTGGTCGTTCTCCAAAGCACCGAGGACGAGTGCGCTCTTTCGCCAGCCGAGCAGGCTGAGCGCGGGGGCGGTGGCCTGTGCCCAGGCAAAGCTCGACGGCCCGCGGAACGGCTCCAAGCTGGCTTCGACGCCTGCCTGCGCCAGCTCAGCGCAGACCAACTCCGCGGCACGACGCTCGGCGGGCGAGCCGGGCCGGCGCGGCCCGATCGTGGTTGCGAGCTCCGCCGTGAGCCAGGCTGCGTAGGCGGCAGCTTGGCTCCGGCCCCCTCCTCGCGGCTCGTCTACTGGTGCTCGCGCCTTTCGCGCCGCTCGGCCCTGTCGTGCTCGCGGTCGGAGGCGTCGCGCTCAGGCTTGTCGTGCCTCCCGGCTCCCGCGGAGGGCGCAGCGGGGGCGCCGGAGCCCGCCGCAGCGGGCCTCGGAGAGCTGCCTGCGACGAAGCGCTCGTAGATGAACAGCAGGAGCATCGCGCCGATGATGGCGCCGATGAGCCCACCGAGGTCGAAGGCGTCGTCGTCGCCTATGTCGAGGAGCTCCGCGAAGATCAGGAATCCCACGAACGACCCTGCGAGTCCCAAGACCATCGTCATGAGGAGGCCCATGCTCTGCTGTCCGGGGAGGAGCGCCCGCGCGACGAATCCCGCGAGGAGTCCAAGGACGATTGCACCGAGTATCTCTGAGAAATCCATGCCGGGAACCTACCCGCTGAGGGGTGGGCTAGACACCAGAACGACGCAAGCCGCCCCGAAGGGCGGCTTAATCGTCAAAGAACCGGCGGCGACCTACTCTCCCAGGCCCGCGAAGGCCAAGTACCATCGGCGCTGAGAGGCTTAACTGCTCTGTTCGGAATGGGAAGAGGTGTTTCCCTCTCGCTATAGCCACCGAATTTTGCGAGA
>JAWVEY010000034.1:0-403852 GCA_033856515.1 Solirubrobacterales bacterium
ATCGTCGCGGCGATCAAGGCCGCGCGTGAGGAGGGCGACCTCTCCGAGAACGCCGAATACCACGCCGCGAAGGACGAGCAGGGACACCTGGAGGCACGCATCCGGATGCTCGAAGACATGCTGGCCAACGCGGAGGTGGTCGAGGCTCCAAAGGGCGGGAAGGCCCAGGTCGGCTCACTGATCCGCTTTCGCGACAAGGAGTCCGGCGAGGAGAAGGAAGTGACCCTTGTCCATCGCCTCGAGGCGTCCATGGCCGACAAGAAGCTTTCAGCCGAGAGCCCGGTGGGCCGGGCGCTCATGGGTGTCTCAAAGGGCGACGCGGTCGAGTTCGAGACGCCGAGCGGCTCCAAGAGCCTGGAGATCCTCAGCGTCGGGTGATAAACCTTAGGTCTGCCCGAAAAGGCGGCAAGGCAGCGGGGGCATACAAAAGGAGCTCGACGGATGAAGGTTGGCGCAGGCAGGACTCTCGGCTTGGGAATCGCGACGTTGGCGGTCTCGCTCGGATTTGCGACTGGGGCAGAGGCGGCCAAGTTGCCGAAGTTCTCCGTCACGAATATCTCGAACCCGCCGAGCACGGCTGAGCCCGGTGACAGCTTCACCCCACTTGGGATCGTTCAGAACGACGGCAAGAAGAGGGGCAAGGCCGTCGTACGCATCACCCTCCGCACCGACAACGTGCCCGAGAACGGCCCGATCGCTCTCGGCATGATCGAGACCGACAGGGTCAAGAAGGGCGAGTCCGAGGAGTTCGGCGTCCCATCGACGATTCCCGAGGACACCGCCGACGGCACCTACTACATGGTCGCCTGCGCCACGCCCGCGAAGGGCTCGGGCTGCCTGGTCGCCACTAACCCGGTAACGGTTGAGGAGCCGGTCGAGCCACCGGACTTCCAGCCGGGAGCCCGCACGCTGGGCGATGAGCTGATCCCGCAGATCGGCAACGGCGGGTACGACGCCACGCACTACGCGATCGAGCTCGACTACACGCCTTCCACGAACCTCTTCAACGCGGGGACTAAGACGACGATGACCGCGACGGCCACGCGGGACCTGAGCGAGTTCTCAATGGACTTCCAGAACATCCCCGTCTCGGCCGTGACGGTGAACGGAGTCGCCGCCGAGTCCTTCGAGCAGGTGGACGCGACGCCCGAGTTCCCCGATCCCGGCACGCAGCCGATGAAGCTCGTGATCAATCCCGCCGGCGACGGAATCGTCGAAGGCACCGAGATGACCGTCGTCGTGGAGTACGCCGGCACGCCGGTTGAGATCACCGATGCGGACGACTCGCTCGAGGGGTGGATCCAGGCCTGCTATCCGCTCGCGATGCCCCAGACGTGCGACGGCGCGTTCGTGGTCGGCGAGCCCATCGGCGCCCAGGGCTGGTTCCCGTCGAACAACTTCCCGACCGACAAGGCGACCTTCGACACGTCCATCACTGTGCCGGCGGACATCGAGGCCGTGGGCATCGGCGAGCTCCTCTCGAACGTGAACAACGGCGACGGCACCGAGACGTGGGCTTGGTCCGAGGATGACCCGACCTCTACGTATCTGACCACCGCCACCAACGGCAACTTCGACTACACGAAGCGCGACATCACCGAGTCGCTCACCGGTAGGACGTTGCCCCAATACGAGTTCATCGACTCGTCCTCGACGCCGGCAGAGAAGACCACGATGAACACGAACCTGGGCCGCACCGAGGCGATGACGAACTTCCTGTCGAACCGGTTCGGGCCGTACCCGTACGACTCGGGCGGCGCAGTCGCCGACAAGGCGGCCGGTGTGGGCTACGCGCTCGAGGTCGCCACGAAGTCGCACTTCTCGGGCGGCTTTACGACCGGTGCGCCCAGCGTCTCGCAGTCGACCCTCGTCCACGAGATCTCACACATGTGGATGGGGGACGCGGTGACGCTCGAGCACTGGAACGACATCTGGCTCCAGGAGGGATGGGCCCAGTGGGTGTCGTGGAGCTGGAACTTCGAGGACGGCACCTCGACCAACTCGCCGGGCGCCCAGTGGAACACGAACTACGCGGGGCCGACCGACCCGAAGTGGAACACGATCCCCACGGTGCTCAACAACGACCCTGCGGACCTGTTCTCGACCTTCCCGACGTACACGCGCGGCGCGATGACGTACGAGGGATACCGCCAGATCGTCGGCTCGCCGAAGTTCTTCGACTTCGCGCGTGAGCTCCAGGAGCGCTTTGCGTACGGCAACGTTTCCTCGGAGGACGTCGTCGACCTGATGATCGAGAACTCCGGCTTCACCGGCGACGACCTGGCGCTGCTCGAGGATTACTTCGAGCAATGGCTCTACCAGGCCGGCAGGCCGACGATCACGTCGAACGACTTCGACTAGGAGTCAGCTCGTTAGACGGGTGAGGGCCAGCTCGATCTGGTCCTCGCCTGAGACGAGCTCGAAGGTGCGCCCGATCGTCTTGGGGTCGGCCAGGCACGCCGCGACGACCGCGGCAACGTCCGCGCGGGGGATCTCGCCGCGCTCGACCACGGGCGCGATCTCGACTTGGCCCTTCGGCTCCGCGTCGGTGAGCGCTCCGGGGCGGACGATGGTGTAGTCGAGCCCCGAAGCGGCAAGCTCCTCGTCCGCTCGGCCCTTGGCGCGGATGTAGACGTCGAAGACCTCGTTGCCCTCGTGGTTGGCGTCGGCGGAAATCGCGGAGACCATTACGTAGCGCCTGGCGCCGGCGATCTTCGCCGCTTCGATCAAGAGGACGGCGGCGCCATAGTCGACCGTCTCCTTGCGCTCAGCGCCTGACCCCGGGCCGGCGCCCGCGGCGAAGACAACAGCGTCGGCCTCGAGGATCGCCTTGGCGAGCTCGTCGACATCGGTGTTCTCGAGATCGACGACGACAGCCTCGCCGCCCGCTGTGGCGACGTGCTCGGCGTAGGCAGGATTGCGAACGAGCGAGAGG
This sequence comes from Solirubrobacterales bacterium, assembly GCA_033856515.1. Taxonomy (GTDB): domain Bacteria; phylum Actinomycetota; class Thermoleophilia; order Solirubrobacterales; family 70-9; genus JALZKA01. The sequence continues at coordinate 2,936 of JAWVEY010000034.1, forward strand.
ACGCGATCGCCCCGCTCCGCGAGAAGCCTCGTGAGCAGCAATCCGATCTTTCCGTGCCCTCCGGCGATGGCTACGACCATGCGCCCGACGCTATCAGCGCCCATCGGTAAGTTCGGTTGGCCATGAACGTGATCGAGATGAAGGGCGTCCGCAAGGCCTTCGGAGAGATCCAGGCGGTTGATGGGCTCGACCTCGACGTGCCGCCCGGAATCTGCCTTGGGTTGCTCGGCCCCAATGGCGCCGGCAAGTCCACATCGATGCGCCTCCTCACCGGTCAGGCGATCGCCGACGAGGGCGAGATCACGGTGCTGGGCAATGAGCTTCCAGCGCAGGCGAAGGTTGCCCGCGGCGAGATGGGCGTCGTGCCCCAGCTCGACAACCTGGATGTGGACGTCACCGTTGAGGACAACCTGTCCGTCTACGCGCGCCTCTACCGCGTGAAGGACGTCCCTGCCGCGGTGGATCGCTCGCTTGCGCTGGCGCGGCTCACCGACCGCCGCAAGGATGCTGTGGACAAGCTCTCGGGTGGGATGCGCCGCCGCCTCCTGCTTGCTCGTGGACTCGTCCACGAGCCGAGGCTGGTGCTCCTGGATGAGCCGACAGTTGGCCTCGACCCTCAGATCCGCACCGAGCTCTGGTCGCTCATCGATGGCTTGCGCGGCGGCGGGTCGACGATCCTAATGTCCACCCACTACATCGAGGAAGCCGAGCGGCTCGCTGACGAGGTGGCCCTGATGACGGCCGGCAAGATCATCTCGCGGGGCAAGCCTTCCGACCTCATCCGCGAGCATGCCGGCCGGGAGACGGCGGAGGTCTATGGGCCGCCCGATCGCCTGGCTGAAGTCCGCGCCATGGCGGAGTCCGAGGGCCTCCACGTTCGGCCGGCCGGGCCGGCGGTCGCGATCGTCGGCTCCGAGAAGGCCCAGAACGGAGTCATTCCCGAGGATGCGATCCGGCGTGCCGCGTCGCTCGAGGACGTCTTCGTGATGCTCACGGGAGCGGAGGCCGCATGAGCCAGGTTGGAGCCAGGCGCCTCGAGCCGGCGGCCATCGCCGGAGTGATGAGCCGGGAGGTCGCGAACTTCCGGACCTTCTGGAAGGCGACGACGTTCTCGAGCGTCCTCGAGCCGATCATCTATCTGCTCGCCTTCGGCCTAGGGCTGGGCGCGACGCTCATCGACGGCGTTGGTGGACTCGAGTACGTCGAGTTCGTGGCGACGGGCATGGTCGCGACTGCGGTGATCTTCTCGAGCGCGTTCCCGTCGATGTTCGGCACCTTCGTCAAGCACCGCTTCCAAAACACCTACGACGCGATCCTCGCGGCGCCCGTCGACGTCGAGGAGCTGGTGACGGCCGAGGTGCTGTGGATCTCGCTTCGTGCCGGCTTCTACGGCTGCTTCCCGTTGATCGTGGCGATGTTCTTCGGCCTCGACCCGGCGTGGGGGATGCTCCTCGTGCCGCTCTTCGCCTTCACGACCGCGATCGGCTTCTCTGGCCTCGGGATCGCCACTGCGGCGACGGTCGGCAAGATCGACCACTTCAACTACGTGACCACGCTCGTGATCACTCCGCTCTTCCTCGTGGCCGGCACGTTCTTCCCGATCGACCAGCTGCCGCAATGGGCGCAGGTAGCCGCTTGGCTCAACCCGCTCTACCACCTGGTCGAGCTGGTGCGGGGTGCATGTTTCGGCTTCGAGCCGGTTGACCTGATCCATTACGCGATCCTCTTCGCGTTCGCGATCGCGATGTGGCGCCTTGGCGTGAACCGCATGGAGAAGCGGCTCATCGACTGATGCGGGTCCGGGGAGGCACGCTCTGGGCGGCCTTGGCTGCGGCGGCAATCGCAATCGGCGGTTGCGGCAGCGATGACGACGAGCCCGCCGACTCAGGCTCAACCGGCGCTCAGGGCGCGTCTGGCGCCGAGAGCGCGAGCGCGGACATCACGGCCGAGGAGTTCCTGGTGAAGCTCCTGCCCGAGAAGGAGGTCGCGATCGAGGCTGTTGTCGCCACCGAGCCCGAGTGCGAGGGCCTCAAGGTCGAGCCTTCCCTTGTTCTCGTGATCTCCGATGCGGCTTCGAACGCGGACCCGGACACGCCCCTTACCGAGCTTGTCACGGAGGAGTGCTGATGCCGCGCCGCCCAAAGCGCCGCGAGCCTGCCGCCACGGTTGACTACACAGATCCGGAGGGGAACGTCCTAACCCTCCGCGAGTCACTCAGCTCGGGCTCGATCCGCAAAATCGCCAAGGCCCGCGAGAAGGGCGCCGCGACGGTCGATGACGACTGGCGCCGCCGCACGGAGATGCTCTTCGAGCGGCTCGCGGTGCGCTGGGAGATCGCGGGGCTCCCGATCGATGAGCAGAAGCTCCTGATCGGCCGATATCGAATGGCCGACTCCGAGACGCAGGACTGGGTGCGCCGCACGCTCACCGAGCACGTCGCGCGTTACATCCCTGATCTGGGGTAGCTCTGGCTGTCGGTTTGGGCCTTGCGCGCAGGTGCCCGGCGTGAGATAGTTGGCACATGCAGGGGGACCTGACTTGAGCCCGTCCGGACTCGACCAGATCGCCCGCGAGCTCGCCGCTGGCGAGATCTCGCGCCGCTCGGCGCTGAAGCGCTTGATCGGCGCCGGCCTTGGCCTCGGCGCCGCGGTTGTGCCCGCCGGGGTCGCTGAGGCGGTGGGCGGGGGCTGCCCGGGCGGCCGCGTCAAGTGCCACGGCAAGTGCTGCCCGAAGAACGCGAAGTGTAAGAACGGCAAGTGCAAGTGCAAGTCCGGCTTTCAGAAGTGCGGCAAGAAGTGCGTGAACCTCGACACGTCACTCAAGCACTGCGGCGCCTGCGGCAACGCGTGCCAGGCGGGCGAGACCTGCGTCGATGGGGTCTGCGATCCCGGCCTCGCCGACTGCTCCGGCCTCGAGTGCGGCACCGCGCCGAACGGAGACAACTGCGGCATCTGCGGCGTCGGCGAGACCTGTGTGTCGAACCAGTGCGAGGAAGTGCCCGAGTGCGCGATCGACGACGATTGCCCGGGCGATCCCGAGAACGGGTGCTTACGGGGTGTCTGCAGCGCCGGAACGTGCGGGCTGACTGCCGTGAACAACGGCAGCCCCTGCGACGACGAGAGCCTCTGCACCTCCAACGAGAGCTGCCAGGACGGCGTTTGTGCCCAGGGCAGCCCGGTCGTCTGCCAGCCGCAGGACCAATGCCACGACGCGGGCGTGTGTAATCCGCAGACCGGCGTGTGCTCGAACCCGGCCAAGGCCGACGGGACTTCTTGCAATGACGGAAACGCATGCACCCAGAGCGACACTTGCCAGAGCGGCGTCTGCAGCGGCGGGCTCCCCGTTGTCTGTCAGCCACTTGACCAGTGCCACAACGCGGGCGTCTGCGACCCCGCGACGGGCATCTGCTCGAACCCGACGAAGCCACAGGGCACGGGCTGCACCTACAACGGAAGCCCGAACGGCATCTGCAACAGCCAGGGCACCTGCGTTGAGTGCATCTCCAACGGCAACTGCCCGCCTCCGATCTGCCAGACGGGCACGTGCAACCCGAGCGGTGCCTGCGTCTATCAGAACGCCGTTTTCGGCACTGATCCGAACAACGACTGCACTGAGAACCCGGGCACGGGCCAGCTCGGCTACTGCAATGGTGCCGGCGCCTGCGCCACCACGTAGGGCGCACTATCCCCGGGCTCGACTAGGTTGCCGTGCGTTACATCCCCGCACTGGGGTAAGGGCGCCATGTGCTCGGACTGATACGCGGCCTCGGAATTCGCAGCAGCGCGCGCGCTGCGTGCCAAGCCGTGCGCGGCGGCGGTCCCGTCGGCCTACGGCTAGTCGACGTGCATCCGCCCGAGGGGTTCATTGTCCCGACGGTCACTATCGACCTCGAAATGCCGCTCCGGAGAGGCGGAGCTGCTGAGCTCTCGCCCGGTTTCCCGCTCCTGCCGCTCTTTGCTTGGCCATACCGCGTCGGCAAGGTCGGGTCGATGATCCGCGACCGCGTCGCGGAATAACACACTGCAATTACGCCCTGCCCGCCTCCAGCAGGCGTCGCAAGAACTTCTTCGTCTCGGGCTCCTGCGGGTCTTCGAGCAGCTGCGCGGGCGGGCCGATCTCGAGCAGCCTGCCCTCGTGGAGGAAGCCGACGCGGTCGGCGACCTCCTTCGCGAAGCCCATCTCGTGCGTCGCGAGGAGCATCGTCACTCCCTCCGATCGCAGATCGCGGACCGCCCTCAGGACCTCGCCGACAAGCTCCGGGTCGAGTGCCGAGGTGACCTCGTCGAGGAGCATCGCTCGTGGGCGGGCGGCGAAGGCGCGGGCGATCGCGACCCGCTGCTGCTGGCCGCCCGAGAGGTTCTCGGGGCGCTCGCGCTCGCGACCTTCAAGGCCGAAGCGGGCGAGGACCTTGAGGGCCTGCGCCTCTGCCTCGTTCCGGCTGGTGCCGCCTGCACGGACGAGGCCGAGCGTGACGTTCTCGATTACGTTGAGGTGCGGGAAGAGGTTGTAGGCCTGGAAGACCACCCCGAGCTTCCGTCTTGTGCCGACCGTGTCGACTGAGGGATCGGTGATCACGTTCCCGTCGAGGAAGATGTCGCCGTCGTCGATGTCCTCGAGGAGGTCGATGCAGCGAAGGAGCGTCGACTTGCCCGAGCCGGACGCACCGATCAAAGCGACGGCCTCGTGCTCGGCCACCGCCAGGTCGACGCCCTTGAGGACCTCGAGGTCGCCGAACGACTTGGTCACGCCGCGGATCTCGATGACCGGGGCGCTCATCCGCGTGCCCTTTCGGGTGAGTCCCACCAGTCGAGAAGACGCGCCATCGGGATCGTGATGCAGAGGTACAGGAGCGCGGCGGCCAGGAGCGGCGTGTAGTTGAAGCTCGACTGCGCCTCGATCTGCGCGACCCGGAAGGCCTCGCCCGCGACGCCGAGTACCGAGATCAAGGCCACGTCCTTCTGCAGGGCGATGAAGTCGTTGAGGAGGGGTGGCCCCACGCGCCGAACTGCCTGGGGGAGGACGACGTGCCGCATCGCCTGTTGCTCGGTGAGCCCGACCGACAGCGCCGCCTCGCGCTGGCCCGGATGAATGGAGCGCAGGCCGGCGCGGTAAACCTCGGCGACGTAGGCGCCGTACGAGAGCGCGAGTGCGATTCCGCCCAGTACGACTGGCTCGGTTGGCAGGCCTTCCAGGTCGAGGGCCGGAATACCAAAGCCGATGAGATAGATCAGGAGGATCGTCGGGACGCCGCGGAAGACGTCCGTGTAGACGACGGCGAGCATGCGGAGCGGGAAGAACGCCGGCGCCTTGGCCAGCCGAGCCAGCGCGACGATCAGGCCGAGGATCAGGACGACGACCTCGACGACCATGAAGATGCGGATGTCGAGCCAGAACGCCTCGAGGACCTCGGGGAAGATCTCAGCGAAGTCGTCGGGGCTGAAGAAGGTCCGCTGGACCTCGTCCCAGCCGGGGCTCGTGAGGATGAGCGCGGTCAGGCCGCCCAGGACGACGATCGTCGAGATCGCCGCGATCGCGGCCCCGCGGCGCGCCTGGGTGCGCCGAACCGCCTCGCGCTCGGCGCGGCGATCCCTTGCCGTGGCGGCGGGAGCTACTCCAGGATCGGGGTGTCGGTTTCCGCGCTCAGCCACTCTTCCTCGATTGCGGCGAGCTCACCTGACTCGCGGAGCGAGTCAATCGCCTGCGAAACGCAGGGCGTGAGCGACGAGTCCTTCTCGAGGAGCGCGCCGAATTCGTCCCCCTCTGGGCCGGCGAACTGGCCGACGATCTCCGCGTCGGTCACCTGTACCGCGGTCAAATAGAACGCGGTGGGTACGTCAACCACGACCGCGTCCACCTGCTCGTTCTTGAGCGCGGAGACGACGTCGTTCGAAGTGTCGAAGACCTGCGGCTCGGAGGTGGGCTGGATCACAGTGTCAACCGCGTCGAGGCTCGTCGTGCCGATTTGGACACCGATCTGCGCATCGGCGACGTCTGCGATCGTCGTGGCGTCTGAGGCAGGCGAGCCCTTGAGGGCGACGACGGCCTGCTTCGCTTCGTAGTAGGGGGAGGAGAAGTCGACGGCCTCGGCCCGCTTCGGGGTGATCGAGATCTGGTTGATGTCGAAGTCGTATTCCTTGTCGCCCGGCGCGTAGGAGCGGTTGAACGGCTCGACGACCCACTCGACCTGGTCCTCGGTGTAGCCGAGTTCGTCTGCGATCGCGTAAGCGACGGCGGATTCGAATCCCTCGCCGTTCGTGGGATCGCCGTCCACGAAGTAGGGGGGGAAGGCCGGATCGTCGGTCGCGATCGTGAGCGTGTCCGGCGCGAACGTCTCGAGCTGGTCGGGAGTGCAGTCCTCTGGCGAGACGCTCGCCGTCTCCTCGCTCGATTCGGACGAGTCGTCGTCTTCGTCACCGCAACCGGCGGCGATTAGGCCAAGCGTTGCGATCAGGCAAAGGACGGTCAGGAATCGGGACAGGGACAAGTTGAAAACCCCTCGATGCGGTCGTGGACTACAGGCGGCGCAATCCTACGCGCTTTGGAGGGTTGGTCCATTCACCCCTGGGATGCTCCCCGCACGCTGGGTGCTGTGCGAGCCTTCCGAGGGTGAGAAAGCTCCTGCCTTTCGCCGCGACGGCCATCGCCGTTTGTCTCTGCGCTCCCACGGTGGGGGCTGCGGCGACCATCTCGGCCGGGCCCGACGGCATCGTCTACGAGGGCGGGGCTGATCTGAACCGCGTCCTGATCCAGCCGGCGAATGATGGCGACTTGCTCTTCAAGGAGCGAAGCGAGGACGTCGTAATTACGAACCTCGTGCCCAGCTGCACAGTCACCATTGAACCGAACCAGTCGCGAGTCCGATGCGAAGACCCGGGCCCCGTGTTCACAGTCAATGCCGGAGCAAGGCTGGACTTTGTCCTGACGAGCCCGAAGCGAAACACGTGTGGAGTCACGGGCTTCACGCTCGCGGTCCAAGGTGGCAGCAGCAGAGACCTGATCGTTGGCGGCGCTGACTCGAAGGATCTCCTGGTGGGAGGCCTCGGCGAGGATCGCATCGACGGTTGCGGCAGGGATGACGTGATTCTGGGCGACAACGGAGACGACAAGCTGATCGGCGGTGACCAAGACGATCAGATCGAGGGGAACAACGGTGACGACGCGATCGAGGCCGGGCCGGGCGAGGATGAGGTCCAGGCGGGGGTCGGAAGCGACTACGTCGACGGGGGCCAGGACAAGGACGAGATCAAGGGGGAGGAAGGCGTCGACCGGCTGTTCGGGGGACGCAAGTACGACCAGTTGGACGGAGGGGAAGGGCCCGACGTCCTGTGGGGTGGCGAGGAGCTGGACGACCTTTCGGGTGGCTTGGGAGACGACCGATTGTTCGGGGGCACCGGTAGCGATCGCGTGTGGGGCCGCGAGGGAGACGACTTGGTTGTGGGCTGCGATCGGGTCGACGGGTCGGGCCCGGACGATGCGCAGGGGGACAGCCTGAACGGAGGCGTCGGTGACGACCACCTGATCGGATGCGAGGGGGACGACGACTTCAAGGGCAAGTCGGGCATGGACATGGTTGACGGGGTCAGCGGCGACGAGCCCGGCGACAGCCCTTTGGACATTCAGTGGCTGAACTGCGGCTCCGATCTCGATCGTTACGCGGCCTTCGCTGTTGACCACGTTGAGGACTGCGAGGAGGAGCTGCCGCCTGCCTGAACCCGCGCTGCTAGCATCGGCAGTCCAAAACCTACCGCTAGTAGGAAAGGCTCTCTCTTGGCAGTTGCAGACAAAGGAATGGGGTTCGGGCTCCGAGCTCTGACCGCGCTCGCCGGCAGCGATGTGCTTGACCGCCTCGGTCTCCGCGAGCGCGCGGAACGCGTCGTAAACAGTGCGACAAAGACCGGTTTCCGAGCCGCCGGCACGGCCGGACGTACCTTCTCCAGGGTCTCGCGGAACGGCAAGCCCTCACGCCAGTCGACGGGTGTCCGCTCCGACCTCTTCGACCTCACGCCCGACGACGAGCAGTCGATGATGCGCGAGATGGTCGGCGACTTCGCCCAGAAGCACTTCCGCAAGGCCGCTCTCGATGCCGACGCCAAGTGTGAGGCGCCGGCTGAGCTCATGAGCCAGGCGAACGAGCTGGGTATCACCATGCTCGGCGTTCCCGAGGAGCTTGGCGGAGCCGTTTCCGAGCGCTCTGCTGTCACCTCAGCGCTCGTGACCGAGGAGCTCGGCCGCGGCGACATGGGCCTGGCCGTCGCCGCTCTGTCACCCGCTGCCGTCGCCACCGCGATCGGACTCTGGGGCGACTCGGGCCAGCAGGGCACGTACCTCCCAGACATGGTCGGGGAGGACATTCCTGCCGCGGCCCTGGCGATCCAGGAGCCATATGCGCTCTTCGATCCGTTCGAGCTCAAGACCACAGCGACCAAGGACGGCGACGGCTTCAAACTGAACGGCGAGAAGTCGCTCGTCGCCCGCGGCGCGGACTCGGAGCTCTTCATCGTCGGCGCGACGCTCGACGATCGCCCCGCCCTCTTCGTCGTCGAGGCCAAGACGAAGGGCGTCCTGGTCGAGGCGCAGCCCGCGATGGGCATTCGCGCCGCAGCCACGGCCAACCTCAAGCTCGACAGCGTCCAGGTCCCGGCCGAGTCGCTGCTCGGTGACGGAAGCCCGGACGTATACGCGGATTGCATCCGGCTGAGCCGAATCGCCTGGTCGGCCGTCGCGGTCGGTACTGCACAGGCCGTCGTCGACTACGTCATCCCCTACGTGAACGAGCGAATTGCCTTCGGCGAGCCGATCTCGCACCGCCAGGCAGTCGCCTTCAAGATCGCCGACATGGCGACGGAGCTCGAGGGCATGCGCCTGGTGATGCTTCGTGCCGCCAGCCGCGTCGACCAGGGGCTCGACTACTCCCGCGAGTCGGCGCTCGCGCGCCGGATCGTCGCCCAGAAGGGCATGCAGATCGGCTCGGACGGCGTTCAGCTCCTCGGCGGGCACGGCTACATCAAGGAGCACCCCGTCGAACGCTGGTATCGCGACTTGCGAGCCGCCGGAATCGTCGAAGGAGGGCTCCTCGTCTAATGGCCATCAATCTCGAAACACCTAAGAAGCTCAAGGTCCTTACGGACCAGGCCCATCAAGTCGCTCAGGAGGTCCTTCGCCCGATCTCGCGCAAGTACGACGAGGCCGAGCACGAGTATCCGAAGGAGCTCGACATGCTCGCCGCGCTGATCGACGGCATGAACGACTCCGGCGCCACCCAGGGCGCGGGCGCCACCAGCGGCAGCGCGCCGAAACCTTCGGGCAACAACGACGGCAACAAGAACGGTGGCAACCTCGCTGCCGTCCTAGGCGTGCAGGAGATGTGTTGGGGAGACGTTGGGCTGCTCCTCTCGATGCCCCGACAAGGGCTCGGCAACGCGGCGATCGCCGCGGTTGCGAACGAGGAGCAGCTCCTTCGCTACGAGGGCCGCTGGGCTGCAATGGCGATCACGGAGCCCGAGTCCGGCTCGGACTCGGCGTCCATCCGCACGACCGCGACGCTCGACGGCGACGAGTACGTCCTGAACGGCGAGAAGATCTACGTCACGGCCGGCGAGCGCGCCGAACTGGTCGTAGTCTGGGCCACGCTCGACCGCGAGGTGGGCCGCGCGGCGATCAAGTCCTTCGTGGTGGAGCGCTCGAACCCGGGAATGGTCTTGGACCGCCTCGAGCACAAGCTGGGCATCCGCGCATCGGACACCGCGGCCTTCCGCCTCGAGAACTGCAGGGTGCCGAAGGAAGACCTTCTCGGCACCCCGGACATCGACATGAAGCGGTCGTTCGCGGGCGTCATGAAGACGTTCGACAACACCCGCCCGCTCGTGGCCGCGATGGCCGTCGGCGTGGCGAAGGCGTCGATCGACTTCACGCGCGAGCGACTGGCCGAGGCAGGCATCGAGCCGGACTACGACCGCCCGGTCCACAAGCAGCCCGCCGCCGCTGCGACCTTGATCGAGCTCGAGTCCGACCTCGAGGCGGCGCGACTGCTGATGATGGAGGCCGCATGGATGGCCGACAACTCGAAGCCGAACTCGCTTCACGCCTCCTACGCCAAGGCGAAGGCCGGCCGTGCCGGCACGGACATCGCTCTGCGATGCGTCGAGCTCTGCGGCTCGGTCGGCTACGACGAGTCTGAGCTACTGGAAAAGTGGGCAAGGGACGCAAAGATCCTCGACATCTTCGAGGGCACCCAGCAGATCCAGCAATTGATCATCGCCCGCATGCTTCTGAACAAGACCTCCGCAGACCTCCTCTGAAAGGACTTTCATGAACGACAAGACCCGCCCGGTTTACGTCCTCGGGGGGAACCGCATTCCGTTTGCGCGATCGAACGCGCAGTACGCGAAGGCTTCGAACCAGGACATGCTGACCACCGTCCTCGACGGGCTGACCTCGAACCACGGGCTCGAGGGCGAGCGCCTGGGCGAGGTGGCAGCCGGCGCCGTCTTGAAGCACGCGCGCGACATCAACCTCACTCGCGAGTCCGTCCTGGGCACGAAGCTTGCGCCCGAGACACCCGCGTTCGACGTGGGCCAGGCGTGCGGAACCGGCCTCGAGGCGGCGATCCTGGTCGCCAACAAGATTGCCCTCGGCCAGGCCGACTCAGCGATGGCCGGCGGCTCTGACACGACCTCTGACGCGCCGATCGCCCTCAACGACGACCTGCGCGAGATCCTTCTGGAGGCGAACGCAGCCCGGTCGACGACTGAGCGGATCAAGGCCCTCACGAAGATCCGCCCCAGCCAGATCGTCCCCGACTTCCCTCGCAACGCTGAGCCGCGCACCGGCCTCTCCATGGGCGAGCACACCTCGCTCATGGCGAAGGAGTGGGGACTCGAGCGCGAGGAGCAGGACGAGCTCGCGGCTGCGAGCCACCAGCACCTGGCAGCCGCCTACGACAGCGGCTTCATGGACGACCTGGTGACTCCTTACCTGGGGCTCGAGCGCGACGGCAACCTGCGTCCCGACGCGACCGTTGAGAGTTTGGGCAAGCTCCAGCCAGTTTTCGGCGGTGAGGGCGGCACGATGACCGCCGGCAACTCGACTCCGCTCTCCGATGGCGCCTCGGCCGTCCTCCTGGGCACCGAGGAGTGGGCTTCGGCCCACGGCATCGCGCCGCTCGCCCGCTTCGTCGACGCCGAGGTCGCCGCGGTCGACTACGTCGGCAAGAAGGAGGGCCTCCTGATGGCGCCGGCCTACGCCGTGCCGCGGATGCTCGAGCGGAACGGCCTCACCCTCCAGGACTTCGATCTCTACGAGATCCACGAGGCGTTTGCCGCTCAGGTGCTGTGCACGCTCAAGGCGTGGGAAGACCCGGTCTTCTGCAAGCAGCGCCTCGGCCTCGAGGCGCCTCTCGGCGAGATCGATCGCACCAAGCTGAACGTGAACGGCGGCTCGCTTGGCGCCGGACATCCGTTTGCCGCAACGGGCGGGCGCATCGTCGCCTCGCTCGCCAAGGCGCTGGCCGAGCGCGGCGAGGGCCGCGGCCTGATCTCGATCTGCGCCGCCGGCGGCCAGGGCGTCGTCGCGATCCTCGAGCGGTAAGGAGACCCTATGCCTGAAGATCTCTACTCGCGCGTTGTCAACAGCGGGATCGGCGGATTCGTCGCCGGCAACGTCGGTCTGCCCCAGCCTGTGGACCTCGACCGCTATGAGCCGGGGGAGCCTCTGATCGACGGCGAGGTGCTCCTCGGCGCAGCGCCTGGCGGACGGCTTGCGGGCTCGATCGCCCGCGTCCTCGCCGGAGCGGGCGTGAGCGTCAAGACCGAGCTCGAGGGCGAGGTCCGTTCCGCGGCCGGCGACGCAGGCCTGGACGCCGGCGTCTGGAACCCGGATGTCGCGGGCGATACGCGCTTCAAGGCGCTCGTCTTCGACGCCTCTGGCATTTCCGACTCGGCCGACCTGCATGAGCTTTGGGAGTTCTTTCAGCCCACGATCCGCGCGGTCCAGACCTCGGGGCGCATCGTCGTGCTGGGCTCGATCCCCAGTTCATGCGGCTCCCCGCGCGAAGCCACGGCTCAGCGCGCATTGGAAGGCTTCACCCGCGCGGTCGGCAAGGAGGTCCGCAAGGGCGCGTCAGCTCAGCTCATCCAGGTGGACCACGGCTCCGAGGAGGCGATCGACTCGACGCTTCGCTTCGTGCTCTCGCCACGTTCGGCCTACGTCTCGGGCCAGGTCATGCGGATCACCGAGCCGGTCGCCGAGATCCCGGCGCTCGACTGGGACAAGCCTCTTCACGGCAAGGTCGCGCTCGTCACTGGCGCTTCTCGCGGCATCGGTGCGGCGATCGCGGACGTGCTCTCGCGTGATGGCGCACATGTGGTGGGGCTCGACGTTCCCGCTCTCGAAAGCGACCTCAACGCGGTCGCCGGGCAGATCGGCGGCTCTGCCATCGCAGTCGACATCACCGAGGACGACGCTCCCGCGCGCATCGCCGACCACCTCGCGTCAGAGCACGAGGGCGTCGACATCGTCGTCCACAACGCCGGCGTCACTCGCGACAAGACGCTCGGGCGCATGGACGCGGAGCTCTGGGACCTTCTGGTGGACATCAACCTCTCGGCCCAGGAGCGGATCGACGACGGCCTGCTCGAACGCGACCTGATCCGGCCGAACGGCCGCCTGATCGGCGTTTCCTCGATCTCCGGCATCGCAGGCAACGCCGGCCAGACGAACTACTCCACCTCGAAGGCCGGAGTGATCGGCCGCGTCGAGTCGATGGCTCCGGTCGTCGGTGGCGCAGGCGTGACGATCAACGCGGTCGCTCCAGGTTTCATCGAGACCGCGATGACCAAAGCGATGCCCGTTCCCACCCGCGAAGCGGGACGCCGCATGAACTCGATGCTCCAGGGCGGCCTGCCGCTGGACGTCGCGGAAGCGATCGCCTGGTTCGCAAGCCCCGGCTCGGCCGGCGTGAACGGGAACGTCGTCCGCGTCTGCGGCCAGAGCCTCCTGGGCGCATGAGCGAGCGCACACTCGACCACCCGCCTGGGACCCTCGGCCTCTACGGCCGCGCTGCACTGGGCTCGTTGCCCCTCGCCGGGCGCTTGCCGTTCGTGGCTGGTGGTGGCGGCGAGATGCCGGATTCCGAGCTGGTCCTCGAAGACGTCGCCGTCGACACGGAGCGCCTTGCCGAGTACTGCCGCGTCTGCGGGTTCACCATGCGCGACGCCATCCCGGCGACCTACCCGCACATCCTCGCCTTCCCCCTCCACATGGCGCTGATGACACAGGGCGACTTTCCGTTCCCTGCTGTAGGCCTCGTCCACGTTCAGAACCGGATCGAGCAGCGCCGGCCGATCGAGGCGACGGAGAAGCTCGAGATCCGTGTCAGCGCGGGGCAGCTCCAGCCCCACCCCAAGGGCAAGACGTTCGCCCTTCAGACCTCCGTGAGCGCCGGGGGCGACGAGGTCTGGGTCTCGGAGAGCACGAACCTGCGCCGGGGCAAGGGCTCCGAGTCGGCGAGCGACTCCGGCCCCTCGTTCGACCCCGACCTCACAGCCGAAGCCGAGTGGCCTCTTCCGGGCGATCTTGGCCGAAGCTACGGCGGCGTCTCCGGCGACCGCAACCCGATCCACATGTACGGCTTGACCGCGAAGGCGCTGGGCTTCCCGCGGCAGATCGCGCACGGGATGTGGACGAAGGCGCGCTGCGTCGCCGCGATCGAGCCGCGCCTGCCGGGCGCGTTCGAGGTCGAGGTCGCCTTCAAGCGCCCGATCCTCCTTCCATCGAAGGTCGAGTTCACCTCGGGCGAGTCAGACGGCGGCATCGGCTTCGGCGTGCGCTCAGCACGCGACGGCGAGCCGCACCTGGCGGGCACAGCCAAGCCGCTCTAGACCTGCGCCGGGTCAATCGCGACACCGTCGAGGAAGTCCCGGCGCGTGATCGGCCGGTCCATTCCGAGGTCGCGGTCCGCCTAGTCCTTCGGCGTCCGCTCGTACGCCCCGGCGTCGCAGCCTTCGTCGGGCCTCTTCGCGCCGCGCTGGTCCTTCGACGGGCAACCGACCTCGACGAAGCCGAGCGCCGGGCTCCCCTGCGGCAGGTCCATCGTTTCCGTCGGGCCGCCGTTCTTGTCGAGGCTCTCGGCGATCAGAGTCGCGGTGACGAGGTTTCCTGCGCCGTTGAAGCTCGAGCAGCCGGCGACGGCGTTGACGACGTTCTCGTCACCGGAGAAAGTGCCCGAGCAATTCGCCGCTGAGCCGCCGGTCCCGAAGGAGTTCGATGCGAGGACGGAGTCGTTGACTTCGAAATCCGCGAGGGTCGATTGGAAGATCCCGCCGCCCGCTCCGCCCCCCGTCGCGTCGCTGTTCGCGATGTTGAAGCCGACGGTCGTGTTGTCCAGGCTGATGCTCGCGCCGTGGCTTGCCGCGATACCGCCCGCGTCGCCGGTTGCCTTGTTCTCGGCGAAGGTCGAGTTGGTCACGCTTCCGATGGGCGCGTCGCCGCTCCCGAAGGTGGGGTCGCCGATCTCGAGACCGCCTCCCACCAAGGCGGTGTTGTTGGAGATGGTCGAGTCGCGGATCGTGAGGTGGGGCGCAGCGACGATGCCGGTGGGAATGGAGATCCCTCCGCCCGGGCCGGACAAGGCCGTGTTGCCGGTGATCGTGCTCTTCTTGATCGTCAGGTCGGGGGAGACGGAGAGGATCCCTCCGCCGCCATTCGCAGCGATGTTGTCCTTGATCACGACCTTCGAGAGCGTTGCTTTGCTCGGTCCCGTGCTGATGCCGGCGCCTCCACCGTCACTGACCCCACCCGTGACCGTCAGCTTCTTGATGGTGCGTTTGTCGAATCCCAGGAGGGTGAAGACCTCGTGGACGCTATTGCCGTCGACGATGGTCTTCTTTCCCTTGCCCACGATGACCGTGGGCCCGAAAACGTCGAAGTCGCCGTTTGCGTTGTCGTCGGTCCCATCGTCGGGCCGCTCGATCACGTAGTGGCCTTTGCTCAGGACGACCTTGTCCTTTGTGGCGGTGTCCTTTCTGGCCGCCGAGATCGCTTCGCGGAGCGAGCAGTCGTCCGGCTTGCACTTGCCTGGCTTGGGGTCGTCGAAGCGCGTCGGCTTGAAGGTCGCCGCCGACGCCGTGCCGCACGCGAGCAGCATCGCCATCGCCGCCGCCAGCCCTGCCGCTGCAATCCGAAGCCCCCGCATGGCCTCAAGGTACACCCGCCGGCTTTTGGGCGCAACCGTCGCGGTGCCCGTGAGAGGCGCGTCGTTAGTCTGCGAGGCAGTGGCCGATATCGACGCAGTCGAGACGGAGGAGTGGCTCGAAGCCCTCGACGCCGTCGTTGAGAACGACGGGCCGCGGCGCGCCCACGATCTGGTCGAGCGAGTGGTCGAGCGTGCGCGCCTCAAAGGCGCCGCAATCGAGTACGTCGGGCCGACTCCATACGTGAACACGATCCACGTCGACGAGGAGCCGCCGCTCCCCGGCGATCCCTCGATGGAGCGCCGCGTCCGCTCGCTCGTGAGGTGGAACGCGATCGCGATGATCCTGCGCGCGAACAAGGAGTCCTCGGAGCTCGGCGGCCACATCGCGTCCTATCAGTCCGCCGCGCTCCTCTATGAAACGGGCTTCAACCACTTCTGGCGCGCGCCTTCGAAGGACCACGGCGGGGACCTCGTCTACATACAGGGCCACTCCTCGCCCGGCATCTACGCCCGCGCCTTCCTCGAGGGGCGGCTTTCCGAGGAGGAGCTCGACGGTTTTCGCCAGGAGGTCTCCCGCGAGGGTGGGCTCTCGTCCTATCCCCATCCGTGGCTCATGCCCGACTTCTGGCAGTTCCCGACCGTCTCGATGGGCCTTGGGCCGATCATGGCGATCTACCAGGCGCGATTCGCCCGCTACCTCGAGGACCGCGGCCTGGCGGATACGAAGGACCGGAAGATCTGGGCCTTTTTGGGAGACGGCGAGACGGACGAGCCGGAGTCGCTCGGCGCGATCGGCCTGGCGGGTCGCGAGAAACTCTCGAACCTCGTCTTCGTCGTCAACTGCAACCTCCAGCGCCTCGATGGCCCGGTCCACGGCAACGGCAAGATCATCCAGGAGCTCGAGACGATCTTCCGGGGCGCAGGCTGGAACGTGATCAAGGTGATCTGGGGCGACCGCTGGGACCCGCTACTCGCCGAGGACCACGACGGGCTTCTGGTCCGTCGCATGGAGGAGGCGGTGGACGGCGAATACCAGACCTACAAGGCGCGCGACGGCGCGTATGTGCGCGAGAAGTTCTTCGGCGCCTACCCGGAGCTCGCCGAGCGTGTCGCCGACATGACCGACGAGGAGATCTGGGCGCTCAACCGCGGCGGCCACGACGCCCGGAAGGTCCACGCCGCGTATGCGGCGGCGCAGGGAGCCAGCCGCCGCCCGACCGTGATCCTGGCCAAGACGATCAAGGGCTATGGCATGGGCGAGGCCGGCGAGGGCCAGAACATCACCCACCAGCAGAAGAAGATGAACGAGGAGGCGCTTGCCGCCTTTCGCGACCGCTTTGACCTCGACATCTCAGCGGAGGAGATCTCGGATATCTCCTACCACCGGCCCGCCGACGACTCGGACGAGATCCGCTACCTGAAGGAGCGTCGCGAGAAGCTCGGGGGCTACCTGCCGACGCGCAAGCGCAGGGTGGACGAGCCGCTCGCGGTGCCGCCGCTCGAGACCTTCCAGTCGCAGCTGGATGGCACCGACGAGCGCGAGATCTCGACGACGATGGCCTTCGTCCGCATCCTCGCAGCGCTCCTTCGCGACAAGGAGATGGGGCCTCGGGTGGTCCCGATCGTCCCCGACGAGTCCCGGACCTTCGGCATGGAGGGCATGTTCCGCCAGCTCGGCATCTACTCGCACGTGGGGCAGCTGTACGAGCCGGAGGATGCCGGCTCGCTGATGTTCTACCGCGAGGACCAGAAGGGGCAGGTTCTTCAGGAGGGCATCAACGAGGCGGGCGCGTTCTCATCCTGGATCGCCGCCGCCACCTCGTATTCGAACCATGGCGTCCAGATGGTCCCGTTCTACGCCTACTACTCGATGTTCGGCTTCCAGCGGATCGGCGATCTGGCCTGGGCAGCCGGTGACTCCCGGGCGCGAGGATTCCTGATCGGCGGCACCGCCGGGCGCACGACCCTGAACGGCGAGGGCCTCCAGCACGAGGACGGCCATTCGCACATCCTGGCTTCGACGATCCCGAACTGCGTTGCCTACGACCCCGCCTACGCGTACGAGCTCGCGGTGATCGTCCACGACGGCCTGCGCCGCATGATCGGCGAGCAGGAAGACGTCTTCTTCTACCTGACTGTGATGAACGAGAACTACCCGCACCCGCCGATCCTCGAGGGATCCGAAGAGGCGATCCTGCGCGGGATGCATCGCATCGTCGAGGCGGAGGGCGCGAAGGTGCGCCTACTCGGCTCTGGGGCGATCCTGCGCGAGGTGGAGGCAGCGGCAACGTTGCTCTCGGACGACTTCGGCATAGCGGCGGACGTCTGGAGCGTCACCTCGTTCACGGAGCTCCGCCGCGACGGGCTCGCCCGCGAGCGCGACGCCCGCCTGGGCTCGGGCGACGTCGCCAAGACCTGGGTCGAGGAGTGCCTCGGCGGAAGCGACGCGCCCGTGGTCGCAGCGACCGACTACATGAAGGCGCTCCCCGACTGCATCCGCCAGTGGGTCGACGCGCGCTACGAGGTGCTGGGCACGGACGGCTTCGGCCGCTCGGACTTCCGCAGGCACCTACGGAGCTTCTTCGAAGTCGACCGCCACCACGTGGCGGTGGCGGCGCTGCGCGCGCTCGAGCGCGAGGGGGAGATCGAGGCCTCGGTCGTCGCCGACGCGATCAAGAAGTACGAGATCGACACGGACCGACCCGATCCGGCGGTGAGCTAGTGGCGACTGAAGTCAAGGTCCCCGACATCGGCGACTTCGAGGAAGTTCCGGTCATCGAGATCCACGTCGCGGCGGGTGACGAGGTCGAGGTCGAGCAGCCGCTCGTCACGCTTGAGTCCGACAAGGCGACGATGGACGTGCCCTCGCCCGCGGCTGGGACGGTGAAGGAGATCCTGGTGTCGGTGAACGACCAGGTGAGCGAGGGCTCGGCGTTGCTGGTGCTTGATGAGGGCTCGGGCGATGAGAAAAAGGACGAGGCACCCGAGGGGGAAGGGTCCGAGGCGTCCGGGTCAGGCTCCGAGGAGGATGTGCCGACTGGCGAGGAATCCGCTGAGTCCGAGGAGCCCGCCGCTGGGGCCGAGGACGACGCCGAAAGTAGGAATTCCCGCGATAGTGGCGGGAATTCCACCTCTCGGCGAGATCAGGGAAGCGGCGGCTCGACGGTTTATGCCGGGCCCGGGGTGCGCAGGCTCGCTCGGGAGCTTGGGGTTGATCTGGCGTCGGTTAAGGGTTCGGGGCGGAAGGGGCGCATTCTGCGGGAGGACGTAACGGCGGCTAAGGATCAACCCGCCCGCGCGGGCGCTGACGCGCCCGCTGGGATTCCCGGGCTCAACCTTGCTCCCTGGCCGAAGGTGGACTTCGAGAAGTACGGCGAGGTCGAGCGGATCGCTCTTTCCCGCGTGAAGAAGATCTCGGGCCCTGTGCTTGCGCGGAACTGGGTGATGATCCCTCACGTCACGCACAACGACGAGGCCGACATCACGGACCTCGAGGCTTTTCGCAAGGAGGTGAACTCCGAGCAGACGGACGTGAAGGTCACGATGGTCGCGCTGTTGATGAAGGCGTGCGTGGGCGCGCTCCGGCAGTTCCCCGAGTTCAACTCGTCGCTCGACGGCGACGAGTTGGTGATCAAGCGCTACTTCAACATCGGCTTCGCGGCCGACACTCCTCAGGGACTGCTCGTGCCGGTGATCAAGGAGGCGGACCGGAAGGGCCTGCTCGAGATCGCGGGTGAGCTCACGGAGCTGTCCGGCAAGGCGCGCGAGGGGAAGATCTCGGCTGAGGAGATGCGCGGATCGACGTTCACGATCTCGTCGCTCGGCGGCATCGGCGGGACGAGCTTCACGCCGATCATCAACGCGCCAGAGGTGGCGATCCTGGGTGTGACGCGCTCGCGCATGACGCCCGTCTGGGACAAGGACGCATCGGAGTTCAAGCCGCGCCTGATGGTGCCGCTCTCGCTTAGCTACGACCACCGCGTGATCGACGGCGCAGCCGCGGCGCGGTTCACCGCACACCTCGCGACTGAGCTCATGGACATCCGGAGGGCATTGCTCTAATGGCCGAGATCAAGGTCCCAGACATCGGCGACTTCGAGGAGGTCCCGGTCATCGAGATCCACGTCGCGGCGGGCGACGAGGTCGAGGTCGAGCAGCCCCTCGTCACGCTCGAGTCCGACAAAGCGACGATGGACGTGCCTTCGCCAGAGGCGGGCACGGTGAAGGAGGTCCTGGTCTCCGTCAACGACAAGGTGAGCGAGGGGACGCCGATCGTGGTGCTGGAGGGTGGAGAAGGCTCCGAGGGCTCGGATGCTGAGGAAAAGGACGAGGCACCCACGGAGGAAGGGTCCGAGGCGTCCGGGGCGGGCTCCGAAACGCCGGCGGGAGACGCCGAGAGTAGGAATTCCCGCGATAGTGGCGGGAATTCCACCTCTGGGCGCGATGAGCCCGCTGGCAAGCGCGTTGTCGTGGTGGGGTCGGGGCCAGGTGGCTATACGGCGGCGTTTCGCGCTGCGGATCTGGGGCTCGAGGTGACGCTTGTCGAGCGGCATGAGCGCATTGGCGGCGTTTGCCTCAATGTCGGGTGCATTCCGTCCAAGGCCCTTCTCCACGCGGCCAAGGTCCTGGCGGAGGCCCAGGATGCCGCTGAGTTCGGCATTTCCTTCTCCGACCCCGAGATCGACGTCGACAAGCTCCGCACTTGGAAAGAGGAGGTCGTCGGCAAGCTCGTCGGCGGTCTCGATGGGCTCGCGAAGCGGCGCAAGGTGAACGTGGTGCGGGGCGAGGCGAAGTTCACTTCGCCGAACGAGCTCGATGTCGATGGCGAGAAGGTCGAGTTCGACCACGCGATCATCGCCGCCGGCTCGCGCACCGTGATGCTGCCCGATCTGCCCGAGGACGAGAGGATCGTCGACTCGACGGGCGCTCTCGAGCTGCCCGGAATCCCCAAGAGCCTGCTGGTCATCGGCGGCGGGATCATCGGGCTCGAGATGGCGTCGGTCTACGAGGCGCTCGGCTCGAAGGTGACGGTGGTTGAGCTCACCGATCAGCTGATCCCGGGCTGCGATCCGGACCTGGTTAAGCCCTTGGCCAAGCGCGTAGCGGACCGCTACGAAGCGATCCACCTGAACACGAAGGTCGCGAGCGCCGACGCACAGAAGGGCGGCATCAAGGTCAAATTCGAGGGCGATGATGCGCCGAAGGACGCGACGTTCGACCGCGTCCTCGTTGCCGTTGGCAGGCGCGCGAACGGCGACATCCTGGACCTCGAGGCGTCGGGCGTCGAGGCCGACGACCGTGGCGAGATCCAGGTCGGCCCCGACCGCCGCACGAACGTCTCGCACATCTACGCGATCGGCGACATCACCGGCGCGCCGATGCTGGCTCACAAGGCGACGCACGAAGGCAAGGTCGCCGCTGAGCGCATCGCCGGCCACGACGTGGTCTTCGAGCCCCGGGCGATCCCCTCAGTCGCCTACACAGACCCCGAGGTCGCCTGGTGCGGGCTGACCGAGACCGAGGCCAAGGAGAACGGCACGAAGTACGAGAAGGCCGTCTTCCCCTGGCAGGCTTCGGGCCGCGCGCTCTCGCTCGGCCGCGCCGAGGGGCTCACGAAGCTTCTGGTCGATCCGGAGTCGCGGCAGATCTTGGGCGCCGGCATCGTTGGGCCCAGCGCCGGCGAGCTGATCGCCGAGGTCTGCCTGGCGATGGAGATGGGCGCCGACGCGGAGGACATCGGCCTCACGATCCATCCGCATCCGACCCTTTCCGAGACGGTCGCATTCGCCGCCGAGATGGCCGAGGGCACGATCACCGACCTCTACGCGCCGAAGAAGAGCTGACTTGGCGTACCGCCGGCTCGACGAGGGCGACCAGTTCTGGCGCCGATCGAATCAGATGCAGGTCCTGAACACGGACCTCGCGAAGCCCCTCGAGGCCTCGACGCTCGGTGCGCGGCTGTGGCGAATCGAGCCCCGCCAGGCCTCGACCAAGCACCGGCACCCGGCCCAAGAGGAGCTCTACATCCTCCTGGAGGGAACGGGCCGGGTCAGGATCGGTGACGAGGTCCTCACCCTGGAGCCGCGCGCAGCCCTCCTGATCGAGCCGGGCGACGTTCGCCAGCTCTTCAACGACACCGACGCCGACCAGCTCTGGCTCGTCGTCGGCGCGCCGCCCGAGGCCGTCACCAGCACGCTCGAGATGGGCGAGGAGCTGCTCGAGTTCATGTACCCGGACGGGCCGAAGGCGCTGCCGCCGGAGCTCGACACGGGCCACCCCATGTGATCGGCCTCACCCTTAGCATCATGCCAAACGACGAGAGTGGGCGAAATCACTCGAAAGGGGAGTAGGCCATGTCCGGGAGAGATCCAAGTCGCATCAGTCAGCACGTCCGCTCGAACGTTGTCGGCTACTTCGCTGTGTTTCTCGCGCTCTCTGGTGGCGCATACGCAGCCGGTCTCGACGCCAACAGCGTGAAGTCCAAGCAGATCAAAGACGGCCAAGTGAAGACCGCCGACCTGGCGGCGGAAGCGGTGACGGAGGACAAGGTGGCGCCAAGCACCCTGACCGAGGCAGCGCTCGCGAATGGCGCGGTGACCAGGTCGAAGCTCGGAACGCTGCCCTCCGCGGGGCTCTTCGGCGCGACCTATAACGAGACGGGTGGAACCTTTTGCACCGGGACCAACGCGTCGTTCCCGAACAACACCGTCTCGAGCGTCGAGTTCACAGCTGAGCAATTCGACACGGCCGATCTCATCACGCCTCAGGGTGCTGACTGCTACTCCGACATCGGTGTGCTGCCGAATGGCACCTATGTCGTCACGGCATCCCTCACCTGGGCCCCGAACGCGACCGGCATGCGCGCAATCACACTGCAGGCTGGGGGCGGAGGATCCCCCGGCGTCAGCCAGGTCCAAGCGGTATCGGGAGGCGAGACGCGACAAAGCGTCAGCGCGATCATCCGCGATCCGGGCTCAGTCACCCTTCGCGCTTACCAGAACTCCGGAGCGCCGCTCGCGATTCTCGGCGGAAACTTCGCCGTCGCCTGGGTCGGGCCATGAGTCGGCCCTAGGCGTGCGCGACGTCCGTCGAGAACGTTCCGAGGTAGCCGTCTTGAATGGAAGAGCGCGGCTCAGCTGGACCAGACGCCGACGCCGTGCCCGCCAGCCCGCTTCGCCTCGTACATCGCGAGGTCGGCTGCGTTCATGGCGGCCTCCTGCGTGAAGGCCGCGAGGTCGGCGAAAACGGCGATGCCGACGGACGCCGTGAGGGCAGCGCCATCGCCCGGGCGGCGCTCGTCGCCCAACCGGGCCAGCAGCGACTCTCCAGCCTTCCTCGCCTCCGCCGCGCCGCCCCGCGGGAGGATTACCGCGAACTCATCGCCGCCGATCCGTCCGACCACGTCGCTCCGGCGAGTGCCGGCCCGAAGGGCGTTCGCGGCGGCAATCAGCATTTCGTCGCCCTTGGCGTGTCCGACCGAGTCGTTCACGGCCTTGAGCCCGTCCAGGTCGAACAGGAGGAGAGCGCCCGCAGGCTCGTAGCGCTCGCACTCGAACAGCTTGCGCTGAAGCTCCCGGCCGAACCCGCGCCGGTTGAGGAGCTCGGTGAGCTCGTCCGAGTCCGCAAGCGCCTCGAGATGCTGGTGGAGCAGGTGGCGGTCGGAGACGTCCTCGACATGGCACAGGAAATGAACGGGGGCCCCGGAGCGGTCGCGGATGATCACGGCGTTCACCGAGAACCACACCGTCTCGCCGCCGCGAAGCAGATAGCTCAGCTCGGTACGGAATTCGCTGATCTCTCCGGCCAGCATCTGCCGTGCTGCCTCCTGCGACTTCTCGTCGAGGGGGATGAGCGTCGGCGCGTCCATCTCGCGGAGTTCCTGCGGCGAGCGCTCGAGCAGCTCGCACAGGCTCTTGTTCACGGATATGAAGCGGCCATCGATACCGACCAGGGCGATCCCGATCGGACTCTCCTCGAAGGTCGCCGAGAAGTCCGCCTCGCTCTGGCGGCGCTGCTCCTCGGCGAAGTCTCTCTCCTGCTCTCGCAGAGCCGCCTCAGCGTGGGCATACTGCTCGCGGCGCCTGGCGAGGCCCATGAGCGCCGTCACCACGCCCACGATCAGAATGCCGAAGCAAGGCAGGACGAACGCGAGCGGGAGGCCCTCGGGCGACGGCGCCTTGACGGAGAGATCCCAAACCCTGCCGGCAACAGGTACCTCTCGTGTCTCCGCGTCGCTGGGCACGTCGCCGGCGACCACGGTCTCGCCTTGGTCGCTCAAGTGGAGCTTCGTGCCGTCCGGAATGGTCGCGGCGATGCTTGCGGTCAGGGCCGTGAGGTCGTAGATGCCGACGGCGAAGCTCTCGATTCGCCCGTCCTCGAGATTTGCCACGGGTGCGTACACGACGGCGCCCGGATCGCCCGACGAGATCAGGGGCACGGGAGCGGTGAGGACCGGCATCCCGATCCTGCCCGCCTCATCGATGGCAGCGCGGCGGACCGGATCGGCTCCGACGTTGACGCCGCTTCCTGAGGTGAAGCCGCTGTCGCGTGACGCGGTCTGCACGATGACGTAGAGATCCTGCCCCCGAGGCGCTTCAACCAGTGAGCCGTCCTCGCCGATCTGCCTCACCTTCCGGCCGATCTCACGCTCGAACGCCCTTCGCTCCTCGGCCTGGACGAACATCGTGTACGAGACACCAGAGATCGCCGAGTCGGCAAGCAGGCTCTGCGAGGCAGTCTCAAACGCCTCCGGGTCCGCCCCCGTGGCCTCGATCGAATCGCCGAGGATCTCGAGCTGAATGCTCACCGACGCGATGCGGGACTGAATCGCGCTCGTTGCGCGAATCGCAGCGCGCTCGTCGGCGTCTGCCTGCCGCCGGTCGTCATAGACCTTTCCGATCAGCGCCAGGACCAGGATCACGACCGCGGCAGCCACTACGGCAGCGGCGATCCACACGGCTCGTCCTTGGCCTTTCATCTTCTAAGTTTCATCGGCCGTGCGTGACGGCCGCTTGAGCACGATTTCAGCCTTTTATGCGGGCTTCTTCCTCGAGATAAGCCTCGGCCCTGAGATCAGCCGACTCGGGGTTGCCCCGGCGGTCCACCAGGATCACCTCGGTATGTGCCATTCGATCCTGCAATCCGCGCCTGCGGTCGGAGAAAAGGATCATCCAATAGCCCGCCCCGAAGGGGATCGCGGCGAGGACGAGGCCGACGAGCCGCCGCCACGCCGCACTCGGGCTGATGCGCGGCGTGCCGTCGTAGTCGTCGAGGCTGATCCCGAGAAAACGCATGCCCGGGGTCTGCCCCGCAAGGGTCCAGAAGAAGAACAGGTAGCTCCCACTCAGCCAGATCAGGGCGGCCCCGCCGATGACGATCGAGAGCGTCCTCGATGGGTTGAAGTCGAAGAGAGCCTCGACTGTGAAGTTGACGGCGGCGGTCCCGGCGACGAACATGATCGCCACCAGAAGTCCGTCGGCGCCAAACGCGATCAGGCGGGTCACCAGGCCGGCGTTGTCGGAGTCCTGGAGCTTGGTGCGTGTGTCGCGACCCGTGATGCGTCGCGCGAGGTTCTCGGCGCCCCTGTCCAGGCGATGTGCGATGCGTCTGATCTGCCTGCCGATGTCCTCAAGAAGGCCAACTCCCTGTGACGCGATGGCCGCGCGCACCTCGGGCGCCTCGGCAACGCGCTCGACCAGCTTCTGGGCCTCGTCACTTTGGAGCAGGCGGTCCCAGACCTTGTCCACCAGCGGGCTGTCAAGCGCGTTGATCGCAGCGCGCTCCACTGCCGGGCTTGCGAGGAGGCGTTCCACCGCTTCCTCGATTGCCGGCCCCTCCAGAACCCTGACCAGCGCTCGCTCGACGGCTGGGCTCTCCAGCGCGCGCACGATTGCCTCCTCGGTCGCCAGATCGAGTGCGTCGTCGATGCCCGTTGCCTCGGCCATCGCGCTGGCAGTTCGCGCTCCGCCGCCAAGAAGGCGTGCGGCAAAGGAGGGGCGCCGCGTCGGGAAACCTTGGTCCGCCATGCGGGGAGGAGAGTAGATGAAGAGGTTGCAACAGACGCCGCAATGTGATTGGATGCCCGCGGCTCGGGAAAGCCCGAGCCGGGGTTTTGGCCACTGGGGTAAGTGGCTCGATTAGGGAACGGTGATTAAGGGTGAATACGCAGCGGACGGGCTCTGGAATCCTGCGAACGGTCGTCTGCACCGCGGCGCTGTTGGCGATGCCAGCGACGGCGGCGGCGAATCACGGGCCGATGCAGGGACACCTGCCCCCTGTCGAGTCCAACCTCGACGTGGTCGGGGAGCTGGAGGTCGATGGGGAATTCGGCGACGTCGTCCCAGGCCAGATTGCCGATCTCTCCGTCTTCAAGGACTACGCCTACCTGAACTCGTGGGACGAGCCGTCATGCACCCGCGGCGGCACCTATATCGCGGATATCTCGGACCCGACCGCCCCCCAAGAGATCGGGTTCCTCCCTGCGCAAACGGGCTATTACCACGGCGAGGGCGCCCACGTCGTATCCATCGACACACCGCAGTTCACCGGTGATCTTTTGGCCGTCAACGACGAGGCGTGCACGAACGCCGCGACGCGGCCGCCGGATGTGCCCCAAACCGCCGGCGGCTTCGACCTCTACGACGTCACCGATCCCGAAAACCCGGTGACACTCGGGCAGAACTTCGGCGACACGACTCTCGACGCCTCGCTCGAGCCCGATCCCGATCCCGATCGCCTGCCGAACTCCTACCACAGCGTGTTCGTCTGGCAGGACGGGCCCCAGGCCTTCCTCGTCGGTGTCGACAACACCGAGTTCGGCGATGTCGACATCTACAACATCACGGACCCGACCGACCCGGAAATGATCGCGGACCTCGATCTCGTGGAGCTGTTCCCGCAGATCGTCGACGAGTCGGCCTACGGCAACGCGATCTTCCATCACGACATGATCGTGAAGAAGGTCGGCAACACGTTGCAGATGATCTCCTCCTACTGGGACGCGGGCTATGTGCAACTCGACGTGACGAATCCAGCCGCTCCCACCTACATCACCGACACCAACTTCGACGACCCGGATCCGTTGTTCGGGTTCGACCCTCCGGAGGGCAACGCCCACCAGTCCGAGTACTCGCACGACAACGAGTTCATTCTCGCCGCCGACGAGGACTTCTCTCCGTTCCGGCTGAAGGCCGAGATCACGGAGGCGCCGTTCGCCGGAGAGCCCATCACGCCCGCAATTTCCGCCGCGGAGCCGATCGAAGACGGGACCACGATCACGGAGGACACCGAGTTCGTCGGTGACGCCTGCGCACCGCTCCCGCCGCCCACCCCCGGAGTCGGGGCCGCGGTCGCCGAGCGCGGCACCTGCAACTTCCAGGTGAAGATCGACAACATCGAGGATGCGGGCTACGACCTGATCATCATCTTCAACAACAGCTGGGGTGGCGGGGGCGGCCGCTGCGAGTCGCTGATCAACATGCTGGTCGACCCCGATACAACCGACATCCCGGCGCTCTTCCTCGGGCGCGCGGACGCCCTGAAGGTTCTCGGGACGTATGACGAGAACACGTACCAGTGCACCGGCGCGGCGACCGAAACGCCCGCCGACACCGACGTGCCCGCGGTCGGCACTCAGGGGCTCACAGTCGAAATCGGCACCGAGTTCGACGGCTGGGGCTACGCGCATCTTTACGACGCGACGACCAGCGAAGAGCTGGACGCGTTCGCCATTCCTGAGGCCCGGGACGATCGCTTTGCGACCGGGTTCGGCGACCTCTCCATCCACGAGTTCGCGACCGATCCGACCGAAGACCTCGCGTACAGCTCGTACTACGCGGGCGGTATTCGCGTCCTGAGCTACGACCGTGAGGACGGTCTCAAGCAGAAGGGCGCGTGGATCGGCGAGAACGGCAGCAACTTCTGGGGCATCGAGCAGTTCACGACGCCTGGGGGCAAGCGCCTGATCGCGGGTTCTGACCGCGACTTCGGCCTCGTGATCCTCGAATACACCGGCGCCGGCGCCCCGGTGGCCCCGAGCTGCGCCTCGGTCAACGTGACAACGCCGCAGGAGACCCCGGTCTTCGTGCCTCTCAACTGCACTGACGCGAACGGCAACACGCTGACCCTGGAAATCCTGACCGAGCCGGTGAACGGAACGCTCGGTCCAATCGTGGACAACCAGGTCGAGTACACACCAGAACCCGGCTATATCGGTGAAGACGAGTTCACCTACGCCGCCAATGATGGTGCGGCCGACAGCACGCCTGCGCTGGTCAATATCGCCGTCACGGATGGCGACCCGCCGGAGACGGAGATCACCAAACATCCGAAGAAGCGCACAGCAAAGCACAAGGCCAAGTTCAAGTTCACGTCCGACGAAGAGGGATCGTCGTTCGAGTGCCAACTCGACGACAGCGGCTACCAGGCCTGCGAGTCGCCCTTCAAGGACTCGGTGGGCAAAGGCAAGCACACGTTCTCGGTCCGGGCCGTTGACGTCACCGGCAACGTGGATCCGACGCCGGCCGAATGGACCTGGAGGGTGACGGACTGATGGAGTACCCGCAGTGACTTTGGCCAACCGCATAGGCCTGTGGAGCGCCGGGGTGGCCGCGGGCGTCATCCTGTCCATGGGCGCTGTCGCGCCCGCGCCGGCGGTCGTCCCGCCGAAGAACTGCGGGACCATGCACGTGAAGGGCAAGACCTACAACATCAAGGTCGACCAGATCCGATGCTCGAAGGGACGAAAGTACTCGCGGCGGTATCTCAAGAGCCACAATCGCCCGTCGGGCTACTCGTGCCAAGACTACGGCTCGGAGACCAAGGTCAAGTTCCGGTGCTGGGACGGCATCAAGGAATTCTTCGCGATCCGGCACTGACGCGGCGAAGGCGGCTCGCGTGTGCGGGCCTCGCGAGCATTCTGATGGCGGCCGTTCTGTCGCCGGCTAACGCGGCAGCGCATGGCCTGATCCAGCGCGCCAACCTGCCGATCCCCGAGTGGATGTTCGCTTGGGCGGCGGCTGTGGTCCTGATCGTCTCCTTCGCGGCGCTGGCGGTGCTCTGGCGAGAGCCCCGCCTGGAGCAAGACCGCTGGCGGCCACTGCCGTTCTCGATCGGCAGGCCACTCGGCGCACCTGCGCTCGAGTTTCTGTGCGGTGTGATCGGAGTGGTGCTCCTCATTGCGGTGGTTGTGTCGGGCCTTGCCGGTAGCCAGAGCCCGCTCTTGAATTTCGCGCCCACGTTCGTCTTCATCACGTTCTGGGTCGGCATGGCTTTTGCCAGCGCCCTCCTCGGCGGGGTCTTCCAGGCGTTCAGCCCTTGGCGGGCGATCGGCAGGGCAGCCGGATGGGCACTACAGCGAAAGGCCCCGCCCCGCCAGTACCCCGATCGCCTCGGACGCTGGCCAGCGGTCGCCGGCCTCCTCTGCTTCGCGTGGATCGAGCTCGCCTCGGGCTGGGGCGAGGAGCCGCGCACGCTGGCGGTTGCGGTGCTCGCCTACACGGCCGTGACGCTTGCTGCCCAGGCGGTTTACGGCGTCGATGCGTGGACCCGGTGCGGAGAGGCGTTCGCGGTCTACTTCGATCTCTTCGCGCGGATCTCGCCGTTCGAGCGCCGCGGTCGCACGGTTGGCGTCCGGCCTCCCCTTTCGGGCCTCCCGCGTCTCGATCTAGTGCCCGGCACCGTGGCCTTCGTAATGGTGATGATCGGCAGCGTCACCTACGACGGATTGAGCTCGGGCACGCTTTGGAAGGACGGCGTCGGCGACGCGGCGATCGATGCCCCGGAGCTCACCGCCACGATCGGCCTCCTGCTCGGGGTCGCGCTCGTCAGCGGCTTTTATGCGCTCGGGATCGCTGGCACGCGTTCGGTTGGCGGGGGGATGACGGCCCAGCGGCTGCGCGGGGCCTTCGTCCACTCCCTGGTCCCAATCGCGCTCGTCTACGTGTTCGCCCACTACGTGACCTTCTTCTTGTTCGAGGGCCAGGGGATCATCTATCTCGCCTCGGACCCTCTGGGCGAGGGATGGGACCTCTTTGGCACCGCTTCCGCAGCGATCGACTACGGAATCCTGAGCCAGAACGACGCCTGGTACCTGCAGGTCGGATTCGTCATCGCCGGCCATGTTGCAGCTCTGTGTCTGGCGCACGACCGCGCTTTGGTTCTCTACTCCGATTCACGCCTTGCTGCCCGCTCGCAGTACTGGATGCTTGGGGTGATGATCGGCTTCACTAGTCTCGCTCTATGGCTGCTGGCGGCAGCGCAGGGATGAGATGGACGAGACAATCGGCATTGGTGCTGATGCTGCTCACAGCAGCAGCTACGAGCGGGTGTGGATCCGATGAAGACAGCGGTGCGGGGCTTTCGGATCGTCTGGTCGACTTCTCGAAGAAACCCCCGTACATCAACTCGCTCGAGCTCGACCCAAGCGGGAACGAGCTCCTGTTGACCACAAATCGGGGGTTTTTCCGCATCGACCCTGAAACCGATGAGGTGGAAAGGCAGCGGGGCACCATCACCGCAGAGGGCAAGACGTCGACCGTCGGGACATTCCTTGCGGTCAAGTACGCCGCCCCGGGTGAACTGATCGGCTCCGGCCACCCCGATGAGCGCACGCTGCCCTCGTACCTCGGCTTCATCCGCTCGGATGACGAGGGAGAGACCTGGCAGGTCGTGTCCAGGTTGGGCATCGCCGACTTGCACAAGATCGTCCTCAAGCACGATCGCATGTACGCCTGGGACGCGGTGCTGAGCGCCCTGGTGGTCTCAGACGACGGCGGGCGCACATTCGCTGAGCACTTCACGCCGCGAGGGCTCATCATCGACTTCGACGTGGATCCAGCGGATCCCGCCAGGGTGGTGGCGGCGACCGACGAGCAGGTCTTTCGATCGGAGGACGAGGGCGAGAGCTGGCGCCCGATCCTCGCCGCGCAGGGAGTGCGCCTGGCATGGCCGGAGGCTGCCACCCTGTATAGGGCAGACAAAGACGGCAGCGTGTACCGCTCCGCAACCGGAGGCGACGAATGGGACCTGGTAGGCGAAGTCGCTGGCGAGCCCTACAAGATCGTGTCCGTTTCGGCCGAAGAGCTCTACATGGCTCTGAGCGACGGCACGATCGCGCACACGACCGACGGCGGCGCCGGCTGGGAGTACGTGTTCAGGCCGTGAGGCGGCTCACGACATGTGCAGTTGTGCTGCTCGGAGCCATGGGGCTCCCGGAGGGCGCTTCGGCGCACTCCCTGGTACGTCCAGCGGGCGCACTCGTCTCCTACGTCTCAGCCGATGCGACCTCGCTCAACACGCTCCGCGTCCGTGAGGGCGACGGCCGAATCGAGTTCTACGACCCGACGGTGGATGGCGGCATGGACCCGGGGAGTTGCACACCGGGCGAGGTCGCAGGCGGGTTCATCATCGAGGTGTTCTGTCCGGCATCGGCCGTGACCCGCGTCCGGATCGATCTGGGCGAGCGCGAAGACTCAGCGAAGACGTCGCTTCCGATCGCAACGACTCTGCTTGGCGGTCCTGGCGCCGATGATTTGACCGCCGGCATCGCGGCAGACGAGCTGAGCGGCGGTGATGGTGACGACTCCTTGACTGGCCGCGAGGGCGACGACGCAATGGACGGCGGCCTCGGAGTCGACACCCTCGAGGGAGGTTCCGGCGCCGACCAGATTCAGAGCCGCGACGGGCTGGTGGACACGATCCGTTGCGGGGGCGACGCCGACATCGTGTACGCCGACACCGTGGATGACATCGCCGCCGATTGTGAGACCGTCAACCGCGTCTTCGTCGCCCCTCCGAGCGGATCCGATGGCGACGAGCCGGGGCGCCCGGACCTCAACGTCGGCACCGACAAGGTCCAGCGTCTTGGCAGCGCACGGCGGGTCCGGGTTTACGCGACCTCGAGCGAGCCCGGAACGATCAGCGCCTCCGGCTTCATCGACATCGCGGGGCTGTCCCTTCCGGTGAAGATCGACCCCAGTCCAATCGCGATTGGTGGCGCCGGCGTCGAGTTGGCTTACACGCTAGGGAAGGCACGGTGGCGCCGGGCCCGGCGCGCCCTGCGCCACGGGCGAGAGGTTGCCGTCCGCCTGGGCGTCGTGGCCACCGACGTGGCCGGGAATACGCGTCGCCAGGACGCGCCAAGGATCAGGGTCATTCCCAGCCGCTGGTCCGCGGCGGCGGGGAGAGCCGCGGCGGTGCGTGCGCCGCGCCACCCCACGCCCGGCGACATGGACGGTGACGAGATCAAGGATGTGGTCGACAACTGCCCGACGGCGAAGAACGGCAGCCAGATCGATACCGACAACGACGGTCAGGGTGACGCCTGCGACGAAGACGACGACGACGACGGTGTGCTCGACGGCGGTGACAACTGCCGCATCGATCACAACCCCGACCAGGCCGACACCGACGGAGACGGCTACGGCGATGCTTGCCCGCCCGTGGACTCGGACCAGGACGGCGTCATCAACGACGACGACAACTGCGACTTCGACGCCAACCCCGATCAGGACGATCTGGACGGCGACGACAAGGGAGACGTATGTGACCGTGACCTAGACGGTGACCGTTTCGACAACGATTTCGACAATTGCCCCACGGTCTACAACCTCGAGCCCACCGACATCGACGGCGATGGCCTGATCAACGACCAGGTCGACCGGGACGGCGATGGCATCGGGACCGCCTGCGATCCCGACGAGCCGGTGATCGAGCCGCCACCGGACCCTGACGAGACACCGCCGGATGTGACACTCGAGGTCCCCGGCAACGAGTCGCTCGCGCAGCTGGAGGCCGGGATGATCGTTCGCATCGGCTGCTCAGAGGCCTGCACCGCCACGACGGACGTCGTGGTCAACCGGCGCATCGCGAATCAGTTGGGCCTCGGGCACCGCAGGGTGCTGGCGAGCGGCACTACGCGTCTCGATGGTGAGGGTATGACCTATGCCTTCGTCCGAGCAAAGGCTCGGCATCTGACAGGAAACGGGGACCTGGGGAGCTTCCACGCGAAGCTAAAGACGCGGGTAACCGACGAGTCGGGCAACGCGCGAGAGCTCACCCGTCGCTTTTCCCTCCGCCGCTGAGCGAGGCCTTCGCCGCGAGCTGCCCGCAGGCCGCGTCGATGTCGCGGCCCCGCGTGAGCCGGATCGTTGCCCGCAACCCCCCGCGCTCGAGCTCCGTGCGGAAGGCGCGGATCGTCTCGGGCGCAGAGCCGTCAAAGCTCCCGGTGGGGTTGTACGGGATCAGGTTGACCTTGAAGGCCCGCGGGTCGAGGACCTTCGCCATTTCCTTGGCGAGAACCGGGGAATCGTTTACGCCGGCGAGCATCACGTACTCAATGAACACCATCCGGCGGCGCTTGCGGTGGTACGCGCGGCATGCCGCGAGCACGTCGGCCAGGGGATAGCGGTCGTTCACGGGCATCAGCTCGGAACGAAGCGCGTCGTTGGGGGCGTGGAGCGAGAGCGCCAAGCGGATCGGCATCTCGGACTCGGTGAGGCGCTCGATCCCGGGAATCCAACCGACGGTCGAGATCGCGGTGCGGCGGTGGGTGATTCCCACGTCCGGCAGTGCGGCGCACGCGTCCAGGACGTTGTCGAGGTTCATCATCGGTTCGCCCATCCCCATGAAGACGCAATGGTCGATCGCCTCGATCCGCCGGAAGTGGAGCGCCTGATCGACGATCTCGGCCGCCGTCAGATTGCGGCCGAACTTCATCGTGCCGGTCGCGCAGAACGTGCACGTGAGCGGGCAGCCCGACTGTGACGAGACGCAGATCGAACGCCGCCCGTCGCGATAGCGCATGAGTACTGCCTCGACCGCGCGCCCGTCGGCCGTTTCGAAGAGCGCCTTGACGGTGCCGTCCTTCGAGTGCGCCTCGTGCTGGAGCGAGAGGGTCGAATAGGGCACCTGCGCCTCCAGCCGCTCACGAAGCGCCGCCGGGACGTTGGACATCTCCGCGTAGCCGGCGGCACCCCGCGCCGCCCACTCCCAGACCTGTTGGGTGCGGTAGGACGGCTGACCCTCCTCGGCGAGGGCGCGTTCGAGGAGTGCTACATCCACCCGACCGAGTGTAGGTCCGCTTGGGCGCTATCCGCGAAGGGAGTCGCGCAGGCGAAGGACGCGCTCGACCGACGTCAGGAAGCGCTTGCGCTTCAGGTCTCCGGAGCGGAGTCCCCTCGCGAGGCTCTCGCTTACCCGCTCGGCGGATGCGAGGCTTCCATAGAGGAGGAGATCCGTGCCGGCGTTGGCGGCCATATCGGCAACCTTCTCGGGCGACCCGATGGCGGCGATGGCAGCGGCGTTCAAGGAGTCGGTGATGGAGACGCCGTCAAAGCCCGCGACACGGCGGAGCTCGTGCGAAGCGATGGCTCTCGAAAGCCCGGCTGGCCGGCCTCGATCGAGCGCGGGGTAGACGGCGTTGGCCAGCATCACGACCTCGCCGCTCTCGCGGGAGAATGCGCGGAACGGGCGCTCATCCTCCTTTCGGAGCGTCTTACGCCCTGCGCCGATCGTCTGCGCAACGTCATCGGTGTTCTCTCGCGCCCGCCCGAATCCGGGAAAGTGCTTGGCCGTCGCGGCGACCCCTTGACGGCTGAGGGCGTTGGCGAACCGCGGCGCGATCTTGCCGACCTCAGAGGGAGATCTCGAAAAGCTGCGATCCGTGTCCTCGATGTTCCCGCCGGGTATTGCGAGGTCCAGGACCGGGGCGAAGTCGAGATTGAAGCCGAGCGCCCTCAGGTACCGGCCCGTCTTGTGCCCTTGGCGAGCGGCCGTTTCCCCGCCGGCGGCGCCCATCTCCTCGGCTGACATGGTCGGCGGGCCGGGAAGGCGCTTCACCAGGCCGCCCTCCTGATCGACGGCGATCAACAGTGGCTGCCTTAGTCCCCGCGGGCGGCGGATGTCGCGCAGTCGGTTGATGAGATCGCGCGCCTCGCCTTCAGAGTCGAAGTTCTGCGCGAAGAGGACGACCCCTGCGAGCCGTCCCTCGCGGATCATCTGGACGAGGCTCGCGGGGGGAGATTCGCCCGTGAAGCCCGTAACGATTCGCTGTCCGGCGAGCTGGCGGTCCCCGAGATCTCGTACCGGGTCTCCATTTCCGCGCGCATCCGCCGGCGGGGCGGCGACAGCGAGCGCCGCGACTGTCGCGAGCGCCGCGATCATGCCGCCACCGGGGCCGGCCGGAGCGCCCCGCGCCAAACGAACGAGGCGATCGACCCCGCGACCGCGACCGCGACTCCCGCTCCGACGGCCTCCTCCCAGCCGGCGTGCTCGACGACGGTCCCCGCAACTGCAGTGCCCAGCGAGATGCCGGCGATGAGAGAGGTCATGAGCCAGGAGAAGGCCTCCGTCCCCGTTCCCGCGGGCGCCACAATCGAGATCAGCTGGTTGCGCGTGGCGATCAGCGGCGCGATCGGCGCTCCGGCCGCGAGCACCAGGATTCCCATCGCGACAGGTGAAGAGGCGAGCATGAGCGGCAGGCACAAGAAGGGGAAGAGGAGCGTCACCGCCAGATAAGTATCAAGCAGCTCTCGCCGGGGCGTTCGGGCGCCGAAGGCAAGGCCGCCGACCCCGCTTGCGAGGGACCAAAGCGCCAGCAACACCCCGGCCAGCGCGGCTGAACCCTCGATCTCGCTGAACGCGGGAAGCGCGACTTCGACGGTCCCGATCATGAAGCCGAACGGAACAGTGGACAAAGCGACCGCCCTGATGCCCGGGGAGCGAAGGGGGCCCAGCCCTCCGACCCGGCTCTCGAGTGGGATGACTCGGCGCCGGTCGGGCAGGTAGGCGAGGAAGAGCGCCGTGCCGGCTACGACGAGTGCCGCTGAGACCGCGAGCGCGGCCTGTGGCGAGATCAACGCGACGAGGACCGCGGTGATCAGCGGGCCGGTGACGAACGAGACCTCGATCATCACCGAGTCAAGCGCGAAGGCTCCTCGCAAGAGCTCTGCGTCGCCCTTCATCATCTCCGGCCAGCGCGATCTGAGAACCGAGCCCGAGGGCGGGAAACACAGGCCGGACAGAGCCGCGCAGGCAACGAGGAGCCCTGCTGGCGCCCCGGATACGCCCAAGGCCCAGAGCGAGAGGATGGCGGCGGCGTGGCCGATGGCCACCGGCATCAGCAGGATCGCTCCACGGCGGTCGACGAGCCGCCCGACAAGCGGCGCGGCGATGCCTGCGCCAAGCGCCAGTCCGCCGGCGGCGAGCCCTGCGGTGGCGAACGAGCCGGTCTCGGCGCGCAGGAAGAGGATCACGGCCAGCCCGTTGATCGCGTACGGGATGCGCGTCAGCATCGTCGAAGCGATCAGCACCGCAAAGCGCGGCACTCGAAGGACCTTTGCGTAGATCGCCATCCGTCCCAGGATGGCAGGGCTCAGCGCCCGACTAGCGCG
Source organism: Solirubrobacterales bacterium (assembly GCA_033856515.1). GTDB lineage: Bacteria > Actinomycetota > Thermoleophilia > Solirubrobacterales > 70-9 > JALZKA01. Next base: position 38,516 of record JAWVEY010000034.1, read on the forward strand.
AGAAAAGCCGGAAGATGAAGAGCAACAGGAACGAGCCGCCGATCGCGATCAGCCAGGTCTCGAGGTCGAAGAAGTCGTCGATCTTGCCCAGGTCGAGCTCGGTCGCGATCCACCCGCCGAGGAGCGCCCCGAGGATGCCGATTGCGGTGGTGCCGATGCAGCCGCCGGGCTCGGTGCGGCCGGGAAAGAGCGCCCGCGCGATCGTGCCCGCGAACAACCCAAGGAATATCCAGCCGAAAAAGCCCATGTTCAGACGTCGAAGGTAGCGCCCTCGGGCCCCAGGTTCGCGATCTCGGTCTGTCCGATCCGCGAACGGGCGCCCCAGCTCTCGTGGATGTGTCCGCAGACGGCATTCGGCGGAGCGAGCCGCTCGATCGCGTCGGCGAGCGCTTGCGAGCCGAGGTTCTGACCAGAACCGGCGACGTCGCAGTGCCCGCGCGGGGGAGAGTGGAGAACGAGGACCGCGCCTTCGGGGCAGGGCTCGAGGGCCTTGGTCGCCTCGGAGTCCGAGAGGTCGAAGCTCCAGTCCCACGGGGTGATGGGGATACCCGCGCCGAGGCCGAAGAAAGTCACGCCCTCGATCTCGGTCGCCTCGCCGTGAAGGACGGTGGCGGAGCCCCAGCCCGACGCAGCTTCGCGCAGCGCATCGGCGGTCTCGTTGTTGCCCGGCACGAGGACAGTCGGAGTCTCGATCCCCGCGAGGGCATCGATCGTCTCGCCGAGCCCTTCATGGACGGAGGCGAAGTCGCCGGCACCGACCACCACGTCCGCGTCTGAGCTGCGCTCGACCAGGGAGGCAGCGCGGCCAAGGTCGCGGTGGAGGTCTGAGAACGCGAGGATGCGCACGGCGGCGATCCTATGGAACGGGTCCAGATCTAGGCTTGGGCCGCGCGTGGCACCTCGACCGGTGACGTCCACCCGTTCGCGATCCGCTTCCGCTCGGCAGCAGCGACGTCGTCGAACTGGGCGACGCACGATCCGCGGCGGACTGCCTGCGGAGTGACTGGCCGCGCGGCGCGCGCCGCAGCGACCACGCCGCGAAACGCAAAGGCGTCGGCGGAGGTCCAGCGAATGCCATAGAGCTCGCGGACGCGCGGCGGGAGCGAGCCCCGCATCACCAGATTGTGGGCCTGCATGGGCGCCCGGCGGGACGCGGAGGTGGGGATCTCGAGCATCACCGCCCGGCCGATGACCTTCGCCTCCTCGGTCAGGTGCGCGTCCGGTCCGTTGATCTTCAAATCGACGTACTCGCGGAGGTCGCGCCACGACGTGGGCGCCACTGACGCCGGCATGCCGAAGAGCTCGCCGAAGCTCACGTAGTCGGCCCAGAACTCATCGCGCTCGGATTCGGAGAGCTTCCGGACGAACAGTTCATAGAAGTGGACGGCTGAGTCGGCGGCGGGGGCGATCGTCCACAGCATCAGCTCAGGGTCATGGGCTGCATACGGCGTTCCGGCCTTGAAGCGGCCGGCGTCATTCGGCAGCGTGCCCTTGACGTTCGAGTGCATGCCGTGGACCGCGGCGAGGATCCGATCGGCCTTGTCTCGCGAGCCAAAGAAGATCGCCTCGAACATCTTCGCCGTTGCGACGAGGCGGTGGAACGGGCGATCGGCGGAGCGATCGTGAAGGAGCGTGCCCATGAAGTTCCGCGGATCCAGAGCGCCGATCCCGAGGGCGCGCTGGCCGTACAAGAGCCCGACCGCGCGCTCGTGCTGAACGCGGCGAAGCATGGAGCCGGGCGGGAAGTAGCCGTGGTCGCGAGACATTGGCTGATCAGCCAGAATCATAAGCAAGCACGACGGACGAGTGTGCCGCTAGAACTGCGCGATGGCCGCGAACGGCAAATGGTGGGAAGACGCTGTCGTCTACCAGATCTACCCGCGCTCGTTCCAGGACTCAGACGGCGACGGGATCGGTGACCTCGCGGGAATTGAGTCGCGTCTCGATCACTTGGCCTACCTGGGGGTCGATGCGCTTTGGCTCTCTCCGATCTACCCGTCGCCTCTGGCCGATATGGGCTACGACGTGGCCGACCACTGTGCGATCGCGCCCGAGCTGGGCGATCTCGCCGGCTTCGACCGTCTCGTCGCGAAGGCGCACTCGTTGGGCCTGAAGGTCCTGCTCGACTTCGTTCCGTCCCACACCTCGATCGAACACCCGTGGTTCCGCGACCATCCCGAGTGGTACATCTGGGCCGAGGAGCCGCCGAACAACTGGGTCTCCGCGTTCGGGGGCCCGGCGTGGACACTTGACGCGCAGAAGGGCCGCTACTACCTCCATTCGTTCTACCCCGAGCAGCCCGACCTCGACTGGCGAGTTCCGGCCGTGCGCGACGCGATGGGTGACGTCATTCGCTTCTGGACCGGCCGCGGCGTCGACGGATTCAGGGTCGACGCCGTCCAGCAGCTGATGAAGGACCCGGAGCTCCGCGACGATCCTCCAGCGACGGCGCCCTTCGTGCTCCCGCTGGGGGACGAGTATGGGCGCCTCGAGCACGTCCATTCCGAGGCGGGGTCCGACATCGGCGTGGCGCTCCGGGCGATGCGGGCGGCGGCGGGGGACGCCCTCCTCGTAGGCGAGGTGTACAGGCCCACGCGCGATCTCGAGCCCTACTTGGAGCATCTCGACCTCGCCTTCGCGTTCGAGCTTCTCCATTCGCCGTTCGAGGAGGAGCGCCTCGCGGAGGTCGTAGCCGAAGGTCAGAAGCTGGGCAGGGTGGCGTGGGCTCTCTCGAACCACGATTTCCCCCGACTTGCGACCCGGTTCGGCGAGGAGCGCGCGGCTCGCGCCGCCGAGTTCCTGCTGTCCTTGCCAGAAACCGTCTTCCTCTACCAGGGGGACGAGATCGGGATGGTGGATGGCGACGAGGCCGACCCGCCGTTCGACCGCGCGGGCAGGGATGCCCACCGTCACCCGATGCAATGGGAGCCCGAACCGCTCGGCGGCTTCACCACCGGCGAGCCGTGGCTTGGCCTTACCGACCCCATGCGCAGGAGCGTTGCTGCCCAGCGCGGCGTCGAGGGATCCTCCCTCGAGGAGTACCGGCGATTGATCGCCACCCGCCGCTCGACCGTGGACGAGTAGACCGCACCGGTTTGCCTCCTGCTACCGCGGGGTAGCTTCGCCTCCAGAGAGGAGAAGCGTTGCACCCAGGATCCATGGTTGGACGAGTGACGAGCATCGTCGCCCTGCTCGCGGCGGGGATGACGCTCTCCGCCTGCACCGCCTCCCAGGAAGAGGGAGCGGGCACCAGACTCACGTTCTTCGTCTTCAACGAGCCAAGCGGCGCCTTCTCCGAAGCGGCCACCAAGTGCTCGGAGGAATCGAACGGCAAGTACACGATCGCGTTCGAATATCTCCCCTCTGACGCCGACAGCCAGCGCGAGCAGCTCGTCCGGCGGCTCGGTGCCGAGGACTCCTCGATTGACATCCTCGGGATGGACGTGATCTGGACTGCCGAGTTCGCGAACGCGGGCTGGATCCAGCCGTGGGAAGGCGACCTCGAAAAGCAGGTCACCGACGGCACCTTCGAGAGCGTGATCGAGGGGGCCACGTTCGAGGACACGCTCTACGCCGCGCCGTTCACCTCGAACACCCAGCTTCTCTGGTACCGCAAGGACCGGGTCGAGAACGTGCCCAAGACCTGGGAGGAGATGCTTGCCGAGTCCGAGCGGATCGGAGAGAACGGCGTCATCCAGGTCCAGGCAGATCAGTACGAGGGATTCGTGGTCTGGGTGAACGCGATGCTTGAGTCCGCCGGCGCGACAGTCCTCGACGGACCCGAGACGGTGAGCCTGGATCAACAGGCAACCGAGGCGGCGCTCGAGACAATGGCGCGCTTCGCGAGCTCCGAATCGGCGGCGGCTGACATCGACACCTCGACCGAGGACACGGCCCGGCTCTCGTTCGAGGCGGGCGGCTCTTCATTCATGCTGAATTACCCCTTCGTCTACCCGAGCGCGAAGGAGAACGCGCCCGATGTCTTCGACCAGATGGAGGCGACGACGTATCCCGCGGTCGTGGACGGCGAGCCATCGGCGCCGCCGCTCGGCGGCATCAACCTCGGCATCTCCGAGTTCTCCGACAACTCGGACCTCGCCTTCGAGGCCGCGGCGTGCTTGGTGCAGCCTGATAACCAGCTGACCGCGGCCACGCTCGGCGGTCTGCCGCCGACGAACGAGGACGTCTATGACTCGAAGGAGATCGAGGAGGCGTACCCGGGCTTCTCGGACCTCATCAAGACCTCGATCGAGAACGCGGCACCCCGGCCGGTGACCCCCGCGTACACCGACCTCTCGCTGGCGATCCAGAGCGCGCTTCACCCGATTGGCGACGTGGATCCCGAGCAGATCACCGAGGCATACGACAAGCTCAAGGAGTACGTCGAGCAGGCCGTGAAGAGGGAGGGGCTCCTCTGATGTCTGATCGCTCCCGAGACGAACGACGGCTCGGTTGGATGCTGTGCGCGCCCGCGGTCATCGCGATGGTGCTCGTCACGGCCTATCCGATCGGCTACGCGGTCGTACTGTCGCTTCAGGACATCGACCTCAGGTTCCCCGAGGAAGGCGGCTTTGTCGGCCTCGCGAACTACCAGAGCGTGCTGACGTCAAGCCTGTGGTGGGAGGACGTCTTCAACACGACGATCATCTCGATCATCTCCGTTGCGTTCGAGCTGACTCTCGGGATGATCATCGCGCTGGTGATGCACCGCGCGATCTTTGGCCGCGGGGTCGTGCGCACATCCGTCCTCATCCCCTACGGCATCGTGACCGTGGTCGCGGCCTTCTCCTGGCAGTTCGCGTTCCAGCCCGACACCGGGTTCGTGAACCAGCTCCCGTTCATCGCCGACGACAAAGCCTGGTTCGGAGAGAGGTTCTCCTCGATGGTCGTGATCATCATGGCCGAGGTCTGGAAGACGACGCCATTCATGGCGCTGCTGCTTCTCGCCGGGCTAGTGACGATCGACGATGGCCTCTATGAGGCGGCCAAGGTCGACGGCGCGACCGCGTGGCAGCGCTTCTGGAAGATCACCCTGCCGCTGATGAAGCCGGCGATCTTGGTCGCCCTGCTCTTCCGGACCCTCGACGCGTTCCGGATCTTCGACAACATCTTCATCATGACCGGCGGTGCTCAGAACACCGAGTCGGTCTCCATCCTGGGCTACAACCAACTGATCGAGCGCCTGAACCTCGGCCTTGGGTCGGCCGTCTCCGTCCTGATCTTCGTTTGCGTGTTCCTGATCGCGTTCCTCTTCATCAAGGGGTTCGGCGTGAAGATGAACGAAGGGAGACCGGGGACCTAATGAGCGACGTAAGGCGCGAAACCAGGTTTGCCACCCTGGCAAGGGGGGTTCTCTGATGGAGCGCACAACCGGCCGCGAGAAGACCCTGTGGACGGTCGGGATCTTCGTCGTGATCCTCTACGCCCTGATCCCGGTCCTGTGGATCGTCTCGATCTCGTTCAAGGACCCTGCGTCGGTCACGGCGGGGGACACGCTGTGGACCAAGTTCTGGCCTCAGGACTTCACGCTGGACAACTACAAGGGCCTGTTCGAAGGAGGCCTTGACAGTCCCCTCCTCGCCCCGCTCATCAACTCGATCGGGATAGCGCTGATCGCGACGACGATCGCGATCGTCCTTGCGGCTTTCGCCGCATACGCGATCGCCCGCCTCGACTTCCCGGGCAAGGCGCTGGTACTCGCCGGCGCGCTCGCGATCGCCATGTTCCCGGCGATCTCGACGGTCGGCCCGCTGTTCGACATGTGGCGGACGCTCGGCCTTTACGACACCTGGATCGGGTTGATCATCCCGTACCTGACCTTCGCGCTGCCACTGGCGATCTACACCCTCGTCGCCTTCTTCCGCGAGATCCCGTGGGACCTGGAGCAGGCCGCTCAGGTCGACGGCGCCACTCCGTTCCAGGCCTTCCGGAAGGTGATCGTCCCGCTTGCCGCGCCGGGTGTGTTCACGGCCGCGATCCTGGTCTTCATCTTCTGCTGGAACGACTTCGTCTTCGCGATCTCGCTGACGTCGTCGGACGCGTCGCGGACCGTGCCCGCGGCGCTCGCGTTCTTCACCGGCGACTCCCAGTTCACGGAGCCGACGGGCAACATCGCCGCCGCGGCAAGCCTCGTGACCGTGCCGATCATCATCTTCGTATTGATCTTCCAGCGGCGGATCGTCGCCGGCTTGACCGCGGGTGCGGTCAAGGGATAAGGAGAGAGAAGGAACTATGGCCGAGATCGTTCTGGACGGAATCTCGAAGAAGTTCGCCGACGGGTTCGAGGCGGTCAAGGACCTGAACCTCGAGATCGCGGACGGCGAGTTCATGATCCTGGTCGGGCCGTCCGGTTGCGGCAAATCGACCGCATTGCGGATGATTGCCGGGCTCGAGGACATCACCGACGGTGAGCTCAAGATCGGCGGCAACGTCGTGAACGATCGTGCGCCCAAGGACCGCGACATCGCGATGGTCTTCCAGAACTACGCGCTCTACCCCCACATGAGCGTGCGCGAGAACATGGCCTTCCCGCTGCGACTGGCGAAGGTCGACGACGCCGAGGTGAACAAGAAGGTCGAGGATGCGGCGAAGGTGCTCGACCTGGAGCAGCATTTGGACCGCAAGCCCGCGAACCTCTCCGGCGGCCAGCGCCAGCGCGTCGCGATGGGGCGCGCGATCGTGCGCGACCCCTCGGTGTTCCTCATGGACGAGCCGCTCTCGAACCTCGACGCGAAGCTCCGCGTCCAGATGCGCACCGAGGTGTCCCGCCTCCAAAACGACCTGGGAACGACCACCGTCTACGTCACCCACGACCAGACCGAGGCGATGACGCTCGGCGACCGCGTGGCCGTGATGCGCGCCGGAGTCCTCCAGCAGGTCGGCTCACCCGCCGACCTTTACAACGAGCCGGACAACCTCTTCGTGGCGGGCTTCATTGGCTCGCCGGCGATGAACTTCATGGCGGCAACGCTCGAGGGCGGCCGCGTGAAGCTGCCGTTCGGCGAGGTGGAGCTCCCTTCGGAGCACCGCGAGAAGCTGGGTTCGCACTCGGGCAAGGTCATCGCGGGCGTCCGGCCCGAGAGCTTCGAGGACGCCGGCCTGGTCGGCGACGCGAAGGATCGAGGCAGCACGTTCACAGCCGACATCGACCTCGTGGAGTCGATGGGGTCCGAGAAGTTCGCCTACTTCTCGGTCAAGGGGGAGTCCCTCGAATCGGACGAGCTCCGCGAGCTGGCCGAGGACTCGGGCACTTCGGAGGTGCCGAGCGCGGGCGAGGGCCTCGTTGTGGCCCGCCTTGACGCGGCATCAGGTGTTGAGCGCGGAAAGACCGCGGAGCTCTGGGTCGATTCGACGAAGCTCCACTTCTTCGACCCGGAGTCGGGCGCGAACCTGAAGCACTAGCCCTCAACCAACCCTCAGAAAAGTGCCAGGCACCAGGCGTGATGCCTGGCACCTCGCGGGGTTTGGGCACGGTTTCGTGGCTTAGCCGCGCAGCTCGCCGCGCATAACGTGGGTGAGAGTGTCCTCGTCGCGCGGGGGCTTGCGGCGGAGCTCCTCGCGCAGTCGATCGAGCGTCTCTGCGTCCCAGCGATGGGTGCGGAGTAGGAGGTAGCGCAGGCTCACGATCCGCGCGTAGGCCTCGGCGTCGGTCTGCCCCTCGGCCAGGCCCTCCTCGCGAATCAGGTTCACCACCGGTTCGAATTCCTGCTCGAACCACTCACGCGCGATCTCCTCGCGGGTCATGAATTCCTTGCGCGCTTGCATCGCGCGGAACCCCCAGGCCTCTACTCCCTCGGCGAGCCCCGCGTACCAGGAACCTTGCGAGAGCTGGATTCGCGAGCGACGTTCCGGTGGCAGCGGCACACGCTCGAAGAAGAGGCGCTCATGGCTCTTCAGGGCGAGGTCCGCAACGCGCACGTTCGCATCTGCCTCCACCTCGGTCACGATCTTGGTCACGTTGGCCTCAATCACCTCGAGATCGAGCTGCCGAGCGACGGACACGCGATGGTGCCCGTCCTTGACGAAGTACATCCCGCCGATTTCGTAGACGTCGATCGGTGGCATGCCCTCGCCGCGCCGGACGGCCTCGGCGATGCGCTGCCAGCGGCGCTTCACCTTGGCGGAGGTGGGGCGGAAGGAGCGGTCGAACTCGCGCTGGCGGTCCACGGTGCCGACGATCGCGTCGAGGTCGATCGTCTTCAAGCCGAGAGAGCGCTCGCTCTTGCGCCCGAGAGCGGCGACCACCTCGTCGAACGGCAGGATCATGTTCACGTCGCCCGGCTCGCCACGCAGGCGGCTGGCGAGCCTCGCGCCTAGATGTCGCCTGCGCGCACGGCCGAAGTCGCTCTGAGCGTCGGAAGTGGGAAAACCTGTGTCCAGTTTGCGTGGCATCAGTTCGTATTTCTTGCCTTTTGTCCGATACTTCCCCCGATGGATAGTGTCGAACCCGAAGTGGGCGTGTTAGACGAGGGCGTGCCAGACAAAGGCGTAGCAGAGGAAGAGAGACACGACGCGCGCATCGTCTGCCTCGGGGAGGCACTCGTCGACTTCGTCTGCGAGCGGCCAGTGTCGTCTCTTGTCGAGGCGGACTTCTTCGTACCTCGCCAGGGCGGGTCCCTCGCGAACATCGCGATGGCGGCGGCGCGCTTCTCCGACCGGGTCGAACTGATCGGCGGTATCGGTGACGACCAGTGGGGCCTGTGGCTTCACGAGCGGATCACTACCGCAGGTGTTGATACCTCCCGGTTTGATCTCTTGCGAGGGGTTCAAACGTCGCACGCATTTGTGTCGGTCGACAAACAGGGCGAGCCGGCGTTTGCCTTCTACGGCGACCAGGTGCGGCCCTCGGTCCACGCAGGCGTTCACCTCGACGCGACGATTACGGGCAACGATGGAGTGCTTGTCGTCGGCTCGGACTCACTACTCGGCGAGGATGAGCGCGAGGTCACCATGCGAGCGGTTGCGCTCGCTCGAGATCAGGGCTGGGCGGTTCTCTGCGACCCAAACCTTCGCCCCAATCGCTGGGACTCTCGCGATGAGATGGTCGAGACGATCTCGTCGCTGGTTGCGGGCGCCAACGTGGTCAAGCTGAACGAGAGCGAGGCGCTCACGCTGAGCGGAATGATCTCGGCGGAGGCTGCAGGAGAGTGGCTCATGGGCCTCGGACCGAGAGCCGTGGTTGTCACGCGCGGCGCTCACGGTGCGTTCGTCCAGACACCACGCTCTGTGGTGCCCATCAAGGGCGTTCCCGCGAAGGTCGTCGACTCCACCGGCGCCGGAGATTCCGTTTGCGGCGTGATCGCCGCCGGCATGGCGCGCTGGCTGCCTTTGGACGACGTGGTGACCGCCGCGATGTACGTCGCTGCAGGCGTGGTGGGCGTGTGGGGCGCGACCGAGGGCCTGCCCTCCGGCTCCGATGCCCGGGCGCTTCTTGCGCAGCCGTCGCGCCAGAAGTAACTCCTCAGCCTCCCGAAGAGCCGTTCGTAGCAGGCGGCTCAAGGTTATTTGTGCGTGATTGTGAGCAAATGCTTGCATGTGTGACCGGAGTCACACATAGAACACATGTTCGTAGCCAGCCTCGGTGGCATGAACATGAAGACAAAGATGAAGATCACAACGCTTTCCGGCGCCGCGGTTCTCGCGACCGTCGCGTCCGCCGGCGCAGCCGACCAGCAGCCTGGCGCCACGGCCGATGACTCGCTCTCGACCGCTGCCAAGACCCATACGGCACTGGTCAGCGTTCCGAAGCCGGAGCCGAAGAAGCCTCAGGCTCCAGCGATCCCGCAGCCTGAGAACGGCATGATCGAGGGCGTCTCGATCGCCACGCTCGAGTCCATCGCGGCCTGTGAGTCCGGCGGCGACCCCACCGCGGTCAACGCGGCCGGCTACTACGGCAAGTATCAATTCGACGAGGACACCTGGGCGTCAGTCGGCGGTTCCGGCAACCCCGCCGAGGCACCCGAGGCCGAGCAGGACTACCGAGCGGCGCTTCTGTATTCGCGCGCCGGCTCGAGCCCATGGCCCGTCTGCGGCTCATAACCCACATGCATCTGCACCCGTAAGCATGCGCCCGCCGGAGTTCAAGCTCCGGCGGGCGCTTTGCCGATAGGGGAGACGTGAGCGTTTCGGAGATGGCCCTTGCGCAAGGCATGCGCGACACGCGCGGGGCGCTTGCAGAATGGCGCGGAAACCCGCGTCCCGTTCTCAGGTCGTGGTTCCTGGGCGGCTTCGGCTTTGCCGCAGCCCTCCTGAGCGCGGTTCTCGTCGTCGCATATCTCGCGACACCCGACGTGACCTACCTCAGCATCCCGGGAGTCAGCTTCGACGCCAACGTCGAGGACTACTTCGCCGTCCTCTGGCGCAACGGCCTGGTCCTGGCTCTCCACGCGGTCGCATGCGTCGCCGGCTTCATCGCCGGCAGCTCGCTCCCGCTACAGGCGCAGCACATGACGGGCTTCAAGAAGATGATCCATGAGCGGGCGCGTCCGCTCGCCTTCGCATGGGTGGTGTGTGTGATCACGTTCTCGCTCGTCACCCAGGCCTACATCCTCGGCTCGACCGGAGCGCAGCTCGCCGAGCAGTTCAACATTTCGCCGGCGACCCTGGTCCTCACGGTCGCGCCCCACGCGCTGACCGAACTGACGGCGGTCTTCCTGCCACTGGCCGCGTGGACCATCGCCAGCCGCAAGGGCGAGTGGGGGAACCTTCTGGCGGCAACGTTCGCGACGGTCGCCGTTGCCATCCCGATGCTGCTCGTCGCGGCGGCCTGGGAGACGGTCGTCTGGCCGACGCTCCTGACGAACGCCTCGCCGGTGCTCGTTTAGGCCGCTGCGTCGTCCGGATCGTCCGGGCCGAGCAGCGCGCGGCGGAACACCTCGCGCTCGTCGTCGAAGAGGAAGCCCCACAGATGCTTTCGTTCAAGCAGCTTTCGGCGCTTCGTTTCGAGCACGGCCTGCCGCGGCAGCGCGGCAACCGTCTCGGCGAGCTCGCGGGCGCACTCGACAACGTCCCCGTCAACCACCTGGCGGACGATCCCCAGCCCCAGCGCCTCGGTCGCATCCACCACGCGGCCGGTCAGGCAGAGTTCCTGGGCGACGGTCGCGGGCAGCACGGCCCGCGCCGAGGCGTAGCTGGGCGGGATCCCGCGGGGCAGCTCCGGGTAGCCGAACACCGCCGAGGAGTGGGCGACGCGCAGGTCGCACAGAAGGGACAGCGCGAAGCCGCCTGCGAGAGCAGGCCCGTTGACCGCCGCCACTACCGGGCGCTTGCAGTCCCCGACCGCCTCGAATGCGCTGGTCGAGGTCTCGACCAGACGCCTGCGGTTCTCGATGTCGCCGCCGAACTGGCTCGTGTCCATCCCCGAGCAGAACGCCGAGCCGGCCCCAGTCAGAACCACGCAGCCGACCGTCTCGTCCTCGCCCAGGCTCGTGAACGCGTCCGCCAGCTCCACCCGTAGGTCGATCGACAGAGCGTTTCGTTTGTCGGGTCGCTGAAGCGTGACGACGGCGACGTCGCCCGAGTGCTCGATCTCAAGGAGGCCAGCCACGCGCGCATCCTAAGTGCCAGACTCCCCTCATGGCTGATGACGACGCCGAGGTAGAGATCGTTGCGGCGGCCAGCGAGCCGGCTGGGCCGGGCGAGCGTGGCATGAGCCCGCTCGAGGCGATTGAGCGCGCGCACGTGAAGGCTCCGACGCGCGGCAACCGCAAGCTGGAAGCGCTCCTCGAGGGAATCAACGCGGACCCTGAGGTCCGGGGCTGGTGGCACATGGCCCAGCTCAACTCGGAGCGCCTCTCCATGTCGGACCACTCCTGGGTCCACGTCCAGATCGTGCTCAACATCGCGCTTCGCCTGTTCCGATTGCTGGTCAAGGGCGGGGTGGAGCCAGCGATGGTCGCCGACCACGGCATGCGCGACCGCGACGCCGAGGTCGTCGTCGCAGCGGGCGCCCTCCTCCACGACGTTGGCATGTCGATTCACCGGGCCGACCACGAGGCCTTCAGCCTGTTCCTTGCCGAGCGTAAGCTGCGCGAGCTTCTGGCGGATGTCTACAAGGACGGCGAGCGCACCATCGTGATCGCCGAGTGCCTGCACGCGATCATTGGCCACCGCCGCCGGGGAGAGCCGTACACAGTCGAGGCGGGAGTCGTGCGCGTCGCCGACGCCCTCGACATGGCGCACGGGCGCTCGCGGATCCCGGTCGAGGCGGGGCAGATGGGGATCCACGCGATCTCCGCCGCCGCGATCGACTCGATCGACATCGCCGCCGGCAAGAAGAAGGCCGTGATGATCGAGATCACGATGAACAACTCGGCCGGCGTCTTCCAGGTCGATGACCTCCTGGCGACCAAGCTGCGCGGAACGCCGCTCGCCGAGCATGTCGAGGTCGTCGCCTCGGTCGAGGGCGAGGCCGAGAAGCGCCTCCTCACCGAGTTCCGGATCTAACCCCTCGTCCACTCGCCGCTGCCCGAGGAGGTAGGCTCTGTGCCAATGTTGCGAATGAGTCTCATTTGCGTTGCGGCCCTTCCCTTGCTGGCGGGCTGCCGCTCCTCGGATGAGGGCTCGGACGCCGAGGTGGTCGCGACGACGACCCAGGTCGCAGACATCACGCGCAACGTTGCGGGCGACGAGACGGAGGTTCACGGCATCCTCACCCCCAACTCGGACCCGCACGACTACGAGCCCCGTCCGAGCGATGCGGCGGCGATCGCGGGGGCAAAGCTCGTCATCGTGTCCGGAGGAGAGGCGGACGCGTGGGTAGACGAGCTGATCGAGGGCTCGGGCACCGACGCGCAGGTAATCGAGCTCCTTGACGCCGTGCCCATCGTCAGGTCCGATGGAGGCCAGGAGGACCCGCACTGGTGGCACGACCCGACCAACGCGGTCGCCGCGGTGGAGACGATCCGCGACGAGCTCTCCGAGGTTGATCCCACCGGCACGGCGGCCTACGAGGAGAACGCCGGCGCCTACATCGCCGCGATCCAGCGCTCCGACCGCACGATCGCCCAATGCATGGACTTCCTGCCGGACAGCGCTCGCAAGCTGGTCACCTCGCACGACTCGCTGGGCTACTTCGCCGACCGCTACGACATCGAGGTCGTCGGCTCGGCCGTGCCCGCGCTCTCCACCCAGGCGCAGCCATCGAGCGGAGAGACCGCCGAGCTCGTCGATCTGATCGAAAGCGAGGGCGTGCGCGCGGTCTTCCCCGAAGCTGGTCTTTCGCGCGAGCTCGAAGAGGCGATCGCGGACGAGGCGGATGTCGCGGTCGGCGGGGAGCTCTACGCGGACTCTCTCGGCGAGGAGGGGACCGCCGGAGACACATACCTGGGCGCCCTGGAGGCGAACTCCGGCCGTATCTTCAAGGCGCTGTCCGGCGGCGTCTACCGTCCCTGCCCGCTCCCGGAGGCACATTGACCCACCGCCACGACAACCCGGGCGACTGGGCCGAAGTCGCCGAGTCGACCCTTCGCGAGCACGGCCACAAGGCGAGCGGCCCGCGCTCGGCGGTCCTGGACTCAATCGGTCGCCAGAGTTGCGTCGTCACCGCGCAGGACATCGCTGACGAGCTCAAGCGGCGCAAGAACAAGGTTGGAATCGCGACCGTCTACAGGACCCTCGAGGTGCTGGAGGACCTGAAGCTCGTGCAGCGGCTTGACCTGGGCACCGAGTCGGCCCGTTTCGAACCCGCGCTGCCGGATGGGCGCCATCACCATCACCACTTCGTCTGCCGGAACTGCGGCGAGGCGATCCCGTTCGAAGACGACGCGCTCGAGCAGGCGATCGAGGCGCTTGGAAAACGGCTCGCGGCGAGCGTGGACGAGCACGATGTGATCCTCAAGGGCCGCTGCCCGGACTGCAAATAGCGATGCCCTGGCCAATCGACCCTTTCAGTCTTCCGTTCATGCAGCGGGCGGCCCTCGAGATCATCCTGCTTGCCCCGCTGGCGGGCGTCATCGGCGCGCAGATCGTCCTCCGGCGCCTTGCCTTCTACACGCACGCGGTGGGCACCGCCACCTTTCCCGGCCTGGTGATTGCGGGCCCCGCCGGAATCCCGCCTGCGCTAGCCGCGCTGGCTGTTGGCGGCACGTACGCAGCAGGGCTGGAGCGCCTCGGCCGCGTCCGCGGCCTGGGGCGCGACGTGGCGACGGCGCTCCTCCTGGTCGCGGCCCTCGCGGTCGGGATCGTCCTCGCAAGCGACGTCTTCGACTCGGGGTCGGGAGTCGACCGCCTTCTGTTCGGCAGCCTGCTTGCGATCGGCGACGACGAGCTGCTTGCAACGCTCGTCGCCTCCCTCGCGGTGCTCGCCGCGGCGGCTTTCTTCCGGCGGACCTGGATCGCCACAGGCTTCGACCCGCAAGTCGCGCCCGCGCTGGGCCTCTCCTCAAGGATGGCGGATCGCCTGCTCGTCGCCGCCATCGCCGTCGCGGTCATCGCGGCGGTCGACGCGGTTGGCGCCCTCCTGGTCTCAGCGATCCTGGTGATGCCGGCGGCAACCGCGCGGCTCTTCACGCGCAGCGTGGTGGCGCTCGAATTGACGGCCATTGGGCTTGCCCTGGCCGAGGGCGTGGGCGGCCTGCTTCTGGCATTTGAGCTGGACGTGCCGCCAGGCGCGGCGATCGCAGTCCTCGGCGGCGCCGCGTTCGCGGTCGCAGCGACAGCGACGGCGCTCGCGGGCCGAGCCGGGGAGCGAGCGGCTTGACAGCACTCGTCACTACGTCCGGCCTTCGCGGTGGCTACGGGCCGCGATCAGACGCGATCTCCGAGATCGACATCCATGTGGACGCGGGCCAGATCGTCGCCGTCCTTGGGCCGAACGGAGGCGGCAAGACGAGCCTCTTCAGGGCACTTCTTGGCGAGCTTCCTCGCCGGTCCGGCGCCGTCGAGATCGAGGGACGCGTCGCATACGTGCCGCAGACCGAGCGCGCGCGGCTCGACTTTCCGGTCTCGGCTCTCGACGTCGCCGCAATGGGCACCTACGCGGATGCGCCCTGGTACCGCCGCCTTCCCCTCGCGAGTCGTCGCCGCGCCCACGAATCGCTCGAGCTGGTCGGGCTCGAAGGTGAGGCGGGGACCCTCTTCGGGGAGCTTTCGGGCGGCCAGCGCCAGCGCGTCCTAATCGCCCGGGCGCTGGCCCGCGAGGCGCGGGTTCTCCTCCTGGATGAGCCGCTCGGCGGGCTCGACCGCGCTTCGGCAAGCAGGGTCGGGCGCGTCCTTGCCGACCTGAAGGAGACGGGGAGGGCGATCCTGGTCGCGACTCACGACATCAACGACGCCCAAGAGGCGGACCGGGTCCTCTGCATCAATCGCCGCCAGATCGCCTACGGGCCGCCATCCGTGCTGGATGCGGAAACCCTCGAGCGGACCTACGGCGGCGAGATGATCACGCTTCCCGGCGGCGGTAAGGCGGTAGTCGTCCAGCATCACCACCACTGATGTTGGACGCGCTTACCGACCCCTTCACGGGCGAGATCGGCCAACGAGCTCTTGCCGAGGTCGCGCTTCTCGGGGTCGTGTGCGGCCCGCTCGGCGTCTGGCTCGTCCTCTACCGGCAGAGCTACGCAGCCGAGTCCCTCGCGCACGCCGCACTGCCAGGCTTGGTGATCGCGTCCCTGGCGGGACTCCCTTTGCTGGTCGGGGTGGGCGGTGGCCTGGCAGTTGCCGCTGTGGCGATCGCGCTGGCCGGCCGCGAGCGCCGGGTTGGATCCGACACTGCGATCGCGGTGGTCGTGACCACGCTCTTCGGCCTGGGCGTGCTCCTGGCGCTTCGCCCCGAGGTCCCGGCCCGGCTTGGAGAGATCCTCTTCGGAAACCCCCTTAGCGTCTCCACGGGAGACCTCGTCGCCACCGGTGCGCTGGCGCTCGGGGCCATCGGCGCACTCGCCGCTCTTCACCGGCCGCTCGCCCTCGGCGGCTTCGACCAGCAGGCGGCGCGAAGCCTCGGAGTGAGCCCCCAGGGTGCCGAGCTTGCATTACTGGCGCTCCTTGCGGCGGCGACGCTTGTCGCGGTTGGTGCGCTGGGGAACCTCCTGGTGGTGGCGATGCTTCTGGCTCCTGGCGCCGCTGCGCTCCGCTTTGCCCGGGGTCTGGGCCCGAGCCTGGTCCTCGCGGCGGCCCTGGCCGTTGGTGCAGGCTTGGCAGGCCTCTATGTGAGCTACTACCTGGAGCTCGCCGCGGGCGCTTCGATCGCGCTCGCCGCGGTCGCGACCTTCGCGGTCGCTGCGCTCATCTCGCCGCTGCTCGCCCGCGCTTAAACGCCGGCGCCGGAGCCGCCCCGGCCCTCACCCGAGGCGAAGCGCGCGGCGCCCTTCGTGCCGGTCTCGACCGACGCCCGGCCAAGCTCGGCCTCGTGCGCGATCCCTTCGGCGAAAGGCATTCCGATCCCCTCGATCGCCGCTTGGCGGTCGGAGAGCATCGTCGTCTGCGGGAAGGCGGCCAGGCCCTCGGCCATCTCCAGCGCACGCTCGAGATGGGCGCCGGGCGCAACGACCTCGTTGAGAAGGCCCCACGAGCGAGCCTCTGCGGCCTCGAGGATGCGCCCGGTCAGGATCATCTCCAGCGCCCGGCCCATGCCGACGATGCGGGGCATGCGCTGGGTGCCGCCGTCGATGAGCGGCACGCCGAAGCGCCGCTCGGTGAAGCCGAGCTTCGCGCTCTCCGTTCCGATTCGCAGGTCGCACCACAGTGCGAGCTCGAGGCCGCCGGCCAGGCACCAGCCGGAGATCGCGGCGATGGTCGGCTTCGATGCCTGAAGGCGCGTGAATCCGAGGGGCCCGTCGGCGAAACGCGGCAGCCACTCGAGCGGGTCGATGCCCGCAGCGACGGCTTCGGCGAGCGCCTTCAGGTCGGCGCCGGCGCAGAAGGCCTCCGGGCCCTCGCCAGTCAGGACCAGGACACGCGCGTCGTCGTCGGCCTCGAAGGTGTCGAAGCCCTCCTTGAGAGCCATTGCTGTCGGGGCGTCCACCGCGTTGCGGCGCTCGGGGCGGGTGATCGTGAGGACCGCCGCCGCACCGATCCGCTCGTATCGCGTTTCGCTCACTAGTCGCGGCGTGCGCTAGGGCTTGCTGAGGCGCTCGATGTCCTCGCGCGCCCGCTCCTTGCGGGTCTCGAGGCGGTTCTGAAGGATCGACGCCCCAATCACGAAGAGGGTGAAGAAGATGATCACGCCAAAGCAGAAAAACGTGATGACCTTGTCATCAGTGCGTCCATAAAGCCCCTCGCCATCCGCGGCCATCGCAACTGGGCTCGCCAGGAGCAGCATCGTGGCCGACGCGGCCAGAGACAGAAGGATGCGCTTCATCGCGCGGAACTCTACAGGCTTCGGGAGGCGGGCCGAGAGGGTTTCAGGCGGTGCTGATCGCACCGGTTGCCGTGAGGACGATCACCAGTACGCCGAGGCCGATGCGGTACGGGCAGAACGCCCCGATCGAGTGGTTCGCGACGAATCGCAAGAGCCACGCGATTGCGATGTAGCCAGAGATGAAGGCGAGCACTGTCGCGAGGAGGGTCAACCCCACGCCGGGTCCGCCGCCCGTACCCACCTCCTTCAGCTCATACAGGCCCGAGAGCACCACGGCGGGCACCGAGAGAAGGAACGAATAGCGCGCGGCGGACGTCCGTTCGAAATTGAGGAACAGTCCGGCCGAGATCGTGGCCCCGGAACGCGAAACGCCGGGCACGAGGGCCAGCGCCTGGAAGCCGCCGATGACCAGAGCATCGCGCGTGTTGATCGTTTCCAGCTCGCGCTGACGCTGCCCGTAGCGCTCGGCGGCCAGCATCACGAAGGAGAACAAGATCAGGGTGATTCCCGCCAGATAGAGGGAGCGAGCGCCTTCCTCGATCTGATTCGAGAGGGCCAGTCCGGCGACGCTGATCGGGATCGTGCCGAGTGCGATGTACCAGCCCATCCGAGCGTCGATGTCGGCTGAGCGCCAGCGGTCGCCCCTGATCGAGCGCAAGAAGGCGATGGCGATTCGTGCCAGGTCCCTCCGGAAGTACACGACCACGGCGGCCATCGTCCCGAGCTGGATCACGGCCGTGAACGCCGCCCCCGGATCCTCCCAGCCGAAGAAGGCAGGCACGATGAGAAGGTGGCCCGATGACGAGATCGGCAAGAACTCCGTCAGGCCCTGGACGATCCCCAGAACGATTGCTTCGAGCGCGTTGATGGCAGCGGGGCACGGTACTGGAACCGGCCGCCACCGCCATATCCGCTGGGTCAGCTCGCGAGCGGCGAGTGCCAGGCGATCATGACGAGGCCGTAGATGATCCCGGCCAGCGCGGTGATCCCGGAGATCCCCGCGAAGGACGCGAGCGCGGTGGCTCGCAGGTGGTTATGAGCCTCCCAGCTCTCGCCGGCCCGGATGGAGGCCGTGGAGGCCAGAAGCGCCGCAAAGATGACGCCGAGACCGATCGTGGCGCCCAGAATGAACTGCGCTGATTCTCCGATGTTCATGTACATGAGGTTCCTCGGCAGATGTGGGGAAGCCGTAAAGATCCGGGGAACGAGGGCGGGATCGGCCCGGACAGGCACGAATTGGCCGAAATAACCGGGGGTTTTGCGTGTGAAAAGGCTGTGAACGCCTCCATCCGCCGCCTTTTGCCCATCTAGAATGGCCCTGTCGCCATGACTCCTTCGCCCGGCACAGTCCGGCTTGCGGTGATCGACACCGACTCAAGCTTCGTCCATGTCCTGGCCAAGCGGCTCGACGCCGCTGGGTGGGAACACCGCATGCTCACGAGCACGGTTCCGTTGGACGAGCTCGTCGCCATGAAGCTCAACGCCCTGGTCATCGACCCGGGCGCACTGGGGTCGATGGGCTGGGACTACCTCGATCGGGTCTGTACGTCGCTGCCCGATCTCGGGCTGATCGTGGTCTCGCACGGATCAACGGTTGCCCAGAGGGTCAGAGGCCTGCGCATGGGCGCCGATGACTGGGTCTCCAAGCCCTGCCATCCCGAAGAGGTCCTCGCCAGGGTCGAGGCCGTGGCCAGACGCCGCAAGCGGGGCAAAGCCAACATAGACGCGGGCCCGCTGGTCGCCGGCGAGCTCGAGATTCGTCCTGACCAGTTCCAAGCTTTCGTCTCCGGAAGGAGCCTCAACCTCACCCGCCGTGAGTTCGAGCTTCTGCACAGCCTCGCCGAGGCAAACGGCAAGGTGATTGAACGCGAGGAGATCTATCAGCGGGTCTGGGGCTACACGATGGCCCACGGTGATCGCTCGGTAGACGTCTTCATCCGCAAGCTTCGCTCGAAGCTCCAGCGCGCCTCGAGCGAGTGGGCTTACGTGCACACGCACTTCGGAGTCGGCTACAGGTTCGAGGCTGAGCCTGCCGACGGCAAGCTGGCCGCGCCGGACCAGCCGGTGGAGTCGCAGCCTGAAGCCGCGGAGGCGGTGCCTGTGAAGGCGCCACTTGAAGCCCGCCAGGGCTGAATCCTCCGCCCGTTCACACCCTTTTCACAAGGCGGTCTCACGGCGGTAACAAGATCGCCTCATGCCGCTGGCAGCCTGAAGTCACTACCGGGGGTTCACTGGCGCGCCTCTGCGTTCAGCCTCGGCCAACTCACATCCTGCGTGAAAACGAAAAGGGAGACATCAAAAGTGATTTCGAAGAATTGGCTGCTCGCTTTCAGTGCCAGCGGTGTTCTCGCGCTCGGGGTAGGTGCCTGCGGCGACGACGATGACGGCGGCAGTGGCGAGGTTGAGGGCCCGACCGGCCTCTCGGGCGACATTCAGATCGACGGGTCGAGCACCGTGCAGCCGTTCGCGGAGGCCGCGTCTGAGCTGTTCGCCGAGGGCAACCCCGATGTCAGCATCAGCGTCGGCGCCGCTGGCACCGGCGGGGGGTTCGAGCGCTTCTGCGCCGGCGAGACCCAGATCTCCGATGCCTCGCGCTCTATCGAAGAGGAAGAGGTCGCCCTTTGCGAGGAGGAAGGCATCGAGTACACGGAGATCCAGGTAGCGAACGACGGCATCGCAATCGTGACGTCACCTGATCTCGAAATCTCATGCCTGACGACGGACCAGCTGGCCGAGCTCTGGACCGACGACTCGATTACGGACTACGCCGACCTCGGCGACGATGCCGAGACCGGCGAGCCAATTCCGAGCGGCGAGGTGAGCCTGTACGGCCCCGGCACCGACTCGGGCACGTTCGACTACTTCACCGACGCGATCAACGGTGAGGAAGGCCTGAGCCGCCAGGACTACCAAGCGTCCGAGGACGACAACCAGCTCGTCACGGGCGTTGCCGGTGACGGTGCCGGTCTCGGCTACTTCGGCTTCAGCTATTACGAGCAGAACGCCGATCAGTTGAACCTCGTCTCGGTCGACTCGGGCGACGGCTGCGTTGCGCCAAGCTCCGAGACGATTCAGTCGGGCGAGTACGCCCCGCTGTCCCGGCCGCTGTTCATGTATCCGAACAACGCCGACGTGGTCAAGGATCCGGTCGGCGGGTTCATGCAGTTCGTCGTCGACAATTACGACGCGATCGCCGAGGCCTCGCTGATCGTCCCGATGGACGACACGCAGGCTTCGGATGCCGTTTCCGCCCTCGAGGAAGCGACGGGCTAACGGCGAGCGGGTCGGCTCCACCGCACGAGACACACGATGGAAGCCGGCTCACATCTAGGTAGCGCGACACCGGGGGGCTACAAGCCCCTCGGTGTCAAGCGCCGCCGCTGGGGCGAGGAGATAATTCGCGGCCTTCTCTTCCTCGCTGCTGCGATCTCGATCCTGACAACCGTCGGGATCGTCGTTGCGCTCCTGGGGGAGTCGATCCCGTTCTTCATAGACGTCGGGACCAAGTTCTTCACCGACGGCTCGTGGAGCCCGCTGTTCGCCGACCCCCAGTTCGGGGTCTGGCAGCTTCTGAATGGGACCTTCCTGATCACTGGCATCGCTATCTGCGTCGCGATCCCCATTGGCCTCGCCTCCGCGATCTACCTCTCGGAATACGCGACGCCCAGGGTCAGGAAAACGATCAAACCCATCCTCGAGATCCTGGTCGGCGTCCCGACGGTCGTTTTCGGCTACTTCGCCCTCACGTTTGTCACGCCGGAAATCCTTCAGGCTTTGGGCATCCAGGTCAAGGGCTTCAACGCGCTGGCCGCCGGCCTCGTGATGGGGATCATGATCGTGCCGACGATCGCATCCATCTCCGAGGACGCCATGCGCGCCGTCCCGCAGGGCTTGCGCGAGGGCGCATACGGTCTCGGCTCGACGAAGCGCCAGGTCGCGACTCGCGTGGTCTTTCCGGCGGCCCTCTCGGGCATCGTCGCGGCAATCGTCCTGGGCGTGTCGCGAGGCGTAGGCGAGACGATGATCGTGCTGCTCGCTGCCGGTCTTCAGCCCAACTTCGGGATCGATCCGCGCGACGGATTCGCCACGATCACGACCTTCATGGGCTCGGCCGCGGACGGGGACAACCCCGCCGGCACAATCGGCTATCAGTCCATCTTCGCCTGCGGCACGATCCTCTTCTTCCTCACCCTCGCGATGAACATGATCGCGATCCGCTTCGTCCGCAAGTACAGGCAGGTGTACGACTGATGGCCGCGCCCCCGCCTGCCGCAGACGTAATCGAGATCGGGATGCCCGGCACCCACTTCCGCCGTGAGCGCGGCACTCAGCTGCGCGAGGTCGGCTTCGCCGTCGGCCTGTTCGCCCTCCTCAGCATCGCGCTGCTCACACTGCTGGTCCTGATGCTCGACGTCATCGTCGAAGGCGCGGGGAGCCTCTCGGTCAGCTTTTTCACTGAGACCCCGTCACGCGTAGACCCATCGAGCTCCGGCATCGGGCTGGCGATCACCGGAACGCTCTACCTGATGCTTGTCTGCGCCGCTTTCATCATCCCCGTAGGCGTTGCAAGCGCCATCTACCTGGAGGAGTACGCGAACCGCGAGAAGTGGTTCAACCGGATGATCGAGGTGAACATCCAGAACCTCGCGGCTGTGCCTTCGATCGTCTACGGCGTCCTGGGCCTCGCCTTCCTCGTGCGCGGGCCGATCGGAATGGGGAATGTGGTCTTCGCCGGTGGGCTGACGCTGGGGCTTCTCGTGCTGCCCGTGGTCATCGTGGCCGGCCGTGAGGCGATCCGCGCTGTGCCGCCCTCCATCCGAGAGGGCTCGATGGCGCTCGGCGCGACGAAATGGCAGACGATCTGGAAGCAGGTCCTCCCGGCGTCGATCCCAGGCATCGCTACCGGAACGATCCTTGCCCTCTCGCGGGCGATCGGCGAGGCGGCTCCCTTGATCGTCGTCGGTGCGATCGCGTTCGCGACGACCGCGGATACCAGCCTTTTCAGCGGCACATTCTCCGCGCTGCCGATTCAGATCTTTGGATGGACCGCAGATGCCAACGAGGCGTTCAAGCCCCTCGCCGCCGCGGCAATCCTCGTCCTCATGGGAATCCTGCTCGCGATGAACGCGGTCGCGATCTGGCTTCGGAACCGATTCGAACAAACCTGGTAGGTGAAATAAGGTGGAACATTCAGTGACTGACCGCGAACAGACGGGCTCAGAGCAGCACGTTGGAGGAACGAGCATCGACCTCTCGGGAACAGTGGCCGAGACGCATGACGGGCAGAAACACTCCGGCCCGACCAAAACGATCTTCGGCCTGAAGGACGTGAGCGTCCGCTACGGCGGCAAACTCGCCGTCGACGACGTCTCGATCGACATCCTCCAGAACCACATCACCGCCCTGATCGGCCCGTCCGGTTGTGGGAAGTCGACGCTGATCCGGTGCCTCAACCGGATGAACGACCTGATCCCGGCAGCCGCGGTGGATGGCGAGATCATCTACCACGGCCAGAACCTCTACGACAAGGCTGTGGACCCGGTCGAGGTCCGCAAGCGGATCGGCATGGTCTTCCAGAAGCCGAACCCGTTCCCCAAGTCGATCTACGACAACATCGCGTTCGGGCCCCGCATCCTTGGGATGAAGGGCGACATGGACGAGATCGTCGAGAACGCGCTCAAGGGGGCGGCGCTCTGGGACGAGGTCAAGGACCGCCTGGACGACAACGCCTTCGGCATGTCCGGAGGCCAGCAGCAGCGCCTCTGCATCGCCCGCTGCATGGCCGTCGAGCCCGACGTGATCCTCATGGACGAGCCCTGCTCGGCACTTGACCCGATCTCGACCGGGAAGATCGAGGACCTGATGATGGATCTCAAGGATCGCTACTCGATCGTGATCGTCACGCACAACATGCAGCAGGCGGCGCGCGTCTCCGACAAGACCGCGTTCCTGATCGTCGAGCTTGACTCCGATGAGAGGAACCGCTGGGGACGGGTAATCGAGTACGACGACACCGAGAAGATATTCACGAACCCGAGCGACAAAAGGACTGAGGACTACGTTTCCGGAAAAGTCGGTTAGCAAAGAGGCGCCAGAGGAGGCCAGGGTGCATTACCAGGAAGACCTCCAGGCACTAGAGGCGAGAGCGCTCGACGGACTCAACCTCGTGGTCGAGGCACTCGACCGCACGATCGAGGCGGTCCAGCACCAGGACATGGAGCTGGCCGGCATCGTGGTTGCGAACGACGACGCGCTTGACGGCCGCTATCTCGAGGTCCATCAGCGTCTGTTGACACTGCTCGCGACGCAGGCGCCGGTCGCAACCGACCTGCGCCTGGTTTCCGCGCTGCTTCACGTGATGAAGAACATGGAGCGCATGGGCGATCAGTGCGTGAACATCGCGAAGGTCATCCCGCTCGTCGGCACCGACCCCCCTGCGGACGAGCGAATGCTCGCGAACATTTACGCGATGGGGAAGCAGGTTCGCTCGCTGGTGACCCAGGTGAAGCGCGCCTTCGAGAACCGCGATTTGAACGCCGCCCGCGACCTGGTCCGGCAGGACGACGTCGTCGACAACCTGAACAAGGAGTGCTTCCAGATCGCGATCGAGATCGGCGAAGACGCGGACACGCGCGAGTGGGCGATGACGATGATCCTCGTCGCCCGGGCCCTTGAGCGGATCGGCGACAACGCCGTCGACATCGGCGAACAGGTTGCCTACATCGTCACCGGGCTCTTCCAAGAGTTCCAGGACGCATCGCACCCGGGCGAGATCGCGTTCGACACGCCCTCGGGCAATTCGTAGACGCTACGACCTCGCGAAGAGACGCGAGCCTGCGTTATCCGCGGGGTCTGCCAAACTCGACCGGAGACTTGACGATGCTCTGCGCGGCGATCGACATCGGTTCGAACACCACGCGCGTGCTCGTCGCCGAGCCGCAGGAGGGCCAGCTCCGCAAGGTCATGGAGCAGCGCGCCTACACGCAGATCGGCGCCGACACGAAGCGGGACGGATCCATGTCCAAGGAGAAGATCGAGGAGGTGGGGGAGGTTGTCGCCACTCAGATCATGCTCGCCCGAGAGCTGGGAGCCGAAGCGATTCGCACTGTCGCAACCGCTGCGATCCGCGACGCAAAGAACCGCAAGAAGGCTGTGAAGAGGCTTGAGGAGCTCGCTGGCGTCGAAATCGAAGTCCTCTCCGAAGAAGAGGAGGGCCGGCTCGCTTTTGTCGGGGCGACCAAGACGCTTGGCCACCCCGTGGAGGGCGACATCGGCGTCGTCGACGTGGGCGGCGGCTCGTCCGAGATCATCATCGGCACGGTCGCCGACGGGGTAGACCTGGTGAAGTCCTTCAAGATCGGCTCGGGCGCGATCACGGATGAGTTCATCGCGAGCGACCCGCCGTCGCCGTCCGAGATCCGCAAGCTCCGCGACCACATCGACGACTTCTTCGAGGGCGTCGAGGTTGCAAAGCCCGACCAGGCTGTGGCGGTCGGCGGCAGCGCCACCTCGCTTCGGACGCTCGTCGGGTCCGTGCTCGAATACGAGACCCTCGAGCGCGGGGTGCGCGTGCTGGCTAGCGATCCAGTCGACGACGTTGCCAAGCGCTTCGAGCTCGACCCGCGTCGCGTCCGGATCTTGCCCGCCGGTGTCCTTCTCCTCGAGAAGCTCTCCGAGCTTCTGGGACAGCCGCTTCAGATCGGCAAGGGCGGCCTGCGCGAAGGGATCATCCTCGATCTCCTCCAATCGGCCAACGGCGCGCCGATCGAGCGCATCGCGGCGTAGCCGCGAGTGTTGAGACATCTGATGACGAAGCCTTTCCTCGCTGGCGTGACCGCGTTCGTGCTGTCCTGTGCGACCGCGCTCGCGGGCGGCGTGTTCACCGGCGCCGACGGTGTAGGCGATCCGTACTACCCGAAGATGGGCAACACGGGCTATGACGTCCAGTCGTACGACGTCAAGCTCAAGTACAGGCGCTCGGGGAAGATCAGGGCGCGGACGACGATCGAAGCAGTTGCCGACACGGACAGCGGCGCTCCTGCCACCGGGCCCTCCCTGGGCGGGTTCGACCTTGACTTTCGCGGCCCGGAGGTAACGGGGTTGACCGTCGACGGCTCCGAGAGCGCGTTCTCCCGCACGGGTCAGGAGCTTGTCGTCGATCCCCCGAGCAACATCGCGGATGGGTCGGTCTTCGAGGTCGAGGTGCGCTACAAGGGCCGCCCGAAGCAGGTCTCGAACCCCGACGGCTCGGAGGACGGCTGGACGAAGACCGGCGACGGGGTGGTCGCGCTGGGAGAGCCGCAAGAGACGCCGTCCTGGATCCCCGTCAACGACCATCCGACCGACAAGGCGGCATGGCACTTCCGCTTCGTGACGCCGCGCGAGAAGATCGCGATCTCCAACGGCGAGCTGATCAGCGAGGAACAAACGGAGAAATCGACGATCACCGAGTGGGAGCAGAGCGAGCCGATGGCGAGCTATCTCGCTCTCGCGGCCATCGGCGAGTTCCGGGTTGACGAGGGCGAGGTCGCAGGGATCCCATATTTGGGTGTGGTAGACCGGCGCATCGACAAGTTCGTGGTCGACGAGATCAAGGAGCGCACCGAGACCGCCCACGAGTTCCTCGCCGACGTCGCCGGGCCGTACCCGTTCAGCGCAACGGGAGCAGTGATAGATCCTTCGGCTCTCGACTTCGCGATGGAGACCCAGGGCCGCCCCTACTACCCGAGCCCGCCGCCGCTCCAGCTGGTGATTCACGAGTTGGCCCACCAGTGGTTCGGCGACTCGGTCTCGGTCGAGCGCTGGAAGGACATTTGGCTGAACGAGGGCTTCGCGACATATATGGAGTGGCTCTATGAGGAAGAGACGGGTGGCGAGAGCGTCGCCGCCCGCTTCGAGCGCGTCTATGACGCGAACGGGCCGAGCTCATCGTTCTGGAACCCACCGCCGGCCGACCCCGGTGGCCCCCAGAACCTCTTCGACCCGGCTGTCTACAACCGTGGCGCAATGGCGCTCGAGGTCCTCCGCGAGGAGATCGGCGACGCCGACTTCTTCGAGGTACTCGAAACCTGGGCACAGGACAACGAGTACGGGAACGCCTCGACCGAGGACCTCTACGACCTGATCGAAGCGGTCACTGGAAGCCCCCGCCCCGATTCTTTCGACGACTGGCTCTACGACCCCGGTAAGCCGTCCTGTTCGATCTGCTGAGCGACGCCGGTCTCCCACGCATGCCAAAGGCCCTCGAGCCGCTCGACGTAGCGGCCCGGACGCTCCGCGTACAGGCGTCCGCCCAGCGAGATCGCAGCGGCGTGCAGCTCAGCCTGGCGGGCGTCAACCAGAGCGATCAGCTCCGTTCTCACTGCTTCTGACATTCCAGCCTCGCCGCTCTCGATCGCGATCCGCACCTCGCCGAGGTCGTGGTGGTCCCCCAGGCGCTCTGAGAGGTCGTTGGCCTGGTCGGCCATCGGCCTGATCACCGGCTCCCACATATCGCCGAGGAGGCGCAGGGAGTACCACATGTCCTTGACCCGTTTTCTCCACTCGTGGACCGTCGCGTCGCCAGAATCCACGGTTGCTGCGGCGAGCCCTCGCCTTCCTTGAGCGTACGTGCGGCGGATGCCGGGCGCGATCAGCTGGAAGCTGCCGTACCCGAGCCCCCAAAGCCTCGCGTCATCCCGAGCTTGACGGATCAGGGCAGAGGCCTCCGTAGCCGAATGGACGACGTCAGCGCCAGGACCGGACCTACGGGGCATCCCGTTGAGCCACGCTCGCGCAGCGGCTAGAGCCTCTGGACTGGCTCCCGCCCCGGCGTGAGTTATCAATACCTCAAGCGCCTCAGCTTGCGCGTCGGCTTCGCGCGCTCCCGCCAGCAGGTGCGCCGCATCACGTAGACGTCCGTTCTCAGCCCTGAAGCGGTCCGCGCCGAGGCTGTCCTTGACGAGGCGCATGAGAGATCGCGTCTTCTTGATGTCCTTGCGCGCAGTGTGGATTGCCACGGCGGGGTTCCGCTCGAGCTCTCCGCCGAGTTGTTCCAGCGCGTTTTCCAGGCGCTCCGCCGCGACGCGCCTGATCTCGAACGCCAAGCGCTCGGGATGGTCGAATCGATAGCTCACGTCTCAACCCTACGCCGGTCCTTCGCGACCCCCGGGCGAGAGCTCCCGGCGTTCACAGCTCGTTGACAGGTAAATCCGGCGCCGAACTACCATCAAGAGTTCGTGGCATTCGAGCTTAAGAGCCAGGCCGCAGAGGAATACGCGCCAGAGGCCAAGGACGAGCCCGGCGAGGGAGTCGCACCTGCGCCTGATCTCGACGATCCCAGCCTCTACTTCAACCGCGAGCTCTCTTGGCTCGAATTCAACGACCGCGTCCTTCAGCTGGCCGAGGACGAGAGTGTCCCCCTCCTCGAGCGCGTCAAGTTTTGCGCGATCTGGGAATCGAACCTGGACGAGTTCTTCATGGTGCGCGTCGCGAACCTCGAGGACGCCCGCGAGGCCGGGCGCGAGGCCAAGGGGCCGGACGGCATGAGCCTCGCCGCGCAGATCGAGCACATCACCGAGCGCGTGTTCGCTCAGCGCAAGCGCGTGAGCGCGGCGTTCAAGTCGATGAGGCCGAAGCTCGAGGAGAGCGGAGTGCGGATCCTGCCGGTTGCAGAGGCTTCCGACGAAGAGCGCGAAGAGCTCGCCCGCCTTTTCGAGCGCCAGGTGTTCCCAGCTCTGACCCCGCTTGTGATCGGCCTGGGCAGGCCGTTCCCATACATCTCGAATCTCTCGCTGAGCCTCGCCGTCTCGCTTCGCGATCCCAAGCAGGACACGGACGTTCTGGCGCGGGTGAAAGTGCCGAAGGAGCTCCTTGGACGCTTCCTGCCGCTCGGTGAGGACGGGACCACCCTCGTTCCGCTCGACGACCTGATTGCCGCCAACCTGGGCTCGCTCTTTCCCGGCATGGAGATCGTGGGCTACTCGTTCTTCCGCGTGACGCGCGACACTGACTACGACGTCTCCGACGAGGCCGATGACATGCTCCAGGCCGTCCAGGAGGAGCTCCGTCGCCGCCGCTTTGGCGAGGTCGTGCGCTTGGAGGTCGAGGCGGGAATGGACCCGCGGCTTCGTACTCAGCTCGTCTCGGCGATGGGCCTCGAGGAGCGCGAGGCCTACGAAGTCAGCGGCCTGCTGGACCTCACGGACCTATGGGATGTGTATGGGCTCAAGGGCCTGCCTTCGAACCTCCGAGACCCAGACCACACGCCTGTCACCAAGCCTCGCCTGGTTGGAGAGGACGGGAAGGACGCGGACGTCTTCGCCGCCATGCGCGAGGGAGACATCCTCGTCCACCATCCCTACGACTCGTTCAACACGTCGGTCGAGCGATTCGTTCGCCAGGCGGTCGCAGACCCCGACGTCCTCGCGATCAAGCAGACCGTGTATCGCACCTCGGCCGACTCGCCACTGGTCCCGTCGCTCATCGCCGCCGCCGAGCGCGGCAAGCAGGCCGTATGTCTGGTGGAGCTCAAGGCGCGCTTCGACGAGCAGGCGAACATCACATGGGCAAAGAAGCTCGAGCAGGCGGGCGTTCACGTCGTGTACGGCATCCCGGCGCTGAAGACCCACGTCAAGTGCATTCTCGTCGTGCGTCGCGAAGGGGATGGCGTGCGCCACTACGCGCACATCGGCACGGGCAACTACAACCCGAAGACCGCTCGTATCTACACGGACCTGGGCCTCTTCACCTGCGACGAGGACATCGGCTCCGACATCGCCGAGATGTTCAACTACCTAACCGGCTACGCGCGGCCGTCGAAATACCGGAAGGCCTTGATCGCCCCCCTGAACCTCGCCGAGGAGATCCTCGGCGAGATCGACAAGACGATCGAGGCGCATTCGCCTTCAAACCCCGCGCGCATCCGCCTCAAGATGAACTCGCTCCTTGACGCCAAGTCGATCCAGGCGCTCTACCGCGCGTCGCAGGCCGGCGTGGAGGTTCAGCTCAACGTCCGTGGCATCTGCGCGCTCAAACCGGGCGTTCCGGAAGTCTCGGAGAACATCAACGTTGTCTCGGTCGTCGGTCGCTTCCTCGAGCACTCGCGCATCTACTCCTTTGAGCGTCCGGGGGAGGAGCCGCGCATTTACATCGGCTCCGCCGACCTCATGCCGCGAAACCTCTACAACCGTGTTGAGCTGGTCGTTCCGATCACGGACGAGCGCATCCGCTCCGATTTGATGGACGTCCTCAGTCTCTCCTTGGCGGACGACATGAATGCCTGGGACCTCGACGCGGAGGGCGAATGGCTCCGGCGGGATGGCTCGCAGGGCCGCTCCGTGCAGCGCGAGCTGGTCGAAATGCACAGCGCCCGGTCAGCCGACGCGCCTCAGTGACCGCGCGCTAAGCGGACCGGTCCGGCCTGATCCGCTCGGCGTGGCGCTCGCCGAGCTTCGTCGCTGCCTCCAGGAACTCGGTGATCACCTTGAGCTCGGCCGCGGTGAACTGCGAGTCGAGCGTCTTCTGCCAGTCGCCCATCAGCGGTCCCCAGACCTTTCCCGCTTCGTCGTAGTGGCGGGGTGTGACCTCCACGTTCACCTTGCGGCGATCCGCGTCATCGCGAAGCCGCTTGACGAAACCGGCTCGCTCCAGGCGGTCGATGACGGCAGTGACGGCCCCGGTGGTGAGGCCCGACGCGGTCGCGAGCTCACCGGCCGTCATGCCGCCGCTCGCCTGCACCAGGTCCAGGCAGCGCAGGTCCGTGGGGCTGAGGCCGAGCTTCTCCGCCGCCAGGGCGTCGAAAGCGCTCTCCTGGCTCGTGTTCGCGCGGTACGCAGCGATCAGCTGCGAGATCAGTTCTTTCTTGGAGTCTCTCGACATCTAAATAGCTTAGTTGCTAAGATACTTTATGTCAGAGAGAGTCTATGGGGTCGCGAGGCCCCGCGCCTATGGAGGTAGCGAGATGAGCGAAACGAGTCGAGTCGAGATGAAGCTGGAGCTGTTTGCGGTGCCCGTGAGCGACGTCGACAGGGCCAAGGAGTTCTACGTCGAGAAGTGCGGCTTCAATGCGGACCACGATCACGCAGTCAGCGACGAGATTCGCTTCGTGCAGCTCACGCCTCCAGGCTCGGCTTGCTCGATCGCAATCGGCAAGGGACTGACCAAGATGGAACCCGGCTCCGTCGAGGGGCTCCAGGTCGTCGTCGCCGATATCGAGGAGGCCCGAAGCGCGCTCAGCTCGGGCGGCGTCGAGGTCTCCGACGTCATGGACTTCCCGTGGGGCCGCTTCGTTTTCTTCACCGACCCGGACGGCAACGGCTGGGCCGTCCAGGAAATCCAGACGCCGCAGGGCTGAGCCTGACCTAGGATCCCACCGCGCGCGTGGGCACTTCGGCAAACTGAGCCGTGTGATCCACGACGCGCAGGGATTCTGGCTCTCGCAGGAGGAGCGGCTCAAGGCCAACGCGGTCCTCGAAGGCGAGGTGACGGCCGACGTCGTCGTGCTGGGAGGAGGCTTCTCCGGCATGTGGACGGCATGGCTCATCAGGGAGGCCGAGCCGAACGCCCGAGTCGCTCTGCTCGAAGGCGGCCTTTGCGGTCACGGCCCCTCGGGCCGGAACGGGGGCTTTGCGAACTCCATGTGGTTCGGCCTGGGGTCGATGCGGGAGTCCTTTGGCGATGAGGGCACGCGCGCTCTCGCCGAGGCCGCCGAATCGGCGATCGGCGAGATCGGCGAGTGGTGCTCGGAGCAGGAGGTGGATGCGTCGTTCCATCACGGCGGCTACCTGCAGATCTCGACTGCCCAGGCGCATGACCAGGTCTGGGAGCCGGCAGTCGCCGCATGCCAAGCGCTCCGCAGGCCAGATGCGGTTGAGGTGCTGCCGGCGGACAGGGTCCAGGAGCGATGCGCGTCACCCATCTTCCGCGGGGCGGCGTACTTCCCCGCCTCGGCCACGGTAAACCCGGCGCGCCTTGCGCTTGGCCTCCGGCGCCGGCTCATCGAGACCGGGGTGGAGGTCTACGAGAACTCGAAGGTCCGTGCCCTGGCAGCTGGCCCCGGCGGCGTCGAAGCTCGGACCGCGGGCGGGGTGGTGCGCGCGGGTCACGCCGTCCTCGCGACCGGCGGCGCGCAGGAGGCCGTTCAGCCGCTCAGGCGGCGCTTGACGCTCACGTCGAGCCACATGGTGATCACCGAGCCGGTGCCCGACGTCTTGGAGGAGATCGGCTGGACCGGCGGCGAGTGCATCACCGACGGCCGCCACATGCTCCATTACTTCCGCACCACCCAGGACGGTCGGATCGCTTTCGGCTGGGGCGGCGGGCGGATGGTTTACGGGGCGCGCATCCAAGGTCATGCGGAGGTGGACGCGGAGGTTGCCGCTCGGGTCGCGACGCACCTGACCCGGTTCTTCCCGCAGCTCGAAGGACGCCGGATCGCCCATGCGTGGGGCGGGCCGATCGACGTCTCGCCCAACCACACGCCGATGGTCGGCACCCTCGACAGCCGCGTTCACTACGCCTTCGGCTACACCGGCAACGGTGTCGGCCCCTCTCGCATGGTCGGACACATCCTCGCCTCCCTTGCCCTCGATCGCCGCGACGACTACGCGCGCCTGGCGATCGTTGATCACCAGGAGATCCGCGTCCCGCCGGAGCCATTCCGCTACATCGGCGGCATGGTCGTCCGCGACGCCCTGCTTCGCAAGGAACGCGCCGAGGAACTGGGCCAGGAGCCAGATCCGCTGAGCGCCATGATCGCGGGCATTCCGGAGCGGGTCGGCGTCCAGATCGGCCGCTGAACGAAGCGTCGGTCGCGGCGCCTACGATCGGTGGATGCCTCGGAAGATCGCGCATCTGGACATGGACGCGTTCTATGCGTCGGTCGAGTTGCAGCGCCATCCAGAGCTGGTCGGAAAACCCGTGATCGTGTCGGGAACGGGCCCGCGGGCGGTTGTCACCACGGCCTCCTACGAGGCACGGGAGTTCGGAGTCGGGTCAGCGATGCCCGCGTCGCGAGCGCGCCGGCTCTGCCCAGATGCGCACTGGCTTCCGGTCGACCACGCGCATTACCGCGAGCGCTCGGCCGAGGTCCGGGCGATCATCGGCGAGATGGGAGTGCCCGTCGAGCCAATGTCGCTCGACGAGGCCTACATTGACCTCTCGGAGGTAAGTGACCCGATCGCGCGGATGTCGGATCTGGTCGGCCGCGTCAGGGACGAGACCGGGCTCGACGCGTCGGTGGGCATCGGGCCGAACAAACTGGTTGCCAAGGTCGCCTCGGACGCCGAGAAGCCGCGCGGCTTCGTCGTCCTCACCCGTGAGCAGGCGGCCGAGCGCTTCAAGGGCGAGGGCGTGCGCCTGATTCCCGGCATCGGCCCCAAAACCGCGAAGCGGCTGGAGGGCTACGGCGTGAAGACGATCGGCCAGCTCCAGAGGTGCACGATCCCCGGCCTGATCGAGCGCTTCGGCGAGACCCACGGCCGCTCCCTCCACGACCGGGCGCACTTCCATTCAGACGCGCCGGTTACGACCGAGCGGATCACGAAGTCGCGCTCGGTCGAGACGACCTTCGACTTCGACGTCACCGATCCGGACCGCCTGGAGGAGGTCCTCGCCGGCCAGTCCGACCGGCTCGCCGCCGAACTGGCGAAGCGCGAGGCAGCGGGTCGCACGATCGGCATCAAGGTCAGGACCGACGACTTCGCAACGTTCACACGGGTCCGGAGCATCAAGTCATTTACGAACGACCCGGAGACGATCCGCGGCGTCGCGCTCGAGCTGCTGCGCGAGAACCTGCCCGAGCGGCCCGTTCGCCTGCTGGGCGTCCGGGTAGCGAGCTTCGAGGACGAGGCGCCGACGCCGCCGGAAAACGCTCCGAGCCTGCTCGATCCGGAGGCCTAACCTCAGTCGTCCATCCGATCTCACGAAAAGGGCCGACCGGTCGTTTCGTAACCATGAAAGAAATGAACGCAGTCCGCTACGAAAGCCCCGTCGGAATCCTCACGCTCGTGGGCACGGACTCCCACCTCGTCGCCCTCCAGTTTCCGGGACGACTCGCCACCTCGCCCCAGGGCGACCCAGCCGCACTGGCGCCGGCGATTACCCAGCTCGACGAGTACTTCGCGGGTGAGCGCCAGACGTTCGAGCTCGACCTGCACCTCAGGGGCACCGAGTTCCAGCAGCGGGTCTGGGTGGCTCTTCGAGAGATCCCGTTCGGCGAGACGACGAGCTACGGCGTGATCGCCCGCAAGCTCTCCGAAGAGACAGGACAGAGCTTCGACCCTCGCGGCGTGGGCGGCGCGGTCGGTTCGACGCCCGTCCCGATCATCGTCCCCTGCCACCGCGTCGTCGGCGCCGATGGCTCCCTGACGGGGTACGGCGGAGGCCTTCCGCGCAAGCGCGCCCTCCTCGACTTCGAGAGCACCGGCGGCAACACCGCGGCGCTCGACAAGGACTGGGGCAAGCAGCTGACGCTGGCCTGATCAGCCAAGCTGGCGGTGGAGGAACTCGACGGTGTCGTCGAGGACCTCCTCGCGGTTCGTCTCGTTGAAGATCTCGTGCTGGGCGCCCTCGTAGATCTTCTCCTCGGTGCGAGGGCCGCGGATCTTCTCGACGGCGACGCGGGCCTCTGAGAGTGGCGCCAGCTGGTCCTCGGAGCCGTGCATCCAGAGCACGGGCAGGTCGCCGAACGAGCCTCCGCCGGCGACGTCGTCAACGGAGCGCTTGAACATCTCGAGGGACTCTCGGTGAAACGGGCCGTGATACACGAGGGGATCGGCCGCGTACTTCGCGCCGGTCTCGGGATCGCGTGAGAGCACCGCCGGGTCGATCGGGATCTCGGGGATGGGATCCATCTCCAGCAATCCGAACATCGCGGCGTTGCCGCCGATCACCGGACCCGAGAGGACCAGCGCCGTCAGCTCGCCTTGGTGCTTTTGCGCGTAGCGCGTCGCAACGAGCCCGCCCATTGAGTGTCCGATTAGGACGACCGGCAGACCGGGGTGGGCTCCCCGTGCGATCTCGGCAACGAGATGTAGGTCGGCGGTGAGCATCTCGCCCTGGGCGACAAGGGCGCGCTCGCCATCCGAGAGGCCGTGGCCGAGGTGATCGGGAGCGTAGACCGTCGCGCCTTCTGAGACCAGGCGGTCGGCCACGTGGTCGTAGCGTCGCGCATGCTCGCCGTAACCGTGGGAGAGGAGCGCGATGAAGGAGGCGTCCTCGTTCGGCCACTCGAAGAAGACGAGGTTGCCACCGGAGCCGGCGAGGGAATGCTGAATCGGCTCGAGCATTGCGACGGGCATTCTGCCACGTGCGCCACGGCGAGGCTCGCGGGTTCTACGGAGCGATCACTTCGAGCTTCGGGGACCAGGCGCTCGGGTCCACGCCGTCGGCGCGAACCTGGAGGAGGTAGGCCTTGCCCGGCTTGACATCAACCGGCCTGTCCTTCTTCCCGAACAACTTGTCGTTGGCGTCGGTCCGCGTAAACCAGGTGTTCCAGCCATCCTTGCCCTTGACCTTCCACCTGATGGTGCGTTCGAATCCTGTAGTGGAGTCGTTGTCGGCCCAGATCACGTCGAAGCTGTCAGCGGTGACCGACTCTGCAATCGGCCTCACCGCAACTGTTCCCACCATGCCGGTGCCGTTGGCGCCGTGATTCGTGCAGTAGTACTTGAAGGTGCCGGCCGAGGCTCGCAGGTCGAAGTCGCTGAAGCCGCCGGGGCCGATCCCGAAGTATCCGTCGACGCTCGTGATGCTGTGGTAGTTCTTGCTCAGGTCGTTCCGGTTCCACTCGAACGTGTTCTCACCGGGGACGAAGTCGACGGTCACGTCGTCCGAATCGAAGAAGTTGGACCCGAATTCGATCTGGGTGGGCGCAGCAGAAGCCGCCGGCGCGGCGATAGCCACCGCCGCTCCCACCGCCAGATAGAGCATCCCCCGACGCATCACCTACGGATGATCCTCTCCCCCTGAAGAAAAGTCAAGCGCCCGACTCATCGGTAGCATCGGAGTCGGCAGTGGAACGGAATCCTTGATCCGCCGCATTCTCATCTCACTGGGGGTTACCGTGGTGGGCCTCGCGGCGCTGCCCGCGCTTGCGTCGGCGGGCGAGGAAATTCTGGACAAGGCTACGTACGCGGACGCGACGACGTACTCGTGCCACACGCCCGCAATCACGATCTATCCGGGGCAGAACCTGAACAACTTCGGCCCGACCCAGACGTGTCCCAACGCCGTGAAGCTGGAGGGGCCCGGGGACACCAGCGTTTTCCAATCGAGCGCGCAGGGGTACATCACCCGGTTCAGGCCGAGCATGGTCGAGCTCCTTCCAGGAGGCGCGACCGTGACGCCAAGCGTCTACGACCTCCACCTCCACCACGTCGTCTGGATCAAGGGCGGCAGGCCCACCTTCGCCTCGGGCGAGGAGAAGACGCATATCAAGCTTCCTCAGGGCTATGGCATCAAGGCGAACGGAAACCAGCTCTGGGTCCTCAACGACATGATCCACAACCTGACGGCCGAGGAAGGGCGACAGGTCTACCTCACCTGGGAGATCGATTGGGTGCCCGTGAGCACCACTGACGGAGCTGCCATGGACGAGGCCAGCATCGAGTGGCTCGACGTCGCCGGCGTCAACCCGGGCGGAATTCCGAGCGACCTCGCGGACGTTTACCCCGTCTTCGACGCTGAGCGCGGCTTCGACGAGGACGGTGACGGCGACTTCGTCTTCCCCGATGAGGTCGAGGACACCGGCCCGGGAGATCCCGGCTACGAGGAGAAGGACAAGGTCTCGGAAGAGGCGGAGTGGGTCGTCCCGTCGGGCGGACGCACGCTCGTCTTCGGCGCGGGGCACCTTCATCCCGGGGGTAAGTCGGTTGATCTGGAGGTCGCGCGCGACGGCGGCGACGCAGGGTCGACCGACGGCGACGATCCGTCAGAGGTAAAGCCCCTGTTCCACTCCGGCGCCCACTACTACGAGCCCGCCGGCGCGGTCAGCTGGGACGTCAGCATGAACGCGACGCGGCCGGGATGGCGCATCTCCGTAAAGGAGGGGGACACGGTCTCGATCGACGTGACCTACGACGTCGAAAGGGCGTCGTGGTACGAGTCGATGGGCATCCTGCCGCTCGCTGTCACACAGGCCGACGACTCCGCGGCAAAGGACCCGTTCGACGACGAGGCAGAGGTCGCCGCGATGTACGACGCGGGCGGCATCCTCACCCACGGCCGTCTGCAAGAGAACATCGACGCCGTGGCGAACACGGACCTGGGGCTCGCCGACCCCCGCAAGCTCGAGAGCAAGGGCAAGGTCAAGGCGGCGGGCATCGATATCGACGGCTTCAAGTACGAGCTCGGCGGATATTCGGCGTTCCCGGGCTTCCCGTCGACGCCGATGCGCCCGCCGCTGGTGAAGCCGAACGCGCCCATTCTGTTTACGAACCTCGACGCGTTGGACGGCCAGGCCGATGCGTTGCAGGCCTGGCACAGCATCACCTCTTGTAAGGCCCCGTGCAACCGCGGCTCGGGCATCGGCTACCCGCTCGCGGACGGGCCGGTCAAGTTCGACTCGGGCCAGCTGGGCTACGGCACCTTCTTCAACAGCGGCGTCACGGCCGGCACGAACACCTACTTGACGCCGGGGCTTCCGAAGGCGGGCAAGACCTACACATACTTCTGCCGCATCCACCCGTTCATGCGGGGCTCGGTGCGCGTGAAGAAGCCGAAGAGCTGACCAGGGAGGCAGGGACCATGCGCCGCGTAATCACTATCGCCGCCACGCTCGCCGTGGTGCTCGTCGTCTCGAATCCGTTTGCCGCCGGGCGCGCCAAGAAGGTCGTCGAAGTCGACGACGACTTTTACAACCCTGCTTCCTTGACGATTAAGGAAGACACGACCGTCGACTTCACCTGGGTTGGCGAGGGCGAGCACAACGTCTTCAAGAATTCGGGCCCCGGTCGCTACTTCGAGTCGGACAACTCGGAGGAGACCGGATTCGTCTTCTCCCACAAGTTCAAGAAGCCGGGGAACTACACGCTCGGCTGCATCCTCCACGAGGACATGGACATGTCCCTGAAGGTGAAGAAGCGGAGGTAGCCGTGAGGGTTGCGCGCCTAGTGGGTTTCAGGTACACAGGTACTCAGTCACCAACGAGGGGGCCGGATGAGAAGTAAGAAGTGGACCGCTTCAATCGCGACAGCCGTCGTGGTCTCGTTCTTCTTGACCGGTAGCTCCGCTCTCGCGAACGTCGAAGACGGTCAGGGCAGGGAATGGCGCCAGCTCTACACAACCACCGGTCTGAGCTGGGACCAGGTCGCCTCTGTCTGTCCCCGCGATGGCGAGACGCCCTGCTCGGGCTCCGTCGGCGGGAAGGACCTCACCGGCTGGGTTTGGGGAACCGAGCCGCAGGTACTGGATCTTCTGAGCGAGTACGCCCCGGCGCTGAGGGAGACTGACCCACCCTTCTTGTCCGGCACCGAGCACCTGGGCTCGGCAATCGGATTCCTCAACTCCATGCGCTGGACCGTGTACCACGCAAGCAACTACTCGTACTCCGAGTACACCGGAGGATGGACGGCTTCGCTCGACGAGGCCGACGGGCCGATCAGCGCCGGTGCGTCATGGAGCCATCCGATCTTCAGGGCCTCGATCGGCTTCGGCTCATCGAGCTCAAGAAGCGCGAGCTCGTACGCCGGCGTGTTCCTCTGGCGGGTCGCGGGCCTCGATTATTCGGCACCGGTGATCGCGCCTACGGTGGAGGGCACGGCCGGGAAGAACGGCTGGTACGTGTCCGACGTCTCTGTCACCTGGGACGTTGCCGACGCCGAGTCCCCGGTCGACTCGAAGGTCGGCTGCGATCCGGGCAGCGTCTCCAGAGACACTCCAGACAAGACCTTCACGTGCGAGGCGGTATCGGTGGGCGGATCGGCCGCCAAGTCCGTCTCGGTCAAGCGCGACAGCACTGCGCCGACCGTGGCCTGCCAGTCGCCGGCGCCGACCTTCTCACTCGGCGAGTTTGGCGTGATGACTGCGACCGTCACCGACGAGACATCCGGACCCGCTTCGCAATCGGTCAACGGAACGCCGTACACGGGGGTTGCGGGCGCGGGCAGCGTCCCGATGACCGGCTCCGACCTCGCGGGCAATACGGCCACCAAGCAGTGCCCATATAAGGTCGCTGCGCCAACCTGCCGCGGGCTCGAACCGACCGTCACCGGCACCCCGGGCAGCGACGTGCTCTACGGAACGTCCGGCGCCGACGTCATCGCGGGTGTCGGTGGCAACGACACGATCCGCGGCAACGGCGGCAAAGACGTGATCTGCGGTGGCGATGGCGACGACGACATCGAGGGCGGAAACGGCGCCGACTCCCTTGACGGCGGCCCTCAGACCGACAGCATCCGCGGCGATTCGGGCAAGGACAGCTGCACTAGCGGCGAGAAGCGGATGAGCAGCTGCGAGTTCGTCCTCTAGTCAGCTTCAGCATCGAACGTCCGTCAGCTACCGCTATAGCGATAGCTCAGGGACGTTCGGCGTCTGCGAGCAGCGCCTTCGCCGCGTTGCGGCCGTTCAGGCCGATCACGCTGCCGCCCGGGTGGGTGGCGGCGCCGCAGAGGTAGAGCCCGTCGATCGGGGTGCGCGAGGCCAGGCGGTTCTCCCACATCTGGTCGGGGAAGCACTCGCCCTGGAAGATGCAGCCGCCTGTGAGGCCGATTCGCGCCTCGATGTCGGGCGGGCCGAGTACCTCGTACTCCTCGACCTGGTCGCGGAAGCCGGGCGCGAAGCGCTCGATCATCGAGAACACCTGGTCGGCCGCGTCCTCGCGGAGGCCCGCGTCCCAGTCCTCCACCGTCTTGTCCGCCGGCGCGTACTGGCAGAAGACCGAGATGACCTGGCGGTCGGGCGGGGCAACGGAGGGGTCGTCGGCAGTCTGCGAGTAGATCTCGGTGAAGCCGATTGAGAGCTCGCCGCGGGCCGAAGCCTCAAACGCCGCCTGCGCGTCGTCCAGGCTCGCGCGGCAGTTGACTGTCCCGGCCGCGGGCCAGGTCTCGCCGCCGGCCGCCGTCCAGTGGGGCAGCTCGGTGAGTGCGGCGTTCACCTTCACGACCGGGCTGCGGACCTTCCACGCGTCGAGCCGGTCGCGGAACTTGGCGGGAACGGCGCCGTTCGAGCCGCCGGCGTCGAGCAGGCCGAGCAGGCGCTTCGGGTCGGCGTTCGAGATCACGGTACGGGCGCGGATCATCGTTCCGTCCTCGAGCTCGACGCCCTCGCCCGGCAGAACCGAGGCGACCGGGACACCGCACGCGATCTCGGCGCCGGCTTCGATCGCCGCGTCGCAGATCGCGAAGGAGACCATGCCCATGCCGCCCTTGACGTAACCCCAGGCGCCCGGCCGGTCGGGGCCGAGCTCGCCCATGTGGTGCATCAGGTGGATCATCGCCGTGCCCTTGTCTTTGGGCCCGCCGTACGCGGCGATGAGACCCTGGCCGTAGAGCGCGTCCTTGATGCGCTGGTCGTCCACGTGTGCGTCGAGCACGTCGGAGATCGACGCCTCGAAGACGAGATCGATCAGGTCGGGCTCACCAAGCATCTCCTCGAGCTCGGCGCGTGAGGGGGAATCGCCGACCCACGCGTCACGCTCGCCCTTGCGGAGCTTGCGACGGGCGCGGTCGAACGTCTCGCCGTAGGCGTGGAAGCCCTCGATGTCCTTCTCCGAGATGCCGAGGTCGCGAAGCCCCGCGAGCGTCCTGTCTGAGTCGTCGAACTCGACGAACGCGGTGCCGTCATCGAATGGGATGAAGAGGGCCGGGTCGGCAACGGAGATCTCGACGCCGCGCTCACGGAGGCCAAGCTCGGAGATCACGAGGTCGTCGAGCACCCCGACGACGTAGGCGCACGGGCTCACCACATAGCGCTCGTCGGAGAACGGCCGCTCGAGCGTGCAAGCGCCGCCGACGCGCTCGCGCCGCTCGAGCACCAGCACGGTCTTGCCCTCGCGCGCCAGATACGCCGCTGCGGTCAGGCCGTTGTGGCCTCCGCCGACGATGACGACGTCCCAGTCCTGCGCGGCCAGTTCGGAGACCGGGCGAGGGAGCCCAAGCTCGCCCAGCTTCTCGGCGACGGGGTTCAAGGAGATACCCAACGGAACAAGCTGTTTGCGGGGCAAAGCCCCTCACTCACCATCTTGAGGTGATGACCTTCTTGCGCGTGTAGAACTCGACCGCGTCGTTGCCGTTCGCGTGGAGGTCGCCGTCGATCGAGTCCTTCCAGCCGGAGAAGGGGAACCAGGCGACCGGCGCGGCAACCCCGACGTTGACGCCGATCATGCCCGCCTCGACGCCGAAGCGGTAGTTCCGCGCCGCCTTGCCTGAGGTCGTGAAGATCGAACCGGCGTTTCCGTAACGCGAGCCGTTCACGAACTCGAGCGCCTCGTCAAGGTCGCCGGCACGAACGATCGTGAGGAGCGGACCGAAGAGCTCCTCGCGGGCAAGGTCCGACTCATGGTCCGATGTCTCGACGATCGAGGGGCCGATGAGCGTCCCGCCGGGCCCACCGTCCTCCGGGCCGAGCTCACGCCCGTCCAGAACCACGTCTTCCGCCGCTTCGAGAGCACCAACGATCCGTTCGCGCGCTTCCGGACCCACGAGCGGGCAGACCTCGACGCCGTCTGCGTCGCCAGGCCCAACGCCCAGGTCTGATGCCGCGGTCCGAAGGGCGTCGAGGACCTCATCCTGCCGCGCCTCGTCGCCGACGAGAACCGCGACCGATCCGGCGAGACAACGCTGCCCGCCTGCCCCGAACGACGAGCTCATGATCGCCGGGATCGACGTCTCGAGGTTCGCGTCGGGCATGACGACGAGCGAGTTCTTCGCCCCGCCGAGGGCTTGGACGCGCTTGCCCGTCGCGGCCGAGCGCTCGGCGACCATCCGCGCGGTCGACGCCTGTCCGACGAACGAGACTGCGTTGATGTCGGAGTGGTCGAGGATCGCTGAGACCGCGTCGCGCGCGCCGTGGACGAGGTTGACGACGCCCGCGGGGATCTCGTCTACATCTGCGATCAACTCGACGATGCGCTCGGAGGGGCGCGGGTCGCGCTCGGACGGCTTCAGGATGAAGGTGTTGCCGCAGGCGATCGCGTAAGGCAGGAACCAGAGCGGGATCATCGCCGGGAAGTTGAACGGCGTGATCGCGGCGCACACGCCGACGGGCTGGCGGATCAACTCGACGTCGATGCCGGTCGCGACGCCCTCGAGGTTCTCGCCCTTGAGGAGGTGGGGGATGCCGCAGGCGGCTTCGGTGGACTCGATGCCGCGCAGCACCTCCCCGCGGGCGTCGTCGAGCGTCTTGCCCATGTCTTCGGTGACAAGGCGCGCAATCTCCTCATGGTTGGCCCAGAGCGCCTCGCGCATAGCCATCACGGCACGGGCCCGCTTCTGCGGCGGCGTCGCCCGCCACGCCGGATAGGCCTCCCGCGCAGCCTTGACGGCTGCGTCTACGTCGGCCTCCCCCGAGAGCGGGACCAGGGCGGCCACCTCGCCCGTGGCAGGGTTCACGTCGTCGAGAGCTTCGGAGGTCGAGGCGTCGACCCAGCCGCCGCCGATGAAGTTGCGAAGAGTTCGGGTTTCAGTGGCTTCAGACATCACCACGGATTGTGACTGGTCGGCCTATGCCGAAACGTCCAAAACGACATCGGCGCGTTGGATCGGAGAGAGCGACGATTGACGTCTCGGCCGAACAAAAGCGCGGACATCCTGGACGTCGACATCGAGTAGCTTCGCGCCGGATGCGCGACTGGCCGCCCATCAGCTCTCCGGACGTCCTCGCGTGGATGGCTCTGGACGACGACGAATGGCTGCGGGCCGTAATGGCGCGCGGGGGCGAGGTCGAGATGCCCCCGTTCACCGAAGCGGCCTACCAGTTCGGGCTCGCCTACCCATGGGACCGGCCTGCCCACTCGTACCTCCTGCGCGGCGGCGAGGTCCGGCCGATCGCGGACGTCGA
This sequence comes from Solirubrobacterales bacterium, assembly GCA_033856515.1. GTDB lineage: Bacteria > Actinomycetota > Thermoleophilia > Solirubrobacterales > 70-9 > JALZKA01. The sequence continues at coordinate 80,787 of JAWVEY010000034.1, forward strand.
CCTGAAGGCCTTCACCGCCGACCGCCATCCGCTGGTCACGTTCGGCGCCAACGGCGCCCCCCACCGGCTCGTTGAACGCTTCGGCGAGTTCCCCGACCCGGCCGATCGTGATGTCCTCGTGCTCGTCGGCCACCTAGACGGATTCGACGTCGGAGCGAACGTCGTCCCGGTGCCCTACGGGGCGGTCCCGGCCGTTCTGTTCCATTCCCCAGATACCAGGGTCCGCGCAGCGATTATCTGGTTGACCCCGCTCCAGGTCGAGACGGTCGTCTTCGCCGAGCTCGGATACCGGATCGGCCGGCTCGATCACGCAAAATTCGAGATCGACGAGGCGGACGTCGGGATCGACACGGTGTTCGCCTTCATCGGGCGGACAGGCGCACTGCGCCTGTCCGGTGAGCCGGTGGCCCTGGCAGCGGTGCCCGCGCGTGACCGCACGGTCCGCGCCATGACTCAGGAGGAGCTGCTCCAAGCGCTCGGCCTGCTGGCCTTCGGCCCCGGGACGACCCCGCGCGATCTCGCCAAGCGCTGCTTCGAGGATCACGGCTCAGTGGTGGAGGCGCTGCTGCCACACACGGCCCCGACCGCGCTGCATCTCCCGGCTGAGAGCTGGACGCCGTATCCGGTCGAATGAGATCCGACTATCCCTGACCAGAGACTGCGCGAGCAGGCTACGCGCCGGCGCCGTCGCCGGGTGCGCCGTCGCCCGATGCGTACGGGTACCACCAGTCCTTGACCGCGAGCTCCGTCTCGATGTGGACGTGCTTGGTCTCCTGGAACGCCTCCAGGCCCTCGCGGCCGAGCTCGCGTCCGAGGCCCGACTGCTTGAAGCCGCCGAACGGCCCGGCGTCGTTATCGGTCAGGGGATCGTTGAACCAGACCGTTCCGGACTTGATCTCGCGCATGCAGCGCAAAATGTTCCGCAGATCGCGCGTATAGATATTTGCGCCGAGGCCGAACTGCGTCCCGTTCGCGAGGTCGATCGCCTCGTCGAGCGACTTGACGGGCACGATCGGCGCAACCGGGCCGAATGTCTCCTGGCGCAGGAGGTCGGTCTCGGGCGCCAGGCCCGTGACGACGGTGGGGGCGTAGAAGTGGCCGCGGTCATGGCCGGCGCGGTCGCCGCCTGTGAGCACTTCGGCGCCGGCGGCAACGGCCGCCTCGACCTGCGCGACGACCTTGTCGCGCTGTGGCGCAGAGACCATCGGCCCGATATCCGTCGCCTCGTCGGTCGGGTCGCCGACCACGAGAGAGTTGGTGTGATCGACGAACGCGGCGACGTAATCGTCGTAGATGTCCTCCATCACGTAGAAGCGCTCGGCCGAGGTGCAGACCTGGCCCGCGTTGAGATAGGCGGCCCAGGCTCCGCCGCGCGCGGCCACCTCGATCTCGGCGGCGACGTCGGAGCAGACGATGAACGGGTCCTTCCCGCCCATCTCCAAGTTCACGCGGGCCATGCGGTCGATGCACGCGGCGGCGACCTTCTTCCCGGTCTCGATAGAGCCGGTGAAGGCGACGCCGTCGATTCCCTCGTGCGAGGCGATCGCGCCGCCGACCTCGCCCGCCCCGGCGACGATGTTGACGGCGCCCGGTGGCATGTGGTCAAAGACGTCGGCGATGGCGAGGGTCGAGAGGGGCGTCACCTCGGACGGCTTGCAGACCGCCGAGTTGCCCGCGGCGAGCGCCGGGGCGAGCTTCCAGGCGAGCAGGAGAAGCGGGTAGTTCCACGGCACGATGCAGCCGATGACGCCCAGGGCGTCCTTGACGACAAGTGCAAGCTGGGTCGGCTCGATCGGACGGATCACCCGCCCGGCAGAGTCGCGGCCGATCTCGGCGTAATAGTCAAACGCCGCGGCCACCCAGCCGACCTCGTCGGCGTTCTCGATCACGGGCTTCCCGCCCTCCGACGTCATGAGCGCCGCCAGCTCGTCGGTCCGCGCGCGGAGCTTCGACGCCACCTCGTGGAGCATGTCGGCGCGCTCGGTCGCGGGTGTCGGCTCCCAGGTCTTAAAACCGCTTCGCGCGGCGGCGACGGCAGCATCTACCTGTTCCGTAGAGGCGCCTTGAAGCGTCGCGATCACCGCTTCGGTGAACGGATTTTCGACCTCGATGGCGTCGCCTTCTCCGGCGACCTTTTCGCCACCGATGAGGAGGTTCGACTCAGGACTGGCCATCGCGGGCGATGGTATCCGCCCTCCCCGGTTTAGACCCCCCGAGTCGGTGGTAGTCATATTCAGTGTTAAAGCTCGTGCGTCTCGGCAGGGCGCGGAGGCTTAACAGCCTTCGTTCTGGATATCCTCGCGACATGGACGTGGTGGGAGAAGTCCGCACTGAAGCGGGCGGAGAGGGCATCGAGATCGTCGTGCTCGAAGGCGAGCACGATCTCGGCACGCTCCCCCAGGTCCGCGAGGCGTTCGAGGCGACCGCCGACGAAGAGAAGGCTCTCATCATCGACCTTTCGTCAGCGACTTTTGTCGACTCGTCAATTCTCGGCGCCGTGCTGGATGCGCGGCGTGTCGCAGGTGAGGCTGATCGCGGATTCGCCGTCGCATGTGACGGCGCGGCCGAACCGGTTCGCCGCGTGCTCGAGGTGACGGGGTTGGCGGAGGAGCTTCCCGTGCACCCGAACCGCGAGGCGGCGCTCGAGGCGCTGGCCGTCGCCCCCACCTGAGGGCGACGAAATGACTGTGCCCGCAACCGAGCTCCACATGGCTCTCGCGGCCAAGCCGGAGAACCTCGCGCTCGTGCGCCAAGCGCTTTCCGGGCTCGCGGACGGCGTCTCGATCCCCGAGCGTCCCCTGGCCGACCTGAAGCAGATCGCCACCGAGGCGTGCATGAACGCGGTCGTCCACGCATACCCCGGCCGCGACGACGGGCGGATCGAGGTCTCGGCGATTGCCGCGAATGGCGAGGTCGAGCTGCGAGTACGTGACTGGGGCGTCGGCTTTCGGCCCCGCCCCGGGCAGGACGACGGGTCCCTCCACCTGGGCCTGCCGCTGATCGCCTCCGTGGTTGACTCCTTCGCCATCGAAAGTCCCGAAGGCGGTGGCACCGCGCTTATCGCGAGGGTGCGCATGACCGAGGACGACGACGACGAGGTGCAAGCGGATAGCCCTCCCGCTCCAAAGGAGGCGGAGGTCGCGATCGACGCAGGCGCCGCCGCGAAGCCAGTCATCGCCAGGGTCCTTGCCATCGCGGCGACCAGGGCGGGTTTCTCGCTCGACCGCATGTCCGACGGCATCCTGATGGGGGACGTAATCGCTGCCGGCGCCAAGGACGACTTCGCCGAAGGCCGCGTGGGCATCGAGATCGAGGCGTGCGGGCCGAACCTATGCCTGCGCGTCGGGCCGTTTCAGCCCGGTGGGGCGAAGCGCATGCTCGATCATATGGAGCTTCCCGGCATGGGCGTCTCCATCGCCAAGCTCGCCGATCGCGTCGAGATAGTCGAGGGCGACCACGGCGAATTAATCTCGATCGAGATCTCGCCGGGCGTAGCCGCGCAGCCTGCCTGAGCGCCTAATCCGTGACTTGGGCGCGGACCGCGTCGAGCGCGCGCCGCAGGAGCCTGGAGACGTGCATCTGCGAGATGCCGACTTTGGTGGCGATCTCCGATTGGGTCAGGTCCTCGACGAAGCGGAGGTGGAGAATCATCCGCTCGCGCTCGGGCAGGAGATCGAGGGTGCGGCTGATCGCCTCGCCGTACTCGACCGTCTCGTACGAGGGGTCCTCGTCGCCCAGGGTGTCGACGAGCGTCGCCGCGTCCTCGTCGGGACCGACCGTGGCGTCGAGGGAATAGGGGCGCCGGGCGCTTGCAGCCTCCATCGCTTCGAGCACCTCTTCGACGTCGAGCCCGGTGTGCTCAGCGACGTCAGCTGCGGTCGGCACTCGCTGGATCTTCGCCGGAAGGTCGTCGACAGCCCGCTCCACCTGGGCGATCCGCTCCTGCAGCCCCCGCGGCAGGTGGACCTGCCGGCCACGGTCGCGAAAGTGGCGCTTGATCTCGCCCAGGATCGTGGGGGCCGCATAGCTCGCAAAGGTGTAGCCCAGCGTCGGGTCGAAGCCCTCGATCGCTTTGACCAGGCCCAGGCTCGCGACCTGATGTAGGTCCTCGGTCGGCTCGGGCCCGCCGGCGTAGCGGTTGGCCAAGCTTCGCGCGAGCGGCAAGAAGCGGTTGACCAGCTCCTCCCGCAACACGGGGCTGCGCTCCTTCGCGTAACGCTCGAGCAGCACCTTTTCGTCGACGAGCTGCTCGTCAACACCGGGTACGGCTTCCATCCCCGTGCTCATCGGCACTGATTATGAAGACCACCGGACGGATAACCGCCGATCATCCGTCCAGATTAACTGGCTTATCAGCCAGGTTCTGGGGCCACGGAAGCCATCCGCTCCGCCCGCCGCTGCTGCCAGAGCACCGCGACGATCGCCACCACGGTGACCATGAAGAGCATCGTGGCAAGAACGTTGACCTGGACCGGGATGCCCCGGAGCGCGACGCCGTAGACGTAAAGCGGGAAGGTCACGGTTGAACCGGAGTTGAAGTTCGAGATCACGAAATCGTCGATCGAAAGCGCGAAAGCGAGCAGGCCCGCTGCAGCAACGCCGGGCATGATCAAGGGGAGCGTGATCTTCCTGAATGTGGTCCACGGGCCTGCGCCCAAGTCGCGCGCCGCCTCCTCGAGCGAGCGGTCGAACCCGATCAACCGCGAGCGCACCACGACCACGACAAAGGAGATCGAGAACATGATGTGCGCGATCAGGAGGGTCGTGAAGCCGAGCGGTAGCGAGTAAACGATGAACATCGAGAGCAGCGCCGCGCCGATGACGATCTCCGGCGAGGCCATCGGCAGGATGATCAGCAGGTTCGCCGCCTTGCGCCCGCGGAACTGGTAGCGGACCAGGGCAAGCGCCATGGCGGTGCCGATGGCGGTCGATGCCAGCGTCGCCAGGGCGGCCAGCTTGAGCGAAGTGAGGAGCGATTCGTTCAGCGCGTCGATGGAGAACGCGTCGCGCCAGTAATCGAGGGTGAAGCCATCGTTGAGCCCGAATGTGAGCTTTCCGGAGGGAGTGTCGCCGAACGAGAAGACGGCGATCACCATGATTGGGATCAGCATGTAGGCGACGGCCAGGCAGGCAAAGATGATCAGCGCGTTGCGCTTGAGCCACTCCCAAGCCCTCATCGGATCAGTCCTCGTCCTCTGCGCCCATGAACGCTTCCGTGCCGGCCAGCCTGATGTAGATCAGGACCGTGATCAAGATGGCGGCCATCATCATGAATGACAGCGCCGCCGCCTCCGGGTAGTCGCGCTCCACCAGGTAGAGCGATTGAATCTTGTTCCCGATCATCGCCTGCCCGGTGCCCCCGAGGAGTTGCGCGTTCACGTAGTCGCCGAACGCGGGGATGAAGGTCAGCAGCACGCCGGCGACGATTCCCGGCGCGGTGAGCGGCAGCGTCACCTTGCGGAAGGTCGTGCGCGCGGACGCGTAAAGGTCCTTCGACGCCTCGATCAGCCTGCCGTCGAGCTGCTCGAGGCTCGCGTAGATGGGCAGGATCATGAACGGCAAGAAGTTGTACGTGAGCCCCGCTATCACAGCCGCGGGGGTCGCTAAGAGCCGCCCGTCCTCCGGAAGGACCCCGATCGTCTTGAGGAAGTCGACGACCGGGCTCGAGTCGCTGAGGATCGTCTTCCACCCGATTGTCCGGATCAGATAGGTGGTGAAGAAAGGCGCGATCACCGCGAACAGGAAGATCAAGCGCCACCTCGGGGAGATTTTGAAGGCGATCGCGTAAGAGAGGGGGTAGGCGATCAGAAGCGCGATCAGCGTGGCCGCTCCGGAGTAGTAGATCGTGCGAATGATCTGTGAGCCGCGGCCATCGAGCGCGTCGGAGAAGTTCGACCACTCCCAGGTGAAGGCGAACCCGCCGCTCGCCAGCGAGCCTGAGCGAAGCGCCATCTCGCCCATGAAGTACATGGGGACGACGAAGAACAGGACCAGCCAGATAACGCCCGGGCCCAACAGGCCCGCGGGGATGAGACCGCCTTTGCGGGAGCTGCTCAAGCGTTCACCCCGAGACTACGTCTTCGAACGCCCCGGTGATGTCCTCCGCGCTCTCAACCGGCGGGTTCACCTGGGCCGTGCAGTCCTTGGTGAACTCCTCGTCAGGGAAGATGAGGGGGTCACTCGCCAGCCCCTTGTCGCCCTCTTTTAAGAAGATCTCCTTGACCCCGTCCACCGGGGTCACGTAATTGATGTAGGCGGTAATCGGCGCCTGGACCTCAGGCTCGTACACGTAGTTCATGTACTCGAGCGCGGCAGGCGTGTTCGGCGCCCCGACGGGGATCACCATGTTGTCCGTCCAGAGCATGCAGCCCTCGTCGGGCATCCGCCACTCGGCGTTGTCATTGGAGATCAGGTAGCCGTCGCCGGACCAGCCAATCGAGGCGACCGAGTTGCCGCTGGTGATGTCCTCGGTGTAGTCATTGCCGGTGAAGCGCCTGATCTGCCCGTCGTCCACCGCACCTTGGATCTTTTCGACCGCCGCCATCCAGTCTTCGGTCGTGGCATCGGCCGGATCGACGCCGTCGGCCTTCATCACGAGCGGCACTGTGTCGCGCATCTCGTCGAGCATCGTCACCCGGCCCTTGTACTTGGGGTCGAAGAGGTCGTTGATCGAGGTGATGTCGGGCGCCTCTTCGGTGTCTACCCAGATCCCGGTCATGCCGCTTTGCCACGGGATCGAGAACTTGCGATCCGGGTCGAGCTCGGAGCTGACGATGCCGGGACGGATGTTCTCGAACACCGTGGGCAGGTCTTTGTGCTCGACCTCCTGGAGATAGCCGAGGTCGTACATCTGCTTGGCCATCCAGTCGGTGACGACCATGATGCTGCGATCACCCGACTCGCCCTGGTCGAGCAGCGGCTGGACCTTGCCGAAGAACGCCGTGTTGGAGTTGATGTCTTCGATGTACTCGATCTCAACCCCGGTGCGGTCAGTGAACTGGGCAAGCGAGTTGTCCTTGCCCGGGTCGACGTAACCGGGCCAGTTGGAGATAACGAGCTCGCCCTCAACCTGGCCGTTGTCGGCGGTTTCGACGTTGCCCGCGTTCCCGGCGCCCACGATCCCGCCGCAGGCGCTCAACCCGAGCGCCAGGGCGACGGCGACGAGCGCTCGTCGTGTCACTCGGACTCCCTTGACTCGGGCTCCCTTACTAAGTGCATGTGCTCGGGCGCCCAGGTGATGTTCACTTCGGCGCCACCCCCGGGAAGCCGCCCCCGCTCCGCCTCGTCCGCGTTCGGGACCAGCACGGTCATCGGAACGTCGCCCGCGACCCGAACAACGATCTGCGTTGCCGTGCCCAGGTAGACGGAGGACTCGACCGTCCCCCCGACCGACGGCCACCCGTCGCCGGTCGATCCCTCCGCCCCTGCGATTTCGAGCTTCTCGGGGCGTACAACAGCGTGGCAGCGCTCGCCTGCGGCGAAGCTGTTGCCGGCCACGTCAATGGAGACGCCAGCGTCGAGCCGCACGCGTGTGCGGCCGCCGGTGGCGTCCTCGACGACGCCGGGCATCAGGTTCGAGACGCCGATGAAGCCGGCGACGAAGGTGGTTGTCGGCCGCTCGTAGACATCCTCCGGCGTAGCGAGCTGTTGGACCCGCCCGTGGTTCATGACCGCGATCCGGTCCGACATCGTGAGCGCCTCCTCCTGGTCGTGCGTCACGTAAACGAACGTGATGCCAACCTCGCGCTGGATCCGCTTGAGCTCGACCTGGAGGCCTTTGCGCAGCTTCAGGTCGAGCGCACCGAGCGGCTCGTCAAGCAGCAGCACTCGCGGGCGATTGACGATCGCGCGTGCGAGCGCGACGCGCTGCTGCTGCCCGCCGGATAGCTGAGCGGGCTTGCGGCTTGCTTCGCGGACAAGGCCGACGCGCTCGAGCTCTTCGTTCACACGTCGCTTCGTCTCGGTTCCGTCCACGCCCTGGCGCCGGAGGCCGAACGCCACGTTGTCGGAGACGCTCATGTGCGGGAAGAGCGCGTAGCTCTGGAAGACCGTGTTGGTCGGCCGCTTGTGCGAAGGGAGCCCGGACACGTCGTCCCCATCGATCAGCACCTTGCCCTCGGTGGGCTCTTCGAAGCCGGCGATCATCCGCAGCGTCGTGGTCTTCCCGCAACCGGAGGGTCCGAGCAGCGTGAAGAACTCTCCGCTCCCGATCTCGAGGTCGAGATCGTCGACGGCCACGAAGTCGCCGAAGCGCTTCATTACGGATTCAAGGCTGACGCTCGGCTTTCCGTCCAAGAGTTTCCGGAGCCTATGCGCCACGGCGGCGCCTCGCAACCCCCGAAGTCCCCAAAACGTACGACAGGACTTAGACTATTCGTATAAAACCCGCTGGACAGATTTGACCCGGAGGGGCTTGTCCCATACGGTAGTTGGCATATACGGTTGTACGGAACGTCGGTCAGAGTGTCCAATACCCAACGGCACATGCTGGTTTCGCGCTAAAGCGCTCAGCAGATGCATGCAACCGTAATTAGGAGGAAAGATGGAGTCGACGACGATGTCAGCGCCCGCGAGCGGAGCCGCAACCGACCAGGACCTCCAGGAGATGGCCCGCAGGCATCTCTGGCTTCACTTCACGCGGATGGGCGGCTACGACGCCGATCACCCGATTCCGATCATCACGCGCGGCGAGGGCGTCTACCTCTATGACGATCACGGGAACCGCTACCTCGACGGCTTGTCCGGACTCTTCTGCTGCAACGCCGGCCACGGCCGCGCCGAGATCGGCGAGGCGATGGCGCGGCAGGTCTCAGAGCTTGACTTCATAACCAACTGGAGCTACGCGCATCCCCGCGCGATCGAGCTCGCCGCCAGGATCGCGAGCCTCACCCCGGGCGACCTCAACCGGATCTTCTTCACGTCGGGCGGCTCCGAGGCGGTCGAGTCCGCGCTCAAGCTGGTGCGCCAATACCACCGGCTGAACGGCAAGGGCCAAAAGCACAAGGTCATCGCCCGCGACGTCGCGTACCACGGGACGACGATGGGCGCCCTCATGGCGACGGGGCTCACGGCACTGCGGGCCCCGTACGAGCCGTTCGCCCCCGGCGGCTGTCATGTGCCGAACACGAACGAGTACCACTGGCCCGAGGGTCGCGACAAGCTCTGGGCTGCGGAGAAGATCGCCGAGCGGATCGAGTTCGAGGGAGCCGAGACGGTCGCGGCCGTGATCCTGGAGCCCCTCCAGAACGCGGGCGGGTGCATCCCGCCGCAGGAGGGTTACTTCCAGCGCGTCCGTGAGATCTGCGACGAGAACGACGTCCTCCTCATCTCCGATGAGGTGATCTGCGCCTGGGGCCGCCTCGGGCACTATTTCGGCTGCGAGCGCTACGGCTACCAGCCGGACATCATCACCTCGGCCAAGGCACTCACGTCGGCCTACGCGCCGATGGGCGCGATGATCGCCTCGGACAAGCTCTTCGAGCCGTTCTCCGAGGGCGCGGTGTCGTTCACGCACGGCTTCACGTTCGCCGGGCATCCGGTTGCTGCTGCCGCGGCGATGGCCAACCTCGACATTTACGAACGCGAGGACCTCTGCGGCCATGTGCTGCGCAAGGAGGGCGAGTTCCGAGCCTCGCTTGAGGCGCTTCGCGACATCCCGATCGTCGGCGACGTCCGCGGTGCGGGCTTCTTCCACGCGATCGAGCTCGTCAAGAACCAGGACACGAAGGAGGGCTTCGACTCAGAAGAGTCCGAATGGCTCCTGCGCGGGTTCCTCTCCGGCGAGCTCTACAAGCGCGGGCTCATCTGCCGCGCAGACGATCGCGGTGACCCCGTGATCCAGCTCTCGCCGCCGCTCACCTGCGACACCGCCGAGTTCGAGGAGATCGCCGGAATCCTTCGCGGCGTCCTGACCGAGGCGGCCGAGCGGGTCGAGTCGAGCGGACCCGCGCACTCGGTAACCCCGGGTCAGGTCCGGGCCTAAGCACTGATGCTGACGGTCTCGTCTCTGCTCTCGGACTGCGGCCTCGAACTGGCCGCAGGCTCGCCCGACGGCAATCGAGGCGTGCGCTGGGTCGCGATCTCCGAGCACGAGGACCCGACGCCGTGGCTGTCTGGAGGCGAGGTCCTCCTGACGACGGGCTACAACCTCTCGACGGCGGCCAAGCAGAAGGCGTATGTGGCGCGGATCGCCAAGCACGAGGTCGCCGCTCTGGGCTTCGGGACCGGCTTCGACCACGCGGAGGTCCCCGACGCCCTCCTCGAAGCGGCGCGAAAGCACGACATGCCCCTGTTCGAGGTCCCGTATGAGAAGCCGTTCATCGCGATCACGGAGGCTGCCGCGGCGCGCCTTGTGAGCGAGCAGTACGACGCCCTCACGAGAGGGTCGAAGGTCCACGAGCAACTGGAGCGTCTGGTCATCGACGGTGGAGGCCTGGACGAGATCACGAGTTCGATCGCCGGCGCGGTGGGCGGCGCGGCTCTTGTCTTCGACGCTGCCCTATGTCAGGTGGCGCGCCACCCGTCCAAGGGCTCCCCACGGGCCGAGGACGTGGTCAAGATCACCGATGAGATCTCCGGCCGGCTTGGATCAAGCGGTGCCGGTGCGACCGCGTTCGAGCCGGAGGCGCTGCCCGACCGGGGTCTCGTGGTGCCGGTCCCGGGTCGGAGGGGAGCCCCCCCGGCGGGCTGGCTGGTCGTGCTGTCGGAGCGGGGCGAGCTGGGCGAGTTCGAGCGTCTCCTCACGCGCCAGGCATCGATCGTCGTTGGCCTCGAGCTGATGCGCGAGCGCGTCGTGAACGAGACGGAACGCCGCCTTGCGGGCGACCTCCTCGCGGACGCGCTGTCGGGTCGCCTCGATCCCGAGGAGCTGGGCGGGCGTCTCAGGCCGTTCGGGATCGAGACTGAGGCTGCGGTCATCGTCTTCTCGCTTGACGACCCCCCTGCTGCAGAGCCCGCTCTCGAGACGCACCTGGCTCGAGCAAGCATCCCGGCTCTGGTGGCGACCGCCTCGACGGCGTCCGGATCACTCTTGTGCGCCGTGATCGCCACCGGCGCCGACGATTCGGTCGCCATTGCCCGCGAGGCGAGGGTCGCACTGATCTCTTCATACCCGGGTGTCCGCGCGGCCGCCTCGCGAAGCGTCCCCGTGGCGTCGCTCCGGCGAGCTTTCCACGAGGCGCGCTGCGCCCTCGAGGCCACCTCGATTCAGAACGGGGGCGGACCCGACGTCGCCTCCCATCGCGACCTCGGCGCGTTCACCCTGCTCCTTGCGCTTCAGGACGACGAGGCGCTTCGCCTCTATTCGGAAGGGCTTCTGGAGCCGATCGGCCGGAACGAGGGCGAGTACGGCGGCGAACTTCTCCGTTCGCTCGAAGCGTTCATCGAGAACAACGGCAACTGGGAGCGAGCCGCGCGCCAGCTCTACTGCCATCGTCACACGCTCCGCTACCGGATCCGCAAGATCGAGGAGCTGACGGGCCGCGACCTATCGCGCGCAACCGACCGCATCGAACTGTGGCTCGCCCTGAGGGCCAGAGAGCTCGTGAGGTGATCGAGTGAAAGTAGGAGTCCCGACCGAGATCAAGACGGACGAGTACCGCGTCGCGTTGACGCCGATCGGGGCGCGCGAGCTGGCCGAACACGGTCACGACGTGATCGTTCAGAAGGGCGCCGGCGAGGGCTCGGCGATCTCCGACGCCGACTACGAGGCTCAGGGCGCGCGGATCGTGCCTTCGGCCGAAGACGTCTGGGGCGAGGCCGAGATGGTCCTGAAGGTAAAGGAGCCTCAGACGCCCGAGGTCGAGATGCTCAGGGCTGAGACGACGCTTTTCACATATCTCCACCTGGCGCCTGCGCCCGAGCTCACGAAGGGCCTCTGCGACACGGGCGCGATCTGCATCGCCTACGAGACGGTCGAGGACGACCAAGGCCGCCTGCCGCTTTTGGCGCCCATGTCGGAGATAGCAGGCAAGATCGCAACGCAGGCCGGCGCCTTCATGCTCGAGAAGCCGCTGGGTGGGCGAGGCGTCCTCTTGGGTGGCGTGCCCGGGGTTGCTGCCGCCAACGTGATGATCATCGGCGGTGGCGCGGTCGGCATGAACGCGGCGTTCATCGCAATTGGCATGGAGGCGGACGTGTTCGTGTACGACAAGTCCATCGACCGGCTTCGCGAGCTGGACGTCACCTTCGGAGGCAGGGCATCGACGGTCTTCTCATCGACCCTCTCGATCGAAGAGCGCCTGCCCGACATCGACCTCGTGATCGGCGGGGTCCTGGTTCATGGAGCCAGGGCGCCGCACGTCATCACCCGCGAGCAACTCGGTCTGATGAAGAAGAGCGCGGTGCTCGTCGATGTGGCGATCGACCAAGGCGGCTGCTTCGAGACCTCGAAGCCGACGACCCACTCCGACCCGACCTACGAGGTCGACGGGATCATCCACTACTGCGTGGCGAACATGCCCGGCGCCGTGCCGATCACGTCGACCTACGCGTTGACGAACGCGACCTTGCCGTACACGCTCGCGCTCGCAGACGACGGTGTCGTAGGCGCGGTTGGCCGCATTCCCGGGCTGAAGCCCGGCATCAACGTCGCCCGCGGAAAGGTTACGCACGCAGCCGTGGCCGAGGGAGTTGGGATGGATTGCACGCCTCCCGAGGAGGTACTGGACTTCGACACGCCGCAGAACGGTTCGCGCGATGGCGCGGGCGACGACGCCGCCCGGGCGATGCCGGGTTCTCACTAGACCACCCCGAGAAGAGGAGAAACTATGGGCAAGTACGCAGTCATCAACCCGGCAACCGGCGAGACGGAGAAGGACTATCCGGAGATATCCGACTCAGAGCTCGAGGGAGCGATTGCGGCGGCGGCTAACGCCCACCGAACCTGGGCGCTCAAGACTTCTGTCGCCGAGCGGGCTGCGTTGGTCAAGAAGGTCGCGGAGCTCCACGGCGAACGGCGCGAGGCACTGGCCCAGATCGCTGTCCGGGAGATGGGCAAGCCGATGGAGCAGGCGCTCGGCGAGGTTGACTTCTGCGTCGACATCTACGGCTTCTACGCCGACAACGGGGAAGAGATTCTCGCTGACGAGCCGATCAAGCTGCTCGCGGGCGAGGGGTCGGCCCTCATTCGCCGGACCTCCGTCGGCCCGCTGCTTGGCATCATGCCCTGGAACTTTCCCTACTACCAGGTGGCCCGCTTCGCCGGACCGAACCTCGTGGTGGGCAACACGATTCTGCTGAAGCCCGCGCACCAGTGTCCCGAGTCGGCCGAGGCGATCCAGGAGATCTTCAACGATGCCGGATTCCCAGAGGGCGCGTACCACACGATCCTCGCCTCGAACGCCCAGATCGAGAAGGTGATCGAGGATCCGCGGGTCCGCGGAGTCTCACTCACCGGCTCCGAGCGAGCGGGAGCAGCGGTTGCGGAGATCGCGGGGCGCAATCTCAAAAAGGTCGTGCTCGAGCTGGGCGGATCCGATCCGTTCATCCTCCTGGGGACCGAGGACTTGGACGAGGCGGTCGAGGCCGCCGCGTCCGCGCGACTCGACAACTCCGGCCAGTCCTGTAACGCCGCGAAGCGGTTCATCGTCGCCGACGAGTTGTATGACGACTTCCTTGCGAAGTTCACGGCCAAGGTGACGGCCACCGAGGCGGGCGATCCGATGTCCGACGATGCCGAGATGGGGCCCCTTTCGTCCTCTCAGGCTGCGGAGGGTCTTCAGGAGCAGATCGACCGCGCGGTCGCCCAGGGTGCCGAGATCGCGGGCGGCAATCGAAAGGACAACTTCTTTTCGGGCGCCGTGCTGACGGGAATCACCCCGGACAACTCTGCTCACCATGAGGAGTTTTTCGGCCCTGTCGCGAGCGTCTACAAGGTCAGCTCCGAGGAGGAGGCGATCGAGCTTGCGAACGACACGCCGTTCGGGCTCGGCTCGTACGTCTTCTCGACCGATCCGGAGCAGGCCCAGCGTGTGGCGGACGGCCTAGACACGGGGATGGTCTACGTCAACGGAGTCCTACTCGACGGAGCCGAGCTGCCGTTCGGTGGAGTGAAGAACTCGGGCTTCGGGCGCGAGCTCGGCAAGTACGGAATGGACGAGTTCGTGAACAAGAAGCTGATCCGCGTTCTGAAGTAGCGTTGCGGCGGGGGGCGACCCGCGGCTCAATGCGAATAGCCGGCGTGCCGAAAGCGCATGTAGAGCGATGAATGCCGACGAGACATCCCCGGAGCGCACGGCGCTCCTCGACGCGGCCGAGGCGCTGATCCGCGCGCACGGCGCCGACGGCTGGGCACTTGCAGAGCTCGCCGATCGGGCCGGGGTGGAGCTGGAAGCTGTCGAAGCGGAGTTCGAAACCGAGTGGGAGGCCTTCTGCCTGGTGATGCGCCGGGACGAGGAGCGGTTTGAGAGCGTCCTCTTCGCCTCCTCCGCCGAGTCCCCGAGCGAGTGGATCCTTGCCCTCCTCGAGGCCTGCGTCCCCGACTATGACTGGACCTTCTGGATCGAGCTCTGGAGCCTCGCTCTGCGCGACGAGCGCGCCAGCGCTCTTCGGACCGAACTCGATGAGCGCTGGCGCGATCTGATCGAGGAGATCGTGCGCGACGGGGTAGAGGCCGGCGAGTTCTCAGCGCCTGACCCGCGCCGCGCCGCGATCACGATCTCCACCCTGATCGACGCGATGGCGCTTCAGGCGACGCTCGGCGACACCACAGTCCGCCCCAACTACATGCTCGATGCCTGCGTGACGGTTTGCGCGACCCTCTTGGGCGCGCCGCTCAAGCTGCCTTCCCTCGCGGAGGCGAACGATGGCTGAGCACGCGCTCCCCAGAGTCAATTGGGCTGACGTCGTCGGTGTCGCTGGGCAGCTGATTCCCGAGCGCGGCATCGCGAAGCTCACTCTGGGAGACCTCGCCGATGCGCTCAAGACCGATGAAGCGGCCGTGAAGTACTGGTTCCAGGACGCGGGCCAGGTGCTGATCGCGCTCGCCGAGATCCGCAACAACTGGTTCCTGGATGAAGCCCGCTCCCGCATGGCGAACGACGACTCGCAAACCGAGCGGCTGCGGCACTTCATCGAACTGAGCGCAGCCGATCACGAGGCGACCATCCTGATCGAGCTGTGGCGCCTCTCGTCCCGCAACGAACCTGCACGGAAGGCGCGACAGGCACAGGCCGATGCGTTCCGGCGCACGATCGCCGGCATCATCAGGGCGGGGCAGAGGACCGGTGAGTTCGGCCCCGTTTCTCCCGACAAAGTCGCGCTCATCCTCGCGGCGCTGATCTCAGGCTTCTCGGTCAACGCGACGCTCCGTGACCCGGCGGTGTCCCCGGAGGTCATGCTGGCCACGCTCCTCGACGCCGCTGAGCAACTACTCAGCGTCGAGTTCGGTTCGACGGCCGACTGATCCATTCGGGCTGCGCGCTCGAAAGCAAGGTCAAGTCCGGAAAAGGACCGGTGCCGTCGGGAGGCGAGTACCGGGACATGGTCCTAAGGCGGGACCCCGGTATTGGCAACACCCCGAATGGAGGTCAGAAAGACATGACCGTACCCACGAAGCCCGGTCGCAACGCCATCGCGCGTGCGGCCCAGGATCCTTACTCGCGGCGCAAGTTCCTTGTGCTGACGGGCGGAACCGGTGCGGCGGGCGCCTTCTTGGCGGCCTGCGGCGACGACGACGATGACTCGACCGCGAGTTCCGATACCTCGACCGATATGGCCAGCACCGGCGACGCTCTTGCCGACGCAGGTTTCGGCGAGGGCGACGTCGGCATCCTCAACTACGCGCTCACCCTCGAGTACCTCGAGGCGGGCTTCTATGCCGCGGTCGCCGACAGCGGCCTGTTCAAGGGTGAGGAGCTGGCGTTGGTCAAGACGATCGGCGGCCATGAGCAGGAGCACGTCGACGCTCTGCTCGCCACGCTCAAGGACCTGGGCGAAGAGCCCGCTCCCGAGCCGGAGGCCGAATTCCCCCTCGACGACGCAGAGACGGTCCTGAAGACCGCGGCTGAGGTCGAGAACCTCGGCGCGGCCGCGTACCTGGGCCAGGCGGCGAAGATCGAGAACCCGGACATCCTCGCGGCGGCACTCGCGATCCACACGGTCGAGGCTCGCCACGCGGCGCTCCTCAACACGCTGATCGGCGAGGACCCGACCCCGGACGGTGCGTTCGCCGTCCCGGCGGATCCCGAGACCGTCCTCGACGCAGTCCAACCGTTCCTCGTCCAGTAGCGCGGACTGCAAGAAAGGAGATTCGACACCATGACTAACAAGACACAAGCGGCCCCCGAGCTCGAGCAGATCGAGTTCAAGCCCATCGATCGAAGCTCGTTCCTGATGAAGGGGATCCTCGCGGCCGGTGCCACCTACGGCGCATTCGCGGCAGGTCCCATGCTCAGGAAGGCGTTTGCTCAAGACGGCGGATCCGAGGGTGACATTGAGATCCTCAACTTCGCCCTCACGCTCGAGTACCTCGAGACGGCGTTCTATGAGCAGGCGGCCAAGGACGCGAAGCTCTCGAGTGAGAACGCGGCCCTCGTCAAGACGTTTGGCGAGCAGGAGGCCGAGCACGTTGCCGGCCTCACCCAGGCCATCGAAGACCTCGGCGGCAAGCCTGTCGAGGCACCCGCGGTGGACTTCGGTGACGCGTTCACGGACGAGGGCACGTTCCTCGCGACGGCGATCACGTTCGAGGACCTCGGCGTCAGCGCCTACAACGGCGCCGGCCCGATGATCTCGTCCAAGGACCTCCTGGCCACGGCTGGGGCGATCGTTCAGATCGAAGCGCGTCATGCGGCGTCCGTTCGCAACGCAGCGGGTGAGCCCGCCGCACCGGATGCCTTCGACCCGACGCTGACGGTCGACGAAGTCACGAAGGCAGTTACGCCATTCCTGGCTCAGTAAGAACCGCAGTTCCTGCCCTGTTGGCGGCCCTCGCTTTCGCGGGGGTCGCCGGCTGCGGCAACGAGGGGGCAGGCGACCAGACGGTCGCCGCGCCATCGGCGACCTCGGAAGAGATGACCTCGACCGAGTCATCGACCGGAACTGGCGACTCCGTCGAGATCGCCGACTTCGAGTTCGGTCCCGAGGAAATCACGGTGCCCGCGGGCACGACGATCACCTTCACGAACGAGGACTCCGCCGCGCACACTGCGACCGCAGACGACAGTTCGTTCGACACCGAGGAGCTAGGCAAGGGAGACTCCGCGGAAGAAACTTTCGACGAACCCGGCACGTACACCTACTACTGCCGGTTCCACGTGGTCATGAAGGGCTCGGTCGTAGTCGAATAGCGACCGGCTCACGAAGTCAAGGAGACAACTCACATGCCGAACATCGGCCCCATGGAAATCGCAATCGTCCTGATCATCGCGCTCGTCGTCTTCGGACCCTCGAAGCTCCCCGAGCTCGGCAAGTCCGCAGGCAAGGGCTTCCGCGAGTTCAAGGATTCCGTCAGCGGCAAGGACGAGCCGGCCAAGGCCCAGATCGACGAGCCGTCACCCACGAACGTCGCGTAGCCCGACACCGAACGTCCCTCTCCTACCGCCATAGCGGTAGTTCACGGACGTCCTGTCGAGGAGCACCCCAAAAGGGAAGGCCTAAGGCCGTACTCTTCATCACGTGGCAAGGTCTGTCGACCCTACGCAGATCTTTCGGTTGGACGGGCGCACGGTGGTCGTGACGGGTGCCTCCTCGGGGCTCGGTTATCGGTTTGTCCAGGTCGTCGCCGCAGCCGGAGCAAGCGTGATCCTGGCCGCCCGACGACTGGTACGTATTGAGGCGCTCGCAGACGAGTTGCAATCACAAGGCGCGAACGCGCTCGCCGTCGAATGCGACGTGACCGTTGACTCTGCGGTCGAGAGAATGATTGCCGTAGCAGTTGAATCAACCGGCAGGCTCGACGTGCTGGTCAATGCTGCCGGGATCGCACCGCATGAGGACAATGAGATCGAGTCGCCCGATTCCTTCCGCGAAGTGCTTGAGGTCAATACCGTCGGTCTCTACAACTGTTCCCGCGCAGCGGGCGCTGTGATGATCGACCAAGCCGGGGGTTCGATTGTGAACGTGGCCTCGATCAGCGGACTCGTCGCAGGCGATGGGCCTGACACCCCTTCATACGCAGCGTCCAAAGGAGCGGTGGTCAACCTGACACGCGAGCTGGCAGTCCGGTGGGCACCCCACGGAATTCGCGTCAACGCTCTAGCGCCAGGATGGTTTCCGTCTGAAATGACGGCTGAGAGTCTTTCCAGCGAGACCGGTCGCAGGTTCGTTGAAGAGCGCACCCCGCTCGGGCGACCAGGCGACCCTACGGAGCTTGACGGTGCGATCCTTTTCCTCGCCTCAGATGCGTCGAGCTATGTCACCGGCCACACGCTTATCGTCGACGGTGGTTGGACCGCCCGTTGAGCCGGGGTCATGCTTCTCGTCCAAAGCATGTAACGCTTTAGGTGCTTTCCATGCAAAGCACATGATCCTTGGGACAGGTGCTCCCCCTCGCGAAGGTCAGCCGACGGTCCACTCATCGAGCTCGTCGCGGCGGAAGTAGTAACTCGAGCCTTCGGCTCTGTCGCCCTCGGTCATCACGAAGAACGGGATCGCGTCCCGAGCGACGAGGTTCAAGACGAACCCCGTTTCGACGTCGAGGTACGAGGCCGCTTCCTCGACGTCCAACCAGTCCGGATCGTCGGGATCGATGACCGCCCGCTTTCCGGCGACCGCTGGCTCGCCCGCTCTCGTGAGGGTGAGGACGAGAGCTGTGAAGCCGATGACGCCTACTACGACGATCGTGAGTTCGATCAGGGTTCTCAAGCACTCACGGCGCGGCGCCGGCGGTTTGGCCCGAGTCGACCTCGCTCGACAGCCTGTGGGCGATATAGACCGGGATGATCGAGAGCAGGATCACGATCACCGCGACCGCGTTGACGATCGGCAGCTGGTTGGCGCGAGAGAAGTTGTTCAGGAGCCACTGCGGCAGCGTTTCGTCGCCGATGCCGATCGTGAACACCGTGACGATGATCTCGTCAAACGACAGCGCGAATGCCAGCAGTGCGCCGGCGACAATGGCGGTGCGCATGTTCGGCAGCGTGACCCAGCGAAACGTTTGCCAGGGAGTCGCGCCGAGATCGGCGGAGGCCTCCTCAAACGATGTCGACAAGCGCCTCAACCGAGCGACGACGTTGTTGTAGATGACCACGATGCAGAAGGTCGCGTGGGCGATGACCAACGTCAGCAGGCCCAGCTTGATGCCCAGGACCTCCGTAAACGTTGAGTTGAGCGCGATTCCGGTAACGATGCCCGGGAGCGCGATCGGCAAGATGATCAGGAACGAAACTGCCTCGCGGCCGAAGAACCGAAAGCGCGACACCCCGATCGCAGCGAGGCTGCCGAGAACGAGTGCGAGCGATGTCGCGATCGCGGCCGTCTTCAGCGAATAGAGGAAGGCGTCCCGCGCCCCGGTGTTCTCGAACGCTCTCTGGAACCACTCGGTTGTGAAGCCTGGTGGCGGCCACTCGAGCGTGCGTGCCTCGTTGAATGCCTCGATACCGATGATCAGCAGGGGCACGTAGATAAACGCGAGCACTGCGCCGGTCGCGATTCGCAGGGAGATGAGTTGCCGGGACGAGAGTCGCATTGCCTATAGGTGCTCGAACGCCCCGAGCCGCCGGGCGATCAGCAGGTAGATGGTCATCACGATGATCGGAACCGTCGTGAACGCCGCGGCCAGCGGCAGGTTGCTTGCGAAGTTGTCGTAGACGACTGACCCGATGAATTGGGTACTGCCACCGACCAGGTCCACGGCGATGAAATCGCCCAGCGTTAGAGAAAACGTGAAGATCGAGCCGGCAACGATCGCCGGGAACGCGAGCGGCATGATCACGCGGCGGAACGTGTAGCCGGGGCGGGCGCCGAGATCGCCGGAGGCGCTGAGCAGTGAATCCGGGATCCGCTCCAGGCCCGCGTAGATCGGGATGATCATGTACGGCAGCCAGATGTAGCTCATCACGAGGTAGACGGCGAAGAGCCCGTATCCGGGTCCGTCGATTCCCAGCGGGCTGAGCAGCCAGTTGAGCGGGCCGTCCTCGCTGAGGATTGTGCGCCAGGCGTAGGCCTTGACGAGATAGGCGGACCACAGTGGGATCAGCACCGCTACCACCAGCAAGCTCTTGGTGCGAGGGCGCGCGAACTTCGCCATGTAGAGGGCGATCGGGAACGCGATCAGCGCATCCGTCACCGTGACGGCCGCCGCCACGCCGATCGTGCGCAGCGAGATTGCGCGGTACACCCCTTCGGTATAGATGCGATCGAAGTGCTCGAGGGTGGTGCCCTCGATGTGGCCGCTCAGCTCGCCGAGGCTCCAGAAGGCCGAGATCAGCAGGACGGCCAGCGAGCCGAGATAGCCGATGACCAGCCAGGTCATCGGAGCGGCAAGTATCGCCCCCGCTTGCAGGCGGGGGCGACCGTGGAAGAGGCCGGCGAGCCTGCGGCCCACCGACCTCTTCGGTGCCGGCGCTCCTACGCCAGCTGCTTCCACGATCGCTCGTTCAGCGATTCACCGCCGGGATTAGCCCTTGACCTCGGTCCATCCCTGGATCCAGTCGTCGAACGTGACGCACTCCTCGTCCTCACGACCTTCGCCACAGTCGGAGACGGGGGTCCTCCAGAACTCGATCTGGCTCCAGAACTCCTCGTCGTCGGCGTGGTAGAGCTCGCAATGGTCGGCCGTGCCGAAGTAGGCAGAGTCGAGCTCGCCGGTGAGATCGCAGGCCTTGAGATTGGCCGGCGCCGCGCCAAACCACACCGCGACCTTTGCCTGGGCCTCGGGACTGGTGGCGTGGTTGACCCACTCGTACCAGCAGTTCGGGTGCTCGGCATCCTCGGTCAGCATCCAGGTGTCGGACCAGCCGGTCGCTCCCTCGTCGGGAACCTCGTTGAAGTCGACCGGTTCGCCCTCGCCCTGGAGCAGCAGTGCCTGATACGGCCAGGCCGTGCCGATCACGGTGTCGCCGTTGGTGAACGCCGACACCTCCTTGGCGTAGTCGCTCCAGTACTCGTTGATGTTCGCGTTCTGCTCCTTGAGCAGGTCGATCGCCGCGTCGAACTGCTCCTGAGTCAGCTCATACACGTCGGTGATCCCCAGATCCGGCTGAGTCGCCTTCAGGTACAACGCGGCGTCCGCGATGTAGATCGGCGCGTCGTATGCCGTGACCTTGCCGCTGTAGTCGTCACCCGGGAAGACCGAACCCCACGACGTCGGCGCGGGTTTGACCTCGTCGGTGTTGTACGCCAGGACGTTCCACCCGCGGTCGTTCGGGATCCCGTAGTTGACGCCGTCGAACGTGTTGTACGGCTGGTCCTTCAGCGCGTCGGTGATGTCAGCGTAATTCGGGACCAGGTCGGTGTTCACCGGCTGGACGTCACCGGCCGCGTAGAGCCGGCCGCTGGCATCGCCCGAGGCGGAGACGCCGTCGTATCCACCCTGCTCGATCAGCTGCACCATCTCATCGGAGGTGTTGCCGACCTTGGTGTTTACCTCGCAGCCGGTTTCCTTCTCGAAGTCGGTCACCCAGTCGACCTTCGGGTCGTACGAGCCGTCTTCGGCGTAGCCGGCCCAGATGACGAGGTTCAGCTCGCCCTCGAGCTCCCCGATCTCGGTCTGCGCTTCCTCTGTGGAGCCGGCCCCGTCGTCATCGTCGCCGCATCCGTACAAGAACACGAACGCCAACAGGGACGTCACAATCATCCAGGCAAGCCGCGCGGGATGCTTCGGCTTTGCACTCATAGGTTTTCCTCCTCTTTCTTTGGACTTTCCGATTGCGAGCTCGGATCGGGCCCGCTTCCGTTCTCGGCCGAGACGGCGACCGTGTGCTCCGGCAGCCACCCGACCGTTGTTTCCTGGCCCTTCCTTGATTGGTCGTCGCCAGGGGACGAGTCTGTGTTCTGGCGGACGATCTGAAGCCGCCCACCTTTCTCAAGCTCGACGTGGAAGCGGGTGATTGGGCCGGCGTAGCTGACATCGGTGATCGTGCCGCGCTCCGTATGCAGGCCATCTGGGGAGTCGCCATCGACGAATCGCACCTTCTCCGGCCGGACGGTGAAGCTTTCGCCGTCGCGCTCGATCATGTTCGAGGTGCCGACGAAGGCGGCGACGAACGAGTTGGCCGGACGCTCGTAGATCTCGTCCGGCGTGCCGACCTGCTCGATCTTCCCGTCGTTGAAGACCGCGACCCGGTTCGACATGGTGAGCGCCTCCTCCTGGTCGTGGGTCACGTAGATGAACGTGATGCCCACTTCGTCCTGGATCGTCTTCAGTTCGACCTGCATCTGCTCGCGAAGTTTCAGGTCGAGGGCGCCGAGGGGCTCGTCGAGGAGGAGCACGCGCGGCTCGTTCACGATCGCCCGTGCCAGGGCTACGCGCTGGCGCTGCCCGCCCGAAAGAGCCGCCGGCTTGCGCTCCCCGAGGTCCCCGAGGCGGATCATCTCCAGAGCCTCCTTCGCCCGCAGGGCGCGCTCGGCCTTGTCTACCTTCGCCACCCGCAGGCCGTACTCGACGTTTTCGGTGACCGTCATGTGCGGGAACAGCGCGTAGTCCTGGAAGACCGTGTTGACCGTACGGTCGTAAGCGGGCAGGTCTGTGACGTCCTCGCCCCCGATCTCGACCCGGCCTTCATCCGGCACGTCGAAGCCCGCGATCATCCGCAAGGTTGTCGTTTTGCCCGACCCGGAAGGGCCGAGCATGGTGAAGAACTCGCCGCGGCCGACCTCGAGGTCCACGTCGTCCACCGCGACGACATCTCCGTAACGGCGAGTTACACCGGCCAGGCGGACGTCCGGCATATCGCTCACATCGGCGACGCTATCCGGTTCGCAGGCATGGGCGCTTTGCGCCTCTGGCCAAAATTGCCTTCAGGCATACGACTCTCAGGCAATGGCGCGAACCAGAGCGGCGGTCACGGCTGCCGCGCCGATCGCGAGCACGATCGACTTGCGGCTGACGGCGTAGACCGCGGCGGCTGCGGCGAGCCCCGCGGCCCGTGCGTCGATCACCAGGTCGCCGTCCGCGTTCGTGAACGTTCCAACAGCAATCAGCGCGGCGAGGATCGCCGGGGCCAGGAGGTCGATTACCTTCGTGAGCGGGCGTGGGAGCTCGCGGTTCCCGAGCGCGACGGGGCCGATCCCCTTCGTCACGACCACGGTCGCCCAGAGGCCGAAGACTGTGACCCACGCCGCAGTCATGAGTCGTCCCCTCCTGGTACCAGCGCGACAAGCGCCGCGAGGCACGCCGTCATGACGGGAACGCCGGCCGGCGTCACCGGAGCGAGGGTGAGGGCTATCGTCGCGCCCAGAAGGGCGGCGACCCACCCGCGCCGTCCTTCGGTCGCCTCGCCCATCAGGAGCCCCAGGAAGAACGCGGGGAAGAGCGCGTCGAGCCCGAGGCGGTCCGGGTCGCCGATCATGTCCCCGGTTAACACCCCGAGCGCGGTGCCGCCCACCCACATCGGATAGTTCACGGCCGTGAAGCCCCACATGTACGGGATGTCGTAGCGCCCGTCGCCCCGATAGGACATCGCCCAACCAGCGTCGATCAGGGGTTGCGCGGCCAGGCCGCGACGAAACCACCCGCCTTCTGTCGACGCGGCGATCGAGATCCCCATCGGCAGGTAGCGCATATTGAGCAGCACGCCGGCCGCGATCGCAGCGCCGGCGCCACCACCGGCCGCAAGCACGGCAAGCGCACCGAATTGGGCCGAGCCTGCGAAGACGATCGCGGACATCACGATCGGCGCGGCCGTGCCCATTACAGGCTCGGCGAGCACCCCGAACGAGATCCCGAGGAGGAGCGAGGCCAGGGAGATCGGCGCTCCTGCCCGCATCCCTTGCCTGAGTCCGCCCTCCGTCTCGTCCATCCGCCCGAACCTAGCCGCGGGCGTTGCGGATCCAGGTCATACAAAGAAAAAGCGCGCCCCCGAAGGGACGCGCTTTCTCGAACGGATCGGGGGAAATCGATCTCTAGAGCCCGCCCTTGTGGCGCGCGGCGCTCTTCGAGACGTTCGCAAAGCCCGCGCTGACATCCTTGGACCAGCCGGGGCCGGACTTACCGTCAGCCGGCTGCGAGGTGTCGAAGCGGAGGCCCGCGATCACGACAAAGACGTGGCCGGAGTCACCGTACGTGGTGATCCAGTTGCCCTTGCCCTTGCTGGCCCACCTGGCGAAATCGCCGGAGGTCATGGCGTGGTCGATGAGACCGGCGCCCTTCGGGCCGAGCACGTAGCTAACGGCTCCGGAGCAGTCGTAGCCCTTGCCGCGGAAGTTGTGGCCGCCTCCCCACTTGTAGGGGTACTTGTCGATCTCGTTGGCCGCTGCGATCGCTTTCTTGACCGCTCGGGGCGCGGAGGCCGGAGCGATTGCCTTGCCGTTCGCCTTCAGCTTGGCCTTGGAGCCAGAGGTCGTCTGACTGCCGCCACCGCCACCGCCGGTGCCAACCCCGCCGCCATCGGCGAGCGAGATCGTGGGCAGCGCGAGGGCTGCCACGGCGCAAGCCGTCAGCGCTACCGCTCTGTGCGGCTTCCGCATTCGAAACTTTGTCTTTTCTGAGTTCAAGTCGGTCTCCTTGTAAAGCGCCTACGGGGTTAGCTGACGGGCTGGCGCTTTAGGAGTCGCGCCCCCTCCAAGACAGGAGAGTTAGCCCCAACGTTTCGGTTCCCCCGTTCCGCGCCACTGAGTGGCGCGAACTCGGCTACCGGTTTTTTAGGTTCAGATTGTGAGGCAGGTTAGCAAAGTGCGACGTCTTTTGCTAACAGACGCTCACAAAAGGCGCTTTCCACGCCTGGGAATGCGCTATTTGCGGGCTTATGCGGCTGATTCAGCCGTCGCCGGATGGGCCGCAGCCCACTCCACGATGCTCTTGGATTCCTTGATGACCTCGCCGTCGTCGAGCACGAGCACGGGCACCTCGCGCTGGCCGGCAATCTCCTCGACCTCGCGTCGTCCGTCCGTCATCACGTTCAGGAACTTCGGGCCAACGCCCAGGCCATGGACCTTGACGACCTCCGGGTCATGCCCGGCCTCCTTGAGAGCCTTGTGCGCGTTCGCGCACGGATGGCCGCCCGGACGGGGCGTTTGGAAGGTGCCCCAGCAGATATAGAGCTTCATGGCCCCGGACCTTATGCGATCAGTAGGTTTGAGGCGCGATGGAGCTGAGGGGAAAGACGGTCCTTCTGACCGGCGCGACCGGTGGCCTTGGGCGAGCGATTGCCAATGCGCTCGCCGAGCGCGGAGCCAGCCTCGTCCTTTCCTCCCGCAAGGGCGACGAACTGGAGGCTCTGGCCTCTGAGCTCCCCGGCGAGCACCGGGTCGCGGTGTCCGACTTGGCCGAGCCCGGTGCGGCTCTCAAGTTGCTCGTCGACGCGGGTGAGATCGACGTCTTGGTTGCGAACGCGGCGCTTCCGGGCTCCGGCAAGCTCGACAGCTTCTCCCAGAGTGAGGTCGAGAGGGCCCTCCGGGTGAATCTGGAGAGCCCGATCCTGATGGCACACGCGCTCCTGCCGACGATGATCGAGCGGGGAAGCGGCCACATCGTGATGATCGGGTCGCTCTCGGGCGTGGCGCCCACAGCACGTCAGTCGATGTACAACGCAACCAAGTTTGGTCTCCGGGGCTTCACGCTCGCTCTGCGAGAAGACCTCCGGGCGACCGGCGCGAGCGCGTCCCTGATCGCGCCTGGCTTCGTCCGCGACGCCGGCATGTTTGCCGACTCGGGCGCCGATGCTCCTACAGGGATCGGCACGACCACTCCTGAGCGCGTGAGCGCCGCCGTCGTCGAGGCGATCGAGAGGGATCGCGGTGAGATCACGGTTGCACCGTTTCTCCAGGCGAGGTTGGCGAAGTTCGCCGGGAACCATCCCGAGTTCGCTGGCCGGATCTCGGGGAAGGCGGCCGTCAAAGCGGCCGACGAGGTAGCCCGCGGCCAGTCCGAAAAGCGCTAGAGCACCTCCCTTCGTAAGCGCGCAGCGCTTACGAGTGAAATGCGTCTACGGCCCCATCGCGATTGACTGGTTCCAGGTTCCGCGGTCGAAGAATTTGAGGTCGGGCGTCGCCCCAGCTCCCTGGGCCGAAACCGGATAGAGGCGACGGGGCTGGCGCCATGTCGAGATGTCGTCGGAGCCGAACTCGGCCGCCAGTGCATCGTGAGTCTTCGAGGCGGCCTTTGCGTACTGGCGGGGGCCGAGCTTGCGCAGGCCCGCGGATTCGCCGTTCGTGATGTCGAACATGTGCGAGTTCGACGTCTCACCCGCAATGCCGACCCCTTCGGCTCCCAGCTTCTTCAGGTAGATGGCCTCGACCTGGTCCTTCAGCTCTTCCCAAATCGCTACGCCAGGATCCACGGTGCCGTCGCCGTCCTCGAGGTCGTAGGAGCCGTTCCACGCCCTAAGCGCCGAGAGCACCGCGCGGCCGTTCGCATTGGCGAGCTTGCGCGCGCGCCGGAGCTTGGCCTTGTCGCGGAGCGGGAACTGCTGCGCGGTCGTGCCCGAGGTGCGCACGATGTCGGTGCTGCGCTGGAAGCTGGGATTCTTCGCGACCTTCGAGACGAGTTTCATCAGGATGCCGACGCGATGCAGCGAGCCCGTTGCGCGCTCCAGCGCCTCCGAGTCGCCATTGGTCCAGCCCTGGGACGGAACGTTGTTCCACTGCGTGAGCCAACCCTGGGCAGGGTCGATCACCTGTGGCCGCTTGTCGGGCGGCAGAAAGCCGCGCCATTCAGCCTTTCCCGTGCCAGGGAATGGGAGGCGCTCGTCCCAGCGCTTCGGCTTTAGCTGGTGGAGCCCCGGGTGCCAGTAACCGATGTGGCCGTCGGAATCGACCGCGACAACGTTCTCGTTCCAGGTGACGGAATCCATCGCCTTGTCGACGTCGCCGATGTCCTTCGCGTGATTGAGCTCATCGATTCCGACGATCGTCTCGAGCTCGCGGTTCCAGATCGCGTAGCGCCGCGCGAGCGCGATTCCGTCGCCCGTCGCTTGGACGGGTCCGTGGATTGTTCGGCAGATCCGCTCGGTGGTTGTGCCCGCGGGCGGGGCGCCGGGTAGCTCGCCGCCCTCCAGGAGATCGGTGAGGATCCCGGGTATGTCAGTGGCCGGCGACTTCCAGGTGAAAAGCTCGTCGCGACAGTCCATGGCGCGATCCTCGCCCTTGAAGCTGTAGGTCTCGGGACCCGTCACTTTCTCGACGTAGAGGTCGTCCTCGTCCGAGAGGCCGGAGGTGAAGCCCCAGGCGACGTCGCCGTTGTGGCCGATGCCGATCAGCGGAACGCCCGGGGCGCTCACGCCATGGATGTTCGGAAGCTCGGGTGTGTGCAACTCGAACTCGACGAAGAGCTCGGGGATGGAGAAGCCGAGCTGCGGGCCGTTGTAGAGGTACGTGCGACCGCTGTCCTTGTCCCGCATGGCCCACATGAACGAGCCGCCTGGGCTGGGGAGGATGCTGCGAAGCCCAGCGCCAGGCTCGTCGGCGGCCCCCGCTCCGGTGGGCGCGGCGCGCGGGATCTCCTGGGTAGTGTCGACTGCGCTCGCGAGATCCTGCTTCGCGAGAAACTTCTGCGACTTGCGGAAGCCCTTGCGCCGGTCCGCGCCGGTGCGGCCGGGCTGGGCGGGGAACTTGCCTTCGCCGCGTGGGATCGTCGAGAGCTGGCCGCGCGTACGGACCGGGAGAAGCTTGTTGAAGGCCTTCGGGCCGGCGTCGGCGAGCGCGAGCGCGTTGCGCAGCTCGCCGCCGTCGCTCGACGGCACCGTGCGCGCGAGGAAGATGCCGACGCGGGCGGAGTCGAGGACGGTCCAGTCCTGGATGGGCAACACCCCCAGGGCGACGAACTCACCGGGCATGTCCAGTACTCCCGGGCCCTGAACGTGGTCGATGTATGCGTTGATGCCGTCCGCGTAGCTCTGCGTGCGGTCCTGGAGGTCCTGCGGGACCTCGTCCATCATCGCCTGCACCTCCGCGTCCGTGTAGTAATCGCGGCGGGCGATCAGATCGTCGTCGAGGTAGCCGGGCCCCACGATCTCGGCCAAGCGACCCGAGGTTGCGCGGCGGAAGAGCTCCAACTCGAACAACCGGTCCTGCGCGACCGCGTAGCCGACGCCGAACCAACCGTCGTCTTCGGTCTCACCGGTGACGGTCGGGACGCCGTAGGCGTCGCGGGAGATCGTGACGCCCGCACGCGGCGATTCGGACGTGCCCGGCTGGTTGAAGGTGATGTCGCGGTACTCGAAGTTCTCGAAAAGCTGTACCTGGTCGTTGAGGTGTGGAGACCCGGTTCCGCTCGCGACGCCGGTGACCGACACGTAGCCGCTCTGACCGGGGGGCAGTACGCCTAGTGCGTCGAGGGTCTCGGCCTGTGCGGCGTGCGGGGTCGCAAGCGTGAGAAGGGTGAGTCCAAGGGCAGTGGGTATGCGTTTCACGTGGACCAGCGAAGCTACCGCGAAGCGCATGCGCATGCGCAGGTCATAATCCGGCGTAGACCGATTCACCCGAGAAACGAGGATCAATGACGGACAGCTTCGGAGCCAAGGCCACTCTCGATGTCTCGGGCAACGAGTACGAGATCTACCGCCTCGACTCGCTCCAGGAGAAGTTCGACGTCGCCCGGCTTCCCTATTCGCTGAAGGTCCTGCTCGAGAACACGCTTCGCCTGGAGGACGGCGAGTCCGTCTCCGACAAGGACGTCGAGACCATCGCGAGCTGGGACGCGAAGGCCGAGCCCTCCGAGGAGATCCCGTACCAGCCGGCCCGCGTCCTCATGCAGGACTTCACGGGTGTCCCCGCGGTCGTGGACCTGGCCGCCATGCGTGACGCGATGGAAGACCTGGGGTCCGATCCGAAGAAGATCAACCCGCTGGTGCCGGTGGACCTCGTCATCGACCACTCGGTGCAGGTGGACGCGTTCGGCAACGACCGCGCGTTCGACATCAACGCCGACCGTGATTACGAGCGGAACGAGGAGCGCTACGCGTTCCTGCGCTGGGGGCAACAGGCGTTCGACAACTTCCGCGTGGTGCCGCCGGCTACTGGCATCTGCCACCAGGTGAACCTCGAGTACATCTCCGAGGTCGTCTTCAGCCGCGAGAAGGACGGCGTCATGCAGGCCTACCCCGACACGCTGGTCGGGACCGACTCCCACACGACGATGGTGAACGGCCTGGGCGTCCTGGGCTGGGGAGTGGGCGGCATCGAGGCAGAGGCAGCGATGCTTGGCCAGCCGATCTCGATGCTCCTGCCGCAGGTGCTTGGCTTCCGCGTCGAGGGCGAGCTGCCCGAGGGCGCGACCGCAACCGACCTCGTCCTCACCGTGACCGAGATGCTCCGCGAACGTGGCGTCGTCTCGAAGTTCGTCGAGTTCTTCGGCCCGGGCCTCCACACGCTCGGGCTGGCCGACCGGGCGACGATCGGGAACATGTCGCCGGAGTTCGGCTCGACCTGCGCGATCTTCCCCGTGGACAAGGAGACCCTCCGCTACCTGGAGTTCACCGGGCGGCCGACCGAGACGATCGAGCTGGTCGACGCCTATGCGCGCGAGCAGGGCATGTTCCACTCAGAAGATTCGGACGACCCGACCTTCTCGGACCAGATCGACCTGGACCTCTCGTCCGTCGTACCGTCGATTGCAGGACCCAAGCGCCCGCAGGACCGCATCGCGCTCACCGATGCCAGCGCTGCGTTCCTCGAGTCGCTCGCGGAGTTCGACGAAGGGGCCGCGAAGAAGCTCGGCAACCACCACGACAAGGCGATCGAGGACTCATTCCCGGCTTCTGACCCACCGGGCGACGATCACTCGTCGGACGCCGGAAAGCCGGAGAAGAACCGCGGTAAGACCGGAGGGACCGCGATCGAGGACCGGAAGGCGAACTGCGTCCCGGTGACCCTGGAGGACGGGACCGAGACGACGCTCGACCACGGCCGCGTCGTTATCGCCGCGATCACGAGTTGCACCAACACCTCGAACCCTTCGGTGATGCTGGGTGCCGGCCTGGTCGCCAAGAAGGCGGTTGAAGCGGGGCTCGAGCGCAAGCCGTGGGTGAAGACGTCGCTGGCACCAGGCTCGACCGTCGTTACCGAGTATCTGGAGCGCGCGGGTCTCGACGAATATCTCGACAAGCTCGGCTTCAACCTCGTGGGCTACGGCTGCACCACCTGCATCGGGAACTCGGGGCCTCTGCCCGAGGCGATCTCCGAAGCTGTCGCCGAGAACGACCTTGTCGTCTGCGCGGTGCTTTCCGGGAACCGGAACTTCGAGGGGCGCATCAACCAAGACGTTCGCAACAACTACCTCGCGTCCCCGCCCCTCTGTGTCGCCTACGCCCTCGCTGGCCGCATGGACATCGACATCTATGAAGAGCCGCTCGGCCAGGGCTCCGACGGAGAGGACGTCTATCTGAAGGACATCTGGCCCACGTCCGAGGAGATCAAGGACACCGTCGCCGAGGCGGTTCGCTCCGAGATGTTCAAGGAGGGCTACTCCGACGTCTTCGAGGGCGACGACCGCTGGCAGGGTCTCGACACGCCGGACGGCGACCGTTACACGTGGCCGGACTCGACGTACGTGCGCAAGCCGACCTTCTTCGAAGGGATGGACGACGAGCCCGCAGACGTTCAGCCGATCGAGGGGGCCCGCGTGCTCGCGGTTCTGGGCGACTCGGTGACGACCGACCACATCTCTCCGGCCGGCGCGATCAAGAAGGCGAGCCCGGCGGGGGAGTGGCTGATCGAGAACGGCGTTGAGCCTGGCGACTTCAACTCATACGGGTCGCGGCGTGGAAACCACGAGGTGATGATCCGCGGGACCTTCGCGAACATCCGGCTGCGAAACCAGCTGGTGGAGAAGGAGGGCGGCTTCACGCTCGGACCCGACGGCGAGGAGACGACGATCTACGAGGCGGCCATGGCCTACGCCGAGGACGACGTGCCTCTGGTCGTTCTCGCGGGCAAGGAGTACGGCTCGGGCTCGTCGCGCGATTGGGCCGCGAAGGGCACGTCGCTTCTCGGAGTGCGCGCGGTCATCGCCGAGAGCTTCGAGCGGATCCACCGCTCGAACCTGATCGGGATGGGCGTCCTGCCGCTTCAGTTCCCCGACTCAGAATCGGCGGAGTCCCTTGGGCTCAAGGGCGACGAGACGTTCGAGTTCGACGGCCTCGCTGAGGCGCTCGATGCGCCCACATCCGAGAAGCGAACGCTCAAGGTGAAGGCTTCGGGCGGCTCAGGCGATGGCGCCGAGTTCGAGGCAACCGTCCGGCTCGACACGCCCAACGAGGTCCGCTACTACCAGCACGGCGGGATCCTTCACCGGGTCCTGAGGGAACTTCGGTAGAAACCGCGCCACAACCGGTGAATTTGGAGTAATGTTCAACACACCTTCGGGGGGAAAGTTG
Source organism: Solirubrobacterales bacterium (assembly GCA_033856515.1). Lineage (GTDB taxonomy): Bacteria > Actinomycetota > Thermoleophilia > Solirubrobacterales > 70-9 > JALZKA01. The sequence goes on from JAWVEY010000034.1 coordinate 112,199, forward strand.
CGCCGGGGTATTGACATCGGCCCTCTCGATCGGTCATAGTGGACTTCGAAGAGACCGTCAGGGAGCGGAATTAGGGACCAAAGAACGATTTCATAAAGCTCGTCCCCGGCCAGTCCCGCCTCCGGGGGCGAACGCGTCGGCATCCCTCCCTGGCTACCGACGCGCTAGGCGGCGGCGCGGGCCGTGTGGACCCCCTGCCTCCCACGGCCCCGCCCCGCCTTCTACTTTCTCAGGACTTCTCTTTAGCCTCGATCCGGTGGATCGCGATCACGCTTCCCACTGGGCCGACCGGGGTGAGCGTTGCGGCAAGCAGCGTGTAGGGCGCCTGGCGGCGAAGTACTGCGATCCAGATCAGGATCGCCAAGGCGATGAAGCCGATGCCATGGCCGAGCCCGGCATAGAACGTCGGCCGCTCGAGGCCTGGCAACAACCAGACCACGATCAGGATCCCGAAGAGCGCAAGCTCGACCCACGACGCGATCTTGACCCACCTGAACATCGGTCCAGGCACGGGCTTTCGCAGGACGTCCGACGGACGTTCTGCCGCCGCCGGAGCTGCTTCAGGCGTGCTCACAGGCCTGAGTTTGGCAACAGGAGCGGGTGAGTCCGGCCCGACCGTCCGTACAAGGGCCCATTGGCAGGTTTGGACAAGAGTCCATAGGCCGTGGGCTCCCGAGGGAGAAGAATGCCCTTCATGCAGAGCACCTTGAGCAAGGCAACCGGCCGATCCGTCCGAGATGTGGCACTCGTGGTTCGTGAGACGCAGCGTTTGACTGGTTTGGATCCCCAGCGACGCCCGCTACCGGCTCCTCGCCTCCTCAAGGCCCGCTGACCTGACGCGGGAGAGAAACGCGACGCCCGCCCCGGAAGGGGCGGGCGCTTCGCTGCTCTAGTCCGGTGCAAGCGCCCGGCGGATCTTCCCGAGCACCCACGGCGGCCGCTCGGTCACGTCGAACCAGGTGAAGCGCAGGACCACCCAGCCGGCGAGCTGGAGCTCGTTCGTCTTACCGATGTCGCGAGCCCAGGTTCGGGCATCTGAATGGAACGCGTAAGAGTCTGACTCGACGACTACACGGTGCTTGCGCCACACGAGGTCGCGTTCCTTCCCCAGGACGTATGCGTTGACTTCAGGCTCGGGTAGGTCTGAGCCACGGACGAGCCGTAGGAGCTTTCTCTCCAGCTCTCTCTTTGGCTTCTTCGGGGTGTGGCGGTCAAGAAGGAGCGTTAGCCGCCGGACGCCGGGCTTGCCCGGGTTGCGCTCGATCTGCTCCCGGAGGTCCGCCGGCTTTGCGAGCTTCGGGATCGCCTGGGCGCACATCTCCTCGAGGCGGTAGTCCTCGTCGGGAGGGAGGATCGCCGCGCAGTCGAGGATCGTGCGGGCGGCCGTGGTGACCTTGATCCGTTCGATGGTCGTGATGTCGGAGGGTGCGAGCGTCGCTTTCCGGACAATCAGGCCTGGGCGCGAGCTGTCTCCGCGGGGCGTAGTTACCCAGCAAGCCGCTTTAGGCGGCCAAGGGAGAAGCTCCAGGAGCTTGGCGGCGCTGCGGTGGCTGATCGTCGCCTGTCCACGGAAGGCGAGAACGGCCGCGGCTTCGTCAGCGAGCGGCGCCGTGGCCATGTGGCCAACGAGGTATACGCCGCGATGGACTGGACGAAGGCGACCATCCGCGATGCGTCTATCGATCTCGCGACCGGTCAGGCCACGAGCCAGGAGTTGCCACCTGGCTACGGCGCCGTGCTGAAGGTCGGCGATCGCCCCGATAATGGAGTCCGGCGAACGAGGTCGGAGTTTGCCACCCATACGGTGGACAACCCCCGCCGAACCATGTGACGCCCCCCTTGCGAGCCACCGTAAGGGTCCTCGCCCCTGGGTGCTGCCGTTGTTTCAGGCCGGCGCGCGGCCCAGCCCTAGCCCGCCAGGGCGGTGAGGACGATGCGCTCCTGCTCTGAGCGGTGGGCGACCGGATAGCCCTCCGAGGGTGAGGAGCGCTGTGGGCGGCCGATGTAGGAGAACTCGACACCTTCCGGAAGAAGCTCTGGCATGCGACGGGCCATTACTGAGTACGCCCCCATATTCTTCGGCTCCTCCTGGACCCACGAGATGTGCTTGAGGTTCGGGAACTTCTCGATCAGCTCGCGGATCTGGTCGCGGGCGAAGGGGTAGAGGAGCTCGACTCTGGCGATCGCGACGTTCGAGGACTTCTCGCGCTTCTCGTGGCTGTCCATGTCGTAATAGACCTTGCCCGAGCAGAGGACGAGCTTCGTGATCTCGGCTTCCCTCCCCTCGGCGCGCGGGTCGCCCATGACGAACTGGAACGTCCCGCTGGTGAGATCGGAGAGCTTCGACGAAGCGCCGGGCAGCCGCAGGAGCCCCTTCGGTGTGAACACGATCAGCGGCCGCGGCTTGGCGATCCGGGCCTGGCGGCGAATGAGGTGGAAGTACTGCGCTGCCGTCGTCGGATTGGCGAGGCGGATATTGCCCTCGGCGGCGAGCTGGATGAAGCGCTCGATCCGTGCGCTCGAGTGCTCAGGCCCCGAGCCTTCGTACCCGTGCGGCAGAAGCAGCGTCAGGCGTGTGGTCTGGCCCCACTTCGACTCCCCCGCGACCAGGAACTGATCGATGATCACCTGGGCCGAGTTGGCGAAGTCACCGAACTGCGCCTCCCACAGGATCAGGCTCTCGGGCGAAGCCGCCGAGTAGCCGTACTCGAAGCCGAGGCACGCGATCTCCGACAGCGGGCTGTTGTGCACTTCGAAAGGCGCCAGCGCACCCGTCAGGTTCTGGATTGGCGCGTACCTGAGGCCGGTCTTCTCGTCGTGAAGGACGAGGTGGCGGTGAGAGAACGTGCCGCGCTCGGTGTCCTGGCCCGTCAAGCGGATGTGGGTGCCCTCGGTGAGGAGCGACGCGTAAGCGAGCCCCTCGGCGTGGCCCCACTCGATCGGCCCGTCCTCGAGGATCTCAGTCCGCTTGTCGAGCGGCTTTTTGAGCTTGCGGTGGATCGCGAAACCATCGGGAACGCGAATCAGCTCCTTGTTCAGGGTCCGGATCCGCTTTTCAGAGACGGCCGTCTCGACCTCGGGCGACTTCGTGCGGTCGAGCTCACCGGTGCCGACGTGGGTCGAGGTCGGGTCCTCGTAGTCGCCAGTCTCCATCTTTTCGCGCAGGCCCTTGAGGGTCGCCGAGAGCGATTCCTGGATCTCGCTCGCATCGGAGGCGACGTCGTCTGTCGAGACGACGCCCTCCTTGATCAACTGTTCGGCGTAGATCTCCGAGACCGGAGCGTGGGCCTTGATCTGCGCCGCCATCATCGGCTGCGTGTAAGCGGGCTCGTCAGTCTCGTTGTGGCCGTAGCGCCGGTAGCCGATCACGTCGATCACGACATCGCGCGCGAAACGCTCGCGGTAGGCCATCGCCAGGCGCATCGCCGACATGCAGCCCTCTACGTCGTCAGCGTTCACATGGATGATCGGGCAGTTGTAGCCCTTGGCGAGGTCGCCCGCATATGGGGTCGAGCGGTCCTCGGACGGGTCGGTGGTGAAGCCCACCTGGTTGTCCGTGATGAGGTGAATCGTCCCGCCGGTCGAGTAGCCCTCGAGCGACTGGAGGTTGAGCGTCTCCGCCACGACGCCCTGGCCGGGGAAGGCTGCGTCGCCGTGGAGGAGGAGCGGTACCGCGACGTGTGGGCTGTGGTGGAGGCGCGGACCCGAGTGCTCGGTCTGCGCAGCGCGCGCGCCGCCGGTCACAACCGGATCGACGAACTCGAGGTGGGACGGGTTCGGATACATGCGCACCCGGATCTCCTCGCCGTCGTTCGTGGAGAAGATTCCCTCGGCGCCGTGGTGGTACTTGACGTCACCGGTGCCGGAGTGGGGGATCGCGGCGATCGCCTTCACCCGGTCGAGCGCCTTGGCGCCCTCGAACTCGGCCATGATCGACTCGGCGGAGCGGCCCAGGTTGTGGACGAGCACGCTGAGGCGGCCGCGGTGGGCCATGCCAATCACGACCTCCTCGGCGCCGGACGAGCGCGCCTGCGTCACGAGCGAATCGATCATCGGCACGACGACGTCCAGGCCCTCGATCGAGAACATCTTTTGGCCGAGGTAGGCCTTTTGGATGAAGCGCTCGAACCCGAACACCTCGAGCAGGCGCTGGAGGAGCGCCTTCTTCTGATCCGCATCGAGCGGCGCGCGGTGGGCGCCGGTCTCGACCATCTCGCGAAGCCACATGCGCTGCTGGTGCGAGGAGAGGTGCTCGATCTGGTACGCGACCGTGCCGCAGTACGCCTCGCGCATCCGCGGAAGCGCGTCGAGGAGCGTCTCGCCCTCGACGCCGATGCGCAGGATGGAAGCCGGGATCCGCGACATGAGCTCGGGCGTCAGGTTGAGGCTCTCGGGCTCGAGCGCGGGATCGCCCTTCGGATCGCCCTCGGCCAGCGGGTTGACCCGCGCGGCCAAATGCCCGTGAGTGCGGAAGGCCTTGAGCAGCGACGTCGCAGCCTGGACTGCCTGAAGGAGTTCGCGATCGGGCTCGGCGGCGACGACGGCGCTGCCGGCGCCGGCAGCGCCGACCGCGGGAAGGGGCGGAGCTGAAGCGGCGGCCGGGTGGGCGTTCGTGACGACCCGGTCGGAAATCGCCAGGTTTTGCGCGACCGCCTCGTAGAAGCCGTCCTCGCCCTGGAGGTACTGGTCGATCCGGCGCAGGAACGACCCGGACTCGGCACCCTGGATGATGCGGTGGTCGTAGGTGGAGGTCATCGTCGTGACCTTCGAGACGCCGAGCGCCTTCAGCTTCTCGGCCGGGGCGTGGGCCCACTCGACGGGGTAGGCGATGGAGCCGACGGCAACGATCGTGCCCTGACCCGACATGAGCCGCGGCACCGACGCGACGGTCCCGATGCCACCGGGGTTGGTCAGCGTGATGTTCGTGCCCTGGAAGTCGTCGGCGGTGAGCTTGTTTTCCCGCGTCTTGGAGATGAGGTCCTCGTAATAGGTGTGGAAGCCGGCGAAATCGAGGGAGTCGGCGTTGCGGATGCAGGGCACCATGAGCGAGCGCGAGCCGTCCTTGCGCTCGACGTCGACAGCGATTCCCAGGTTGATTCCGGCGCCCGTCGTGACCCATGCCTTGTCGTCGTGCTCGGAGTAGGTGCGGGCCATGACGTCGTGCTCGGCCGCCGCGCGCACGATCGCCCACGCGATCAGATGCGTGAACGAGACCTTGAGGCCCTTCTCCTTGAGCTGGGAGTTGATCGCCTTCCGTTTGGCGTCGAGCGTGTCGACGGGAAGGGTGCGGAACGAGGTCGCCGTTGGCATCTTGCGGCTCTCGTTCATCAGGTTCGCGAGCGTTCCCGCGGGGCCTCGGAGCGGCTTCTCCTCGCTCTGGGTTGCGGCCGGCGCCGGCGCTGCGCCATTTCCGCCGTCCGCCGCGGCGAGGACGTCTGCCTTCACCACCTTGCCGCCTGAGCCGGAGCCCTGGATCGAGCCGATCTCGATTCCGCGGTCGGCGGCCATTCGTGCGGCGACAGGGGAGACCGAGCGGCTGGGAGCAGCGCTGGATCCGTCTGACGCGGCTGAGCCATCAGACGCCTGCGCAGGGGCTGCGGTTGGCGCTGCCGCTGCTGCCGGGGCCTTGCCCCCCGCGCCTGCCGTCATCTCGGCAAGCGGCTGGCCCACCTTGACCACCTCGTCCGGCTCGACCAGAAGCTTCGTGATGGTCCCGGCGGCGGGCGCGGGCACCTCGGCATCGACCTTGTCTGTCGAGACCTCGACGATGGGGTCACCCTCTTCGACGGAATCGCCCACCGCGACGGCCCACTCGAGGACCGTCCCCTCGGTGACCGATTCACCCATCTCGGGCATCGCGACGGTCAGGGTCTCGCCGGAGGCTCCGTCCGCGGAGTCCTCCATGTCCGGCACGGGAGAATCGTCCGCGGAATCGCCCTGCGCGTCTTCGAGGAGCTGCTCGGGGTCGCTCTCGCCGATGTCGGCGTCGCCCTCGCCACCCCCTGTGACCATTCCCTCGCCCTTGTCGTCGCCGTCGCCCGAGCTGGGCTCGCGCTGCGTCTGCGCATCGGAGTTGGGAGCCGTCTCGGGGTCCTCTTCCTGCTCGGCCTTCGGCGCGGCGCCATTCCCGGCGCCGTTCGTGTCGAGTTGAGCGAGGACCTGGCCGACGCTCACGGTGTCGTCGGGCTGGGCCATGATCTTCGTGATCACGCCGCTGGCGGGAGCGGGCACCTCGGCGTCGATCTTGTCGGTCGAGACCTCGACGATCGTGTCGCCTTCGGAGACCTCTTCGCCCTCGGCGACGTGCCACTCGAGGATCGTCCCCTCGGTGACCGACTCGCCCATCGCGGGCATCTGAATCTCGAGCAAATCTTCTGCCAAGTCGTTCCCCTCCGAGTCTATGCCCTGAGCGTCGCGGCCGTAACGGTTGCGACCCCGCGAAACGGCTGTTTCATGGCTACTCGGAAGACTCGCGGTCGCTCAGGCGTTCAAACGGGCAACCAAAGCCACGCCGTTTGCGGGCGCGTCGATCACGTTTGGGCGAAAGAGCTCGCGCGCCCGCGCGCTATGCCCGCACCAGCCGCAGTGGACCACGGCGGGTGCCGCCACGGCCGGGCGTCCTGGCAGCGGCAGCTCGCACTCCGGGCAGATGAGCGATCCGTAGGCGATCACCTGGTGGCCGTCATTCAGGAGCTTTCGCTCGAGCTCGGCCGAGTCGGCGCCGACTGCGCCCGCGACTGCCCTGTCTTCTCCTGGGTCGCCGGACTCGGGTTGGATGAGCGCCATCACCAGAGATAGTAGGTCGTCAAGGCAGGGTCTTTCGTAAGATCGACAACCGTGCTCGGAGGAGCCAATCGCACGGCCGTAAGTGGGGTGAAGGGCGCTCTTGCTGTCGGTGCTGCTGTGCTGCTGCTCGGAGGCTGTGGCGGCGGGGACGATGAGGACCAGACCGAAAGCGAATCGGTCCCCGAGAGCGCTCAGCCAGAGGATGGAGCTGCCCCCGAACCGATTACAGACGCCGGTGCTCAGGCGATAGACATCGATGAACGCTTAGTGAATGAACTCGAGATCGAAGGAGGGCCAAGCTGGCTTGCTGACGGCTTCGGGTCCCTATGGCTCAAGCGCGACGATGGCGTGGTGATGCGAATCGACCCCGAGAGCGGGAAGGTCATCGCCGAGATCGAGACGGCGCCTTTCAAGCAGCCCGTCTGCCAGGGACTCGGGGTGAGCGACGCCGCCATCTGGACCTGTCCGCGTGGCGGCACGCTGGTGCGGATCGACCCCTCTCTCAATACCGCGGACGCCGAAATCGCGATCGACAACCTTGTCGATCAGGTACATCTGGCCAGCGTTGATGGCGCGGTCTGGGTTCTGACCAAGGAGGGCCACGAGCTGACCGCAATCGACAACGCGACCGGAAAGACATCCCTCCAGGTGCGCCTCCCCGAAACATGCAACGACTTATCCGTGTTGGGTGACTCGATCTGGATCACTTGCTACGTGGCGGACAAGGTTCTGCAGGTAGATGCACGCTCGGGCAAGGTCGTCGACGAGATCGAGCTCGACGGCCCTCGTGCGATCGCCGCGGGCAAGGAGCTCTGGGTTGGCTTCGGCTCCGGCGTCGCACAGATCGATCCAAATTCGCTCGAGGTGCTGAACGTGTACGAGGCCTACCCCGGCGTGACCGGAGCGATCTTTGCTGGGCCGTCCGGGACATGGGTCCGTGAGGAAGGCGAGCGGTTCCTGATGCGCATCGACCCGGAGCTCGGGGAAATCACCGAAGTGATCGAGGCACCGCAGCTTCCGAGCGGTGGGGACGTAGTGCAGATCGGCGACTCGGTCTGGGCGACCGCGTATAACGACGCAGCTCTGGTTCAGCTTCGAGCGAAGTGAGATAGACCGCTTAGCCAAGGGCTAGTAGGGTCTCCGGCAGAGAGCTTTCACCCTTCGAGGAGAGGTAAATGGGCTACTTCGTCACCGGCGCAACAGGCTTCATCGGCCGCAATCTCGTCGAGCTTCTCCTGAAGCGCGAGGGGACGGTCTACGTGCTCGTTCGCGAGGGATCGAAGGGGCGACTGGAGGAGCTTCGCAGCCGCTGGGGCGTCGACGAGGATCGTGTCGTCGGGATCGTCGGCGACCTCTCGCAGGCGCGCCTTGGAGTATCCGACGAGGACGTCGCGCGGCTGACCGGCGACGTCGACCACCTTTTCCACCTCGCGGCCATCTACGACATGAAGGCGGACGCCGAGTCCCAGCAGGTCGCGAACATCGACGGCACGCGGCACATGGTGGAGCTGGCCGAGGCGGTCGACGCAGGGTGCGTCCACATGGTTTCGTCGATCGCAGCGGCGGGCCTTTACCCGGGCACCTGGCGCGAGGACATGTTCGAGGAGGCCGTGAGCCTCGACACGGACCCCTATTTCCGTACCAAGCACGACTCCGAGGGGATCGTCCGCAACGAGTGCTCGCGTCCCTGGCGCGTCTACCGTCCCGGGATCGTCGTCGGCGACTCCGAGACGGGGGAGATGGACAAGGTCGACGGGCCGTACTACTTCTTCAAGCTCATCCGCCGGATCCGCAACGCGGTTCCGAAGTGGCTCCCGATGGCGGGGGTCGAGGGGCGCCAGATCAACATCGTCCCGGTCGACTTCGTCGTCAAGGCGATCGACCACATCGCTCATCAGCCCGACCTCGATGGGCGCGCGTTCCACCTGACCGACCCGAATGCGATGACCGCCGGGGAGGTCATCGACACCTTCGCGCAGGCCGCCCATGCGCCGCAGACGACGGTCCGGCTTCCCGCACCAGTCACCGAAGCGCTGCAGCCTGTCCTGAGCTTCGTCGTCAACTCGGCGCCGCTCGGCAACACGGTCACAGACGCGGTGCTCGCCGACTTCGGCGTCCCCCGGTCGGTCTTGATGTACATGAACTGGCCGACCAAGTTCGACTCCAGGCAGACGCAAGCCGCGCTGGAGGGCTCCGGTATCTCGGTGCCGCCGCTGGGCGCCTACGCCGGCAAGCTCTGGGACTACTGGGAGCGCCACCTCGATCCCGATCTCTACCGCGACAAGACTCTCGCCGGCGCTGCAAGGGGTCGGCTCGGCGTCATCGGCGGAGCCAGCCAGATCCTCGAGCACCAGATCCCCGACGAAGCGCTGCGATTCGCCCGGCGCCTGAGGGGCGGAGTCTCGCTCGACAAGGCGACGCGTGGCAAAGTCGTGATGGTCACCGGTGCGTCGTCAGGGATCGGCAAGTCGGCCGCCATGAAGATCGCGGATGCGGGCGGGATCGTCCTCCTGGTCGCGCGCACCCCGGAAAAGCTCGAGTCCACCAAGGATCAGATCGAGGCTGGAGGAGGCGTCGCCTACATCCATCGCGCGGACCTGTCCGACATGGACGACATCGAACGGATGGCCGAAGAAGTGCTCGAGCAGCACGGGCACGTTGATGTCCTGGTCAACAACGCGGGGCGCTCGATCCGGCGCTCGATCGCGCTTTCTTACGACCGGCCGCACGACTTCGAGCGAACGATGCAGCTCAACTACTTCGGAGCCGTCCGGCTGATCTTGAAGCTCCTGCCCGTCATGCGCGAGCGCAAGTCGGGCCAGATCATCAACGTGAGCTCGATCGGCGTGCAGACGAACATGCCTCGTTTCTCGGCATACGTCGCGTCGAAGTCGGCGCTCGACGCCTTCAGCCGCTGCATCGCGTCGGAGATCGTCGACGACAACGTCGACATCACGACGATTCACATGCCGCTCGTACGGACGCCGATGATCGCGCCGACGAAGATGTACGACCGCTTCCCGACGATCACGCCCGACGAGGCGGCCGACCTGATCACGCAGGCGATCATCCATCACCCCAAGCGGATCGCTACTCCGATGGGGACGCTCGGCCAGATCCTCTACGCAATCAACCCGCGTTCGATCGACTACATCCTGAATACCGCGTACCACATGTTCCCGGACTCGGCCGCGGCGAAGGGCTCAAAAGATAAGCCCGCCACTCTGGCTGGAGCGGGCAAGCAGCAGACGGCCGAGGATCAGGCGACGAACCAGCAGGTCGCCTTCGCATACCTGATGCGAGGCGTGCACTGGTAGGACAGAACTGAGAGGCCGCATGCTGGATGCGGGGTGGTTTGTCTAACGGCGTCTAGTTCGGGACGCAGACGTTGTTTACGCACGTCTGGCCGATGCCGCACGACCCGCAGTTCACGGCGGTGTTGCAGTTGTTCAGCACAGTGCCGCACTTGCCCGCGCATGTGACGCCGCTTGAATTCGGCACGCAGACGCCGGGGGTGCAGGTTCCCGTGCTGGTTGCGGGCTGACAGACGCCACCGGGGCAAGCCTGACCGGCGTCGTAGCACGTGTTGTTGATCAGGCACTTGTTGGGCTGAAGCGTGTGCGTGACCTGGCCGGTGGCGGGGTCGCAGACATCGTCGGTGCACGTGAGCCCGTCGTCGCTCACCACCGGATTGGCTCCCACGCACGTGCCGGCCTGGCAGGTGTCTGACTGCGTGCAGGCGTCCCCGTCGTTGCACGGGGTGCCGTCGGGCTTAGCCGGGTTCGAGCAATTCCCGGTCTGCGGATCGCACACACCCACGTTGTGGCATTGGTCGAGCTGGGTGCAGGTGACGTTCTCGCACGGATCGGGTACGCAGCCCTCGTCGATCACTCCGTCGCAATCGTCGTCCTGGCCGTTGTCGCAGATCTCGGTCTGAGGAGTAACTTCTCCCACGCAGGGGCCAAAGGCGGTGCCCTGCTCGTTGCAGGTCTCCGTCCCTGCCTGGCAGATGCCGACACCGGCCGTGCCCCCGGGCCCCGAGTAGCAGGACTGTGTCTGGCCCGGTGAGCAGACCTGCGCGGCGCATACGCCGTCGACGCAGACCTCGTCCGAGCCGCAGGCGTGGCCGCATCCGCCGCAGTGCTTTGGCGAGGTCTGGACGTCAACGCACTTCTTGCCGCATTTCGTAAAGCCGGACTTGCACTTGCATTTCCCGTTCTTGCACCGTGCGTTCGCCGGGCAGCATTTGCCTTTGCACTTGATCCGGCCTGAGGGACAGCCGCCGCCCATCGCTTCGGCAACGCCCGCAGGGGCGGTCGCCACTCCGATCCCGATCGCGCCAGCGGCCAAGCGCCTGAGCGCCGAGCGCCGCGAGATCTCCCCTGACGCGAGCCCCCGTGCGAGTTCGTCGAATCTCCCCGTCCCCACGGGCACCACCTTTTCACATCCAACCCCGCTAGCGCAACCCGAATCGCCTCTCCTCCGTAGAGTTCGCGAAATGGCCCGTCCCACGAGAGGTGACCAGCTCCGCGCCGTCGCAAAGGCGGCAAGCGGCGTGCCGCGCAACCTTCCCAAGCCAAACCCGTTCCGCGACCGCTCGCTTCGCACCGCGGTGGAGGGCAAGACGATGCTCATCACCGGCGCCTCTTCGGGCATTGGCGAGGCAACCGCCATTCGCGTTGGCGTGAACGGCGCAAGGGTCCTCCTTGTCTCCCGCACCCGCGACAAGCTCGAGGCGGTCCAGGCGAAGATCGAGGAGGTCGGGGGAGAAGCGCACGTCCATCCGTGCGACCTCACCGACACCGATGCGATCGGGGCAATGGCCGAGGAGGTGTTGGCAGAGTACGGCGGCGTCGACATCCTGATGAACAACGCCGGGATGTCGATTCGGCGCTCCGTCGCCAACTCATACGACCGCCTGCACGACTTTGAGCGCACGATCCAACTCAACTACCTGGGCGCCGTCGCCTTGATCCTCAAGGTGCTGCCCGGTATGCGAGAGCGCCACTCGGGGCACATCGTGAACATCTCCTCGATGGGCGTACAGATCAACACGCCTCGCTTTTCGGCCTATGTCGCATCCAAGAACGCGATTGACGGCTTCTCCCGATCGATCGCCTCCGAGGTCATCGACGACGGGGTGGACATCACCACCGTCTATATGCCGCTGGTGCGCACCCCGATGATCGAGCCGACCGCCCACTACCGCTCGATGCCGTCGATCAGCCCGGAGGAGGCCTCCACGATGATCGCCAAGGCGTTGGTCAACAAGCCGAAGAAGCAGACGACTACAGGCGGGCGGATCGCGGAGATGACCTACTCGGCGGCTCCGAAGGTCCAGGACGCGCTGATCAACGGCGCGATGAAGCTCTTCCCCGGCACCGGCGACGACAAGCGCGCCGATCCGGACGAGCGCGACGGTGACTGAGCGCCGCAGCCACTGGGGCTGGGGCGCCGAGTCGGCTCAGCCGAACCGCGAGGCGCTCGAGGGCATGCGCTCGCTGGCGCAGGAGCGGTTCGGCTTTGGCGGCGAAGACATCGTCGAGGCGGTTCCGCTCGAGCAGGTGGAGCTGCCTGCCTCCCGCGTCTCCGCGCCGCCGTCCCTAGCCGAGATCTGCGCGGACGACCCACACGTCCGCGCCTCGCACTCGATGGGCAAGGCATATCGCGACATCGTGCGCGGCTTCCGCGGTGAGTTCGAAAACGTTCCCGACGTCGTTGCCCGGCCTCGAACGGAGGCCGAAGTGGAGGCCGTCCTCGCGTGGTGCTGCGACGAGGGCTACGCGGCGATCCCCTTCGGGGGCGGCACCAGCGTTTGCGGCGGGGTGGAGCCGCGCCTGCCTCGCGAGTACCCCGGCGTCGTCACGATCGACCTGGGGGCGCTCGACCGTGTGCTCGAGGTGGATGAGGTGTCCCGCTCGGCGCGGATCCAGGCGGGGGCGCCTGGCCCGGTCCTCGAGGACCAGCTGCGCGAGCGCGGGCTCACGATGCGTTGCTTTCCGCAGTCGTTCGAGTTCTCGACCTTGGGCGGATGGGTCGCTACGCGGGCAGGCGGTCACTTCGCGACGAAGCTCACCCACGTCGACGACATGGTCGAGTCGGTGCGCGCGATCACGCCCGCCGGCCTGTGGCAGAGCCGCCGCCTGCCCGGCTCGGGAGCGGGGCCGAGCCCTGACCGCATGCTGGTTGGGTCCGAAGGGATCCTGGGCGTGATCACGGAGGCGTGGGTCCGCGTCCTGCCGCGCCCGAGCTTCAAGACTTCGTGCGGAGTCGAGTTCGAGACGTTCGCGGCGGGCGCGGCGGCCGTTCGCGAGATCTCACAATCGGGCCTGGACCCGTCGAACTGCCGCCTCCTCGATCCGGCGGAGGTTGCCTTCACGGGCGCGGGGGACGGGCAGAACGCGCTTCTCGTCCTCGGCTTCGAGTCGGCGCATCACCCGGTGGACGAGCCGATGCGGATCGCGATGGAGGCGGCGCGGGAGCACGGCGGCAAGCCCGGTGGGGTGCGCACACAGGACGACTCGGCCGGCGGGGACAACGTCGGCGCATGGCGCTCGGCCTTTCTGTCGGCCCCATACCTGCGGGACTCGCTCGTGTCGCTCGGCGTCCTCTCCGAGACGTTCGAGACCTCGATCACCTGGGAACGCTTCGAGGAGTTCCACGCAACCGTGATGGAGACCGCGCGCAACGCGGTGGGGGAGCCCTCGAAGGTCACCTGCCGATTCACGCACGTCTACCCGAACGGGCCCGCGCCCTACTTCACGATTCTCGCTCCCGCCCGGAGGGGCGAGGAGGACGCGCAATGGGGCGAGATCAAGGCCGCGGTCTCGGACGCGCTGATCGACGCGGGAGGCACGATCACGCACCACCACGCGGTCGGGCGCGATCACCGGCCCTGGTACGACCGCCAGCGCCCCGAGCCATTTGCCGAGGCGCTCCGCGCCGCCAAGCGCGCATTGGATCCTGCGGGCGTCCTCAACCCGGGCGTCTTGATCGATCCAGCCACCTAACCTCCCTCGGCCATGCGTCCGCTGATCGCATCGCTACGCCCGCAGGAGTGGGTGAAGAACGTCCTGGTCTTCGCCGGGATCGTCTTCTCGCGCAGTTTCGACGAGCCCGGGGCCGTCGCCGACGTCCTCGTGACCTTCGTCGCCTTCTGTGCGGTGTCGAGCGCCGGCTACCTCTTCAACGACCTGCGTGACGTCGAGCACGACCGCCGCCATCCCGACAAGCGCCGCCGGCCGATCGCGAGCGGCGCTCTTTCCGAGTCGACGGCAGGGATGGTCGCGGTTGTCCTCGCGACCTTCGCGGTTGTCGCGCCGCTGGTCCTCGTCTCGCCAGAGGTCGCCGCCCTGGTCGCCCTCTACGCCGTGACCACGGTCCTCTACTCGGTCATTCTCAAGCGGCTCGTGATCATCGACGTGATGACGATCGCGGGGCTCTTCCTCCTGCGCGTCGTCGCCGGCGCGGAAGCCGTCGATGTCGGGACCTCAGAGTTCCTGCTCGTCTGTACGGCCATGCTGGCGCTCTTCCTCGGTTTCACGAAGCGCCGACAGGAGGCGATCCTCGAGGAGCTGCCTGTAGCGCCCGCCGCCGGAGAAGCCGAGGCACCGGTCACCCGCCCGGTGCTCGAGCACTACTCGCTCCCCTTCCTGGACCAGATGATCGCGATGGTCACGGCGACCGCGCTGATCTCCTACATCATCTACGCGGTCGATTCGCCCTTCGCCGGGTCCAAGATGCTCGCAACCGCGCCGGCGGTCCTCTACGGAGTCTTCCGCTACCTGTACCTGATCTACGACCGGCAGGACACCCGCTCGACCGCGGCCATCATCGCGCGGGACCCGGGAGTGATCTTCGCCGGAGTCGCCTATGTGGTGAGCGCGATAGTCGTTCTTTACGTGCTCGACTGAGCCGAAGCTCCGGGATCGTCTCCGTCGATGGATGTAGTGCTCTGCATGGAAGCACCTATCTCCTGATCGCGAGATACTGCGCGGGCGATGTCGCAGGAGAACGTGGAGAAACTGCGCCCGGTCTACAGGGAATGGGCGCGGGGCAACCTCCGAGCTGGCCGCGAGCTCTTCGCCCCGGACGTTCGGTACGAAGCCGAAGCCCCCGGGCAAGGCGCGGTGGTCGGCGCGGAGGCAATCGAGAACCAAATGCGCGAGTTCCTCGCCGAGTGGAGCGAGTTCCGAATCGAAGCGGAGGCCTTCGAGGAGTTCGGCGATGCCGTGCTCGTCACCGAGCGCCAGCACGGCATCGGCAAGGGCAGTGGAGTGGAGACGGAGCAGACTATTTACGCGGTGTGGATTTTCCGGGACGGCAGTGTGGTCGGCGCCCGGTGGAGCACAAGCCGCAATCGTGCCCTCGAAGCCGCGGGGCTGTCGGATTAGGTGCTTTGGATGAGATCAGAGACGGTCGATCGTCGACCCAAGCGCACGTCCTAGATATTCTCTCGCGCCCATGGACCTCACCCTGACCGAGTCTGAGGCAGCGTTCCGCGACGAGTTCCGCGCCTGGCTCTCTGACAACCACCCAGGTCCGGCGCCGCGCGGCGGCGACCAGGTCCAGTTCGAGTTCGAGCGCGAGTGGCAGGGCAAGCTGCATACAGCCGGCTGGGCTGGCGTGTCCTGGCCAAAGGAGTACGGCGGTCGCGGCGCCACCCTGATCGAGCAGTCCATCTTCGGTGAGGAGCTCGCGCGCGCCAAGGCGCCGCGCCCCGCCAACGTCCTCGGGCTAGTCATGGGCGGCCCCGTCGTGATCGCGCACGGCACCGAGTCACAGAAGGAGCGCTTCCTCGAGCCGATCCTCTCCGCCGAGGAGATCTGGTGCCAGGGCTTCTCCGAGCCCGAGTCCGGCTCGGACCTCGCTTCGCTCAAGACCAAGGCGGTCAAGGAGGACGGCGGCTGGCGGATCACCGGGCAGAAGGTTTGGACCACGTTTGCCCACGAGGCGAAGTGGTGCATGCTCGTCGCCCGCTCCGACTCCGAAGCCCCCAAGCACAAGGGCCTCACCTACTTCCTCATGGACATGGAGCAGGACGAGATCGAGGTCCGCCCGCTTCGTCAGATCACCGGCGAGGCCGAGTTCAACGAGCTCTTCATCGAGAATGCCTGGGTGCCCGACGAGAACGTCGTCGGCGGCGAGGGCAACGGCTGGATGGTCGCGATCACCACGCTCATGAACGAGCGCGCCGGCCTCGGTGCGTCGGCAGCCCTTGGACTCGCCAACTCGCTTGAGGAACTGGTCGAGCTCGCCAAGGAGCGCGGCATGGCCGACGACCCGCTCGTCCGCGACAAGGTCGCGCGCCTCAAGATCGGCATCGAGGGCCTTCGCATGGGGGCGCTCCGCGCGCTCACCTCGACGATGAAGGTCGGCATCCCCGGCCCCGAAGGATCCATCGCGAAGCTTCAGTGGTCCTCGACCAACCAGGCGCTGACCGAGCTTGCCCTGGACATCGGCGGCCCCGAGATGCTCGCCAAGGACTCCGACTGGGCTTACCGCTTCCTCCGCTCCCGCGCCAACTCGATCGAGGGCGGCACCACCGACGTCCTGAAGAACATCGTCGCCGAGCGAGTGCTGAGCCTTCCGAAACTGAGGTAGACCATGGACTTCGACTTCACAGACGAACAGCGCGAGATCAAGTCGACCGCGCACGAGTTCCTCGCCAGCCGCTTCAAGCCGGAGCACGTGCGTGAGCTCGCCGAGGGCGATACCCCCTACTCCGAGGACGACTGGAAGGCAATCTGCGAGCTGGGCTGGCCTGGCATCGC
The DNA here is from genome assembly GCA_033856515.1 of Solirubrobacterales bacterium. Classification (GTDB taxonomy): domain Bacteria; phylum Actinomycetota; class Thermoleophilia; order Solirubrobacterales; family 70-9; genus JALZKA01. Next base: position 128,758 of record JAWVEY010000034.1, read on the forward strand.
AATCGCCGAGGAGCACGGGGGCGAGGGCCTTGGCGCCGTCGAGCTGATCATCCTCCAAGAGGAACTCGGCTACTTCTGCGCGCCCAGCCCGTTCATCGCCAACGCTTACGCCGGCGCCGTGATCCAGGCTGCGGGCTCGGATGAGCAGAAGGCCCAGTGGCTTCCGGGCATAGCCTCGGGCGAGGCGCGCGGGTCGGCCGAGATGGCGTGCGACCCGGATCCCATCCTGGGAGCAGCGGGTGGGGCGTCGATCCTCGTCATGGCGAACGGCAACGGCGCGAAGCTCGTGAAGCCCGAGGACGCCGAGATGGAGCAGATCGACATGATCGACTCGACCCGCGCGTATTTCCGCGTCAAGGCGGATGGGGGAGAGGACATGCCCGGCGATATCGCTCACGCGGGCAGCGTCGGCCAGATCGCGATGGCAGCCGAGCTGGTCGGGGTGGCTCAGCGCGCGCTCGACATGTCGGTCGAGTACGCGAAGGAGCGCCAGCAGTTCGGCCGCGCGATCGGCTCCTACCAGGCGGTCTCACACCGCCTGGCCGACATGCTCTGGGAGGTCGAGGAGGCGCGCTCGCTCACCTACTCGGCGGCGTGGGCCGCCGACGCCGATCCGGACCTGTTGCCGATCGCCGCCTCGATGGCCAAGGCACGTGCCTCGGACGCCGCCACCTCGGTCACTCACAACGCGATCCAGACGCTTGGCGGCATCGGCTTCACCTGGGAGCACGACATCCACTTCTTCTTGAAGCGCGCCCGCGCCTCGGCCCAGATGATGGGCTCCGCCCGCGCGCACCGCGACAACGTCGCGACCCTCGTCGGCCTGGGCTAGCTCCCGCTCCGCTTCAGCCGCCGAGGTCCTTGACCTCGTTCGGGTCGAGCGCGTTCTCCCAGATCCGCAGCCGGGCGATCATCCCGCCGCTCTGCTCCGTGCCTCCTTCGTTGTCGATCAGGAAGTGGAGCTTGTTGCCATGGAGCGCGACCTCTTTGTTCGGGTCCCGGTCTTTCCCGATTTGCTTGCCGTCGACAAAACCGCGGGCAAAGCCACGGTCGTCGCGAGTGAAGACGAGTTGGCGCCACTCGCCGGCCTGGACCTTTTGCTTGTCATAGTCAAAGTCGCTGAGGTCGTACGGGTAGAGCGACTCCGAGTACACGTACCAGCCAAGGTCCTCCGTACGGTCTTCGAAATCGACCATCTTCCTGTAGCCATTGACGGTGTCGAGGTTCACGAGCATCGAGATCGTGTAGGTCTTGCCGCCGTGGCCAAGCAGCTTGTCGGCCTTGCCTAGGCGAAGGCCGTCACCCTCGGGCCATCTCCAGACGCCCTGCTTCTTGCCGTTCACCTTCACCCTGTCGAACTCCTGGCACGGGGGGCACATGCGTATGGGCCCCTCTGGGCTCAACGCGGGCGCCCCATTCACAGAACTGGTGAAGGAGTCCTCGAACTTATAGTCGGCGCTGGGCTGGGCCGCGGCCGCTACTGCTGTAAGAGCGACCGCAAAGTACATCGTGAGAACTGCGATCTTCGACATGCGATTCATCTGAATCCCCCTGTTTTGAGTTCGCCACGAGAGTAGACCAACGCGCGAATGGGCGTATAGTCGGCGTCATGCTGAGAGGGGGACTGGCAGGTCTCGTGATCGCGGTGGGGCTAACGCTCGCGCCCACCGCCGAAGCGACGACCTTTACCGTGGACACGAAGAAGGATCTGCTCGACGCGAACCAGGTGGACGGGCTCTGCGCCGCGGGCAACGGCAAGTGCTCCGTCCGGGCCGCAACCCAGGCAGCGAACGGCAATCCCGGCCTGGACAACATCGTCATCCCCGCCGGCACTTACGAGCTGACGCAGCCGGCAGATGACACGCCCAGTTCGCTCGAGGGCGACCTTGACCTCGACGAGGCGGTGACGATCGACGGTGCCGGTCCCAAGGACACGATTATCCGCCAGACGGTTACCGACCGCGTCATCAGCAGCAACGCGACGCCGGCGGGATTGCTCCCCGGTGCCCTGGTAGCCAATCTCACGCTGACGGGCGGTCGCCTCCGCAACGGTGGGAACATGCTCGGGAGCGGCGTGCGGGTGGACGACTTCCTGTTCGGGATCGACAACGTGACCGTACGCGACAACAAGATCCTAGGCCCGGGAGCGAACTCGTTCGGCGGAGGCATCGCGTCGCTTGGCCCGGCGACACTCCTCGTGCAGGAAAGCAAGATCAGCGGGAACGCAGTCAATATCAAGGACGCAACGGCCTCCGGGGTGGGCGGCGGGATCTTCATCGAGGGGGACTTCGCCGCTGGGTCGACCGAATCCGTGATCACCGACTCGCTGATCACGGACAACGTGACTCGCGTCAAAGGCGGAGGCACGGGGACGGGTGGCGGGCTTTATGCGCGGGATCCCATCTCGATCGCACGAGCCGAGATCTCCGGCAACCGAGCCGACGAAGGGGGCGGTGTGACGCTCACCCAATCCCTCGAGAGCGCTGTGATCAACGACCTGACGATCAGCGGTAACCGCGCAGCGCGCGGGGCCGGCGTCAACGTCTCCACCGACGACCCCGTTTCCTTCACGAATACGACGATCAGCGAGAACAAGGTGACGAAGGGCCAGGGTCGCGGCGGGGGCGCTCTGTACACAACGTTCGGGGAGATCGACCTGACCAACGTGACGATCGCCGACAACATCTCGGGCAAGAAGAAGGCGATCGCGCTCAAGCCCACTGGGCCGAATTTCGTCACCGTGGACATTCGCGCTTCCGTGGTGGACGGTCCCAAGAAGGACTGCAAGGGCAACGACCACTTCGGGATCAGGGAGCTCAACGTGTTCGGCGACACCTCCTGCCTTCCGCCAGGGCTCTCGACCAACATCGTGGCCGACCCAAAGCTCAAGCCCCTCGCCCAGAATCCAGGCGCGTTCACCTTCAACTTCTACGGGCCCACCCACTTTCCCAAGAACGGGTCGCCCGTCGTCGGCTTCGTCACCACCGGCTGCCCGCCGCCAGCGCAAGACCAGCTCGGGACTGCCCGGATAGGGCCGTGTGACGCGGGTGCGGTCGAAGACCCCGGCGCCTGACCGCGGCTAGTCCGTGATCTCGATGTCGGCTGCGAGCTTCGTCTGGCCGTCAAGCGTGTACTCGACGTCGACCTGCTCGTTCTTCTTGTAGGAGCCGAAGAGGCCCAGGTACATCGCGAGCCAGCGGCCTGTCGAGACGCTCTCCTTCACGATCGGCCGCGTGAAGACGATGGCGCCCTCTCGCAAGTCCCACACCTCTCCGCGAGTCTGCTCGACGCCGTTGATGTGAACGCGGATCGGCTCGCTTGCCCCGCGCGGCAGCGCGGCGCGACGTCCGGCCGCGTAGCTCCCCTTGGGGATGTCCTCAGCTTCGGTCACTTGAGCGCCTTTCGCACGGCCTCGAACGGGCCTTTTTGGCCGGGGTCGAGTTCCTCACGCTTGAGGCCGCCCCGGTAGGCGACGAGGGTCCCGTCTCCCATCACGTCGATTCCGGCGCTCACGCCAGAGCGCAGAAGGCTGCCGGTCGAGATCTCCACGCGCCCGGCGACCTGGGTCTCGGGTTCGAACTCGCGAAGCATCTTCTGCGCCACAAGCGGGCCTTCCGCGCGGATGTCCTTGACGCGCCGCTCCATGACGGCGATGGCCTCGCCCAGGTCCTCGAACTTCTCCCGGACCACCTTCGGGCCCTGCCGCACGGTGAGCCTGTAGGTCAAGCTCCCCGTTTGGTCCTGATCGGGCGCCGCAGCTGGTCGTTCGTGATCTTCTCCGGCTCGGACGGGCGGTCGGCCATGGGCGTGTAGTCCACCTCGCGGCCGCCGGTGTAGATCTGGCGCGGACGGGCGATCTTCTGCTCGCCGTCGTCGATCATCTCCAGCCACTGGGCCACCCAGCCCGCTGTCCGCGGGATCGCGAAGATCACCGTGAACATCTCGGTCGGGATCTCAAGCGCCTCATAGATCAGCCCGGAGTAGAAGTCGACGTTCGGGTAGAGCTTGCGCTCCGTAAAGAACTCGTCATCCAGCGCCTGCTTCTCGAGCTCGGTCGCGATCTCTACGAGCGGGTTGTACTCGGTCGCTTCGAGGACTTCGTCGACGTGCTTCTTGATGATGCGGGCGCGCGGGTCGTAGTTCTTGTAGACGCGGTGGCCGAAGCCCATCAGCTTCTCCTCGCGGTCCTTCACGCCCTTGAGGAAGTCCGGGATGTTCTCGACCTTCTCGATCCGGCGGAGCATTTTCAGGACCGCCTCGTTGGCGCCGCCGTGAAGTGGCCCGTAAAGGGCAGCAACCCCTGCGGCAATCGCCGAGTACGGATCAACCTGTGACGAGCCGACCGCGCGGACGGCATTGGTCGAGCAGTTCTGCTCGTGGTCGGCGTGGAGGATGAAGAGGACGTCGAGCGCCTTCGCCAAGCGCGGGTCCGGCTCGTACTTGAGCTCGGTCATCTTGAACATCATCGACAGGAAGTTCTCGGTGAAGCTCAGGTCGTTGTCCGGGTAGTTGTAGGGAAGGCCCCGGTTGTGGCGATAAGAGAAGGCCGCGAGGGTCGGCATCTTGGCGAGCATCCTGATCGCCGCCATGTAGCGCTCTTCGTGATCGTCGAGCGCCTTCGCCTCCGGGTAGAAGGTGGACAGCGCGCCGACGCCGGCGAGCAGCATGCCCATCGGATGTGCGTCGTAGCGGAAGCCCTGAAGGTGCTGCTTGATGTCCTCGTGGAGGAACGTGTGGTGGGTGACGTCGAACATCCAGCGCTCGAGCTGCGGAGCCGTCGGCAACTCGCCGTAGATCAGGAGGAATGCGACTTCTAGGAAAGTCGACTCCTCACAGAGCTGCTCGATCGGGATGCCGCGGTGCTGGAGGATTCCCGCCTCGCCGTCGATGTAGGTGATCGCCGACCGGCACGACGCCGTGTTCGTGAACGCCGGGTCGTAGGTCATGAGGCCGAAGTCGTCCTCGTCCACCTTCATCTGGCGGAAGTCCATCGCCTTGACCGTCCCATCGGTGATCTCGATCTCGAACGTCTCGCCGGTGCGGTTGTCCGTGACCGTCAGGGTGTCTTCGCTCAAAGCTCTCTCCTGGGGGAAGTGGGGGTGGTCCTGCTGGCGCCTATTCTCGCAGGTAGGTCATCGATCGCAGCTCGCCGAGACGCGTCTCGATCTCGTCGCGCTCCAGTCCGGAGACCCGCTCGGTGCCGAACTCCTCGACGTTGAACGAGGCCAAGACGGTCCCGTGGGCCATCGCCTTTCTGAAGTCTTCCGCGCCGGCTTCGCCATCGAGCCCGTCGAGGTAGCCCAGAAAGCCGCCGGCGAAGCTGTCTCCGGCGCCCGTGGGGTCCCTTACCTCCTCGAGCGGCATGCCCGGCAGGGCGAAGAAGCCCTCGGAGTCGAACAGCGCCGCCCCGTACTCGCCGCGCTTGGCGACGACGACACTCGGGCCCATCGCCATCAGCGCCTTGGCGGCCTTGGCGAGGTTCGGCTCCTCCGTGAGCATCCTGATCTCAGCGTCGTTCAGGAGCACGCAGTCCACCTTCGAGATCGCCTCGACCAAGGAGCCCTTGGCCGTCTCGATCCACAGGTTCATCGAGTCGAGCGCGGCGAACCGTGCCGCGGAGCACTGGGACCGCACCTCTTGCTGAAGATCGGGCTGGATGTTCCCCAGGAACAGGGTCGAGGCGTTTCGCGATGCGTCCGAGAGCTTCGGCTCGAAGTCCGCGAACACGCCGAGCTGGGTGTCGTCCGTGTGGGCGACGTTCAGGTCGTGCTCGTAGTGGCCCTGCCAGAAGAAGGTTGAGCCGCCTTCCACGCGCTCGATGTCCGACGTGTCGATGCCGCGCGAGCGCAGGAGTTCCGTTTGTTCGTCACCGAAGTCGTCCCCAACCGGGCCAACCACATGAACGTCACAGAAAAATCTCGCCGCGAGCGCGAAATGGACAGCGGATCCGCCCAGCATGCGGTCGCGCTCGCCAAAAGGCGTGCGCACGCTGTCGAACGCGATGCTCCCAACCACGGTCAGCGACATGACCGCGGCAGCCTATCCGGCATCGAATGGGTAAGACTCCGGTCAGATGAAGGCGATTCAGCTCACCGAGTTCTCCGGCGCGGACGCGATGAAGTACGTCGACGTGCCCGACCCCGAGGCCGGCGACGGGGAGATCGTCGTGGAGGTGGAGCGGTGCGGGGTGAACTTTGCCGACACGCACGTGACCCGGAACGACTATCTGGCCAAGCAGGGGCTGCCGCTGATCCCGGGCGGCGAGGTTTCCGGGCGCACGCCTGATGGGCGCCGGGTGGCGGCCATCCTGATGAACGGCGGATACGCGCAGAAGGTGGCGGTTCCCGAGGCGATGCTCGTGCCCGTGCCCGATGAGGTCTCGGACGAGCAGGCAGCCGGAATCCTGCTCCAGGGACTGACGGCCCACGCGCTGATCCACAAATGCGCTCACCTCGAGCCGGGGGAGACCGTCGTGGTCGAGGCCGCGGCCGGAGGTACGGGGAGCCTTGCGGTGCAGCTGGCAAAGCGCCATGGGGCACGCGTGATCGGCCTCGCGTCGTCGCCGGAGAAGCGCGAGCTCGTGGAGCGGCTCGGAGCGGACGCAACGGCGGACTCGCGGGCGGACGACCTCGAGTCGGCGATCCTGGAAGCGAACGGCGGCAAGCAGGTTGATGCGGTGTTCGAGATGAGCGGCGGGGAGGCGTTCGAGGCATCGATGCGGACGCTTGCCCCGTTCGGCCGCATGGTGACCTTCGGGATCGCCTCAGGCGACCAGAACGAGGTGGCGACTGGGTCGCTGATGCGCAAGAGCCGCGCCGTCATCGGCTTCTGGCTGGTGCACCTCTTCGCCGATCCCGCGGCGGTCGGAAAGGGGATCTCGGATCTTCTCCGCGCGGTGGGCGCGGGCGAACTGGAAGTCGTGATCGGCGGCGTCAGGCCGCTCTCGGAGGCGCGCCAGGTCCACGAGGACCTCGCCGGCCGCCGAACGCAGGGCAAGATCCTGCTCGACCCGGCCGCGTAAGCTCTCCCTTCCTGATGCGGACGTTTAAAGAGCTCGGCCTGTCCGAGAAAATTCAGACTGCGATCGACGAATTGGGCTTCGATGAGCCCACTCCGATCCAGGACCAGGCCATTCCGGAGTTGCTCGACGGGCACGACGTCATCGGCCAGGCGCAGACCGGGACAGGGAAGACCGCCGCGTTCGGGCTCCCGCTCCTCCAGTACCTGGATCCGGAAGCCAAGGAGCTTCAGGCCATCGTCCTCACGCCGACGCGCGAGCTCTGCATCCAGGTCACACAGGCCCTTCGCTCCTACGCGGAGCACATGGACATCGAGGTAGTCGCCGTCTTCGGCGGTCAGCCGATCGCCCAGCAGGCACCTCGCCTGCGCGCCGGAGCCCAGGTTGTCGTCGCCACCGTCGGGCGGATGAAGGATCTGATCTCGCGCCACATCGTCGTCCTCACCTCCGTTCGCTACGTCGTCTTGGACGAGGCGGACGAGATGCTCGATCTCGGCTTCATCGAGGATGTCGAGCAGATTCTTCGCACATGCCCGAATGGCCGGCAGACAGCGCTTTTCTCGGCAACCATGCCGCCCCCGATCGAAAAGCTCGCTGATCGCTACATGTACGACCCGGTCGTGATCAGGATCACGCCGAAGCAGCTGACCGTCGACGCGATCGAGCAGGCGTATGTCGAGGTTTCGCCTCGCGACAAGATCGATCGCGTCAAGGAGGTCCTGAAGGCCGAGGAGCCCGAGCAGGCGATCATCTTCTGCAGGACCAAGATCGGCTGCGCCCGCCTGGACAAGCAGCTCCGCGACTCAGGCTGGCGATGCAAGGCGCTTCACGGCGACATGTCACAGGGCCAGCGAGACGGCGTGATGATCCAGTTCAAGGAACACAAACTCCCATTCCTGGTCGCAACCGACGTCGCGGCCCGCGGCCTCGACATCGAGCACGTCACCCACGTGATCAATTACGACCTCCCGAACAACGCCGAGATCTACGTCCACCGGATCGGCCGCACTGGCAGGGTCGGGCGAACCGGCCGCTCGATCACCTTCGTCACTCCGGCCCAGATGGAGGACATCCAGCGTTTCGAGCGGGAGCTCAAGACCTCGATCGGCGAATGGGAGCCGCCCGAGGAGCGACTGAAGCACGCCCCCCGCCCACGTAGGCGAGACCACTCGAAGGACCGTAAGCCGGAGCGCGAGAAGCTCGAGACAGCTTCGGAGCCGCACGCAGCCGGCGAGAATGGGGACGCGGGCAAGGCCGAGGCGCCCTCGACCAATGGCGCCAAGCTCTTCGTCAACCGCGGCCACGGCTCGGGCATCGAGCAGGATGATCTGCACTGGGCACTCACCGAGGGCGCCGTCATCCCCGAGGGCGACATCACCCGGATCGAGGTGCTCGACCGCTTCTCGTTCGTCGAGCTCTCCGAGGATCAGGCAGCCCTCGCTCTCGAGCGACTCGACGGCACGAAGCTCAAGGGCAAGCAGATCCGCGTCGAGTACGCGAAGAGCTAGCCGGCGCTCAGCGAGACGCCGAGGAGATCCTCGAGCCGCGCGACGGTCTCGGCCGAGTCGCGGTGGAGGATCGCGGTCATCCCGACCGCTTCCGCGCCCGTGATGTTCTCGCGGAGGTCATCCACGAACACGCAGTCCGCCGGCTCGACGCCAAGGCGCTCGCAAGCCAGCGTGTAGATCTCCGGCTGCGGCTTGTGAAGGCCCACGTCGCCCGAGATCACCGTCTCGTCGAAGAGGTCGATGGGAGCTCGGTCGTAGATGCCGAGGCCCCACGAGTTGGAGATCAGGCCCGTCTTGACCCCGCGGGCGCGGGCAGCGCGGACGGCGCCGATCATCGCCTCGTCGGGGCCGAGGCCCCCGAACAGCCGGTCGATCAGGCCCTCGCTCTCGGCCAGTCCGAGCAGTTCGGCGAAGGGCGGCTCGAACGCGGCCTCGTCGAGCTCCCCTGTCTCGAGCCCGCGAAGGAGGCGCATCGCCTCGGGATTCGTGCGAAAGAGGTCCTTGACGGTGTCCGGGTCGAGTCCCTCTTTGGCGCAGAACTCGCCGAAGGCGTCCCAGATGTTCGTCGTCAGCACGCCGCCAAAGTCGACGACGAGAGCGGAGAGCGTGCGGGTAGGGTTGGCCGCCATGAGCGACGAGGAGGCTATCGACGGCATCGACCGCGCCAACGTGGAGGCGTGGTTTGAGGCCAACGTCGAGGGTGCGGCAACGCCCCTCTCCTTCGAGCTGATTGCCGGCGGCCGGTCGAACTTGACGTATGGAGTCAAGGACGCGAACGGCCGGCGATGGGCGCTCCGGCGACCTCCCATCGGCAAGACGCTCGGGAGCGCCCATGACATGGGCCGCGAGACCAAGGTCGTTTCGGCGCTTGCGAAGACCCAGGTGCCGGTCGCGCCCATCGCCGGATATTGCACGGACGAGAGCGTGAACGAAGCGCCTTTCTACGTCATGGACTTCGTCGAAGGCCCGATCCTGCGGATGCGCCCCGACGCCGAGCCTTACGACGAGGCGCAGCAGCGCCAGATCGGCCTGAACGTGATCGACACGCTCGTCGACATCCACTCGCTCGACCCGGACGAGGTGGGCCTCGGCGACCTGGGGAAGAAGGAGGACTACGTCGCCCGGACCCTCAGGCGCTGGCAGGGCCAATGGGACAAGGGCCGCACGCGCGAGATCCCTCTGATCGACGAGGTGCACGAGCGCCTCGAAGCTCGCATCCCCGAGCAAGGGCTCGCAACGATCGTCCACGGCGACTACCGCCTGGACAACATGATCCTCACGCCCGACGCGAGCGCAGTGGCGGCGGTCGTCGACTGGGAGCTTTCGACGCTCGGCGATCCGCTCGCCGACGTCGGCATGCTCCTCGTCTACTGGGGCGACCGCGACGCCGAGCTCTTCCCCCTCTTCGAGCCCGCCACGACCGCGCCCGGATTTCCGTCGATCGACGAGGTCAAGAGCCGCTACGCCGAGCGCTCGGGCCGCGACCTCTCGCTCATCGACTTCTACATGGCCCTCGGCCTGTGGAAGCTCGCGATCATCCTGGAGGGCGTGTACGCGCGTTACTCCGCGGGGCAGTACGGCGACAATGTGGACGACAACGTTCGCGCCTTCGGCGAGAACGTGATGAAGCTCGCCGAGGCGGCCGACGAGGCCGAACGGCGGCTGGGCTGAGCGCGATTGGAAGCTGCTTTTGGCAGGAACTACTTTTTCCTGGGCTTCGTGATCGGCAACCGTGCCTCGAGATCCGAGATCGTCACGGCGCCTGCAGCCCGCTGGACGTCAAAGAGGCTTGACTGGCTGACGAGCTGGAGCTCAAAGCCCTCCGGCGACGCGACGTTCGCGATGCGCGTGAGGCTGATGCGCATCTGGTGCTCATCACCATCGAACTTGATCGGGATCGGCGTTGCCTGGTTGCCGACGACGACATCTCGCTCGTTGTCGACGATCTGCCCGTAGATGTGCGCCTTGCCGTCCAGGCGCGTCGAGACGCCGGTCGCGGTGTAGTTGAAGAGGAGTGTGGGAGCGCCGACGATCTCCTCGCCGCCCTGAGCGGGAATCTCGACCTTGATCGGCGCGGTCGGGTCTGGGAGCGCGAGCACGAGGGCGCCCGTGACCGGCGTGACTCCGGGAGTCACCGGGACGGTGCCGCCGCCAGTCCCCTTGAGGTGGCTTGCATGTTTCAGCGGATAGCCGCCGGGGCTCTTGTGCCATTGGCCGTTCTGATCGATCCACTCGAACGGCGGGCCGGTGCGCGTGGACTTGTTGCCTTTGAGGTAGCGGTCGAACCACTGCATCCGGCGCTTCTGGACTCGCGCCGAGTCGCCGAGGGCGGGGCTGTCCGAATCGGAGTCGACGGTGCAGACGCCGTGGCCACCGCAGAACCACATCATCTTGAGCGGGATGTCGTTCTTCTTCAGGGCCTGGTAGTTGCGGTGGCCCTGCGTCAGATCGAAGAGGGTGTCCACCGTGCCCTGGGCGATCATCACCGGGATGTCGAGCTTCTTCAGCATGAAGTCGGGTCCGTGCTCGTCGAACCACGGGATCTCGTCATCGGGGATCGCGCCGGTCGCAAGGCCGTTGACGACGGTGTTGTAGAAGTGGTCCGACTGCCCGCCTTGGGCAGGGATGCCTGCCGGATCGAAGTAGCCCTGCGGGACCGTCGCCGTGGGAATGCCCGCTCCGATCAGCGCCAGGTCCCAGCCGGCCTTGACCGCTTGGCGCGGATAGAGCGCTTCCATCAGGTTGTGCCACGGGATCGTCGGGGCGATCACGTCCACGCGCTTGTCGCGTGCCGCGGTGATGAACTGGATGCCGCCGCCGTAGCTCCCGCCCGACATGCCCACGCGCGGGTCGCCGGGCTTGTCTAGCTGCGCCTCCGGCTGCTCGGCGATGAAGTCGATGAGCGCGGATACGTCCTTGGCCTCGAACTTCGGGTGATCGATCATCACGATCCCCTCGGAGGTGCCGAACCCACGGGCATCCCACGTGACGACGTTGTAGCCGTCGGCGAGGAACGGAGCGGGGGACCCTGTTGCATCCTCGCCCGAGCCGGCCCAGCCGTGGCCGATCAGGATTGTGGGGGCGGTGTCGCCCTCGCCAAGCCCGGCGGCGGGATAGAAGTGCGTGGTGATGTGGACGCCGTCGAAGGACTCAACCTGCTCGTCCAGAGCAGCGGCCGACCCGGGCGCCAGCAATGCCAGCGCGCTTGCGACCGCGCCTATGAAGAACCCCCGGATCATCAATGAGAAGGGTATTCAGAGCGCCCGGTTCGCGCGCCGGTTGAACTCAGCAGCTGGCCGGCGCCCCGCGCCACAGGACGCGGGGCGCGACCATCCGTTCAGCCGGCCTTGGAGAGGCCGAGCGAGTCGTCTGTCGACCTCGTTGAGGGGTCGCCACCGTAGGCCCGGCGCGGTGGGCCGATCTCCACATCGTTCGAGTCCGCGTAGTCGCAAAGCCCGAACAAGACGTCGCCATCCTCCTCGAAATCCGTGAAGGCGGTTTGGTCTGCGAAGCCGTCCCACGAGCCGGCTTCGGGTTCCTCATTGTGCGTGTAGGAGAAGGCACCCGTGCCATCGGAGCTGGTCTCGCCCTTTGGGGTGAACTCCTGTCCGTCCAGGGTGTGGAAGATGCCGACTGTCCTGTTCGCGACGCACCGAGGATCTGCGGAAACCAGTGTGCCGCTGAACGTGTTCGTCTGATCGTTGAAAGCGAAGTCGCTGATCGTCGTCGCTATGCCGTTCCCGTTCTCGGTGAACGTCGCCGTTGCTGAGTCCGGCAGACAGGTCTTCCTCTTCCCCTTCTTGCCGAACTTCTTCTTCTGGAGGTCAGTGTCGTAGTGGTAGCCCGGAAGTTCAATGCTGATTTCGTCCCCGGTCAAGCCGAACGCGCCATCCGCGTCTGTCGTCTTGGTGACCTTGGCGGAAGTCTCGTCAGTGATCACGACCTTCCGGCCCTTTACGCACTTCGGCGATTCGCTTGTGACCGTCCCGATGAGGACGGGCCCCCCTGGGGCCGGATCGAAATCTACGTCCGTCCACGCAACCGTCGACTCGAACTTTGCTGCTGCTCCCGCAACGCTTGGCACTGCGCACAACACGCAGAGCGCAACCGCGCCGAGCGTAAGTCCCTTAGTCATCTGAGCTCCTTTTCCGCGCTGTGCGCGGCCCCCAATCGTTTCCGTTTCCCCCGAACCCCAAAGAGCTGATTCGGTCGCCCAAGTGGGCAAGGTGGAGCCTAAATCCGCTCAGACCGGTTGTCAACGTACATTCGTCACCGCTGCGTTGGCTGTAGTCGGTGCGAGCATGAGTCCGAGGCCGGCAATTGCGAGGACGAGCGCGCGTTCCAAGAGAACTCCCTGCTTTCTGGAATCCCCCCGGACAGATAGACCCTATACGCGAACAGGCTCCTCCACTGAGATTTCGCCCGACTCGGATTCCGCCTGCTTCTTCCAGTGGTTGAGCTCTCGGCGGGCGACGACCATCTTGTGGACCTCGTCCGGGCCGTCGGCGATCCGCAGCATGCGGCTGAAGCGCCACATCGCGGCGAGCGGAGTGTCGTCCGACATGCCGAGCGAGCCGTGCACCTGGATGGCGCGGTCGAGCACGTCCATGACCACGTTCGCGGCGATGACCTTGATCATCGAGATCTCGCGCCGAGCCGCCTTCTTGCCCTCGGTGTCCATCCGCCACGCGGCCTTCATCGTGAGCAGGCGAGCCTGCTCGACCTCCATGCGCGATAGCGCAACGAAGTCCTGGATGAACTGCTTCTCGGAGAGCTTGCCGCCGAACGCCTCGCGCTCGTTGGCGCGCCGGCACATCATCTCGATCGCCCGCTCAGCCGAGCCGATCGCGCGCATGCAGTGATGGATGCGCCCTGGGCCGAGGCGGTCCTGCGCGATGACGAAGCCGGCCTGGCGCGGGCCGAGGAGGCTCGCCTCCGGGACGCGGCAGTCCTCGTAGAGGATCTCGCAGTGGCCGGGCCCGCCGTCGTGGCCCATCACCGGGACGGCTCGCACCAGGTTGAAGCCGGGGTTGTCGGTGGGCACGATGATCATCGAGGCCCGCGCGTAGGGATGGGCGTCGGGGTCGGTTACGACCATCGCGATCGCAAGCGCCGCGCCGACCGCGCCGGAGGTGAACCACTTGTGGCCGTTGATGACCCACTCGCCGTCCACCAGCTCGGCGCGAGCCTGAAGGCCCGTGGGGTCGGAGCCGGACACGGCCGGCTCGGTCATCGAAAAGCACGAGCGGGTCTCGCCGTCGAGAAGCGGCTGGAGCCACTCCTCCTGCTGCTCGGGCGTGCCGTGCTCGGCGAGGATCTCCATGTTGCCCGTGTCCGGGGCGGCGCAGTTGAAGGCCATGGGCGCGATTGCGGGAGAGCGGCCCATCTCCTCGCACAGGACGCCGTACTCCCAGTTGGTGAGGCCCGGGCCGAACTTGTCGTCGGGCAGGAACAGGTTCCACAGGCCGTCGGCCTTCGCTTTCTCGCGAAGCTCGCGGATGATGGCCGGGTAGGCGACGCCTGCTCCGGGGCGCACCTCGTCGTCGAGCGCCTTCATCGCCTCGAGCTCCACCGGGAGCACCTCCGAGTCGATGAACGCCCTGACGCGCTCGGAAAGGTCAATGACGCGGGGGCTGAGATCGAAGTCCATGGCTCCCAGCCTATTGCGGCATGCGGTAGCGGAGCTCGACCATCCCGTTCTCGTGTGTCTTGGTGCTGAGGTGGCGCAACTCGCCCTTGACCGCCCGGGCGAAGAACGGCAGACCTTCACCGATGAAGACGGGCACGACCGTGACGATGACCTCGTCGATCAGCTGCTTGTCGGCCCATTGCGAAGCGAGATTCCCCCCACCGACCATCCAGACGTTCGTTCCACCGGCGGCCTCCATCGCCGCGTCACGGACAACGGAGGCGTCCTCGCTCGTGAAGCGCACCTCGCCGTCGGGCGGTTGCGGCAGGTCGCGGCTTGTGAAGACCCAGGTCGGCCGGTCGTAGGTCCACTCCTTGATGTGCGCGAGGATCCACTCGTACGTTGCCGAGCCCATGACCATCGCGCCCACGCCGTCGTAGAACTCGTCGTAGGAGCCATCTGACATCGGCCCGTCGCCAAGGTCCGCTTCCAGCCCGTAGGTCTGGAGCCAGTCGATGTTGCCGTCGGGTCTGGCGATGTACCCATCGAGCGATGAGGCGGCGTAGTACTGCGTCGAGGCCACCGGCCGAGACTATCCGCGGTCAGGTCGCCGCGGCAGCGGGGCGGCCGTTTCGCCGGCTGCGCTGAACCAGTTGAAGTCCGACCAGGAGCCCGATCATCATGCCGCCGACGATCAACGCCGGAACCACGCCGGCCGCGCCCTCCTTGATCACGAGCGTGGTGCCGGACGCGATCAAGACCACTCCGAGAGCGCCCCTGAGGAATGCCTGCGGCGCCTTGACCGACAGCCTGGTGCCGATGATCACTCCCGGAACGGACCCGATGAGGATGTTGCCCGCGAGGGCGAAGTCGATGTTGCCGCCGACCCAGTGCGCCGCCCCCGCGGCCCAAAGGAGGACGGCCGCGTGGAATATGTCCGTCCCGACTACGCGCCGCGGAGTGAGACGGAAGATGGCGATCAGCGCGATTGCGATCAGGGTGCCGCTGCCAGCCGAGGTCAGGCCGATCACGAAGCCGGTGACGACTCCCGTGGTGATCGCCGCGATGATGTGGCGCCGGTAGAGGTGCATTGCGCTCCGCTCCTGGATGACGTCCTTGAAGAAGAGCGTCCGCAGGAGAGTCGCGAATCCGACGACCAGGAGCGCCCCGCCGAGCATGCCCAGCACCAGTTCCTCGAGCCTCTCCTCGCCGTACTCGTGCTGGAGGATCTCGATCACCCAGACTCCCAGGATCGCCGACGGCACGGACCCAACAGCCATCCAGAACGCGATGCCGAGGTGGACTGTCTTCAGCTTGAGGTGCTGGAAGCCACCGACGGTCTTGGTGATCGCTGCGTAGAAGATGTCGGTTCCGATCGCCGTGACCGGGGTGATGTTGAAGATCAGGATCAGGAGCGGCGTCATCAGGGATGCGCCGCCCATGCCGGTCATGCCGACAAGCACGCCAATGCCGAGGCCGAATGCGACGATCGCTGGATCCATGAGGGGGCTTTCGAGCTTCTAGACCGACTTAGGTCGAAAGCGGTTGGAAGGGTAGCGGGGCTAGCGTTTATGCCAGGTCTGCGGGTCGTTCAACATCGCGTCGATCTGCCATGGCAGATGACCCGATGCAAGCTCCTCAAGGGTCACGTTCTCCAAGACGGCCCGGAGGTTGTGCCTCACCGCAACCCAGACGTCGCGAAGCTTCTCGGCCGCCCCCTCGTAGTGAAGATCCTCAGGAGCATCCTCGTGGATGTTCGCCAGCGGCCCCTCGACCGCGCGGATCACATCGGCGACGGTGATGTCTGCGGCCGGCCGCGCGAGCCAGTAGCCGCCCCGTGCTCCTCGGCGAGCCTGGATGAGGCGGGCATGCTTCATCTCCAGCAGGATGTGCTCCAGGAACTGGAGCGGGATCCCCTGCGATTTCGCGAGATGACTGCCCTTGACGGGCTCACCCTCCTCGGCGGCCGCCAACTCGAGCGCCGCTCTGACGGCGTAATCGGCTTTGGCGCTGATCCTCATTTCCCCTATTGTCGCAAACAAAGTCAAGAATTCGGTTAAGGGTCGCTACGGTTGGGCCGATGATCGATCTTCAGTCGCACTCGGTCGTCTCCGACGGCCAGCTCGAACCGGCCGATGTCGTCCGAGCAGCCGCCGGGGCCGGGATCACGGTGATGGCGCTGACCGACCACGATGGCGTCGCCGGCGTCGCCGAGGCGAATGCCACCGCCGAGGAGCTCGGCATCCAGAACGTTCCCGCGGTCGAGATGTCCTGCGTTCATAAGTACTCGGAGGACCTCCACATCTGCGGCTATTGGGTGGATATCGAGGCGATCCAGCCTGCATGCGACCGCGCTCAGCAGGAGCGTGTCGATCGCGCGAAGGAGATCATCTCCCGCCTCAACGAGCACGGGGTGGACGTCACTTTCGAGGGCGCGGTCGCTAAGGCGGGTGCCGCTGACGCCATCGGCCGGCCGCACATCGCTAAGGCCGCCGGCGCCGGCCCCGACTTGGGCCCGTTCTTCGAGGAATATCTGGTGCCTGGCGCCAAGGCGTTCGTCTCACGCAGCTGGCCCAGCGCCGAGGAGGCCGTCAAGCTGATCCACGAGGCGGGGGGCGTGGCCGTCGTTGCCCATCCCTACTGGGACGTGCAGGCCCCCGAGCAGGTTCGCGACTTGGTCGAGAGCCTCGTCCGCGACGTCGGCCTCGACGGGATCGAAACCTTCTACCCGCCGCACACCGCCGAGCAGACGAAGCACTGCCTCGAACTATGCGAAGAGTTCGGCCTGGTCCCGACCGCATCCTCCGACTTCCACGGCCCGACGCACAAGACGTTCAGCCGCTGGGGCGCGTACGACACCTACGGGCTCGGCGAGCCGCGGGTCCCCGAAAAGCCCTAGCCGCTCTCGCGTAGCTTCGCGTCGTTCGCGGCTGCCCTGCGCCGGCGGCCCGACTGTGCGATCGGCGCCAGCGCCCGGATCTCAGCGAGCAGGCGGACCGGGAGCGCCGCCGCATCCTCGCCTTCGCGCACGCCGCCCTCGGCCGGCGGGAAGAAGGCGACCCTGATGCGCGGGCGCTTTGGGAAGCGGACGATGTCAACCGCTCCCGTAACGGTCACGCAGACGATCGAAGCTTCGGGAACGGCGACGGCAAGGCGCCCCAAGCCGCTACGAGCCCGAAGCGTCGCCCCGCGCGAGATCGTGCCCTCTGGGAATACGCCGATACAGGCGCCCTCGCGGAGCTGGCGGATCGCCTCGTCGAGCGCGCCCGCATCCGCGGCGCCGCGCTTGATCGGGATCTGGCCCATGCCTCGCAGGATCGGAGCCAGGCCGGGGATGTCCCACAGGCTGGCTTTCGCGAGCGCGCGGATCTGGCGGCGCTTGCGCCCTGCCATTCCGATCGCGACGGGATCCCATTGCGAGTCGTGATTCCCGACGATCAGGACGGGCCCCGATGTAGGCAGAAGCTCGGCGCCTTCGACTTCCATCCGGCCCCACCAGCGCACAATCGGTGCACAGGCTGCCATGACGAATCGGTAGGTGCGTGAAATGGGCTCGGGCGTCAAAGTGCTTGACCTCGGGAAGCGGAGACCTTACGATGCGGGCATGCGGAGGGGACAGGGAACCGCGATCGTCGCTGCGATCGTTGCCACGACAGGGATCTTGGCGCTCACGAGCGCACCCGCAGGAGCCGGCGAGCCCGCGCAGTCCGGCACGGTGGTGACGCCCTTCGAGCAGCCCTCGGCCTTCCCCAGGTTCAACACCTTCCCGTGGTACTGGGCCGGCAACCCCGCGGTGATCACCGTCGACAACAAGATCAGGAAGCTCCGCGACCCGATCAAGAAGGCCCTCTCGATCTGGAACCACAGCGGCATCGACATCAAGTGGAAGCTCAAGTCGAGCGACGCTGACGTGAAGGTCGTCCCGTACGGCAACCTCCCATGCGGATTCGGCTTGGCGACGACGAACTACAACCCGAACGGCCAGGCATACGAGGCGATCGTCAACCTCGGGACCAACAGCAACCCGAAGAAGTGCCTCTTCACGGACGTGATCACCGCCGCACACGAGTTCGGCCACGTGCTGGGCCTCGATCACGAGGACGACAAGTGCGCCGTCATGAACTCGAGCTCCACGTCAGGTTTCGCCCCGGGCGACGACCCGAACCCTTCCTGGCCGACCCAGTGCGACCCGCAGACCGACAAGTGGTACTGCCGGGTCCTCTCCGAGGACGACCTAAAGGGCGCGAAGACGATCTACGGCGGCCACCCGAAGGTCAAGAGCCCCGAGTTCTGCCCGGTGTCCGAACCCCTGCGCTAGCCCACTAGTTCTTCGCGATGAACCCGTTGTCCTCGAGGTAGGTCAGGATCTGCTGCGCTGACTCCTCGGGGGACTGGTCGGCCGTCTCGACGACAATCTCGGCGTTCTCGGGCTCCTCGTAGGGATCGGAAACGCCGGTGAACTCCTTGATCTCGCCGGAGCGCGCCTTGGCGTAGAGGCCCTTTGTGTCGCGCTCCTCGCAGACCTCCACCGAGGCCTTCGCGTACACCTCGATAAAGCGGTCGTCCATCATCTGGCGCGCTTCGTCGCGGATCGCACGGTAGGGCGAGATGGCGGCCGTGATGACCGGCACGCCGTTGCGCGAAAGCAGGTTCGCCACGAAGGCGATTCGGCGGATGTTCGTGTCGCGGTCCTCCTTCGAAAAGCCAAGGCCCTTCGAGAGGTTCTCGCGCACGACGTCGCCGTCGAGCACCTCGAGCTTCGAACCGCGGCTCAGGAGGTCCTTGACGAGCACATTGGTAATCGTGGTCTTACCGGCTCCGGAGAGGCCGGTGAACCACAGGGTGAATCCCCTTTGGTTAGCCATCTGAGTTGTCCTCCTTGTAAGCGTCAATCAGGATCTCTGCGACCTCGTCCCGCGAGAACTCGTGCGGCGGCTTCTCTCCCGCCTCGAGCATCTCGCGCACCTTGGTCCCCGAGAGGAACAGGTGCGACTCCTGCGGGTGAGGGCAGGTCTTCGCCGAGCCCATGCCTTCGCACTCGTTGCACCAGAACGTGTGCTCGAAGAACAGCGGCGTGATGCCAAGTTCTTCAGTGTCGATGTCGTCGAAGATCCGCTGCGCGTCGTAGGTGCCGTAGTAGTCACCGACGCCGGCATGGTCGCGGCCCACGATGAAGTGGGTGCAGCCGTAGTTCTTGCGGATGATCGCGTGTAGGACAGCCTCGCGCGGGCCTGCGTAATGCATCTTGCCGGGGTTGACCCCGAGCATCACGTGGTCCGGGTGGTAGTAGTTGTCCATCAGGACCTCGTAGCACTTCATCCTCACGTCAGCGGGGATGTCGCCCTTCTTGGTCTCGCCGATAAGCGGGTGGATGTAGAGGCCATCGCAGATCTCGAGCGCGGCCTTCGTGAGGTATTCGTGCGCCCGGTGGATCGGGTTGCGGGTCTGGAACGCGACGATGCGCTTCCAGCCGCGGTCGGCGAAGGCCTTCTTCGACTCCTCGGTCGTCTGGTAGCGCTTCATGAACGCTTCCTCGTGGTCCGGGAGCGCATCGACCTCGATCGGCCCGGCCAGACAGCGGTTGCCCTCCTCGCGGATGGCCGCGACACCCGGGTGATCGTTGTCGGTCGTCAGATAGACCTTCTCGGCCTCGAGCTCGACGTCCTTCTCGTAGATCTCCTCGACGGTGAGGCGGCCGAGCTCCTTGCCATTGGGCGCGGTCAGCTCGACGGTGTCGCCTACGGAGCACTCGAGGTCGGTCGCGAGGGTGATCGGGATCGACCAGATCTCGCCCGATGTGAGGCGCATGTTCTCGCAGACCGACTTCCAGTCCTCGGAGCCCATGAAGCCGGTGAGCGGGGCGAAGCCTCCGTTCCCGATGAGCTCAAAGTCAGAGGCTTGTCGGTTCGATAGCTGAAGCTCAGCCATTTATTCCGCACTCGGTCCGGTCGGTTCCGGCCCAGCGGCCGGCTCGGGCATCTTCGCCCGCGCCGGGCTTGGAGGTGCAGGGCATGCACCCAATTGATGGGTAGCCCTGGTCGTGAAGTGGGTTATAAGGCACGTGGTTTTCCTTTATGTAGGTCCAGACTTGCTTTTCATCCCAGTCGGCCAGGGGGTTCAGCTTCCAGCGATCGAATCGCGGGTCCCAGCCGAATCGGGGGGCATTGGCGCGAGTCTCGGAATCCTGCCTGCGGACACCTGAGACCCAGCAATCGACCCCTTCGAGGGCGCGGCGCATGGTAGCGACCTTGCGCGGTGCGCAGCACTCGTCGTTTGGACCCCACTCACCGGCGTGCCAGCGCTCGCTGAGCCCTGGCGGGTTGTCTTGGACGAAGCGTTGGAACTCGATTCCGAAGTGGTCGGCGAGCTTGTCGCGGGTTTCGTAGGTCTCGGGGAAGAGGAGCTCGGTGTCGACGTAGACGAAGCGGGCAGCGGGATCGACGCGGTGCGCCATGTCGGCGATCACCGAGGTCGTCTTCTGGAAAGAGACCGCGAAGGTCAGCTTTGAACCGAAGGTTTCGACCGCCCATTCGATCGCCTCCTGCGCGCCCATCTCCTCGACTTCGGCGGAGATCTCCGCAGGGTCGACGGAGCGGCCGCCGATCGTCGGCAGCGGCCGGTGGCCGTTCCCGTTCTCAGCTACAGGCGCGTCGTCCAGCGGCCGGATTCGGATGACGGTTCCGCTCATATTGCGCACTCGCCCTCACCGCGCTCGACCTTGTAGGGCTCGGCGCGGTTCCAGTCGATGAACTGATCGAGGGTCTCGAGCGAGAAGTCGGCGGGCATCGAGAGATCCTTGATCTCCTCCTCGAAGCGGGCGATCCCGAGGCGCTCGACGAAGTCGTTGAACGGCTCTGAGTCCTTGCGCTCGCCCTCGTAGAGGCGGAGCCAGCGCTCGACCGCGTCGGGGACGCGCTTGGCGGGGATGCGCGACTTGAGGCGGGCGCCGTAGACGACCTCGCCGCCCTCGTAGTTGCCGCCGAGGTGGGGGATGTAGGCGGGGACCGGCTTGCCGCCGACCTTGAGTGAGGCGCCGTAGAAGCCGATGTTCGCGATGTGGTGCTGGCTGCAGCCGTTGGGGCAGCCTGACATCTTGATGTGGACCTGCTTGGTGAGCGGATCCGTGATCTCCATCTGCTCGACGCGATCCTGGATCGCCTCGTTGAGGCCCATGGAGCTGGTGATGCCGAGCTTGCACGAGTCGGTGCCGGGGCAGCTCACGACGTCCGTGATCTGGCGGGCGCCCGATTCAGCGAGGCCGAGCTCGGAGAGCCGGCGCCAGACGTCGTAGACGGACTCGTCGCGGACCCAGCGGAGCACAAAGTTCTGTTGGACGGTCGAACGGGCGAAGCCGCCGGAGAAGTCGCGCATGATCGAGGCGAGGCCGCGGAACTGCTCGGGCGTGAGGTCGCCGCGGGTGACCTTGACGACCACGGTCGAGAAGCCCTCCTGGCGCTGCGCCGCGACGTTCGAGGCGCGGAAGCGCTCGAACTCCGAGACGTCGCCGTTCGGAGACTCGTAGCCGGACGGGACGGGCGGAGCCTTCGACTCCTCCTCGTACATGTCCTCGGGCAGGAGGTGATCGATCGAGAAGTCCCGCTCGGAGACCCAGTCGCCCTGGAGCTCTTCGTCGACCATCTCGCGGAAGGCGTCCATCCCGATCTTGTCGATGAGGACCTTGATGCGGGCGCGGGCGCGGTTCACGCGCAGCCAGTTCTGGCGGTCGAAGATGCGAAGGGCGGCCTCGGTGACCTTCAGGTAGTCGCCGTTGTCGAGCTCGACGAACTCGTAAAGCGTGGGGGCGATGCGCGGCATGATCGAGGTGCCGCCGCCAACGCGGATCTCGACGCCACGCACGCCGTCACGCTCGCGCGGGATGAAGCCGATGTCGTGGATGCCGGTGATCGCGACGTCCTCGTCGGTGGCGGTGAACGCGGTCTTGATCTTCCGCGGCATCAGTTGCGTCGTGGGGTGGCGGACGAAGTAGCGGACGTAGGCGCCGGCGTACGGGGTGATGTCGAAGAGCTCGTCCGCGTCAACGCCGGCGAAGGGATCGCCGGTGACGTTCCGGATCGTGTTGCCGCAGCCTTCGCGGGAGGAGAGGCCGACTGACGAGATCTCGCGGATCAGCTCGGCCATCTCGTCGAGCGGAATGTGGTGGATCTGGATGTTCTGGCGAGTCGTGATGTGCCCCTTGTTGAGTGGCGCCCAGCGCTCTACCACGTCGCCGAGCTTGTCCATCTGCTCCGGGGTCACGCCGCCCATCGGGAGCTTGATCCGGCACATCTGCACGTCGGGCTGGCGCTGGCCGTAGACGCCCTGCTTCAGGCGGAAGCCGATAAAAAGGTCTTCGGGAGTCTGGCCGTCGAGGAACTTCCCGGCCTCGGTGTCGAAATCATCGAACTCGCGCTCGATGATGGGGATGAGGTGCCCAGGGACGTTGTCGTAGACCTCGGGGTTCTCGAGCGAGCCCAGGCGTCCTTTGCCCTCCTGTTTCTTGCCCTGCTCCTGGTCGAGCTGGTCAGGGGTGGCCTTGTCCTTTACGCGCACTGGTGCAGCTGTGGGCTCCATCCCGAGTCATATTACACAAATCCCAATCCGGATTCGGGGTTTTAAGTTTCGAGGATCACTTCCTCGCAGCTGTTGTCGGCTTTGTCGCTGATGCCGACGATTGCGGTGTCGCTACCGGGGCCGCAGCTCAGCTTGTCCTTCGCATTGTCGTCGCCGGGCTCGGCGCCGCTGTGTACGAGGTAGTCGTCGCCTGGCCCACCCAGCAGAACATCCTCACCGCCGTCGCCGTAGACGTCGTCCGCGCCCTCGCCGCCAGCGACGGTGTCGTCGCCCGGTCCGCCGAACAGGCCGCCGATGAGGTACTCGTCGTTGTCGTCGCCACCCGAGATGACGTCGTCTCCCTTGCCGCCCTCGATGTAGTCGTTCCCGTCGCCGAGCTCCACGGTGTCATTGCCCTTCTGCGCGTAGACCTCGTCGTTGCCGGCCTTGGCGTTGATGCCGTCCTTCTTCGACGACCCGGTGATCGTGTCGTCGAACCGCGTGCCGTTGCACTTCCCGCCGTTGCAGTTGATCTCGTCGGCGAGCGCGATGGCCGCCCACACCAGCGCGACTGCGCCAATGCCGCCCACCGCGGCCATCGCTACGCGCCGCATCAGTCGACGTCAGCCTGATCGACGATGAATGCCACGCGGACATGCGCGCGGTACTCGTCGAGGTTCTCGCCCCGGATTCCGGTCGAGACGATGTCCACGGCGCGGATGTTTCGAAGCGATGACTGAGCCTCAGTCAGCGCCTGCTTGGCCGCGTCGTCGGTGGACGTTTTCGAGCTTCCGACGAGCTCGATGATCTTCACTACTGCCATTTGCTCCTCCTTGACTGGTGGTCGGCTCCTAAAAGCAAGAGCCGAAGGGCTCCTCGCTGAGCTGCGAAGACGAGATGATGTTGTCGTACCCGTTGTCGCCGCCGCCGATCTCCGAGAGATCCGGGTACTTCCTGAGCCCCGGCGCATCGAGCAGGCACAGGGTGTCGCCTCCGCCGTCCGTGTCTTCGTAAAGCGCCGCGGCCCCTTCGGAGTATCGGAGACGAGCGGAGGAGGCCTTGTCGTTCATCTTGTTGAAGATCTTGTTCGAGAGGCCGAGCTTGTCGATCACGAGCCGGTCCCCCTCGTAGTTCGCCTTCGACCACACGCAAAGGGAGCTCTGAGGGCACTCCGGCCGGGCTTTGGCTGCGCCCGACGAAGCCGAGCTCGGGGCTGCGAGGAGGGTCAGGACGGCGAGGGCGATCAATGAAGCGGTCCGAGCCCGTCTGGCCTTCATGTCGCCACCATACGCCGATCAGCGCGGTCGCGGCGCGTGGCCCCACGCGTCACCGTGGAGCTGGCGGGCGGCGATGCCTTCCTCGAGCGCCGCGCGCGCCCACGGGTTGACGGCCGGCTCCTGGCCCGCGGCCGGTGGCGCAGTGTCGGCGATGAACTGCTCGACTGCGGCCACGATCGCCGCGGTCTCGGAATCGGACGCACCGTTGCTGGTGATCTGGATGCGATCGCTCACGTGCGGGACTCTAGCCTCAGGCCCATGTCCGAGGTTCGCATGATCGACGCCGAGGCGGTGTTCGCCGCCGTCTCGCCCGCCCGAGCTGTCGAGCAGACGCGGGTCGCGTTCGAGCGTCATCACGCCGGTGCGTGGGTGATGCCGGCGAAGACGTATGTAGACGCGCCTCCGCACGGCGACTTCCGGGCGATGCCAGCCCGAGGCGAGGGGCTGGCGATCCTCAAGTGGGTCACGTCGTTCCCGGGCAACCCGGAGCGCGGCCTCCCGGTCGTCGCAGGCGCGCTCCTTGTTTCCAGTTCCGAGACCGGCGAACTTCTCGCGATCCTCGATTGCGCGGCGGTGACCTCGCTACGCACCGGCGCGGCAGCGGCCGTGTCCGCGCAAGCGCTCGCTCGCGATGATGCCGTCTCGGTTGGCGTGATCGGCTGTGGCGTCAACGGTGGATGGGCGGCAAGGTGCCTTGCCGCCGCCGGATACGCGGAGGGCGTATGCGCGGACGCTCGGACTGAGAGCGCGGACGCGCTCGCGAACGAGCTTGGCTGGCGCACCGGTTCGCGCGAGGAAGCGGCGACGCAGGACGTCGTCGTCACAGTGACGCCGGGAGACGAGCCGGTGATCCTCGCCTCGGACCTCCGGCCCGGCCAGCACTTCGCGGTGCTTGGCGCCGACGCCCACGACAAGGCCGAGGTCGAGCTCGCGGTGGTCGAGCGCTGCCGGCTCTTCTGCGACGAGTGGGAGCAGGCCTCGAACGGAGGTGAGCTCTCGACCGGCGTGAGCGCTGGGGTGGTTAGCCGCAAGGGCGTGACGGAGCTTGGCGCGGTCCTTGCGGGCGAGGCCGAAGGCCGGACCTCGGCGGACGACATCACGCTGTTCGACTCGACGGGCCTGGCGATCCAGGACCTCGGAATCGCGCTGGCGGTTCTCGCCTCTTAGTCCGGGCGCTTGATGCGCTCGCAGTTGACGAACTCGTCGAGCTCGTCGCCCTTCGCGCGGTCGTGGCGGCCGGTGCCGCAGCGCACCACATCGTGCTCGCCGTCGCGGGCGTTGATGCGGTCATTTCCGCCACCGCCACGAAGGCCGTCCTCGCCCTCGCCCCCGTTAACCCGGTCGCGGCCCCTGCCGCCGTTGATGCAGTCGGCCCCACCCAGTCCAGAGAGGCGGTCGTTGCCACGTTTGCCGCGGATGCGCTCGCTGGCGGGGGTGCCGGTCAGGTCGTCGGCGTCCGGTGTTCCGTTGATCAGGGTCTCGCAGTCTTCGCCGCCTCCCCCGTCCTCGCGTGGGTCGGCGACGATGAGCTCGACGTTGCGGTCGTTCGGCCCGCCCTCGCCGCAGGGTCCGCCACCGCAGGCTCGGCCGCCGGCCTGGAGGTCGTTGTAGGCGATGGTTCGCCCGGCCGATGCCAAGTCGTCCACCGAGAATGTTGACCCATCGGCGCCGGATGGCGGCGCGGTCGCGGGGCTCGCGTGATCGACGATCGTGCCGAAGATCGAGAGCGTGCCGTCGTCGTTGTCGAAGATCTCCATGAGCCGGGTCTGCTGCGGCCAATCGGCCTCGGCAGCGACCCGGATGGACCAGAAGCCTCCTTCGCCGCTCGGGCTGGGATAAGGCTCGATCGAATTCACGTGCGAGTGGCCCGCGACCCATGCGATCGCGTTCGGGAACTCGTGGAGAAGCGCGGTCAGGTCGGCCGCGAGGTGGATCGGCGCCGAGTCCCGCGGGTCGAGGTCGCATCCGGGGTTCAGGTCATGGCCGTGCGGATCGGCCACGGTGCAGGGCGGCGCATCCTCGTCGGGGAAGTCAGCGGTGAGGCTTGGGATCGCGTGATGCGAGAACAGCACGACGAGCTCGTCGGCGGCAGTTGCATCTTCCAGTTCGCCTCGCAACCAGTCGAACTGGGGATCGTCGATGTTGCCATCGGCCGACGGGCCGATGATCCCCGCCTCCGAGACCGTGTCCAGCCCGATGAACCGGATGCCCGGCTCAGGGTTCCACGAGTAGTAGCCCGCCGCACCCGCCGAGGCCGTTTCCTCCGCCGCGTCCACGAGGTCGAAGCCGTGGCCGTCCACCTGCGTTCCGGCACGGAAGACGTTCTTGTATTGGAGCTTCGAGACGTACTGGCGTTTCGGGTCAGGTGGGACGAGCCGGATCTTCGTGGGGTCGAGCGAGAGAAGGTTCGCCGGATCGAGAGCGCCGAGGGCAGAGCTGAGCGTGCCGGGGTCGAAGACCACATTCGAGGCCGGCTTGATGCAGCCCGTTGCAACCGCCTCGTAGCTGGCGTTGGCGGCGGCGTTGCCCTGGACCAGGCCGTCATGGTTTCCGAAGGCGACGTATGAGGGCACATCGAGGCCCGCGGCCGTGAACGTCTGCTGCGCGCGGTCGAGGACCTCGCCGTAGTCGGGCCAGTCGGCGTAAGGGCCGGTTGGCTGGTCCGGGTCATAGATGCCCGGAGTCGTGCCGAAGTCGTTGTAGTCCTGGACGCCCGTGTACTTGCGAGTTGCGCCTTCGTCGGTCACGCCCGGCAGGCAGCCGATCCCGGCGTAGCCGATCGGCGTGTTGATGCCCGAGTTGGGGTCCAGCTCGCCACCCTCCAGGAGGGTCCTGACCCACTCGGTCTCGTTCAGCTGCTGCGAGTCGGCGAGGTCGCCGGTCCCGATCGTCAGGTCCATGGCGCGGCGCGACCCGTCGCCGGCCTCCAGTGGGCTAGCCGCGGCGAATGCATTGACCTGGCGGACCATCGCGTCGTCGATGTGGGGGTTCATCGCCTCCGAAGGGCGAAGGGCTGCGCTGAAAGGCCCGGTGTCGATCAGCTCGACCCGCGACGGTGACTCCTCGTCGGCCAGCTGGAAGTCGGTGAGCTGCCCGAAGTAGAAGAGCGAGGTGCGCCTGTCCTCGCGCCCGGTGAGCGCGACGCCCAGGTCGCCGTCGTCATCCGTGCCGATCGTTCCCGCGGCCGCGCCCTCACGGACCACGTAGCCCTCACCTGCGCCGAGTGAGAGCTCGCGATAGGTCGCGTCGGAGTTCGGCAAGATGCGCTGCTCGACGGTCGTCTTTCCCAGAGTGTCAGAGGTCGTCGTGCCGGCAGGAGCGGGCGCGGCCCACAACGCGGCGAGGCCGATGGACGTCATCGACCAGACAGCCACGGCCCGCGCAGATCCCCTCGCTCCCGACTTCATCCTCAGCCGAAGCTACAGCGCGAGCGGCTCAGATGCGCTGATTCAGGCCCCCGGATCCGGCGGGAGGGGCCGAGTCTCGGTCTCGTGTACGCGTGTCTCGCCGGTGCGCTCGCGCGGGGTCACGACGAGCGAGATCCGGTTGAACGCGAGCAGTGCGCCAGCGCACATGATCGCCGCGCCGGCCAACGCCAGCCAGGCTCCGATCTCGAGGTCGGAATCGAAGCCCTGGACGGCGGGAGGGACATTGACGATCGAAACCACCACAAGCACGAGCGCGGCCGGACCTGCCGCTGCCGCGATGCCTTCGGGCACGCGCGAGCTGCCGGTTACGTGGAGCTCGAGCACGGCTGCGATCGTGGCGATGGCGAGGATTGCCAGGAGAAGATCGACGATCTCGAAGGCGGTCCACGCCGTGAAGCCCTCTACATCTGGGCCGCGGCCGAAGCCGTACCAGTCGACGAAGAGCGACGCGAATAGAAGCGCTGCGCCGAGCGCGACCACTATCCGCCCGCCGTCAATCCCCTCCCGGTTCATAGCGGGATGTTGCCGTGCTTGCGCTTCGGCTGCTCGACGCGCTTGGTCTGAAGCGTCCGCAGTGCGCGGATCAGCCGGGGCCGCGTCTGCCGCGGCTCGATCACGTCGTCGAGGTATCCGCGCTCGGCTGCCGAGTACGGGTTGGCGAATCGCGCCTTGTAGTCGTCCATCAGGCGTGCGCGGCGCTCTTCGGGCGTCGGCGACTCGGCGATGTCCTTGCGGTAGATGATGTTGACCGCGCCCTCCGGGCCCATCACGGCGACCTCGGAGGTCGGCCAGGCGAAGTTGAAGTCGGCGAGCATGTGCTTCGAGTTCATGACGTCGTAGGCGCCCCCGTATGCCTTGCGGGTGACGACGGTGAGCTTCGGGACGGTCGCCTCGGTGAAGGCGTAGAGGAGCTTCGCGCCGTGGCGGATGATGCCGCCCCATTCCTGTGAGGTCCCGGGCATGAAGCCGGGCACGTCGGTGAAGGTGAGGAGCGGGATGTTGAAGGCGTCGCAGGTCCGGACGAACCGCGCGCCCTTGCACGACGAGTCGATGTCCAGGACACCGGCGAGGTGCTTGGGCTGGTTGCCCACGACGCCGACGGGAAAGCCGTCGAGTCGCGCGAAGCCGCAGACGATGTTCTGCGCCCAGTGCTCGTGGACCTCGAAGAACTCCTCGTCGTCGACGATCCGCGCGATCACGTCGCGCATGTCGTAAGGCTTCTGCGGGTCATCGGGGACGAGGGTGTCCAGCTCGGGGTCCTCGCGGTCTGGGTCGTCGTAGGGCTCGACGCGGGGGGGCATTTCCAGGTTGTTCTGCGGCAGGAAGCCGATTAGATAGCGCACGTCTTCCAGGCACGACTCCTCGTCCTCTGACGCGAAATGCGCGACGCCCGACTTCGAGTTGTGGGTCATCGCTCCGCCGAGGGCCTCGAACTCAACCTCCTCGCCGGTGACCGTCTTGATCACCTCGGGGCCGGTGATGAACATGTGCGAGGTCTCCTTGACCATGAAGATGAAGTCGGTCATAGCCGGGGAGTAGACGGCGCCGCCTGCGCACGGTCCCATGATCACGCTGATCTGCGGGATCACTCCCGAGCACTGGACGTTGCGGACGAAGACGTCGCCGTAGGCGCCGAGTGAAACGACGCCTTCCTGGATCCGCGCGCCGCCCGAGTCGTTGAGACCGACGACCGGAGCGCCCACCTTCGCGGCCAGGTCCATGATCTTCACCATCTTCTCGGCCATCACCTCGCCAAGCGAGCCGCCGAACACGGTGAAGTCCTGGCTGAAGACGAAGATCGGACGGCCGTCAACGGTGCCGTAGCCCGTCACGACCGCGTCCCCCCAAGGCCGGTTCTTGTCCATCTCGAAGTCGGTGGTGCGGTGGCGGACGAAGGTGTCGAGCTCCTCGAACGAGCCAGGGTCGAGCAGCTTCTCGATCCGCTCACGGGCGGTCAGCTTGCCCTTGGCGTGCTGCTTTTCGACGGCAGTTTCGGACGCCGAGTGGATCGCCTGATCGCGAAGCTCGCGGAGGTAGTTGAGCTTCTCTTCGTGGGTCTGGGGATACGACTGGCGCACGAGGCGGCCAGTCTATTCCGGCGCGCTACTTCAACTTGACCTTCAAGGGGGTGAACGGCCCACCCCGGCCTGAAGCTATTCCGTGCGTTCGAGCATGGACGCGAGCGCGTCGACCATCGCCGGATCGAGCTCCGTACCCGCGAGGGCGCGCAGGTCGGCCGGCCGCGACCCCTGCTGGATGAACTCGTCGCAACGCTTGGCGGTTCGGACGATCCGCGAGAAGACGGGGATCTCGGAGCCCGAGAGTCCGGCGGGTCCAGTCCCGTCGTAGTGCTCGGCGACGTCCAGGATCCATTCGCACACGACCTCAGGTATTCCCGCCCCACGCGCAAGTTTGGCGCCGGGTTCATATTGGATGCCTGCCGCGCCGTAGATCTTCCCGACGTCGGCCAGGCGCGCCGTTTCGCGGCATAGCTCCGCCTCAGGCCGTCCGAAGCCGAGCCCTACCGCCGTGGCGAGCGCGTAGGCGCCTGTGGCGTCGGCTCGCTCCCGCGATCCGGGGGTGTGCTCCTCGAGGCCCTCGAGCAGGGGCTCGCCCAACTCGCGGATGAGTGCCGGCAGCTCCGGGTCGCTAATCGGCGGGTCAGCCGGCGCTGAAGGGTCTTCGATCGGGTGATCCGAGCTCATCCAGGAGCCTCTCCAGCGCGACGCCCGCGGCGGGGCTGCCACCTCCGTGCTTGGCGCTGATCTCGACCGAGGTCCCGAAGCCGCTCTCGGCGAGCGCGACCTTGATCTCCGCTCCGCCCTGGGCGCAGGAGCTTCGCCAGCCGAGGGTGCGCTCGTGCACACGCTCGGTCACCTCGATCGCCACAGGACCTTCCGAGCCGACGAATCCACCCATCCACGCTTCCAACCTTGCCAAATCGTCGGCCAGCTCCCACAACTCGGGCGCGGATTTGACGAGTGTGCGCTTCGCCTTGATCTCCATCACGCGGGCATTCGCTTGAAATGGCCACAATCCTTCGCGGTGAACGAGACCGTTCTAATCGTGCACGGCCTGGGAGGCTCCGGACCCGACCATTGGCAGACATGGCTCTGGCAGCGGTTGCTCGAACGAGGAGTCGATGTGTCCTACCTCGATCTGCCTGATCCCGACGAGCCTGAGCTCGACGCCTGGCTTGGCGTGTTGGAGGAGGAACTGACTCGCCTGGGCCCCGACGGGCTGGTGGTCGCCTGCCACTCGCTTGGAGCCGTGACCTGGCTTCACCTGGCTGCGCGGTCCGACCGGCGCCTGGCCGAGCGCGTGCTGCTCGTGGCACCGCCTAGCGCCGGGGCCGGCGTCGTCGAGATCGCGGAGTTCGTCCCGGCGCCGCTGGATGCGGAGGCGGTTTCGCGTGCGGCGGGATCGACCCGCGTTGTGTGCTCGGACTCAGGCGATCCTTACCGGCCCGAGGGGCCGGAGCTGTTCGAGCCGCTCGGCGTCCCGATCGACGTGATCCCCGGCGGCAGGCACCTCAACACCGACGCGGGCTACGGCGAGTGGCCGGCGGTTGAGCGCTGGTGCCTCGACCCGGGCGCAACGCCGATCGGCAGTCGGTGAGGGGCTCATTGCCCTCAGTGTGCGAATACCACATGCTCACGGCACCGAGCCCCAAGCGAGGGCGCTAGAAGAACGTCCCGCCCTTGTACTCGCCGAAGACCTCGCGCATCGCGCCGCAGACCTCGCCGATCGAGGCGTCGGTGGCGAGCGCCTCGCGGATCGGGTGGAGCAGATTGCCCTCGCCCTCGGCGACTCGCTTCAGCTCCGCGAGCTTCGCGTCCACCGCGGCCTGGTCGCGGTTCTCCTTGAACTTCTTCAGGCGCTCGAGCTGGCGCTTTTCGGCCTCGGGATCGACCTTCAGGATGTCCACGTCGTCGACCGTGTCGGTCACGTACTTGTTGACGCCGACGACGATGTCCTGGCCCGAGCGGTAGCGCTCGTGGTAGGACGCGGCCGACTCCTCGATCTCCTTCTGCATGAACTCCAGGGCGCGAACTGAGCCGCCCATCTCCTCGACCTGGTCCATGAGCTCGTAAGCGCGCGCCTCGATCTCGTCGGTGAGCGACTCGACAAAGTAGGAGCCGGCGAAGGGATCCACCGTGTCGGCGGCGCCCGACTCGTGCGCGATCACCTGCTGAGTGCGGAGCGCGATGCGAGCCGAGCGCTCTGTGGGAAGCGCGAGCGCCTCGTCGAAGCCGTTGGTGTGAAGCGATTGAGTGCCGCCCGAGACTGCGGCGAAGCCCTGGAGCGCAACGCGGATGATGTTTACCTCCGGCTGTTGCGCCTGGAGCGTGACGCCGCCGGTCTGGGTGTGGAAGCGGATCATCTGCGAGCGCTCCTTCGAGGCGCCAAACCGCTCGCGCATCAGCTTCGCCCACATGCGGCGCGCGGCCCTGAACTTCGCGACCTCCTGGAAGACGTTGTTGTGGCAGTTGAAGAAGAAGGCCAGGCGGCCGGCAAAGTCGTCGATCTCCAGGCCACGATCCAAGGCCGCCTCGGTGTAGGCGATCGCGTTCGCGAGGGTGAAGCCCACCTCCTGGACGGCCGAACAGCCCTTCTCGCGGATGTGGTAGCCGGAGATCGAGATCGTGTTCCACTTCGGGACGCGCTCGGCGCAGTACTCGAAGATGTCCGTGGTCAAGCGCATCGTCGCCTCGGGCGGATAGATGAAGTTGCCGCGCGCGATGTACTCCTTCAAGACGTCGTTCTGGACTGTGCCGCGAAGCTCCTTGGAGTCGACGCCCTGCTCCTCGCCGACGAGTTCGTAGAGGAGGAGCAGCACCGCGGCGGGCGCGTTGATCGTCATCGACGTCGAGACCTGGTCGAGCGGGATCTGGTCGAAGCAGATCCGCATGTCCTCGATCGTGTCGATGGGGACGCCGGTGCGCCCGACCTCGCCCTCGCAGAGCGGATCGTCGGAGTCGCGGCCAAGCTGGGTCGGCAGGTCAAATGCCATGGAGAGGCCGGTCGAGCCGTGCTCGAGCAGGTAGCGGTAGCGCCCGTTGGTGTCCTCGGGGCTCGAGAACCCGGCGTACTGGCGCATCGTCCACAGGCGGTCGCGGTACATGCCGTCGTGGATCCCGCGCGTGAACGGGTACTCGCCGGGCTCGCCGAGGCGCTCCTCCAGCCCTTCGGCGACGTCGCCCGGGTCGTAGAGCTTGTCGATCTCGATCCCCGAGTCGGTGAAGACTCGCTCGTCGTCCGGCCCCGTGACCGGGGCGATGAAGCGGTGCTCGCCCGAGTCGACTTCGATCGGCTGAGAGTCCGGCTCGGCCTTGGGCTGAGTATCGGTCACAGGGGCTGAGGATATGGCGAACCGCCTCCATAAGCTCGTTCCGCGTGCCGGTATCTCTTCGACGAAACACGGTGGGGGTGTCTCTCGCGGCTGCGGCGGTAGTCGCGGCCGCTGCGCTGACGCCTGCCCTCGTATCCGGGTCCGCGGCTCCCATCCAGCCGCCCGACTGCTCACAGCAGGACGCGACGATCGTCGCCAACCCCGGCGGTGAAGTCGTCAAGGGCACGGCTGGCGACGACGTGATCATCGGGTCGAGCGAGGCTGACGTGATCGAGGCTGGGGGTGGCAACGACACCGTCTGCGCGGACGACGGCGATGACCAGATCCTGGGGCAGGCCGGCGACGACATCCTCGTCGGAGACACGGGAGACGACGCCGTGCTCGGGTCCGACGGTGATGACGAGTTGTTCGGCGGAACCGGCGTCGACGAGCTCCTCGGCGGCGAAGGCGACGACTACGCGAACGGGGAAGAGGGCTCCGACTCGCTGCTGGGCGGCGCCGGGAAGGACCATTTGGTGGCCTTCCACGGCAAGGACTTCGTCATCGGAGAGGGCTCGGCCGATCAGCTGAACGGATCGAGCGGGGCGGACTTCCTTGTCGCTGGCGCAGGCGACGACAGGGCGTCGGGCGAGTTGGGCCCCGACTTCGTCGATGGCGCCAGCTCTTTCGACGTCGTCTTCGGGGGCAAGAAGGCCGACCTCGTGTTCGGCGGCACCGATGAGGACGAGATGACGACCGGGCCTGGTGCGGACCTGATGTACGGAGGGGGAGGCGATGATCTGATGCACGGCCTAGGAGGCGACGACGAGCTCTTTGCCGGAGGCAGGCTGGACACCCTCTTCGGCGACGCGGGCAACGACCTGCTCATGGGCGGCACGGAGTCCGACGAGCTCTCGGGCGGCTCCGGCGATGACCTGCTGTTCGGCGAACTCGCGGCGGACGCCCTCAACGGCGATGCGGGCAAGGATCGCTGCGACGGGGGGTCGAACGTTCCTGGGCGCACGAGCACGAAGACGAAGGACACGGCCAAGGGTTGCGAGACGACGAAGGATGTGCCGTGAAGTACCTCGCCTTAGCGGTAATCCTGGCAGCGCTAGTAGCTGGTTGCGGCGGGGGTGACGAGCCAAAGAGCCCTTCGCCACAGGAGGGTGGCAAGCCGGCCGAGATTCCAGAGGATCAGACCATCGATTCCGGCCAGCTCGGCGGCGAGGGCTTCATCGGCACCTGCGACGGGCTGAAGGCGACGATCGAGGCGAGCGACGGCGACGACATCCTGATCGGGACGGAGGGCAAGGACGTAGTTGCGGCGGGAGGCGGAGACGACCGGATCGAGACGTTCGGAGATCGCGATGTCATCTGCGGCGGCGTCGGCAACGACGTCCTGATGGGCGGGATCGGGCCACCGGACCGGATGTACGGCGAGGCTGGCGACGACGTGCTCGCGGGCGGCGACGGGGACGACATCCTGGTCGGCTCGGTGGGCGACGACGTGATCCTGGGCGAGGACGACGGTGACAGGATCGAGGCCGGTCCCGGCGACGACCGCATCAGCTCGAACCTCGGAGCCGACAAGGTGTTCGCAGGAGCCGGCGACGATCTGATCGCCACCGACGAGGGCAACGACAGCGTTGTCGCGGGAGCGGGCGACGATCGCGTCTCGACGGGCGAAGGCGACGACCTCGCGGAGGGAGGGCCCGGCGGCGACTTCATCTTCGGCGGCACGGGCTTCGACACGCTGGTTGGAGAATTCGGAATAGACCGGGTCTTCGGCGGCGAGGGCGCAAATGGGTGCGACAAGGGCGAGGACAAGAGAGAGCTGAGGCTGGAGTGCCGGCCCGGCGCCCGAGGCTAAGGCGCTTCCGAGACGACCAGTTCGTCGCCGTTGCGGGTGATCTCCACTGACATGGGCTCCTCGCCGTCGATCGCGATCGTGCGCGTCTTCCCGGAGATCGTCTGAGTCGCATTGAGCCGCTCGGCGATCCCGAGCGTTGCGATCTCGACGTCGTTCTGCGCGAGTGACTCAACCGCGGCGGTGGTACGGGGCACGGCGACCCGGAACGCCGGGTAGGTGAATCCCTGGAGCGGGTTGTGCTGACCCTTCGCCACGCTGATGCTCGGAGCCGCGGCCGCCGAGGTGAAGGACATCGCGCCATCGAGTTCGGTCCCCCTTAAGGAGAGTCCGCCCGAGCCACGGCGGACGGCAATCTCGGGGCCGAACTGGAAGTAGCGCCTGTACGTGTGAGGAGCGCTCGCGTCGAGCGTGTCCACCAGGACGAGGCTATAGCCCGGCCGGTAGAGGTAGAGCCGGGTGTGCTCGATTCCCTGTGCGGCCAAAAGCGGATTTCTGGCCTCGATTGCGAACCAGCCGTCGCCTTTGCCGGTTGCGACGATGCCGCTGCCGTAAGCGCTGGCGTCGTCCCTCGGCCACAGGACTCCGTCGGCGACGAGTGTGCTGTGCGCGCGGTTCGACGAAGCGAACGCGAACGTCTCGTCGCGGTCCTTGTGGAAGAGACCCGTGTCGCTCACGACTCGCTGACCCGATTCGTAGAGGTCGAACGAGAGGTCGTCCGACTGCTTGTGGGTCTGGTTGTGGTATCCGGCGGTGACAGCGAGGTAGGAGTCGCCCGAGCGGACCACGGCGAGGCCACTCTTCTTTAGGGCGAGCATCCCCGACAGCTCGTCACCTGCGGCGATGAATGCCTCGTTTCCGTCGTCCAGGTCAGACTCGCCGAATTGGACGATCTTCCCGTCCGGCTCGACGAGCCATGCGCCTACGCTCTCCATCTGCTCGAGAAGGGCGACGAGCTCTTCGTCGTCGTTCGAGGTCGCCTCGAGGAACTGCCTCAGCTTTTCGACCGCGACGAAGTGATACGAGGTCGAGTGCTCGAGCCACAGGCCTTCGTCCGGGAAGACGCGCGAGAGGAGCGTCGACTTGAAGCGCTTGGTGGCGATCTCACGCCATTTCTCGGCCTGCTCCGGCGACTCCGCGGACTCGGTCAGGAAGATCAACCCAAGGTCCATGTAGAGGCCGTGATTCGTGGCTGCGTAATTCCTCTTGGCGGCAAGGAACGGCCCTTGTTGGCCGATCGAGCGCGATAGGGCCTTCGCCTCACCCTTGGACGTGACTCCCTCGCATTCGGCCGCACGGGCGATGAAGGCCATATACGGCGCGCGATCGGCGGTGATCTTGTCGCCCCAGGCTGCTCCGGTGGAGGCGGTCCTCGGCGCTTCGGGGTGGCCCGCGATCCAATCGAGCGCAAGGTCTGCCGCTTGCCTCAGCGCATCGATGTCAGCCTCCGTGCGGTAGGCGAAGATCAACGGGTCGATCCAGGTGAATCGGTGGAGGTTGCTGGCGAAGCTCTGGCTCTGCTCGGGGTTGATGCTCCAGTCGACGTCCCCTTTGAGCTTCACGTTGCTCTTGTGGACGCTGAAGGCTCCGCGCAGCGCTCGCGAGGTCGCCTCAGGCGTATAGCGGCTGGACCGAATGACGTCGTAGTTGCGAATGCACGGCGAGCGCGCCTCGCTCGCCGGCTCCTTCTCGTCATCGATCAGCGCGGAGGCGCCCCAGGCCGCCGCCACCACCACCAGGACCGCGCCGATCGCAATCCAGAGCCGAGCCAGGTCTCAGCCCTCGCCCTTTCGGCGCCGTAAGGCGTGTTCGACGGCCGCCTCCATCCGCGAGGCGACCGCCGGGTAGGCGTGATCTGCGCGGGCTGCGGGATCGCTTGCCGGCAATCCTCCCCGCGCGGCGAGCGCGAGCGCTTCGGTGATCGCCTCGACATCGCCCGCCGGGACCACCGTCCCGCCGAAGCTCGCAACGACGGTGCCAGCCTCGGTCCCCTCCGCGAGGGCGAGGACCGGCGGCCCGGCGCTGAGGTACTCGTACAGCTTGAAGTTCGCCAGTTGCGACCGGACTGGGTGCGCGATCAGGAGCAGGGCGTCCGCCGCGCGCTGGAGGGCGAGCGCGCGGTCGCGGTCGAGGGATCCGGCAACAGAGATGCGCGCTGGGGATACGTCGCGGTCGAAGGCTCGTCGCTCGTCATCGGTGAGGGGGCCGGCGACCACGAGCTCGAGACGCGCCGCATCGTCGGGCCGCGAGGCTGCCAGCGATCCCATGGCCTCGAGGAGCGGACCGGGATCGCGCCCCGTGGAGCCGAAGCGCCCGGTGTAAACGAGCGAAACCCGCTCGGGGTCGAGGAGGTCGGCGACGGACGCCGGGTCGGCCCCTTCGAGAAGCTCGGGGTCGGCTCCGTTCCGGACGAGGATCGGATCGGAGATGCCCCGCTCGCGCATGTCCTGAGCGGCAGGCTCCGAGACGCAGACCACCGCGTCGGCCGCGCCCAGCGTGCGCCGCTCAAGGTGCTCGTCCATTCGCCTTTGGAGGCCGGTTGGGAACGGAGGGCGAAGGGGCTCGAAGGTCCAAGCGTCGCGGACGTCGGCGACCCACGCTGCGCCACGGCGCTGCAGCTCTCGGCCCACCGAGTGCGCCGACTCGGGAGGCGATGTAGTGATCACGCAGTCGAACGGCTGCGCCCGATGAAGCGCGCGAGCGCGGTGCCTTGCGAATGGAGCCCACGCCAGCGCCAGCGGCTCTGGAACGATCACCTTGCTGAGTGGATGGGGACGGCCGGTGTAGGTGTCGGCGTCGTAGAGCGAGCCGACATGGTCGGCGCCCCGGAGCTTTGCCCGCCAGAGCTGGGCGTCGGTGGTTCGGATGACACCCTGCTCGGAGTCATCGGGCAACGAGCCGTACGCCGAGGTCGTGAGCACCGTCACGTCGTGCCCCGCACGTCGCAGGTACTTGACCATCGAGGTCGGGCGGTGAGCGCCCGTGTCCGTGCACGGTGGATAGAAGTAGGAGACGAGGAGGATCCGGCGGGGCATCAGGACCGCATCTTCGCGGCTCGCGCCTCGATTGCCTCCTCATAGGCGCCGTCCATGCGGTCGAGGAGGCGCGGCCAGTTCCACTCCGACTCGGCGC
Organism: Solirubrobacterales bacterium; assembly: GCA_033856515.1. Lineage (GTDB taxonomy): Bacteria > Actinomycetota > Thermoleophilia > Solirubrobacterales > 70-9 > JALZKA01. The sequence goes on from JAWVEY010000034.1 coordinate 166,502, forward strand.
GGGCCCTGCCGCGCGCGCCCATGGCAAGTCGGCCGTCAGGTCCGATCTCGGCGATCTCGCGGAGGCGGGCGGCCACCGCGCCGGCGTCGCCCTGCGGCGCCAGGAGGCCGGTGCCGCCGGCGACCACGGCTCTCACGCCGGGGTAGTCCGTCGCGATCACGGGCAGCCCGCTCGCCATCGCCTCGATCAGGACGATTCCGAACGACTCCGGCGGCTCAGTGGTGAGCAGGAACAGGTCCGCTGCCCGCAGGACGTCCGGTAGCTCGGGGTGGGGGACGGCGCCAAGAAAGTGAACGCGCTCGGCGACGCCACGCTCGCCCGCTCGCTCGCGGAAGTCTTCGACCAGCTCTCCGCCACCCGCGACAACGATGTGGACGCGCTCGTCACCCAGCTCCGCCAGGGCGTCGATCGCAACGTCGAGGCGCTTGAAGTGGTGGGCGCGATCGAGGGTGGCGACGAACGCGGCGACGATCGCTTCGTCCGGGATGCCGAGTCGCTTCCGGAGGCCGGACGCGTCCGGGCCAGGACTGAAGCGCTGCGCATCCACTCCGTTCGGCATCTCGATCAGCTTCGACGGGTCGCGCTCGCCGGTGCGCCTGAGATAGGAGACCGACTCCGCGTGGTCGGGGCTGAGGATGCAGACGCGGTCGGCGGCCAGGATCAGCGTGGGCGCGACCGTGTGCTCGTAGGCCTCGAACAAGAGCCCGCGTCCGGCATCGCCGACCAGCCGGTTCTTGTAATGGACGAGGAGCGCCTGCGAGCGGCCCTTTCGCCGCAGGCGACCGAGGAGCGTCAGGTCCGCCCCGAAGATGAAGGGGTAGTGGAGGTGGACGACGTCGAATCCGCCGAGCCGGGCGAGGCTGGGGATGAGAGGAGCGTTGCCGATCGCGAAGACGGGCTTGGTCCTGTGTACCTCGACGCCCGGCGACTCGGGGACCTCGCCAGGAGCAGGCGCTGTGAAGACCTCGACGTGGTGCCCGCGCTCAGCCTGACCGACCGCGAAGCGGTGGGCCGTGTTACCGGCACCGCCCGGGTAGGGCGGAAACGTCGCGGTCAGGTGGGCTATTCGCAGGCTTGTACCCATTGCTGGACGAAGGGAGGACATGTGGACGAGTCTCAGAACAGGGTGGAACTCAAGGATGAGGCTCCAGACCTGGACGAATATTCGATGCGCTGCGCCGGTCTATCTATAAGGAGTCGCGGCGCTTTGACGATTGAAGGTACGAGGTTCGCTTTTGAAGGGAGTTGTATTCAACCTGCTCGAACAGGTCGTCTCTGAGGAGGCGGGCGAGGCTGCGTGGGAGCAGGCGATCTCCGAGTCGGGCGTCGAGGGCGCCTACACCTCGCTCGGCACCTACTCGCACGACGAGCTTGGCGCCCTGGTGGAAAGCCTTGCCGCGCAGCTCGGAGTCGAGCCTGACGAGGCGGTCATGTGGTTCGGGAAGCGAGCCCTCCCGAAGCTCGCGGCGACCTACCCGGAGCTCTTCGAGTCGCACAAGGGAACCCTCTCCTTCCTCGTCACTCTCAACGACATCATCCATCCCGAGGTCAGAAAGCTCTATCCGGGCGCCGACGTTCCCGTCTTCGACTACCGCCTGGTCGAATCGGACCGGATGCTGATGGGCTACCGCTCACGGCGAGGACTGTGCTTCTTCGGCCAGGGGTTGATCGAAGGAGCAGGCGTGTACTTCGGCGAGAACCTGAAGGTCGCCCAGACGACCTGCGAGAAGCGCGGCGATTCGGAGTGCGTCTTCGAAATGGTCGTGGCGCCGTGAACGAGCCCGCCATTGAGGCTCTCGACGCAGAGACTCTCCGCAAGAAGGCCGACCGTGAGCGCAAGGCGCGCATTGAGGCCGAGGCGATCGCCGAGAAGGCGACCCGCGAGCTCTATGACCGCCAGGGTGACCTCGAGCTGCTCGAGGCGGTGGCCGTCGCTTCGAACGCGGCCGCCGAGGTGCGCTCTGCGCTCAGGGTGACGCTCGACGCCGTCTGCGAACGCTCGGGATGGCCGATCGGCCACGTGTTCCTTCTCAGCCGCGACGGCGAAACCCTGGTGCCTACGGGCATCTGGCATCTGGACGACCCCAAGCGGTTCGCCGGCTTCAAGCGGCTGACGGAATCTTCGATGTTCACGCGCGGGGTGGGAATCGCCGGCCGGGTGCTCGAGTCGGGGCAGCCCGTGTGGATCCCCGACGCGAAAGCCGACAACAACTTTCCGCGCGCCCACGCGGCCGAAGGTGCCGGCATCAACGCGGCCTTTGCGTTCCCGATCCTCGTCGAAGACGCCGTGACCGGCGTGGTCGAGTTCTTCTCGCCAACGCTCACGGAGCCCGATGAGCGCCTGCTCGAGCTCGCGGGACAAGTGGGTGTCCAGTTGGGGCGCGTAATCGAGCGCGACCGGCACTCCCGCGAGATCGTCCGGCGGACCGAAGAGCTTTCCCGGTACGCGACCGAGCTGGAGCATGCGAACGACGAGCTCAAGGAGTTCGCGTACGTCGCCTCGCACGATCTCACCGAGCCGCTGCGCACGATCGCCGGGTTCGTCCAGCTATTGCAGCAGCGCTACGAGGGGCAGCTCGACGAGTCCGCCGACGAGTTCATCGGCTTCATCGTCGATGGCACAGAGCGAATGCAGGCCCTGATCGAGGGGCTCCTGTCGTACTCCCGCACCGGCCGCTCCGAGCTGGTGGCCGTCCGTGTCGACCTGAACGACATCCTGAACCGGGCGATCGGTTCGCTCGCGGCCTCGATCTCGGAGGCTGATGCCGATATCGAGATCGGCGAGCTCCCGGTCGTCGGGGGCGACGCCGTACAGCTCAGCCGACTCTTCGAGAACCTCCTTGCGAATGCGGTCAAGTTCCGCGGCGAGGAAAAGCCCCTGATCAAGATCGGCGCCGAGATGAAGGGCGGTGCCTGGCACCTCTTCATCTCCGACAACGGGATCGGGATCGATGAGCGCCACCGCGAGCGAATCTTCAACGTGTTCGAGCGCCTGCATGGGGCCGGCGAGTATCCCGGAACCGGGATCGGCCTCTCGATCTGCAAGAAGGTGGTCGAACGCCACGGCGGGCGCATCTGGGTCGAGGAGACGCCGGGCGGCGGCAGCACGTTCAGATTCGTCCTGCCTGAGATGGGAGACGAGGTGCCGGGCCTGTGATGCCGGTCGAGCCGATCAAGATCCTCCTGGTCGAGGACCAGCCGGCGGACGTGCGGCTCACCGAAGAGGTGCTTAAGCAGGGCAAGGTCGCCAACGAGCTCTACGTCGCCGAAGACGGCGAGAAGGCGATGCGGTTCCTTCGCCAGGAGGGTGAGTACTCAGAGGCGCCGAAGCCCGATCTCGTGATCCTGGACCTCAACCTGCCCAGGATGGACGGTAAGGAGGTGCTCCAGGCGATCAAGGGCGATCCGGCCTTCCTCAAGATCCCGGTCCTCATCCTGACCACGTCGGCCGCCGAGCGGGACATCCTCGACGCGTACGCGCACCACGTGAACGCCTACATCACAAAGCCGATCGACCTCGACGAGTTCGTCGCCGTGGTCTCATCGATCGAACAGTTCTGGCTTTCGATCGTGAGGCTCCCCGATGGTCTTGAATACGGTGGAGGCGACTCGGCATGATGCCTTCGGTTCCCTCGGTGCTCCTCGTCGAGGACAACCCGGCGGACGCCCGGCTTCTCCAGGAGATGGTGTCGGTCTCGGGAGACCACGATCTTGTCCTGCGCCCGTGCCGGAAGCTTTCCGAGGCGATCAAGGAGATCGAGGACGGGGAGACCGATTGCGTCCTTCTCGACCTGTCTCTGCCGGACGTATCCGGCCTCGACGGGATCGACCAGCTCAGGGAACGGTTTCCCGACCTTCCAATCATCATCCTCACCGGCCTCAACGACGAGGAGGTGGCGCTCGAGGCGCTCGGAGCCGGCGCCCAGGACTATCTGGTCAAGGGGTCGATCGAGGGCGTCGGGCTGAAGCGCGCCGTCCGCTATGCGATCGAGCGCAAGTCGGCCGAGAACGAGCTTGCCCACCTCGGCCGCCAGAACGAGATGATCCTCGACTCGGCGGGCGAGGGGATCTGCGGGCTCGACTCATCGGGGGTTGTCACGTTCGCGAACCCGGCGGCCGCCCGGCTCTTGGGCTGTGAACGCGAGGACCTCCTGGGCGTGCTCTTCCACGACGTCGTGCATCCGAAGGGGCCGCTCTCGGATGGCCACGACGCGGCGGATTGCCCGATCCAGGTGGCGGTGCTCGACGGCGTGAGCTACCAGTCCGACGGCGAGTCCTTCTCGCGCCTCGATGCGAGCGCCTTCCCGGTCGAGTACTCGATCACTCCGTACGCGGCGGGACCCGGACAAGGCGCTGTGGTGACCTTCAAGGACATCGCCGAGCGCAAGCGGGCTGAGCAGCAGCTCCAGTACCTGGCTGATCACGACGTCCTCACCGGCCTCTACAACCGGCGCCGGTTTGGCGAGGAGCTCTCGCAGCAGATCGCCGTCTGCGAGCGCCTTGACGTCACCTCGGCGCTTCTGGTTCTGGACATCGACAACTTCAAGTTCATCAACGACGCATTGGGACACCAGGCGGGCGACGAGCTCATTCGTAGCCTCGCGAGTCAGTTGAAGGGGCGGGTTCGCCGCACCGATATCGTCTCGCGGCTCGGCGGCGACGAGTTCGCCCTGCTGCTCACCGGAACCGGGGCCGAGGCTGCCCTGGAACTGGCCGGGGAGCTTCTGGCGATGGCCAGAAGCCATCGTGTCCTGGCGCGTGACAAGCCGGTGCAGGTGACAACCAGCATCGGCATCGCGATGCTCGACGCAGCGAACCTCAGTGCCGAGCAGCTCCTATTGGAAGCCGACGTCGCGATGTACGAGGCGAAGGGCTCGGGCCGCGATCGCGTGATCCTCTTCACACGCGACGCGCCCGCGCCCAACGCCCAGCGTGCAGGGTTCATCTGGACGGACAAGATCAAGCGGGCGCTCGCCGAGGACAAGTTCGCGGTCTACGCCCAGCCGATCGTGAGCCTGAACGGGCAGACCGCCGACCGCTACGAGTTGCTCGTGCGCATGCTGGACGAGGACGGAAGCGTCGTCGCTCCAGGCGCTTTCCTGCCGGTGGCAGAGCGCTTCGGCCTGATCTCCGAGATCGACATCTGGATGATCCGCCAGGCGATCGGGCTGATCGAGAAGGAGCAGAACGCGGGGCGCAAGGTCGTCCTGGAAGTGAACCTCTCGGGCCACTCCATCTGCGATCCCGAGCTGCCCGACCTGATCGAGGCGGAGCTGACCAAGGCCCCGATCGACCCTGCCCAGCTCGTCTTCGAGATCACCGAGACCGCGGCTATCGCGAACATGGACGAGGCGCGCACGCTTGCCACTCGCATCCGCCGCTGGGGCTGCCGATTCGCGCTCGACGACTTCGGCGCCGGCTTCGGCTCGTTCTACTACCTCAAGTACCTGCCGGTGGACTACCTGAAGATCGACGGCGAGTTCATCCGCAACCTCGACTCCTCGGAGATCGACCAGCGCATGGTCTCCGCGATGGTGGAGATCGCCCGGGCGCTTGGTCTGCGCACGATCGCCGAGTTTGTCGAGAGCTCCCCGGTCCTCGAGCGGCTACGCGAGTTCGGCGTCGACTTCGCGCAGGGCTACCACATCGGCAGGCCGGCGCCAATCGAAGAGCTGACGCCCGTAATGCTCTAGGGCGGGCGGGCCTGGCTCGGCGGGCTCCAACGCTTGTGCTCGTCCATGCCAGGGCATATGACGGGATCGCCACGTTTGCGTTTGCGTATTGGCACTAATGGGTGTTGACCGGTAGGGCTCCGGGGGCTGGAATGGCCTTGTGCCAAGGGGCTTGCGAAGAAGCGTCCCGTATATGGACGGAACTTCGCAGACCCCACTCGACGCCGCTATCGCAGCGATCGCCGCCACACAACATGGAGTGATCGCCCTCGCCCAGCTGGTCAAGCTCGGCTTAAGTGCTTCCGCCGTCCGGAGCCGCGTCGAGCGCGGATACCTGCACCCGATCCACCGCGGCGTCTACGCCGTCGGGCACGCGAACCTCACCGCGAAAGGCCGGCGGATGGCAGCCGTCTTGGCCTACGGCCGCGCGGCCCTCTCGCACACCACGGCCGCTGCGCACATCGGTCTTCTCAATTCCTCCTCGGGCCTTATCCATGTGACGACCAGCGGGCGGGGAAAGTCCCGGGCCGGGATCAAAGCCCACTCCGGAGCCACCCTTCTTGAGCGCGACGTCGTACTCATCGGCAACATCCCTACTACGAACTGGGCGAGAACAGTGTTGGACATAGCTCCATCGGTGAGCCGCCGCGCCCTCGAGCGGGCATTCGATCGCTCGATGACTCTCGAGCTCTTCGATCTCCGGGTTCTCGAGGACGTCCTGGCGCGAGCGAACGGCCGTCCCGGCGTGCCTCTCATCGAACAGGTCCTGGCCGAGCACGAAATCGGTACCACGGAGACGCGGACCGACTTCGAGGAGATCCTGTTCTCGATCGTCGACGCCGCCGGGATCCGTCGCCCCATCTGCGACTACGCGATCGAAGCCGGCGAGGAGGTGCCGCTCACTGTCGACTTTGTCTGGATCCCTGAGCGCGTGGTCGTCGAATTCGAGTCCCTGCGCTGGCACTCCAACTCGATCGCGCAGGCGCGTGACAAACGTCGGTATCGCTCGCTGTCACTCGCAGGCTGGAAGCCCCTCCCCGTTAGCGAAAAGGACATCTCCGACCCGGCTCGGATCGCTCGGGAACTGACCGCGGCGCTTGAGGCAGGCGGCAGGCTCTAGTAGCGCGCGTCGACCAGCTGCTCGACGCCGGCTCGCTCAATCGTCAAGCGCAGGCCGTCGCGGAGGCTGATCTGCGGCTCCCAGCCGAGCAGTTGCTTGGCCCGGGTGATGTCCGGCTGGCGCACCTGTGGGTCATCGACGGGGAGGGCCTCGAACACGATCTCGGACTTCGACTCCGTCACCTCGATCACGCACTGGGCCAGCTCAAGGAGGGTGAGCTCCTCCGGGTTGCCGACGTTCACCGGGACGTGGACGTCAGAGGAGGCCATCAGCATGTATCCGCGGACCTGGTCGTCGACGTAACAGAAGCTCCGGGTCTGGCTGCCGTCGCCGAAGACGGTCAGCGGCTTGTCCTGAAGGGCCTGGCGCAAGAAGGTCGAGACGGCGCGGCCGTCGTGCGGGCGCATCTTCGGCCCGAAGGTGTTGAACGTGCGCACGATGCCCGTGTCCACGCCCTGCTGGCGGTGGTAAGCCATCGTCAGTGCTTCGGCGTAGCGCTTGGCCTCGTCATAGACGCCGCGCGGGCCGATCGGGTTGACGTGGCCCCAGTACTCCTCGGGCTGCGGGTGGACCTGCGGGTCGCCATAGACCTCGGAGGTCGAGGCGAGGACGAAGCGCGCGCGCTTGAGCTTCGCGAGCCCAAGCATGTGATGCGTGCCGTAGGAGCCGACCTTGAGGGTGTGGAGGGGCAGGCGCAGATAGTCGATCGGGCTGGCGGGGGAGGCCAGGTGATAGACGAAGTCGACCTTCTCGTCGGTGAAGAAGGGCTGCGTCAGGTCGTGGAGGACGAAGGTGTAGGCGTCGTCGTCGATGTGCTCCACGTTTTGAAGCGACCCCGTGTCGAGGTTGTCGATGCAGATGACGCGCTCGCCCTTGGCGAGAAGCGCCTCGCACAGGTGCGAGCCCAGGAAGCCCGCTCCGCCCGTGACTATGGACGTAGTCATGGTCCGAGCTTAGACCTGCAGACGCCGCGCGGTCGCGGTTGGGAGAGCGCTCGCAGGTCCGCTTGCCGCGGCCCGGGGGCATGGCCGGGCGGCGCGGGGTTGTCCATGGCATGGAAGAACGCCGCCGACGAATGTCCGATGCGATCGCACTGCTCAGCTCGAGAGAGGCGGCATTTCGCCGAACCGCGCGTCGAGTATCGATCTGTGCCGACGATGCGGACGATGCGTTCCAGCGCGCGTCGCTGATCCTCCTCGAGAAGGCGCCGCCACACCCGCCGGAGAGGCTCGCGGCGTGGATGCACCTGGTCACGAAGCGCGAGGCGCTGGCGGTCCGGCGGGATCGCGAGCGCATGCTCGCGTGCGAGATCCCGGATGCGCCGAGCGGGGCGCCCTGCCCCGCGGAGCGGGCCGAGCGGCGCGAGTGGGCCAGGGCAAGAGCGCAGGCGCTGAGGCGCCTCAAGCCCGACGAGCGCCGGGCGCTCGTCCTCCGCGGCGAGGGTTACTCCTACGCCGAGATCTGCGAGCTCACCAACTGGACGCACACGAAGGTGAACCGCTGCCTCACAGAGGGTCGCGCGCGGCTGCGTCAGCTCGGCGCGATGGGTTAGGCAGCCGGCGGCCGACGCTCGTGCCAGCGCTCTTCGGCCTCGAGCTCGGCTGCGAGTGAGATCAGGAGGCTCTCCGAGTTCGCCGGCCCGAGCAGCTGGACGCCGATGGGGAGCCCCGCGTCCGTCAGCCCGGCTGGGACGTTGACGCCCGGCCAGCCGATCACGTTCCACGGCCATGCGTAGGGGCACGCGCCGACGATCAGCTTGTCGGTCGCCCATCCGCCGAGCCCCTCCGCGGCGCCGACTGGCAGGGCTGGCTTTGCTGTAGTCGGCGCGAGAACGACGTCGAAGTCCTTGAAGATCCTCCCGATCCGCCCGCGCAAGGGCCGCTCGAGAGCTCTCGCCCCGGCGAGCAAGGGGCCCGACAGGAGCTTGCCGACCGTCGCGTTGTGGCGCGTGCGCGGGTCGAGCACCTCGGGCTCGTCGATCTGGTCGACCCACTCGCGAATGCCGCTCATCGACCGGGGCATGAAGCTCGCTCCCACCAGTCCGTAGGCGGGGTCTGCCTCTTGCACTGTGTGCCCGAGCCCCTCCAACACCTCGCCCATCCGCTCGGTCGCTGCGCGGATCTCGGGATCGAGCTTTGCCGGCGCGCCGCTGAAGGGGATTGCGGTCGAGAGGGCGATCCTGAGCCGCCCAGGCGCCTCGCCGGCGGCCTCCAGATACGTCCCCGCCGGAGCCGGTGGGCGGTGGAGGTCGCCCTCGCGGTTGCCGGCCGCGACATCCAGGAGAAACGCCGCATCCGCGACCGTGCGGGTGAGTGGGCCAAGGCAGGTGAGGCCCCTGAACGCCTCGGGATGCGGCCAGGTCGAGATGCGCCCGCGCTGGGGCTTGATGCCGACCAGGTGGCACCACGCTGCCGGGATCCGGACCGAGCCCGCCCCGTCGGAGCCGATCGCTCCCGCGACGAGGCCGGCCGCAACCGCGGCAGCCGCACCGCCGCTCGAGCCCCCCGGGGTGTGGTCGAGGTTCCAGGGGTTGCGGGTGATGCCGAACCCCGGTCCTTCTGAGAAGGGCCATTGGCCAAACTCCGACGTGGTCGTCTTGCCAACGATGACGGCGCCCGCCTCGCGCAGCCTTCGCACTACCTCCGAGTCCTCATCGATGACGTCGAATGTGCCGGCGCAGCCGAATGCCGTCGTCTCGCCCGCGATGTCCGTGTCGTCCTTGATCGCGATTGGAACGCCGAGGAGGGGCGCCCTCTCGCCGGCGGCGATGCGGCGATCGCACTCCGCCGCCTCCTGCGACGCGCTGTCGGCACGCACGCAGCGAAACGCGTTGAGCGTGGCCTGGCTTGCTTCGATCCGGTCGAGGCACGCTGCCACTAGCTCGGCTGAGCTCGTCTCGCCCGCAGCTAGCGAGGTCGCTTGCGCTTCGAGCCCGGCAGGCTCGCCAACGATCGTCGTCATGCGGTCAGGTTACGGCTGTGCGACCGGCACCTTCTCGTCGACGCCGGCCTCCGTCGTGACCAGGATCGCGCCCTCGCCGGTGACGTAGGCCTCCTCGCCGTGCTGGGTGACGTCCATGCCGATCGCCTCCTCCTGCTCCGTGACGCGGAGCGGCATGATCGCGCCGATCACCTTGAGGAGGATGAAGGTCGCGATGAACGCATACGCAGGCACTGCGACCGCGGCCAGGACCTGATCGACCAGCTGGTCGAAATTGCCGTAGAAGGCGCCGTCCGAGATGCCGTTCCAGGCTTCGGAGGCGAAGAATCCGATGAAGAGGATTCCCGTAAAGCCGGCGAGACCGTGCGCGGCGAGGACGTCGAGCGTCTCGTCGACGCGGGTCCGCGGCCGGTACGCGATCAGCGCGTAGCAGGGCAACGCTCCCGCGAAGCCGAGTGCCATGGCCCAGCCGGGGGCGATGAAGCCGCCCGCTGGGGTGATGAGGACGCAGCCGACGATGATCGCCGTCGCGGCGCCGATCGCAGTCACTGTTCGCCCGCGGATGAGGTCGAGCGCGAACCACGTGATCAGCGCACACGCCGGCGTGAGCAGCGTGTTGGTGAACGCAAGCGTCGAGTTCTGACCGGTGTTGAACCCTGACCCGCCGTTGAATCCGAACCAGCCGAACCAAAGCAGGCCCGCGCCGACGAGCACGTAGACGGCGTTGTGCGGCAGGAGCGCTTGGCGTCCGTAGTCCTTGCGGGCTCCTACGACCAATGCCGCGGCGAGGGCCGAGAAACCGGACGCCATCTCGACGGCGATACCGCCGGCGAAGTCGAGCGTTCCGCCGCTGATGAGCCAGCCGGACCCAAAGCCCCAGTAGGCGAGGACCGAATAGACCACGATCGACCACAGCGTTGCGAACACGAGGAAGGCGCTGAAGCGCATCCGCTCCACCACGGCGCCTGCGATGAGCGCGGTCGTGATGATGCAGAAGGTCGCCTGGAAGGCGAAGAACAGGAGGTGCGGAATCGTCTGCCCCTCGCGAGGCGCAAAGCCGACGTCGTTCAGGAACGCGTAGTCGAGCGAGCCAATGAGGTCACCGCCTTCGCTGAAGGCGAGCGAGTAGCCCACGGCCGCCCATGTCACCAACGCGACCGCGATGGCCGCGATGCACATCATGAAAGTGTTGAGCGTGTTCTTCGACCGGACGAGCCCCGCGTAGAAGAGCCCGAGGGCAGGCGTCATGAGCAGGACGAGCGCGGTGGCGACGAACATCCACGCTGTGTCGCCCGTGTCGATCGCGACCTCTTGAGCGAGAGTGGTCATCACGCTCACTTCTCCACCGGCGTCACGGCGCCCTTGTCGGTTTCACCGGTGCGGATGCGCACCGCTTGCTCGAGGGGCACGACGAAGATCTTGCCGTCGCCGACATCGCCGGTCTGGCCGCCCGTCTGGAGGGCGCCTACGGTCGGGTCGACGAAGTCGTCCGACACGGCGATCTCAAAGCGCACCTTTTCGGAGAGGCCCATCTTGACGGTGGTCCCCCTGTAGGTCTCGACGCGTTCGAGCTCGCCGCCGTGTCCTTGGACACGGCTCATCGAGACTCCGCGCACATCCGCTCTGTAGAGAGCCTCCAGAACGTCGTTCGCCTTCTCGGGGCGAACAATCCCGATGACCAGCTTCAAGCTGCTTCCTCCTCGAGTTGAGCCGGCTACCCACCGGCCGAAGGCGGCAGCCTAACGCAGAGCAATGGGCTGAATTTCAGTCCTTTGTGCCGGGCGCGTAGGAGGCGTAGCGCCCGAGGTCCAGAATCGACCGGAGCGCGTTCCGGGCGCCCGGGTAATGCTGGAGGTTGAAGGCGTTGTCGGGATCGACGCTTCGGAAGTAGGCGAGCGCGCGAACACGAGTCCGCTTGCGAGCCCATTTGTGGATGCGGCGGGTGAACTCCCCGTCGAAGTCGTTGTCCCAGGCTCCGTACTCCCCGAGGATGAACGGGTAGCCCCGCTTGTGGTTGAAGAAGCGGTTGAGGTTGTGCCAGAGCGTCGAGTTCGAGAACTTTGCGTAGACGTCGGTGCCGACCCAGTCGACGTACTTGCGCCCGGGGAAGTAGTCGTTCGGGCCGTTGCCCGGCACGTTGGGCGAGCCGCGGGTGAGCGGCGTCCACATGAACGCGACCTTTGGCGAGGGAAGCCGCTTGGGCACGTCCAGGCGGTCGTAGATCGGCGAGTCGTTTCGCTTCGCGCGGTAGATGCGCGGCATGCCGAGGTCCTTCAGCTTGTTGTTGATCTTGTTCCGCTTGCCGCCGCGAACGATCAGGACCAATCGCTTCCAGGCGAGCTTGAAGGCGTGGGTCGAGTGCCCAGCCCGTGGGGAGCCATCGGCGTTGAAGGCCGAGTACGGGTTGTAGTGGAGGTTCATCTCGCCGAAGGGGCGGAGGTAGACGACCTGACCCGAGATGTTGATGGACTGCCGGAGGCGAAGCGGGTAGAGGTCGCTCTTCCCGCGCGAGATCGCGCGGGAAGTGACGACCTCCTGGCCGCCACCAGGGGCCGTCGAAAGGGCGACGACACCGCGGGAGTCGGTCTTCTCCCAGCGGTCCAGGGCTCCCGTCGTCAGTGGCACGCCCCAGTGAAAGAACACTTCGTTGAGGGCCGTGTGCTCGCGGACCTGCTGGTTGAATCGGCGGAAGTCCTTGACGTGCCCGGTGTCGGAGACGCCGTGCCAGATCTTGTTCGAGGGAGGCGCGAACGGGCGCTCGGCATGTGCCGAGTCAGTCGAATTAATCGCCAAAGCAAAGGTCAGGCAAGCGAGCGCGGTCAGCGCCAGCCTGCCGATTGAGCTGTCCAAAGATGCCTGCACCCGCGTGTTGATGGAAACACACGACGCGCCCCAAAGCTCCGGCCAGGCTCGGGCGGGGAAGCCTCATGCACGGTGACAGGCACCGTGCCTGGCACCAGGTCTAGTTGTTGTTCCGGCCGCGGTACTCGGGCGGGATCGGCATGAACTCAGAGCTCTGAAGCTGCGATTGCAGGGCGTTCTGAGCGGCGGGGTAGAACTGGAGGTTGAAGATGTTGGTCGGGCTCACGCTGCGGTAGTAGATGAGCATCCGCGTGCGGCCGTGCGACTTGGCCCAGTTGAACATCTGGTTCACGAAGGCGCCGCCCGGGTCCGAGTCCCAGGGCCCGTACTCGCCGATCACGAACGGCTTCGAGTCGTACTTGCGATAGAAGGCGTTGAGGTTGTTCCAAAGGGTCGAATTCGAGAACTTGGCGTAAGCGTCGGCGCCGACCCAGTCGACGTACTTGCCGCCGGGGTAGTAGGCGCTCGGCTGGTTGCCCGACACGCTCGGCGAGCCCGACGTTTGCGGATTCCAGATGAGAGAGACCTTCGGCTTGGCCAGCTTCTTCGGCACGCCGAGGCGGTCGTAGATCTTGTCCTTGTCGGACTTGGCGTGAAGGAGGCGCGGCATGTCGAGCTTGCGAAGGCGCCTGTTCATCTTCGAGCGCGTGCCGCCCTTGACGATGATCGAGAAGCGCTTCCACGCCTTCTTGAAGTTCTTGGTCGAATGCGACGAGCCGCGGCTCGAGCCGTCCGCGTTGAAGGCCGAGTACGGATTCCAGGATCCGTTCATCTCCGGGAAGAGGCGGATGTAGACGATCTGCTTCGAGTCCGATATCGAGTCGTTCAGGCTCAGGATGTACTTGTCGCCCTTTGCCTTTGCGATGGCCTCGGGTGAGATCACCTCGGGCTGACCGCCGGGGGCGGTCGAGAGGCTCACGACGCCGCGCGTGCGCGTGCGGCGGTAGCGCTCGAGGGCGCCGGTTCCCAGCGGCACGCCCCAGTGGAAGAAGCTCTGCGAGATCGCCGAGTGCTGCCCCGTCTGGTCGACGAAGGAGCGGAAGTGCTCGACGTGGCCGGTCTCGGAGACGCCGTGAAAGCTCTTGCCCTTGGGGGGAACGAAGGAGTTGCCGAGCGCCCCAGGCGTCGCCACGGCCAGCGATGCGGTCGCGCAAGCGAGCGCGGTGAGCTTCAGGTGTGAGGAAAGCCTCATGCCAACTCCATCGGCAGCCGTCGTGGGAACTTCAATGTCCCGGTCCTACAGTGGACGCCTATGCGAAGGCTATTGCTTCTCGCGTCGCTGGTGGTGTTTGTCGACACCATGTTCTTTGCGGCGATCGTGCCGCTTCTCCCTGGGTTGAGCGACGAGTTCGGCCTGAGCAAGACGGAGGCCGGGATGCTCTCCGGCTCCTACGCAGCGGGCACGCTCATCGCGGCGATCCCGGCCGGCCTTCTGGCCTCGCGCTGGGGGCCGCGGCCGACCACATTGCTGGGGCTCGGCGTCATGACTGTGACCGTGCTCGTTTTCGCGTTCGCCGAGACCGCGCCGCTTCTGATCTCGTCGAGGTTCCTTCAGGGTGCCGCGGGCGCTTGCTCCTGGGCGGGCGCTTTGAGCTGGCTGGTTGCGGCATCGCCACGGGAGCGCCGGGGCGAGCTGATCGGATCTGCGATGGCCGCCGCGATCGTCGGCGTCCTGGTCGGGCCGGCGGTGGGGGCGGCGGCCGACCTGCTGAGCCGTGCGGCGGTCTTTTCCGCGGTTGGCGCCATGGGCGTTGCGCTGGCCGTGCTCACGCTCCGGATTCCGCCACCGCCTCCGACGGGCAGGGCGAACCTCGAGGCGCTCGGTGCCGCCGCGCGCTCAGTGTCTGTGCGATTCGGCTTCCTACTGATCCTCGTGCCGGGAATGATCTTCGGCTCGATCGACGTATTGGTCCCGCTGGAGATGGACGCGCTCGGGGCGACCGCGATCGCCATCGCGGTGGTTTTCCTCGCGTCAGCCGCTCTGGAGGCGGTTGTCGCGCCGTTCGCAGGACGCGTCTCGGATCGGCGTGGGCGCTTCCTGCCGTGCGCACTGGGGCTCGTCGCGGCTGTCAGCACGATGGTGCTGATTCAGGTTCCCGAGGCTGCTTGGGCGCTGGGCGCGGTCGTGATCCTTGCCGCGCCCTTGATCGGAACTCTGTGGTCACCCGCGATGGCGATGTTGAGCGACGGCTCCGAAGCCGCAGGCCTCGATCTCGGACTCGCCTTTGGCTTTACCAACCTCGGGTGGGGCGTCGGCCATGCGCTCGGCGCGATCGCTGGTCCCGCCATCGCCGACTCGGGAGGGAACGACCTCGCCTATACCGGCCTGGCCGTGCTCAGCGCGCTCGCGCTCGCCGCCTTCCTGGCACGGCGGAGCGCCGTGGAAGCCGCCCTCGCGCTCTAGGCGCAGGCCTTCTTAGCGGCCTTCTTCGCCTTCCTCGCGGCCTTCTTGGCCTTTGCGATCTTCTCGTCCGAGGCGCCGTTCTGCTTCAGCCTCCTGAGTTTCGCCTTCGCCTTCGCCGCTTTGGCCTTCGCGGCCTCGCACTCGGCGTTCTGCAGATCGATCGAGTCGCAGGCCGGGTCGGAGATGTTGGCCTGGTCCGCGTTCCCGGACTGGTCGGCGGTGCCCGGCTTGTCCGGCACGGCGGAGTCCGCCGCCCTCACACAGGCGAAGAACTCACCGGTGTCGGTGTCCACGGCGCTGGTGTCCAGAGTGCAATTGAACGTGGTGCTGGGCGTGCTGGCGGCCGGCACGCTACATGGCGCGCTCTCGCCGAAGATCGCGGGGGGATCGCAGATCGTCGAGTCCGCTCCGACCCCCTGGCACAGGTAGTTCGCTGGGAACGGGGGCGCGAGGTTGTCGGTGTACGTGATCTCGAGCGGGACCGACGGGCCGAGAATCGAGGCCGCCCCGTCCGCCAACTCGACGGACACGGTCGGCTTCGTCAGGTCGATCGTGGTCTCAGTGCGCTTGCCGGTGGCTGCGCCGTCCGAGCAGGAGTCGTCGCCGTCGTCGAAGTAGAGGCTGTCGTTGGGCAACGAGAAGAGGCCCTGGATGCAGATCTCGTACGCGTGGCCTTCCTCGAGGGTCTGGATGCCGTTCCAGTTGACCCACTGATTTGTTGCGCCGCTCAGCCCCAAATCGGGGGTGGTGAATTGGTTCACCTCGACCCCGTCCTTGAAGTAGGTGACCTCTAGCTTGTAGCCATCTGAGCCCCCCGGCACGTCGTAGCTGTACCACTGGGTGTTCGTGTTGGTTGGTCCGGGCTTCGTGAAGGCGGGCTCCCCAGTCCCCGCGACATCGACGTCGGCCAAAGCCGACGCCGGCGCGAGCATCGATGCGGCGACGACTGCGATCCCTGCAAAACGGCGTAGCAACATGGCTCTCCTTGCCTTCCCTGGACTTGAGTGGTCGCGAAAATATACGACCCCGCTTTCAGCCGTTGTGAGAACGTCGTCACATGCCCGCCTGCACGCTCGTAACCTTTGCGGAGGAGCGGTGGCAGAGTCCGGCTGAATGCAGCTGCCTTGAAAGCAGCCGGCCCGTGTTTCGCGGGCCCGGGGGTTCGAATCCCTCCCGCTCCGCTCGTCAGGGGTAGCCTTGCCGCGCGATGGCGCGCTGGACGAATTGGGCAGGGGACCAGGGTTGCGAGCCGGCCTCGATCGAGCGGCCGGGAACGCTTGCTGCTCTGCAGAGGACTGTCGCGGACTCGGTCGCGCGCAGCCTGCGCGTACGCGCCTCTGCGTCCGGTCACTCATTCACGGATTGCGCTCTCACGGAGGGGACGATGGTCCGGCTTGACGGGCTCACCCGCAAGCTCGACTTCGACCGGGAGTCGGGCCTGTTCAAGGTCGAGGCCGGCTCCGTGCTCCACGACCTCAACCGCATGCTCGACGCCGACGGGGTCGCGTTCGAGAACCTCGGAGACATCGATCGCCAGACGGTGGCGGGCTCGATCTCGACCGGGACGCACGGGACGGGCGAGCGCTTCCAGAACGTCTCGGCGCAGGTCGCGGCGATGGAGGTGATCGCTCCCGACGGATCGCTGGTAACCATCGACGACTCGGAGCCTGACCTGCTCCGTGCTGCGCGGGTGGCGGTCGGCGCGCTCGGGATCGTCTATTCGGTCACGGTCCGCACCGTCCCGGCGTACACGATCAACCGGGTCGACTCGCCGAAAGCGCTGGGGGAGGTACTCGAGAGCCTCGATGAGCTGAACGCCGGAACCGACCACTTCGAGTTCTACGTCTTTCCCGGCACGGAGGTGGCGCTTTGCCGCGAGTCGCGCCGCACGGACGAGCCGCCGGCTCCCAAGCCCGGTTGGCTGGTCTACGCGCAGGAGGTGATGCTCGAGAACTGGGTCGGCCAGGCGTTCGCTGCGGCGGTGCGGATGCGGCCAACTCTGGCGCCGACCGTCGCGAAGCTCGCGGCTAGGGGGATCGGTCGCGCGACGAAGATCGACGAGAGCTACAAGGTCTTTGCCTCAGAGCGCCACATCAAGTTCACGGAGATGGAGTACGGAGTGCCGCGCGAGCGCGGGCGCGAGCTGATCGAGGGCGTCCTCGAGATCGCCGCCCGCCCCGAGCTCCACGTCGCGTGGCCGATCGAAGTCCGGTTCGTCAAGGGCGACGACTCGTTCCTCAGCCCCTCTCACGAGCGGGACACGTGCTACGTCGCGGTCCACCAGGACACGAAGCTCGGCTGGGAGCCGTACATGCGACGAGTCGAGTCACTCGCGCGAGATTTGGGCGGCCGCCCGCACTGGGGCAAGCGCCACTTCCGCACGGCGGCGGACCTCGCCCCCGCCTACCCGAAGTGGGCGGACTTCCAAGCCGCGAGAAAGCGCCTCGACCCCACGGGAGCCTTCACCAACGCCTACACGGACCGAGTCCTCGGGCCTGTCGCCTAGCTGGGCGGTGGGAAGAGGAGGAGGTGGAGGAGGCCGGCGAACAGACCCAGGACGCCGCCGTGGAGGTACAGGAGCCACTCGTCCTCGCGGATCGCCGTCCGGAGCATCTCCGAGAAGTCTTTCGGTGCCATCTCGCGCATGCGGGCGGTGATGAGCGTCTTGATCGCGGTTGACTGGCGCTTGTTGAAGTCGGGATCGCCGAGCGGGGTCATTGTGTAGTCAACCGCCTCAGTCGCGACCGACTCGCGAATCGCGTCGTACTGCCGGCCGCCGATGGCGATTCTCACCGCCGAGCGCATCGGCCCTATCGCGCGGTCGAGCGCGGGGCGCATCGCCGTCTCGATCAGCTTGCGAGTGCGGTCCGCCCGCGGTCCTTGGAGGAGCTCATCGCCGATGTTCTCGAGGTTCACGATGTCGTCGGCGACGATTTTCGCGTAGACCTCGGCGACCTCGTTCTGACGCTTCATGAAGAGGCCCTGGAACTTCACTCCGAGGAAGCTCCGCTCCTCGATCGGCTGGAAGATCATGTAGATGGCGACCAGGTTGGTGATGTATCCGACGAAGATCCCGAGCAGCGGCAGAAGCCACCAGAAATGGAGCGCGTTGGTGATGAACGCGACCGGGATGCCGAGCGCAAAGCCGAAGAAGAAGCCGAAGTTGGTGATGAACTTGAGCTCCTTGTGGCCGATCTCCTCGAAGATCCGGTTCGCCATCTCCGGGTTCTCGTCGAAGTAGCGGATGACCATCAGCTTGATATCGAGGATCTGGTCGGTATGGGTGCCGATCGCGTCGGTCACCTCCCGGACGATGTCGGGAAGCTGCTCCTGTACCCGGGCGTGAACGCCCTCCTTCACCCGGGGCGGCAGGTCGCTCCAGAGGTCGGGATGCTCGCGCTCCATGATCCGCTCGACCATGTCGTACATGTCGCCGCGGGCGGTCTCAAGGATGTGCTCGGCGATCTTGTCGGGCTCGAGCTGCTTGTAGAACTCGGACGGGCTGCCCAGCTTTGCGATCCCCTTGTCGACCGAGATCGAGCCCATCTTGGCCGCGCGCGATGGGATGATCCCCTGCCAGCCGACCCCGCCGTGCATGACGCCGGGGATCTGCTGGATCTTCCGTGGGAAGAGCGGAACGATGGCCTTCAGCCCCGGCACTCTGAAGCCCTTGAAGTACACGGGGTTAAAGAGCATCCAGACGCCGCTCCAGTTCGTCGTGTAACCGATCGCGCCGGTGAAGATCGGGACGGTTATGAGGTTGAGAAGCTCGTCGCTCACGTGGCGCGGGCGATTCTCACAGGAATGTGAGCCCCTCGCCCCGGTAGGTCGGAACCTGTTCGACCACGGCGTTTCCCTCGATCAGATACAGCGAGTCGAAGCGCTCGCAGAGCTCGCCCGCCTTCGCGTGGCGCATATAGACACGGTCGCCCACCCGCAGCTTCTTCGCCGCGGCGCCTACGAGAGGAGTCTGGACCTCGCCGGCCGCCTCGTCGGAGTCGAGGGTTAGCCCCGGCGGCATGTAGGGCTGCGGGAGGCGATCCTGGCCCGGCGCACCCGACGCGATGTAGCCACCGCCGAGCGCCGTCGCGACGCCGGGGTGGGGCCGGCGGACCACCGAAAGGCAGAAGAACGCCGCGGGGGTGAGGTCGAGCGATCGGTAGGTGTCGAACAGGGTCGGTGCATAGAATCCGGAGCCCGAGGTGAGCTCGGTCGCGATGCCCAGGCCCTTCGAGCGTGTGAGGCTGCCCGTGCCACCCGCGTTCACCCACTCGAGCTCGGAGTCCGCGGCGTCCCGAATCGCCGCGATCACTCTGGGCAGTCGCTCGCGCAGCTCGTCGAGCGAGCGCGACTGCATCGTGCGGATCGCAGCGCTACGGAGAGGCTTGCCCGGGATGTCGTCGCCGACCCCGGCGATGTGCCCCTCGTACGCCATCGCGCCCACGAGCGTCGTCCCCGGCCGCTCGGTGATCTCGGCCGCGAAGCGGCGCGCGTGCTCGGGGGTTCGAATCGGCGAGCGCTTCGGCCCGATACGCGCGACGCGGCCGTGCGCGGGCCACCAGCTTGGGTCGATGTCGATCGCGACACGGATCGGCGCCGATCCGCGCCCCGCGGCGGACTCGATCAGGTCGAGGTGCGCGGGCTCGTCCACCATCAGCGCCGGGTGGGTGTCGGGGCGCTCGGCAGCAAGCAGCGCCAGCTCCGAGAGCGCCTTGCGATCGGCGGTCGGATACCCGACGAAGATGTCCTGGTGGCCCTGGCGGGCGAGGTGGAGCGCCTCGGGCAGGGTGAAGCTCAGGATCCCTCGGAAGCTCTCTGAGAGCCCCAGGATTCGCTCGAGCACCTTCGTCGAGCGCACTGACTTCGACGCGATCCGGACCGGCAAGGGCGATGCCTGCGCAGCGAGCATGTCTGCGTTCGAGCGCATCGCCTCCAGATCGACGAACGCGAACGGGGGAGAGATGCCCTCGAAGATCGCGTCGTAGCGGCCTTGCAGCCGCTCGAGGTCAGCCTGGTTGCGAGTCGCCACGGCGCGGCGAGCCTATCCCTAACTCTGTATCTAGAATCGCCCGAGTGCCCGGAGAGGTGGCCGAGTGGCTGAAGGCACTCGCCTGCTAAGCGAGTAGGGGGCTTATAGCTCTCTCGAGGGTTCGAATCCCTCCCTCTCCGCTCCGAGTGGGCTCAGTCCGACTGATCGCGTGCGCGCCAGAAGATCAGCATGGCTCAGATTCTCGCACCGGAGGTAACGTGCCGTCACGATGAGCGAAGGAGCCTCCTGCCGAGTCGCCGTGATCGGCACCGGAGCCGCCGGGCTTACTGCGGTGAAGGAGCTGCGCGGCGTCGGCGCCGAGGTCGTGGCCTACGACAAGGGTGACCGGCCCGGGGGCCTCTGGGTCAACAAGAGCTCTAGCGGCATCTCGCCCGCATACGACTCGCTCCACCTCAACACCAGCAAGGGCCGGACCGAGTTCGCTGACTTCCCGATGCCCGAGGATTGGCCCGACTACCCGTCGGTGGATCGCGTGGCGGGGTACCTGGCGGACTACGCCGAGGAGTTCGGGCTCCTCGAGAGTATCCGCTTCGACACGACCGTGAAGTCGGTTGAGCGCGACGACGCGGACGGCTCCTGGGTCATCGAGTCCGAGCCGGGCGGCGCGGAGAGCTTCGATGCCGTCGTCGTCGCAAACGGGCATAACTGGAGCCCGCGCTGGCCGGCGCCGCGATACCCCGGCGACTTCGTGGGTGTCGAGATGCATGCGCACGATTACGCGAACGCGGACGTGTTTCGCGACAAGCGCGTCCTGATCGTGGGGATGGGTAACTCAGCGATGGACATCGCGGTGGATGCTTCGTTCGTCTCGCGCGGCCCGGTGCTGCTCTCGGCACGGCGCGGTGTCCACATCGTCCCCAAGTATCTCTTCGGCCGCCCGGCCGATGCCACTGGCGGCGCCATCGCATTCCTGCCCTGGCGTCTGCGCCAGAGCCTGGCGCAGACGATGCTCCGGGTGGGGGTCGGCAGGCCCCAGAGCTACGGGCTGCCCGCTCCCGCCGTCGGCCTCTTCCAGAATCACCCGACGATCAGCGACACGATCATGCACCGCCTCACCCATGGAGAGGTCGTCGCTCGTCCCGGCATCGATCGCATGGAGGGCGACTCGGTCCGCTTCACCGATGGCCAGGCCGATCCCGTCGACATCATCGTCTGGGCGACCGGCTACGAGGTGACGATCCCGTTCCTCTCAGAGCGCTGGCTCGGCGAGGATGCCGAGCGCATGCCGCTCTACCGCCGCGTCTTTCACCTCGATGATCCAACCCTCGCCTTCGTCGGGCTCATGCAGTCGACGGGGGCGGCGCTTCCGATCGTGGAGGCGCAGTCGAAGCTCGTCGCTGCATACCTGAGCGGCGAGTACGCGCTTCCCGATCGTGCCGCGCAGGAGCGAACCGTCGAGAAGAAACTCGCAGCGGCCACCAAGCGCTGGGGGGCGAGTCGGCCCGCGATGCGTGTCGACTTCGACCGCTTTGTCGCCGAGCTTCCACGAGAGGTCAAGGCCGGGGAAAAGCGGATGAAGCGGGGCGCGGGCATCCCGTATGGCGCCAACGGAAGACCGGCGTGAGCCGCGACCCGCGAGGCCTCCGCGTTCTGGTTACCGGGGCGTCGGGAACGTTCGGTCGCGCCATCTGCGCCGAGCTCGACGGCCTCGGCGCTTCCGTGGTGGGCCTCGACGTTGCGCCTGGGGCGGAGGATCCAGTCTTGGTCCTGGCCTGCGACCTGACTGACGACGAAGCGGTTCCACTGGCGGTCGAGCAGGCGATCATCACTCTGGGCGGCCTCGACGTTCTGATCAATAACGCCGGCATCGGCGGACCGGCGCCCGCGGAGCTTCCCCCCGGCGACGAGGCGCGACGCCAACTCGACATCAACCTGCTCGGGACCTGGCGGGTCAGCGCCGCCTGCGCGCCTGAGCTCGTCCGCTCGCGCGGGCGCGTGGTGATGCTCGCCTCGCGGATGGCCGTGATGCAGCTTCCGCTTGCTGCTGCATACGGGGCTTCGAAGCGTGCGATGGTCGCCTACGCGGATGCCCTTCGCTTGGAGCTCGGCACCCACGTGGGAGTCACCTGCGTCTACCCCTCGGCCGTGCGAAGCCCGATCCACGATTCGACCGCCAAGGCGGGTCTCTCGCTGGAGGGCATGAGTCAGTACGAGCCGCTCGAGGGCGTCATAGCCACCGTTCTTCGAGCCGTTCTCGCGACTCGGCCACACCGCGATCTCGCCACCACGAAACGTGGTGGCGCCGAGCTATTCCTCGCGCGCCACATGCCGCGCCTCAGCGACAAGATCATCGCCCGCACACTCGCGAGCCGGATCAAAGACGGGGCCTTCGAGGGCGCCGACCTCGCGGCAGGCCTGGTCGCCCGCCACGCGGACCCGCCGCGCGACTGAGGGCAAACGTCCGTGAGTACGTCCTATAGGCCGCACTGACGGACGTTCACCGCTCAGGCGTTCGGCTCGAGCTCGCCCAACCGCTCGATCGCGGGGCCGACGTAGGTCAGGTACCGCTCGAGGGATTCCCTGACGGCGGGGTCGCCGGCTTTGTCGGGGAGGCCCTTCAGCAGGTTGAGGCGGCTCTCGGCTATCCACCCGGCCAAGTCCGGCTCGCTGAGCCATCGCTGCTCGACCTGCCATGTGAGGCGGCTCATGCCGGGCCAATCGCCGATGCTCGACGGGTAGGGGTTTGGTGGGCAGAGCCGGTTCTTGTCGGCGTCGTCTTCCCGGTGAACTTCGACGAAGGCGATGAGCGCCGCGTTGAAGGTGGGGGAGTTCTGCCTGACTTGCTGGAGCACGATGCGGCCGCCCTGGAACACGGCGACGGCTGGCGCGCTGATGAGGCCGTGCGCGGTGCAGTCGACGTGAACGACGTCGGAGCCCGTGCCGGCCTCGCCTTCTGCCAGCACGATCCTGTCGCCCTCGATCCGCCGCACATGGCCCAGCCTGACCACGTCCTCGATCTGGCGGAGCGCATCGAGCTCCATGGGACTCAGCATCGTGATGCGGTACATCGTCGCCTCGGCCGACGGGTCGATCCGGACCAGGCGCCCCGAACCTTCAAGCCGGTCGAACAGGTCGTTGATGTCCGTTGCCTCGGCCCCCGCCTGGGCGTCCAAAGCGATGCCCTCCATGTTGCCGCCGACCAGGTCCAGCGCCTGGTAGTGGCGGCGATGGTGGAACCAATGGTCACGTGGGCGGACTGAGCGGATCCGGTCCGGCTCCACGTCGTTGTCCACGAGCCAGACGCAGGCGTCCACAGCCGTCTTGCCGGATCCGAGCACGGTGAATCGGGTCTCGGAGTCGGCGACCGCCGGCAGGTCGTTGACGGGAACGAGGCGCGCGCCTTCCGCGATCTCGAAGGACGGATTGTGAGTGGCCGGGATCGAGGCCTCGAGGTAGCGGGCGTCGACGACTTTGCGACGAACCTCGACTTCATTGAGCACCCCAGTGCTGAGGTCACGCACCTGCTCTCCGCTGGCACCGGGCCCCAGGTGATCGTGCGCGGTCAGGATCTGGACGCGCCCGGTCTCCGTCAGCCGACGCCCGACCTCGGCGAAGTAGTCGCGCACCTCGGCGCCCGTCGCTCGCTCGTAGAAGCCCGCGTTCTCGCCCTCCCGGTCGATCTTGTCCTCGCCGAGCCTGAGGGAATTGACGCCGTAATAGGCCGAGGGGGTGTGGAGGCGAACGAATGGGTACGCGTCGAGCCAGTGGCCGCCCACGGCGGGCCGGCGATCGACGACCACGAGTTCGGCATCGGGGTCTTCGGCGACCAGCGAGTCGGCGAAGGCGAGGCCGCTCGCACCGGCGCCGACGATCAGGTAGTCGGTGCTGATCACGCCCGCTCCTCAGCAGGCCATATGAATCGCTTCGGGTCAGCCAGGAGGCATCTCGTCGAACTGCTGCGCGTCGTCGCCGATCTCGTGCCAGCTGGCCTTGTAGGCGACCTGTTGGTGAAAGCTCGGCTTCATGTCGAGGTCGCCGATCAGCCCGGCGGCCACGAAATAGATCTCGCCCAGGTCGTCGAAGATGCTCGACCCGCAGTTGCTGCAGAAGTTGCGGGGCGCGAGGTGGCTCTCATAGGTCTTGATCAGGTCAGCGCCCTTGGTGACGTTGAAGTTCTCCTTGGCCACGACGACTCCGGCAAGGCTCGAGCCCGTCCAATGCTGGCAACGCGTGCAGTGGCAGTAGCCCATTGCCTGTAGATCCTGAACCTCGTACTCCACTCCCTCGCAGAGGCAGGTTCCGGTGAGGGTTTCAGACATCGCAACTCCTCCTGAGTTGGCGTTTGACGATCGATCGGCACGCTACTACCACCGGCGAGCCGGTGCGGTGCGATCGGTTTCCCAGCGCTACTCGCCGGTCGACTCGATGCAGAAGCCGGGGTTGCCGACCATCACGCCGGCGCTGGGCTCGGCCTCGAGAAGAACGGTGTCGCCGGGTGTGATCGTGCCGCACTGGTAGGTCTGGAAGCCGCCCAGGCTCGGGATCACGATCGGCTCGGCGACTCCGGGCCTCGTGATCGTCACCTTCCAGCCGCCGGGGGCTGCCGCGACGCCTCCGATGCCGCCGTCGCTGGTCGCTATGTACTCGCACGCTGGAGTGCCCGGGTTGAAGGCGGTGCAGGACTCGGCGGTCGCCGGGTTGTTCGAGGGCGGGCCGCCGATCGAGGGGTCGCCTCGGTTGGGGTCGCGCTCCTTGCCCGGCTTGGCTCCGCAGCGCTTCGGGATGCCGGGCAAGTTTCCGCCCGTGTACCAGGGGTCGGCGTCCTCGTAGCCGTACCAGTTGATGATCAGCTCAGAGAAGCCGAAGCCGTCGATCGGGCAGCCGTCGTACGAGCCCGTCGCTTCATATGGGATGCGCTGGGTCGGCCCATCGCCTTCCGCGTTGACGGCCGGCTCGCGGATGTCCCACTCGGGCTCAAGGCCGAGGTCGAACGGCGGGACCTTGACCATCTTGCCGTTCGGCCCTTCGACGCGGCCGCCGTCGTACGTCACGCGGTAGTCCCACGACTGGCGCCAGATGCCGGTCAACGCGACCCAGAAGGTCGGCACGCGGCCGATGATCGTCTTGTAGTTCAGATGCTGGATGGTGAGGTCTTCTTCGGGGATGGCGACGGACTTGCCGTTCGGCAGGCGTAGCGTCGTGAGCGCTGCGTACGTGGGCTGCTCGTCGCCAACCAATGGCGCGATCGTGCCCTCGTCGGTCTCGTGGAAAGCGAGCACCGAGAGCATCAGCTGGGCGTCGTTGTCGAGGTCCATGAAGATGAGCTCCCACGGCATGCCGGCGTGGTAGTACTGCGCGTACGTGGGCGAGAGCTGGGTCCCCTCGGCGAGTGCGAGCCCCGCGTAGAGATCTTCGGGCGAGGCGTCGTACTCGCGGACCATCAGCATGCGTGACTTCCTGGGGGCGACCTTCTCTTCGAGCATCGAGCCGTCGGGCTGCTCGATCGAGAGGGTTCCGGTCAGCGACTTCGCGGCCTGCATGTACTGGTAGGAGCGCGACTCGTAGTCGAAGAAGCCCGGGATGCCGTACCACCAGTTGCCGGTGCCCCCGGCAAGGAGCGGCGGGCTGTCCATCTTCGGCTTCAGGTCGACGACAGCCTTCACATGCTCGCCCGTGGGGTGGACCCACGCGGTGTCGTGGTCGAGGCGCAGGTGGTAGTCCTCGGATTCGAGGCTCGTGCGCTCCCAGTGGCCCACGTCCTTGAACCCGGCTCCCGCGTCGAGCGTCTGGTAGACGGGTGGAGTCTCGAACAGCGGGTTGTTGAAGCTCGGTATCGCGACGATGCGCCCCGCCCAGTTGCCCTCGTGGCCCCATTCCTTCGGCCCGTCCTGGGTCATGATCGAGCGCCCCTCGTAGGGGCCCTGCTCCGGGTAGATCTGATGGCCCGTGACCCCGACGCCGTGGAGCGCGTCGAAGGCGATTCCCACGGTGTATTGATTGCCCGACTTCGTCGTCAGGTCGGCGGCGCCCCACCAGAAGTCCCAGCCGTCGACGTGCCCGTGCTCGTCGCGTGGGAACTCGATGTCGCCGTAGGTCGTTGAGGCTCCCGCAGGCAAAGCGGCAATGCCGGCCGCTGCGAGCGCGGCCAAGAGCGCGAGAGTCACCCCCCGTCGCATCGGACTACGCGGCCTCCGGCGTGGTGGTTGCGATCCGGCGCGCGGTACCGCTCTTGGCGCGTGTCGTTTCGCCGACGCGCTCGTCGGCAAGCGCCCGCCACGGCGGGGTACCGAAAGCCCACCGCAGGGTGCGCGCATACGAATGCATCGAGTTCGCGTGCAGAAGGCGCTGCTCGATCTCGGGCCGGTCGAAGCCGGTCATCTCCTGGGCCCAGCGTGGCATCAGGCTCATGCCCGACTCGACCTGGAAGCGCTTCACCTGGCGTCCGAGAGGCCCTGGCAGGCGCATCGCGCCGAGCGGCCCGCCGATCAGAAACTCGAAGAACTCGCGGGTCAAGTCGCTCACCTCGAGCTTCGGGCGCATGTCCTCGACGAACGCTTCGAGATCGGAGACGGTCATGGGCACCTCGTCCGCGCCGCTCATCAGGCCGACCACCGACTGCTCGGCGAGGTAACGATCCTTCTCCTCGACGGAAAGCGGGCGGTTGAACCGCTCGTACGCTGTCATGACGCCCCACGGGATGCAGCTGTGGACCCAGGCGATCAGCTCCGGATCGAGGGCGCTGTAGGGCTCGCCGTCAGGACGAATGCCGTTGACCCGTGAGTGCATCCGTTTCACGCGCGCGATCAGCTCCTCCGCCGCGGCGGTGGAGCCGAATGTCGTCGTGATCACCCAGCCGAAGGTCGTTCGCGCGCGGCGGTAGGGCTGCTCGCGGTAGTTGGACTGGAGGCCGACCCCCGCCATGACCGAGGGGTGGAGGAGCTCCATGATGATCGAGCCGACGCCTGCGATAGCAACCGCGGAAACGTCCGAGTGGAGCTCCCACGAGATGCTGCCCGGGCCCATCAGGCCGGGATCGCCGGAGGGCTCGGCGAAGAGCTCGCGCTCGTCGTGTCGCCCCACCTGACTGGTGAGGTCATCGACAATGCGCCGCTTGAGCGAGTTCAATCCAGGGGCCATCGGGAAGCTAAACGACCGTGACGGAAGTTTCCGTAACGGTTATACCAACCATGCCAGCCGCTGACAACCGACAACCGACACCGGACGACCTGACGATCGACGAGCTCGCCGAGCGCACCGGCATGACTGTCCGGAACCTGCGCGAGTGGCGCACCCTGGGCCTGCTCCCCCTGGCGGAGAAGCGCGGCCGGATCGGCTTTTACCCCCCGGCAGTTGTCGACCGCGTCGAGCGCATCCAGAAGCTCCACGCCGAGGGCTTCACGCTCGAGTTGATCGGCCGCATGCTCGACACCGGGGGTGAGTCGGGTGACGACGTCATGCGCCTTGCCGAGACCCTCACCGCGCCGCTTCTCAGAGACCCGGTTTCGCTCGAGGAGATCGCGGCGTCCCTTCAGGAGATCGGCCTCAGCACCGAGGCGATCCGCGACTCAACGGCCGAGATCATGGCGCACGCCGAGGGGATCGCTGAGATCTTTGAGCGCGTCTGGCTCGATCAGATCTGGGAGCCGTTCGTCGAAGCGGGAATGCCCGAGGACGATCTGCCGCGGATCCAGGAGGCGGCAGCTCGTGTGCAGCCCCTCGCGCTGGACGCCGTCGTGGCGGTCTTCACGGTGGCGATGGAGGCCCAGATCGAGAAGGGCATCGCCCGCGAGCTAGGCCTTGCGACGGAGCGCGACGTCAAGTCCACCTGAGGGGCTGACGATGGGAATGGGGATGGCGGCGGAACCTGTCAGGGCTCATACGGTGGCGGCTGCCTTGTGCGTTGCAGCGCTCGCGTTCGCCGGCTGCGGCGGCGGCGACGAGAGCTCAACGCAGCCAGAGGCACAGTCGGCCGAAGCCGGCGGCGCCAAGCCCGAGGCGGTCACTACGACCGAGGCGACGGAGGTCACCAAGCCCGCCAAGCCCGAGACGCTTCGCCTGCTCGAGGACGGCAACCCCACGGTCTTCGTGAAGCTGGGGGAGGAAGTCGACCTCTACGACAAGCCGGACGGCGAAGTCGTCGAGACGGTCGGACATGCCACGGCCTTCGGCTCCCGCACCGTCTACTCGGTCGTCGACCAAAAGGACGACTGGGTCGCCGTGCTCACTCCGTACACAGAGAACGGGGAACCGCTCTGGCTCGCGCTGGACCCCGAGCGCCTCAAGGCCGGCCGGACGATCTGGAACATCGAAGTTGATCTGTCCGAGTTCGAGACACGCCTTTACGAGGAGGGAAAGTTGGTGCGCTCGTTCCCGGTTTCGATCGGGATGCCGACGGCCCCGACGCCGACCGGCCGCTTTGCGATCACAGACACCTTCCGCGGCGGTCTGAACGCGGCGTACGGCTGTTGCGCCCTCGCCACGACCGCGCGCCAGGTCAACCTCCCGTCGGGCTGGCTCGGCGGCGACCGGATCGCCTTTCACGGCACCAGCGGCGAGATCGGAGCCGAGATCTCACACGGATGCATCCGAGCCGCCGACGAGGACGTCTCCGCGCTGGTCGACATGGTCCCGCCCGGCACCCCGGTCGAGATCCACGAGTGACGCTTTCGTCACAACTGTTAAGAACGCCTGGCACCAGGCGTGGTGCCTGGCACCGGTCAGGTCTCCCGCAACTTGCGCTTGAGGACTTTGCCCGTGGCGTTACGTGGTAGCTCGTCGATGTAGTGGACGTCGCGCGGGACCTTGTAGCGGGCGAGGTTCGAGCGCACGTAATCCTTCAGTTCGTCGGCGCCCGGCTTCTCATCGCCGCTGACGACCACGTACGCGGCTAGCCGCTGGCCGAAGTCTTCGTCGTCAACGCCGATCACCGCCGCGTCCGCAAGGTTGTGATGCGCGAGCAAGAGCTCTTCGACCTCCTGGGGGAAGACGTTCTCGCCTCCCGAGACGATCATGTCGTCGTCGCGGCCGTCGATGAACAGGCGCCCCGCTGCGTCGAAATGCCCGACGTCTCCCGACGACATGAGGCCGGAGATCACCTCCTTGGTTTGCCCATCCGTGTAGCCCTCGAATTCCATCCCGTTCGAGACGAAGATCCGACCCGTCTTGCCCTGGGGGACCTCGTTGCCGTCGTCGTCGAGCAGGCGCACATAGGTGCCGAGCGTCGGCTTGCCCACGGTGGTTGGTGCCTCACGGTGGTCTCGCGGGACCGTGATCGAGGCATAGGAGACCTCAGTCGAGCCGTAGAGGACGTAGAGCACGTCGCCGAAGGCCTCGAGCGTGTCGGTGGCCGTCACGCCGGGCAGCTGCGAGCCGCCGCAAAAGATGATGCGAAGCGAAGAGGTGTCGAACTCGGCAATCCGCTCGGGCCCCAGCGCGAGCGTGCGCTGGAGCATCGCGGGGACAACCACCACGGTCGTCGCGCGGTGATCCTGGATGCCGCGCAGGAAACCCTCGGGGTCGAAGCGGCGCCGGCACACGATCTTCGAGCCGAACGAGAGCGCGAGCGAGAGGTTCGCGAATCCGAGCGCGTGGAAAAACGGCGGCGCGATGTAGGTCACTCCGCCGGTCCGGAACGGCACCCGGTCCAGCAAAGCGCCGAGCGAGTTGATCGAACCCACCTCGCTACGCGGAGCGCCCTTTGGCGTTCCCGTCGTCCCGCTGGTGAGCATGACCACGGTCGGCCTCACACCGCCGGCGTCGACCGGCGTGGTGGGCGAGGCGGCGATCAACTCCTCGAGTGTCGCCTGGGAGCCGCCGGCATCCCCGGAGTCGGTCCATGCCCGGTAGTGGCGCTCGGCCCACTCCGGAGCGCGGTCGTCGTACTCCTCGTCGAAGACGAGCGCGGCGACACCCTCGCGCTTGCACACGTCGTCGATCTGCGGCCCGGCGAACTCCGTGTTCATGTAGACGGCCCGCAGGCCGGCCTTTGCTGCTGCGTAGGTCGCGTCAGCGAAGCCCCGGTGGTTGCGGCAGAGGATCGCGATGGTGTCGCCGGGCTTGATCCCGTCCGCCATCCACGCGTTTGCCAGCGCGTTCGAGCGCTCGTCGATCTCCATGTATGTGAGAGAGCCGAGCTCGTCCACCAGAGCCGTCCCCTCGCCGTACCGAATCGCCGCGACTGTGGCGGCCGCGCCGAACGGCCCGCGGCGCGCCGCCTCTCGGGCCATCTGCACCATCTTGTCGGGGCGCGAAGGAGCGAGAATGCCCGAACGGGCCACCGCTGCGGTCGCCTGGGCGGTTGTCGCCGACTTGCTCAAGAAGTTCCGCAGCAAGGCGCCCGCGAATCTACTCCGTCGGAGGTTTAGGATTCAGCGCATGGGTCTCTTCAACTTCTTCTCAAGCCGGCGAGAGCGCGAGAGTGCTATTCCTCAAACCGAAGCCGATTCCATCACCGCCAAGCTCCAAGCGAACGATGCCCCGGTGGGTCAGCCGATCCAAGGCGTCGGGACGCCGCAGCCGTTCGGGCAGCTCGGCGTGGGAGAGGCGATGGACATGGGCAGCATGCTCGGCATGCTCGGGATGATCAAGCAGGCGTACCAGTCCGGGAACGTCCAGATCTCTCACGGCGAGCACGTCATCGACATGCGCGGGACGACGGATGGCAAGGAGCTCCGCCAGCAGCTCATGGCCGCGATGCAACAGGCCGGAATCGACCCGGAGCAGATGCCGGACGGCACTCAGCAGGTCGATGCGTCGCAGTACGCGGGCCTCCAGCAGAACCTCCTCGACGTCCTCTCCCAGCACGGGGTTGATGTGAACGCCGGTGCGAGCTTCGAGGTCCTGCCGGACCTCGACGGCGACGGCAAGCCCGGCTGAGGCGGGCCCGGAGGCCGCCACGCTGCGTCCTCGGATTTGACTTTGCAACCAGCAAAGCCTGCATCCTGCGTCCTTGCCTGGCGGCCTCCGGACTCCGCCTCTAGTGGCTGAGCTTGGTCGCGGCGAGCGCGTCCTACCCGGTGTCTGGAGATTGCGCCTCCCTCTGCCGTGGGAGAACTCGCCGCACGGCAACGCCTACGCGGTCTCGGCCGGCGACGGCATCGTCCTCGTCGATACGGGCTACGCGGGCGAGGACGGGACCCGGCAGCTCGAGTTCGCGCTCGCACAGGTGGGCTGGGAGATCGGCGACATCCGGCTGGTCGTCTGCACGCACACTCACGCTGACCACTACGGCCTTGCGGGGCCGATCCTGGATGCCGCCGAATGTGAACTTTGGATGCACTCCGCCTGGGCCCATGTCCGGCCGATGGTCGAGGACCCGGTGGGGAGCGTGGAACGCCGGCTGGAGCTCGCGCGCAGCGGCGGGGTGCCCGAGCCCGTGCTCGAGAGCTTTCGCGCGGCCCGCGCGGAGGCCGGCACCGGAATCGCGAGGATCGTCGAGCCCGATCGCACGCTCGGCGAGGGGGACGAGGTCGACACTGACCACGGCTCGTGGCGCGTCGTCGAAACCCCGGGGCACGCCCCCTCGCACATCGTCCTCCACCAGCCCGAGAGCGGCCTGCTGATCTCAGGCGACCACATCGGCGGAAAGATCTTTCTGTTCTTCGACTACGGGCACACCCCCGATCCGGTCGGGGAGTACCTAGATTCGCTCGATCGGGTGGAGTCACTCGACACCGGGCTCTGTCTGCCGGGCCATGGACGCTCGTACCGAGACGTGCCCGGCAAGGTGCGGGTCTATCGCGAGGAGGTCTTGAAGCAGCTCGGGCGCGTACGCGACGCGCTTGGCGACGAGCCGAGAACCCCGTTCGAGGTAATTCAGAGCTTCGTGGGTGGCGCCGAGCTCGGACCGGGAACGTTCGGCTACGCGATGCAGATGGTGATGTCGTATCTCGACCACTTGACCATCACGGGCGACGCGGAGCGCGACGACGACGGCGACATCCACCGCTGGCGATCGCTTGTGGGCGGGGCGAACGGGTAGCGGGCTTGATTCATAGAACGAATCAAGCAAAGGAGAAAAGAGTCATGACTGACACCCCCGCGAAGGACGCAAAGCTCGTTCAGTACCTGAACGAGGCGAACGCCAAGGAGAAGGAGCTCGAAGCCGCCCTGACGGCTCACATCGGCATGAGCGAGATGGCCGATCGCAAGCCCTACAAGAAGAAGCTTCAAGAGCACCTGAGAGAGACCAAGAACCACTCGAAGGCACTGGAGCGGCGGATCAAGAAGCTTGGTGGTTCCGGCAGCGTGACCGAAACCGTCGTCGCGACTGCCGCCAAGACCGCAGGCAATCTGCGCGGCCAGGCCGTTTCCGCCGCAAAGGGCCCGCTCCACATGGTGCGCGGTACCTCGCCCGAGGAGAAGCTCCTCAAGAACGCGAAGACCGAGTACTGGAACGAGCACGAGGAGATCGCCACGTACATGGCGATCGAGACGCTCGCCGAAGCCGTCGGTGACAGGGAAACGGCCAAGCTCGCGCGCGACATCCGCCGCGACGAAGAGAAGATGGCCCGCTACCTCGAGCGGCTCATCCCATCGCTGACCAAGGCGGTCGTGCAGACCGAGATCCCTGCCGCGGAGCGACGCAAGCCCGCAGCTCGCAAGCGTTCGAGCAGCTCGAAGAAGCGCAGCACCGCGAAGAAGAGCTAGACCCTCGCCGACCGGCGCGGCGGGCCCTCGTATCTTGAGGGCATGACCACCGCCGCGCCGGACAAGGCGCTCGAAGAAGCCCGCTGGAACCTTGACCCGCTCGTCGATGGGAGGGGCGAGGAGGGGACGCTCGCGCTCCTCGCCGAGGCACGCGAGCAGGCGGTTGCGTTCGCCGAGAAGCACCGCGGCAAGGTCTCCGAGCTCGACGCGCCGGGCCTCGTCGCCGCGATGCGCGAGCTCGAAGAGATGTTCGACAAGATCGGGCGTGCAGGCTCGTACGCGGCGCTTCGGTTCACGGTGGACACCGCCGACCCGGAGCGCGGCGCCCTGCTGCAGCAAGTCCAAGAGCGCGGCGCCGAGATCGAGACGTCGCTGATCTTCTTCGAGCTCGAATGGAACGAGCTTCCGGACGAACAGGCGGAGGCGCTCCTCGAGGCGGAGGAGCTCGAGTTCTGCCGCCATCACCTTCGCACGGCGCGCCGCTACCTCCCGCACCAGTTGACCGAGCCCGAGGAGCTGATCCTCACTGAGACCGAGGTGACTGGGCGCTCCGCATTCGGGCGGCTCTTCACCGAGCAGATCTCGAGCGTCATGGTCGAGCTGCCCGACGCCGAGGAGCCGGTGCCGCTGATGGAGGCTCTCAGCCGCCTTCAAGACCCCGATCGCGAGCGCCGCGCCGAGGCGGCCGACGCAGTGACGGCGGCCCTCGAACCCGGGCTCCGAACCCGTGCCTTCATCTTCAACACGCTCCTCCAGGACAAGTCGACCAAGGACCGCCTGCGCTCCTATGAGCACTGGCTCGCTGCCCGCAACCTCGCCAACGAGGCGTCGGACGAGTCGGTCTCTGCGCTCATCGAAGCCGTCGTCTCCCATTACGAGCTGGCGCGGCGCTGGTATCGGCTGAAGGCACGGCTCCTCGGCCTCGACAAGCTCGCCCACTACGACCGGATGGCGCCGGTCGCCTTAGAGGAGCAGCGGATCGGCTACGCGGACGCTCGTGAGCTTGTCCTCGACTGCTACCGAGGCTTCTCGCCGGAGCTGGGCGACGCCGCGTCCGGGTTCTTCGAGGGCGACTACATCGACGCGCCCCCCGCGGCGGGCAAGCGCGGCGGCGCCTTCTGCGCCTACACGGTTCCGTCGGCGCACCCGTACGTGTTGCTGAACTACACCTCCCGCTCAGGCGACGTCCTGACGATGGCGCATGAGCTCGGCCACGGCGTCCACGCGTACCTCGCGGGCAAGGAGCAGAGCCTCTTCCAGGTCTCGACTCCGCTCACCGTCGCCGAGACGGCGTCGATCTTCGGAGAGACGATCGTGCTCGAGCGCCTCCTCTCAGAATCGCCCGATGCCGCGGCCCGCCTCTCGCTCCTGGCCGAGTCTCTCGACGGCGCCGTCGCGGCGGTCTTCCGCCAGGTGGCCATGAACCGCTTCGAAGATCGCATCCACGCCGAGCGTCGGACGTCAGGCGAGCTCTCGCCCGATGCCTTTGCCGCGGCCTGGCTCGACACTCAGGCCGACCTCCTTGGCGACTCGGTCGAGCCGGCTCCGGAGTACAGCACGTGGTGGTCCTACGTCCCGCACTTCGTCGATACGCCCGGCTACGTCTACGCGTACGCCTACGGGCACCTGCTGGCGCTCTCGGTCTATCGCCGCTACCAGGAGGCCGGCGCGGGGTTCGTCCCGTCCTACCTGGAGCTGCTCGCGGCAGGCGGCTCGCGCTCGCCCGAGGACCTGGGAGCGATCGTGGGCGTTGACCTCACCGACCCGGGCTTCTGGACCTCGGGCCTTGGCCTGATTGAGGAGCAGCTCGACGCGGCCGAAAAGGCAGCGGCCGAAGCGGGTCGTCTTTAGAGCTCAGCCCGGGGGCTCGGCGTCGCCCCAGGCCTCGACGAGATCGATCAGCGTCTCGACCACCCGTGGGTCGAACTGCTTGCCTGACTCGTTTCGCAGCTCGGCGATCGCCGCTTCGACGGGCATCGCCTTTCGGTACGGGCGGTCGGTGGTCATCGCGTTGAAGGCGTCGCAGGCGGTGATCACCCGCGCGCCGATCGGGATCTCCTCGCCTGCCAGGCCGTCTGGGTACCCCTTTCCGTCCCAGCGCTCGTGATGGGTGCGAACTACGACGCCCGCCTGTTCCAGCACGCCTCCGATCCGGTTGAGCATTCCTTCGCCCTCGACCGTGTGGGTCCGCATGACGTCCATCTCCTCGTCCGTTAGCCGTCCAGGCTTGTTGATGATCTCGTTGGGCACCGCGATCTTCCCGACGTCGTGGAGCAACGCTCCGAACTCGAGGTCCCGCAGCTGGGTCTCGTCAAGGTCGAGAGCCTCGCCGACTTGGTGCGCGAGGACGACGACGCTGCGCGAATGGTTCCCCGTGTACTCGTCGGTGGATGACAGGACCTCGCTGAGCAGGATCGCGGTGCCGCGGTAGGCACCCGACAGCGCCCTTGCGCTTTCAATCCGCGCTTCCCTCTCCTTCGCGAAGATCTGAAAGACGCCGAGGAGCGGCAGGACCAGAATGCTCGCCCACGGATCCGCGGCGGCAGCGAAGGCAACGAGGAGCCCCGCCGGGGAGAGAAGAGCGTCGATGAGGTCGATCTGGGCGAGCTCGGCGATCACCTCTCGTGGCTTGATCCCGAGCCCATAACTCACACGAAGCGTGGTCATGGCCCCGTCGATGGCGAACTGAGCTGCCAGCGCAAGGAGGTAGACAGGCCAATCCGACCAATCGGGAGACGTGGCCCCGAAGGCGAGGAGCACCAGAACGGGCCAGATCGAGTACCACGCGTCACCGGTGCGGAGCATCGCCCGGTCCGCGTGGACCTCTCCCCTTCGGTAATCGGGGATGCGGGCGAGAAGCAGGGCGCCGGCAACCGCGAATGGCACCGTGTTGGTCGGCAAGAGAAAGAGCATCGGTACGAAGACGAGCTGCGAAGGGTCGGTCCACCCGGAGGCGATTCTGAACTCGACCCGCGTCGCAAGGGCGTAAACGGCCATGAGGCCGACGGCGAGCGGGATGTCGAGCGAGCGAGGTGTATCCCAGGCGACGGCAACGACCGTCGCGGCGACGATGAACGCGAGCGACGCGGTGACCTCCACCGTCCGCTCGCGGTCGAAAAGCCCGAGCACGAGGTGCGCACGCGACTCCGCAAGCAGGCGCTCCTGCGCCGGTCCGAGGTCGGCGGTGCTGCTCGTTGGGGCAACCATGCCTGTATTCCATCGTCCGCAGGCGTCAAGCCCTTGAAAATCGGGCGCAAACCTTTAGCCGAAAGGCTCGGATTAGACGGATATCCCATCCAGCTTTTCGTCTCTCGCTCCGAATCACCTTCCACGCACCAATTTTTGATTCCCGAACGACGAGAGGTCACATGAACACGAGAACCCACAGCATTCGCAACCGCATTCTCGCCCTGGCACTGCCAGTGGCGGCGACCTTCGTCGTGGCGCCCTCGGCGCAAGCTGGGCTACTCGTCGCGTCCGCGGAAGATTGCGACGCGCAGGAGCTCTCTCAGCCCTTTATGCCCTGGGCCGACCCTGCGAGCTACACGCTCGCTCCTGATGGCGGGTTCGAGGAGGGCGGCTCGTCGTGGTCGCTCAGTGGTGGCGCAAGCGTTGGGTCCGGCAACGAGAGCTACAACGTTCGCAACGCAGGCGATACTCATTCGCTGAAGCTGCCGTCGGGGAGTTCCGCCAAGAGCGCCACCATGTGCGTCGGGCTCGAGCACCCGACACTGAGGCTGTTCGCCCGCAACACGGGCTCGCCGCTTTCGATCCTCAAGGTCGCGGTTCATTTCGAGGATGCGGCCGGAAACGTCCGCTCCCTGCCGATCGGGGTCGTCGCCGCCGGCTCGAGTTGGCAGCCGACCCAGCCGATGCTTGTCACGGCCAACCTGTTGGCGCTGCTCCCGGGTGGGCAGACGCCGGTCGCGTTCGAGTTCACGCCCGTCGGCTTCGGCGGCAACTGGCGCATCGACGACGTCTACGTCGATCCGTATCGCCGCTCCTAAGCCGCACTAGTCCAAAGCAAACCCTCAACCGGAAAGGGACCTTCTCCTCAGGGGAAGGTCCCTTTTGGGCCCGTGGGATATTCGTCCAGCATCCGCTTCTTTTCTTGGGATTCGCATCGTGCGTTCCGATCTTTTCCCGCACGGTGGTCATCCCAACCCGGCGAGAGGCGGCATGAGCAAGAGATCCCGCAGCATTCGCAACCGCATCGTCGCTCTGGCATTGTCAGTCGCGGCCATCCTCGTGTCGCCACCCTTGGCGCAGGCCGGGCCGCTCTCAACGGCTGAGAACTGCGCTCCGGAGGAGCTCTCCCAGCCCTTCTTGCCCTGGGCCGACTCCGATCAGTACACGCTTGCCCCCGACGGCGGGTTCGAGGAAGGCGGCTCGACCTGGTCACTCGAGGACGGCGCCGGTGTGGTTGCCGGCAATGAGTCTCATTACGTCCGCGACGCAGGCGATACGAACTCACTCAAGCTGCCGGCTGGAAGCTCTGCCACGAGCGGCGCCTTGTGCGTCGGGATCGAGCATCCGACGATCAGACTGTTCGCCCGCAATACGGGGTCGGCGTTTTCGGCGCTCAAGGTCAAGGTTCATTTCGTGGATGCGCGCGGTAACGCCCACTCCCTGCCGGTCGCTTTGGTTGGCGGCGACTCGAGCTGGGAGCCGACCCGCCCGATCGCGATCCGGGTAAACGATTTGGTGGATCCGGGCGAGTACACCCCGGTCGCGTTCGAGTTCACACCCGTCGGCTCCGGCGGCAACTGGCGCATCGACGACGTCTACGTCGATCCCTACCGTCGCTCTTAGGCTCGGGCAGCCAGGCTGGCGAGGGGCTGGTGCATCCGCGCTAGCCTCTCCCGTCCCGGGCCCGTAGCTCAGCCGGATAGAGCGTCGGTCTACGAAACCGAAGGTCACAGGTTCGAATCCTGTCGGGCCCGTTGAAACAACCGCTTGACCATGCGGTTCGCGTTTGCCGCTCTACTCGTAGGCCTCAGGAAGCCGGTCCGGACTGCCGGATTCCGACACAACGACCATCGCCCCGGCCGACACCCAGAGCACGTTTCGCCCTGTTAGCTCTAGGTCGGAGGGTGCTCACTAGCTACTCCTAGGGGCCGGAGCGCGCAATCTACGTGGGCACCGTCGCTGAGCCTCACCCACGCTGAGGCGCGGTCCCCGGGCCGTTCCGCTCAATAAGTGTAGATCTCTCCCTTGTAGAGCCAATCCGGCACCTCGTCGTAGTCCTTCAATCCAGGGTGCATCGCCAGGATCTGTCGCAGGGTGCGAACGGCGTCGTATGCCCGGATCATCAGCTGGCGCTGCTCGGTGAAGAACTCCTGATCGAAGCGGTTGTCATCGGCTGCGTGCGCCGGCCGCTGCCGAAGGCGGCGCACCTCGCGAAAAGCCGCCAGCATCTCGTCCCTGGGTTCTCGATCATGGAAGCGGATCCGCCCGGGGCCGCTCCACTCCTCCAGAAGGGCGACCGTGCCCCTTCTCCGCACTTCTATCCGCCCGTCATGACGCGGATGCTCGGACTCCATCGCCAGCCCGGCGGCCTTGAAGAAGTCAGCGTTGAGGTTGTCGCTCATCATCTTGTCGAGCAGGATGTGGAAGTCCTGCAGCTCCTTGAGCGTTGGCCGGATCAGAAAGCCAAAGCCGTGCGGGCGAGCGTCGGCGAAATCGCGCCGCACGACCGGAGGCAGGCCGATGCGCTCGCTCATCGCGCGCAGCTGGCTTAGCTCTTCTAGAAAGGCGTCAAAGATCGAGACCTTCTCCGGAAACTCGCCGCGAATGCTGGAGTCGAAGTAAGCAGGATGGACTCTGAACTCGCCTTCGAGCTCGCGGGCGGCCCAGAGCTGCTGGTGCTCTGGCGTCAAGCGGGCCAGATAAACAGGACACACGCAGACGACCCGGCTCAAGTCCTCGTCGTACGCGAAGCCGAATGACTCGAGCAGGATCTGATCCGCTTCGCGCATCGCTTCCGACTCGTAATAGTCGTCGCTCACGACAATGCGGCCGGAGGTGTCTTCGGTGTCGTAGACGTAACGCGGATCGTTGCGATAGCTCTCGAGCACGCTGAGCTCGAAGAAGCAAGCGGGCAAGAGCTCGGGAGCGCCTAGGGCCAGACGCAGGGTGAACGGCCGCCCGGCGTAGGCGTCCCGGTCGACCACCCCTTCGAGGTGCGCACTCTCCGGATAGGTGGTGGCGTGGTGCAAGTCATCCTCGGCCAGCCGCTGGAGCTGATTTGCGACCGGCTCCGGTGGGAAGGCTTTGATGTGGGGATTGGGGTGGTAGACGCCGAAGTTGAGCGAGATCAGCTCGGCTTCGACCAAGGGCGTGAGCAGGGCTAAGAGCTCATCGCGCCTGAGGCCGAGGTTGCGCAGAGGGAACCCGTTGAAGTCGCGGCCGCCCAGATAGTGCGATGTGACTGCCGCCAGCAGCCGCTGATCCGGATCGTCATCGTCGGTCTCGTCGGTCACAAACTGAGGTTAGGCCGGCCATCAGGGTTGCACCGCGACCTTTCGTTGCGCGTCGAAGACGCTCGCGAGCTGCGAGCAATACGATCGATCGCTTTGCGGATACGCCAACCTAGGATGAATAGGTGACGCAGCGGGTTAAAGGCGACCGGTGAAGCTTTCCTCTGGCGAGGGAGAACGACGGGCGCAGCTCGGACTAGTGCCGCAGTACAAGGTTGCTGCCGAAAAGGTGCACGCCCTGTTGCTCAGTGGCGAGTTCGAGGCCGTGGGCCTTGCCGATCCGGCTGCCAAGACCCTCGACGATCTGCAGATCATCAGCCTGCGTCCGGCGGGCCGCATCCTCGACGCATACCAGATCAAGTGGGGTGGGGCAGGGGGCGTCCTCAAACCGCAAGAGTTCACCGATCTGATGGTCGAGCTGGTCGAAGGGCGCCGCGCGGTGCTTGCCGCCCAGCAGGAGCGCGTCGACGAGACCGGCGACGAGCCTGTCGCTCGCGCTGTCGCGCATCTCTATACGAGCAAGGCTCCGTCCACTGCTTCGCGAAGCAACGACGCCTTTGAAGGGGGCGGCCGGACCGTCCTATCGTTCATCGAAGAGGTCTGGCTACCTGCGCAGCGCGAGCTGCTGACGAGCGTCTCTGACGTCGAACCGCATTGGCACGCCTATCTCAATTCGCTCGCGGCCGCGTGCCAGATGGACGTCGACGAGCTCTTGGCTTCAGCTGCCGACCTGCGGATCGAGACCAGCCGGCAGCTAGCCGAAGAGGTGATCGAGCCAGGCACGTGGCGCACCCGCGATCACCTGCAGGACCTGCTTGAGCTCCGCGGCAAGCTCCAAGACCTGGTCAGCGACCGGCACGAAGATCACGTCTGGATCACGGCCTCGGATCTGCTCGATCGGCTCGGTCCCGCGTGGACAGCACGCTGGCATCCGCGGTCGCAGCATCAGTTTCCGATACCCGAGCCGTATGAGCCGCTGGAGGCGACCGTCGCGCGAATGCGCGAGGCGATCGATCGTTTTGACCAGGGCTATGTCGTCCTGACCGGCAGTCCCGGCTCGGGCAAGTCGACCTTGCTGACACACCTGCTGCGCGCCGATGCCCGATTGGCCGCGCGCTACTACGCCTATGTGCCCGACGACGCCGCGCGCCGGCGGAGCGAGGCTGAGGCTTTTCTTCACGATCTGCTCTTGGCGCTCTCGAGCAAACGCGGTCACCTCTTGGCGCCGCGGAGCGGTGATCTCGGAGCCCTAGGGTCGGCCTTGAAAGAGGAGCTTGACGCCCTCGGCGATGAAGCGCGCCAAGTTGGCCAGACCCAGATCATCGTCATTGATGGTCTTGATCACGTGGGTCGAGATCCATTGCCGCACCACCCACTTCTGGCCGAG
Source organism: Solirubrobacterales bacterium (assembly GCA_033856515.1). Taxonomy (GTDB): domain Bacteria; phylum Actinomycetota; class Thermoleophilia; order Solirubrobacterales; family 70-9; genus JALZKA01. The sequence continues at coordinate 207,004 of JAWVEY010000034.1, forward strand.
CTACCCCCGAGCGCTGAGATCCCGGAAGGGGTTCTGTTCGTACTCGGAACACGCAGCCTCGATGACCTGCCAAGCCACGTACGGCAAGCGACGGTGGGCGCGAGGCGAGTTTCGATCGAGCCGCTCTCGAGAGCGGCCGTGATCCGGATAGCCCAGGCCGCAGAGCTCGGCGAAGTCGCAGAGATCTTGGCAGCGCGCTCGGGAGGTCATCCTCTATTGCTGCGCATCTACATGGCGATGGCCAAGGAAGTTCCGGCTGAAGAGCGGACCTCCGTTATCGCGTCACGCGCTCCCGCTTCGGCTGAGCTGCGCGACTTCTATGACGGCGTCTGGGAAGCGCAGTGCGGGTCACCAGAACTGGTTCAGCTGATGGGACTGATCAGCCGGATTCGCGGCACCATTCGCTTGCCTTGGCTGTTAGAGACTGGCAGCGCTCCCGCTGACATTGAGCGCTTAAAGTCGCTCGCTTTTTTGTTTGAGCACAAGAGCGCCGATCGCTGGCGGTTCTTCCACACCTCCTTCCAGGAGTACCTCAAGAACAGAACATCGGAGTTGGACGGCGAGGTCAGCGCTGAGCTAGGGCAGCAGTATCACTCCCAGCTGGCGCAGCGCTGCCAGGCCTCACCCTCACAGAGCCCCGAGCGCTTCGACCGGCTGCACCATTTGGCTCAGAGCGGGGAGTTGCAGGAAGCCCTGAACGTGGCCACCCCCGCGCTGTTCAGAGAACAGGCCGACCGGATGCGTCCCCGGGCCGAGATCCAAGCTGACATCCAAGGCACAGCGCGCGCACTGGCCGAATGCCATGACCCGCGTGGGGCGACCAATCTGGCACTGGCCGCGAGCGAGCTGCAAGTCCGCGGCTATCAGTATCCGGAGACCACCGAGTACCTGCGACTCTTGGTGGAGATAGGGCAGCCAGAGCTGGCGCTAGCCCACCTGGGCGAGATCGATAACGGCACGGTCGGGCACGACCGGCGCGAGACGGCGATGCGGCTCGCGCTCTTGCTTGAGCAGCGGGGGCTCGCGACTGAGGCCCAGCGCCTATTCGAATCGCATGAGCCTTTAGAGTGGTTCGGTGCTCAGGGTTCGGCCCTACGACCAGCCTCGGGCGGAGCTCGGCCTGGGCTGTGGGCCTGGGCTGAGGCCGCGGCGCGCATACGCGGCGCCTCGTATGTGATCGAGACGCTGCGGTCGCTTCGCCCGCCAAACGACCTGCATAGACAAGAGCGACTGTCGGCTGAGGAGGTCACGGAGCTGCGCTGCGATTTGCTCTGGATTGCTGGGCATGAACTGATTCAGCTTGAGCGCTGGGAGGAGGCCGGTCTCTTACGCGCGGCTCTTGAGGACCATGAGGACGCCCCGCGCGAGGATCTGGCGCTGCTCGACCTGCGCTGGCGAGCTCGCGAGCACAGAGGCGACAGCGACCAGCGCTTCGATGCCAGCAATGTGCAGATCGACGACTTGCCGAGGCACGCAAAGGTCGAGCTGGCGCTGCTCTTGGTCGCAGACGCGCAACCTGAGCTCGCACAATCGATCTTTGACCAGCTGGACCCGCCTGCGCTTCCGGGCACCCAGCACTACGATCATCGCGATCAGCGGGAATGGGGCGTTTACTTCGCCTATTGGAAGCTGGCCAGCTCAGTGCGCGCCGCGACTGACCCCGTTGACGCGGTGGGATCTCCGGAGAAAGAGCACCTGGTAGACCAGGCGCTCGCCGCCCGGCACCTCGTGGCCTACGCCAACCTCGAGGCCTCAGGAGCGAGCGGGGCACAGATCGAAGCTCTGGTCCGCCGAATGCACGCCTTCTGGGAGACATCCAGCCGACGATCCGATCTCCATCGACCTGGCGCTGTTCGCGCCCTCATCTCTCGCCGGGCAATCGCGCTGGCTGCTGAGGTCGGCGAGACCCCCCGGATCCAGCGCTACTTCCAAGAGCGATGGGGCGCGCGGCCGGAGGCGCGGATGGAGGATGGGCTTGAGGTGATCAGGGCGCTCGCTGAGGCTGGCGCCGGGCAGGTCTCTGTTCGTCGCGCTCTCGACGAGTTCGAGGCGATGACCGAGAGCTCGGACTCCTCACCCGACGAGTGGGTTAATTTGGGGCTGGAGCACGTTCGACTCGGAGACATACCGGCGGCGGAGCGATGCGCCGGCCGAGCGGTCGGCCGCACGCTCTCGCTGAGCTCAGAGAAAGATCTCCAGCTCAGCACATGGACCAAACTGATCGACCCTCTGCTCAAAGGCGAGGGCGGTGATGCGTTCGCCGAGTCGTTCGCCGCGGCTCTGATTGAGCTTGATGAAGTTAGCTACGGTGGCTCCCCCGAGGTCGCCGCCCGGCTCATGGTCGAGCAGCTCGCAAGCGACGACCTTGGTCGCGCTTGGAGGATCGGACGCCGGTTCGTTGAGGCGGATCTGCTCCAAGCCGACGCCGTACTCAAGGCGCTGCTTTTGGCCAGCGCGCCCGTCGTTTCCGCTCAGTGGTGGATCACTCTCTGTGAGCTCGTGGTCGTGTTTGGGGTCGATCCGCCCGCGAATGTGCTGGAAGAGGCTATTGCTGCCGATGGCGTCTTGGCACGCCAGTGGTGGCCAGCCCTTCTCCACCGCGTAGCTACAGAGGGCCGACCGAGCGCCCGCCGGCGCTGGTTTTCGACCGCAGGCGAAGCGGCAAGGAAGGTCGGACTGGATGACCTCGCCACCGCAGCCGAGGCGGCCGAGCTTGGTTCAGACCACTCGCCGCGGCAACAGGATCCGGAGCCCGGCGACGATGGGGCGAGCGAAACGTCGAGCGCCGAGGAGCTCCTCAGGGACTTGGAAAAGCATGACTCTGAGACCGATTTCGACCGCAACGTGCGGGCGCTAAGCCGGCGCATAGACCAGCTAAACGAAGCCCAGCTGCGCCGACTGCTCGCACTCGCGGATGGGCGGGATGCAGAGACCGGGGTTCGCGCCGCATTGGTCGCGCGGGCTGCTCGTGCCAACGACTCAGACGGCGCCTGGGAGCACGGGATCCGAGCGCTCGCGGTGAGCCAGTCTGGGGATTGGCAGCGGCATTGGGCGGGTGGGCCGATCTTGGACGTCATCGCCGAGTTGCAGGGCATCGATCGCGAGCGGACGAAGGTGGCTGTCTACAAGCGCTTCGCAGCGCTGGCGCAGTCTGTCGAGTACTTCCTGGGAACGGTCGGCGGCGAGCTGGACGACTACGTAGTGGCCTTGGAGATTGATCCCGCTGATGCCGCCGTTAGCGCCTGGGAGATGGCGGGGGCGATCCTTCGCGAAGTGAGCGACCTCCCCGGGGCTGACGTGGTCGCAGCTGGGCGCGAGCCGCGACAATCCACGCCGGAGGAGTTCGACGCCGCCTTCGAGGCGGCGCTTGAGTGGCTCTTGGGATCGCCGTACGTGATCGCCTGGCAGGCCGCTCAGCGAGCGATCCTGGCGGCGCTCGCGCGGGGGCTTGCGATGACTGCGCTCCTGTCTCGCGCGCTCAGGAGCAAGGAACCTGACTTGGCTGCGCGCGCGTGCGCGATCATCGAGACGGCCGCGGCCAGTGACTCCTTAGTTGGCGACCTCGGAGCCGAGCTGACAGAGCTTGCCAGCTCAGACCGGCTGAGCTTACGCGCTTCTGCGATTGCCTGCCTCCAGGAACTTGGCGCTGAGCCGCCGGTGCCGGTGCCGGCAAAGCAGCTTCCGCCCAGGCTGCGGCTGGAGCTGCCGCCGAGTCCGGGTCGCCTCCAGATCGCTAGTGGAATACGCGCCTTCGCCGCCCACTTCCGCGAAGAGGTCGAGCGATTGTCCCAGGCAGCAGGGGTCGACGAGGACGCCCTCCTCGCCGCCGTGTTGGAGCGTGCCGAACAGATAGCCGGATCGGACAACGACGATGAAGCTCTGAGCCGGAGGGGCGGGCTGTTCGGATTCGGATACCTCAAGCCGAGCGCCCGCGCCCTAATCGCGGCGATCGACGAGGCCGCCGCCACCCTCGTCGATGCTGAGCGAGTCGAGCCCAGCGACGCCATGAGGGCTGCAAGCCTGTGGCCAGCGTATGACTCCGGCCTGTTGCGCCTGCGGCCCCTCGCTCGCCCTGAACAGATCACTTCCTTTCTCGGTTTCGAGGAGCGGACTGATATGCGTCTCTATGAGCGGACAGCGGCCGATCTCGGGCGAGACGCTGTCGAACGAGCGGTCACCGAGCTGAACGGTTGGACGGTTCTAGGAGAGTGGACGGAGCTTGTGATTCTGGACCGACTGCGCCACTACGAGCGCCGCGTCTCAGCCGTAACCTGCGATCGCACTCCAGAAGCGGACGAGCACGGGCAGCACCTGATCCGCCCCTGGCCGACGGACTCATACCGCCGATTGCGCGTTCGCGGCGGCGAAGGGCTGACGACTCTGCGACCCTCGTTGACCTCGATTGCCTCACCGGATTCATGGCTGGCTCTTCACCCGGGAGCGGCCTTGGCGCTCGGGCTTAGCCCCGATCCCGATCACCCTTTGGACTGGAACCTCGGTGAACAGCCCGCTGTTCAATCGCTGTGGTGGCGCTCGGGCTACACGCACTGGAACCCGTACTCGGATGAGGACGAAGTCGGCTGGGGCTGGCTCTTGCTGGCGACGCCAGAAGTGATCGAGTCACTGCGTGAGCGAGGCCGACTGCAGCGCTGGGTGAATGTCTGGTCCGGTCGATTCGGTGACGGCGACACCCCGGCGGACGATGCGCACAGCACTCAACTTTCGGCGGTCTGATCTCAGATCCGCACCGAACTACGAAGAACGGGGCCGCCCTCGTCGCTCTGCCGTCCAGGCCTGTAGTGCCGCGAAGGCGCGGCATGCGGAGGGACCTCAGAGGGCAAGACCCCAAGGCGATGTCGTGGCCCACAGCTTTCGGGACGAGCCGATCGCAGTCGGCGGGAGCCCAGCTGCCCACGGCGTCTCGACCGGAAGGCTACGAACCGGAATAAGGACCATCGCCCAGGCCAACACCCATGGCTGATCTGAGGTCGCCTTTTAGGCTCAAGTCTGAGAAGGGTAAGCGGTTCTCGTCGGGGTATGGGATGGCGGTGACGTCGACCCGATTGATGCTCATGTTGCTGGCCGGAAGCGCAATTGTGAGCCTGGCGCTCTCGGGCATTGCTGACGCAGCATTGGTCAAGATGCACGCACGTCCGGGGAGCGGAAAACGGGTTCAGGTAACGGACAAGACCGTTACCGACAACCATCTCAAGATCGGCGTCGAGCGCTCCTCGGGAGACATCGTGGTCAACTCACGGGAGCCGCTACGGGCTACAGGGCGATGCGACGTCGTCGACGAAGCAAGAACCGAGGTTCATTGCCCAAGATTCCCCGGTGCCGAGTACAGGGAGGACGTCATCTTGCGGCTTGGTCTAGGCGACGACCAAGTGCACTCGGACATCGGAGGGCTCATGTACCTGGGGCCTGGAGACGATCGCCTAGAGCTTGGGCGGTACACGTTCCCAGAGGAATCCGAGTTTCATTCCAGCTACATCGTTGGGGGACAGGGCAACGATCGGATCGACGCCCGAGGGTCTGGACCCCATGGAAACGAGAATGTCGTTCCCGGACCCGGTGATGACAAGTTCTTGCTGGGAGAGAACAACGACACCTTCCAGTCCGATCAGGACGCAGACGGAAGCGATGTGGTCAGGGCGGGCCCGGGTTTCGACGTTTACGCTGCCACCGATTCAGATCGTTCGCTCTCGATCGATGTACCGAGCGGGACCGCCAGCAGGGACACTGAGGTTGACGAGATAAGCGACTTCGAGTGGTTCGTCGGCGGTCACGGCGGGGACTCTTTCCTGGGGAGTCCTGCTGATGAGATCTTTTGGGGCCAGGAGGGCCCAGATTCGATCGATGCTGGACGTGGCGTTGACGAGTTGCAGGGAGGTTCTGGCGACGACTTTCTCGACGCCGCCGACAATCCAGGCGTATTCGAACCGCCGCGAGAGGATGTCGATTGCGACGAAGGGCAAGACGAAGCCATAGTTGATGCCTTCGAGTTCACGTCCGACTGCGAAGAGGTCTCAACTAGCGCCTAGGCCAGAGTCAAGATGGCGCGGTAGGCGGCAGCACGGCACCTGATGGCTCGTGGGTACGCTTTTCCTGCCGCTGAGTCAAACGAGTCCAGACGCACCCTCGGCGACGGTTTCAAGATCGCGGCTGAGGGCAGCGGCCTCAAGTGATGGAACGTCGTGCTCGCTACCAACCGCAATCCTGAGCCTCGCGTTCATAGCCCCAGCTCCTGCAGACGCCGCAACCTTCATCGTTAACTCTGCCTCTGACGATTCGGACTCTGCGACCGTGGATGCCCCAAACACGTGCGACACATCCTCTAGCGGAGGATCACAGTGCTCTCTCCGCGCCGCGCTGGAGGAGTCCAACGCGACAACGGGCTACGACTTCATCGACTTCGACATCCCAGGCAGTGAGGTCCACGTGATCGCTCCGGCTTATCCGTTGCCTCCCATCCTCGATCCGGTATCGGTGAACGGCTTCAGCCAGCCGGGTGCTGAGGCAAACACCAAGCGGTTCGGCAGCCCGCTGTCCACGGTCTTGAAGATCCGGCTCGATGGCTCATCTCTTATTGGTGTGGCGTCCGCCTTTGAGATTCAGAGCGATGCTTCCATTTGGGGTCTGATCATCGGCAACTTTCCTGGCTACGCAGTGTCCTCTACGGGCACTGGTGCGATCGGCCTCCGGGGGAATTTCATCGGCACCGACGGCACTTCCGCACTCCCGAACCTGGGAGGGGTCTACGCCGGCCCCGACACGGAATCTTCCGCGATTGGTTCTCTCGACCCCGGAGCCACGGGGGCCGGCAACTTGATTGCAGGAAACCTCGGGCCCGCCGTGACCATGGAAGGCCCGGGCTCTCTTCGGCAAAACTACGTCGGTACAGACCGGACCGGCTTTGCCCCGATGGCCAATTCGGAACCAGCCAATCCCACGGGAGCAATCGAGATCTCGGAAACGATCGATGCCGACGTCACACTGAACATCGTTTCGGGCTCAGAGAACGGCATCGCTGCGCGCCGCGCATCAGTGAAGGTTTCGCGCAATCGAATCTTTGGAAACACGCACCTAGGACTCGATGTTGGTCCGTCGGGCATCACGAAGAACGACCGCCGTGAGCGGGATGGTCATCAGAACTTCCCCGTAGTCACATCGGCAGAGCGCACGGGTGTTGACACCACCGTTGTCGCCCGGCTGGATAGTCGGGCCAGCTCGAAGTACGTAGTCGAACTCTTCAAAGCGGATGGTGAGACACGCCAGGGCCTGGATTGGATCGGCGTCGTACGGATCGAGACGGACCAGACTGGCGAGGCCCGTTTCCGCGAAGATGTGCGTGGGCTAGAGGTTGGTGAATGGGTGACCACCACCGCGACGAGTTCAGGAAGACGACGAGAAACCTCCGAGTTCTCAAAGCCGGTTCGGGTGAAGTAGGGACGCGGTGCGATAGACGGCCGAGCGAACTGAACGTTCTTGCGCTTCTGCACGCGCGGTCGTCTGACCACGTGAGGTGTTGTTCAAGACCGCCCTGCAGACAGCACCCGAAGCGCGCCGTAGGTGCTTTTCGTCAGAAGCGCAACTAAGCACCTACCGTTCAGCCGAGTCTGTCGTATGTGTCAGCTCGTCGAGTTCGAACTCGCGCTGGTCTCGCAAAAGCGACAACAGGAGGTCCTCCCTCGCGTCTACTCGCCCATCGCGTTCGGCTTCAATCTCGGCCTGAGCCAGGTCGGCTTCCGCATCGTTCACACGCCGAAGCGACTCGACGATGGCCGAGTCCGACTCGACTGACCCTGCGGACTCGAACCCATCCCGCAAAGTTCCAAACGAAACCCAGCCTAGAACCACGACGACCACCGTTACCGTCGCCAGGATGGTCGGAAGCCCCATGGGTTGCCCCTCATTGACTCGGCGCACCCACGGCCCTCCGATCGCCGTTGCGGTGCCGACCAGACCAAGAAGGACGGCAATTGCAACGATGCCAAATGACCCATCATCGTTTGCGCCGGACATCACCGCTGCGATCGCGACGACCTCGGCGAGTACGACGAACGTTAGGGCTAACACAATTGCCACTTGCGCAATGGAATGCGCCGGCCGAAGTTCGGTGGCAGCGTCGGGCGGGCTCAGATTGCGAGCGAGAACCCCGCCGAGAAGCAGCACGGGTATTAGGCTGGCTGAGAGTTCGAAGAACGCGTGTTTCCCCATGGGTCCTTGGTCAGATCTCCGCTAGCTAGGCCCGAAAGGCGGGCTGCCCCGTCTCATTGCAGACGGCGCCGTTCCAACGCCCAGTCGACTGGCACCGTAGTCAAGTGTCCTGAGTAGGTGCTTTCCATGCAAACGTCGGGTGACCGAAAGGCTACGAAACCGAAGGTCACAGGTTCGAATCCTGTCGGGCCCGCTCTAGCGCCCCTGGGACCGGCGCATCTGAGAAGACGTAGCCGGCTTCGCTACTCGCTCAGGATCTGCTCAAAGCCGCCCCAGAACATGCGCTTCATGTCAAGCGGCATCGACATGCTCGCCATCTCGGGGTCGGCCATCATCTTCTCGTTCGCCGCGTCGCGAGTCTCCTTGTCCGGGTACTCGATCCAGCTGAAGATGACGGTCTCGTCGTCCTTCGCCTGAGTGGCGCGATAGAAGTCCGTCAGCTCGCCGTGCGGGACGTCGTCGCCCCAGCATTCGACGAGACGTGTCGCGCCGTACTTCTTCATCAACTCGGCGCCCTTCTTCGCCTGCTCGACATACTCGTCGCGGTTCGCAGTCGGCACCGCGGCAACGAAGCCTTCGATGTATGGCATTGGGCCTCCTAGTGAGGTGACACTGGACGAGGTCACGCTATTGGAGAGGCAGAGCGTCCCTGGGCCGGGCGTTCGTTTCGTATCCCGCCGCCCATTTAGGATCGCGCCCATGCACGCTTCGCCGAAGTCCACGCTCGCCATTGCCCTTCTTCTGGGAGCCCTCTTTCTCTTCGCCTGCGGGGACGAGAAAACGACCACGACGACCGTTACCGAGACCACCACCGTCGTCGAGCCGGCTACTGACACGGGCGAGGAGACTTCGCCGCCCGAAGAAGGGAACGGCGAGGCATCTGATCTGCCACCGTGCTCTGAGGGCGTCCTGCCGTGCCTCAATCCCGATGGCTCGGTGTCCGAAGAGCCTGAGGGCGGTGGCATCGACGGCTCCGGGGAAATCGCGGACCTGCCGCTTTGCTCAGAGGCCGAGCCGCCCTGCCGGACCGAGGACGGCGAGCTGGTCGAGCCCTAGTGCTCACCGTCCGCGTCGAGCGCCGTGCCGGCCTGCGCGCAAAGTGAGGTAAGGGTCAGGATCTGCCTGCTCGTCGGGCGCTGGCCGTTCCGCGGCTCGTCGACCGAGACGATGCCCAGGATCGACCCGTGGCTACAGCGCATCGGGGCAAACAGCGCATCGCCCTTCCTCCAGCGGTTCTCGCCCTCGCCCGCGTCCTCCGGGGGGTCGTACATCGGGGAATCTCCCCATTCGCCCTCGCCCTCGGGGATGAAGAAGGCGCCGAGACGCTCGAACCTGCCCTCCAGCAGCTGCATCCACGAGTCGCGGGTGAGCTTTTCGCCCCCGATCGCGTTGCGCAGGGCATCGGGCCCGCGCAGGACGAGGATCTCGTAGTCGTCCTCGTCCGGCCGAAAGAGGTTGACTACGACCGAGTTAAAGCCTGCTTCCTTCTCGATGCCGCTGGCGAGCGTCTCGAGGACAGCTGCTCGACCGTTTTGTTGCTCGCCCATCCGAAACTTCATACCCATCGGCGTGAATTCGGAACTTATCGCGTGCGAGACTTGCGGAGGTGCGTTTAGTGAGCTTCCGACACTCCTCTGGCGCCGATTGCGTGGGCCGCCTCGAGGACGCGGTGATCTCGGTGCTCGAGGCCCCCGACATGTTGTCCTGGCTCCGTGGAGACGGACGGGGCGACACGGGCGCCCAGGTGTCGGCGTCCGAAGCGAAGCTGGTCGCCCCGGTTCCACGTCCTCCGAGCGTCCGGGACTTCTTTGCGTTCGAGGGTCACGTCCAGGCTGGCTGGCGCCGCCGTGGGAGTGAGGTACCGCCCGCTTGGTACGAGGCGCCCGTCTTCTACTTCTCGAACCCGGCGTCCATCCAAGGCCCGGGGCAGGCCGTAAGGCGGCCCGCGGCGACTCAGATGCTCGACTTCGAGCTTGAGATCGCCGCCGTCATCGGCGCGGAGGGCGAGATCGCCGGCTTTACGCTGATGAACGACTGGTCGGCACGCGATGTCCAGGCGCAGGAGATGACCGTGGGCCTCGGCCCGGCCAAGGGCAAGGACTTCGCCACTTCTCTCGGTCCCTGGCTGGTGACCCCGGACGAGCTGCCGGTCAGCGACGGGCGCCTTGCGATCCAGGCGACGGTGACCGTCAACGGCGAGGTCCTCAGCCGGACCAATGCGGCCGAGCAGCACTGGTCGTGGGCGGAGCTTGCCGAGCACGCCGCCCGGGATACGCGGCTCGAACCCGGTGACGTCCTGGGCTCCGGGACCCTCAACAACGGATGCCTCCTGGAGTTGGGACCTCTTTCAGGCGAGCGCTGGCTCGAGCCCGGCGATGAGGTCGCGATCGCAGCAGACGGCCTTGGCGAGCTCGTCGCCCAGATCGTCTGAGAACTACTCGACCGGTCGCTCGAAGAGCGTCGACAGGACGACCTGCGTCTGCGTTCGCGTGATGCCCGGCGAATCACGCAGCCGCTCGAGCGCTTCCTCCAGGTGCTCGGTGTCCCTGGCGTGCAGGTGGAGGATCGCGCTGGCCTCGCCGGCGACCGTGTGGGCCGCTGCCACCTCGGGTTGTCGCCCGGCGGCGGCGAGGATCTCCGCCGCTGACATCCGCCCCTCGCAGAAGAGCGAGACGACCGCGTGGGTGGTCCAGCCGAGCGCCACATGGTCGAGCACCGCCGAGTAGCCGCGGATCACGCCGGCCTCCTCGAGCCTGTCCACTCGCCGCTTGATCGCGGGCGCACTGAGCGACACGCGTGAGCCGATGTCCTGGAAGGAGCGGCGGGCGTTCTCACGCAGTAGTGAAACGATCTGCTGGTCTATTTCGTCGAGATCCATGCTTATTCGCCTATCTCACGCAACGAATCGGCATTGTAAAAGGCCATCAACAAGCGGATCATAAAGGTAGTCCCCGGCGCCAATTGTTAAGCGTGCCTGGCACCAATCGCGCGGCTCGCGCGCAGAAGGAGACGCATGACGCCCCAGACTGTGACGAAACCCGCAGCTCCCGCCCCTCCGCAGGACCACATGCCGCTCAACGGCATCGACCATGTCGAGATGTGGGTCGGCAACGCCGCCCAAGCCGCGTACTTCTACGAGCACGCCTTCGGCTTCCGCCGGGTCGCCTTCGCGGGACTCGAGACCGGCGTCCGCGACAGGGCGTCATTCGTCCTCGAGCAAGGCCGGATCCGTCTGATCCTCACCGGCGCTCTCCACTCCGATTCCGCGATCGCCCGACATCACGCCCGCCATGGCGACGGCGTGCGCTCGATCGCCCTCTCGGTCCCGGACGTCGACGAGGCTTACGCCGAGGCCCTTGGTCGCGGCGCCCGCGGGATCACTAACCCGGTGGACTTCGCCGACGAGCACGGGACCATCCGCACCGCGACGATCGCGGCGTACGGAGACACCCTCCACACCTTCGTCGATCGCTCGGCTTACGACGGCGCGTTCTGGCCGGGCTTCCGATCTGTCGCGAACCCGCGGTCGCCGGACGAGGACATGCTCCTCGCGATCGATCACATCGTCGGCAATGTGGAGCTGGGCCACATGGAGGAGTGGGTCCACTTCTACGAGCGGGTGTTCGGCATGGTCGAGATGATCCACTTCTCCGACGAGGCGATCTCGACCGAGTACTCGGCGCTGATGTCAAAGGTCGTCGCCTCCGGGAACGGCCGCATCAAGTTCCCGATCAACGAGCCGGCTGAGGGCCTTCGCAAGTCCCAGATCGACGAGTACCTCGATTTCTACGAAGGCGCGGGCGCGCAGCACATCGCGGTCGCGACGCGCGACATCGTCGGGACGGTCGCCGAGCTTCGCCGCCGTGGCGTCGGCTTCCTCGAGATCCCGGACACCTACTACGACGAGGTTCCCGAGCGGGTCCCGGAAGTGGGGGGCCAGTTGGCCGACCTGCGCGAACAGGGGATCCTGGTCGACCACGACGACGAGGGGTATCTCCTCCAGATCTTCACGAGGCCGGTGGGAGACCGGCCGACCGTGTTCTTCGAGATCATCGAGCGCCACGGCGCGACGGGCTTCGGCGCAGGCAACTTCAAGGCGCTCTTCGAAGCGATCGAGCGCGAGCAGGACAAGCGGGGGAACCTCTAATGGGGCGCTACACGCAGCTCGGAGAGGTCCCGGCCAAGCGCCATGTCCAGTTCAGGCGCGACGGCAAGCTCCTGACCGAGGAGGTGCTCGGCTTCGAGGGCTTCTCGGGCAACGAGTCGATCCTCTACCACCTGCATTCGCCGTGCCGGATTGCCGATGTCGGCGACTTCCAGCCGATCATCCGCGACGAGTGGGTGCCCGAGACGCACGTCCACCGCCTCACCGACACGAACCCGGTCGAGCCCGGCGGCGACTGGCTTACCTCGCGCCGGCTGCTGCAGTGGAACGGCGATATCGAGGTCTCGATTGCGAAGCCGACGCAGGAGCGCGAGAGCTTCTATCGCAACGGCGAGGGCGATGAGGTCCTCTTCATCCACCGCGGGACGGGCACCGTCGAAACGATCTTCGGCGACGTTCCGTATCGCCCGCACGACTACGTCGTGATTCCGCGCGGCACCACCTATCGCGTGCGAATGGACTCGCACGAGCCGGGCGACCAGGCCTGGCTCTGCTTCCACACCCCCGGCGAAATCGAGACGCCGAACCGCTATCGCAACCGCTACGGGCAGCTCCTCGAGCACGCGCCCTTCAGCCAGCGCGACTTCCATCCGCCTGCCGAGCTCCACACCCACACCGACCGCGACGAGCACGAGCTCGTTGTGCGGGTGCGCGATGGGCACCAGACCTACGTCCTCGACTACCACCCGTTCGACGTCGTCGGCTGGGACGGCTACGTCTATCCGTACACGTTCAACACGGACGACTTCGAGCCGATCACCGGCCGCATCCACATGCCGCCACCGGTCCACCAGACGTTCCAGGGCCAGAACTTCGTGATCTGCTCGTTCTGCCCGCGCGAGCTGGACTACGACCCCGAGGCGATCGCGCTGCCGTACCACCACTCGAACGTCCAGTCCGAGGAGGCCATCTACTACGTGGACGGCCAGTTCGGCAGCCGCAAGGGCGTGGACATCGGGATGATCACCCTCCACCCATCGGGCCTGCCCCATGGCCCGCAGCCGGGCCTGGTCGAGGCCTCGCTTGGCGCGAAGAGGACCGAAGAGCTGGCGGTGATGTGGGACACGTTCCGCCCGCTCAAGCTGTCCGGCCTCTCAAGGGACCTCGACCAGCCGGACTACGCGATGTCGTGGTTCGAGCCCGACGCCGAGCCCGCGACCAGCACCACAGGCTGATGTTCGAAGAGGCACAGCTCTACTCGCCCGTCACCCGCAACGAGGACGGCGGCGTCACCGTACATCTGGACGACGAGCATCCCGGCGTCAACGATCCCGAGTACCGCGAGCGGCGCAATTCCATCGCGGCGGCCGCGCTCGACTGGCACGAGGGCGCGCCCCTCCCTCGAATCGAGTACTCAGAGGCGGAGCACGAGGTCTGGCGCACGGTCTGCCGCGAGCTCGCGCCAAAGCACGGGCGCCTTGCTTGCCGCGCATTCCGCGAGGCGGTCGTCGCGCTCGACCTTCCGCGCGATCGCATCCCGCAGCTCGACGAGATCACGGCCAACCTCCGTCCGCTGAGCGGATTCGAGTACATCCCAGCGGCGGGCATCGTGCCGCTCGACGAGTTCTACGGCTCGCTGGCGGACCGGCGTTTTCACTCGACCCAGTACGTGCGCCACCCGGATGCGCCCCTCTACACCCCCGAGCCGGACCTCATCCACGAGGTGATCGGCCACGGCCATCTCTTGGCTGACCCGCAGCTGGCCGAGGTGAATCGACTCGCAGGGGAAGCCGCCAGGCGGGCGGAGACGCCAGAGACGCTGCAGTTGGTTGCGGACGTCTTCTGGTTCACGATGGAGTTCGGCGTCCTGCGCGAGGACGGGGCGGTCCGCGCGTACGGCGCCGGACTCCTCTCTTCATATGGCGAGATCGAGGAGTTCAGCTCTGCCGAGATCCGCCCGCTCGACTTCGCGCAGATGGCGACGCTCGAGTACGACATCACGCACTATCAGCCGATCCTCTTCGGCGCGGACTCCTTCGAACATCTAGTCGACGCGGTCGGAGGGTTCTTCGACGGTTGCGACGACGACACGCCGGCGCGGCTGGGCGTCGCCCGCCAGCTCGCCTAGGCCAGCGCGCGTTCGAAGGCGGCGGTGAGGCGGTCGACGTCGGCGTCGGTCGTGGAGTGGTTCGAGAAGGCGACCCGGGCCGCGGTTCGCCCGCGCCAGACGGTTCCGCCGAGCCACGCCTCGCCCTCGTCCTGGACGGCACCGATGACAGCGTTCGTCGTGGCGTCGTCGTCCTTGAAGCGGATGAGCACCTGGTTCAAGACGACATCGTTCAAGACCTCCGCGCCCTCGAGCGCCCCCATCGCATCGGCGAGCCGGTGCGCGTGAGCGCAGCATCTCTCGACGAGATCGGCGAGGCCATCCCGCCCGAGCGTTCCCAGCGCGGCGTATACGGGAACGGCCCGCGCGCGGCGAGACATCTCGGGGACGAGCTCGCCTGGCTCACGGCCGGCTGACCCGGGGAGGTACGAAGCGCTCGTGCCGAACGCACCGTGCACCGCAGCCGGATCCGCAACGATCGCCATCCCGCTGTCGTAGGGCACGTTGAGCCATTTGTGTGCGTCGACAGCCCATGAATCGGCCATCTCTACCCCGGCGACCAGGTGGCGGAGGGCAGGCGAAGCCGCCGCCCACAGACCGAAGGCGCCGTCCACGTGGACCCACGAAGGCCCGTACTCACGCGCGGCCGTGACGATTTCGCCGACGGCATCGATGGCTCCGGTGTTGACGTTCCCAACCTGGGCGCACACGATCGCCGGGCCCTCTCGGGACGCCAGCTTCTCGGCCAGCTTGTCCGCGCGCATCGCTCCCTGATCGTCAGCCTCCACGCGCTCGACCCGTTCGGCTCCGAGGCCCGCCATTCGCAGCGCGAAGAGAAGGGAAGTGTGAACCTCGTCGCCGACCAGCACGCGCAACTCGGGTGCTCCGAAGAGCCCACGTGCCTCGACATCCCACCCCTCCGCAGCGAGCAAGCGGTGGCGCGCGGCCGAGACCCCGACGAGGTTCCCACCGGTAGCTCCCGTCGCGAAGCCGACGCATGCCGATTCCGGCAGTCGAAGCGCGTCAAGCACCCACCGCTCGCACACTGCCTCGACGGCGGCGATGCCGGGGGATGCGACCTGGTTGAACGACATCTGGTCCCAGGCGGAGGTCAGCCAGTCCGCCGCCAGCGCGGCCGGGAGCGTACCGCCGACCACGAAGCCGAAATAGCGCGGACCCGTGCTGGCGACCGTCGCCGCCCCAACCGTCTCGGCCAAGCGCTCGACGACCTCCTCGGGGTCGGAGCCGGCGTCCGGCAGAGGCTCGTCGAGGGCCGCTAGCGTCGTTTCGAAGTCGGCCGGCGCCGCGACCTGCCGTTCGGAGATCTCGTCGAGGTATTCCTGTGCGAGCTCGGCAGTGCGGTCCAAAAGGCTCATGCCTCGGATGATCTCACCGAACTAGTCTCCGCGGATCGAGACCTACGACCGGGAGCGTTGCGCGAGCTTCGTGCGGGCATAGGGAAGTCATGGACGCGGACGAAGACAAGGACAAGGCGCACGAGCTCCGGGCCGAGCAGGAAGAGCGCGAGACGCGGGAGCACAAGCTGCTCGAGGAGTCGGAGCTGACCGACGAGGCCGACCAGCATGAGCGGCGCCGCGACAAGGCCGCGTATCTGAAGGAGAAGCTCGCAGAGCGCGAGCGCGCCGACTTGGACCGGAACTAGGCGCGCAGGAACTCGGCCATTGCCCGGTGAGTCGGGCCCGGCGCCTCGACCTGGGGCACGTGCCCGCAGTTGAGCTCCAGATGGCGCGCGGCGGGAAGGCACTCCTCCACATGCCTCATGAAGGAGATCGGCACGAGCTGATCCTGCCTGCCCCAGACGAACATGGTCTCGGGTGCCAGCGTTGCCAGGCGGGTCCAGAAACCGTCGTCG
Source organism: Solirubrobacterales bacterium (assembly GCA_033856515.1). Lineage (GTDB taxonomy): Bacteria > Actinomycetota > Thermoleophilia > Solirubrobacterales > 70-9 > JALZKA01. The sequence goes on from JAWVEY010000034.1 coordinate 223,309, forward strand.
CCGTGGGGCTCGTCCATGTAGATCCGGCGGGCCGATTCGTAGAAGGCGTAGCGGCCTGTCGGGGTCAAGTACGAGCGCAGGAACTCGTCAACGCCAGCGGCTGTCCAGCCATCGTTCGCGCCTGGGACGAGCCTCCGCACGACAGGCTCGACCAGGACGCGCGGGGTCGGCTGGATGAAGCCGAGCTGGGGCAGCGGCATGCGCAGAAGCCATTTCCATCCGCGATCCCGGAGCCATGCGAGCGCGGGAGAGAGGAGCACCAGCTTCTCGACCCGATCCGGATACAGGAGTCCGGCCTCGATCGCGATCCGTCCGCCCATGCTGTTGCCGGCCAGGCGCGCGCGCTCGATTCCCAGCTCGTCGAGGAGCTCGGTCAGGGCAGAGGCAAACCAGCGAGCGTCGTAGCTGCCCGACGCCGGCTTATGCGAATCGCCGAACCCTGGCAGGTCGAGGCAGACGACTCTGAAACCCTGCGACGCGAGGGCGGAAACCGTCGGCAGGAACGAGGCTTTGGTGCCGCCGAGGCCGTGGACGCAGAGCAGCGGCGTTCCCTCTCCCGCGCTGAGGATCGCGAGCTCATGGTTGGCCGTGCGGATCCGCTCGAACCGAAGGCGCTTGGGGTCGGTGTCGCCGCTGGTCGCAGCGAGGAAGCCAACACCCAGATGGAGGTTCTGGCGGATCCGAAGCCGCCCGGCGCGGTACGCGGCCATGCCGGCGCGGACATCGCTTGAGATCTCCTTCCAGACGGATATGTCCGCTTCCAAGCGAGCATCTGCGTCTCCGTCGGGCGGCACGAGGCGCGCAATCCCACCCTCGATCAACGCGTCGGCGGTTCCAGCATCGGCCGCGTCGAGTCGGATTCGCGCTATCTCGCCTGGGACGTCGATGTCGCCAGGGTCAAAGCGCGACACGAGGTCTATGAGCGCATCCAGATTTTGGGTTTCCGCGACAGCCATGATCGAACCCGTGTTCCCCAAGAATGGTAGGGATAACGCGTGAAGCTCCTTACATGGAATGTCGCAGGGCGGACGGGCGTCATGGATCGCCAGGCGGAGGCGGTAGCTCGGCGCGAGCCGGACATCGTCTGTCTGCAGGAGGTGCGTGCCAGTACCGCCCCCCAGTGGCAGAGGGCGTTCGAGACGATCGGCTTGGAGCATGCCCTCGACTCGAGCGAGTTGGTGGCGCCGCGGCGTCTCTTCAACCTGACGGCGAGCCGCTGGGGGCTCAAGTCACTGACCGGGATCCTCGCGCCTCAGCCCGAGCGGGTTCTCGGCGTCGTCACGGACAGCCCTTGGGGCCGGCTCGAGATCTGGAACGCGCATATCCCGCCGGCGCCATCCAACGGGCTCATCAAGGCCGAGACATGCGAGGTGCTCTTCGCGTCGCTGGCTCGGCCGACTCCTTGTCACCGGATTCTCTGCGGGGATCTCAACACGCCCCGCTATGAGTCGGAGGAGGGCGAGGTGGAGACGTTCGCATCGAACCACCCCGAAAACGAGGAGCGCTGGGACGCCGCGGAGCGATCGCTTCTGCTCGGCCTGGCGGAATGGGACCTGCCAGACATCTTTCGAGGCTTGAACGGATACGGCCGGCGCGACGTGAGCTGGGTCTTCCATACACGCGCGCGCCGGAAGCATGCGCACAGGCTGGACCACATCCTCGCGAGCGATTCGCTGGGGGCCGCATACTGCGACTACGTCCATGAGTGGCGCGAGGCGGGCCTCTCGGATCATTCCGCGATGGAGGCGATCTTCGAGCCCAAACGGGTATGAGCGAAGGGTGATGGCTTCTGCGACGGGATTCAGCCTCGGCGAGGAGGCGTCAGGTGACGGCTCGTTCCAGCGGCAGGAGAGCGCCTTCCGCGGCTGGGTCTCCGAAGACGGCTCGACGGAGTACCCGCTCGCTTCAGCTCGGTACCACCTATATGTGAGCTGGGCCTGTCCCTGGGCGCACCGCTCTGCGATCGCGCGAAAGCTCATGGGGCTCGAGGACGCGGTCGGCATGTCGGTCGTCGACCCCTATCGGGACTCGCGTGGCTGGGAGTTCACCGGCGGCGAGTACACGAACAACGCCGAGGTTTTCACGCGCCTTGCCGCTGCCTATGAGGAGACGGAATCCGGCTACGACGACCGTGCATCGACGCCGGTCTTGTGGGACACGGAGTCGGAGGAGATCGTCTCGAACGAGTCAGCCGATGTCCTGCGCATGCTCCACACCGTCTTTGCCCCGCTTGCCGAGCACCCGGTCGAGCTCTATCCCGACAATCTCCGCGACGAGATCGACGAGTTGAACGAGCGCACCTACGACTCGCTCAATAACGCCGTCTACAAGGCTGGCTTCTCGACCACCCAGGAGGTTTACGAGCGCGAAGTCGTGGGCCTCTTCGAGATGATGGACGAGCTCGACGGGCTGCTGAAGGATCGCCGCTACCTGTTCGGCGACGAGCCCATGGAGACGGACTGGCGGGTCTTTCCGACGCTCGTGCGATTCGACGCCGTCTACAACATCCACTTCAAGTGCTCGCGGCGAAAGCTCGTGGAGTACGAGCACCTGTGGCCATACACGCGCGACCTGTTCCAGCGCGAGGGGATCGCCGAGACCGTCCGCTTCGACGACATCCGCCGCCACTACTACACGACGCACCCAGACGTAAACCCGAGCGGCCTGATCGCGGTGATGCCCGACGTCGACTTCACCGAGCCGCACGGGCGAGATGGCCTCTAGCCTTCCGCGCGTGCGCATCCTCTTCGTCTGCCTCGGGAACATCTGCCGCTCGCCAACCGCTGAGGCGGTGATGCGCGGGCTGGTCGCCCAGGCCGGCCTCCAAGGGGAGATCGAGGTGGAGAGCGCCGGGACAGGCAACTGGCATCTCGGCCATCCGCCCGACGAGCGATCCGTCGCTGCCGCCGCCGAGCGCGGGGTGGAGTTGACCGGCAAGGCCCGTCAGGTCGCCCGCGGTGACTTCCAGGACTTCGACCTCCTGATCGCGATGGACCGCCATAACCGGGATGACCTCCTGGCGATCGCGCAATCCGAATCAGACCGCGAGAAGGTCCGGCTTCTGCGCTCCTACGCGGACGGCGAGCTCGACGTGCCCGATCCCTATTACGGCGGCGAGGACGGCTTCGCAGACGTGGTCGAGATCATTGAGCGCTCGTGCAAGGCGTTGATCGGAGACCTCACCACCGTCTACAGGTGAGCGACTTCCGCAAGTCACGTCCCGACGCGCGGCGCGCGGACTTCGAGATGGAGGCGGCTGGCCTGCGCTGGCTCGCGGAGGCGGACGGGATCATGGTCCCCGAGGTGCGGGGGGTCGGCGGCGAGCCCGGCTGGATCTTGCTCGAGCGGATCGAAACCGGACGCCTCTCGGACGATGGCGCCGAGGAGCTCGGCCGCGGCCTCGCGACGCTGCACCGCCTCGGCGCTGGTAGCCACGGCTCGTTGCCGCCGGGCGCTCCGGACGGCGTCCTGCGCATTGGCCTGGCGGAGCTCGAATTGGCCGAGTCCGAGAGCTGGCCACGTCTCTTCGCGGAGCAGATGCTCGAACCGCTGGCGCGCCGCGCCCACGACCGGGACAACCTCTCGGAAAAAGACCGGAGCGCCGTGGAGGCCGTCTGTGGGCGGATCGAAGAGCTGGCAGGCCCCGAGGAGCCGCCATCCAGGCTTCACGGCGACCTGTGGAGCGGCAACGTCCTGGCCGGCACGGACGGACGCGCGTGGCTGATCGACCCTGCGGCTTACGGTGGCCACCGCGAGGTCGACCTGGCGATGCTGCGCTTGTTCGGCTCGCCAAGCGAGCGGATCTTCGCGGCGTACGCAGAAGCGGCGCCGCTCCCCGATGGTCACGAGGATCGGGTGGAGCTATGGCAGCTTCAGCCCCTGCTGGTGCACGCGCTCCTGTTCGGAGGCTCGTACGGCTCTTCGGCCGGCCAGGCGGCCCGCCGCTACGCCTGACCGGCGCTCCCCAGACTTCGACGGGCGATAATCCGTCCATCGGCGCGCCTGGGGGACAAGCGGAAGATCGAGGGCTGACGCGGCGGCGGCTGATCCAAAGCGGCGCTGCTCTTGCGGCGGCCGGGCTGTTGCCGCAGTTGCCATGGGCTCTTGCCCAGGGCGCGACGGAGACTTACGACGATGGCAACGCCGACGTCCCCGGCGGCCTCAAAGGCGAGCCCGAGCGCGTGATCGTGATCGGCGCGGGGTTTGCCGGGCTCACTGCGGCCAACGCGCTCCGCAACGCGGGCGTGGACGTTGTGGTCCTGGAGGGACGCAACCGGGTCGGAGGCCGCGCACACACGAAGGACGTCGGCGGCTCGCCGGTCGACTTCGGCTGCTCCTGGATCCATGAGCCGATCGGCAACCCGATGAGTGCGTTCGCCGACCAGGCAGGGATCGCGCAGACGAGCGCGGACATCGAACTGGATGCAGCCACGATCCGCTTCCACGACGACGTCTCCGGGGCCGAGGTCTCGCTGCCCGACAAACTCGCCGCGTTCGCCCACCTCGTGCTCTTCGAAGAGGAGGCTGCGGACATCAGCGACTCACTCGGTCCGGACGCGTCGGCGCGCGACGGGGCGCGGGCGTACCTGGACAACCACGGCCTGGCGGGAGCCGCACGCCGCCACGCCGAGTTCCTGATCAGGCTGGTCTTGCAGGAGAGCGATGCGATCGACTGGGGCCGGCTCAACTTCGACTACATCGCCCATTACGACCCGGTCTATACGGGCGTCGGGCTCGGTGACTTTCCGACGGGCGGCTACACCGGCCTCGTCGATGCAATGGCAGGCGACACCGACGTCCGGCTGGGCCATCGCGTCTCGAGCGTCTCCCGAAACGGTGCCGGCGTGCGCGTGACCGCTTCGGCGGGCGGGAAGCGCCGAGTGTTCCGCGGCTCCCACGCCTTGGTCACGGTTCCCCTCGGCGTCCTCAAGGCGGGCGGGGTTCGCTTCGACGAGGGGCTGCCCGAGCGCAAGCGCCAGGCGATCCGACGCCTTTGGTTCGGCGAGTTCGAGAAGGTTGCGCTCACCTTCGCCGAGCCCTTCTGGCAGGACGTCCTGCATACCCACATCCTCCACCTGTCGCAGCGGCCGGCGCTCGAATGGCCGCTCTGGCTCGACCTCCAGAAGCTCTCCGGCGTGCCGTCCCTCGTCGCGCTTTGCTCGTCGAAGTTCGCCCGGACCATGGCCCGCTTGCCCCGCGCTCAACGGCTGGAGAGCGCCGTCGCCGTGCTCGAAGAGACGCTGGGAGTCCAAGTGCCCGAGCCTGAGGCCTGGGCGGCTTCGAATTGGCGGAACGACCCCTTCAGCCTCGGCGCCTACTCGTCGGTCCCGCTGGGCGCAAGCCTCGCCGGCTTCGACCGCATCGCCGACCCCGTCGATGGGCGCCTCCTGTTTGCCGGGGAGGGAACGAGCCGCGCACGCCCCGGCTTCGCCGACGGCGCGATGTCAACCGGCATCCGCGAGGCGAAGCGCCTCCTCCAGACGCCGAGCGTCGAGCTAAGCGCCGGCTGAGGCCATCTTCTCCAGGCGCTCGGCTAGGCGGTTCATGCCGTGGCGCCTGGCCGAGCGGGCGCCGCCCTTGAAGTTCGTCGGCGCGTCCTTGGGCCGGTCGATTTTTGCGTCGCGGAGTGTTGCGATGTCGAGGTACGAGCGGATCTCGTCCGCGGTCGAGGTCAGCGTCGTGCGAAGCGCGGGCCGCTCGATCCGCAGCGCGTTCTGCAGGAGCGCCTCGAGCGAGCCGTGTTCGCGGAGGAGCTCCGCCGCGGTTTTCTCGCCGACCCCTTTGGCGCCGGGAATCCCGTCGGAGGGGTCGCCGCGGAGGGCGATGAAGTCTGGGACGAGCTCCGGGCCGATGCCGTACCGCGCCTTGACCTCCTTCGGCCCGATCGGCTGGGCGCCTCGCTTCCCGGTCTGCAGATAGAGAACCGTCACCTGCTTCGACGCGCACTGGAACATGTCGCGATCGCCGGTCAGGAGCAGCGCCTCGCCGCCGGCCTCCGTCTCGAGGTCCGCGAGCGTGCCCAAGAGGTCGTCGGCTTCCAGGGTGGCGTGACGGCGGACCGTCCAGTCGAAGCCCTCGAAGAAGCTCTTCGTGCGCTCCCATTGGGGCACGAGCCGCGCCGGCATCTCGGGCCGGTCCGCGTGGTACGCGGGCAGCGCCTTCTTGCGGTACGCGGCCGCTTCGGCGCCAAAACACATGACGACCGCGCGCGGGTCGTGCTCCTCGATCTCCGCGAGGACGAGATTGGCAGCGCCGAGGAGCGCGTTGACCGATACGCCCTTCGAATCGGTGATCGAGTCGGGCAGCGCGTAGAACGCGCGGTAGAGGAGAGAGGGGGCATCGACGGCCAGGAGGGGCTGGGCCATGGGGGCAAGGTACTTTGCGAGCGATGAGGAGTGCCGAGCTGGAACAGATAACCGAGTTGCTCCTAGAACAGCGGCGCTCGTCTGATCCAGCCACCCGGACGATTGAGGAGCGACGCCAGCGACTGGACGGGCTGGCGGACATCTTTCCCTTGCCCGATGACGTTGAGCGCGCTGAGATCGACGTCGGAGGAGTGCCGAGCGTCAGGCTCACGCCGCCCGGCGCCGGCGAGGACGTTCTCCTCTACATACATGGCGGCGGCTACGGCGGCGGCTCCGCGCGGTCACATTCCGAGATGGCGGCGCGGCTCGCACGAGCGGCGGGTGCGGTCGCGGTGCTGCCCGAGTACCGGCTCGCGCCCGAGCATCCGTTCCCGGCGGCGTTCGACGACGCGATCGCTGCGTACCGCGCGCTCCTCGACGAGGCGGGCGGAGACGCGAGCCGGATCGTCCTGGGCGGGGATTCGGCGGGCGGCGGGCTCGCGGTGGCCATGAGCGTGGCGCTCCGTGACGCCGGCGAGCATCTTCCGCGCGCGCTCGTACTCCTCTCGCCATGGCTCGACCTGACCTGCACCAGCCCGTCGTGGGACTCGCGTTTCGAGGGCGATCCGGTCCTCGACCACTCTCTTCGCGATGCGGCCGAGCGCTACCTCGACGGCGCAGATGCCCGCGATCCGCTGTGCTCGCCGCTCTTCGCCGACCTGTCCGGTCTGCCGCCCACCCTGGTCCTTGTCGGCACGCACGAGATCCTCTATGACGATTCGGTGAGCTTCGCCGAGTCAGCAAGCGAGCAGGGGGTGGACGTTGAGCTCGAGATCGGCCACGAGCTCATTCACGTATGGCCGATCTTCCCGATCACGCCGGAGGCTGTAGCCTCAACTGTGCGCATAGGTCGTTTCCTGGGAGCCCAAAGCGGTTAACAGAGACGTATCATGAACTGGGTGTTAGGTCACCCTAATATGATCCACTAGCCTGCGCCCCAAGATGACGACCGCAACCATCACCCCAACCCGTAAGCGTCCCGAGTGGGCGATCGCCCTCGACCCGTATTCCCGCCCAATCGCGTGGAGGACGTGGCTCGACATCTTCACGTCGATCGTGCCCTACATCGCGCTGTCCGTCGTCATGTACCTCCTGCTCGACGTCTCGTACTGGCTGGTTCTCGCTGTTGCGATCCCGGCCTCGGGCTTCCTCCTTCGGACCTTCATCCTCTTCCACGACGCCACGCACGGTTCGCTGTTCGAATCGCGCAAGGTGAACAACGCGTGGGGCGTGGGCCTCGGGCTCGTTGTGATGCACCCGTTCAGCAACTGGCGCTGGCACCACGCCGCCCACCACGGGAGCGCCGGCGACCTGGACCGCCGCGGCCAAGGCGACGTGCCCACGATGACCGTCGCGGAGTGGGACGCGGCTTCGCCGATGAAAAAGACCGCCTACTGGCTCTTTCGCCACCCGGCAGTCATGTTCACGATCGGCCCGCTCTGGTCGCTTGTGATCGGGCCCCGCATCCCGCCGAAGAACGCGTCGAAGAAGCTGCGCCGGAGCGTCCACATGACCAACCTCGCGCTCCTGGTAATCGTCGGTGGCATCTGCTTCCTCATCGGCCCGATCGACTACCTCCTGATCCAGGTGCCGACGGTGTTCATGGCCGGCTCGGCCGGCGTGTGGCTCTTCTATGTCCAGCACCAGTTCGAGGACGTCTACTGGGAAAACGCGGACGCATGGAGCTACGAGGCGTCGGCGCTCGAGGGCAGCTCCTATCTCAAGCTGCCGCAGCCGCTTCAATTCTTCACCGGCAACATCGGCCTTCACCACGTCCACCACCTGAACGCGCGCATTCCCAACTACAACCTGCAGCGCGCCCACGACGACGTCGAGCTGTTCCATTCCGTTCCCGTCCTCACTCTCTGGGACGGCATAAAGGCCACCCGCCTCAAGCTCTGGGACGAGGAGCGGGGCCGCCTGGTGACCTTTGCCCAGGCGCGCCGCAACGCGCGTCGCGCGCCCTCTGAGATTCCTTCAGCTACTCTCTCGTAGCGGAGGAGTCAATCGCTGTTCGCGCACGGAGTGGCGCGAGCACATTCGTGCAGGGAGGCTTGCGTTGAGGAAGTTCGTCGCTATCAAGAGGTGTCTGGCCGGTCTGGCCGCTGGAGTCGCATTGCTTTGCGTCCCGAGCGCCGCACAGGCGGAGATCACCCAGGTCTTCACCGACACCGCCACGCCAGTGGACTGCACCGTCCAGGCTGCACCTAACGCGGGCGTCCGCTTCTGCACCAACCAGACCGGCGAGGACCGCTCGACGATTCCGACCTTCGACGGCGTCCCGATCGACGTCAACGTTGCATTCCCGCCCGAGCCGGAAAGCGGCCCCGACGGCCCGTATCCGACCGTGATGATGTTCCACGGCTACGGAGGCTCAAAGCTCGGCATCGGCTCCATGAAGCGCTGGCTTGACCAGGGCTACGCGACCTTCTCGATGACCACTCGCGGCTTCAACCAGTCATGCGGAACGGCGGCCTCGCGGCTTGCCGGCGGCGCTGCGTGCGACGACGGCTACGTGCGCCTGATGGACACGCGCTACGAGGTGCGCGACGCGCAGGACTTCATCGCTCTGCTCGTCGACGAGGGCCTTGTGGACCCGGGCGCGATCGGTGCAACCGGAGGCTCGTACGGCGGCGGCATGTCAATGGCGCTTGCCACTCTCAAGAACCGCCAGATGCTTCCCGACGGGAGCCTCATTCCGTGGGAGAGCCCCGACGGCACCGATCTCGAGATCGCCGCCGCGGCGCCCGAGATTCCCTGGACCGACCTTGCGTACTCGCTGGTGCCGAACGGCGGCACCCTCGACTACATCGCCGACGCTCCCTACTTCGGCCACATCGACGCGGTCGGGGTTGAGAAGAAGGGGTGGGTCAACCAGCTCTACACGGGCCCTGTATTCGGCCAGATCGGTTACTACTCCGACCCGGGCCAGGACCCGGACGCCGACCTAGCGACCTGGAAGTTCCTGCTCGATCAGGGCGGCCCCTATGGCCAGGACGTGCGCGACATCATCGACGAGATCGCGACCCACCACTCGTCGTACTACATCGACGACTCGATCCAGCCCGCTCCGCTCCTCATCTCGAGCGGCTTTACGGACGATCTCTTCCCGACCGCCGAGGCAGCCCGGTTCTACAACCGGACGCTGACCACGTATCCGGACGCGGACATCGCGCTGACCTTCGCCGACTTCGGCCATCCGCGCGGCCAGAACCAGGCGGCGTCGGCCCAGTACATCGGCGCCCGCGAGAACGCGTGGTTCGCCCACTACCTGAAGGGCCAGGGCACAGAGCCCGTCCAAGGCGTTGACGCGCTGACGCAGGTATGCGGAGGCCCGCCCGCCGGGCCGTTCCACGCCGATGACCTCTCCGGTCTGGCTCCAGGCGAGATCACGTTCACGTCACCCGCTGCTCAGCAGGTCGTGGCGAACGGTTCGGTCCTGTTCGGAACCGACTTCTCGGGCGACTTCCCGACGCCGCCCAACCCGAACTCGTGCAAGACCGTCGGCGCCGGCGACAGCCCGGCCGCTGCCATGTACAAGCTGCCCGCAGCACCGGCCGCCGGCTACACGCTGCTCGGCTCGCCCACGGTGATCGCGACGTTCGATTCGACCACCGAGAACAACCAGGTGGCCGCGAGGCTCATGGACATCGCCCCGAACGGCGACCAGAAGCTGATCGCACGCGCGCTCTGGCGCCCCGCGACGGGTAGCGATGAGCCCCAAGTGTTCCAGCTCAACGCGAACGGCTGGAAGTTCGAGGACGGCCACATCCCCAAGCTCGAGCTGCTGCCGGTGGACAGCCCGTATGCCGGTCCGGCGACGGGTCAGACCAACATCGGTGTTTCAGACCTCGAGCTGCGGCTGCCCGTCGTCGAGAGCCCCGGAGCTCTCAGCGGGCTCGTCACGGCTCCGGCCGAGAAGATCCTGCCCGGTACGACTCAGCTCGCGCCCGGCTTCGATTCCGGCCCCCCGGTGACGAGGTTCGTCTTGACGCCGGAGGAGATCTCGACCGACGCTAGCCCCACCTTCGACTACATGTCGTCGGACGTCGGCTCGACGTATGAGTGCCGGCTCGACTCCAACCAGGAGGCTGACTTCGACCCCTGCCCGCGCAACAACACGCTGGCGGTTGGCGAAGGTGAGCACGTCTTCGAGGTGCGCGCGGTCGATCAGGACACGAACGTCGACCCGACCCCGATCTCGTTCACGTTCACGGTCGACACCACAGCTCCCGACACGACCGCCAAGGCCAAGGCGGGCAACGGCAAGAGCCAGAAGGTCACGTTCGAATCCAACGAGGACGGCGCCACGTTCGAATGCAAGCTCAAGAAGAAGCCGTGGGAGGCTTGCGAGTCGCCCAAGAAGATCGATAACCCGGGCAAGTCGAAGTGGCTCAAGGTGCGAGCGACCGACCGCGCGGGCAACGTCGACGACTCGCCGGCCAAGGCAAAGTTCAAGGACTAGCGCTCGGTTGTAGTCTGCGCGCATGGGTCTATTCGGAAAGTCAAAACAGCAGAAGGCCGCCGATCTCATGGCGACTGGGTCCAAAGGCGTCGGCACCGTCGTGTCGGTGCGCGACACGGGGACGACCATTAACGACAATCCGCGTGTCGAGATGGTCTTCCGCGTCGAGCCGCTCGACGGAAGCGCGACGATGGACCTGTCGAAGAAGACCACCGTGTCGCGCGTGGAGATCCCGCGGCAGGGCGATCGCTATCCCGTCTGGTACGACCCGGCGGATGCGAGCACCTGGGCCTACGCGACAGTCGCCGACGAGTCCGGCCGCGAGAACCTCCGCCAGATGTTCGGCGCCGCCGCTGACTCGTTCGTGGGGATGGGCACGCCCGCCGCGCCGGCTGGAGGCGGTGGCCAGGACGTCGCCGCGCAGCTGACCCAGCTCGCCGACCTCAAGAGCCAGGGACTCCTCACCGACGAGGAGTTCGAGGCCCAGAAGGCCAAGCTGCTCGGCTAGTCCCGGTGCCAGGCACCGTGCCAGGCACCAAGGCGTTCAGGAACTGACGCGAATCGAATAGACCTTGACCTCGGCCGGGACGCCCTTGGCGCGGAACATGCGCTTGCGGCGGGCCTTGACCGAGTTCTCGTCGAGTTCAGCGAGCACCTTGTCCGTGGCGAGGATCTCGCCGCCGGTCGCTGCCTCGGCGACGCGCGCGGCGATGTTCACGTCCACGCCGAAGTAGTCGTCGCCCACGCGCTCGGGGCGGCCAACGTGCATGCCCGCGCGGAGCATCGGGCGGTAGCCGGCGACCTCGATCTCCTCGAGGCGGCTCTGCGCCTCCCTGACGGCGGACAGCGCGTCCGTGGGATCTGCGAAGACGGCCATCATCCCGTCGCCCAGGCGCTTGACGACCTTGCCCGTGTTTTCGGCAACCGGGGGCTCGATCGCCTGCGAGACCTTGCGGAGCAGATCCACCGCCGCTGCGTCGCCCGCCTTCATCGACCAGTTCGAGAACTCGACGAGGTCAGTGAAGAGGATCGTTAAATCGGCCTTCACCGGGATGCGACCGGCGGTCTGGCCCATCGCGTCCCAGACCTGGAGCGCGGTCAGCCCCGCCTCGCGCAGGACGCTCGGTCTCTCGGCCGTCGCCTCGGAGAGCCGGCGCCCGATCTGCTGGCTCGACTTCTCGCCCGCTGTTGACAAGGGGTCTTCGCCGAAGTTTGAATCGCCCGGCAATGCCTTGCGTAATGCCTTCGCGGCAGCGATCAGCCGCGGGTCGGTCGCGATCTTCGCGCTCTTCGAATCGACCGTCTCGTCGTCGGCCTCTGCGATCTCATCGCCGGTCGGCTCGTCTGCCTCGTCGCCGGGTGGTGTCTCGTCGGACTCCGTCACGCGCCCATCTTGGCAAGTGTGCGCGGCCTAAGATCGCCTGAATGGGCGAGGCAGACCTCAGCGGCAAGCGAATCGCGCTCGTGACGGGTGCGTCGAGCGGCATCGGCGCTGCAACCGTGCGCGCCCTGGCGACCGCCGGCTTCCACACGGTCTCCGCCGCGCGGCGACTCGAGCGCTGCCGCGAGTTGGCCGACGAGGTCGGCGGCGATGCGCTCGAGCTCGATGTGACCGACCCGGCGTCCGCCGGCGCCTTGACCGACGCGCTGCCCGAGGTCGACGTCATCGTCCACTCCGCGGGCGGAGCGCTCGGCCTCGAGCCCGTGGCCGAGGCCGACGAGGCCAAGTGGCTCGAGATGTTCGAGACCAACGTGTTGGGAGTTGAGCGGGTAACGAAGGCGCTCCTGCCCGCCCTTGAGCGGGGTGGGGGAGGGCACATCGTCGTGATCGGTTCGGTGGCAGGGGTCGAGGTCTACCCCGGCGGTGGCGGCTACACCGCCGCAAAGCACGCGGCCAACGCTCTGACGCGGACCCTCCGGCTGGAGCTGCTCGGCAAACCGATCCGCGTCACCGAGATCGCGCCCGGGCTGGTCGAGACCGAGTTCGCACTCGTCCGCTTCGATGGCGACGAAGAAAAGGCGACGAAGGTCTACGAGGGCCTGGAGCCGCTGACCGCCGAGGACGTCGCCGAGACGATCGCCTTCGCCGTCACCCGCCCGCCCCACGTGAACATCGACTACCTGGCGGTCAAGCCAACCGCCCAGGCCACGGCTAGAGACGTCCACCGCACCACGGGTGGCGCCTAAGACTCCGGCGGCTCCAGCGCTTCGTTTGCCGCCGACCAGTTCCCCGGTGGCACGCGCAACGCGATATCGCCGCGGTGAAACTCGTCGAGCTCGTAATCGGAGGTGATCACGGCCTCGAGGCCGGCTTCGTCGAGGAGCTGGCAGAAGGCTGAGGCGGTCTCCAGGTCTGGAAAGTCGCGGACGACCTCCCAGTCGTCGTAGCTCGCATCGCCGATATGCAGATCGATGTGGGTCAAAGCGCGGCGTCAGTCAGGGAACTCGATGCGCACGATTGTTTGGTCCTCGACGGGGCGGTCGCCCGCGCCCGTCTGGGTGCCTTCGATCGCGTCAACAGCGTCCATGCCCTCGGTGACCTGGCCGAATACGGTGTGCTTGCCGTCGAGCCACGGCGCGGCGTCGGTCGTGACGATGAAGAACTGCGAGCCGTTCGTGTTGGGGCCGGCGTTCGCCATCGCGAGGGCGCCGCGGACAACCTTGTTGTCGTTGAACTCGTCCTCGAACTGATAGCCGGGGCCGCCGGTTCCGGTGCCCTGGGGGCAGCCGCCCTGGATCATGAAGTCCTTGATCACGCGGTGGAAGATGAGGTTGTCGTAGAAGCCGTCCCCTGCGAGCTTCTTGAAGTTCTCCACCGTCTTTGGAGCGTCGTCGTCGAAGAGCTCGATGGTGATCTGACCTGCGTTGGTGTGCATGTGGGCTGTAGACATGCCTCCAACCTACCGAGCGTAGGAACCGGCGCATGTCGTCGCGTGCGGGTCTAGTGTTTGGCGAGATGGGAGGAGGACGCTTGGGTGGTCGGGCGCTGGTGGCGCTATGCGCGCTCTTCCTCGCGCTGCCTGCGGGCGCCGTCGCTGCGTTTCCCGGTCCCGATACTGACCCTGACCCGCGGAACGACACGCCCAACGACCCTAGCTTCGACCCCTGCGAGCTAGACGACGCTGAGACGATGGGTACTCCGCCCGCGTGCACGACGTTCTTCTCCGAGCAATTCGGCGCCTACGGCTTCAGCCCAGACTCCGCGAACGCCGTCCCCCTCGCTCCGCTCGAGTTGCATCCGGCTACGGCAACGCAGTACCTGGACTGCGCCCAGCTCGACGCGCAGGGCAAGGCCGCCAACGTCGCCGACGGAGTCCCTCAGTGCTCGCAGATCGCCGGAGTTCGCGCCGACTCGGCGTGGAAGTACTCGACCGGCGACCCGGACACAGTCGTCGCGGTCCTCGACACGGGCATCCGTTGGCAGGAGCGTGAGCTGCTGGAGAAGGTCCACCTGAACGCTGACGAGCTGCCCACGCCCACGGCCGTTCGCGCCACGCCCATCGACGGGGGGCCAGCCTGCAACACGTTCACGTCCGCCGACGATGCGAACGGCGACGGCGTCTTCAACGTCCGCGACTTTGCCTGCGACTCGGGCGTGGATCCGGCCGACGGCGACACCGAGTCCGACCATCTCCTCGATGGCTCGGACCTGATCGCCGCGTTCTCCGGAGACCTCGATGGAGACCTCGACCCCGACGACGACTCAAACGGCTACGACGACGACATCGCCGGCTGGGACTTCTTCGACGACGACAACGACCCGTTCGACGCGTCGAGCTGCTGCTCGGCGAACGGCCACGGGACGGGCCGCGCGCGCGAGGCCGTCGCCGACACTAACAACGGCCAGTCAGACGCGGGAATGTGCCCGGACTGCCAACTCATGCCGTTGCGCATCTGGGACACCTTCGTCGTGCCGACCGACTTTCAGGCGATGGGTGTGGTCTACGCAGCTGACAACGGTGCGAGCGTGACCGAGGCTGCGAACGGCGGGCTCACCAACACGCGCTTCTCGCGCAACGCATACGAGTACGCCGACAGCAAGGGGCTGGCCCTGATGTCGGTCTCCTCAGACATCAACTCCGCCAATCACAACTACCCCACGAACTACAACGAGGCGATCTACATCGCTGGAGCGTTGCCCGACACGGCTCCGTTCGAGACCTGTGACGGGCTCAGCCTGCCGCTGATTGGCAACCCCGTCCCCATCCCTCCCGAGGCGGCTGGCGCATGCGCCGACTTCTTCGGCGAGCTCTCCTCGACACTCGGGATCACCGGATCCGCGCAGCCGCCGACCACAAGCTTCTTCCGCAACTCGAACCTGACCCAGTACGGAGGCAAGGCCGACCTGGTGATGATGGGCGCCACCGGTTCCGAGAGCACTGGGCAGGCCGCGGGCGCGGCTGCTCTGGTCGCGTCTTACGGGCGGGAGATCTTCGGCGACGGCGACCCGCTCTCCGGCAACGAGATCCGCCAGCTCCTGACGATGACGGCGGAGGACGTGCGGCCCCTCAACACGGGACTGATCGGCGTTCCGGACAAGGCCCAGATCGGCTGGGACCCACACTTCGGCTACGGGCGGATGAACCTGGCCGGCGCGATGGCACGGGTCAAGGCAGAGCGCATCCCGCCCGAGGCGCAGCTGAACGCGCCGGACTGGTTCACACCGGTGAACGTCGACCGCCTGGATGGCGGCCTCCCCATCCGCGGCCATATCGCGGCGCCGCACTCGGATGCGGGCGTCGGCGCTTGGCAGGTCGACTACGCGTGCGGCGCCGACGCTCCCGACTCAACGTTCCAGCCCATCCCTGGCGTGAGCGGCAGCGGCCCGGTGGATGGCCTTCTGGGCACTATGCCGAAGTCGATCCTGAACACCCTCGCCGATTCGTGTGACGGCTCCGTTGGCATCGACTTCGGGCGTCCGACGGGCGCAACTTCCGACGCGAACGCACCGGGCGACGGGTATCCCGAGCCCGACCCCGAGCGCCACTCCTTCCAGATCCGCCTGACCGTGAAGGAGCAGGGGAGCCCCAACAACATCGGGCGCTACCGCAAGGCCCTCTTCGCCTACCGCGACGACGGCAATCTCGCGGGATGGCCGCGACCGATCGGCTCGAGCTCGACCCCCGGCCAGTCGGTGACCGGGTCCGGCGGCGAGGTGCCACCGCGCCTGTTCGACCTCGACGGTGACAACGCCCTCGATGTGATCCAGGCCACATCATCGGGCGAGCTCTTCGTCCTCGACTTCGCCGGCAACCCGATCCCGAGCTTCAACGGCGGCCAGCCCGTTACGACCCTGCCGCTTGAGGTGGCAGCGGCGCATGGCGTCAGCGGCGTTACGGGAGGAGCTCCGCTCGAGAACCCACGCGCTCCCACGATCGGTGACGTGGATGGCGACCTCTCGCCCGACATCGTGATGAACGCCGGTGAGCGCGTCTACGCATGGGATCGCCACGGCGATCCGCTGACCGGGTTCCCCGTCCGCGTCGACACTGATCTGTCGGAGCCGTGCGTTGACGGTGTGCCAAAGCCTTGCTTCAACGCCGCGGATCGCGCCATCACATCTGACAACCACATCAAGCGCGGCTTCTTTGGCGGGACGGCTCTCGCCGACCTCGACGGCGATGGGCGCCTCGACATCGTCGCCGGCTCCCTCGATCAGCACGTCTACGCCTGGGACGGCGAGGGCCAAGTCCTTCCCGGCTTCCCCGCCAAGCTGGCCACGGACGACGTGATCGGAGCCGAGATCGTCACCTCGCCCGCAATTGCCGAGCTCGATGGCGATGCCACACCCGAGGTGATCTTGGCCTCGAACGAGGTCATCCCGGGCGACCCCGGGCTGCCTTCCAACCCGTTCGACATCATCAACGCAATCCTGCAGTCCTCGACCGGCTCGAACCCCGTCTATGCGGTGAACGGTGACGGTTCGGCCGTGCCCGGCTGGCCGGTCCAAGTTGGCGTCGCTGCGGGCGACCTGTTGCCGCTGGTCCTGCCCGGCCACGACGCGGCCGTCTTCGACCGCGACGGTGACGGCCAGGATGAGGTTGTCGTCTCGGGCGGCACCTCCCTGGGCGCCGGCGGCACCCGCATCGTCGATGGCGGCGGCGCCACCAGCAACCCGCCCCTGGTCGAGCTCACCGGCAACACCGCCGATCCCGGCCCAATCCTGAACCTCGCCGACTACTCGGCCGTCGGAGCGCTCTCCGGAGACAGCCCGAACATCCTGAAGGGCGGCCTGACCGTCAACGGTGCGGCCAACCTCCTGGCGGTGAACCAGAACCTCCCGTTTGCCCACGTCGTCCAGGCCTGGGACGCGACGAACGGCAACGGGGTGCCCGCCTATCCCCGCGCCACCGACGACTTCCAGCTCCTCGGCCAGCCCGCAGTCGCCAATGTTGCCGGCTCCGGCGCGGGTCGCTACGCCCTGTATGGCACCGGCATGTACCAGCTCCACGCTTACGGCATCGACGGCACGGAGCCGACCGGCGGAGCCGGGCCCGCCGACGACTGGCCGAAGTTCACAGGCGGCTGGACACAGTCGACGCCGGCCGTCGGAGACGCCGATGGCGACGGCGACCTCGAGGTCTCCGCGCTCACCCGCGAGGGTTGGTCCTTTCTATGGGCCACCGGCACCCCGGCCTGCGACGTCAGCGGCACTTCGACGAACGAGGAGTGGTGGACGTTCCACCACGACGAGCATGGCTCTGCCAACTACGGCACCGACGCCCGCCCGCCCGGGACCGTTGGCGGCCTGACGGCAACCTTCGACGAGGGCGCCGGAACGACCACGCTCACCTGGGACGCGCCCGGCGACGACTGGGAATGCGGCACGGCGGCGCGCTACCGGGTCTTGATCGGCGACGGGCCCATCGACGATCCCTCCGACTCGGATTCGACCGCCGCCGAGGGTGACGCGACCGCTCAAGGCTCCGAGCAGACCGAGGACTTCACCAACGCCGAGCTGGGCTCGGCAACCCACGCTGCCGTCTTCTACCGCGACGACGCCGGCAACTGGGGCCTCGTCCGCGACATCGAGCTCCCCGATCGCGACGGCCCCGACCCCGGTCCTTGTTCAAACGTGATCCCGGGCACCGAGGACGCGGACGAGCTGATCGGAACGGTCGGCGCGGATCGCATCCACGGACGCGCGGGCGACGACAAGCTTCGCGGCAAGGGCGGCGACGACTGCATCGGCGGCGGCGGCGGTGGTGACTCGGCCGGCGGTGGCGAAGGCAACGACAAGGTGCGGGGCGGCCCGGGCCGCGACCGTCTGAGCGGCGGCACCGGCGACGACTTGATGCGCGCCTCGGACAAAGCGCGCGACGTGGTCCGTTGCGGCCCAGGGGATGACCAGGCAATCGTCAACGCGCGCGACAAGGTGAAGGCGTGCGAGGAGGTAACTCGCAGATGACCCGTAGGACCGCGCTGACCCTCGCCACCTTGGCGACGACCCTCAGCATCGCGACTCCGGCCCTCGCTGAGTTCCCGTTCTCCCGCGGCGGATCGAACATGAACGATCCGAAGGACCTCTCTCTGGGCGCCGGCGAGGTTCCTGGTGACCTCTCCGGCAAGGAAACGTGGATGTACTCAGCGACCTCCGAGGCTCCAGACCCGTCGAACATCGCCGTGATCACCAACCCCGCCGAGCTCTTCGGCGTCCGCGGCGGGCACATCGCCGACGCCGACGGCTCGGTCGACACCGCCTGGCAGATCACGACTGGCCGTCCCGAGGTGAAGATCGCGGTCCTCGACTCCGGCATCAAGTGGAACGACTTTGGCGCGATGAGGAACGTTCGGTTCAAGACCGCGCTCAACCCGGGCGAGGCGAAGCTGCCGCGTAATGACGGACTCGGCACCCCGAGCGCCCCGGGCACGACCCCCAATGAGCCGGGCGAGGATTGCTCGGCGACGGGTCCATACGACGGCCCCCAGCCGGGCGGGCCAAGCCACGACCTCAACGGGGACGGCGTCTTCAACATCCTCGACTACGCCTGCGACAACCGCGTCCTGGTGGACACGCCGAGCGGAGTCGGCCCCCCCGGCATGCTCGAGCCGCAGGACGTTCTGATCGCCTTCTCGGACGGGGTTGACGACGACTCGAACGGTTACAAGGACGACATCGTCGGCTGGGACTTCCTCGATGACGACAACGATCCGTTCGACGATGTCCAATACGGCCACGGAACGGGCGAGTCGCAGGACTCGGTCGCCGAGGCCGAGAACCCGCAGGGTGGCGCCGGCACCTGCCCGAACTGCATGGCCTACCACATGCGGGTCGGCGACTCTTTCATCGCCGACTCGAACCGCTTCGCCGGCGCTGTCACGTATGCGACCGACAACGGCGTCTTGGTGATTCAGGAGGCCTTGGGCGCCATCAACAACACCTCGCTCGCGCGCGATGCGGTCGAGTACGCCTACCGCCACGGCGTCACGGTCATCGCGTCCGCCGCCGACGAGGCCGCGCAGCACAACAACTGGCCGTCAAGCCTTCCGCACGTGATCCTGGTCAACTCGGTCACCCAGTACTCCGAGTTCGCCGAGCTTCCGGATCCCCTTCCGAGCACCCTCACCGAGCAGCCAAAGAGCTATCTCAAGTTCACGGGCTGCACGAACTTCAACGCGAAGGTCACGGTCTCGATCCCGTCAGTGAGTTGCTCGTCGGATGCGACAGGCCGCGCCGCGGGCATCGCCGGGCTCATCTATTCCGCGGCGATGAACGCAGTCGACCGCGGCAAGCTCGATCCACACCCGGATTGCCAGCAGGCAAATGGCAACCCGTGCGCGGTCACGCCGAACGAAGTGCGCCAGCTCATGGCCTCTGGCACGCTCGCCGGCACGCCACTCTCCGACGACGTCGACTTCTCGCAGGATCCCGAGCCGTCCTGCGCCGCCGCGCTGACGCCTGTCTGTACGGACCCATTCCTGGGGCGCGGCATCGAGATTCCGACGCTCATACCTCTCGTGACCCTGATCCCGACCTCGAAGCGCTACCCCGCGCGCGGCGGGCACGACCAGTTCTACGGTTATGGCCGGGTCAACGTCTCGCGCGGCGTCAACGCCCTGATGCCGCGGCCGTTCGGAGATCCTGCGGTCAAGGCGAACGTGCCGCCCGAGGTCGAGATCACGTCGCCGGAGTGGTTCGACCAGGTCGACCCGGCGCAGCCGACGGCCGCCATCGAGGGCGAGGTCTACGCGCGCGGTCGTCCATACACGTGCCAGGTCCTGGTCGCGCCGGGGCACTATCCGAACAACCGCACGACGACGCAGTCGCCGCCCGGTGACTTCAAGCCCGTGCCGTCCAACCACTGCAACGGGACCACGCGGACCACGTCGTTCGACGGCACCCTCGCACAGCTCAACCTGGCCGACCTCAAGTCCCGGTTCCCGGCGATCGCTGGCACCTTCGATGGCCGCGAGCCCGGCACGCTCGCCCAGACCTCGGCCGGGCGTCCGAACACTGCGCCCTACGGATTCGTGGTCAAGGTGGTGGCCACAGTCGCGGGCCCGCCCGCTCTCACCGGCGAGGACCAGCGCGCGCTCTACCTCCATCGCGACCAGGACATGTTGGACGGTTTCCCGCGCAAGCTGGGGGCGGACGGCGAATCGTCGCCGGCGCTCGCCGACCTCGACGGCGACAACCGCAACGAGCTGATCGCGGCGACGGCGGACGGCTTCGTCCACGCTTATACGCGCGACCCGGACACGGGCGACATCGGCGAGCTCGACAACTGGCCCGTCCAGGGCGACACGCCGGGCTTCGTCGCTTCCCACGCGGCCTCCCCTGGTTACGACACGGGCGCTGTCGACACCGACGTCGGCGGCAGCATTGTGGCGGGTGTTGCCGTAGGCGACGCCAACCACGACGGCATCCCCGAGGTCTATGCGGCCGACTTCGAGGGGCAGATCTATGGCTGGGAGCCCGACGGCAGCCTCGTCTTCGAGGCCGAGTCAACCAAGGAGTTCTCGGGCGCACCGCTCACGCCGTTCCAGAACGTGCGTCAAGGTAATCGCAACCGGACGCAGCGCGGCTTCCTCGGATCGCCCGTGCTGGCCGACCTCGACCAGGACGACAACGGCAAGCTCGAGCTGATCGCAGCAGGTCTTGACCGCCACGTCTACGCGTGGAATCACGACGGGACCCCCGTCAGCGGCTTCCCCGTCCTGGCCGTCGACGAGACGAAGGTTGCCTCGGTCGACCCCACGACGCACAAGGTCACCTTCTCCGCTGCCGCCGGGCCGTCGCTCCAGCAGGGTCCGATCGTGGACACGCCGGCGGTCGGCGACGTCTCGGGCGACTCGCGCCCGGAGATCATCGTGGGCACGAACGAGGAGTACGCCGTGGATGAAGGCAGCGAGGGGCCCTGGGCCGTTGCGCCGTCTACGTCGCCTGTTCTCAACCTTCTCGCTCCTGCGGGCCTGCTCCAGTTCGCAAACGGTCGCGTGTACGCGATCAAGGCCGACGGCGACCCGGACTCTCCGGCCGCAGGCACTTCGCCATTCGCGCCGGGCTGGCCCCGGCCGATCGGCATCGCGCTCGCCGAGCTCTTGCCCCTCGTCGGCGAGGGGATCAACGGCTCGCCCGTGATCGCAGAGCTCGACTGCTCCTCGGGCGGATCGGGTCCCAAGGTCGGGACGATGCCCGCTGCCGGGCCCGCCTATCTCCTGAATCCGGACGGCACCTCGTGCCTCGGCGAGGAGTCGGGTCGCCCGAAGGTCCTCTCGTCTGAGGTTTCCCAGGGTTCCAGCCAAATCGACCGTCCCGTCCTGCCCGCGGTCGGGCTTCCCGCCTTTGGCGACCTCGGCGGCACTCAGCCGACTTTCGTCGCGCCGGCGGCCGGAATCATCCGCGCGCTCGACCTTGCGCTCAACGAATACCAGACGGGCGGTCAGGATTTCTATGCCGCCTGGGACCCCGCGACGGGTCTGATGCGCACTGGTTTCCCCTCGCCTGTGAACGACCTGTCGTTCCTGACCGGCCCTGCCATCGGCGACGTTGGCGGTTCCGCGGGTGAGGAGATCGTCGCCGGCACCGCCTCAATGGACGTCGTCGCGATGACCGGCACCGGCCTGCCGACGTCGGATGCATGGCCGAAGCTGTCGGCCGATTGGACGATCGCGACACCGCTGCTCGGAACGTTTGGGACGCTCGACACCGAAGCGGCGGCTCGCCGCGTCGTCTTCAACCTGACCCGCTCGGGCTACATCAACGCGTATGAGACGACAGCGACGCCCTGCGCGCCCGCGTCCTCGCCGCGCTTCCACCACGACAACGCGAACTCGGGCGATTCGCGGCGCGACGCCGTCCTCCCCGGAAACCCGTCTGACGTGGTGATCGTCCCCGATCAGGATGGCTTTGAGTTCACAGCTCCGGGCGACGACCTCATGTGCGGCACTGCGGACTCGTACGAGATTCGCACCTCCGCCAACCCCATCACCGAGTCGAACTTCGCAGACGCTTCCCAGCTCAACGGGGCTCCCGATCCGGCCGAGCCGGGGACAGAGCAGTCGTACGCCTTCCAGGGCGAGGTGCTGCGCTACATCGCGATCCGTGCTGTAGATGACCAGGGCAACGTCGGTCGGGTCGCCTCGGTTGATCGCGGCGCAGATCCGCCGCCCGTCGACACTGACGGCGACGGCGTTCCCGACGTCGACGACGACTGCCCGACCGAGGCCGGCCCCGCCTCGAACAACGGCTGTCCAGAAGTGACTCCCGTCGACACTGACGGCGACGGCGTTCCCGACGTCGACGACGACTGCCCGACCGAGGCCGGCCCCGCCTCGAACAACGGCTGCCCGATCGTGCCTCCCGGCCCGTGCTCGAACGCGATCAACGGCACCACTGGCCCGGACAACCTCCACGGCACCGCCGATGGCGACCGGATCAGAGCGCTCGAGGGCGACGACCAGGTGTCTGCCGTCAAGGGAGCGGACTGCGTGATCGGGGGCACAGGCGACGATCGCCTCAGCGGAAACGGAGGCGCCGACAGGCTCCGTGCGGGCCCGGGAGACGACCGTCTCAGAGGCGGCAAGGGCGACGACAAGCTCCGCGCTCGCGGCCAGGGCACCGACATCGTCACCTGCGGCCCTGGCGACGACGAAGCCAAGGTCGACCGCAAGGACCGCGTCCGAAGGTGCGAAACCGTCCTGCGCGCCTAGCCAACCCTCAAGTACTCCCTTGAGGGAGGTCGAGGGTTTACGCAGCCTCGCCGGTCAGCCAGCGGACCGGGTTCTCGTGGAGCATGGTGTGCTCTTGCTCCTCGGTCATGCCGCCCTCGCGTAGCGCGGGGAGCACCCGGTCGTGGACGATCTTGATCGTCCAGTCCTTGATCGCGCCGCCGCCCGCGAGTTGCTCGACCGTCTCGGGCGGGAACCAGTCGATCGTCGCGCAGGAGTCGGCCGAGACGAAGATGCGATCGGCGTAGCCGCGCTCGAGCAGGGCCAGATGGGCGGCGATCCGCTGATCGAATGGCTGATACATCTCGATGCCGTAGCGGTCGAGCCCGGCCCATACGCCCTTCTCGATCAGGCTCTCGATGTAGTCCGCGTCGGGCGAGTCGCCGCAGTGGGCGATCTGGACCTTGTTCAGGTCGACGCCCTCCTCGGCGAAGATTTCGATCTGTCGCGGTGCCGTGTCCGAGGCCGGGCGGGAGTGGGCCATGATCGGCAGGCCGGTTCGGAGGCTGGCGCGGGCGACCGCGCGGTGGATCTTCTCGACGTTCTCGGTCACCCCGGGCTCGTCGGCCGCGCACTTGAGGAACGCCGCCTTGATGTCCGTTCCCTGGATGCCCTCCTCTATGTCGTGGACGAAGAGGTCTGCGATCTGGTCGGCGTCTCGCGAGACCAGCGGCATCGGCAGGTGTTCGTAGGTGTAGATGCCGGTGCAGGGGACGATCTGAATACCGGTCTTCTCCGAGACGCGCTTCATGAGCTTGACGTCGCGGCCCAGGTACATGCAGGACGGCTCGACGACCGTCTTCACGCCGCGTTCTACCGCGGCGGCCATGAACTCAGCTGCAACGTCCTCGGCGGCTTCCGAGCTGACGCCGCCGAACGGGTCCCCCCGGACAGTGCCCATCTGCGGGAATTGATTGAGGATCGCCTCGTCTCGCGACATGAGGTGCTCGTGGATCAGCGTCTCGCCGAGTTCGGAGGCTTCAATCGGGCCCGTCACCGTCTGTATCTGCGCCATTGAGCGCATCCTCTCAGAAGAGCTTGATCAAGGCGATGACCATCGAGGCGAGGAGGCAGAGGACCAGGATGGTCATCGAGATGATCCAGCTTCGGGGCACGGCGATTAGTATGCCCCTCGTCAATTGGTGTCCGAGAAGGGGTTGCCTTGTTCAAGCGGATCGTGGTCGGAACAGATGGGTCGGAGACGGCGCACGTAGCAGTCGCTCACGCGACCGAGCTCGCCAAGGCGCACGGAGCTGCGCTCGAGATCGTGAGCGCGTACGTGCCGGTGCCCTCGGACATCCTGCGCGAGGACAAGACGCAGGTGCCGGGCGATGTCGCGTACGGCGTCGGTCCGCGTGGCGACGTGAATGCGAATCTCGACAACGCCGCAGCCAAGGCGGTCGCCGAAGGGATCCAGGTCAACACGCATCCGCGCGAGGGCGATCCGGCCGACGCGATCCTCGATGTCGCTGAGGAAACGGGAGCTGATCTCGTCGTGGTCGGCAACAAGGGGATGACCGGCACCCGGCGCTTCCTGCTCGGGAGCGTGCCGAACAAGGTGTCCCATCACGCTCCCTGTGGCGTGTACATCGTCCGGACGACTTAGCGGCACAACATGAATGAGGGATTCTCCGAGCGCGACTCGGAGCTGATGCAGCTCGCCTTGAGCGAGGCGGAGCGAGCCGCGCAGTTCGGTGACGTTCCCATCGGCGCGGTCATCGCAAGCGAGGGTCATGCCCTGGCTTTCGCAGGGAACGAGCGAGAGCGTCGCAATGACCCCACCGCTCACGCCGAGATGCTGGTGTTGCAGGCCGCGGCGAGCGGGCGTGGAGGCTGGCGCCTGCCGGCGACGACTCTCTACGTGACGCTCGAGCCATGCGCGATGTGCGCCGGCGCGATCGTCTTGGCGCGCGTCCCGCGCGTGGTCTACGCGACCGCGGACCCGAAGGCCGGAGCGGCGGGGTCGGTCTTCGACATCCTCAGCGACACCAGGCTCAACCACAGGCCCAAGGTGGAGTCGGGCCTCCTGGGCGACGAGGCCTCGACGCTACTGAAGGACTTCTTCGCCGAGCGCCGGGGCTAGGCGACGGGGCCGAGGACAGCCTCGGACTCGCCGAACACGCGCTGGCAGTACGTGGCGGCGGCGAGGTCGACGCGGGGTGGTCTCGCACACGCTGATCGGCACCGCCGAGTACTTCGGCCGCATGGTGGCCGAAGAGCCCGAGCGGATCGAGCCCGAGCGGATCGTCGCGACCGTCAGCGCGCTTCTGTTGGCGCTCGCGGGCCCGGCCTTGCGGCCCCGGTTTACGGGGGACGGGTGGGTGGTACCCGGGAGAAACCCCCTCGATAGGAGCATGGATGCCGCGAGACACGTTCACCGACTTTGCAGTTCACTCTGCCCCGACCGGCGACGGCGGGACCGAGATTGCCATCTTCGGGGAACTCGACCTGGCGACGATCGAGCCCGTCAAGGCGGCGGTAGAGAGCGCGCTGGAGTCAATAGGGCACGTCGTCATCGACATGCGCGCGTGTCCGTTCGTGGACTCCCGCGGGATCGCCGTGCTCGCCCATGCCGCCATCGGACTTCGCGAGCAGGGCCGTGACCTTCTGATTCGCGGAGCTCATCCTCGGGTGCAGCAGATACTCGACCGCTCAGGGCTGACGTCCTCGAACCTGCTCAAGGTCGAACCCGAGCCACCGGCGCCGGACTGAGGCGAGGACAGAGTCAAACGCTTGCTTGTCGCGGCTCGATCAGGGTGAACGTCCCGGACTACGTCCTATAGGGCGTACTGACGGACGTTCGGCGCCGGCTACTCCGGGATCTGCCCCGGCAGCAGCTCGTTCGTGAAACCGTCGCCTGGCTCGGGCCGGGCCTTGATGAAGCCTTCGTCTGCCAGGAAGCCGGCGAACTCGTCCCACTCGGTCTCGTCCATGTACCCATAGGCCTCCTTGCCGCCCGGCAATAGGAGCGGCAGCGTCGCCTCGATCTCCGCCGCGGTCAGCTTGGGGTCGAGGCCGTCGCCGGCTTTGAGGATCGCGTCGGTCGCGGCGTCGGGATCCGCGATCGCGTCTTGGGTTCCGCGCTCGAGCGCGGCGATAAACAGGCGGATCGCCTCGGGGTCGTCCTCGACCTGCTCCGAGCTTGCGACGAGGACGAGCTCGTCGTAGGTGGGGATGTCGAGCTCGTCGACCGGGACGACGCGCGGGTTCTCGCCGCGCTCTTCCAGCGAGACGCCTTCGACATTCGCAAAGCCGCCGAGCATCGCGTCGGCCTTGCCGGACAACACCGCCTGCTCGAGGCCGAGCCCGACGCTCACCTGGTCGATCTCGTTCTCGGAGATCCGCGCGTCGCGCAGGATTCGCGTCATGAACGCGTCTTGGTACGGGATGCCCGCTGTCGCCACCGTCTTGCCTCGGAGGTCCGAGGGATCGGCGATGCCCGCGTCCGGCAGTGAGATCAGCGAGGTGAGGGGCTCGGGCACGATTGCCGCCACGGCCACGACGGGCAGCCCCTGGTCGCGGGCGAGCAGTACCTCGGGCTCGTAGCTCACGGCGAGGTCTGCCTGGCCCGAGGCAACGAGCTTGATCGGCGCGGCGGGATCGGATGGCACGCGCGGCGTTACTTCGAGTCCGGCCCCGTCGAAGTGGCCGTTCTCGAGCGCTGTATAGATGCCGGCGTGGTCGGGGTTGACGAAGAAGTCGAGCATCAGCTCCAGCTGCTCCGTCTCGCCACCGCGGATGGATTCCTCCTTCTCGCCGCAGCCGGCGAGCACCGATGCGCCCAGGACCGCAGCGGCCAGGAACAGGCGAAGCCGACCAGTCATGAAAGCTCCTTCCTGCCCCATGGGGTGAGCGTGCGCTCAGCCGCCACTATCAAGAGAAAGAGGATCAAGGCGAACGCCGAGAGCACGACGATCGAGGCGAACACCCTGGCGGTCAGGAGGTTCGCGTTCGCTTGGGTGATCAGGTAGCCGAGCCCGCCGTTGGCGCCGACGAACTCGCCGAGCACCGCGCCGATTGGCGCGATCGCGACGGCGATCTTGGCGCCTGAGAAGAACTGTGGCATCGAGTAGGGCAACTCGAGGCGGCGCAGGATCACGCTGCGGCTGCCGTCGAGCGTGCGCATCATTCGCACGGCCTGAGGGTCAACCGACCTCAGCCCGTCGAGCATGTTGACGGTGATCGGGAAGAAGCAGATGAGCGCCACGACGGCCAGCTTCGGGCCGATCCCGAAGCCGAGCCAGATCACCAGCACGGCCGCGATCGCGACGATCGGGATCGTCTGCGAAGCGACGAGGATGGGGTAAAAGGCGCGGCGGAGCGTCTCGGAGAGGTGGAGCACGATCGCGAAGCCGACGCCCAGGGCGAAGGCGATGAGCAGGCCGCCGAGCATCTCCTGGAGGGTGATCCAGCCGTTGTCGACGAGGAGATCGCGGTCGTCCCAGAGCGACTGGGCGACGTCGGTCGGCGCGGGGACGATCACGTCGGAGACCGACTCGCGGATCCCCAGGAGATCGGCGAGGGCGCCGGTCTGGGCCAACAGCTCCCAGATCGCGAGGAGCAGTGCAACGACGGCGAGCGGCAGGAGGACCTTCTTCATCGCGAATGCTCCCTGAGCGCCCTCAGTGCCTCTTCGCGCAGCGATGTGAAGCCAGGGTCCGTGATCGCTCCCGCGCGGTCAAGCGAGCGCGGCGCCTTGGGCTGCAGCTCGGCCACGATCCGTGTAGGCCTTGCGGACAGGACGGCCACCCGGTCGCAGAGATAGAGCGCCTCCTCCACGTCGTGCGTGACGAGCATGACGGTGCGCGGCTCGGCAAGGAGCGCGCCCGCCAGCCACTCTTGCATCTCGCCGCGGGTGATCGCGTCGAGCGCCGCGAACGGCTCGTCAAGAAGGAGGACGGGCTTGCCGGCGAGGAGGGTCCGCAGGAAGGCGACCCGCTGGCGCATGCCCCCGGATAGCTCGTTCGGCATCGCGTTCGCGAACTCGGCCAGCCCGAAGCGGGCGAAGAGCGGCAGCGCCGCTTCGCGCGAGGCGCGCTTCGATTCGCCCCGGTTGCGCGGCGCGAGCGCGGCGTTGTCGATCGCCGAAAGCCACGGGAAGAGAAGGTCGCGCTGGGGCATGTACGCGCAACTCGCGAGGCGTGCGGTGGGCTCGCCCGCGCCCGCGCCCTCGACCTCGATCGATCCGGAGCGCGCCTCGGCCAAGCCTGAGACGAGCTCGAGAAAGGTGGACTTGCCGCAGCCCGAAGGGCCGACGAGGCCGACGACCTCGCCCTCGGCAACCTCGAGATCAATCCCAGCAAGAACCTCGAGCTCACCGAAGCCGTGGGAGACGCCCATCACCCGGATCGCTCGCTTCGGCCCGGTCCGCTCGGTTTGGTGGGGCTTCATCACGGAAGCCTCTTGTGTGGTCGCCATGCTCCCTCCGCGCGCATTACCGCACAGGTTCTGAGGGTCAGCGCCGGGTGGTATCGGGCGCTATCTCAGCCCGCCTTCCCGCGAGCACCCCTGTTGATCGGATCCGATTCTATGGCGCGGGCGGGCCGGTGTAGGAGCCGCCGTAGCAAGGAGCGCCTCCGCAGGTGTCGATGACGACGCCATTCGGGCTCAGGAAGGCGGCCTTCTGCGCCTGCGCCTCGGGGTCGTTGCGCGGCCGCGAGTGCGGGTCATCGCCGTACTGCTCGCCCTCAGGCGGAGTGTTCGTGATCGGCGGCGCGGGCGTGCCCGAGTCGACGTAGACGATCGCCGAGCCCGAGAACGGGAAGCTCTGGATCCGCGGGATGCCGAAGAGGGGCGCGACATCGGGATGGCGGCCGGGGTCGAGGACGTTCGGGGTCGTCGATGCGCCCACCGTGCGTGCAAGCACGTCCGCAGTCCACATCGAGACCTGGTGGTCACCGAATGCCGGCTGCATCAGCACCTCGTGCGGCGGCGTGTTCGGCAGCGGGTCGGCTGTCATATGGTGCGCGTAGCCGTTGTTCTCGCCCCGGTCCCAGAGCATCTGCATGAGGCCCAGGATCAGCGGCCGCTCGAGCTCGGACGGGTAGTTGTCGTACAGGCCGGCCTCGGTGTTGGGGGTGCCGTCGATAAACGTGCCTTCCGCGTAAGGCGTGAAGTCCACCGAGCGGCGAAGGAGCGTCGAGTAGTTCATTCCCGGCACGCCGAGGACCGCTCGCTCCAGATCCGGCTCCAGCGCTACGAGGCTGCCGCCGAGGATGCCGCCCTGGCTGTTCCCGTCGTAATAGAGGCGCTGGGTGTCGATGATCGACTGGCCACCGAATTTGAAGGCTGCGTTCGACGAGAAGCCCTGGCTGTGAATCAGGGCTCGCCCCAGGAACATGAAGTTGAGGAAGCCCTGCTGGGTGCGGTCGACGAGCTTCGGAAAGTTGTTGAGGTCCTGGAGGATCAGGGCGACGGTCGGAATGTCCTGCGTCGCGAAGCCGGCCCAGTCGGTCGCGCAGAACATGAACCCGTGGTCGGAAGCCATCTGAGCGATGTTCCCGCCCTCGACCTCGCCGGCCGAGCCCAGCAGCCCGTGCCCGTACAGGGACGGCTTGACCGGGCCGGGGTCAGGACCTTCGACGGCCGACCGGGGGATGACGCAGGTGAAGTTCGCGAGCGTCGCGTTCTGAGGCAGGCGGTCGGGGATCGTGTCGGTAGGCCCTGAGTAGGCGAACTGCGACCCGGTCTGGCATCCGGGCAGGTTCGTGTAGCAGGGGACGACGACCTGGCCGTCCACCTTGCGGATGATCCGGTCGCTCTCGGGCTTCTCGCCGAGGAAGCCCGACAGCTGCGCCTCGGTTGGCCCATAGATGCCGCCTATCAGCGGCAGGTCCCCCGGGCCGATGGGAAGCGGGAGCGCAGAGAAGATCGGCGAGCCGCCCTGGCAGCCGTCGTTCCCGCACGGCTCGTAGTCGGTGACCCCGGTGATCTGAGCCGACGGCGTCACGCCCTGGACCTGGAGGTCCGCGAGGTTCGTATCGCCGAGCTGCGAGAACGCATCGTCCCGGATCGCGAGCGAGCGCTCGGTGAGGTTCCGCTCGCTCGCGACAGTGAAGTCCCACGCGAGATATAGGTCATCGCGCTCGATCCCGGCCTCGTCCAGCTCGGAGAACGTCTCTTCGAACTCGGTGCGGCGCGCTTCGACCGCTGCGTCGGAGGTGATGATGCGGTCGCGGTAGAGCTCGAAGGGGCGCTGCGGCTCGATCACGCTGCCGTCCGCACGGTGCAGGTCGCGAAGAGCAACGATGTAGCGGTGACCCTCCTCGAAGTTGACGGCGGGGCGGATCATCAGGTTCACGTCCGCCGGGTTGGCGGGGTTGGCGTCGAGCTCGGACCAGATCAGGTGCCGCTCGCCCGACTCGGCGTCGATCACGACGATTGGCGCGTCCGTGTCAAACGATCGCTCGATATCCGTGATGGGCACCGCGCCTGTCTCTTCGAACGCCGCCGGCGTGTCGAGACCCGGGACCCGGGTGATGATCGCCTGGCCTGGCGAGAAGCCGTCGTTGCGGTTCCACTCGGCCGGGTTGATGCGGATGCCTAGGCGATTGGCGGGCATCGACTCGGGGACGAAGGCGACCCGCTTGCCGGTGTCGGTCGTGGCGTCGGCGATGGTGAAGTGGTCGTTCGGGAACGGCTGGAGGCAGACGGCGGAGTCAAGCGGGTCGCAGCGCCCCGCGTTTTGGAACTCAGCCCCCTGTGGCTCCCATGAAGTCTGGCCTCCGGCGCCGTAGGGCTCAGTCGGAACGCCTTCCGAGTCCACGTCGAGCGCGGCGTTCGAGTTCTCGTCCTCGAAGACGACGGGGTAGGCGCAGCCGTCCGCGCCCGAGATCGTGAAGTCGAGGTTGCCGGTGCCCGCGGTTAAGGGCCCTGCTTCCTCTGGGCTTCCGGCCGGCGCGCTGCCCTCGATGGAGGTGAACGATCCTGCCGGAGTTCCGCGGGTCGCGACTCCGCTGGAGTGCTGGAACGTGACGTCGCCGTTCTCGTCGGTGACGCCCGAGCAGCCGAAGAGCGCGAGGCGCACCGAGTCGGTTCCGGTGCCCGTTGCCGCGAGGTCGCGCGGCGTGGAGTTCGTGTGGGTCGCGGCGCCGCCGGGGACGATGTCGTAGACGCGGGTGGGCGGATCGGGCGGCGGGTCGCATGCGGGCGAGTCGATGACCATGTCCTCGCGCGTCTCGCCGACGGCGCCGCTGTCACCGTCGTAGGAGGTGGCGGTGACGATCAGCTCGCGGGGCTTACAGCGTGCGATTCGGCGGGCGCCCCTGTCACTTAGCCCCAGGAGTTGGATCCGCGGCTTCTTGACCGTCACGTCGACCTTGCGGGCGATCGGCTTTCCGGCCTCTCCTGGGTGGGTCGAAGATCTCGCCCGCAGCGTCACGTCGGTCTTCTTCGAGGCCGCGACGTTGACGCTCAATGCCCCGTCATCCAGGATCTCGGTCTGGCTCGTTGAGACGATTTCGAGCTCGGTTACGTGGCCACCGGAATCTCGATCGTCATTTGAGCCTGAGCCAAGGGCAAGCGGTACGCCCACGCAGGCGAGCGCAGCAGCGCCCAGCGCAGCAACCTTCCTTCGGCCCGGCCTCCCCAAATCCATGGGGAAAAGCTACCGGCGGTAGCGGGCCGGCGCGCCGGTTCCCCCGCGCCTAACTCTCGGGCTGGGAGCGCCCGCCGGCGACCACGTTCACGAACTCCTCCAGGTGCTTGGTTGTCCAGCACTCGAACGCGGCGGTGCAGTGCTCCTCGTACGCGGACATAACCGAGTCGCCGTAGTTCCAATACAGCTTGGGCTCGGGGTTGAGCCAGAAGGTGCGCCCGGCCCGATCAGCGACCTCGGCGAAGATCTCGGCATGGGGCTCACGGCCGTTGGTGCGGGCGTCGCCAAGGACGATGACGGTGGAGCGGGGGTGGAGATCGTCGGCGACCTCCATCGCGAACTCGCGCCAGACGCGGCCGTAGTCCGTATAGCCCGAGACGTCGGCAACGCCACCCTCGCGGCTGATCCGCCGTGAGATCTCGCGGAAGTCGCGCTCGTCCTCGAAAACGTCGGTTACCTCGGAGATCCGCTCGATGAAGACGAAGCTCCTGAGCTTCCGGAACGAGTCGTGGAGGGCATGCAGGACGGAGAGGAAGAAGACGCTGGCCGACGTCACCGACGTCGAGACGTCGCACAGCACGATGATCTCGGGTCGCCGCGGCCGCTTCGGCTTGTAGCGAAGGCGGAGCGGAACGCCGCCCGTCTCGAGCGAGGCGCGCATCGTCTTTCGCATGTCCACGACTGCGTGCTGGCGGCGCCCGCGCTGCTCGTGGCCGAGGGTTGCCAGCCGTCGCTTGAGCTGGGTCACCGCTCGGTGGACCGACGCGAGGTCCTGGGTCGGGCTGGTGGGAAGGGTGCGGTCGAGCTCGGCGAGCGGGCGAGCGGGTGGGAGCTTCTCGGTCCGCTCGATGAGCGCCCGCTCCAGCTCGCGGCGCAGATGGCGCTCGAAGCGGTTGATGCCGTCGCGGTCGATCGCGGGTTCCTCGCCCTGCTGCTCGCCGGGTGGCGTGGGTGTGAGCTCGAGCGAGCGGCGGATGCGCTGGACGTCGACGCCGACCACGCCTGAGCCTTCGCCGCGGCGCCCGAAGGCGGCGATGGCAAGGCGGGCGAGGTCGCGCATGTCGCCCTCGCGCCCCTCGGCGATCGCCTGGCGGATGGCCTCGCGGAGCTCGTCCGTGTCCAGGCGCTCCCCGCCGGAGTAGCGATCGTCCTCGCGGAGCTCGCGGTCGATCGCCTCGGCCTCCGCTGCGCGGAAGAAGTAGCGGTCAAAGATGAGGTCGAAGATGCGGCGGTCGTCGGGCGACTTTGCGACCGTTGCGGCAAGCGCTTCGCGGAAGTCGGCGGCCTCGGTCCACGAGACGGTTTCGAGCGCCGCGAACGCATCGAGGAGCTCGGATGTCCCTACCGGCACTCCCTCGGCGCGAAGGTCCTCGCAAAAAGAAGCTATCCGCGGAGCCAATCCGTCGTTTAGGGTCACGCAGACAAGCATAGGTCTGGCGTGTCTCGTTGCGCCATTACTAGGGAGGCCGTTTATATGGGGAAGGTGCTGACTCGTTTGGGCCTGGGAGGGCTGATCGTTCTCCTGGTTGCGTTCGTGATCGGATGCGGAGGGGACGATGACTCGTCGAGTGGAGACGACAGTTCGACCGCCGCCGAGACGTCAACGGGAGACACCACAACCACGGCCGAGGAGCCCGAGGTCACGCAGGAGGACTTCGTCAAGGAGGCGGACAAGCTCTGCAAGTCGAAGGTGGAAGAAATCGCAAAGACCCTGACCGAATCGAACAAGGCGCAGGCGGACGCAAGCACCCAGGAGACGCTGGCCTCGCTGGAGTTGGTCGCAGCTGCCGCGGACAAGGTGGCAGACGCCACCGACCACCTCGCCGACCTCAAGCGTGAGATCACAAAGGAGCTCTCGAAGCTCGAGACGCCGAACCAGAAGGAGCTCGACCAGCTCGTCAAGTCACGCGAAGCGGCCGCGAGGGACCTCGACGCACTGGCGGACGCGTGGCGTGCCTACGGCAAGAACCCGACGCAGAAGACGTCAGACAACATCGGGAAGGCTCAGCAGGCGAACGCGAAGTCTGCGATCGCCGATCGCCACCTCGCCGAGAAGATGGGCCTCAAGGTCTGCGGCGCGGCGATCAAGCCGGCGTAGGTCAGTCGGGCTGGGTGGCCGGTTCGGGGCTTCCGAGCCGGACGCCCACCCGCTCGGCAACCAGGTCAATGTCTGTTCGGTGCTTGACGATGATCGACATCGTCTGGGTAAACGTGTCGCGATCGATGTCGTCCGCGCCGAGCAGAAGCAGGGCTCGTGCCCAGTCGATCGACTCGGCGATCGACGGCGGCTTCTTCAGGTCGAGCTGGCGAACCATGCTGATCACCTCGACCAGGCGGCGGGTCAGGTCCTCGTCGAGCTCCGGGGCGTGGAGGCGGACGATCTCCATCTCGCGCTCCAGCTCCGGATAGTCGAGCCAGAGATATAGGCAGCGACGCTTGAGGGCCTCCGTCAATTCGCGTGAGTTGTTCGAGGTCAGGACGACGATCGGGTGGGTGCGGCTCTCGATCCTGCCCAGCTCGGGGATCGAGATCTGAAAGTCGGAGAGCACCTCGAGGAGCATCGCCTCGAATTCCTGGTCGGTCTTGTCGATCTCGTCGATCAGGAGAACGACGGGCTCGGGGCTCGCGATCGCCTGAAGCAACGGCCGGGTGAGGAGGAACTCCTCTGAGAAGATCTCGTCCTCGACGTCTGACGTGTCCTCGGTCACCTCGTCCGCCGCTTTTGCCTGGATGTGCAGAAGCTGCTTGCGGTAGTTCCACTCGTAGAGGGCCTTTGCCTCGTCGAGGCCCTCGTAGCACTGGAGGCGGATTAGCTCACGGCCCGTCGCGCGCGAGATCGCCTTGGCGAGCTCGGTCTTGCCGACCCCCGCGGGGCCCTCCACAAGGACTGGCTTACCGAGTTCCTGGGCGAGGTAGGAGACCAGCGCCGCGGACTCATCGGCGAGGTAGCCCGCCGACTCCAGCGCGGACTTCGTCTCGGCCACTGAGCGCATCGGCGCGAAGGATAGGGAGAATGTCCGAAGTGCTCCGCCCAATCGATGCCCACCTGGCCCTGACCGCAGCCACGAACACGATGTCGGATCTCCTTCCTTTTCTGGTCGTGATGCTCTTTGGCTTTCTGGTAGGTGCCTGGGGGCAGGCGTCTCGCTCGGCCATCGCCGTGATCGCCGGCATGGCTTTGATCGTCATCGCCATCGCGGGCTTTCTCGGCGCGAACGGCTCCGGCCCTATCCCGGACGTACTCAAATGAGCCGCCTCGGCGACGTAGATCTCTCGCAGTCGCTTTCGAAGAAGGAGGAAGCCAAACGCCTTGAAGCCGCGCAAACCCGGCTTCAGCAACTCCGGCTCACCCTCGGCGGTCAGATCGGCGAGCGGGGAATCGGGCCTGCGGTTTGCATCGTCTTCGAGGGCTGGGATGCCGGAGGTAAGGGCGGGGCGATCAAGCGTCTCGTCGCCGAGCTCGACTCGCGACATGTGCGCGTGGTCCAGTTCGAGGCGCCGACACATGACGAGAAGCGCCACCAGTTTCTCTGGCGTTTCTGGCCCGTGCTCCCGGGGAAGGGCGGGATGTCGATTCTCGACCGCTCGTGGTACGGGCGCGTCCTGGTGGAGCGAGTCGAGGGGTTCGCGACCCGTGAGGAGTGGATGCGGGCCTACGACGAGATCAACGATTTCGAGCGGAGCCTCACCGAAGACGGGACGATCCTGATCAAGTTCTGGCTCCACATCTCAGACGAGGAGCAGCTGCACCGGTTCGAGAGGCGCGAGCGGAAGCCCCTCAAGGCCTGGAAGCTGACGGAGGAAGACTGGCGAAACCGCTTAAAGAGGGCGGACTACGAGCAGGCGGTCGAGGACATGCTTGCCCGCACCGACCAGCCGCATGCGCCCTGGGACCTGATCGCCGGGGATTCGAAGCAGTTCGCCCGCGTGAGCGTGATCGAGACGGTGATCCGCCGCATCGAGGAGGGGATGGAGCGCTTTGGCCTCCCCGTCCCCGAGCCTCTCGACGAGGATTGAAAGCCGGCGTGACCGCCGGCCACGGGATGTCCGTGCGCTCTTGTAGGCTCGCGCCGACCCGAAGTCCTCGAGCGGGGAGGAGCCGAGGGTCGAAAGTGCGATGCCTGATCGCGATCCCCAAGGGGAGACTATGAGCGTGGATGAGCCCACACCGGCGGGCAAGCCGAGGCTGCGAGCGGTCGGCTCCGAAGACGTCGCGCAGACGGCCGCGGCCGAGGCGCGCCAGCTTGCCGAGGACGTGAGCGCTGCCGCGGGCCAGGCCCGGGCGGACAGCGTCGCCGAGCTTGCCGCGGACGTCCGCAGCCTCCGCGCCGAGCTGAGCGCGGAGCGCACTCGCGCCGACGAGCTGCAGCACCAGGCGCGCGACACGGCCGATGCGCTCGCAGCCGCGGAGCGCAAGGGGCGCGAGGCCGCCGCCGCCAAGCGGATGGCGGACCGTAAGGCGCTGGACGCGGATGTGCGGATCGCGGACCTCGAGTCGGACCGCTCCGACCTTCGCGCCCGCATGAATCAGATCGAG
Organism: Solirubrobacterales bacterium; assembly: GCA_033856515.1. GTDB lineage: Bacteria > Actinomycetota > Thermoleophilia > Solirubrobacterales > 70-9 > JALZKA01. Next base: position 259,482 of record JAWVEY010000034.1, read on the forward strand.
TCCGAGCGGACCCAGGTGATCGAGGCGGCGGTCGCCGAACAGGTTGCCCAGGTCCGGCGCAAGGCCAACGAGCAGGCGGAGCAGAAGATCGCCGCTGCTCGCCAGGAGCTTCGCGAGCGCGCCCAGGCAAAGCTCCGCACCGCCGCGGCCAAGATCAAGCAACAGGCGGAGTCCCGTGCTCGTGAGCTTGTGCTCGAGGCCGCGCGAGGTGCCCAGGAAAGGGCGCTTCAGATGGCCGAGGCGAAGGTCAAGGCTGCAGACGAGCGCGCGGCGCGGGCTATCGCCGAGGCGGAGCGCAAGATCGAAGCGGCCCGGGTGGATGCCCACCGCCGCGCCGACGAAGACCGGGCCAGCGCGAGGGCGGACGCCGAGCACTCGGTCAAGGAAATCGAGGACCGGCTGGGGAAGGCGATCGAACAGCGCGTCGAGGCGGAGGCCAGGGTCGAGAAGGCCGAGCGAAAGCTCGGAGCCGTCGTCGATCGCCTCGCTGCCGATGCCGAGGCCCGTGCCCGCAAGGAGGCGGAGACGATGGTCGCCAAGGAGCTTCAAGAACTCGAGGAGCGCGCGGCGGACGACGCCAAGCGCGCGGAGGAGGCCGCGGAGCGCCGCGTCCAGTTCGAGCTCGAGTCACGGTTGCGCGAGGAGTCCGAGAAAGCTCGCCAGCAGGCCGAGGAGAAAGCGCTCGCCGCTGCCGAAGCGCAGATGAAGTCGACCGAGGAGCGAGTCCGCCGCGAGATTCAGGTTGCCGCGCGCGAAGCATCCGCCGAGGCGCGCCGCGAGGTCCAGCGCCAGATGGAGGAGACATCGAAACGCCTCCGTGCCGAGGCCGAGGCCAAGGCCCACGAAGCCGCCGAAGAAGCCCGCCGCCGCGCCCTCGGCACGAACTGACGGGTCAGACCCCTCACGCTTCGCTCACAACCCTCCCTAGCGGGGCAGCGTGGGTTCGATGATTCGGTAGGCCTTGATTCCCAGGCCCAAGCGCTCGCGGTCTTCGCCGGCGGCGGGGTCGAGGCTTGTGAGCTCGCGGATGCGTGCCAGTCGGTGGGCCACCGTGTGGCGGTGGGCGTAGACCGCCCTTGCCGTGGCGTTCATGTTGCAGTCGTTTCCAAGGTAGGCCTCCAGGGTCCCGAGCAAGTCGGTCTTGTACTCGCGGTCGTGCTGCACCAAGGGTTCGACCGTTTCGGCGTAGAAGCGCCTCACCTCCTCAGGATCGGAGGCCATCGCTCGGAAGAGGAGGCGGTAGACACCGTCGCCGACCCCGCTGCCGAGCTGGGAGGCCATGCGCTCGTCGCGGCCGATCACGTCCAGCATGAGCTCCGCCTCGGCGATCGCGCGGTCGAGCTCTGACGGCGTCTCGCAGAACGACGAGAACGCCGAAGGGCCGAGGGAGCGGAGGCGGGCGGAGATCCTGCGCGCCGCCGCCATCGTGTCGCCGGCGGGGTCCTCGCTGTCGCGGGCTGGGAGGAGCGCGTAGATGCGGGTGAGGGCAGGGCTCGCCTCGCCAGCGCTAGCCAAAGGCTCGGCCAAGGCGCCGGGGTACTCGCCCGTGATCAGCACGGCAGCGTGCCGGGGCCGAGCGCTGGGTACCTCTGCGACTAGCGCGACCGCGCCTCGCGACAGGTCGCATCCCATTCGGGCGGCACGCCGCGTCACCTCCGCGCCGTCGATCCTCCGCGCCCGCAGGTCCTCGAGGAGGCTGCCCCGAAGCTCGCCGGCCACCTCGTCTCTGGCGTCGGTTACCGCGAGAACGGTCAGCGAGGCGAGGGCCGCGACCCGGAGCACCTCCTCGCGATCGACCTCGACGCTGGGAAGACCGTTCGGCTCGACTGAAAGGGCGAGCGCTGAGCCGATGCGCTCATCGCCCGCGATGACCGGGGCTTCGCATGCGACGCCGGCAATCGGATCGTCACCCTTCCGGGCGGCGACCCGTGCCGAGAGGTCAGCGAGGTCGATGGACTCCTCCGAGGCGGCGGCTAGCCCGCGCGCCGGGATCACGATGGCGACCGGGGCGACCGCTTCCTCTGCCGCCAGCTCCGCGACTCCAGCTAGCCCGTCGCCCTCCAGAAGTGCGGCGAGCATCCGGGCCTGAAGGTCGCGCATCGCTTAGGCCCGAGAGCGAGAAGGAAACGCCCCGGGCAATCTGTGCCCGGGGCGCTCTTCCATTGCTTTCTAGGCCGGCACCTCCGCTTCCGGATGGGCCTGGAGGACTTCGTCGCCCTCTTCGCCTGTCCGGATGCGGATGGCCTCCTCGACGGGGATCACAAAGATCTTCCCGTCGCCGACATCACCGGTCCGCGAGTGCTTGAGGATTGTCTCGACGACGATGGACTTGTCCTTGTCCTCGACGACCACCTCGATCTTCAGCTTCGGCCGGACGTTGACCGTGAGCGTCGAACCTCGGTAGGTCTCGACAATGCCCTTCTGACGGCCCGAGCCCTTGACCTCTGAGATCGATAGGGAAGGAAATCCCTTGTCGAGCAGGTCGGCCCTGATGGGTTCGAACGCCTCATGCCTAACGAATGCTTCGATCTTCTTCATGTTCCTCACCCCCTCCTAGGTGATGCTTGGCTGCTCGGTGGCGGGGGCCGCCGAGGTTGTGTTGACCGCAGGTGAGCGAGTGGCCAGGGGGCCGGTCGAGCCGGCTCCGGGGTACTCCTCAGGCGGAATGAACTGCTCCGGGTATCCGTACATCCCGTGTTCGGAGATGTCGAGACCGGCATCTTCCTCTTCGGGCGAAACGCGAAGCCCGTACGTCTTCTTGATGAGCCAGAACGTCGCGAAGCTCATCGTGAACACGAAGGCGAATGCGATAGCCACACCCACGGTCTGAGCGATGAGCTGATCGAACGAGCCCGAGTAGAAGAGACCACCTTCCGGATCGCCGAACGCGTTGTACTGGGCGAGCCTCGGGGCCGTGAACAGGCCGCACGAGATCGTTCCCCAGATACCAGCCAGGCCGTGCGCGGACAGCGCGCCGACCGGGTCGTCGATGTACTTGTCGATCGCGTAGACGCCGAGCACCACGATCACGCCGCCGACCGCGCCGATGATGGGCGCAGCCCAGGGCTCGACATAGCCCGAAGGGGCCGTGATCGCGACCAGCGCCGCGATCGCGCCGTTGCCGGCCATGCCGATATCGATCGTGCCTGTCTTTATGCGGGCAGTGGCGATCGCGGCGATTACGCCTGCGGCTGCGGCCAGGTTCGTGATCAGCAGGATCTCGGGGAACCGGCCGTCGAGCGCGTTCAGGGTCGAGCCCGGGTTGAATCCGAACCAGCCGAGCCAGAGGATCAGCACGCCCAGTCCGAACAGCGGCATGTTGTGCCCCGGGATCGCCCGCGGCTTGCCGTCCGAGCCGTACTTGCCGCGTCGCGCTCCGAGGAGGAGCAACGCAGCGAGTGCGCCGGTCGCACCGATTAGGTGGACGGCGGTCGAACCCGCGAAGTCCTGCATGCCGACGATGCCCGTACCGAGCCAGTCGCCGTTCTGCAGGAAGCCGCCACCGAACACCCAGTGGGCGCCGAGCGGGTAGATCACCGCGGCGAACACCACCGCGTAGATCGCGTAGACGCCGAACTTGATCCGCTCGAGCGTGGTTCCCCAGACGATCGCGAGCGAAACGGCGCAGAACGCGAACTGGAAGAAGAACTTCGAATCGATGGTCGCGTCGGAGAGAGACATCACCGGGAAGTCCGGCCGGAACGTCGTCAAGCCGTCAGCTGTAGCTGCGACGGGCCCCAGATCCGTGAGGAAAAAGCCGCCGGAGTGTCCGAAGAGCTCCCCCGCACCGAACGCGAGCGCGAACCCGCAGGCCCACCACGCGATCGCGGCGATCGAGAAGTTCATGAGGATCTTCGCGACGATGGTGCCCGCGTTCTTGGCACGACTGAAGCCGATCTCCAGGAACGCAAAGCCCGCCTGCATGAACATCACGACCATGGCCGCGACGATCACCCATATCGAGTTGATCCCGACCGATTCCTTGAGCTCGCCGTTGAGTGCAAGGTCCAGATCTTCCTTGGCTGCCAGGGCGCTGCCCGGCGCGATTAGGAACGCAGCAGCCACTCCAAGTGGCAGCAGCGCCCACAGGTGCCTTCGTTTCATCTTGTGCGGTTCCCTCCTTAGTGGCCGAGCGAGAGTTCGGCGCATGGTTCGCTGATTCGCGAGCCAAGGTAGGACCAGGGAAGGGGACTTCAGTTATCCGCGTGTCGAAAGTTCTGCGGCGGCGCTTGTACCGGCCGTCGAAGGCACCCCCTGGACCGCTTGGACAAGCGGTCCAGTGCCCTTGACCTTCTTCTCGGTTCCCTCTCGGGCGAGCTCAATCGACTTTCGTACGTGGCCAAGCTCAACCCAGCGCTTGCGCGCGTGCGCCTCCATGCGCTCGAGCATGACGTCGGTGTGGAGCGGATCGTGGTGGAAGAGGAGGACCTGCTTGGCGCCTACGCGGTGCGCGAACGTCAGCGTGTCCTCCATGCCGGAATGACCCCAGCCGACGTGGGCCGGGTACTCGGCGTCCGTGTATTGGCAGTCGTGGATCAGGAGGTCGGCGTCCTTGGCCAAGTCGTATCCCGAGATCCACTCGTCGTCCAGGCTCCCAAGCGGGGCGCCCAGGGCGGGCTCGTGATCGGGGATGTAGCAAAGGGTCGTCTCGCCATCCGTGATGCGATAGCCGAGAGTCGGCCCGCGGTGGGTGACCGCCTCGGCGCGAATCTCGATGTCGCCGATCTTCCACTCGGATGCGGGCGCCTCATGGAACGCGACGGAGCACGGAAGCTCACGCACCTCGACCGGCGAGAGCGGCGCCGAGATGTAGCGGGCGATGCGATTCTCGAGGGAGGTCTCCGGCGACGACGGGCCCCAGATCGTGATCTCGGCGTCCGAGCGGAAGCAGGGCGGGAAGAACATCAGGCCCTGGATGTGGTCGAGATGGAGATGCGTGAGGATGATCCCCACCTGCGATGCGTCCGCCAACTCCAGGCCGAGTGTGCGGATACCGGTGCCCGCGTCGAGGATGAGCTGGCTCTCGTCGCGGAAGGTGACCTGAACGCACGAGGTGTTCCCGCCGAAGCGGTTCATGTCCGGTCCCGGCGACGGCACGGATCCTCTCGCTCCCCAGACTTTGATCTTCATTCTTTCTCCCCTACCCCTTGCGGCCAGAACATGACCATCGCGCCCGAGGCGCCGTCGTCAGTAGTCACGAGTGGAAAGGCGGCGGCCTCGACCAGCTCCTTGTCTGAGCGGGCGGTGCGGATACAGAACGACCCGTGGGCCGGCTGACCCGACTGGATCGCCTGCGTCAGCGAGATCTGGTCGAGCTCATAGGGCTGATCGCCGTTCCCGAGCGGGCCAAAGGCCGCCGTCCATTCCTCGGCCGTCATCTGCCCCGCCTCCTCGAACGAGCGGCCAAGCAGTGCCGCCGCCGCCTCGTTGTAGAAGACCATCGTCCCCGAGCCATCGACCAGGAATGACGGGGTCGAGATGCTCGTCAAGAGATTCCGGGCGAGGATCAGTTCGAGTGGCTTTTGCGCTGCAGTCATGAATAGAGGCTGAGAGTCAGCCCATTGTGTCACCGTTTGAACCAGTCGGCACGGGCTACCACGTTCGTTGGTAGCCAAAAACCTTGAGTCTTGGGAATCAGACTGGACGAAAGTCCTACGTCCAAGGCTCAAGCGCTGCCCTCACGCTGCCGATTGCCATGTTGATGCTTTCTAGGGATCGGGACAACACCGGGACTGAGCTCCAGGCGGCGCGAAGCCGCATCGCCGAGCTCGAGGCTCAGCTCGGGCGCGTCGCCGGCCGGGACGCGCTGATCTCCAGCCTCATGACCCTGCCAGCGTTTCGCGCCCAGCTCGAGCTGGACGTCGAGCGCGCTCAGCGCTACGGCCGCCCGCTAACTGTCGCGATCCTCGACATCGACCGCTTCCGCTATCTCAACATGAAGCGCGGCTACTCGGTTGGCGACAAGGTCCTTCATGCAGTAGGCGAGCTTCTCGCCGGTCGCACTCGCGCGCTCGATCTCACCTGCCGCGCCGGCGCGGACGAGTTCGTGATGCTCCTGTCCGAGACTCCGCTCGGCGAGGCGCAGATCGTCCTCGAGCGCATCCTGGTCGCGCTCGAAGAGGTCGAGGTCGGCAATCAGCGTGGCATTTCGGCTTCGGTCGGTATCGCCGGGCTTCGCCACGGGCAGAGCGCGGACTCGCTTCTGGCCCAGTCGGCGATGGCGCTTGAGGGCGCCCGGCTCGAAGGCGGAGGCCGCGTCCAGATCTCCGATGGGTCGGAGGGCGAGCCCGGACAGGTCGCGGCCACGGTCGGCACCAACGTCGAGGTCGTCGCGGCACTCGCGCAAGCGCTCGAAGAGCGCGACCAGTACACGGGCGAGCACTCGGAGTCGGTCGTCGATCTGACCGAGCGCGTCGCCGAGGCGATGGGCATGGACGAGGACGACATCAAGGACGTCCGCACGGCAGCGCTCCTCCATGACATCGGCAAGGTCGGCATCCCCGATGAGATCCTTCACAAGAACGGGCCCCTCGATGCCCGCGAGTGGGAGATCATGCGCCAGCATCCCGTGATCGGCGAGCGCATCATGCGTGCCATCCCGGGCATGGGCTCGATCGCACGCATCGTCCGCCACGAGCACGAGCGCTGGGACGGCGGCGGATATCCCGACGGTCTTGTCGCCGATGCCATCCCGCTTGCCGCGCGGATCATCCTCGCCTGCGACGCCTATCACGCGATGGTCTCGGACCGCCCGTACCGAAAGGCGATGTCGCACCACGACGCGATGGCGGAGCTGACGTCGAATGCGGGTAGCCAGTTCGACCCAGAGGTCATCCAGGTCTTGGTTGGCTACCTCGTAGGTCGGCGCCAGGCCGGCCTAGAAGCAGTCTGAGTGGAGGCGCCCGACTTGGGCGCCCACCCCTCCTCTACTCCATCTTTCCGATCTTGAAGATCTTCGTGCCGCAGTCAGGGCACGTGCCCTGGATCGCGGGACGACCATTCTTCATGGTGATCTGCTGCGGATCCTTGATCTCGACCTTCTTGCGTTCCTTCACGCAATAACCCTCAGGCATAAAGCCGCTCCTTTCAGGAGACTCGGATTGGGCCGAACGTAAGGCCAGCGTCGGACGCGTTCACGCATGAGTGGTGCGAATCGGCACAAGGCAGGGTTTGAGCCCGGCGCGGCAAATTGCTCGGGCCAGTGGCACGAATCTGCAAACGGATAGCTGACTCGGGCCGGTTCCAGGGCTTCATCCTCGTCGTGATCGTCCTGAACGCGATCACGCTCGGCGTCCAGACGTACGACCTCTCGGAGAACCTCGAGTCGACGCTCACCACGCTCGACGACATCTTCCTGGGGATCTTCGTCGTCGAGCTGATCATTCGCATCGCCGCGTTCGGCTCGCGGCCTCAGGACTTCTTCCAGGACGGCTGGAACGTCTTCGACTTCATCGTGATCGCCGCGGCGTTCGTCCCCGGCATCCGCGAGAACGCGACTCTCCTGCGGATTGTCCGCCTCCTCCGGGTGGTGCGAGTCGTCACCGTCCTGCCGGACCTCCGCATCCTCCTCCGCGCGCTGGTGCGCTCGATCCCACCGATCCTGAGCCTTGCGGTCTTGACGCTCATGCTCATGTACGTCTACGGGATGGTCGGCTGGATCCTGTTCCACGAGCAGGATCCAAAGAACTGGGGCGACCTGGGCACGGCCATGCTCTCGACGTTCACGATGCTCACGCTCGAGAACTGGCCGAAGCTCCTCGAGCAGGGCATGGCGATTCACCCCAACTCTTGGATCTTCTTCGTCTCCTACGTCCTCTTGGCCTCGTTCCTGGTCATCAACATCCTGATCGCGATCATCATCAACTCGGTCGAGCAGGTGCACCAGGTCGAGCGCGAAGAGGAGCGTGCCGACCGCCGCGAGCGGCTCGAGGAGGGCGACTCCGACCCCGTTACCGTCGCCGACCGCCTGACCGGGCTCAGGGACGCGCTCGACGAGCTCGAGCTTGACCTGCAATCGGGAGCGGCTCTCGAGGCGACTGGGCCGACCACCAAGCGCCCCTCGAAGGGCGGAAGGATGCGCGCCTAAGGCGTGTCGTCGTCCGTGCTGTCGTCTGTGTTCGTGTCGTCGGCCGCGGCCGCGTCTTCCTGGGCCTGCTCGACGGAGTCGATCTGATCGCGAAGGTCGGCGATGTCGTCCTGGACGACCGAGAGCTCCTTGTTCGTCGTGCTCTGGTCTGAGCTGAGGGATTCGATCTGCGACTCGATCTCGGCGAGGCGGTCGTCGAGGTCGGCCACGTCGTCCTGGGCTGCATCGGACGCGGACTTCGTGGCGTTGTCCACCTGGTCGCGAAGCTCTTGGAGCTCTGACTTCGTGGCCGAGTCGTCTTGCACGCCCAACGCGAGCACGACAGCGACGATGCCTGCCGCGAGGGCGAGCACTGCGGCTGCGGCGAGCGCGTAGAAGCGGGTTTGAAGCTTGCGGTCGAGCTGGGCGACCCACGCGTGGACGCCCTCGAGCTTCTCGGCGGGGTCGGCCGACGCCGCCGCTTCCTGCGGCGTCTTGACCTGCGGCTCAGGGGGTGGGGGAGCTCCGGCTTCCATCAGATCGGCCTGGGCCCTGCCACTTCGCCATCCTCGGGATCGAGCGGCAGGCCCTGGGCAACCCAGGCGTTCAGGCCCCCGGTCATGTTGTGCGCGTCGAAGCCCGCCTGCGAGAAGGCCTCGGCGGCCATCGCCGAGCGGCTCCCGCCACGACAGTAGAAGACGACCGGGCGGTCCTTGGGAATCGAATCGGCGTTGGCGGTCAAGTCATTCATCTCGATGTGTCTGGAGCCAGCGATGTGGCCCGCATCATGCTCGTAGTCCCGGCGGACATCGATCACATCGGCCTCGCCCGACTCGGCGAGCTTCAGGACGTCGCCTGGATCGATCTCGAGCCCGGTTTCGGGAACTTCCTCGACAGGGCTTTCAACTGGCTCGCTCATCGCGGAGGAGCTTAGTATTCATACATGCGGTCGATTGCAGGGTACGTGCGCCGGCACCACGTGGGCCTTCTGGCGTTGTTCATAGCCCTGGGCGGTACTGCGTACGCGGTGCAGAACGCGCCGAAGGACTCGGTCGTCTCGCGCTCGATCAAGAACGGCCAGGTGAAGCCGCAGGACTTAAAGCTTGCGAAGACGAGGGAGTACCCAGCCCTGGTCACGCTGAGCCCCTTCTCGGCCGAGACACTCGACCCCCTGGCGGTGAAGGTGCCGAAGTCCGGGATGGTTTCGGTGTACGCCCAGTCCGAGATCAAGAAGACGAGTGGCCCTGCGGATGGAATTTGCGTTGTCAGCCTGAGAACCGAGGACTCGGGCATTTTCGAAGGCCTTTACCGGAGAACCTCCTTCACCTCCGAGTTCATCGTCAGGAGGACGGCGCCGGGGACCGCTGGGATTGGCGTCTCCGACCCATCAGAGGCGGGCCTCATCGCCTACAACCTCGAGCCCGGTCGACACGAGTTCGAGCTCAACTACGCGGCTGACGCTGGCACCAACTGTCAGTTCCGGAACACTAAGCTCGTCGTAGTTCCGCTGCCCTAGCGCAGCCTTCCCTCTCTTATCTCAAGGAGCCACTCAATGCCCGAAGCCGTGATCGTCGACGCCATCCGCTCCCCGATCGGGCGCGCCTTCAAGGGCTCGCTCTCGCAGATCCGCCCCGAGGAGACGGCCGCGTACGTAGTCGACCAGCTCCTCGAGCGGAACCCTGACGTCGATCCCGCGCTCGTCCAGGATGTCTATTGCGGCTGCGGCATGCCGCAGGGTCTGACCGCGTTCAACGTCGCCCGCATCATCGTCCTTCTCTCCGAGAAGCTCACGCAGGAGACGACGGGCACAACGATCTCGCGCTACTGCGCGTCGTCGCTGGACGCGATCCGCCACGCGGGCAACGCCATCAAGGCGGGCGAAGGCGACGTCTACATCGCCGCCGGCGTCGAGTGGGTCTCCAAGTTCAACGAGGCGACCGAAGCTGTACGCGCGGACGACCGCAACCCCAACCTCCTCGGCGAGAACGGCCAGCCGAACGCCTACATCGAGATGGGCCACACGGCCGTCAACGTTGCGAAGAAGTACGAGGTCTCGCGCGCCGACATGGACAAGTTCGCGCAGCGCTCGCAGGAGCTCGCCGTCGGCTCGCAGGAGTCCGGCTTCTTCGACCGCGAGATCGTTCCTGTCAAGGACCAGGACGGGAACGAAGTCGCCAAGGACGACGGCCCCCGCGCTTCTTCGACGCTCGAGAAGCTCTCTGGGCTCCCCGAGGCCTTCGGCGAGGGCGGCGTGACCGCCGGCAACTCATGCCCCCTGAACGATGGCGCCGCTGCCGTGCTCGTCATGTCCGACACGAAGGCCAAGGAGCTTGGCCTCACGCCGCGCGCCCGCATCGTCTCGACCGCGACCTGGGGCAACGAGCCCGAGTACATGGGCGTTGCGCCCATCGGCGCGATCAAGAAGGTGCTCGAGCGGACCGGCATGACGATGTCGGACATCGACACGGTCGAGCTGAACGAGGCGTTCGCCGCCCAGGTCATCCCGATCATGTCGGAGTGCGACATCCCGATCGAGAAGCTGAACACCCACGGCGGCGCGATCGCGCTCGGCCACCCCTTCGGTATGACCGGCGCCCGGATCATGTCGACGCTCCTGAACGTGATGGAGACCGACGACCACCAGGTCGGCCTCGAGACGATGTGCGTCGCCGGCGGCCAGGGCGAAGCGATGATCGTCGAGCGGGTCTAGGCGTAGTCACGGCATGAGCACGCCCAAGGCAAGGGCGATCGGCTTCAACCACATCGCGCTCGAAGTGGGCGACCTCGACGAGGCGCTCGAGTTCTACGGCTCGCTGTTCGACCTCGACTTGCGCGGGCGCATGCATGGGATGGCGTTCATCGACATGGGCGACCAGTTCCTGGCGCTATCCGAGGGCCGCTCGCAGCTGCCCGATACGGACAGGCACTTCGGCCTCGTCGTGGACGACCGCGAGGCTGTCCGGCGCGCGCTCGAGGAGATAGGCGCCGAGATCGTGCCCAGCCGCGGCCTCGACTTCCGCGACCCGTGGGGCAACCACATCCAGGTCGTCGAATACGGAGACATTCAGTTCTCGAAGACGCCCGAGGTGCTGCGCGGGATGGGCCTTGGCAGCCTTGGCAAATCGCCGGATGCGCTTGCAGAGCTTCGCGAAAAAGGCCTCGCAGACTGACCGCAGTGCCGTCCTGAACGCCCCGAGGCTCTAAAGTCGTATACGTGGGCAGGCACGAGAGAACTGCGCGCGCGCTGGCATCGTTGAGGCGCAGAGGGGTCGGATTTACCGGCGTCGCGATGATCGCTGCGGGCTGCATCTGGGCCGCGGTGGCGTGGGCATCGACGACCGTTCAGGTAGACGGACTCAAGGGAACCACTTCCAAGGATCTCACTTACGAGAACTCTGACATCAAAGGCATCCGCTACACGATGCCTGACGGTGCGAAGCAGAACGTCACGGGCTGGTCGCTTCAGAAGGTCTTGGACAGCGTGAAGATACGCGAGGACGCGTGGACCCGGATATTCATCGGCGGCATCGAGATTCGGCGCGATGAGTACGAGTTGTTTTCCAGCAAGCGGGAACCGGTCTTCGCGTTCGACAACTCGCAGCAGAACGTCTACTTCATCCGTCCCAAGAAGGGCGACAGCCCGGCCGAAACGGATCGCAGTAACAACCTGCGCATGAACTACCGCGTGCCAATCGACGTCTCGCCTCCCGTAGACAAACCAGAGACTGGGGAGACAATCAAGTTCAGGGCCGACGCTCCTGGCCCTGACAGCCAATACCAGTTCGAATGGAACGCGAGCTCCGGCGAAACCGGAACCGGGTCGACCTTCGAGTACACCTTCCCGTACAGCCCCGGGCGCGTGCAGATAAACGTGGAAGGAACGAAGAGCGGCCAGGTGCAGGCCGAGCAGACGATCGGCACCCCGGTCAAGGCTCCGCCGCCTGAGAACAATCCCACCCCTGACTACACGCCGCCCAGCTCGAGCTACACCCCCGGCTACACGCCTCCGTCGGACTACGACTACAACTTCCCCGACGGCTCGGTCTCGGAGATTCCCGAGACCAAGACACCCAAGACGCCTGACCCCGACGAGACCCCGCCACTCGAGATCCCCGGCACGAGCGTCGAGGGCGAGCTCCTTTCGGCGACCGCGCCGCTGCCCCCGTCGTCAGGCGATGCCCTGCCCCCCGACGAGCAGCTACCCCCGGACCCGGAACAGGCGATCGAGGAGGCCGAGGAGATCAGCGGGCCGGGCGCACTCATCGCCGGCGGAATCGTCGTCGGCCTGCTCGGCCTCGGCGCGGGCCGCGAGATGGAAACCGTGCGGCCTCGCCGCTTATGGCGCCCCGATCTGAGCGGGCTTCGTAGGCTCCTGCCTCCATGGAAGTAGAGAACGTTCTCTTTGACATCGCGGAGGCGCTGCGCGTCCCCGTGCTCATTGCAGCTCTGGTGGCGCTCGCCCTGGTGCTGTTCGAGCTCGGCGGCCTTGTCGCCGAGCTCCTCCGGCGGCGTGGCAGAAGCCGGGTCAAGCTGGACCAAGCGATTGCAAGCGCTGGAGCGGCACTCAATGCCGGGGACTCCGGACGCGCCTACCTCGAGCTCGGCAAGGTGGCAACCAGCAAGGCGATGCGGGGCGTCATGGGCTCAATCGTCGAGCACCGGTCGGCGGTCAACGGCTCCGACCGGATCGCGAAGGACCTGGCGGAGTTCGACTACTCCTCGGTCCGCCGCCTCGAGCGCACCCGCATTCTCGTGCGCGTCGGTCCCGCGCTCGGCCTGATGGGGACGCTCATCCCGCTCTCACCCGCCCTGGCGGGGCTGGCGGAGGGCGACATCGAGACCCTCGCGGACAACCTGCGCGTTGCCTTCAGCGTCACGGTCGCCGGGCTTCTGGTGGGCGCGATCGCCTACGGAATCTCGCTTGTTCGCGACCGCCTGTACGGGCAAGACTTCTCGGACCTGGAGTACATCGCCTCCGCGCTTGCGCCAGGAACCGTGATCCCACATACCCAGGCCGCGTCCGTGAACACCGCCAACTCCCCGGTTGCTTCGCCAATGTCCGCGCACGCCCCGGCCCCGTCGGCTCCGGTCCCGGCTCCGGCGACTCCGGCGCCCGCCACGCAAGCAACGCAGGTCGTTCCGGCAGCCCCTGCCGCACCGGCGACTCCGGCCGCACCGACCGCTCCGGCGCAGCCCGCGAAACCTCAGCCGCCCACGACCCCGCAGCAAGGCGGAGGGAGCTAGGCCATGGCCGTCCCCACACGTGCACGACTGCACGAGGACCGCGGCGGCGATCCGCTCGACGGACTCGTCAACCTCTTCGACCTCGGCATCGTCCTCGCCGTTGCCTTCCTGCTCGCTGCTCTCTCGTCCGTGGACCTCGAGGAGGTCTTCACGGACCAAGAGGCGCTCCAGCAGGCTCAGGACGCTGCGGCCATTACCGCCGCCGAGGACGAGGTCGCGAACGAGGTGCAGCTCGCCCCCGGCGAGCGCGTCGTCGGCCAGGGCGAGGAGATCGGCACCGTGTACGAGCTCGACGACGGCCGCACGGTGATCGTGCGGCCCGAGGATTCCGAGCCGGTGCCGGGCGAGGGCGCTCCCGTCACTCCCGATGAGGGAACGACCACACCAGAGGGAACGACCACGCCTGAGGGCACGATCGCCCCGGACGGGTCGACGGTGCCCGAGTCGACGCTCGCGCCCGACACCGGCACGGACTAGCTCAAGCGACCGCCACCGGCTCGCGCACGAAGCCCGCAATGAGATCGGCCAGACGCTCCGGCTGATCCTCCATCGAGAACGTGTACGCGTCCTCGATCCACTCGAGCCGCGACCCGGGGATGTCGCCGATCAGGCGTTCGGCGTCCGCCGGCGGGAAGAACTTGTCGTCGCGTGACCAGGCGACGAGGACCGGGCGGTCGTACGAGCGGAGCTTCTCGATCGCGTCCATGAGGTGCTTCGAGTCGAACGCCCGGATGACGCGGGCGAAGTCTGCACCCTGTCCCTTCTCGGTGAGGATGGGGAGGATGTAGGAGTCGCCGGCCGCGGGATCGAGCTTCGAGCGCATGAGCCAGCCGAATGCGAGCGGGGTGGAGCGGAGCGCCCGGATCCGGAGCGCCGCGAAGAGCACCCGCGCCATCGCGGGGAACCGCGTCGGCCAGAGCAACACGCGAAAGAACAGCGGGGGGAAATTCTCGTAGGCGTCGCAGCTCGTCAGAACTACCCGACCTGCGAGCTCGGGGTGGCGAGCGAGCGCGATCTGCGTCAACCCGCCGCCGGTGTCGTTGGCGACGATCGTCGGCGACTCGAGGCCGAGCTTCTCAATTGCCTCGGCGATCATGTCGGCGAGGCCGGGAATCGAGAGGTCGGCGTCGGGCATTGGGAGCTCGTGCGAGCCGAGCGGCATGTCGAGCGTGATGCACCGAAAGTCGGGGGAGAGGCGCGGCACGACCTTGCGCCAGAGGTTCGCGTTCACAAGGGCGCCGTGGACGAAGACGATGGGCTCGCCGGCTCCCGCCTCGAAGACGCGCATCCGGCCACCGCTCAAGTCGATCTCGCGTGCGGTGCCAAGGGATGAATCCCTCCAGAACTTGTTCTCAGTGCCCATCGATCCGGCCTCCTTGGTTACATACAGGTTGTATGGCTTTGCGCGAGGAGAGTAACATACAGACGGTATGTATGTGTGAGGGGCGCCACACGTGAGCACAACGGCGAATCGGCAGGCTGCCCGGTCCGAGGCGACACGCGCGAAACTGATCGAGGTGGGCATCGAGCTCTTCTCCGAGCGTGGCTATGCGGCGGTCGGCACCGAGGAGATCGTCGACCGCGCAAAGGTGACACGCGGTGCCCTCTACCACCACTTCGGCGACAAGCGCGATCTGTTCAGGGCCGTCCACGAAGAGCTCGAGCAGCAGATCGTCGCCGGGATCGGCGCTGCGCTGCAGGCGAACCCGCGTGAGGACCCGCTCGAGGCGCTCGACGTGGCCGCAGGTGCCGTGCTCGATGTCGCACTCGATTCGAAGATCGCCAGGGTGACGCTGATCGACGCGCCCTCTGTCCTCGGCTGGGAGGAGTGGCGCGAGATCGACGTCCGGTACGGGCTCGGGCTCACCGAGGCGGTCCTCAACGCCGCGATCGAAAGCGGGCGCATCGCCAAGCAGCCGGTGCGGCCACTCGCGCACCTCCTGGTGGCTGCCGTCGGTGAGGCGGCGATCATGGTCGCGACCGCGAACGACCCAAAGCAGGCACGAAAGGACATCGAGCCCGCGATGCGCTCGCTCCTTTACGGCCTAGCCGCGTAAGCCGGGGGTTTCACAGGGCCCGAGCGCGGTACGTTGGGGGCGATGACGCGCGTTGAAGCCCGGGCGGCCATGATCAGGAAGATCCGCGATCACTACGCGGGCCTCGGAATCCCCCTCGACGACCTCTCGGATCGCCAGATCGAGCTGGGCGTGCGCCAGCTCGCCGCGGCTGCCCGCGAGTCCGGCATGTCGAAGGAGGAGGCCCAGGAGGCGATGCGGAAGGCAGTAGTAAACGCGAAGAAGACTGACGACAAGGCATCGGCGGATGCCGAATGAGGAAGTGGGGGTGGATGGTTGTGTTGCTCGCCGTGGCCATCGCAGGCTGCGGAGGCGACGATGACGGCGAGACTTCGACCGCCACGACCACGGTCACGGAGACGACAGAGGCCGAGACGCAGGACGAGGAAACCACTGACGAGACAGAGACCGATGGCGGGAGCGAGACGACCGACGTCGGCCCGCTCGACTCGTTCACGACGCCTTCGAAGAACATCTCGTGTGCGGTCACCGAGGAGTTCGTGCGCTGCGACATCTTCGAGCACTCCTACGAGCCGCCGCCCAAGCCCGCGTCATGCGAATTCGACTACGGCTCGAGCCTGAGCGTCGGCGTGGAAGGCCCCGCGGAGTTCGCGTGCGTTAGCGACGCGGTCACAGGCTCGCCGGACACACTCACGGTGCTCGAGTACGGCACGCAGACGACCGTAGGTCCGTTCAGGTGCGAGAGCTCGGAGGCGGGCGTTCGCTGCGAGAACACCGATACAGGATCGGGCTTCACACTCGCGCGCGAGATCGCCGAAGCCTTCTGAGCGCTTACTCGTCGCCGAAGAGCGCGTAGCCGTACTGGCCGCGCTTGTATGCGAGCTTCGCGATCGCCTTCACGCGGTCGTCGTCGTTTGACTCGATCTGGCGGAAGTTCGAGCCGACGCGTGCCGCGGCCCGCTCGCAGAACGTCTCGGCGATGAAGCGCTCCTGGCCTGATGGCTCGACGCCCTGGTCTTCGAAGATCGCGGTCACCCGCGAGAGCACCGAGACCTGGGCGAAGATGTCGGATAGCGCGTCGGCGAGGCGCTTCTGCTGAAACTGCGCTTCCATGATGTCTTTCTTGCGCTTCCGCAGGAGACCCTCGGAGATGCTCCTGAGCTCTTTCACCTGCTCGGACACGGCGTCTGCATGCGACTTCAGGTCGGGGTGCGCCTGGCCGATCTTGTCGGGTCTCACCTCGCGCTTCACCCTGCCGCCGACGTAGTCGGCCAGGACGCCGATGGAGCCGATGGGGTCCGACAGGCCGATGTCGCCAAGACCGGAGAGCTCCTCGCCCAGCGGCTTCAGGCCTGAGAGGGCGACGAAGCAGCGCATGACGTCGTTCGCGCCTTCGAAGATCGGGAAGATCCGGATGTCGCGCAGGAGGCGCTCGTAGGGGTCCGTCTTCATGTACCCCTCGCCGCCGCGGAGCTGAAGCGCCCGGTTCGCCTGGTACCAGAGGAACTCGGTTCCCGAGATCTTGCACATCGCCGACTCGAGCGAGTAGTCCTCGACGCCGGCGTCGACCAGGCCGCAAGTCATGTAGGCCATGGACTCCAGGCCGAAGAGGTAGGAGACCATCCAGCCGATCTTGTCCTGGACGAGCTCGAAGTCGGCGAGCGGGCGGCCGAACTGGCGGCGCTCTTGAGAGTGGTCGATCGCGAGGTCCATCAGGTACTTGGAAGCGCCGACCGCTCCGGTGCCAAGCCCGATGCGACCGTTGTTGAGCACTTGCATCGCGATCCTGAAGCCCTCTCCGGGCTCGCCGATCACGTTCTCCGCCGGGATCTTCACGTCGTTGAAGCGCAGGCGCCGCAGGTCGTTCGCTCGCAGCCCCATCGTGTCGTAGCGCTCACCGACCTCGAAGCCCTTCATGCCCTTCTCGACGATCAGCGCGATGTGGCGGTCCTTGCCGTCTACCTCGGCGCGGGCGAACACGGAGAGGACGTCGGCGCGCGAGCCGTTCCCGATGTAGCGCTTCTCGCCGTTCAGGACCCACGAGCCGTCGGCTTGCAGGACCGCCCTCGACTCGATGTTGTAGGCGTCGGAGCCGGCGGCGGGCTCGGTCAGGGCGAAGGCGGCCAGCTTCTTCCCCGTACACAGGTCCGGGAGAAAGCGCTCCTTCTGCTCGTCCGAGCCGAAGAGGTGGATTGCCTTGTAGCCGATCGACTGATGGACGCCCAGAACGATCGAGAGCGTCGCGTCGATGTGGGTGAAGGTCTCGAAGACGCGCGCGTATCCGGTCTGGGAGAGGCCCTGGCCACCGTACTTCTCGTCGACGTAAAGGCCGAGGAGGCCGGCGTCGCCCAGCTCGCGCAGGAGCTTGTCCGGGATCCAGCGCTCATCCTCGAACTTGCCGTAGTCCTGGTCGCCCGCGATCTCTCGTGCGGCGCGGATCAGGCCGCGCACCTTCTCCTGCTCGGCGGGATCGGGCAGGGGCCACGGGAAGACCATGTCCTCGTGGATCTCGCCGAGAAACAGCGACTTGGAGAATGACGAGACGGCGCGCTCGGGCTTGTCCTCGATCTCTGCCTGCGTGGCTGCTTCCACGCAGCGCACCCTACCCCAGCAACTAAAGCTCGACCTCGTCCGCGATCAGGCGCGCGATCGCGAGCGACGAGGTGGCGGCCGGCGATGGCGCGTTACGGACGTGGACGCAGCGGCCGGTTCGCGACAGGACGAAGTCGTCGACAAGCGAGCCGTCGCGCGCCAGCGCCTGGGCGCGGATCCCCGACGGGCCTGGAACGAAGTCGCCGGGCTCGAGCTCAGGCACGAATCGCTGGGCTTCCCGGACGAGCGCCGAGGGGCGCAGCGCGTGGCGCATCTCGGTTAGGCCGGCACGCCAGTTCCGTGAGGCCATCCTCCAAGTTCCCGGCCAAGAGACCGTCTGCCAGAGGTCGCGGGCGCGGATTCGGCCCACCTTGTAGGCGTCCCGCGCCCCGACCATGAGCGCGGTCGGGCCCAGGAGCACCTCGCCGTCGTACCCGCGGGTCAGGTGTGCACCCAGGAAGGGCAGATCGGGATCGGGCACCGGGTAGATGTTCGATCGCACCAGCGACGCGCGCTCGGGCCGGAGTCGCAGGTAGGCGCCGCGGAACGGGACGATGCGCGGATCGGCTGGGGCGCCCGCGGCCACGGCCAGGCGGTCCGACCAGGCACCCGCGCAGCTGACCAGCGCTCGCGCATTCGTCCTTCCCTGTGCGTGCTCCACGTCAACGCCCCGGTCGCCTTCGATGATCGACTGCACCTCGCAGGACGTCGTGACCGTGCCGCCGTCCGCTCGCACATCGTCGGCGTACGCAGCGGCTACGGCGCGGAAGTCCACAGTCCCGGTGGCGGGGGAGTGGAGCGCCTGGATGCCGCGGGCATGAGGCTCGATGTCAGCGATCTCGTCCTCGGCGATTCTCTTCAGTCCCGGAACCTGGTTTTCGATACCGCGGCGCTCCAGCTCGTCCAGGCGCGGCAGCTCCTCGGGGCGGGTCGCGACGATGAGTTTGCCGCCGCGCTCGGTTGGGATGCCACGCTCGGCGCAGAAGTCGTAGAGCTCGCGCGCGCCCTCGACGCAGAGGCGCGCCTTCAGCGAGCCAGGCGCGTAGTAGATGCCGGCATGGATGACCCCGGAAGAGCGGCCCGTTTGGTGCGTCCCGATCTCCGGCTCGCGTTCCACCACGGCGACGCGGATGCCGTCGTGGCGACGCGTGAGCTCTCGCGCAGTCGCCAAACCGACGATGCCGGCACCGACGACAACGATGTCGGCTTGCGCTGGAGGCCTCATTTGCAGGGGGTTTTGGGACTCGACCATGGGGCGAAACGTTGTGGTGAAGCTCTGGACACCTGGACAAGCACCAAACGCCTTCCAGGGACGATATTTCCACTATGAACGGCGAACGTCGTCAGATCGTCGCTTTCGGTGGTGGCGGATTCTCCATGGAGCGCGGCAATCCGCTTCTTGACGACTACGTGCTGGGCTTGACGGGCAAGCCGCGCCCGCGTGTCTGCTTCCTGCCGACTGCGTCGGGCGACGCCGATCACTACGTCGTGCGCTTCTACCAGGAGTTCGCAAAGGAGCGGGCCGACGCTTCGCACCTCACCTTCTTCAGGCGCGACCGCGCGATCTCCTGCGTGCGCGAGCACCTCCTCTCCCAGGACCTGATTTACGTCGGCGGCGGCAGCCTGGTCAGCCTGCTCGGGGTATGGAGGGCGCACGGGATCGACGAGATCATGCGCGAGGCGTGGGAGGCCGGGGTGGTCCTTTGTGGCTTGTCGGCCGGAGCGCTGTGCTGGTTCAGCGACTCGATCACCGCCTACTACGACGCGCCCGAGCACGTGGAGGGCATGGGATTCCTGCCTTGGAGCTTCACTGCGCACTACGACTCCGAGCCCGAGCGGCGCGACGAGTTCCACCGCCTTCTTTGCGAAGGCATGCGCCCGGGGTATGCCGCTGACGACGGGGCGGCGCTCCACTTTCGCGGCACCGAGCTCCACAAGGTCGTCTCCTCGCGCCCGTCGGCGGGTGCCGCATCGCTTCGCTGCGGGCCGCTCGGCGTCGTGGAGGACCGACTGCCGGTGGACTACCTCGCCGAGCCCGCGATGCCGGCGCTGGTCGCAGTTTGACCCCGCGCATCGTCGCCCTGGGAGGCCATGAGTTCCGCTCGCACCCGGCGGAGCGGGCGATCGTCCGCCACCTGCTCGAGCTGACACACGTCCCTAACCCGCGCGTTTGCCTCTTGCCAACGGCGAGTGGCGACCCGCAGGAGTCAATCACCAACTTCTACGCCGTGCTCGACCGCTTCGACTGCCGTCCCACCCACGTGTCGCTCTTCCGGATGGAGCGCGAGTGGGTGAACCTGCGTGAGCACCTGCTCGAGCAGGATCTGATCTACGCCGCCGGCGGCTCGATGCTGAACCTGATCGCGATCTGGCGTGCGCACGGCCTTGCCGAGATCATGCGCGAGGCCTGGGAGGCGGGCGTCCTCCTCGCCGGCCAGAGCGCCGGCGCGATGTGCTGGTTCGAGCATGGGATCACGTCGTCGGCGGGAGAGCCGCGCAGAGCTGAGGGCCTGGGCCTCCTGCCGGGCACGCTCTGCGTGCACTACGCGCGCGATCCCGGCCGGAGGACCCGTCTTCTGGCCGAGGTCGAGAACGGGCTGCCCGCGGGCTACGGCATCGACGACGGCGCCGGGCTCCTCTTCGAGGGAACAAGCCCCGTCGAGGCGTTCGCCGGCCGCCTCGGCGCGCGCGTCGTGAGAGTCGAGCCCGGCCCTGAGGGTTCCCGCGAGATGGAGCTGCGCCCGATCCCGCTGCGCCCAGAGCTCGCGCCCGTAGACGATCCCGCGATCGCCGAGATGCGGGAGCTCCGCAGAGCACGTCGCTCGTAAGCCGCGGAGCACGGCACTTCGCTCGTAAGCCGCTTGCGGCATACGAATATCGTGCACTGCTCTGCTTCCGCTCAAGCCTCCGATAAAGCCGCAACTCGCGCTGTCGAGAAAGGCCCTTCCGGAGGGCGAGGGTTGGGCTTATGAGCCGAAGTGGGATGGATTTCGGGCACTTGCCTTCGTCGACGGCGAGGATGTCTTCGTCCAGAGCCGCGGTGGCAAGCCGCTCCACCGCTACTTCCCGGAGCTCGACTTCCCAAAGGGCCAGTACATCCTGGACGGAGAGCTCGTGATCCTGGACTCGGACGGCCACGAGGTGTTCGACGCACTTCAGAACCGGATTCATCCCGCTGAGTCGCGCATCAACCGCCTCGCCGAGGAAACCCCCGCCATCTTTCGCGCCTTCGACCTGCTTGCGGTCGGAAAGAAGAACGCGACGAAGTTCACGCTGGCTGAGCGCCGCGAGGCGCTTGAGGGCCTGATCGACGGCTGGGACTCGCCAGGCTCGGTTGAGCTGACCCCCATCACTCAGGACCCGGCCGAAGCCGAGCCTTGGCTTCAGGGCGGCGAAGGCGTCATCGCGAAGGAGCTCGACTCGACGTACAAGCCGGGCGAGCGCAAGGGCATGGTGAAGATCAAGCGCGTGCGAACGGCTGACGTCGTCGTGGCCGGCTGGCGCCCCGGTAAGGAGGAGAACACCGTCGGCGCACTCATCCTGGGCGTCTACGACGGCGACAACCTGCGAATAGTCGGCCACACCTCGGGCCTCACTGCCAAGCGGAAGCGCGAGCTGGTGAAAGAGCTGGCTCCGTACGAGACGGGCGAACGTGGCTCCGGCGACCCGAGCCGCTGGACCGGCGGTCGCGACCTCGAGTGGGTGGACCTGCGCCCCGAGCTCGTCGTCGAGATCACCTTCGACCACGTCTCGGCCAACCGCATCCGCCACGGCGCGAAGCTCGTGCGCTGGCGCGACGACAAGGACCCGCGCGAGTGCACCTTCGCCCAGCTCGAGCAGTAACGACGCCGGCCGCCCCCGAAGGAGCGGCCGGCAGCCTTACGTCGAACGAACGGTCCCTAGGACCGTGCGCGCTTAGGGATTAGCCGCCTCGAGCTGCTTGACCGCCTCGTCGGCAGCGTCTTGGCAGATCTGGACTGCTGCTTCGACTGCTGAGTCGTCTCCACCCGCGGCCTCAGCCTGATCTCCGCATTGCTCGAGCGCGTCGGCTGCCTGTTGGCAAGCCGTGGCGGCAGCGTCTTCGCCTGGCGTCCCGGCGAACGCGTCCTCGCACTCACTAAGGAACGCGTCTGCGTCGACGCCGGACGACGAACTGTCGCTCGAACTGTCGTCGCTCGAGCTCGACTCCTCGGTCGCCGGCTCGTCACTAGAGCTCGAGTCGTCATCGTCGTCCCCACAGCCGACGGCGATGAGGCCGCAAGCCAGGAGCGCCATGAGCGCGAGCATCCACTTTGCGATTCGCATTCAATCCTCCTCTGTGTTACCCCCGCGGCGGACCGCCGCAAGACAGCGCGATCCTAAACGGGTTTGGCTCTCTCGGGTCAGCCGCCCAACGCCTCGAACTGCTTGACGGCGTCGTCCGCGGCCTGCTGACACAGGGCGATCGCGTCCGCGGCGAGGTCCTCGTCGCCTGAAGCGTTGGCCTGGTCTGCACACTGTTCGAGAGCGTCCGCAGCGTCCTCGCAAGCGGCGATGGCCGTATCGGCTCCGGGCGTGCCTTCAACGGTGTCCTCGCACGACGAGAGGAACTCGTCGACGTCGACGCTGGTTGCGCTCGAGTCGGAATCGGTATCGGTCGAGCTTGATTCGCCGGTGGCGCCGCTCTCCTCAGTCGTCGACGTGTCGCTCGAGCTGTCGTCGTCATCGCCACCGCAGCCGGCGGCGATCAGACCGCACGCGAGAAGCCCCACGAGCATCAAAATCCACTTGCTGTTCTTCATACACCCTCCATAGATTCGTTTCCCAAAGACGAGACCGCCCTGGTGCCGGGCGATCCTACTTCTTGCGATCGCTCTTGCGGTCGCGATCTCGTGAAGGCTGCACGCGCTTCGGCTCGCCGGGCATCTTCGGATAGTCCGGGGGGTACGGCATATCGCCCTCTCCTTCGGACTCGTCACGCTCATACATCTCGAGGAGCGGCGCGAGCGAATGGTGCTTGTCGTCGATCGCTTCGAACCGGTCGCCGACCTCAGCGAAGCGGGCCGGCATCGACTCCACGGTGAAGTCCTCCGGCTGAACGTCGGCAAGCTCGTCCCACTCAAGAGGCGCCGAGACCGGGGCGCCGGGCTTGGCGCGCACGCTGTATGGCGAAGCGATCGTGCGGTCGCGAGCATTCTGGTTGTAGTCGACGAAGACCGTCTCGCCGCGCTCCTCCTTCCACCACTTGGTCGTGACACGGCCGGGCATCCGCCGCTCGAGCTCGCGCCCGAACGCGATCGCCGCGTGGCGCACGTCGGTGAACGTCCACTTGGGCTCGATCCGGACGTAGATGTGGATGCCGCGCCCGCCCGAGGTCTTGGGAAAGCCCGTGATCTCGAGCTCGTCCAGCAAGGTCCTGGCTTCGCCGGCGACCCCGACCGCGTCGTCGAAGTCCGTCCCGGGTTGCGGATCGAGGTCGAGGCGGAGCTCGTCCGGGTGGTCGACGTCGGTTCGTCTCACCGGCCAGGGGTGGAACGTGAGCGTGCCCATCTGGGCGCACCACGCGACGACGCCCAGCTCGGTCGGACAGACCTCGTCGGCGTTGCGGCCCGAGGGGAACTCGATCCGCGCTGTCTCCACCCAGTCGGGCGCGCCCTTCGGGATTCGCTTCTGGTAGAAGGCGTCGCCCTTGTGGCCCTCTCTCGTGGAGATGGTCATCCCCTCGTGGACCCCCTTCGGCCAGCGCTCTAGCGTGGTCGGGCGCTCGCGGAGTGCTCGCATGATCCCGTCGCCTACGGCCACGTAGTACTCGGCGATCTGGAGCTTCGTGATGTCGCCGGTCCGCTTCGTGGCCGGGAAGATGACCCGATCGGAGCTCGACACGCGGACCTCACGGCCGCCCGCCTCGATCATCGCGTCGTTCTTCGCCATCGGGCCTGAGTCTGGCGAACACCCGCCGGCACTGTCTGGCGCTCGGTCGCTTTTTGGGCTAGGGTCGTCAACGGGCCGTGGGTTCGCTACGCCACACCAGGGGGCTCTTTGCGGGGCTGGTTGCAGTCGTCGCTCTGGCGCTGCCCGCCAGCGCAGGCGCATTTCCGGGCGAGGTAACGGTCGCCGATTGCGTCTCGAGCGCCGGGAGCAACGGTTGCACGGATCCGGAGGCGAGCAACCTCGGCAGCGTCTACGGCCTGGCGATAAGACCGAACGGCGCCGATCTGTACACGACGACCCCGAATGACGGGGTCATTACCCAGTTCGACATCGGCCCGGACGGCGCGATCACCTACGGCTCGTGTGTGGGAGACGGCGGGTTCGACACCTGCGCGGAGTTTCCCTTCGAAGAGCCGGTCAACGGCTTTCATTTCGAGGAGGCGCTGGTCGCCCCCGAAGGCAACACGCTCTACCTACTGGGAACAGGAATCCCCAACGACCGGGTGTGGGACTTCGATCTCTCGGTGGCAGGCGTTGTGACATTCGATGGCTGCTTCGACGGCTACCTCGATACGTCGCCGTGCGACGGATTCGCCGCCGGCCTCGTAAACCCGAAGGGGATGGCGATCTCCGGCAGCGATTTCTATGTGACCGGTCACGACGGCGCCAGCTTTTTCCATCTGGTGCGGGGTGAGACGCCGCCGCTCGCGTTCGAAAGCTGCATCGGCGAAGGACCCCCGTGCAACAACATCGAGCACGCCTCCTATTACGGCCCGACCGGGATCGCCGTCGGTGCGGACGGCGACGACGTCTACGTCACCGCCGGCCAGGGGACGAGCGGCCCCGGCAACTGGCGCAGGGCGCTGACGTACTTCGACGAGACAGAGGACGGCCTCAGGCCCAAGGATTGCTTCACAACGACCGGCGGAGAATGCGAGAAGGTCCCGTCCTTCGACGATCCAGCCGACATCGTTTTGAGTGAGGACGGCAAGAGCGCCTACGTGGCCTCTGGCGATCCCGCCGGCGACGGGGTCGGGTCGCTAACGCGCTTCAACCGGAAGGACAACGGGTCGCTCGAATACGCCGGGTGCTTCGCCTCAGACGATGAGGACGGCTGCAAGGCTCCGCCTCACGCCGGGGCGCTGGCAGGCGCGCGAAGCCTCGTGGTCACCAAGGACGGCTCCAGCGTCTATGTCGGAGGCAGCGCCGCCATCGTGGAGTTCAGACGCTCGCCGAACGGCAAGCTTGAGTTCGCCGGATGCGTTGCGAGTGAGGGCGAGTTCGGCTGCGACGACGCGGGCACCGGCGCTCTCGGAGTCGTCCGGCGGCTCGCGATTGCGCCCAACGAGACCGACCTTTACGCAACCGGCCTCGATGCCGTCCTTCACCTCGAGCGGGAGATACCGGAGTGCGAGGACGAGCCCGCCACTGCCTTCGGCACCGAAGGAGGCGACACGTTCAGCGGTGGTCCCGACGAAGACGTGATCGTTGCCCTGGGAGGCGACGACGAGGTCAATGGCTCGAGCGGAGACGACGTGCTTTGCGGCGGCAAGGGCAATGACGTGCTCAAGGGTGGCCCCGGGGACGACACCTGTATCGGAGGCCCAGGCAAGGACAAAGGCCCGGGCTGCGAAACGCGCCGCAGCCTCTAACACTCACCAATCGCCGCGATGGTGAAGGATGTCGCCATGGCTCCCGAAACCACGACGATGACTTACGAGCGCGACGGCCGGATCGCGCGCATCACCCTTGATCGGCCAGAGCGCGGAAACGGGATCACCGCCGCGATGCCGCGCGAGCTCGCCGCTTGTGTCGAGCGGGCGAACCTCGACCCGGAGGTTCACGTGATCGCGCTGGCCGGCAACGGCACAGGTTTCTGCGGCGGCTACGACCTCGTGGAGTCGGCGGAGGGCATGGGCCTACAGGAGGACGACTCGGTGCCGGCGGGTTCGCCGATCGACCCTTTCGTCATGGCGAAGAACCACGACCCGTCGGGGCAGTGGGACCCGGTCACCGACTACCAAATGATGTCGCGGAACGTGCGTGGCTTCATGAGCCTCTTCCACTCCGAGAAGCCGACGGTGTGCAAGGTGCACGGCTTCTGCGTCGCCGGCGGAACGGACATGGCGCTCTGCTCGGACCTCCTCGTGATCGAGGACAAGGCGAAGATCGGCTACCCGCCCGCTCGGGTGTGGGGCGTGCCAACCACCGCGCTTTGGGCTCACCGGGTCGGACCGGCGCGTGCCAAGCGCCTGCTGCTGACGGGCGACTCGTTGAGCGGCACCGAGGCGGCCGAGTGGGGGCTCGCGACCGAGGCGGCTCCGGCCGCCGAGCTCGACGGGGCCTTCGAGGGCCTGCTCGAGCGGATCGCCCGCGTGCCGATCAATCAGCTCGTCATGCACAAGCTCTTGGTGAACCAGGCGCTCTATGCCCAGGGGCTACACGCGACACAGGTCCTCGGCACCTTTTTCGACGGGATCGCCCGCCACACGCCCGAGGGCTTTGAGTTCCAGCAGCGCGCTGCCGAGGCGGGATTCAAGGAGGCGGTGCGCGAGCGCGACGAGCCCTTCGGCGACTTCGGCCTCTCGCAGTGATTCGAGTCCATCGCACACCCGGTCCTCGAGCCCTGCCTGAAGCCGGTGGACTCCTATCCGCCCTTGTGTGACTGGGTCCGTCGCGTAGACGCGTTGCCCCGCGCGTAGGCGGCGAGGAACAGGGCCGCCCAGATCCCCGCCGAGTCGACGATGACGTCGACGGGGTCTGACACCCGGCCAGGGACGAAGCTCTGGTGGATCTCGTCGGAGACCGCGAAAGCAAACGCGATCGCGGCGGCCACGGGCCACGCACGGGTGCCGATGAGCGGGCCGAGAGCCCAGATCCAGAGCGCGGCGAGCATCGCGTACTCGGCGAAATGGAGGACGACGTGCGCCCATTCGGGGATGTCGCCACCGCCGCTTTGCGCCGACGACCAGAAGATGAGGCCCATCAGCGCGAGTGGCGCTATAGCCCTCAACGAGGAGGTTCTGGTTGCCGAATTCATGCGTAGAGCCTGGCATGCCGACGAATAGGAGAGGCACGCTTACAAAACGCTCACACTCCACACACGATCTGTTAGCGTGCCCGCAGCTTTTGACCGATTGCAAGTCGACACCTGAAGGTCTGACTGCCGCCTCCGGAAACATCCGGACCGGCCTCGCCGTGGTCTCCATGATCGCGATGCTCACGCTCGGCACCGCCGTGACCGCCCTCGCCGGCGGCGGCGGCGTAGGTACCGGCGGAGGAGGTGGCGGTGGAGGAGGCGGAGGCGCCGGCGGAGACCGCTACGACCGCGAGTGGGACTCGTTCTCCGCGAAGGACAAGAAGTGGGCCCACAAGACCAGCTACTGCGAGTCCGGCGAGGATCCGAACATCCACGACCCGTCGGGCTCCTACCACGGCGCCTTCCAGTTCCTCAGGTCCACCTGGAAGACAAGCCCCATGTCGCCCGGCGGCGATCCGCATCGCTATTCGTGGAAGACCCAGGCAGTTGTCGCCGTCAAGCTGAAACACCGGCAGGGCTCGAGCCCTTGGCCTCAGTGCGGCTAGCTCGATCCCGGTAGGACCTTCCTCGGGATCGACAGGCCTACGGCACGCGGTGGATCTCGAACAGGTTCGTGCCCAGCTCTTGGCGCGGCAGGCCTGCCGTAATGCCGATCAGGTCGCCTGAGTTGGCGACTCCCGTTTCGCGCGCGAGGCGTGAGCAGTCCTCGAGAAGCTGCGTGATGCCCGTCCACTCCTCGGCGATCACGCACTGGACGCCGAACAGCAGGTTGAGGCGGCGGACCGTCTCGATCCGCGGCGAGACGGCAAGCACGGGGACCTTGGGCCGATGCGCCGAGACGACCCTGGCGGTGCGTCCCGAGCGGGTGGGCACGATCAGGGCGGCCAGCCCGAGCGTGTAGGTCGAGCCGACCGCTGCGCGCGCGACCGATCCGGCCACGTCGCCGTGGGATCCGGCGCGGTTGAACACCCAGTCCGCGTATGGAAGCTCGGGCTCTGTGGCGCGTGCGATTCGATCCATGACCCGAACCGCCTCGACCGGGTGTTCGCCGACCGCGGTCTCCTCTGAGAGCATCACGGCGTCTGTGCCCTGGTAGATCGCGTTGGCGACGTCTGAGACTTCGGCGCGGGTGGGGCGCGGCGACGAGACCATCGAGGCGAGCATCTGCGTCGCGGTGATGCATGGGCGCGAGTGCTTGCCTGACAGCGAGATCAGCCGGCGCTGGACGCTGGGAACCTGTTCCAAGGGAAGCTCGATCCCGAGGTCTCCGCGGGCGACCATGATTCCGGCGGTCGTCGCCTTGATGATCGCCTCTGCCCGCTCGGCCGCCTGCGGCTTCTCGATCTTCGCGAGCACGGGAATGTCCGCGCCGCTGGTGCGGATGCGCCGCTCGACCGGCTCCAGGTCCTCCGCACGCCTGACAAACGAAACGGCCAGGAGGTCGATCCCGTGCTTGATCGCAAAATCCACCCACGCCAGATCGTCGCGGCCCGCGGAGGGAAGCGTCACCTCCGCCCCGGGGAGGTTGAGACCCTGGTGCGAGGAGACGGCGCCGCCCGCTTCGACGCGGCAGCGCACGGACCCCTCGAGCTTCTCCACCACGCTGAGGCGGATGCGCCCGTCGGCCAGGTAGATGTCACCGTCCTGGCGGACGGCCCGGGGCAGGCCATCCCACGAGACCGGCAGCGTCGAGGCGTCACCGACCACGTCCTCGGTCGTAATCGTCACCTCGGAGCCCACATCGAGGTTGACCACGCCGCCCTCAACGTCGCCCAGGCGTAGCTTCGGCCCCGGAAGGTCTCCAAGGATCCCGATCTCCTTGCCGCACGTCTTCGCCGCCTCGCGCGCCTTGACGACGTTCTGCGCGTGGTCCTCCTCGGTGCCGTGCGAGAAGTTGAATCGGAAGACGTCCGCGCCCGCGGTGATCAGCTCGCGCATCATCTCGACCGAGTTCGTGGCCGGGCCGATCGTGCAGACGATCTTCGTGCGGCGGATGTCGCTTGTCTCGGTCATTTCGGGAGGGTCTCAGTCTTGCTGGTCGAGATGATCTCCGTCTCGGCGGTCCGGGAAGTATGTGTCGGTCGCGGCCCCCGCGGTCGAGTCGGAGTTTCGTCCACCGGGGCTTCGAGCGCCTGGATCTGTGGAAGCCGCCACCCGAGCCCGGCGATGACGAGCCCGGCGGCCACGGCGACGAGCGACAGGAACCACTGGCCGGCGCTGAGGAGCTCGAGCTCGAAGAAGTCGCGAACCGGCTCGAGCGCGAAGGCGGCGGCGAGTAGAGCGCCGAGCCCGGCGATCATCGCGAGCATGTAGGTCTGGATCGTGATGTGCTCGCGGCCCGGCCCGCGCTCGAGCAGGAGGATGAAGCACAGGCCGAGCACGATCAAGGTCGTGGTGGCCGCCGTGCGCCCCTCCGCGACAGTGCCGCCCGCCAGGCTGTCCACGAAGAAGAAGGACAGGATCGAGGCGATCGCGGTTCCGAGCCCCGCCGGGATCGCGAAGGCGAAGAGCGCCTTCAGGAGCCTTCCTCGGTAGAGCGGTCCCTCGCTCGGCGCGAGGGCGAGGACGAACGAAGGGATCCCGATCGTCAGGAAGGCAGCGATCGAGAGGTGGCGGGGCAGGAAGGGGAACGTGAATCCCAAGATCGAGGTGAACGCGATCAGGCTTCCCGCATACACGGACTTGGTCATGTAGAGGCGCCCGAGCCGGTGGATGTTTCGCGCGATCCTGCGGCCCTCACCCACCGCGCGCGGCAGCATCGAGAACTGATCCTTGAGGAGCACGATGTCGGCGACGCCCTTCGTGATCTGCGATCCCGAGCCCATCGCGACGGCCATCCGCGCCTGCTTGAGCGCCGGGACGTCGTTCACGCCGTCGCCGATCATCGCGGTAAAGCGCCCGCGGTCGGCGAGAGCGGTGACCAGCGCCTTCTTCTGCTCGGGCGTGATGCGGCAGAAGATCGTGTTCTGAAGAGCGACTTCGCCAAGGCGCGCGCGATCGTCGGGGAGGTCCGGCCCCTCGATCACCCCGGCGTGCCTCGGCACCCCGATCGCGTACGCCACGGCCGTCACGGTCGAGCGAGCGTCGCCCGAGATCAGCTTGAGGTCGACGTGCTGCTCGCGCATGAACTCGATCGTCTCCGCGGCGTCCGCGCGGAGGCGCTCCTCCAGCACGACCAGCGCGGTCGGCCGAAGGCGCGGCGGGGGCGCGGAGGACGGGTCAGACGGGAGGGCGCCAGGGGCCTCTCCGAACGCCACCACGCGCCGCCCCGCACTGGTGTGCTCTTCCAGGGTTGCCTGAAGGCCTGGCTCCAGGTGAAGGGAGCCGTTTGCGATCAGGACGTCGGGCGCACCCATCACGTAGCTCGACTGCCCGGAGCCTCCGTTCAGGGTCAGCCCGGACCATTTCCAGACCGATGAGAACGGGATCTCGGCGACGGGGCGCTCCGGCTTCGAGCGGAACCGATCGGCGATGACCTGGAGCGTGCGGTTACGCTCGCCCGCAGACGCGGCAAAGCGGCCGAGCGCGCGCTCTGCCGCGGCCGCCTCGGCGCCGTCAGCGGGCACGATCTCGACCAGTTCCAGCTCGCCGTCCGTGAGAGTCCCTGTCTTGTCGACGCAGATCGTGTCCACCGCGGCAAGGGACTCCGTCGCCGCTATCTGCTGAACAAGGGTGTTCTGCTTGGCCAGGCGAACAGCGGCCACCGCGAACGTTACGCTCATCAGGAGGACGAGGCCCTCGGGGATCAGGGTCACCAGGCCGGCGGTCGCGGTCTGAGCGGCTTCCTTGAATGGGGTATCGCGGGCGGCCAGGGAAACCACGACGAGGATCCCGAGCGGGATCATGGCGATCGTGTTCGCCCAGATCACGCTGTTGACCTCCTCCTGAAGCGGGGAGGGCGGGTGGCGGAACTCGCGTGCCTCGCCCGCGACCTTCTCCGCATAGGAGTCCTCGCGCACGGCGCTCACCTCGTAGTAGCCCGAGCCGTTCAGGCAGAAGGAGCCGGAGAGGACCTCGTCACGCGTCTGCTTTTGAATGCCGTCGGACTCGCCGGTGAGCATCGACTCGTCCATGGTGAGGCCTCGCGACTGGATCACCTCGCCGTCGGCGACGAGCTGGTCGCCCGGCTCGATTCGCACGACGTCGCCCGGCACCACTTCGTCGGCACGCAGGTCCACGGGCACGCCATCGCGGATCGCCTGTGCCTTCGGCGCGACCAGGAGTGCCAGGGCGTCGAGCGTTTCCTTCGCCTTCAGCTCCTGGCGAATGCCGATGTAGGAGTTGAGCGCCGCGATGAAGCCGAAGATCGCGTCGGCCCACAGGCCGAGCGACAGGATCAGGATGAAGAAGACCCCGATGATCGCGTTGAAGAGCGTGAAGACGTTGCCGGCGACGATCGAGGAGACCGAGCGGCTGTTCGGCGGCGTCGGCTCGCCGAGCTCGTCGAGGCGTCGTGCGGCCTCAGGCCCAGAAAGGCCCCGCGGATGGAGTCCGGATTCCAAGGCCTCATCTATACACACTCGGGGTATACGATCGCTCACGGTGGCGGGTGAGCCCAGTTCAAACGGCGCGGAAGCGCTTCCGGTCACCTACCGGGAGGCCACGAAGCGCTACGCCGGAACCAACGCCCCGGCGGTCGAGTCGCTGAGCCTCGAGGTCGAGGCGGGGGAGATCTGCGTCCTGGTCGGCCCCTCAGGTTGTGGCAAGACAACCGCCATGCGGATGGTCAACCGCATGGTCGAGATCACTGACGGGGACATCCTTGTCGGCGAGCGATCCGTCCGCGACCGCACGCCGTTCGAGCTCCGGCGCGAGATCGGCTACGTGATCCAGCAGATCGGCCTCTTCCCACACCGCACGATCGGCGAGAACATCGCGACCGTGCCGGCCATGCTCGGGTGGGAAAAGACCAGCACCACTGAGCGGGTGGACGAGTTGATGGGGCTGATCGGCCTCGACCCCGAGCTTCGCGATCGCTATCCGGCGCAGCTCTCGGGCGGTCAGCAGCAGCGGGTCGGAGTCGCACGCGCGCTCGCCGCCAACCCGGGCGTGATGCTGATGGACGAGCCTTTCGGCGCTGTCGACCCCATCAATCGCGAGCGCCTGCAAAACGAGTTCCTGCGCCTCCAGGCAGAGGTGAAGAAGACGATCCTCTTCGTCACCCACGACATCGACGAGGCGATCAAGATGGGCGACCGCATTGCGATCCTGCAGGAAGGCGGCAAGCTCGCGCAGTACGCGACCCCTGCCGAGCTCCTCATGGCGCCCGCCAACTCGTTCGTCGAAGACTTCGTTGGCGCCGATCGCGCGCTGAAGCGTCTCTCCCTCATGCGCGTCGCCGACGTGGACCTGTGGGAGGCACCGCTGGCATTTGTCGGCCAGGCGACCGGCGAAGTGCGCGCAAAGCTCGACGGAGCGGAGGTGCCGCACGCGCTCCTCGTGGACTCCGATCGAAAGCCGCTCGGCTGGCTTTCTGAGAGCGACCTTCAGCAGGACATCGTCCCAAGCGTGCCCGCTTCCTCGCCAGACCCGATCCTGGACGCCTCTGCCGTGATGCGGGACGCCCTTTCGGACCTACTCCAGGCCGAGAGCCAATATGCGCCGGTGGTCGACGCTCAGGGCAAGATCGCGGGCGTCCTCTCGATCGAGATCGTTGGTGACTTCCTCAGCTCGTCCGAGGCGGCGGAGGACGAGCACTCCGCGGCCGAGCGGCCCCTCGGCGCATGAACCTCGCTCTGATCGCCCAAGAGACCCTCGCCGAGAAGCTCGCCGGCGACTCGAGCGACCAGTGCATCCAGGACAACGGTGCGTTCTGCTTCAACTGGATCGCCGAGAACTTCTCCGACCGCTACGTAACACCGACGCTCGAGCACCTCTACCTCGTCGGTATCTCCGTGATCCTGGGGTTCGTGCTGGCGATGGGCATGGCCGTCCTCTCCCATCAGCGGCGCTACCTCGTGCCGCCGTTCATCGGCGTGACCGGAATTCTCTACACGATCCCGAGCGTCGCCTTCTTCTTCCTGCTGCTGCCGATCACCGGGCGCGGGGTCGACACGGCGCTGATCGCGCTCACCGCTTACAACATCCAGATCATCTACCGCAACATCGTCGCCGGCCTCAACAACGTGCCGGTCGGGCCCAAGGACGCAGGGCGGGGGATGGGCATGACCGCTCGCCAGATGCTCTGGAAGGTCGAGTTTCCCCTGGCGGTCCCCGAGATCGTTGCGGGGCTTCGAATCGCGACGGTCTCGACGGTGGCGATTGCCACGCTCGCGGACCTCGCCGGGGGCGGAGGGCTTGGCAGCCAGATCATCACCGGCTCCAACATCACCTTCAAGACGAACATCGTGGTGGTGACCGTCCTTGCCGTGGGCATGGCCGTGATCTTCGACGTCATCTTCCTGCTCGTACAGCGCAGGCTCACGCGCTGGCAGACGGCCGGTGAGACCAAGCAGAGCCGTTCGCGACGCTTCGATGCCGCGATGGCGCGATCGAGGGCGGCATGAGCGGTCTGGCGCTGGGTTTTCTTGGGTCGTTCGGCGACGCGTTCGAGTTCATCTTTTCGGGCCAGCAGTCGCCACTCGCCCGCGGCGAGGTCGGTGGCCTGGATCAGGTCTGGGACTTTTTCGTCACCCACGTGGCGCTCAGCGCCGCCGCCATGGCGCTTGGGCTTGCGATCGCGCTGCCGCTGGGGATTTACCTGGGCCACCGCGGCCGCGGTGAGCTCTTCGCGGTCGCTGCGGGGAACGCGGGGCGCGCGCTTCCCGAGCTGGTTCTCATCGCGCTCTTCGTTGCCTTCGTCGGTACGGGCTTCGACAACGTGATGCTCGCTCTCATGATCCTGGCGGTCCCGCCGATCCTCACCAACACCTTTGTCGGGATCAAGCAGGTCGACCGCACGGCGGTCGAGGCGGCCCGCGGGATGGGGATGTCCGAGCGCGCGATCGCGCTTCGGATCGAGCTGCCTCTGGCCGCGCCGACGATCATGACCGGGGTCAGGACGAGCGCGATCAACGTCATCGCGACCGCGGCGATCGCGCCGCTGGCGAGCGTCGACACGCTCGGCCGGTTCATCCTCGCGCCGAACGTCTACGGCGATTCGGGAGTGATCGCGGGTGCGATCCTGGTCGCGCTGCTCGCTCTCTCGGTCGAGCTCTGCCTCGCGGCCCTGCAGAGCGCGCTGACGCCAAAGGGCGTCAAATTGCAGCGTCAAGCCCTTGAGACCGCATAAGGTTGCGGCGTCGGTCGGTTTACCAGTCCACGAAGAGAGAGGGAAGCCCAATCATGAGCTTCAGTAATTATCTGCGGGCGCTTTTCGCGCTGCTGGCTGCGGGGGTCATCGCGTTCGGCGTTGCCGCGTGTGGGGACGACGATGACGACTCGGGCTCAGAGGAGTCGAGCACCGAAACCTCGTCGACCCTGATCGAGTCGAACCCGGACAACGAAGGCGTGGAGGTGACGATCGGCTCGAAGAACTTCGACGAGCAGTTCATCCTCGGCGAGATCTACGCGCAGGCGCTCGAGGCGGCGGGCTACACCGTCGAGACCGATCTCAACCTGGGCTCTGAGGTCGTTGCCAAGAAGGCGCTCGAGACTGGCGAGATCGACGCCTACCCCGAGTACACCTCGACGACGCTGACGAGCCTTTACGGAACGGCGCCCGAGGACGTCCCCGGCGACGCTCAGGAAGCCGCGGATCTCGCGAACGAAGAGCTGAGCGCCGATGGCCTCGTGGCCTTCGCGCCGACCCCGTTCACCAGCGCCAACGGTGTTGGGCTCCTGACGGAGACCGCCGAAGCTGAGGGGCTCGCGACGATCTCGGACCTCGAGGGCGTCTCGGAGGACCTCACCCTCTACGGCACAACCGAGTGCGAAGAGCGGATCGACTGCCTGCTCGGACTCGAGCAGAACTACGGGCTCAAGTTCGGTGATTTCAAATCGGTCGATCCCGAGCTCCGCTACGACGTGCTCGACAACGGCGACGCGGATCTGTCAATCCTGTTCACGACGGACGGTCAGCTCTACAAGGATCCCGAGACGTACACGATCCTCGAGGACGACCAGGAGCTCCTCCCGTCGGGGAACGTCATCGTCACGGCAAGCCAGGAAGCGGCTGACGCCGCCGGTCCTGACTTCCAGGAGACGATCGAAAAGGTCCAGGAGCAGCTCGACCTGGAGGTCATGCAGGAGCTGAACGCCCGCGTCTCGCTGGATCGCGAGGATCCGGGCGACGTGGCTGCGGACTACCTGCAGCAGGCGGGCTACACCGAGTAGCGAAGCCGAGAAGTACCCGTTCGAAGCGGCCGCCTCTGGGTGGCCGCTTCGCGTTTCGCGCTTGTCTCGCGCTCGCATCCGCGCTAAGGTCGCGGCGTGAGTCGCAGGGGGCTGACAATCTGGTGGGCAGTCGCGGCATGCGTTCTGGTGGTCGCGCCGGAAGCTGGGGCCAGGGCGATCGCACCTGACACACTCGCGGACGAGTTGAACGCTGACGGCGATTGTTCTCTCCGCGAGGCGCTGCAGTCGGCTAACACGAACCAGGCCGTCGACGGATGCGCGAAGGGCAAAGGAGGAGAGCCCGACGTCATCAAGCTGACGGACTCCGAATACGAGTTGACGCTCGCATCTTCAGATGAAGACCTGAACGCAAATGGCGATCTCGATTACACCGGCGGGGGGCCACTGGTCATAAGGGGCCCAAAGCCGGGGGGGAAGATCTCGAGCAACGTTGCCGATCGCGTCCTTCAGGCGGTCGACGGAGCCAAAAGCCTGTCTCTCGAGCGGGTCCAGCTGGAAGACGGCGACGCGGCGACCCTCAATCCCGACAATGGAGGGGATCTCTACGTCGGCGAGGGATCGGTGCGATTTGATCGCGTACGCCTCGGACTGGGCAGCGCCCCGACCGGCAGCGGCGGTGGCGCCTTCTTTTCTTCTGACGTGCCGGTGCGGATTGACCGCTCGCTCATTTTCTCGAACGAAGCGATCCAGGGCGGCGGCCTCAACTTCCTTTCCGACCCGGGGTCTCGGATCACGCGAACGACCTTCATCGAGAACAGCGCTGCCACCGGAGCGGCCCGCGGCGGCGCAATCGCCCACTTCGGGAAGTCACTATCGATCAGCGACTCCAAGTTCAGCAGCAATCACGCATCGTCGTCCGGGGGCGGATCGGCCCTGGGCGGAGCGATCTACGGCTCGGACCTGGATATCCGCCGCTCGCTCTTCACGGGCAACGACACTTCAGAAACGAATGAAGCAGGGGGCGCCGACGGCGGCGCCATCAGGACCTTCGAAAACACCCGCGTCACAAACACGACCTTCTACGGCAACGAGTCGGCAGACGTAGGTGGAGCCTTCAGGGGAGGCGGCAAGCTGAGCCACGTCACGTTCCTCTCGAACTCAGCCGAGGAAGGAGACCACATT
Organism: Solirubrobacterales bacterium; assembly: GCA_033856515.1. Taxonomy (GTDB): domain Bacteria; phylum Actinomycetota; class Thermoleophilia; order Solirubrobacterales; family 70-9; genus JALZKA01. Next base: position 295,786 of record JAWVEY010000034.1, read on the forward strand.
GCCGGCAACTCGACCGGGAGCGATTTGCCATTGGTCGTGCGCAATTCGATCCTCGGCGGTTTCCTCATCACTCTTGACCCTTGCGCTGAAAGCGTGATCATTTCGAAGGGCTTCAACGTGGCGCCGAGCGACGATGGGGACTGTTCGTTTCGCGACAGCGATCTAACCGATGTCTCGGCCGCTTCCATGGACGAGTTTCCATCCGACCATGGAGGCGCGACGGACACGATCGCCATCGACGCCGACAGCCCGATGAGGGATCTGATTCCGCGGCGAAACTGCAAACCGGCGCAGGGCGAAGATCAGCGTGGTTACTCACGGCCTGCCGGAAAGCGCTGCGACGCCGGATCGTTCGAGTTCAAGGCGAAGCCGTGAGGCCAGGCCTTCGTCAGGGCTCGATCGTCTTTGCAGCCGTTGCGCTCGCACTGGTCCTTGTTGCCGGGTGTGGCGGATCGGACGAGAGCGATGCTGCAGATGTGGCGAAGGATTACCTGACCGCAACGATCGGGGGCGAAGGCGCTGCCGCCTGCGAGCTTCTGAGCGAAGATGCGCGGGCGTTCCTCGAGACCTCCGCGCCTGCAGAGATCGCTGGCGAGGGTGCGAGCTGCGACGAGATCATCAGCGCGACTGGCGCGGAGGTCTCGGAGGAGCAGGTGGACCTTGGCAAGGAGCTCATCTCAGACATCGATGAGGAGGATGTGACGATCGACGGGGACACCGCGGAGGTTGGCCTGACCGCTGCCACCGGCGTGCCCATGAGGCTTGAGCGGGATGGCGATTCTTGGCTCATCACCCAAGAGTCGCTCCAGGGCTCGGTCGGCCAGAACGCTCCGTAGCTAATAGGCTCCCGCGCCGATGGCGCCGAAGCTAGGAATCAACCTCGGCTACTGGGGGATCGGGCCCCAGGGCGACGAGGCTGTGGAGATCGTCAAGGCCGCCGAGGACGCGGGGTTCGACTCGGTCTGGGTCGCCGAGTCGTACGGCTCGGACGTCGTCTCGATCCTGTCGTGGCTTGTGCCGCAGACGTCCACAATCAAGCTGGGCGCCGCGATCATGCAGGTACCGGCCCGCCCGCCTGCCGCCGCAGCTATGGCCGGCGCAACGATCGACGCGCTCTCGGGCGGGCGCTTCATCTTCGGCTTCGGCCCCTCGGGCCCGCAGGTCTCAGAGGGCTGGTACGGCGTCGAGTACGCCAAGCCGTGGGGCCGCACGCGCGAGTACATCGAGATCGTCCGCGAGATCGTCGCCCGCAATGGCCCGCTCGAGCATTCCGGCGACCACTGGAAGCTCCCGATCCAGGGCGGCACCGGGCAGGGAAAGGCGCTCAAGCTCAACTTCCATCCTGTCCGCAACGAGATCCCCGTCTTCGTCGGCGCGATCGGGCGCAAGTCGGTCGAGATGGCGGCTGAGATCTGCGACGGCTGGATCCCGATCTTCTTCTCGGCAGACAAGTTCGAGGAGACCTGGGGCGAGCACCTCGAGGCGGGATTCGCCAAGGGCGGGCGCACCCGTGCCGACCTGGAGATCTCCCCGTCGGTTCAGGTTGCGATCGACGGCGACCTCGATGCCGCCCGTGCTGTGGTGAAGGCGGGATTGCTGCTCTATCTGGGCGGCATGGGCTCCAGAAAGACCAACTTCTATGTGGATCTCACCCATCGCTTCGGCTTCGGCGAGGTGGCCGACGAGGTCCAGGGCCTATACCTCGACGGCAAGCGCGACGAGGCCTACAACGCGATCCCCGACGAGCTGGTTGCCGCGACCTCGCTGATCGGCTCCGAGGACGAGGTCGCTGAGAAGATCAAGTCGTTTGAGAAGGCGGGGGTCGACCGCCTCATCTGCTCGCCGGTCCATTTCGACAAAGACCAGCGCCTGCACACGATCGAGCGGCTTGCGGCGCTCGTCGGCGCGTCCGGCTGAGCGTTGGCGGCCTGGTCAAGCACCCAGTGCCGGACAGCGTTCGTCACTGGCGCGGGCAGCGGGATCGGCGCGGCAACGGCCGAGCGGCTGGCGGGGCAGGGCTGGCGCGTGGCGCTGGTCGACCTCGACAAGGCGAAGGCGCAGGCGACGGCCGACCGGTGCCGCGGTAACGCCGTCGCGTTCGGCGCCGATATCACCGATTCGGAGGGTCTCGGAAGGGCCGTAGACGCAACCGTTGAGCGCTTCGGCGGCATCGACCTCTGCTTCGCGAACGCCGGAATCGCTACCGAGGGCACGCTTCGCCACACCGAACCCGAGGTCTTCGCCGTTCAGGTCGACGTGAACCTGGTCGGTACCTACCGCACGGTCCACGCCTGTCTGCCGCACCTGATCGCCTCGAAGGGCTACATGCTCTTGAACGCATCCGCCTCTGCCATCGGAGCACCTCCCGGTCTGGGCGCGTACGGAGCGTCGAAGGCCGGCGTGGAGAACCTGGGCGACACGCTGCGCCGTGAAGTCAGGCACCTCGGCGTGGACGTCGGCGTGGTCTACCTCCTCTTCATCGCGACCGACTTGGTCGAAGGCGCCGAGGAGCATGGTGAGATCTTCAAGGCGATGCGCGCGAACTTCGCCGGCCCGCTGAACAAGCTCTTGCCCGTCTCGGATGCCGTGGATGGGATCGAGAAGGGCATCGAGAAACGCGCCCGCCGGGTGAGCGTTCCAAAGGGGCTGATGGGCGCGCTCTTTCGCGCGCGGGGAATCGCGCCGGGGCTCATCGAGCGCGACATGATCAAGATGGCGCCCGCGATCGAAGAGGCAACCGTGCGCGAGCGGGCGGCGAGAGGCGAGAAGGCGGGCTTGCGCACCGACACGGCCGCTACGGCGGCGGCGGCCAAGGAGATTGAGAAGAGGCTATGAGCGACGCGAATGCGGCCACCGGCCGCGTCGTCCTTTTCGGCGCCACCGGATACACGGGCGAGCTCGCGGCCCACGCGATGGTCAAGCGCGGGATGAAGCCGCTCCTCGCGGCACGCCGGCAAGAGGCGGTGGAGGCGCTCGCGGCAGAGCTCGGCGGCCTCGATTCAGCCGTCGCGGACGTCTCCGACCCAAGCTCGATCCGCGCTTTGCTCGAGCGCGGCGACACTCTGGTGACGACGGTCGGCCCGTTCGCCCGCTGGGGCGACGCGGCGCTCGACGCCGCGATCGACGCCGGCGCCCACTACATCGACTCGACCGGTGAGCCACCCTTCGTCCGCCGCGTCTTCGCGCAGGCTGGCCCGCGCGCAGAAAAAAGCGGCACCGTCGCCATGACCGCGATGGGTTATGACTGGGTCCCGGGCAACCTGACCGGCGCGCTGGTGCTGGCGGAGGCAGAGGCCGAGGGTGCCGCGGGCGTAAGGATCGGCTACTTCGCGACGGGCAGAGGGCTCGGCGGCATGAGTGGCGGCACGCGCGCCTCGCTCATGGGCGCCCTGGTCGAGCCGAGCTTCCAGTTCCGCGACGGGTCGCTCGTCACCGAGCGGGGCGCCAAGAAGCTCCACTCGTTCGGCGTCGGCGGCAGGCAGCGCCAGGGCATCTCGGTCGGCACGTCAGAGGCCTTCTCGCTCCCGCGCGTCTACCCGGACCTGAAGGACGTCGAGGTCTACCTGGGCTGGTTCGGGCGCCAGAGCCGCGCCATGCAGGCCTTCTCGCTCGTTGGGTCGGGCGTGACCAAGATCCCAGGCGTCCGGCAGGCGACCAACGCGGGCGTCGGGCGCTTCGTCAAGACCTCGACGGGCGGCCCCGACGAGGAAGCGCGAAAGAACGGGGGATCCCTGTTCGCCGCCGAAGCTCTCGATGACGCAGGGAACGTGATAGCGACTGCCGGCGCCGACGGGATCAGCGGTTACGAGTTCACCGGCCTGTTCCTTGCCTGGGCGGCGGAGGCGACCGCAAACGGCGAGGCGGGGCGGGCTGGCGCGGGCGCGCGCGGCCCCGTCGAAGCGTTCGGCCTCGACCGGCTCGAAGCGGGCTGCGCAGACTCCGGAATCAAGCGCTCGGTCGGATAGGCTCCGCGCCCGCCGGGCGTGGCTCGGCATCTGGATTGTGAAGATCGGGGTTCCGAAAGAAACGGCTGAGGGCGAGCGCCGCGTGGCGCTGATTCCCGATGTCGTGAAGTCGCTCGCCGACAAGGAGATCGCGGTCGTCGTCGAGTCCGGCGCCGGCGTCGAGTCCGGCCACCCCGATACCTCCTATACCGAGGCGGGGGCCGAGATCGGCGACCCCTGGGGCGCCGACGTCGTCGTCCACGTCGCCATACCCACGGCCGAGGAGATCGGCAAGGTCGGCAGGGGCAAGATCCTGATCGGTCACCTTGCTCCCCTTACTTCCGCCGAGACCAACAAGGCGCTCGCTTCAGCAGGTGTCACCAGCTTTGCAATGGAAGCCATCCCGCGCATCACCCGCGCGCAGGCCATGGACGCTCTTTCCTCGCAGGCCAACGTCGCGGGCTACGCAGCGACGCTCCTTGCCGCGCGCGAAGCCGGCCGCTTCTTCCCGATGATGACCACGGCGGCGGGGACGGTCTCCCCGGCCCGGGTGCTGGTTCTTGGCGCTGGTGTCGCGGGCCTGCAGGCGATCGCGACCGCGAAGCGCCTCGGCGCGGTCGTCTCCGGCTTCGATATCCGCCGCGCCGCCTGGGAGCAGATTGCGTCGCTCGGCGGCCGCCCGCTCGAGCTCGACTTCATCCCCGACGCCGAGGACGAGGGCGGCTACGCCCGCCCCCTGACCGACGAGGAGAACGAGCAGGTGCGTGAGGCGCTGGCCGAGAACGCTGGCAAGCAGGACGTGATCATCACGACGGCGCAGATCCCCGGGCGCGACGCGCCGATCCTCCTGACCCGCCAAGCGGTCGAGAACATGAAGCCCGGCTCGGTGATCATCGACCTGGCCGGCGACTCTGGAGGCAACTGCGAGCTGACTGAGGCGCGGAGCACGGTCGTCTCCGAGAACGGCGTGAAAGTGATCGCTCCGGTGAACCTCGCGTCTGACATGGCGGCCCATGCCTCGCAGCTCTACGCCAAGAACATCGAGAACCTTCTGGGCCTCTTGGTCGGAGAGGACGGGCAGCTCAACATCGACTTTGACGATGAGGTGGTCGCCGGCGCCTGCATCACGCACGACGGCGAGATCCGAGGCGAAAGGACAGCCAGATGAGTGTCGTAACCGAGCTCACGATCTTCGTCCTCGCCGCCTTTGTCGGCTTCTCGGTCATCTCGAAGGTTCCGGCGACGCTCCACACGCCGCTCATGTCTCAGACCAACGCCATCCACGGCATCGTGATGCTCGGCGGGTTGATCGTCGCGGGCTACGCCGAGGGCGCGCTTGAGATGACGATCGCGTTCATCGCCATCGCCTTCGGGGCGATCAACATCGTGGGTGGCTTCATGGTCACCGACCGCATGCTCGGCATGTTCGTCCGCAAGCCCAAGCCGCCTGAGGAAGAGGTGCCCAAGTGATTGCCGGCGTCTTCGAGCCGGGCGGCGACGCGGCGACGCTGCTCTACATCGTCTCGTTCTCGCTTTTCATCTTCGGACTGATGCAGGGCACGCACCCGCGCACCGCGAAGAACGGCAACCTGATCGCGGCCGGCGGCATGGTGATTGCGGTCGTCACGACCCTGCTTCTCGACGGGATCGGGAACTGGGGCGTGATCATCGGCGGGCTGGTTGTGGGTTCCTCGGTCGGCTACATCGCCTCGGTGCGAGTGCAGATGACCGAGATGCCGCAGATGGTGGCGCTCTACAACGGCGTGGGTGGCGGCGCGGTCGCGCTGATCGCCTGGTCGGAGTTCCGCCACGAGAGCGCGTACGAGCTCGAGACCTTCATTCCGATCCTTTTCGCCGCCGTCATCGGCTCCGTCTCGTTCTGGGGTTCGAACATCGCTTTCGCGAAGCTCCAGGACCTGATCCCGACCAAGCCGATCGCCGTTCCGGGCCAGCAGGTCATCAACGCGCTCCTTCTCGTCGGGCTCGTCACCGCCTGCGTGATCCTCGCCTCGTCGGATGACCCGTCGGAAGGGCTCTTCATCGGAGTTCTGATCGGAGCGGCGCTCCTCGGCAATCTGGTCGTGCTCCCGATCGGCGGCGCGGACATGCCGGTCGTGATCTCCCTCCTCAACGCGGCGACCGGGCTCTCGGCCGCGGCGGCGGGATTCTCGCTTGACAACGTTTCGCTCATCGTTGCCGGCACCCTTGTCGGCTCCTCGGGAACGATCCTCACGATGGAGATGGCGACCGCGATGAACCGCTCGATCTCGAACATCCTGTTCGCGGGCTTCGGCGGCGCGCCGGCCGCATCAGGGGCGCCCGGAGAAGAGCGGCCGCACACATCGATCGGGGCACAGGACGCGGCGATCAAGCTCGCCTACGCCGACTCCGTCGTGATCGTGCCGGGCTACGGCCTCGCCGTGGCGCAGGCACAGCACGCCGTCAAGGAGATGGCGAACGAGCTCGAAAAGCGCGGGGTGGAAGTGAACTACGCGATCCATCCCGTCGCAGGGCGCATGCCGGGCCACATGAACGTCCTCCTCGCCGAAGCCGACGTCCCTTACGAGAAGCTCCGCGAGATGGAAGACATCAATCCCGAGATGCCCCGAACGGACGTTGCGGTCATCATCGGCGCCAACGACGTCACGAACCCGGCGGCGAAGAACGACCCCAACTCGCCGATCGCCGGCATGCCGATCATCGAGGCCTACGAGGCCAAGCAGGTGATCGTCATCAAGCGCTCGATGTCACCGGGCTTCGCCGGCATCGACAATGACCTCTTCTATCTGCCGAACACGGACATGCTCTTCGCCGACGCGAAGGCTGCGGCGGGTGAGATCGCCGCGGCCATTGAAGACCTCTAGTTGTCTTTGTCCGGGCCGCCACGCCGCACGCGCGGCGTTGCCCAGCCGATCAGGGCGCCCAGACCGCCAGCGATAAGCAGCGCGAAGATCAGCGGGATCGTCGAGTTGATGAAGAGGAACTTCACCTCGACCTCCTGAAGGTTCTGGAGGATCAGGATGGCCAGGGCGATTCCCGCCGTGATCAGCGCGTAGGTCTTCCAGCCGCGGCCTTCCTTCTTCGGCAACTCGGGTAGATCGGGTGCCATCCCGACACCGTATCGGCGCACGGCGTTCGTGACTCGCGACGTGGATCGGGCTTGGAGTATGTGTGCGACTCCATGCGCTGCGAGACCAGGCCGGACAGGCGAGCCCCGAGTGGCTCGGCACTGTGCTCGTCGTTTCGCTCGCCTTCGCCACGATGGTGGCGGCGGGCGTAAACGTGCCGGGCGCCGAGCTCGCTCGCACGCTCGCCGGCAAGCTCGTCTGCGTCGTCGACCTGGGCGCAGAGTGCGACGAGCGGGCTTCCGCCCTGACGGTGGCATACGGATCGGAGGTCGGGCGCCTCGTTGCGGACCACGTGCCATTGCTCGAGTACGAGGAGGGTATGCGCGTCCTGCCGATCGACTGGCGGGCCTGCCGCGAGAACGCGTGTGCCGAGGGGGTGGAGGCAGGGCGTGTGAGCGCGTCGGATGTGGGCGAGCCCGTCACGCTCTTCTCGCACGTCGTCGACTGTCGCGACCCCGAGCATCCACGACCGCCCACGGCTGAATGCGTCGGCGACGCGGAGGGGAACCTCTACCTCCAGTACTGGGCCTACTACCCCGACTCGAGCGGCTCAATTTCAAGTATCCAATTTCAGGTTGTTTAAGCGGTTTTCGGGACCTTTGAAGGATGAAATTCCGCGCCGTTCGCACCAAATCTCAGGCACGGACCAGCGTGGAACAAACGGAACGCCGACAAGCGCTCCTGAACGAGCGAAAAGGCCCAGGGGCTATCGCCTGGGCCGGCTCCCGTCTTCGTCAGTAGCGCTAATCGCCGCCGCGCTAGGCGGCGACGGCCGAGCCCGGTGGACCCGTGGATGAAGCTAGGCCGGAGGTCCCACCACCGGCAGCGATCTCGCGCCGGCGCCAGATGGCCAGCGCATGGACGATCGAGAAGACCATCGCCACATCGAGCTCGGCCTGATCCATCCTCCTAAACCAACGCTTGCCCTTGTTGAGTTTGAACCTGGTCACCAACGCGCCGTTCAAGCCCTCGCCGTTGCCGAAGCGTTTGCGGCCATAGACCGCCGCTAGGGGATCGTTGAAGGTCAGGGGGTTACCGAAGGCGTGATCGGCCTCATCGAATTCACCGGGCATGCAGCGAACGAAGGCGCCTTGGCCGTTCCTGCCGCTGTTCTTGACTTTGCGCCACCTACCCGCCGTGATCGAGATTCGCTCCCCACACGTCTTGCACTCGCCCACGGTCCTGATCACTGGCTTCCCACCCCGCATCTCGACCTCTTTCCAGGTCTTGCCGTTGCCGCAATCGCAGACGAGCTCATAGTGGCCGTTGGCCTGCCAGTGCTTGACGCCCTCGATCTTGAAGCGATTCTTGTCAACCCGCGCGGCGTGTTCGCGCGAGGTCGGACCCCAGCCGTGGCTGACGCGATGGACGCGCTCGACTAGCCCGGCCTCGTGCATCGCCTTGCGCACGCGATGCGAGTGGTAGGCGCCGTCGGCGATCACCATGTGCACCTTGTCCTTGGGCAGTGCCTGCCCGATCCCGTTCTTGAACTCCTCCATCAAACCGATCGCGGCATCGGACTCGGAGTGATGCAAGGGCGTGACCGCCACGCCCACGGGGAGGCCGCTCAACGTCGCATGCAAGACCGCGTTGAAGCCGTGGCCACTCTTGTCGGCGCCGGCCTTTTCGCCGACGAAGCCGCCCTCGGGACAAGTGACCTCATCGGCGTTGACCACCTTCTTGCTCTTGGGGTCGACTTTCGGGCAGGTGTAGTGAGTCTCGATCTTGGTGCCGTCGATTCCTGTCAGGCGCATCTCCTCGAGGAATTCCGGGAACTGCGCGTGCTCGGCCAGCAGCGCCCGGAACATGCGCTGGTAAGCGCCACGCCGCCGCCGCTCGCCGAAGCGCGTCCGATGCCTGGACAAGGTCGCCTCGGAAGGCACTCCGACCCTCAATTTCCGCACCCGGGCTGAGCCCGGCTCGCGATTACGTTCGAAGCCGAGGATCCGCCGGGCATCGTCGGCACGATCGCCGGCTAGGCGGTCGCGCGCCTCCTTGACCGCCAGAAGTCCGCAGACGCGCTGGTAGACGAAGACGCTCTCGCACTCCAGGGCCGTGTAGAGCGGCTTGGAGCCCCTCCGCGCCCGTTTCTGGTCTAACTTGGCGCAGATGCGCCCAATCACGTCAACGAAGGCCTGAGAGCGCAGGATGATCTCAGTCATCTCGCCGCAGGACATGCCTTGGAACTCCTCGCGCTCAAGCGCGTAGGGCACATCCAGCCGCTCTGGGGGCTTAGGCAGGTTGCCGAAGCGGATCCTGCGCTCTCGGGGAGCGGCCGCGCTCGAGTTGGCCGACGAGCTCGTGCTCGTCTTGGGCTGGCGCTTTCGCGCCGCCGAATCGCTTCCGTGAGATGGCGTTTGGCCGGTCATCACATCGCTCCCGGCGGCGAAGGTAGGTCTCAACCAACTGAAGACCGGAAGACGACGGATTGCGCCGCGTTCGTTCGTGTCTCGACCCGCCTCCCGGAACGAGTGGAGCCTCACTCATGGGATGCCTCGTCAGGCGTCATGTGACTCTGATCTGTGATCCAGCTTGGTCCGCGAAAAGTGCTCACCGTAGCCGTGATCGCTGGTACCATTTCGTACATGACTGGCGCATCTCCGAGCTTGATTGCCGCGTATTTGGTCAACGTCACTCGGCAAGTTTCCGACGGTGAGGAGCTCGGACCACGCTCTTACTGGGCGATTGATCAGGCGCGACGGCATCTCACCCTTGAGAAGGACGAACTGGTTCGAGACACGCCAGACGTGGCCGGGCCGGCCCGAGCACAGCTCGTTGGAACAGCTGATAGCGCAGCCCCTGGTTTGGGCGAGCATCTAATGGGCGACGAAAACGATCAGCCAGATGATGAAGCCGAGTTCGCCCGTTTCCTCGAGGACTCGATGGTCCTTTTGGACGGGGTAGAGAGCGGAGACCGTGGCGCCGCACGCGAACTCAGCCGACGCATCGTTCTTGCGCGCTAGTTACTCGCGCTAGTTAAGTATCACTTAACATTGGGCCGGTGCAGATCGAGGGTGATCAGCTCACGACGCTGCGGCGATCGCTGATTGATCGTGCGCAAGCGCTGGGGTCGTACATAGAGGAGCTGCAAACCGACAGCGGGCGCAGCGACGATGGGTTCTCTAGAGCTTTGCGGCTCGCCCATCAGTACACCCGTGATCTTGTCGAGCAAGTTAAGCGGGATGCGAGGGAGCTTGACAACCCGGGAGAAGTGCTGCGCGAACACCTCGAATCGTTTCTCCGGCGGGAGGAGTGGATTGATCAGCGATTCGCTAGAGGTCGGCAGCGCGATGTGCCCAGGGCTCTAAAAACGAGTGCTCGGGACGAGTTCGAGAAGCATGAGCTGACCGACCACGAGCCAGTTCTCACTGTCGGAGCGCCTGACAACTTCGAGACGTACAGGGTCGATCTTCAGGAGTATCTCTTTGCTGACATAGAGAGGCCCTCGGCGTTCGAGGCGGGTAAGCGTCTCTCAATCTTCTCCGTTCCATATATCGAGGGAACCCGAGCATTGTGGTATCCGATTGTCCTAGGTCATGAGGTCGCTCATGCTCGTATTGACAACGAGAAGGGCGAGCTAGGGTCACTTGACCTCATTACCGATTCATGGCTTCCCGGCGAGGAAGGTGCGCTTTACGGAAGCGCAGTAGAAGAGATCACTGGCGTCAAGCGGCGACGCCACGCGGCGAGCAAAGAGCTGAAGCGCCGTCTCTACCTCTGGGCGCTTGAGCTGGTCTGCGACCTGAATGCAGTTCGCGTGTTTGGACCAGCCGGTATGAGCTCCATAGGAGAGTTTGTCGCGATGCTGGCCTCGCAGGAGGCGGCCGGGACGATTAAGCCCAGTACCCATCCACCTCTTGAGCTTCGACTTTTGGTCATGAAGGCGTTCGTGAAACGTCTTGGATTCGCGGGGGCGACCGCGCCGGCTCATTGCAAGGTCTGGATTGACGCATCGACTAGCCCTGATGGCGCCCTCGGAGCAGTCGACCAGTTGCTGTGGAGCGTGCTGGAGCAGGACGCGCATGTCGAGGCGTTGATCGCCTTGGTCGAAAGTTGGGGAGAAGACTCCTACCGCCACAGTGAAGAGAGGTCGCAGGTCGTCGATTCCTTGGCAGCCGCATTGTTGGATGGCCTTCCGGGCAGCACTCACGTGCTATGCGGGAAGGATTGGGTTGAAGCGACCGTGGCTGACGTTGTGAACGGCGCATGGGCCGCGCGAAGCGTGCTTGACGAATTAGAAGCCGACCCGGACTACGGGGCATCTGGGGCCTTGGTCACCTCCGACATGGAGCCACGCGATAAGCGTCTGAGGCTGGACAGCCTCGCCAGTAAGGCCATTGACACGCTCGAACTAAAGCGCCTCTGGGGTGAGGAGCGCGGCGTGATCTCTCCTCATGAGGTCGAAAACAGCCGCGCCTCATCTGCGCCAGCGGGAGTGGGTGGCGTCCTCTCGCGTTCGACTATCACGCGGCGTCTCGTGGGCACTGGCGTCGATCGCGATCAGAGAATGCACGTCATTCCGCTGTTCGCGGACTCAGTAGGTGACGCTGCCGTGGATCTCCGATTGGGACCAGACTTCATCGTCTTTCGTCATTCCGCCACATCCGTGTTTGATCCCATTGCTGATCAGGATCCACGACAGTTGCAAGAAAGAGTCAGAAAGAGCTGGGGTGAACAATTCATACTCCACCCACAAGAGCTCGTCCTGGCCTCGACGCTCGAGTACATCGTCGTTCCCGAGGATGTTGCCTCTCAAGTGATCACCCGCTCGTCCTACGGCCGACTGGGCCTTATCACGGCGACGGCGGTTCAAGTACAGCCAGGTTCGCGCGGCTGCATCACCCTTGAACTCGTAAATCATGGTGAGACTCCGATTGCACTCACACCCGGCGCTAGGGTCGCGCAACTCATGTCTTGGACCGTTACGGAGCCGTGTGAAGTCGACGCAGGCAAGTATTGGTTCCCTGTCGGTCCTGAGTTTTCAAAGGTGCAAGAGGACGAAGATCGGTCGTGTCTACACCGCCTCGAGAAGCGCATCGCACCGCCTCAGTATGCGGAGGAGGCCGTGGTAGTCAGGTACGCCGGGAGTCCGGCGGAGGCCCAGCTCTTTCAAGACCTCGCGCTCTCCCAAGGCGGAGAAGAGTTCACGATGGCACCCGATCCAGATCGGCGTGGGGTCGGTGTCGTGGAAGTCGGGATCGCGGTGAGCGCTATCTCGATTGCGCTGGAGAGGCTGGCGCGCGTCATTCAGCGCTGGCTCCAAGGAAGAGCAACAGGAGTGTCGGTCGAGGACTCAGAGTTTGGATTCGTGATCAAGAAGCAGGCAGATCTCCCCAAAGGGACGATTCTGCTGCGCAAGTCCGATGGATTGGAGGTGGTAAACCTGTCCGTTCCGCCTGCGACAGAACGTGACCTTCTCAAAGCACTACAAAAGCTCTTCGCAATCTGGCGCAAGGACGGGCGGCCAAGCAGCGATCGGTAAATTCCGTTGACCGAGACTGAGTAGTGCCCGGAAGGACTGCGACTTCGAGATAGTTTGGTCAGCAGGCAGGTCACCACGCTCGGGCCTGTTCAACCCGAGAGGCGCTCCTACGACGCGGGCAGCGAGCCCGCTCGCCCTGTCCGGACCCTGGTAGCCCCGCCCGCGCCGACTCTCCGGTGTCTTCGCTCGTGCGCGAGCCTGAGATGTTTTTGGCTCTGGTCTCCCGGGCGAAGCTCAGATCCTTGCGAAACCGGGAGGTGCCTGCTAAATGGCCTGATACTTATAGTCCGTAGCCAAATAGTCGTCCAGCCAGCAGGGTTTGCCGATGCCCGCTCGCGCCAAGCCCCACGCCCAGCTCGGCCGCTCACTGCTGCAACATCGCCAAGAGCGTGGGCTCTCACAAGAGGCGCTAGCTGCTGAGGCCGGGCTCGATCGCACCTACGTCGGCGGCGTTGAGCGCGGCGAGCGCAACCCCAGCTTCGAGAGCCTGCTCAAGCTGGCCAACGCCCTAGACGTCACGGTCAGCGCGCTGCTCGAGGGCGTAGGTCCGTAGCTGGGACTGCAAGAGCCGCTGATCAGTCCTCAGCGCAGCGCGAACAGAGCAGCCTCCAGCGCCAGACCCGAGCCGGGACGCCCTCAAAGCTGGCCTCCGTGCCAGTCAGGTGAAGCTGCCACCCGGACTCGACCGGGCCGGCCTCGAACGCTCGCAGCGTGAACGGAGCCGGATCAGCGCACGCGCCGCAGACGACCAGGCAATTGCTCGAGAATCGGCGGGACGAGCATCTGGGGCCTGGAGTCACTCACTCCGGCAACGTAGGTCGGGCTTAACTAGCGACCGGGGATACGGGCGCGGCAGTGGTTCGTCTCAGGTCGTAAGTTGCACTGCGCCGCTCTGATGACTATAAGTATCAACAGTGAAATCACGATCGCTGCGGTGCAGCGCCTATTTACTGATCATGCTTGCTCTCGGATCTCTAGCTTCGTGCGGAGAAGACTCCGTCTCGGATGAGTCCGGCGAGTCTTCTGAGGCCGTGCTCAGCGCGCTAGCCGGGGCCGAGGTCCTGGCTACGGAGCACAGTGATCTTCGCGCTGAGTTGCGTCGCTTCGTCGCTGACGCGGATGCAGCGGTGATCAAAGAGGCGGCCGCCGACTCCGCTTCGGAGCTCGAGCGCGCCGCAGCACGACTGCCTGAGAGCGATCAGAGCGAGGCGCTCAGCGCAGTTGCTGATGCTTTCGATCTCGAGCAAAGGTCGGCATTGGCGCTGGTCGATCTGAGCGATCAAGTGACGCAGGCCGAGGCGGCGCTCAAGGTCGGCACAGGCCAGGGCCGAGTCCGACACGTCAAAGTGGCGATTCAAGAGCTGGACGATCCCGATCAGGCGGTCACTCGCCTACTCGAGCTCGAGCGCGGCGCCACCCAGGCCCTGAACGCCTCGCTAGATGCGATCGAGCTTGAACTGGACCCGGAGGCGGATCCCTCGACCTCCACTTCTGAGCGCCTCGTCGAGCTCCGCTCTGACCTGCGGGGCGCGCCGTCAGCGTCCCCCGCCTTGGAGGGGCATTTGCGCTCGCTGCGCTCGCGCCTCAGCGCCAGACTTGAGGAGCTGAAGGCGCCACCGCTGGTGACCGGACCTGCCGCTTGTGGAAGCAACGCAAACGGTGCGGTCGTGGTTATCAACCTTGGTGCGATCGCTTGTCAAGAGGCGATCTTCGTTAGCGAGAACTCAAGCGGCACTGAGTTGGGGTCTGGTCCGCCCGGTTGGAACTGCGGCCTCAACGCAACCACCATCGAGGGCGTCGACGTTGATGGTGCTAGTGGCTATGCCTGTGTGAATCAAGCCGGCGTGCGGATCTCAATTCACGACCCGAATCCAACCCCGGTCCCAGTGGTGCCCGACGACTCCGGCACCGGTGACGATTGTCCGCCAGGCGAGGACTTCATCCAAGGACGGTGCATAGTGATCGAGACTGGGGGAGAGGAGGCCGGCCCCTGATGGGTTGCGCATGATGTCCGTGCCTGTCGGCACTGGCGGCCGACGCCCCGCTGAAGTAGGTACGCCGTCCGCGAGCGCGACGACCCTGGATTGTTGAGCCGGGCACGCCTCGGACTCGTCTCACTTGCGTTGCCCGCTCTGGAGCGATAAGTTCACTAAGCACTCGGGAGCCCGCCGTTACTTAATACCCTGATAAACCCTTCTCACCGACAGTGACTACCCCCACTAACCCGCCCAATCCTCCGGGGCCGACTGGCCCGCCACTGAGGCCTTTCAGCAAAAGGGTCGTGATCACCGCCATGGCGGTGCCGGTGGTGGCCCTCGCCGTCTTTGCCTTCGCCGGCCGCTTCGTAAAGGCCGAGGCTTTCTCGATCCTGGCCACAGGCCTACTGGCATTGATAGGTGCGATGGCGGTCGGTGGTCTGATCGGATTCTTGTTCGGCCTGCCGCGCACCTCGACCGAGACCAGCTCAGGGCGGCTGAAGAGCAACACTAATCTCGAGCGCGTCTCAGACTGGCTGACCACGATTCTGATCGGAATTGGACTGATCGAGATCGACCAGCTGGCTCAGGGCATCGGAGACGCTGCCGATGAGGTCGCCTTAGGGCTCGGTAGCACCGGCTCCCCGAGCACCGTCGCTCTCGCTCTCATTCTCTACGGACTGATCGGCGGCTTCGTTGGCAGCTACGTCCTCACGCGCGTCACTTTGACTATCCGCCTGGACGAAGTCGAGGCGCATCTAGAGGCCAAGCAGGCAGTCAGGGTCCGGCCAGATCCGGGGCCCCTGCCGCCTCTCCCGAAGCCGCCACCACCGCCTCCTCCACCGGGCCAACCCCTACCGACTCAACCTGACCCGTGACCCGGAGCAATCCCCCAGCAGGAGACGGGCAATTGTTGGGAGAAACACCTTCTACGTCCCCCGATCCGCGTTAGAATGATGCCTATGAATCCGATCATTGAGTCTTATGCGCAGGCAGAGGATCGCTACCAGGAAGCGCTCAAGACCTACGAGCGCTTGATTCATGAGTACGAGATCGTCCAGGCAAAGGGAGATCTGACCGAGGCCTTTGAGCTCTACAACAAGGAGCTGGTCCCGACGCACGAGACCGCTCAGAGGCTGTTGCAGGAGCTACATCAGATTCGAAGCAACGTGCTTGAGACCGGTCCAGCCTCAGTCCTTTAGAGCCAAAGCGCCCGGGCTCTCGGAACGTGGAAACTCGTCCATGGATGAGCAGTCGCAACTCCTGATCGTCGTCTTCGCGATCATCGGAATCCTGGTTGCGTGGCGGCTGATCACGTCGGCGATCGCCCGCTCGAGCGGCTCGCGCCAGTGCCCCCGATGCGGATCCGAGGTGCCCATGGGCGAGCTCGATTGCGAGTCATGCGGGTTCGATTACCGGACGATCGGCGCCTCCGAATAGAACCGCAAACATTCTAGCCCTGGTCGAACAGGCGCTGCCGGCGTCTCTTAAGCACCTTTCCGGTCTGGCCGATTTCGCGACCTAGCGTCGCGACATGCCAACCAACGCAACCAAAGCTCATAGCCGAAGCTCCACTCAGACCGATAAGACTCGCCAACAGGCGCTGTCGAAGGCGCGACACGGGCCTCGGCGCCGTCCGCGAGCCGATGACCTGTCTCGACCAAGCTGGCTCGCTTACCTGGCAACGATTATCAGCGAGGAGCCCGGGCATCGCAGCGCTCGTCGTATCAACGGTCGGCTGATGAGCCAGTCCGACTGCCGTGCGTATCACCGCTGGCGCTGCGAGGGTGGGCGTACCTCGCTCTGGGCCGCAGATCGCTTTCTGATCCGCTATGGCGGACACATCGACGAGTTCATGGCCTACTGCCTCGATCAGGGCTTACAGGTCTGGGCCGCGGGTCAAGAACCTGAGTGGCTCGGCAAAGACCTGAGCGCCGAGGACCTCATGAGCTCGGACCCTCAGTGGAGCCGCGAGGCTCGCTGCCAGAGTGCGCTGGACTCAGACGTTCTTGAGGGCTGAGTCGGGCCGCCGAGGGCGATGATCGGTCAATTGGAACCAGGCGGCAGCGGTCCGAAGCTAGCAGCTACTTGCCGATCACGAGCGCCCCGTTATCGCGTTTCAGCTGACCACTGGCGGTCATCCTCGTCACTAGCATGCTGACGTAAGCGGGACTGACTCCGAGCTCGCGCGCGATCTCTGCGTTCTTGGCACTGGGCTTGCGCCTTGCCAGCTCCAGAAGCTGCGCCTCGCGCTCACTACGCGAGACGCGCCGCCTGCCGCGCTTTCCGCGCGACTTCGACGAAGGCGCGCTCCGCTTACTCGATGCCCGAGAGGTCTGGCATCCGTCAATTGCGCGCAGGGCGCCTTCCAACTCCGCCTTCTCGGTCTCCAGCTCTGAAATCCGTTCGTTAAGTATCTGGCGCGCCTTGGCTAGGGCAGTGGTGCTCAATTAACCCCTCCTGGGTGTGACAAGTTCACACCGAGATTGGCAAATCTCGCATCGCTCAGGGGCTCTCGATCGCTCGACAGTTCTTTACCAATCGTCGCCTGTCCTCAAAGCACGGACTGCAGACGGGGCAGCAGGGATCCACTGTGATCGGTTCCCGCATGATCGAGAGCTCGCTCAAGTCGATGATCAACGCGGTGTCGAGCGAGGCTGGTCGCTTGACTCCAATCAAATGCTGCATCGCCTCGCTGGCCAGAAGGGTTCCGATCACCCCGGAGACGGCGCTGACGGAGGCGTCGGTCGTCGATCGCTCTGATCGCCAGGCGACCAGCTCATCGTAGAGTGGATAGCGGCCACGGGCGGCGCTCTCCTGGCAGGCTAGACAGCCGGTCAGGCCGGGAACGACCAGCGGTCCGACGCGCAGCTTTGGCGGAAACTGTCCCGCGCTTAGATAAGGGACTCTGGCCTCAGCACAGGCCTGGTTGACCCAGCGCGGCAGGAGATGAGCCGGCCAGTCCGCCGTCGAGATCAGCAGATCGATACCGGGGAGGAGGTCCGCCAGATCAGCCGCGCTGCTGATGCGGCGGTTGACCGTCTCTACTTGCAGCCCCGAGAACCGCTCCAAAAGGTTTCGACGGGCGCTCTCCGTCTTCAGCTCGCCGATCTGGCTCTCCGTGAAGAGCATCTGGCGATTGAGGTTGCTGAGCTCGATGACGTCGTCATCAATCAGCACCAGCCGGCCGACTCCGGCTCCGGCCAAGGCCACTGCCGCCCAGGTTCCGAGGCCGCCGCAGCCCAGGAGCGCAACACTCGAGCTCATCAGACGCAGCTGCAGCTCGGTCGCCGTGGCGTCGCTCGTGGCCAGGTCGGCCAGGTAGATCAGCTGGCGATCGAAGCGCTCTGCCTCGGTCTCACTAAGCAGACCGCTGCTCTCCGCCTCGAGTAGCTCAAGGCTCGCCAAGGCCTCCAGTGAGACTTCGGCCTGGCGCGAATCGAGACCGGCGCTTCGCAGCCGCTCCGCCAGGCAGGCGCTGTCGGTCCAATCGTCGTCCAAGGCGGCCAGGACCAGCCGATCGGCGGCGCTCGGTTCCTCCAGAACCATGTCATCCCCGGCGCCCATCCGCAGCAGATAGACGGAGCCGTCACTGGCCGAAAAGACCTCGATCGAGCGCTTCAGACGCATTCGAGGCTGGAGGGGCGACCCCGCAGCTCGTAGCCGCGGAAGGTCGCCCCCACCGTTCAGCCTGCCTTCTGGATCGACGAGGCCGGGATCACCGGCTTCGGGAGCTTCTTGACCTTCATAATTCACCTCCCTTCTACCTCGGTCTGCGGGACAGATAGACCGCCTTGGTGTGGACCGACTCGTCCAGCGGCTGCTCAAGAACGGCGTCGTAGCCATGGCCGAACCCAGCGACGAGCTCTAGGCCGGCCAGCGCCATCGCTTCGTGGATCTCGGTAGGAGTGAAGTGCCGCTGTCGGTGGCGAGCGCTCGTCTCTTGCCCGCCGGACTCAGTGACGGTGAAGGTGGCCTGAGCGGTCGAGCCGGCCTGAAACTCAGAGGACGATTCCCCCTGCCAGCGCATGATCACCCCGTCAGCGGCGACCTCTTGGACGTCAGCGAAGAAGGTGCGGTACGTCAGAAGCGTGTTGACATCGAAGATCAGCAGGCCAGTCGGCGCCAGGTTGGCGGCCAGCCCGCGCAGCGCCTGCGCGAGCTCGGTTCGGTTCGCCAGGTAGTTGATGGCGTCGTCGAGGCACCAGACAAGGTCAAAGCGGCCGAATTCCGGCAGGTCGCGCAGGTCGGCCACGGTGACCCGCGCGCGACCGTTGGCTTTGGCTCGGGCTTGGGCGGCCATCGCCGGAGAGAGGTCTGAGGCGACTACTCGCCAGCCGCGATCGAGCATCGGCAAGAAGCTGGCACCGGTGCCACAGCCCACGTCGAGGAGCGAGTCGCCTTCGTGTCCGTGCTCGGCGGCGGCTGCGAGCAGGTTGCCGAGCCATAGCTCGTAGTCGTGATGGGCGGTGAACTGGTCGTAGACCGGAGCGATGTGCTCGTAGGCGGTTAGGGCTTGCGGGTCAGCGGTAGTGGGCATCACCTAACAAGACCCATTGAGCACTCAGAATCGTTTCATCTATTACGCTTATCTGGAGTGGTTAAGCCCAGGAGGAGGTCGAGCGCCGCGATTTGTCCTGGGACTGGCCGGCAATGGCCGAGACGTGCCTTCGTCTCGCCCGAACTCAGGTGAGAGATCCGGATGACGCTGCCGATGTGGCGCAGGAGGCGCTGCTTCGGGCCTGGCGACATCGGGCCAAGATGGGCAACACTCGCGATCAGATCGCCTGGTTACGGGTGATCGTTCGCAATGAGGCGGCACGCTTCTATGGGCGTGACGCAGCGACGGCGTTGCTAGGCGACACCGACGGCGTTGAGGACGAGCGCCTCGTTCAGGCATTGCTTCGCATCGACTTCTCACGAGCAATGAGTCAGCTCTCGGAGAGCGAGAGACTGATCGTCGTCCTGCGCTATCGCGAGGACATGACCCAGCCGGCGATCGCGCGAGCCATCGGCAGGCCTGAGGGAACAGTTAAGGTTCAGCTGCACCGCGCGCGACAGAAGTTGCGTCGCGTCCTCGACGAATGATGAGCACCAAGACCGACAGGGAGAGCGCCCAGCAACGCATGTTCCGGGCGCTGGGCCACCCTCTGCGACAGCGCATTCTGGTGCAACTGAACAAGCAGGTCGCCAGTCCGACTCAGCTCGCTGATCAGCTCGAGGTGCCGATCAACAACGTCAGCTACCACGTGCAGATCCTGCTCAAGAACGACGCGATCGAGTTGGTAGACACAGCCCAGCGGCGGGGCGCGATCGAGCACTTCTATCGGGCCATAGCGCGGCCGGAGATCTCTGACGAGCACTGGGCTCAGCTCCCGATCTCGGTTCGCCGCACCCTTTTCGACGACACGATCCAAGACATCTGGGACCACCTGGTCGAGGCGGCTGGCGAAGAGGGGCTGGACGACGAGCAGAGCCACGTCAGCTGGGTGCCACTCGACCTTGATCAGCTCGGCTATCAGGATGTGGTCGCTTTGCTCGGGGAGACCCTCGAACGTGTGATGGCCATTCAGGCTGAGGTCAAGGAGCGCGCCTCGACCGAGGGCGCGGCCGAAGCGCACCGGACTGAGGTCGCGATCCTCCACTTCCATCGTGCCGTCGTCTCAACTGCTTCGGACTGAGCGGCGAGCAAGCTTCCGCACCTTCTAGCTCCGGTCAGTCTCCAATGAACGCCGCTCGAGGCTTGAGCCGAAGCGCGTTCGTCTTGGCGTCTGTCGCCGGAGAGCCAGGTTCCGGCAGGCGCTACTCTTTGCACAAGAGTCGTTGAGTAATCGACCAGATCGGAGCGAGCATGACCATTGGATATCGCCTGCACGGTGAGCAGGGCCCGCCTGATCAGCGCGGACCTCGAGGACAGAATCGAACGCCGCTCTCGCGCTTGCATGAGGGCAGATTTGGCCGATTGTTCCGAAAGCTCGAACCCGCTCCCAGCTACGACCCGGACTCGCAGCTGGCGCCGCTGGCTGAGTCGATGCGAGATCAGGCCGCCGAAACTGGGACCGGCTGGGGTGGCGAGGTCGTGGCCGGCGCCGACAATCCCGCGATCCCAGCGGGCTACACCTACTTCGGGCAATTCGTCGACCACGACATCACCTTCGACCCGGTCTCGAGCCTTCAGCGCGTCAACGACCCAGATGCGTTGGTCGACTTTCGCTCACCTCGGTTCGACCTCGATTCGCTCTACGGGTCCGGCCCGCAGGATGAGCCATTCCAGTACGACCGCGAGACTGACAACGTCAAGTTCCTGATCCGGCCCAACAGCCAGGGGATGGAAGACCTGCCCAGGAATTTGCAGGGCACGGCAGTGATTGGTGACCCGCGCAACGACGAGAACGTGATCGTCTCGCAGCTGCAGCTGGTCTTTTTGAAGCTGCACAACAAGTTCGTCGATCAGCTCGCTGCGAGCGGGCTGCCAGCTGACCAGCTCTTCAGCGAGGCTCAGAAGCAGACGCGCTGGCACTACCAGTGGGTCGTGGTCAACGACTACTTGCGGCGCATCTGCGGCGACACCATTGTCGACGCCCGTTTCGAGCGTGAATTGACCACCGACGAGGCCGAGGCCGCAGGCCCTGAAGACGAAGTCGCTGACGTCGACACTGAGAGCGCGATCACGCTCAAGCACTATCGGCCGAGGAATAACCCCTACATGCCGGTCGAGTTCTCGGTGGCGGCCTTTCGCTTCGGACACAGCCAGATCCGCGTGGCCTACCACCTCAACGAGATCGTCCAGAACGTGCCGATCTTCCTGCCAGGGGATGTCGGCCCCCTCGACGACCTTCGCGGCGGCCGCGAGCTCCCCGGCAGCTGGAACATCGACTGGGCCCGCTTCTTCGTCATCAACGGCTCGACGCCGCAGCCCTCGCGCCTGATCGACACCAAGCTCTCGGCCGGTCTGTTCACTTTGCCGAACTCGCCGGCGCCGCTTGCTCTGCGCAACCTCTTGCGTGGACAGGCCTTGTCCCTGCCAAGCGGTCAGGCCGTCGCCACCGCCCTCGGACTGCCGGCGCTCAGTGGCGCCGAACTGGGTGGGGTGCTCGATCCAACGCCCCTTTGGTTCTACATCCTCAAGGAGTCCGAGCTAGCCGGCGGCCTGCAGCTCGGATCGGTCGGGGCGACGATCGTCGCCGAGGTGCTGATGGGGCTGCTCAAGGCCGATCCGTCGAGCTTCATCAACCTCGAGCCCCGCTGGCGCCCGACAGTCGGTGACGGCGATCTGGACCTGGCCGAGCTGATCGTCTTCGCTACCGCGTAGCCGCCCAGCGCGGCGATAGCACCGACTCCTACTTGAGCTCGCGGCCGTTGGCGAGATCGACCTTGTCCGACGATCGGTCCATGAATCGCCACTGCTTTCGTTGCCCGCCTGGAGTCATGACGATTCCGATTGTGCCTAGCTCGTCCCCTGCGCTCGTCTTCTCGCTGGTGTAGTGAATTCCAAGCTTGTGGTCGTCACTGCGGGTACGCGAGCCTTTGCCGGCGACGGCCTCGACGCCCTCCCTAACCATCTCCTGGGCCACGTCATGCGGGAAGTTGTAGGAGCCGCCACCAGCCACCGATGAGATCAGGCTCAGGTTCGGGTCGATCGCCTCGACCAACTCGAGGTTGACGCCATGCTTCGAGCCGTGATGAGGGACCTTGAAGACGTTGGCGCGCAAGGGCGTGGTCCCGCGGGCGGCTCGGAGCGCTTCCGTCGTCGCTGTCTTTTCAGGGCCGAGTTGCGGGAAGTCGACCAGGGCCTGCGCCCAGGAGAGGGTTTGAGCGTCAGCGCCAAGAATCATCGCCTGCGAGGTCGGCAGCTTGACGTAGGTGCGGTCCTCGTTACGCTCGATTACCCGGGAAGCCGGAAACTCGATCCGCAAGGCGATCGATGAGTTATTGATCTCGATTCCATAGGAGTCGAAGCGGCCGCGAATGCCGACGCCTGGAGCGAGGACGGTGACGCCAACATTCCCGGTGAAGCGCACGGTCCCGCTGGTTGGCTGGGTGTGGCGCAGTTCATGATCCTCAATCGCCGCCATCATCTCCTCATAGCTGAGGGAAGTGTGGTAGTAGCCAGGCTCCCAGACCTCCTCGATCAGATCGTGGAAGCGATTGAGGAAGCTGGCCATTCCGCCGATGTGGTCCTCGTGCGGATGGGTGGCGACAACCAGAGTAAAGACGCGATTTGCCTCTGGCAGGAGACTGCTTGCGGCGAGGTGCTCGACGAACGCTTCGAGCTTTGTGAAACCGGCGACGTCGACGACTATTGCTCGGCGCCGACCCTGACCGTCCTCGGGCAGCAGGAGAAGTTGGGTGTCGCCGTCGCCGACATTGAGCAGGAAATAGACCAAGTCCTCAGGCTTCACCGAGGCCTCGAACGAGCCCGCCGCACCGATCCGACTCGCCGGGACTGACAGCGGGACGCTCATGACTTTGGATCAAGGAGCAAATGGCTGACCTCGTCAACGCTCAGCGTTGGGGCCATTGCCCCATAGAGGGCTGCTTTGGCGGCGTCCCTGGCCGCAGCTGATACGTCGTAAATCGGTGCTTCGATCAAGCGCCACGGACTGGTGATGGCCGGCTTGCGACCCCGCGGGCGCAGTGTGAGCGCCGCGAAGGCGTCACCGATGCGGACTTCTCGCTCGCGAAGCTCTTGATCAGATGCCATCGGCTTCGGTACACGCCGCTCACTGAGCATCGTCTCCAACTCCGCGCGTCCTACGCCGGCCTCCCACGAATCACCGATCTTGCGTCGCCGCCCGCGCTCGTCGATTCTCGGCCACTCAGAGATCACCAGCGTGGCGACGTCCTCAGAGAGCTCGTCAACCACGATGTAGGAGAGCTCCTTCCACCTGACCGAGCGCGGGAAGTTCCCAGGCACCCACGGCTTGGCCAGGGCGGCGCGAGCCGAGCGAAGCCGCGGCGGCAGCCAGGCCGCGTCATTCTCACCTGGCTTACTCAACCGGTCAGTTCTCGCATGGCTGCGGTGATGGCTGATGATTGCCGGGCTTGACGATCGCTTTGATCCAGACTTGGACGCGGTCGGCGATCTGGCCGCCGAACTTGATCGGGCGGCCGTTGTCCTCGATGTCGCCGACCAGATAGTTCTTGCTTGACGGCACCTCAAAGCGGGCTCGCAGGGTGTGCTCAGCGTCGCCGCGCTCGATCGTCCAGAAGTCGGCGGCGTCAGCGCCATCGGGCGTGACCAGGCCGGCTGTCAATGGCCGCCCGAGGTGCAGACCCGGCGGATCGGCCAGGGTTATCTCATTCCCAAGACCGGCTTGAACGTTGACTGCTGAAGCGATCTGCGGATCGCTGTTGCGCAGCGGATTGCCGAGTCCAGCGCAGACGACCAGCTGCTGGCGATCGGTGACAAGCTGCCCGTCTCTTCGTCGCATCACGGTCGCGCGCGCGACCAAGTCGACAGCGGCGCCCAGGGTGTTGTTGATCTGGGCCAGGTGCATCAGCCGCCCGGCCCGGCCGGTGTTCCAGCGATTATCGCGCTGATAGGAGCCGTTCGCCGCGATCAGATCGCTCGGCTTGACGCGCTCGTCGACGTACTTCTTGTAGAGGCTCAAGAGCCGGTTGGGATCGGTCTCGGCCAGATGCTCCCAGTACTCGGGCACCTCGGTGGTAAAGGTGATCTTGGAGACCGTGCCGTTCTTCTTTTCGACCGTCCACTCGCAGTACTCATCCTGAAGATTGCGATCGGCGTCAGCCAATCTCCAGCGCTCGAGCGCCGAGGGGACCTGGGCGCGTAGCGCTGCCGGGAAGGCGCCCCAGGAGATCATTGGCTTCGGGGCGTTGGCCGGGGTGCTCTTCTTGGTCGGGTCATAGAACTGCGGCAGCGCACTTCCGACATGCTTGGCGAAGATCCTCGTCACCCGGGCGCTCCAGGCGTCCGGGTCCGAGTCCTTGAGGTGCGCTGGGGTGCTGAACCGCTCGAGCCTCGGCATCGTCAGAGACCCACGCTTCCGTCTTGTCGCATCACACGACCTTTGGCTTTGATGTTGGTCCGCGGCAGCAGCAGGGGGAACTCAGAGATCGGAAGCTGGTTGAAGCGGGCCCGACGCTCCTCGGCCAGTTCGAAGTAGGGCTCAAAGCCCGCTTGCGTCTTCAGCTTCGTCGTAACCGCCTTGTAGTAGTCCTTCAGAAGCTGATTGGCCTCGCGCGCGAAGCTGGCGCCGGCGCTCCAGCGCTCAGCGAACTCGGCCTCGGGAGCATCAGCTGGCCCGAGGTCGGCAGCGGCGAGAATCGTGTCGGCCATCTCATTCGAGAAGCTGCTCTTGCCGTCCTTGATCGTTGCCGTCACTGGCACGTGCTGCAGCAGCGCTTGGCGCCGGGTCGAGAAGACCGGGTTCCAGGGATCGACCATCAGTAGGCACGTCGCCAGCCGCTTGGTGACCAGGCCGATGCTGATCGCTTCACGCAAGACGGCCTGGTCCTCGAAGGCCCGTTCTGGAACGAGGAAGCAGAAGTGCGTGTCACCCTTTTGCTTGAAGCCCTGACCATCGTCCATCCGCACCTCGAACTTCTCGAGGCAGCGTTGGTAGATCTTGCCGCTGACTTCGAACGGCGGCGGAAAATCGAGGCCGAGCGGTGGCGCGCTCAGCGAGTCGGAATCAACAAAGAAGGTCGATGGCAGAAATATCGGCGTGTCTGCCGTCAGCGCCTTGCTGGCGATCGAACTCGTCGTCAGATTGACGGTCGGGGTTCCGAGGATCTGGTCCATGATTTGCTTCGGCCTCGTCACCGGCCCGCCGCTCTTCTTGAGCTTCTCGAAGCGCGCACGCACCCAGCGCGTCATTGCCGGCTGAGCCGCCTCCAACTGAAAGGCCAAGGCGCCACCTGGATCCTTCTTCTTGAACCAGGGGTGCGTTCGGCGCTTGTCGCCCTTGGCGAAGGCCGTCTCTTCGATGTTGGCGTCCGGGGAGTGCCAATTGATCCACGGCGCCTTCAGCTCTTTCATCAGCAAAGAGCCGCTCGGATGACTCTCGAACGGCCCCTTGCCGCGGCTGGCGTCCTTGAGGGCATCACGGGAGTTGCCAGCAAACATCCACATTGTGGTGTCGCCGGTCGACCGATAGAAGTTAAAGCCGCCGTTCTCTCGATCCCAGACCATCACCTCAATCCCACCGTGGTGGGCGGGGTTGAGGCTGCTCAAGAAGACATCTGGTCCTTCGGAGCCGGCACCGAGCGTGACGACGAAGCGCATCGTTCGGTCGACGCCCTCGCTCTCGGCCGTGGAGGCCAGCTGGCTCCCCTCGCCGAGCACAAATGAGCGCTGGGTGCGGAGCGGATCGTTCTTCGGCGCTGCGTCCTTGAGCTGATCGATCACCTGCTCCGCACTCCGGGGAAGCTTGCCTTTTGCTAGGAGCATCGTGGCAAAGGGATCGCCAAGAGCGTTGATCTCGGCCGGGCTCATCCGCCTTGGCACGGGATCTGCGCCAACCACCAAGCGGTGCACGGCGCCAGGGTCGAAGGGCGCTTGGGAGTCGAATGCTCGGCAGGTCTCGTCAGCCACTCTAGGTTCCTTGATCGATTGTGAGCAATCTATGCGCTCGAAAGCAGGGCGTCAACCCCGAGTCATCGATCAGGCGAACAGCTCCGCGCCTGGAAACGGATCTGAACGCCGAGGAACGGCATAGAAGCCACCGGCGTCTAGCGTCAGCAGTCTGGCACTGGTGCTCTCTTCAGCGCTCGTCGGTCCCCCGAAATTAGAGTCCCCGAGCCAGCCAGGGAGGTGGAGGATGCGTTGTAGCGTCAAGAGGTCGGCCTGGAAGCTGACGAAGTTGAGTCCGAGCCGTGGCGCGCCCTTCTCGAAGTCCTCGAAAAAGTCGTAGCCCTGCCGGAAGATGCGCAGCGCCGCCGGGGCCGAAGCAGAGCCGCGATTCTGGTTGGCACGATGGATGTGGGAGGCCTCAAGCAGGGGGTCCGTCGTTTGAGCCGGCTCGTGAAACTCGGCGCGGGCGACGTCCGTGGAGCGAGCAGTGACGGGAGCCGCCGCGATCGGCTTGGTCTCACCCGATTCGAAGCGCTCAACTCCTATCAGCGGACGGCCTGAGAGCTTGCCGCGCCCGACGAGGAGCTCCTGCTCGGATCTGGTCAGGGCCGACCAGGAAGCGAGATCGATCCCGATTCTGAGGAAGGCCAAATACGTGCCTCCGATCATCCACTCAGGTCTGGTCTCGGCGCGAATCGCGACCTCGCGCTGCGAGGAATCGAGGTTGCTGACACCGTCATGAAAGCCGAGCCAGCCGCGACCATCCGCGCGGCCAAAGCCGGTGAAGATCGCGCTGACGCTCAACGGGCTCTCGCTCCTGACCAGGTACTTCCAGATCTCGGTCGCCGCTAGCCTCGTCGCCGCTTCGTGCCCGGCAGTCATCTGAATGCAGACGTCGGCCTCGCCGCGATTGGCGCTGGAGCCGGCTGCCCACGGCAGACTCGGGAACGCGGCGTCAGGATGATCGAGGAAGACCAGTCCGGTCGGGCGCGCGCAGGCAGTGAGGGGTGGATCGTGGACATTGGAGTCGAGCAGCCGGCGTCCGTAGCCGAAAAGGAACTCGAGCCCGGTGAACTGGTCGCGCAGGCCCTTGCTCGAGCTCCGGTCAGCTCCTTCTAGCTCCGCAAGGCGGCCGTCGGCCAGCTCCTTGAGCGTCGCCCACGCTCCCTCCAGGCCGGTTCGGACTGCGGCAGGGCTCGCCCCTGCAGCGACATCGAGCAGCAAGAAGGCAAAGGAAGGAGGAGGCTTGCTGCCGGAGCGAAAGTAGATGCCGCCTTGCAATGAGCCACGCTTCATCGGCTACGGGCTCCCGGCGAGGGCCTGATCAGCGGCTGCTGTTAGCGAGCGACAGTCCAAGGGATCCTTGCGGCTCCGCGGCGCCAACAGCTTTGGTCGCGTGCGCCGGGCCTTGAGTCCGACCTCAAGACGTAGCGCGAGCTGGACGAGATCGGCGATCTGAGCGCCGTGCTCGATCCGCTCTTCGCTGGCGACGTCGGTCAGGTCACCCAGCACGTAGTCGCGCGCGGGTGGAACCTCGATGACCAGTCGTTGATGCAGCGCCCGACCATCCACGTCGCCGCCGGCGTCGCGGGCGAGGCTGAACCATTCTGCTGGTGGGATCGAGCCATCCGGGCAGCGCAAGCGAGTCCGCGCGACCGAGGAGATGAAGATGCCGACCGGCCGAGCCAAGCTGACCGTTCGCCCCTCGAACGCTAGGCGGCTCAAGCGCTCGGCGATCACAGGATCGCTGCTGCGCCCGAGCTGAGCCACGACCGGAGGAATCAGCTCGGGGCTATTCGGCAGCAGCTTCCGGCCTTGCTCGTCCTCGATCAGGTAAGGCCTTGAGGCGCTGGCCGCCAGACGCGCCAGCGCCTGGAACGTGTTCGTCTCCTGAATCAAGCAGCAGATCGCCTTTTCACCGGAGTTGTACGGACCGGCCGTGGCGACAGCGAGCATGTTCTCGGCAAAGCCGAGGTCGCGCTCGTCCTCCGCCGCCGACCACGGATCATCAAGCCCGTAGATCTGGCCGGGGGAGACTGATTCCTCGCCGGCTAGCTCAGCGATCAGCTCAAGCAGACGCGACGGCTGGTGGATGGCCAGGACGCGCCAGTAGGCGGCGAGCTCGGTGGTCAGCTCGACCCGGATGACGGCCCCATCTTCCCGCCTGATCGTGCGCCACTCGCAGTACTCCTCTTGCTTGTTGCGACCGTGCACGGGCAGGTCCAAGAACTGATGGGCTCTGTCCCGACCCAGACAGGAGAGGACGCGGGAGGGAGTGGCAGGCCAGTCGATATCGGAGGTCGCGAACTCTGCGTCGTCGCCCTCGCTGACGGCCCGGAGGCGGCCGGGGCTGAGAACGCGATCCATCAGCTTCCCCCACGCTTCAAGCCCATCTGGACCGAGCTCAGTGAACGGGCCGGAAGCCTCCATGGTGCGAGCTTAGATCAGCGAGGGGGCTTGCGCAGACGCGTGCAGCGCATCACCAATCGCGCTAGTTATGTCTTAACTAGAACGGACGACGTCTGGACAATCCTGTTAATCAGGTGTGCTCTGGGCGGTCCACGGACCTACGAGGCTTACTTGTCAGCGTCGGCCACAGGCTCGCCCTGCTCAGCGGTGTGCTCCGCTTCGCCGGCCTTGCCGGTTCCTGACAGGCTGGCGTTGTAGCACAGGCCAAGGGCGACGATCGTCAACACCGTCGAAAGGATGATCGTTACTCGTCTCATTGGGCTTCTCCTTTCTGGTCATCGATCGCTCACCAGGCGAAGTCTTCGGTATGGATCTGGCTGCGCTTCGCTCCGGCCTTGCGCGCGGCCTTCTTGACCGAAGAGATCCAGCCCGGAGGCCCGCAGATGAAGATGTCTCGCTCGGCGACATCGGGGACCATCAGTGCCAGAGCCTTGGAATCGTCGCCGTCATACCCGCCTGGCAGCCAGGAGTCGTCAGCGCGGCGAGCGCCTGGTAGATAGTGGACCTCGAGACCGCGCTGCTCTTCCAGCGCCTCCAGCTCTTCGCGGAAGATGGCGTGCTCCTCTTCGCTGTAGCGAAAGATCAGCGCCGCCTCCCCCGCTCCGTAGGGAGTGTCCTCGAGCAGGGCCCGGATCGGAGTTATGCCGACGCCTGCCGCCAACAGCAGCATGCGGGGATGGGTGCGCCGCTCGGCAGTCATCGTCCCGTAAGGACCCTCGATCAAAACTCGAGTCCCGGGTTCGAGCTCGGCCGCTCGCCTGCTGCCGTCCCCGGCAGCTTGAATCGTGACGCGCAGCTGATCGCCGCGCGGCGCGTCGGAGATGGTGTAGGGGTTGCCGCGGGTCCAGCCGGGGCCATCGAGAAAGCGCCAGATGAAGAACTGGCCTGAGCGGGTGCGCAGCTTGTCCATGTGGCGCCCCTCGACGGTCACGGAGATCACGCCGGGCGTCTCCGGGATCACATCAACGACGCGGATGCGGTGATGCATCGAGCGCCAAGCAGGGAGCCCGAGGCGGAAGACGAGGATGGTGACCACGGCCAGCCCCCAGATCGACCACCAATAGGCCTGCGAGAGCGCGCCGTGAAAGTGCATCCCGTCCGAGAACTGATGAGGCAGGGCGAGGCCCATGCCGAGGTAGGCGTAGAGATGCAGGAGGTGCCAGGACTCGTAGCGGAGCCGGCGACGAGCCAAGCGGATCGAGGTCACAACGACTCCGATCAGCATCAGGGTGCCAACGGTGGCGAACAGGAACCAGGGCTCGTGGATGAAGAGCTCGTATTGAGCGGCCAGCCACTCCGAGCCGCCGCGCATTCCGCGCTGAACGGCGAAGGCGATGACGTGCAGCATCATCAGCCAGAACGAGGCGTAGCCCAGCCAGCGATGCCGGTGGGTCAGCAGGTCGTGCCCCCAGGCCCGCTCGACCCAGGGAATGCGCGCCAAGAGCACCGTCTGTAAGACCATCAAGTCCGCTGAAAGCAGTCCCGTCAGGAGCCCGATCGAGCTCAGCGCTCCCTCAAAGGAACTGAGGTCTTGGAGGCCTTGGGTTCGGACCCACATCCCGATCACGACCACCACTGAGGCGATGCCGATCGGGCCGAGGAGGTCGGCCCACCCAAAGTGGAGCCAGGTGGGCCAACGGGGCAGGCTGATCGAGGGTCCAACCCTCACGTTCTCGTTGCTCATTCCCCGACTATCACCTCGGATCTTGTGAAGGGCATAAGAGCCCTCCCACTAAGCGCAGGGACCGTCGCGTGTGCGCCCAACGGTCGGCAGGGCCGGAGTGTCAGACCGGCTCGGTAACGAGCTCCTGGTCTCAGGTGCCGTCAAGCGTCGGGTGGTCTCAGCCGTGCCCGAAGAGATTCGACGCTCTGCCATACGTAAAGCGAACTTCTCGACCTTGAGAGCGACCTAAGAGGCGGGTCGCTCTTAAACGCGCTTGTCATTTGCCAGGCAGCTTTGACTGCCGGCCCCAGCGGGCCATCAATGCGAATCTCGAAAGGTGAAGACCGATGCACAAACCACGAAAGCTCCTGATTGTCGCCCTGGCTGCCCTAGCGTTACTGGGAGCGGTTGGATGCGGCTCAGAAGGCGAATCGCCGACGACCGGAGCCTCCGATGAAGCGCTACAAACAGGAACCACAACAACCAAGGCCGATGACGATCGAGTTGAAGGGACGCCTGGCGTTCAGGAAGACAAGCCCGGCGATGTGCCCAAAGCTGATTGAGATCAGAGGTGGCTGAGGCCGCTCCCCTGCCTCAGGCCCTGGTCGTCGACGACGACCAGGGAATCCGTGATTCGCTGCGTCGGGGCCTCGGCTACGAGGGCTTCGGGGTCAGCGTCGCCATCGACGGCCCTGATGCCTTGCGCGCCATCGCCAACGATCCGCCGGATGTGATCGTCCTCGACGTCGCCATGCCCGGTATCAGCGGGGTCGAGGTCGTCAGCCGCCTGCGCCAGCAGGGCTCGTCGACCCCAGTCTGCATCCTCTCAGCGCGGGACGAGGTCGATGACCGCGTTGCCGGCCTGGCCGCTGGTGCCGACGATTATGTGGTCAAGCCCTTCTCAGTCGCTGAACTCGCCGCTCGCCTCCACGCTCTAGTGCGCCTTCATCACCACGCTGGCGGCAAGCCGCTGAAAGTCGGGGATCTGAGTATCGATCCCAAGCGCCGCGCGGCCATGCGTGGAGATCGCGAGCTCGAGCTGACGACGCGCGAGTTCGAGCTCCTGACCGTGCTCGCGCGGCACGCCGGCGTGGTCCTGACGCGCAGGCAGCTCCTCGAGCAGGTCTGGGGCTACACCTGGGAGGTCGAGAGCAACTCGGTCGACGTCTTCGTCGGCTACTTGCGCAAGAAATTGGAGGCTGGGGGCGAGCCGCGAATGCTGCGGACCGTCCGCTCGGTCGGCTTCGTTTTAAGACCATGATCAGGCCGCGCAGCCTGCGAGCGCAGATCACCCTGGCCAGCTGCTTGCTGGTAGTGATCGTGGTCGCGCTCTCAGGGCTGGCGATCGCGATCCGGATCGACAAGCAGGACCGCGATCAGGTCGATCAGGGCCTCGAGGCACGAGCGGCCAAGGTCGTTGCCGAAAGCGTCGAGCCCGCCACCGACGCTAAATCCTCGTCGGAGACGACCAAGCCCGCCGAGGAGAACGACCTCCTGGCCGGAAGCGAGTCTCTGACAAGGCTTCTGATCGGAACTACGGTCGTCGAGCAACGGGGCGAGAGCCTCGAGGGCGGAATCCCTGGAGCGGACGCTGATGGTTTGAGCACAATGACGATCGAGGGTCAGAAGTGGCGCTCCCTTGTCGTCGCCGCGGGGCCGGAGCCAGAGCGAAGAGTCCAGGTCCTGCAGAGCCTGGAGCCGGTCGAGGCGCGCCTAGCCGATAATCGACGACTGATCGTGATCGTCGCCGCGCTGGCCAGCGCGCTGACCGGCGCCGGGGCGTGGCTCTTGAGCGGCCTGCTGCTGAGGCCGCTATCGCGACTGCGCGACGCGGCGCTCTCGATCCACGCTGGCAGCGGCGATCAGCAGCTACCGACTCCAAACAGCCCTGCTGAGGTGGCCGAGCTCTCGGCGACCTTGAACGGAATGCTCGAGCGCTTGCAACGAAGTATGGAAGCGACTAAGCGCTTCACCGCTGACGCCGGTCACGAGCTGCGGACGCCGCTGACCGGGTTAGGTGCGGATCTTGAGACGCTGCGGCGAAATCCGGGCATTTCCGCGGACAAGCGAGAGGAGATGCTCGAGGCGATGGGCGCCGAGCACCAGCGCATCGTTCGCTTATTGGACGGCTTGCAGAGTCTGGCCCGCGGAGACTCTGAGGTACTGCCGGGAAGGGAGGCGGTCGAAGTGAGCGAGATCCTCCGAGAGGCCGTTATCGCCGCCCGCCGGAGGTATCCGAGGGTGACATTTCAGCTGACGCCGCCGAGCGAACCGGCCGTCCTCGAGTGCTGGTCGGACGGGCTTCGCCTAGCGATCGACAACCTGTTGAGCAACGCAGCGATCCACGGAAAGCCCGATGGCCTTGTCGAGGCCTCAGTCGAGGTCACCGAGGAGACGATGGTCCTGGCCGTCGCCGATGACGGCCCCGGCGTCGACGCTAGCCTCCGCCAACGGGTCGTCAGTCGATTTTCTCGCGGCCCCGAGCCAAGAGGGTGCGGCTCTGGGCTCGGGCTCTCGATCGTTGAGCAGCAGGCGCGCCTGCTCGAGGGAGCGCTGAGCCTGGGCGAGTCAGATGCTGGAGGCCTGAGCGCCCAGATAACTCTGCCCAGGGGCAATCAACCGTCGAGCGGCAAGAGCTGAGAAGCAGAGCGCCCTCCGGAAATGTGTGGCTGCTCCTACTTGTCGAGCGCCTCACCTGGGGGCGGGCAGCCTGGTACTGATTCACCGGCCGGCGCTTGCTCGCACTCGGCTGAAGGCGCCGACGCGGACTCGCCCTCGGTCGCACTGGCGCTGAACTCGGCCTGGTAGAAGATGATCGCGGCCGTAACCAGTGCAGTAGCCAGCAGCCAGATCACGATTCGTCGCTTGAGTGTTGTGTCGGAAGGGTTCACTTGTCTCAGACCCTGCGACGGCGACACCGGGGCTCAGGGGGAATGCATCCTCGGCGCCGCGCTATCGCAGGTGGTTAGGGGGTGAGTAGAGGCTCGCTCTCGTTCTTGTGAAGCGCATAAGAATCGACGGGCGCAGCGAGGGGAAGCGCCTAACGGCACCAATCATGGTCTCGACGGCGGGGCCACCATAGGAGCCTCGCCAGAGACGGTGATCGACCCTGGAGACGCGTCGCCGACCGGTTGATCCCGGTGGTCTAGGTGCCGCAGGAGTGGTTCCGCCGGTTCGATCAGTCTCGCGCCCTACCTTCGCCGTCGATGGGCACACGACCGAAATGGGCCAGGGCCAGCCTCTTGGGG
This sequence comes from Solirubrobacterales bacterium, assembly GCA_033856515.1. Classification (GTDB taxonomy): domain Bacteria; phylum Actinomycetota; class Thermoleophilia; order Solirubrobacterales; family 70-9; genus JALZKA01. The sequence continues at coordinate 329,235 of JAWVEY010000034.1, forward strand.
GCGCAGAGTCGGCAGCCGGGGTTTGAGTGAGTATGGAAACGCGGTTCGAAGCCCTCGCTCCCGACGCGCGTCGCAGTCTCGCGATGCGCGCGACGCATGAGGCGATCGCCACTGATCTGCTCCGGGAACGGGAACCCGAGTCCGAGTCACTGGCCCTGCTCAGCATCTGCATCGTCGATGCCGGCCTGACCGGTGACCGCGCCGCACTCGCCGTCGCCGCCGCGCTGCTTGCTCGGTTAGTCAGTTACCTGCCAGCCGAGGCCGAGTGGCGCGAGCTGTGGGTCGGGCGGCTCTCGCTGCTGCGCGTCATCGCCCTGCAATCGCGTGCGCGACTGATCACGGAGTGGGAGAGCGCTGTGCCGTGCGCCGAGTCGCGTGGCACAGAGAGCGACTGCTAATCCTCTTTGCCGTGAAACTAAGCGAAGAGACGATCGTCGAATCCCCAATCGATCAGCTCGGACTGATGGTGCTCAAAGACTTCATCAATACCGGAGGCTGGAACGATTACAACTACGTCAACGACGCGCGCAACGCCGGATACGGTCGCGACGCGCTCCGCGGCTCTCTGAGGCCTTCGCTTGGCTGAGAGCGCGAGGCCTGGTCGCCCCTGATCCCGAGCAGAGCTCGCAGAACGCGATCTTCGTAACCAAGATGGGGGAGATCGTCGCCAGCGAGGGGCCGGAGCACTTCTACGCGACTGAGCGGCTCCAGCGCGGCCTGCATCCGAAGATCGAGGCCGAGGCGCGAACACAGTTTCTGATCGGCAAGTACGAGCTCGGCGTCTTTGCGGCGATGAAAGCGGTGGAAGTGCGAGCGCGCAAGCTGGCCGGTTTCGGCGATGAGGTTCACGGCGTTGACCTGATCAACAAATGCTTCGGTGCCAAGGGGCCGCTTACGGACTCGAGCGCGCAGAAGGGCGAACAGGAAGGGATGAGGGCGCTCTTTGCTGGCGCCTACGCGGTCTTCAGGAACCCGACCGGGCATCGAGAGGTCGACTACGACGACGTTGTTGAGGCCGCGGAAGTGGTGGAGACGGCCAGCCTGTTGATGCGCATCCTCGATCGGATCGACCGACGCATTGCCGACCAGCAGACCTAGCGCGTCGAGGTTTAGATCCGCATCGCCAGCACCGTGGCCGCGCTCGGCAACGGCTCGGCATCAACCTCTCCGATCGCTTCGGGCTCGCCGACGGTGGCACCTTGCTCGGCCTCAGAAGACCCAGCCAAAAGCAAGTCGTGCACGTATGCTGGGGCCTCGGTCCACAGAACGGCGCCGGGCATCGGTTGGCCGTGCTCAAGCCGTCGGAAGGCGCGCTCGCTGGCCGAGGCGCTGCCAAACGCTGGACAGCAGAGCAGGCACTGCCAGGGCCAGCTGATCGCGGCAACCTCTGCCGCGCTCGTTGTCTCGTGCTCGATCACCTGCTTGACCTCGTCGGCGCGGGCCAGAGTGCAGCCGCGCTCCTCGCCGGTGTGGCGCGGACAGCGATCTGTCTGCGACCCCTCGGTCGGACCGTTGAAGAAGAGATACAGGGGCAAGAGCCCGTGGGCCTGTGCTCGGCCGATCAGCTGATCGACCTGAGAGTGGCCATCTCCACCATGACGCAGCTGCCGGTAGGCGCTGCGGCTCAGGTCGAGCTTCTTAGCCTGGACTCGCATCCCCAATGAGCCGTTGTCGTCGACGATCCACCACTCGAAGTCAGCGCCGCTCACTGTCTCCTCAGCCAAGTCAAACTTTCTGACGCGGACCCGCTCTTGATGCTGGCGTGAGAGCTCAATCAGATGGTGGTCCATCAGCGCTCGCTCGTCCGGCTGGCCGTAGCCGAGCTCGGGCCCGAGCTCGAGATGGGCCCAGGTCTCGCTGGCCAGCGCGTTCATCGTCTGACAGATCGATTCCACTCGCCGATCCTACGGCTGTGGAAATTCGCATTGCGCCCCCGATTTCGCCCTACCTTGGCGCTAATGGGACGCGGAGCTATGACCAACCTCCTAGAAGAGCAGGCGGCGGGCAGCCGCCGCGGCCGCCGGCGCGCGCCATCGCCGGCCTGGGAATCAATCTGGAAGATCAGCCCGGCCGAAGCCGAGCAGCGGATGCGTCATCCAAAGTACGAGGACGGGACTGGGGGCGCTTTGCCGCGCCGCTTTCGTAATCACCGCCTGCTCTGGTGGCTCGTGCCCCAGCGCGACCGCAAAGGCACGATGCACTCGCGTTACGTCACAGTCGGCCGGCGCCGCGAGGAAGACGAGAGTGGCGTCCGCTTCCCGGCCTATTTCTGGTGCATCGAGACGACTCAGCCCTTGGACGGGAAGCGCGAGCTGACCAAGGTCAGCCTGGCGGACAATGACCTGCACCGGCTGATCCAGCTCGCCAATCGCGCCATCCCCGGCAACGGCATGTGGACCTTTGAGCGTCAAGACCAGGCTTGCGATGAGGCGGCGCTGATGATCGCCCACCGCCTAGGCGTCGACGAGCTCTACGGCTGCGAAGGGGTGCAAGCGGCGATCATCGGCCCCTCGATCGTCGAGGTCACCGACTTCAACCACCGCGCCCGCAAGCTCGGCGTTCCTGAGCTGATCGAGGAAAAGCGCGAGAGGGCGGCTGCAGCCGCTAAGTGAGCCAAGCCGTTGATCTGAGTGCGGCTGGCTTCAGATCAGCCCGCGGAAGCCGAGCTCGTTGTTTCCAAGGGCTCGCCCAGCGATCTCGTGCGCGTCGTTGATGTCCTCGAGGGAGGGGCCGAAGAAGGCGGCGAAGAGGATCGCCATGTACTCCTGCGTCAGCCCGTCGGTCTCGACGGCCAGGGTCGCCTCTTCCAACCCAGGCACGACCTCGATTGCCACGCCGATGCCCAAGAGGCCACCAACGCGGGTGCGCTGCTCAACGCCTGGCGTGGCCTGAGCGTCAGCAAGCAGGGAGTCGCACTCGAGTTCGACGACCTCAGCAAAGCGGGCGTCGCGATCGAGAAAGAGTGCCCGGTAGTCCTCCTCGGTCGGCAGAAGGGCGTCGCGGGCATCGAGCTCTTTGAAGTAGGGGAAGGCGTCGCCACTGTCCTCGAAGGTGTGCTCGGCGTAGGCCAGGAGCCAGATCGTCTTATTGTCCTCGTCGTGCCACGTCGCGCCCCGGTGTCGATCGCCGTAGGCCAGTCGGTAGACGGTCTTGCCGTGGCTGAGAGGCGCTACCTCGCGCGTGTCGACTGGCGTTTGGCGGCGGCGGTTGATGAGGGCGACGACGATCTCATGGTCGCCATGATCAGTGAAGGGATCGTCAGAGGGCGCGCCCAGGTCCTGCTCAAGACAGCGCTGGGTGATGCGCAGCTCGTAGTCCTCGCACAGGTATGAGCCGCCGCGTGCGACATCAACTAGACCACTCAAGGACATTCGCGCATTCTATCTTCGGCGCGGACGGTGGCCCGGCCGTCTTGCGGCCCTAAAGCCGCAATCTGCATCGCTAAATAGCTTAGGAGCGCGCGGCCTCGGCGGCCCCGGCCGCCCTGGCGTCGACCGAGCTGCTGGCCAACTCGGCCAGGCCCTGGGTGTCGCCGTTTCTAAGCAGCTCCGCTGCTTGCTCGAGGTTGGCGGCCAAGTCCGTCCTGTGCGCTTCTAGGTACTGAGCCCAAGCATCGCGCAAGACATCGGTCGACTGCCGACCCTGCAAAGCGGCGATTCGTTTGACCTGATCATGGAGATCCTCCGGGATCCGAACGACAACACTCATGCACTCACCTCTGGCGTTCGATCATCGGGCTGTCTTATGCCCCCTCTGCGCTTTGTAACACACCTATCGGTCATTTGCTGAAACATCGTTAGTAATCAGCATAGCTAGCGCATGCGACTTTGCTACGATGTAACATCGTTACGATCTCGTCAACGGAGGACGGTATGGCAGACAGAAGAAGCGGTCGCGTGCCCCACGTGCGTGAGAGCGGTGGTGGCAAGCAGCCGCGTTCGCGCAACAAGGACGGCAGCTGGCGGCGAAAGCGGAGCGACGCTGGCAAGCGGCGCCGCAAGTAACAACGGAAGGGAACTCCAATGCGAAACGACGTGCACGTAGTTCACCGGCAGGGCCTTTGGCGGGTCGATGTCGAAGGCTCGGGCGAGTCATCTCGTCACCTCAACAAGGAAGCGGCCGTTGCCGCTGGCCGGCGACTCGGTCGCCAGCTGCGTTCCGAGCTCTACATCCATGGCCTCGATGGGCGGATCCAAGAGCGTGAGACCTACCGCCGCGACCCCTATCCGCCGCCGGGCTAGAGATGACCTCTGAGTCCCATGCCGAGGCCTTCCGCGCCTACTCGAACTACTTCGAGGATCTGGGCGCCCTGCTCGGCGGGCGCTACGGCGTCGCCGAGACCTTGGCCGAGGGCGTGATCGAGGCCACAACCTCGCACCCCGGCCTGGCCTCGGCGCAGCGCCGTCCCCTCGAAGGAGCTCGGCAGGCGGCCTTTGATGAGGGGATGCGCAAGGGCTGGGGCTTCCTGCGTCGCGCTCAGCGCGAAGTTGAGGACTCAGATTTCTTCGACTCCGAGGCCAACGCCTACCTGCCTTACTTCGCCTACTACGCGACCTATCACTGCGGTCGGGCCTTCGCCGCCGCTTCTCGCCAGCAGATCCCGCGCGATCACGCGGCACTTCTGAGGACGCTCAGCGCGGCAGCGACCCGTGGCGCGTTCCCTTATCCGTGGAGCGCTTGGTGCAAGGGCTGCCCGGAGACGCTCGAAGTCGAGTTCGGAGACGTCTCGGCCGGGGACGTTCACGTCCTTTCGCGGCCGCGCTACGAGACCTCGGATGAGCGCCTGGCGATGTTCCTTCGCACGACCCGGGGTAAGCAGCTCGGCGAGTACTACGCCGTGCAGCGAACGAAGGCCGTCAAGCCGGGCAAGACGCGACGGGCATTGAGCGCCGAGGAGAAGCGCCGCCATGCTGGGCGCCTGCCGGCGACGACGATTTTCGATCTGCTCTACCGGATCCGCAAGAAGGTCAGCTACGGCGACGCTGATGTCTTCGTTCTCGGGCCTGGGTCCGAGGTCGAGGCCCGTCGCCTCGCCGAAGGACTGGTCTTGGTCTGCGACGCCACGGTGGCGATGCTCGAGGCGGCGTCGGCGATCTACGCCGGGCCCGAGCTTCTCGAGCGCGCTGCCGAGGCCTACGCCGAGCGGACCGAGAGCTCGCTGATCGCTCGTCGCCACGCGCTTTGGGCCCAGAGGGCGTCAGGGCGCCGCTCGCTGGTCGCTGCGGCTTGGTGAGCTGCCGGAGAGGGCACAGCAACGCATCAACCAGGGCAGACCGGCTTCAGAGGTCGGCTTCGAGCTCGCCTCTCAGCTCGGCCCAGCGATCGGGTGCGATGGTTTCGTTATCAAGGCGCTCGGTGGCCTCCAGGTGCTCGTCGCGCACGATTCTCGAGACGATCTCGTTCTCGCTCGGGCTGTAGCGATGCCCGTAGATCCAATACTGCTCCCCGGGCGGAATCAGCTCGTGTCCACCCGGGCTAACCACCGCCGGCCCACCCAATCGGTGCCGCTTGCCGAGAACGAAGTAGGCCTCGAAGCCGTCAGCTCCGCTCTCGGCCGGTCCGTCCCAGCGGTGCTTGCAACCATCCTGGTACCAGACACGGTCGCCGTTCTCGCGAGTGATCGCCGGGCCGTCGTCGCGAGTAAATGCCCGGGAGCTGGGATCGTCGTCAGCGACCCAATACTCGAGCATCGGGCTCGGGTCGACCAAGCGAATCACTCGAGGGTCGTCGATCTCGCTCGGATGCGGCCCGGCGAAGCAATACGGCGGACCGTTGTTCTGCGCCATGGTCGGCCGAAGCGCTTCCTTGCGCCGACGGCCGATTCCAAGAATGCTGATCATCCGACTCTGTCCACGACCCATAAAATGAAGGTATGGCAATAGTCGCGCGTTAACGGAAGTTTCTCCTCGGCCCGTGGCGCGAGGTCGCCTTGACCACTAACGAGAGTTCGGGAAGGAACCGCAAGAGTGCCGCGGAACGCACAAATCAGCGGTTTACAAGAGGTCCTCAGCGCCGTGGGAGTCGCAGATCGTAAGCAGTCACGCATAATTGGGCGCGGTGGGTTTCGAACCCGCGACCCCTCGCGTGTGAAGCGTTGGCCGATTCGAGCTGACAGCCGGGTTCACGCCTGACGCGGGGAGCGTGATGCAGCACGATCAGGACCGATTCGACTCGGTTCGGGCATACAGCACCGTTGTCTGTCTTACCCAATCCCCATCCACTTAGGCGCTTTGCATGGAAAGCACATACGGCGCCGCGGATCCGGCCTCTAGGGCTGGAATCTGCCGCGAACGCAGACTTAGTCGCACATAGCGCTAGCAACTCTGCATTCGCCGCTCGGCGGGATAGATGGGTGCCTAGGACGAAAAGCCAGACGAACGAGGGAGGGCCGGGAAGTACTCGTCGGGTTTTTTGAGGATTACCAAATGGCGTCCAGGTAGGACCTCGGCTGTCGCGCTGTACTCGATCGCGATCAGCCTGCCCTCCGCCAATCTCAATCTAGTCCAGCCTTCCGCCGACCCTCGATCCAAGAATGCTTTCCATCGCGTGTGGAGTTTGTCGACGCTTCCAGGGGAGACGATGTCGTCGATCATGAGCCACGGGATCTGATTCACGGAAACTCCGAGAAGGTCGGCGGAGGCGGAATTCCCCGTCACCCAACGTCTGTCATCGTCCGTGATGAGCATCGCGTTCCTGGAAGTCTCAAAAGCCGCCTTCAGGTTCGTCACGGCGTCCGATCCGAACCTGCTCTCAGCGAAGGCCTGCCGATCCCTGGAAACCCGTGCCGTCGTTCCGCGGTCTCGCCCACGCTCTGGATCCGTGATCTCTACCGCGGCGTCAGGGTCCAGTGCGGCATCCTCCGCCGCCTCGCGAACGATGCGCGTTTCCAGGCCACAGATCAGGCCATCGCGGAACGCGTAGATGTGGTACGCGGAGCCTTCGGTGGTTGCTCCGCCGGTCGAAAAGAGAGGACATCCGGTAACCAGGACCTTGCCCGACGGGCAGGCGTGGATCTCGCAAGCATCGGGCTCAACCAGGATGCCCTTGGCCTCGGCTTCGCGAAAGTAGTCCAGGAAGCCTTCGCGACCTGGTCGAGTGGGTTGAGGGGCAACTCCTGGGGCGGCGACAACTCGCACTTCGGGATGGATAAGGGGCTTGATCCTTTCGATGTCGTACGTGCCCGACAGTCGGAGGAGGTCCGCCACCGCCCCGATGCGATAGAGCGCACTGCCGGAGTGCCGATCGCTTTTGTCGCGTCCACTCATAGGTACACGCGGTCAATCCAGCTCCCATGAAGCCAGTGCGGCCGCTTCCGCCTGGCCGAGCCGGGCGACGCACTCGCCCGAGACGATGACGCCCTCTACCCTGCCCGGCGTTAACTGGCACCAGCTGACTCGAATCTCTCCTGAATCAGCTACGGCCGCCGTCCATTCGTAGCGCTGGCCCTCCAACCGCCCACTCCAGCGGAGCATCTGCGCATCATCCAACCGCTCAGCGTGAAAATCTTTGAGGTTCGGGTCCCGAGGCCCGATGTCGCCGGACCCTCGCCTTCCCTCCGTTTCGATCAAAACGCGGTTCAAGCTCTTGAGCTTTTCGAGCGCTGTCCGGATATGCACGTACGGGTCTTGAGCCACGTGCTCCCTCTAGCGCCAAGCAGGGGGCGTCTGGGCCCGTGGCCACGTCGGCGCGTCCTTTGTAGTCGCCGTCCAGCTACCCCCACTAGACAGATCCGAAACGATCCGTCTCGTTTTGTTTAGTTTAGAATTGGTTCGAGGTGAAAAGTCCATGAAACGCTCACTAGGGCGCCCTCGAAGCGCTGCAGCTGACGAGGCGATTCTCGCGGCCGCGCTCGAGCTCCTGTCAGAAGTCGGATACACGGCAATGTCTGTCGAGGCGGTCGCCAGCCGAGCCGGGGTCGGGAAGGCAACGATCTACCGTCGCTACGAAGACAAAACCGATCTTGTCATTGCTGCCCTGAGCACGACGACAGCGGACTTCCGAGTGCCTTTGAGGAGCACTTCACGCGACGAGCTGATCGCAATCGCACGATCGCTCGCGGAGACCCCGCCGGCGGTAGCCTTGAGCGTTACCGGGACGCTCTTGTCAGAGCAGGATGAAAGCCCAGAGCTGCTCGACCACTTTCGGGAACGCGTGATAGAGCCGCGCCGCGAGGTGATCAGAGAGGTCTTCAGGCGCGGAATCGAGCGCGGCGAGCTTCGAACGGATACAAACATTGAGCTCGCGATCGACGCGTTCACCGGTTCCTTCTTGGCCGCGCACATCGCCCGAGGAGAATTGTCTAGCAACTGGCCCCGAGCGATAGTCGAAACTCTCTGGCAGGGCTTATCTGTTCCGCATGCACACTGAAACGCCAGCGGAAATTTCCACTCGGCTTTGACCTAGGCGGGCGCGGACCGCCGTGTTGGCTGCCGCCCACCCTCGGCCCGGCGATAGTGCAGACGAATTCATCCCTCCGTAGCGGACGATTGGCTCGTATGAGCGAATCCTCGATCGCAGCGCATTGACGATGTCTCGAAGTCGCGTCCCCCGCCGCCTGGCCATCCCGATCGTTCGTAGCCTTGAGACCGTCGAAGCGCCTTGGACGATTCTCGTCCAAAGCACCAAGGCGGCATTCGCCAAGGCCTTAGGCAATTCAGATATCAGCTATCGAGCTTCGCTTGAATCTCGGCTGCTTGGCGTCGGGCGCGGTCCGCTCGCTGACTCTCCATGCTCCGAACACCCAGACCAAGAATCCAGACGAGGACGACTACCACACCGAGGGTTACTGCATCAATTCCGACGAAAAGCCCAACAACCATCACACATAGGGCTAGAAAGAAGAGCGTTCCCAACCGAACGTCCGGCAGTCTGCTCAGCGGCTCTACAAACCTCTGGGAGAATTCGTAGGTCCGATCGTGACCATACTTCTCAAGGAGCGCAAGGGTATGACGCGTATCGGCTTCCTCATGAGCTGCGATGTCGGCGTTCAGCGTCGAGAGCGAGCCTTGGGCCCTCGCAAGTGTTGAGCTCGCTTCACCAAGCCTCCGTTGTGCAGACTGAAGCGAATCCTCGCGTTGCGAGGCGGTTATCTCTGTCGCCACCGATGTGACCGTGCCGATAAGCGCTTGGCGAACTGCGACAGAGTTTCTGGGCGGCCGAAACGCTTGCCCCAACTCCTGGTAGGTCCGCTCCAGCTCCGGCGGACCGGGGATTTCGGCGCGGAGCGTCGCGACACTCGTTTCGAGCGCGGCGCGCTCGGACTTGACTCGATCGTTCCAAGAGCTCAACACATCAGTGGCAACTTGTCTGATCTCATCCGCTGCTTCGAACGCTTGGTCAATCAGGGCCATCTGGCAGAAACGGGTGTCGTACTCGAACGCTTCCCGCACGGAGTCGACGCTGGTATCGGGATCCCCGTTTAGCCAGGCGCATACCCCCACGTCGTATGCAACGGCAGCCTTTTCTTCTGGACTCCGAGCAATCGCGCGAGCGTCTCGCACAAGTTGATAGGCGATCTCGTTCCGCCCACCGATCAACGCCGCTCTTGCCGCTTGGCGTGCCGCTCGCGAGCACTCGTCACCATCAGCGGCATCACGGGCTTCTTCGAACATCGCTTGCGCTTGCGCTGAATCATCGAGACCGGCGTAGGCCCAGCCCGCGGCAAAGAAGACCGCCGGATTGTTCGGATCGGCCTCGATTCCTTCAGTCGCAACCTGCAGAGCGCGCTCGTATCGCCCTCGACTCAGCAGCTTGGCAGCGTCAGCGGCACGTTCGGCGCCGCGCGTTCGGTTGGGCGTCAATACGGCGTCGCGCACGTCTCGTAGGAGGTCCGTCTGTTTCCTCAGTTCATCTACCTGCTCCTCAAGATGAAGCCCGAGAGAGCGTTCCAAGCCAGCTACGGCGTCGGCTACCTCACCCAAGCCTCCTTCGAGTGATCCGATACCGCGGCTGATGACCTGTCGAGTCTCGCTGGCTTCGAACGCGGTTCGTTGGAGCGCAGCTGAATCAGCGAATGAGAGGCTTGGGCGGTGGTCGGTACTCGGAACCCTCGCCGTGAGCGCATCGCCAAAGAAGCTTCTCTGGATTGTGATCTTGTCTGCCATAGGGCTGTCCTGGTCGCGTCCTGATCTGGACGGCTGCGAGCCTAAGTCCATACCTCCGAAGGCGCAAGGTAGAAGTGCCAGATTGCGCGCATCCACGCGTAGGGCGCAGGATGGCTAGTCGCCGCGACGACTTAGGTGCTTTCCATACAAAGCGCATAAGTCTCACCCCGATCCAGATGGCGATCTGAGCACCTTCGCTGGCCGCATCCGTCGACCCTCCTGGAAACACAATGTCCAAAGCGTTTCCATCCGACGGATCGCCCGGCGCTCTTAGCTTGGTGGATCCCGGTCCGCTTGTCTGTGCGGTTTCCAGGGATGGGCGCGGCGGGTTTCGAACCTGCGACCTCTCGCGTGTGAAGCGAGAGCTCTCCCACTGAGCTATGCGCCGCAGAGTCGAGCGCTCGCTCAGAAACGCGATTTCCTGGCGGCCCCAACTGCGCCCGACTTCGCTCGGATGTGTCCACGCGGTTAGTAGGTCCGGAGTCCGACGGCGCGATTAGCCTCGCCAGGAAATGGACGAGGTTTTCAACTCGACTTACTACGCGACCGCCGCACAGGTGATTCCGATCTTCTTCCTCTCCGTGCTCGCTGAGCGCTTCTTCGTTCAGCGGGGCGACGACCGGGGGCGCAGCTTGATCCTGCTGTCGTTGATTTTGGTCACGGTGTGGGGCGAGGCCCTCGCGCTCGACGCGTTGGAGTATGAGCGCGAGCCGAGCACCCCCGGCCGCGCCGTGATCGTCCTTGCCTATGTCTTGCCGCTGTTCTTGATCGCGGCTGACCTTGTGTCGGGACCCCTCTGGAACATCCTTCGCGGCTGGCCCCGAGATCGCTTACGAATTGGGAGCGTTGTCATCGGGGTACTCGCGATGGGGGCCGGGATTGCCTCGCTCGCGGGCGTGAATATTCAGCCTGTCTCGACCTGGATCATCCTCGCGTTCGTCCTGGTCCCACTCGTTTACGGATTCGTCACGGCATCGGGCGCTCGGAAGAGCGACGCGGACTAGCTTTGTCACACTCGCGCGGGCCTACCCGAGGTGTCAGTCGCGAAGGCATGGGGCCGCTGGTAGCCGTAGGTGGTTTGGGAGTCTTGGGCACTTGGCTCCGCTGGCTAGTCACGTCCGCGCCATCGCTCAGCATGAACGCCTTATGGAATTCGTTCTTAGCATCTTGATCAGCGCCGCCGCCGGCGCTGTCGTCACTCTCGGCCTGGAGCGACTTCGCTGGAGACGGAGGGTCGAGTACGAGAACGAGCGACGAGCTTCAGAGACCAGAAGCTCGATCAGGCTGGTCGAAGCAGAGCTCTACGAGGCCGATCGTCGCCTACGCCAGGCGGCGAGCAGCGGCTTGTACGAGACGCGAGCTCGCTGCGTGAGCATCGACCAATGGATCGATCATCGCGCCCGTCTGGCCGCGACACTGGGCTCGGCCGACTGGCATCTGGTCAGCGCGGCCTACGAGGAGCTCACCAAGCTCAACGACCTCGTAGCCGATCGACTCGAGCCAGTTGTCGAGTCGCGTCCCGAGAACGTCGGGCAGGCGCTGACTTCTGCGATCGTCGAGGTGCACCTCCGTCGCGTCCGCGACTTCGACGACCTCGAGGCCCGGTGGCGAGCAGCGCGGACTGCCAGCTGGATCCTGCGCTCCTACGCCGGCGATGCGGAGTCGGTCGAGAAGGCGCTGTCTGATGATGCGCGTCTCGCCGCTCGGCTGTGGCCGAGACGACCGCCGAGCGTCGCGCCGTCCTAGAAGCGCGAGCTGCACGTCGGGCGCCTGCCCACCCCTCACGCGAGGCTCTCCGCGCTGTTAACTTCGCTTGAGGTGATGGGCCCGATTGAGCTGCAACTCGTCTTACTTAGCCACCTCGATGCGAACGGTCGGCAGAGCAGTGACGAGGTCGTCGACTGGGTGTTAGGCCAGCAGATTCCGGCCCTCGGCTATGACGAAGTCAAGGCCGCTCTTGACTCGTTGAACGACGCCAAGCTAGTGGTAGCTGAGTTCTCGGGCGAGGTCTACTGGCGAGCCTCTCCCCAGGGACTTGACTACCTAGCTGGCGCTCGTGGCTAGGACCCGCGCCCTCCACGCTTTCCCAGCCCAAGAGCCCTCCTAGCCAGATTCGAGGTACGGGCTAACTAAACGCTCGCGCTGTCAATTAAGGGCGGCCGTGAAGAGACTGGGGGCGCCACCCGGCGGCTGGTGCGACGTTTCCGCTTTTGTCCGTGATGACTATTAGGCTACGGATTATAAGTAGCAATCCTGACTCGGAGGAGATGTCATCTTGGGAGGTTCAGCACCGGAATCCGCAGGTTCAGCAGCGCCCGAAGCCTCGACGGGGAGGCTGCCGGGCCGATTCTGGCTCGGGCTCGCCGCCTGTGCACTGATGCTGATCGCCTACTTCGGTGCGTGGCTGACATTCCCGGGCCGGGCCTTCTCCGATGCCGATGTCTCAGCCTTGGAGGACCTAGTGTCGGAGACGTCGGGCATCGACATCGACGACTCTTCGACTGGTAGCGAGATGTTCGGTAACGATCCCGACGACTCGTCGATCGCCTCAGTCAAAGTGAGCGGCGAACTCAGCGGCGCCGACGTGGTCGGGAGCGTCTTCCTGATCTTGACACTTGTTGGAGCCGGCGCCTTGCTCTGGTTTCAGGCCGGCTCAAGCCGCGAAGCCGCTGCCCTCATTCTGGCCTCCGGGGCATTGGCCTTGATCCTGACGGCGCTCGAAGTGATCGGGATGGCGGGCCTCCGAGGCGGTGAGGAGCTAGAGAACTGGGCGCCCTGGCTCGCGGCCGGAGCCAGCGCCCTGCTCGGCTGGATCGGCCTCGGGGCCGTCAAGTCTGGGGTCGAGTGGCAGCACCTGAAGCCGCGATGAGCAGTGGCTGAGCCCCGACTGTGGGCTGAGCGAGACCTGGAAGCGGGTCGCGGCTGCGCAGATTCGTGCCCCCTAGGTCCCGTCCTCGTTCGCTAGCCCTCGGCAAGTCGCTTGCAGGAATCTCCGGTTTCGGCGTCGGCGCGACTTAGCTTCGCGGCATGAGCAGCAAGATGCGCCGAGCGCGCCAAAAGAAGTCCCGTCGAGCGTTGCCAGCTGAGTCCGAGCGGGGGAGAGCGAGGCTCGAGGACCGGCCGCTTCGCGGCCGAGCGCTAGTCAAGGCTGCAATGTTGGCGACCCAGGCGATCATCGAAGAGCAGTATCAAGATCGGCTGACGCTGCCGACCTGGCTGATCGTCGATACCCGTGGCGGCGAACTGGTACGCAACGCGATCTTCCTCGATGGGCCGACCGCAGATGCCGCCGTCGCGGCTGATCTGACGCAGCGGGACAGCCATCCAAGGGCGGCGGCGATGGCGCTAGTTCGGGTGGATGATTCCGACCTGCGCATCCTCGCCTGGGATCTGGCCACTGATACGCGAGTAGTGGCTCGGCCCGTGATCGAAGCCGGGCGCATTCGCGATTGGCGTCGCGGCTGGTTCACCGAGTTCGATTCGACGCCGCGCGGAGGCGCTGAGCCCGGCGCGACCCTGGCTTACTTCCACACCGATCAGACCAGCCTCGAGGAGACCTCGGCCCAGCTCGAGCAGCTGGCCACTCAGACGCTCAAGTTCTTTTTAGATCAAGCATTGCCTGGGGCCGAGGGCCTAGACACGATTCCTGACATCACCGGCGTCTACAACGATCGAGGCATGGTCAGCGTCAGCATCGCCCAGCCGGCTGTCGCCGAGGCCGCGACGAGTCTCGGTCACGTGCTAAATGACATTCGTCAGCAGGTGGCTGAGGCCGACAATCCTAATGCCGTGCACATCTTCCACTGGCCCCGGCGCCAGGTCGGTCTGGATGAGATGCGCTTAGTAATCGCTGGCTGCGATCGCCGCTACGACAGCGTCTTCGCTTCCGAGATCGTCATTCTCGCCCTCGGAACCGAGATCAGCTTCGACAGCATCGACTCGATCCCGCTCGCGCAGTTAGAGCGGATGCTCGACGAGGCCAAGGAGAAGACGTCAGAGACAGAATCCGAGCGCTAGGCGAGCCGTTTGCGAAGATCCGGGCGTGCTTCCGTCTGGCTGGAACTTCTGCCCGAGCTCGACGGCGATCGAGGCCTACCGCTATCTCAGTGAAGAGCAGATCTTGCAGATCGCCTACGTCAGTGGTCGCAAGGTCTATGACTACCCCTGCCCGGAGTCGATGTTCACTGAGTTCTTGCGCGCGGGCTCGCAGGGCCGCTACGTCGAGCGGGTGCTCAAGCCTTACGCGCGCCAGCGCGGTTGGTCACGGCGTCCCTACGCCTGGCCTTGGTAGTTCAATGGCCTGAGTGGTCCAATGACTGGACTGATAGACGGATTGGGCTCCGTGTGCCGGTCGGCGCTGATCCGCGCCCTAGTTTCGCCGCATGGCCACCGCCGGAGTTGACGTAGTGATTGCCGCCTTTGGCGCACTGAGCTCGGATGAACAAGGAGAGGCGTTCAAGCGCATCGGCTCACTACGCCTTGATCGCCTCGCCTCAGAGGAGAGCGAGATGGCGCGCCATTTGCGCTCACTACAGCGAGTGACAGCTCATCTCGGTGAGAAGCCAAACAGCACCAGCTACCGCCGCGCATGGCGCGAGCTGCGCGATGCTGGCGAGACCGAGATCATCTCGCTGGGCTCGCAGCTTCGTTTTTTTGGCAGCTGGACGCGCGCCGCGGACTGTCTCGATATGACCGAGGCCTCAAGCGTCGACCGCATCCGGCACCGGATCGGCAATCGCCAGCTCGGCCGGGTGCATCAGTACTCGAAGGCGACGATGCGCCATTGGGTCGAGGAGGCTGTCTCAGATCTCGGCCTCGCCGGAGATGAACGGGGCCGCGACCGTCGAGCGCCGCAGTGCCGAGAGTTCCTGGAGTGGCGTCGAGAGCGCCGCCGGCTCGCAGAGGCTCAAGGCCAGATCCTGCACATTCCAACTGCTGCGCCCTACCGCCGCCTGACATCGCAAGGCACGTGGGCGGCGGCGATGCGAGTGCTCGGATTCACCGTCGAGGAGGTGAACGCCCGATTTGACTGCGATCAAGGCACACCTAGGGGGCGCAGCGCTCGAGCCGAATAGCGTCTGGTGAGCGAGGACAAAGCCTGGTCGGAGTGCCGTTAGCTGTGGCACCTTCCCGGAGTGTTGGCGGTCACAGAGTATGGGCAGGGAGAGCGCCAAGAGGCGCTGCGTCGCTTCTTCGCACTTTCAAACGCTGACCAGCTTCGTGCCTTTGCCGAGATAAAGGGCCATCTCGCGAGCGCACCCGGCAAGGCGGACGAGCTTGATCGGGTGATCGCTCGCCGCGCTGAAGCTCTAGCCGCCCTTGAAGCGGTTGCCCGCGACTTGCGAGAGCGTGGCCACCTCACCTCCGGGAAGGCGCCGACGGCCAAGCAGTTCGATGAGGTTGCTCGCCACCTGGGACTCGTCGCCGAGGCCGGAGGCTGCTGGAGTCGCGCCCGTGTAGTTCGCGCTTATGGCTCATGGCGTAGCGCTCAGGCCGCGCTACTCGGTGAGCGCGTGCCGCCGAGCGCCGAGCAGCGACAACAGCGTCGAGATATTGGCCTGACCCGTCGGCGATCCGAAGAGCCGATGGTCGCTTTGAAGACATGGCTCAACGAGCGGCCAGTGAGCAAAGCGAGGACGGACTACGACGAGTTCGCCAAGGCACAAAATCGAGATCAGCGGAAAATCGCCGGCGAGCGTCTGCCCCTAGCGCGCTCGATCGTGGTTGAGCTCGCCATGAATTGGACGGATTGCCTGAGAGCCGCGCAGAGCCCCGGAGGTCTCGAAGGGGTTCGCAGTACACGACGGATTGCCTTACTCGACTCGCTGGATGACGGGGAGCTGATCGGGTCGGTGACTATCGCGGCTCTGCTCGATCAGAGCTACTTCACAACCCGAGCTCTGCTCAGGCGAGAGGGCTTTCCTGCCCCCGTTGCCGAGATCGGCAGAATGCGCGCTTGGCTAGTGGGTGACATCAAGCGCTTTCGCCTGGCAAGACCATTTCCGCAACGCAACCCGAGCGAACTGCAAAAAGACCTGTTCGGAACCACTGAGCTGGCAAAGTGCTTAAGTCTCGACCGCGACTACCTACGAGCGATGCTGGCCCAGCAGAATTGGGCCAGGCTGCCGAAGCCGGCGGGCCGGGTCGGCCCAGCGCACTACTGGTGGCGCGATGCGGTTGAGAAGTGGATGAACGCAAAGCCATGACGAGGCTTACTCCTGCCTCGGGTCGCTACTACCGTCGTGGTGCTCGGGCGGCATGACCCGCTCGGCGGCATCGTCTCGATGGCCGTTCTTATGACTGCGTGAGCTGCGACAGAGGTGGCACAGCCATCCTCCTCGGCCGTCCGGGTAGCTGGGATTTGCGTTCCGCTGACAGAGCGAGCATTTTGGGATCTCGTTCACCTGAGTTACCTCTTAGGGCAAGGTAAGTCGCCAAAGGCCTGGCACCGGAAGGCGTCTCCGTGCAGGGTCGTGGCGAGGTGAACCACGCGCCTCGGGCACGGCGTGATCTCTGAGAGGGAGTGGCTGCCCGGTTCGCTTAGCCAGATCCTTGGAGAGGACCTGGCCATGCTCGACATCGCTTATCCCGCTCAGCGACTGAGTAGTGCTTCGATCAGAGCTGCCAGCACGGTGAATGCGCCGCCGATCAAGGCGACGGTGACTGCGGATCTATCCAATCCTTTGAGAAAACGGAACACCTGAGCCTCCACGTCCGGCCCCTCCCAACGAACTATCGAGGTTGTCAGTTGTTCAGCTCGGCAGAGGAATTCGGTGAGCCAGGTCAGGAGGAGCTAGACCGGCTTACCAACCTCAGAATGCACTGCCTGAGGATCGGCGCTGCGCTGCTTCGCGTCATGCGCCGTCGCTACTGCGAACTACATCCAGGTTACTTGGAAAGGTCGAGATGCCAACCCCAGCGGCAGTAGGCGCATTAGCTCCCCGACGTCCTTGGGCCGGCTCGTCTCGGCGCGGACGTTCCTAGTCCCTCAAGTGCCATGCGGGCTGCGTTGGAGCCGTTCGGAGCTGGACGAGACCAATTAGGCCACGGAACTACGAGAGATGGGTAGCTTGCACATGGTTCAGGGGTTTGGTGGGCCAGCTCGCCTATGGCAGAGGAGCCTACGCCCGAGCGTCGAAGGTGGCAAACGCGGACCGCCGCAGACCGCCGACAAAGATGCGATGATCCGGCCATCGACTGGGAGCCTGCTCTCTAGAGTCAGAAACCGATTCTAAGACCGACTTTGAGGGCATGATGGGCACGATGGGAGAGAAAACGCAATGGCGAGCGCACACGACGTAGCGCGATTCATCTTGCAACGCCGTGGGGGAATGTCTACCTGGAAGTTGCAGAAGCTCGTCTATTACTCGCAGGCATGGCACCTCGCGTGGGACGGCGTCGAGCTCTTCCCGGAGCCGATTCAGGCCTGGGCAAATGGGCCTGTAACTCCAACTCTCTACAGGCAGCACCGGGGCCGCTTCTCGGTCGATACATGGGAACTTGGTGACGCCCGTAAGCTCACAAAGGACGAGAAGGAAACGATCGACCTTGTGCTTCAGGGGTATGGCTCCTTGACGGGTCGTCAGCTGAGCCTTCTTACCCATAACGAAGCGCCGTGGCAAGACGCCCGCGCCGGGCTACGCCCGACTGACCCCTCGAAAAGGGAGATTAGCTCTGAGTCAATGCAGGCCTTTTACGGTGCCCTCGACCTCGACGAGAACGCGCAGCCAATCTCCGAGATAGATTGGACCGCGATCGGCGACGCCTAGGCTCGGATGGCCAAGAAGAAGGGTGGGCGCAAGCCAAAGGCTACCCCCGTCAGTCCAAGCGCGCCGGTGCCGAAGACGCCCGCGTCACCGGTCTCGACAAGCGGGGATACCCCGCATTTCTGCTTCCGCTGGGCAGACAGGGCAACGCAGGAAGCCTGGGCCTTTTCGCCAGCAGAGGATGCGGGAGAGCTCATCGCCTTTCTTTACGAGATGTCACAGCTGACCTGGTCAGCCATCGAAGCACAGCAAACCGGCGGGCAGCAGAGACGCCGCAAGCACCACAGCCAAGAGATCTCGACGCTCGAGACCGCTGCCCAGAACGACATCTCGAAGCGAAAACTCGACACGCGATTCGGAGAGACGATGTTCCGATTTCGAGTCGCCGGAGGAAAGCGCCTCTGGGGGTTTCGCAACGGACGGGTGTTTCACGCGATTTGGTGGGATCCGGATCACGCGGTCTATCCAACAGACCCGAATTGAGGTCAAGAGACGCCAGTTGGGACGCCGAGCCCAGGTGCCGCGTACGGCGTGATTGGCCTGCAAGCGAGGATCAGTCGCGTCTTGCCTGAGCGCCGGAAGGAGCCGGAGCTGTATGGGAAGCTCAGGCCCGCATAGGAGAGCGGTTGGAGATCGTCTCCGGCGGTGTCTCACGGGCGGTCCCCGGTCGACTTCCCGTTCGGCGAGCCGAAATCTCCGGTCTCGCGGTGCTCGCGCCCTAGCGTCCGGACATGACACGCAAGAGCCGCAAACAGACCCGGAAAAGCCGCAGCTCTCAGTCCCGGCATCGGCACCGAGGCGAAGACCCAGCTTCGGCTCAGCCCCTGACCCTGCGCGGTCGCAAGCTCGTCGGCGCTGTGCTCAATCTGGCCGAGCGTCTAGCCGTCGACTTCACCCGCGATAACCCGACTTGGCTCGTGGTCGACGAGCACGGCCGCGAGCTCGCGCGCAACATGGCCTGGATCAATGGCGCGACGCCTGATCTCGCTTACGTCGAGATCCTGAGCGCAAGCGCCGAGGAGCCAACGGCGGCGGCGATGGCCGTCCTGCGCGTCGACGATGAGCGCTTGCGCGTTCTCGCCTGGGACTTGGCCGGCGAGGCGCGTGCGGTTTCACATCCAATCTTCGTCGGCGAGGAGATCAGCGACTGGCGTCGCGGATGGGTCGAGCAATTCGACGACACTCCGCGAGGCCAGGAGCGAACTCGATCCCTAACGAGCCGCGAAGAGGCCGAGGCTGACATCCACCACCTGGCCGCTGTCGCCCTCGATGCCTTCGAACACGAGGTGCTGCCGGGTCGTGATCGTGCAGTCGACGTCCCCGCGATCATTGGCACCTACGAAGACGGGCGGATCGTGATCGATCCCGCTCCAGTCGAGCCGCTCGCCACCGACTGCGGCATCGGAGAGGTCCTGGCCAGAACGCGCCGCGCCATGAGCAGCGCCCGACATCTGAAGGGGATCTCACTCTTCCGATGGCACACAATCGAGGATCTGCGCCCGCGCCAGCACCAGTTCCTGCTCGCCGGCTTCGATCAGTGCGATGAAATCGCCATCGCGTATGCGCTCAGGGTCAGCGAGGGCGACGCAGGACTGGCGCTTGATGAGGTCAATCCGGTGTCAAAAGGGCTTCTCAACACGTGGCTGATTGAAGGCGAAAATCGGCTCGAGGCATTGCCCGAAAACGGCGATGGCGACGACTGATCCTCGCGCTAAGGCCGCCGTCGCTGACCGCTGATGCCCACAACGTCGGCCACGCTGATCAGCACTGGCTCGACATCGCGATGGCCAGACTGCGCCTCGCTCGGGATCTCACGCTCCAGCTCTAGCCACGCCTCGCATTCGCTCGGGCGTGGTCGACCTGGTGACGAAGATCATCAAGCCAGCCGACGACGCCAACGACTTCTCCGCCCCCGCGCAAAATGATTCGAGTCGGCATCCGCTGATCGTAAACAGAATGATGGCTTAGGTCAGCTGAACTCATCTCCGCGATCCTCGCCCGCGCACGCGTAATCAACTCAGTTTCCCTCAATGCTCGTCGGTAGCGCGGCGGGTTATGACTACCGACGCCCGATTCCGGGAAGGTAGTAACTGTTGGCATGGTTCCCGCTATCGAGATATTCTCTGAAGACCCTGAGCTTCTGGATGCAGTTCCAGCAAGGTTCCAGGATCGGCTCCGACGCCTCAGAACGCCGCTAGTTGAAGCCAGGGGCCGTGGCTGGGACCCCTCAAACTTTGGGCTCACGCCGATCGCCTCCATCCTGGTTGAAGGCGCGATAGCCAAGGAGACGCTGGTGCCTGGCGAGCGCAGCATCGAGCTCCTGGGTCCCGGTGACGTACTTATTCCTCCGTCGCCCGACGACTCCGACTCGGTCCCCTCCGGCGTCTGCTGGGAAGCCTTAGGCGCAGCTCATCTAGCCGTCTTGAAGCGAGAACTACTTAACGTCCCCGAGGTAGCCGCTCCGATGATGATGTCGATCGCCTCTCGCCTCAATCAACGGGCACACCGGGCCAGCGTCCAGGCAGCGATCGCCGGGCTCCATCCGATTGAGCGTCGCCTCGAGTTTCTCCTCTGGCACCTAGCCGATCGGTGGGGGCGCCGCGGACCGGGCGGAGTCACGCTCAGGATCAAGTTAACTCAGAGAACCCTGGCGGCCCTGGCCGGAACCGAGAGATCAACGATCTGCCGGTCTCTAATCGAACTCGAGGAGAAACAGGTTATCGCCCGACTGCCCGGCAAGCAAGTTCAGCTGCTGGCTGAGCCTCCAGGTGAGCGCCTGATTGACCTCGCGCTCGAGCGCATCAGCGCGGCCTGAGCCGCGCTTTTGTCGTCCGCAGCACAGAACTGCGGATGCGCTTGTTGTCGAGCGGCACACTTCGTGACCTGACGCGTTTTCAGCCTCCTATCTTGTCGCGTCATGGGACGAACCTGGCAGGGAGCAAATGGTGCGTGGGCGGCGCGGTACTTGGCCGGTCCCATCCTCGGCTTTGCGCTCTCGGTTGGGCTGGCTACTGTCAGCGGCTCCGCGGGTGCGCAGCAGCAGTCGTCGAGCTCGGCTGAGCTTGATCAGCGGCTAACAGAGTTCCTCGATAGTCCGCTCGCTCACTCTCAGCTCCAGGCCGCGTCGGACTTCGAGTTGGAGCAAGAGCAAAAGCGCTTGGACTTTGTAGGGTCAAGTCAAGGCCGAGCGGCGAGAGAGGCGTCTCGCGAGGACTTCATGGAGCAAACGAGTCTCGAAGCCCGGGAGACGCTGGTCCGAGAACACTCCTCGTTCTTGGAGCAACTCGACACCGACCCGGGCCGGAGCATCACAGACGCCCGAGTCGTCGACGTCCCGTCTCCGGACACGGCCGTAGTAGATCCCGGGGCCGCTGGCGGGACTAAGCAGCTTTTCGTGTCCAGCCTTCCCCTGGTGACGGAGCCGGAGCAGGGCCAAGATTTCGAGGAAGTCGACCTAGCTCGTGATCGGGTCGGCGAGACGTTTGCTCCGGCTGATCCCGCCGTGGCTGTCCGGATGCCGACAGACGTCTCGCACGGGGTCCAGATCCCGTCGCTTGGCCTGACTGTGACTCCCAGTGACACGGGTTCGGTCTCCTCCAAAGCGCTGAACAACAAGGACGTCTTTTACGCTAACTCGCACGAAGACACGGACCTCGTCGCAGCCCCGCTGATCGATGGGGTTGAGCTGGCGGCGCAGCTTCGTTCTCCGGCCGCTCCCGAGGAGCTTGAGTTTTCGATTGACCTACCGCAGGACGCCTCCATGACGCCCAGCGAGGCGGGCGGTTACGCGATAACTCGAGGCGGGAACCCTACGGGCTGGATCTCGCCAGTGGTCGCCTTCGATGCTCAGGGCACGTCGGTTGATGCCTCGTACGAGCTGAACGGGTCGACGCTGACGATCCAGGTCAACCATCGAGACCAAGACCTCGCCTACCCGATCCTCGTTGACCCGGAGTTCATCACCGATGGTGACATGAACTGGTGGGGGAGCGACACAGACTTCACGGCGATCACAAACCCCGGTGACGCACCCCTCACTGATCGAACCTGGTACACGCACCTGACAGGCGACGCCCGCGTCGCCGGCAACACCACGTTCAAGAAGACATGCCCAGCCGCGCTGATCAGCGCTTGCACAGGGTCCACGCCCCGACCCAAGAATGGTCTCTACATCCGCCTCGACCCGAGCTCGGGCACTGCCGACAATTATCGCGAAGACGACACGATGGCTTGGCGCTACCGCGCCCCTGGCGCCGACACCTTCATCAGCGAGGTCCAGTTCTCCCACGCCTGGTATAGCCAGGGGCAGACCCAGCCGCTTCAGCCGTACCTCTTCTACGCGCTGGTCGACCCGGATGAGGACATCGGCTACGTGGGGGTCAGCTCGATGCGGGACAAGCCCGGGTTCCAGAACGAGGAGGGAGCCAATCGTCGGGTCACTTACCTGAAGAACATCGACCCTTCAGATCCCGATTACAACACGCTCCAAAGTCGTGATAACTATCGCGGCGGCAACGCCGCCGTGTTCGGCTTCACGGTCGATCCGCAGCACGCGAACACGCTGTTGAACAGTCAACGCTGGGCTTACGTAGGCGGAGCCGCGGTGACTTTGGATGACGCCACAGCGCCAACGGTCAGCGCGCCGGTGATCACGCCGGCCAGCGCGACCAGCTCCAGCACGAATCCTTTCCTAGACAACACCACTGCGATGGCAAGTGGCTCAGCGGCCGACGGCGGGCTAGGCGTAAAAGAGTTCTCGATCACTGGGCTTCCTGCTGGAACGAGCACGAGCCAGCCGACTCGATACCCCAACAACAATTGCGATGGGACTCGAGCGAAGCCGTGTCCGGCCAATTTTCAGGTTTCGACAGGAGCGGGTGGCTCGGTTGGGAGCTCCTTCGGCTTTCCGACGGGCTCGATAATCAGCGGCATCTATGTGGTGCGCTTCGGTGCCAAGGACGTGACAGACAACCCAGCAACTGAGACGCCTGGGACGTACCTCTACATCGATCACTCAAAGCCCCAAGTCACGTTCACCGGGGGCCTCTCCGATGGGAGCATCGACAAGGACTATTCACTCGGATTCAATGCGACGGACGGTTCGCCGACCGGAAGCTTCGCCAACCGAAGCTCGGGCGTAGCCTATGTGCAAGTCAAGTTTGACGACGAAATCGTCTACACGTACGACGAGTCCTGCGATGAGGCGCCCTACAGCTGCCCGAAGCCCGGAAGTGTCGCCCTCGATCCACTCGATTATCCGGACGGAAACGTAAAGATCGAGGTCACGGTCCGAGATGAGCTGGGCCGTCAGGGCATTCCTGGCCACGAGGAGAAGGTCTCCTGGACCAAGACGCTCCCGACCAGCCCGGTTATCACCGGCTTCAACTGTCACAGCGATACCAACGAGTGCGCGGTGGCCGGACCGGAGGCAGATCGCTGGCTGTCGCCGTCCGACCTGAGCGGGTCCGATGTGATTGAAACAGCGGTTCACGCCAAAGATCCGTTTTTCGATCAGCGCACCAAGGCGGAGCGCGGCGTGAAGCGGATCGTCTTTTACCCCGCGGATGAGCCGCGCATTTCAGAGGATTTGGATTGCCCAGATGGATGTCCGGAGGAGGGCGGCCGGCTCTTCGAATACAGCGTCGACGAACTCGTTGACGGTGAGCACACTTTCACCGCGATAGCGCAAGATGCCAAGGACCTCGTCTCCGCCCCCAGCTCCTTCGATGTTCGAGTTGACGGCACAGGTCCCACATTCGATGCCGAGTATCCGCGCCCTCAGGGCGCCCCGGTTACCCCCACGCTTTGGGAGGTCTCAGAAGACTCAAGTCAGGCAGGCGCGGTGGCCGGGCTGCGGTATCCGCTCTACATCGATGCCGAGGATGGCTCCCCTACGAATCCCAACTCTGGTGTGAAGTCGATCGAGGTCCAGGTTGACGGTAGGCGCCGCTTTTTCGACTCACAGCCTTGCGACGACGACAGCTGCGGTATGGCCCGCACCTTCAAGTTCCAGTCCAACAACGAGGACCCAAGCCAGGCCGATCCCAAGACGGTGACCGTGATTGTCACCGACCACGCGGGCAACCAAACGACTGATGAGTTCGACGTAAAGGTCACTGCGGTCCAGGAGGACCGCTCGCGCAACGGCCTCGAGACATTCTTCGATTACGACTCACGCGAGACCGGGGTCTCCGGAGCTCATGTCAATCTCGACAACGGCAATGCCGTTTGGCATAAGACACCGATCATCAACCCCGGGCGCGGACTGGCCAGCGTCGTCAACCTCACCTACAACTCTTTCGACTATCCCCTCGGCGGCGATGTCGTTTCTCAAGGCGTGGCGAACGGACCGGACATCGTCGACACCCGGTTCAGTGAGACCGAGTACGACGAGGCCGGACTCGGAAACTCGCTCGGCATCTCTGGAATCACCCGCTTGAACGAGCCCCTCCACGGTGTTGCTGAGTTCGGCCAAACCCTGAGCGAGAACCCGGGCGCGCTGCCTGCGCCGCCGCCGACCGTCACCTTGACGGATCCGGATGGAACCGAGCACACCTTTACCTACAACGCTGAGAAATCGATTGGTACCGAAGATGCGAATGGCGATCCAGCACTCGGCATCGTCTACGACCCACCGCCCGGAGTGAATCTTCATCTGCGGCTCTACGAGGACCTTCTCGCCTCGATGACCGGCCCGAGTCCGCGTCTGCTGCCTCACCAGTGGAAGAAGGCCTGGGCGATCACGCGACCCGACGGCGTCACCTACTTCTTCGATGGCTGGGGCTTCGCGACTTCGATCGAGGATCGCCAGTACTCAGGGTCGGGAACCGGCACGCCGCAGAACCGGATCACCTTCGATTACGAATACAAGCTGGTCAAGGCCGACCTGGGTCTGATCTCCGGGCTCAACCTCGGTGACGTCTGCGATCCCGAGGAGATAACCGGTGATCTTTCAGAGATCGCCGGTTACGTTCTAGGAATCGTCTGCGAGCCACGAGTGAAGCGGGTGATCGATGCCGCTGGAAGCGAGAATTCCGCGCTGAGCGACGAGCGAAGCATCGCGGTTCACTACTACGACTTCCCAGTCTCGCTAAACCCGACGCAGGAGGAGCTACACAGCGCCGGCAAGATCAGCAAGCTGGTGGATCACGGCGGACGCGAACTTCATTTCGCCTATAACGGCAGCGGTCTCTTGAAGAGCCTCAAAGAGGCCGCGGTGGTACCGGGGTCGCCCTCGTCGGGGAACCCCGAGGCGCGGACAACCAGCTTCACCTACGACCAAGGCGACCTCGACGAGCCCCTCGCTCATCCGCAGCTGACAAAGATCGTCGACCCGAACGCAAATGCAGCCGGCGGGTCGACTCCCCCAGCGACGGAGTTCGTCTACGCCGATGCCGAGGTCGATCCCGAGCATCCGAATGACTCGATCGATCGCCGCGCCGTCTCCGTTACCGACCGCGCAGGTGAGACGCGCAGCTACCGCTACGAGCAGGACGAAGACGACTGGGAGTCTCCATTTCCGGCCGACGCGCCCAGCGCTGCCGAGGTCACAGACGCTCGAGGAAATCGCAGCGTTCACGCTGTCGACACTCGGGGTCGGATGACGTCGATGGTTGAGCCGACGCATACGGGCCACGACGCCGACCCTGCGGACACGAGAAGGATTGAACTCGATTGGGACGACGACAACAACGTGCTCAGGCTGACTCGGGCCGCTGACTCAGAGGACGAGGCCTCGGTCGGCTACACGTACAACACAAACGGCGTTCAGACCTCGCAGACCGATCCCCTGGGACGGACCACGCACTTCAGTTACTGCAATTCAAACGGGACACATCGGAGCGAATGGGGCACCGACGATGATCCGGAGAACAACCAGTTCGTCTCTGATCTGATCGCTTTCAGGAAGCCAGCAGGCAACTTGTGGCGCTTCGAGCTGGACGGAGTTGCTTGGCCAACCGGGGTGCTGAGCGCCTCTGGGGAGACGTACTGCGCACAGTTGCGAGCGAACAATCGCGCCATTGAGGGAAACCCGACCGCGCAGCTTAGTCCCGCCGACGCTCAGGGCTCACCAGGCGAAGCAACGGCTGCCTACAACCAGTACGGGCAGGTGACCGAGGAGATCAACGAGGCGGGTGAGAAGACCACTTACGGCTCCTACGACGCCAACGGGATGCCGCAGGTCGTCACAGACCCTGAAGCCTTTGACGATGATTCCGATGATCCCGAGGTAAAGACCGCCGCCGACGAGGACGATGGGCCCCACCGCTGGCTCTACACCTACGACGACGTCGGCAATCTGCGCTCAGTCACCGACCCGCGCGGAGCCGGCGCAACTCTCTCGCCCGACTCAGTCCAGCTGACAGGAGACAGAACCGACTTCACGACAATTCTCGAGTACGACGACTACGACCGTTTGGTCAAGGAGATTGTCCCTAAGGATTCCGTCTCTGGCGAGTACATCACGCGCGATTACACCTACGACGCGAACGGCAACCAAGAATCCGTCCTCGACGGAGCCAACGAGGAGTGGACAACCAACTTCACGCCGATGGACCGAGCGCAGACTCAGGTCAACCCCCTGGGCGAGAAGACGGAGTACGGCTACGACGCCGAGCAGGGCGTGATCGAAATCACTTCTCCACGAGCCTTTGACGCTGGCGACTTGCCCGGTACCAGGCTGTTCAAAACGAGGTTCGAGCTCGACGCGATTGGCAGGCCTGTAGCGCAAATTCGGCAGGGGGAGACTGCGGCGGACGATCTGATCACGTCGTATGCATACGACCGCCGAGACAACGTCGTTGGCGTGGCCATGCCCGAGGACAACCAGGCTGCCGCTTCCGTCCAGGATGCGATTGCCAATGCGTCTGATCTGACAAAGCAGCGCTGGGCATATGAGTTCGACCCCGCTGATGAGCTGGTCGCTCAGGAAGAGGATCCAGGCGGCATAAACGCCCTGAGCCTTCGCACGGAGTACCGCTTCGACCTCAACGGCAACCAGGTGCGGGTGATCGACCCCCGCGCCTTCGCCTCCAGCAGCGTCGACGAAGCCGATTACACGTGGTGCTCCTACTTCGATGACCGCGACCGTCCGGTTGGCTCTATGGATCCTCTTGGGAACCGTTCGAACCTGGTTCTGGATCAGATGGGCCGTGTTACCGCCGAGGAGACACCGCGTGGGTACGCAAGTGCCACCGAAGGAGACTTCACGACCCGTTTCGCCTACGACGACAATGGGAAGCCAGTCGAGCGCACCTCGCCGTGGGGAGCCAATGACTACGGCTTGACAGCAGCCAAGCTCGCTGCCCGCCGCACGACCTTCGTTCTCGATGAGGTGGGAAATCCGACTGACGTCACCGACCCCGCCGGCAATCTCGCCTTCTACCGCGCCTCGCAGAACGAGTTCACAGCGCACAACCAGGCGCTGGTCGAGAGTCATTCGTTCGATAACGAGTTCTTTGACACCGGAGATCTGAGGACCACAACTCGTCCTGCGATGTGGCGTTGGGATGGGCCGGGCTCCCAGCTAGCGATGCGCGAATCCTCAGCCAATGTCGGTGCGGCCCAGGGCAGCGAGAAACCGACCTCGCAAGGCCATGGCGATCTAGGCGAGGTCCCCCAACAGGAGATGCCAGGGATGCTCCCGATGGCCGGGGAAACAGAGCTGGACTACGACGGCGAGATGCGACTCGCCAACGTCACCGACGACCTCGGGTCAGAGAATCTCTTCGCCGCCGGCAATACCACCACCTTGGGCTATGACCCAGCTGGAAGGCTCGATTCCGTCCAGCGCCCGCTTGACAGCGACGCCTCTAATCCACGCGTGCCCAACTTCGTCAACGAGTCCTTCGGTTACGACCACGCCGGAAACCCAACCTCCCTCACCGATGGCGAGGGCAAAGTCTCGATAACGGAGTACGACGCCTTCGATCGCCCAGTCGTCGAGGATCTTCCTGGCTCTGGCGCGGGCCTGCGCGAGGAGACCGAGCTCAACTACGACCGCAACGGCAACCTGACCAGCAAGGTCACGCCTCAGGGCACCGAGTGGGAGTACGACTACGACGCGGTCGACAGGCGCAAGTCTGAGACCAATCCGCTCGACAACAGCTGGACCTACGGATACGACGAGGCAGGCAATCAGACGACGAGCACGACCCCAGAAGGTCGTGTGTCTCAGACGACGTTCGATTCCGCGATGCGGCCGGTTGCCATCACTGAGGCGCTGGGGTCGGATGATGACCGGTCGACATTCTTCGAGCTCGATCCGAACGGAAATCGAATCTCGATCGACGCGCCTGGCTCAGCCGCGGTGCCCTCGGACCCAGGAAGCGCGACCCCGGATCCCGAAAATGAGCTGCGTCGGATCACCACGCAGTCATTCGACGGTCGCGACCTGCCCTGGAAGCGCACGACGCAGACCGACCTTGCCAGCGATAGCGACCAGCTGAGCGACGATCAGCGCACCGTAGTGACCGAGTACGACCCGAATGGAAATCTGAGGCGCGAGGTCAAGCCCGAGGGTGCCAGCAACTACGCCGTTGATCCCGGCGTGCCCTTCACTGACGGCTCAGGATCCCTGCCTGACATCGCCGACGAAAGCGCCGTGGTGAACGCGACACGGAACGCCACGATCTACGAGTACTCCAAGGACGACATCCGCACGGCGATCCATCTGCCCTGGGATGGCGATTCCCAGGACCCGGACGACAACGACTCGCGCCGCTTCCGCCAGGACTTTGAGCTCAACGCTCGCGGCTGGATCACCAGCGCCTCAAGTCCTTACGAGTGGTCACCTCCAGCGCCCGAGAATCCTGAGGAGCGGGTAGCGACCGGCTACACCCATTTCGACACTGGCTGGATCAAGGCCTCGACCGACCCCGGCCTCGATCCGTTCGAGCCCGAGGATCCCCAAGGGGACGATCGCGCCGACGACAAGCTCGATGATCGCCAGGCCGTCGCCTACGAGTACGACGGGCGCGGCTATCAGACTCGCTGGGGCACGACCACGCTCGAGGACGGCGACGTTCCCAGCCAGATGCCGGACGAGCTGCGCCACGTCGAGCGCGAGTACTTCCCATCGGGGATGCTGGCCGCGCGCAAGGGATTCGTTGCTCAGAACAGCAGCCCCGCTCGCACGCTGGCCTACGCATACGACGCCAATCGCCGGCTTGTTCGCATCGACGACACCGAGGGCTCCGGTTCCGTTGATGAGGTCACGGCGATGCGCTATGACCTCGCCGATCAGCTGCAGGTCGTCGACGAGCGGGGCGCCGACGATTCAACTCAGACCGGAGCCGAGCCTGATACCTGTTATGCCTACACGCAGGATGGCGATCTCGAAAAGGTCTTCACTGACGCAAACTGGACGGCGCCGACTGATCAACAGGCGCCGGTGTGCTCTGGCTACGGCCAGGGCAAGGCAACCTCATACGAATACGACGATCTAGTCCGCGAAGAATCGGTCGCGGTCGATATGCCGGGCACCACGCGCGACCGGACTACGACCACCAGTTACTGGAACTCCGGCGAGGTCCTAGAGCGCACGAAGTCGAACGGCACGGCCGAGACCTACTTCTACGACGCCGACGGTCAGGCCGCCGCCAAGGTGCGAAATCCCGACGGCGCAGGCGCGAACACCGACGTACAGGATTACGAGTACGACTCAAACGGCAACCGACTCGAGGATGAGCGCGGCACGTACGCCTACGACTCACGCGATCACCTGACCTCGTGGACTCGACCGGAGAACTACGATCGCACCGGCACGGTCGAGTACGTCACGGACGGTTCTGGTGCGATCATCAACGAGACCGATCCAGACGCTGGCTCCGCAGGCGCTGGTCCCCTGGTCACAACAGAGACCGACTACCACTACATCGGGCAGCGCTTGATCTCAAGCACGACGGTGTCGTCGGCCGGCGGGGGTCCAAGCATTCAGAACTACTCCTACGACGATTTCGGCAATCTCGTCCGGGTCTACGACGCCGAGCCCACTCCGGACAAGGACCTCGCCAAGTACCAGTACGACGAATTCAATCGCCAGGTACGCGCTGAAACCGGCATCGGCTCAACCTCCCTGCACAAGACTGAGACTTACGAATACGACGGTCTAGACCGTCGCTCGAAGAAGACAGAGGTCGGGGGCGACAGTCACGACTATTCCTACATAGGGCTGACAGAGCAACTTGCTAGCGAGACCGAGGGCGGAGGCCAGTCCGCCGAGACTCGCAATTACGACTACTCGTCAACGGGCCTTCGGATGGGCCAGGAGTCGGACGCTGAGGGCGCTCCGGGAATGACCTTCCGTCCCTACTCCCATGATCCGCAGGGAACGGTGCTCGGCTTGGAAGACGACGGTGGCGTGATCGATAACGATGGCTCCGATCGAGACCTCTATCAGCTCGATCCCTACGGAAATCTCGAAAACAAGGTCGACGCTGACCACGATCCCGAGGAACCCTTGTCTACCGAGGCCTCGGACAACCCCTTCCGCTTCCAGGGCCACTACTACGACTCGGGCGTCAAGAGCTACGACATGAAGGCTCGCTCGTACCTGCCGGAACTTGGCCGATTCATGGGCGAGGACCGTTACGAGGCCTCAGGCGCGGACCTCACCCTGCAGCAGGACCCCCTGACCCAGAACCGCTACGCCTTCGCTGGTGGTAACCCAATCTCAAATGTCGAGTGGGACGGACATCGACCCATGGACTGCACAGGCCAATGCGCTAAGAGTTTCGCGCGCTCGATGCGCAAGCAGTCACTTGGAAAAGGCAAATCTGCGGAGTCTCAACCCTCGGCGCCCTCTCCGATTTCGCCAACTATCGACGCTGGACTCGATGAGCTCGAGGCGCGCGGACAGCTAGAAACCGATTTGATGGACTCTCCCGGCTTCAACCAAATGACCGGCGAGGAGCAGGCCTACATAATCAACGAGTATGTCTGGGATTCCGAGAAAGATCCCGACGAACTTCGCGAGATTTACACAACTGGCAAGGTTCTCGATCTCGAGGGCGGTGCCATGGACACGCGGATCGCGCAGGTCGAGGCGGCGCTCCGTGAGACGTCATTCGGCGCGGACCTTTCTGGCGATGAACTGACCTCCGTCGCCGTGGGGATCGCCGGGACAAGTCTTCGTGAACAAGGAGTGCTCGACTACAGCGATGCCCGTCGAGGTATAAGTCGGAATGCCCGCACGGCTGTGCTCCTGCAAGATCTCGCTGGAAGTGACGCTTCAGCGACAAGGCGGCTCTTCGACAGTCTGAGCACAAAGGCTCCCGCCCGAGCCTTGCAGCAGCTAGGACGCGTCGCGTACCCAGTCGACTTCGCTCTGAACCTAGTTGGCGGTGATGGCCTTCCGGTCGCGGCTGGAAGGACGGGACTCTCCGCTTTGGGTGGCGCCATCTTCGTCGCTGGTGGCAGGGCGATCGGAGGCGCGTTTGGAACATCTCTCGGTCCACTGGGCACCATCGGGGTAGCTGGGGCTGGCGGTTACATAGGGGATCAGGTTGCCGACGAATTATTCGGACCCGGGTGATCCTCGGCTCGTTATGCACTCGATTACAGACTTCCTTTTCGGCTTGGCGTGCTTTGTCTGCTTTATGGCCTTGATCTTCAACGTCAGGAAGGAGTGGCAGGTGCCGCCGAACGAGGGCCCGGGCCCGGCGCCTGACGATTGGCCCTTCGGTAGACCTTCGTGGATTGCTTACCGACTGATGTCTGTCCCCTTGGTTCTCGCAGCGCTGAGCTTTGCCTTGATACTGGTGCCCGCGGGGCTGGGAGAATCGAAAGGAACTCTCCGAACAGTCGCGATTGTGCTTGTTGCCACCGCCGGTTTCAGCGCAGCGGTAATAGGTGGTTTTGGGAGGCCCAAATGGCTCGTGCCTCCAAGCCTTCGAGCTGAACCAGGCTTTGCCGTCGAGGTGGCGCTCGGCTGGTGGTCGGTGGGAGCAAGTCTGTGGAAGCGATTGCGTGGTCGCTCCTGATGGGCAGCCCACATGAGGATCGTCGATCTCGAGCGTCCAAGAGCGGTGCTCCGTTGTAAATGAAGATTTCACGCCTATTACGTCCGAGGGTGAGCGGGATTTGTAGGGGTCATCAGACGTGACTATCGGACGGGCTCCGAGGACACCATCGCTCGACAAAAATCGCCATTTCGAGCCATTTCTGCACCTTCGTCGAGTTAAGACACAGTTCTAGGCGGCGGAACAAGCGGATGCGTGCACAGAGCCGACGGCCTCGGCTGTCGGCTCCCACAAACCTCCGCCCTCGTCCGATCTCGCAGCAATGCTCAGGCTTGATGGACAGCAGTAAAAAGCCAGCACCCTCTGACGATGTGCTTGCCGGTCGCGCGCTGCAGCGAATGGTCGCGAATCTCGTCGACCGCTTGCACGATGCCATCGAGGAGGGCCTGGATGCGGAAACCCTTCACGACATCGCAGGCCTTTGGGAGGCCAACAACCTCAACGAGGATCTCACCTACGAGCAGTTGGTCGCTGATGGCGCTCCGACGACGTGTGATGACTGCGGGAGCGACGTGACGCCTTACGACGAAACCGGCCGTCCAGTCGAAGGCGGCTGGGAGTGGTTCATGGTCTCCGACGAAGTCTGGGAGACCGCCAGTCGCGGTGAGTCTGCGCCAGGCATCCTTTGCATCGGCTGCCTTGAGAAGCGAATCGGCCGGCGTCTCGAGCCGACCGATTTCCCCGAGCTCGCCGTCAACAAGTCGGGATGGATAGTCAGCGACCAGTTGATGGATCGTCTAGGACAGCAATGAGCCGTCTTCTCCTCCTTGATGCGTCAGGCTGGCTGACTGGTGTGATTGCCGTCGCACGCGGCGATCTTCGACGGATTTCGGGCACTGGCGATGGGAGCTCGCGATCCGATCACGGAGCAGCGGCCGCAGGAAGGCGCATCCTCAGGCCGCGACCCGGACGGAGTCGTCTGCAGCGTCTTCAGGCGCTGCTAGGACCCTCTCGCCCTCTGCGATCAGGCTCTCCAGCCGCCGAGCCTCAGAGGCGAGCTGAGCTCGGTGCTCACGCAGCTTGAGCTCGTCGCGTCGTGGGTCGGCCAGAACCTCGGTGATATCTCTTAGCTCAGCCTCGATTTCAGCCAAGCTCGTTTGCAAACGGTCCAGGGCGTCGGGGTCGACCTCGTACTCCCCTGGCTGGCCCGCGCGGCGAACGACGGGAGATCGGTTGAGGTTGGTCAGGAGTGTGGCCGCTGGGTCCTGGCCGACGATCTCGTAACCATCCTCGAGCAGCAGGGAGAGCCATTCCCGATAGTGGAAAGACTTGCCGGCTCCGTGAGAGAGAAAGACCGTTCGGGCTGCGGCCTCACGGATCTCCGCCCCCTTGAGAACCTTCTCGGAGCGCGGGTGGATCGTCGCGACCTCGCTGGCGGGAGCGTTGGCGCCGGCGGCGCGTAGGCGCTCCTCCTGGATCTCGACGGCCTCTAGCCCGGCCTCGATCTCTTCAAGCTCCTCGACGAGCGCGGACTTGCGCTGGCTCAGCTTCTCTCGCGTTTTCGCGAAGCGCTCGAGCTCCTTGTTCATCGCCCTCACAAAGGCGGAAGAGGGGGTCACGTCCGGAGTCATGAGCCTTTAGTACAGGACCCCGATGACGCGGTGCGTCCCGATAGTTATCCACAGGCGTTCGCCTCACTACAAAGCCAGATACAGACTTTCCCACAGCTCTCCACCGTGTAGCGAGATGCAGCGCTTTTGGGACAGCTGTGGATAACTCTCGCGTCGTTTCGGATTGCGCAAAGTACGGCTTTCTTGAGCCCTTTCGGCGGCTATCAGCTGGTGCTACACGACGCCGTCGCTTCGCGCGCAAAAGGTCCGTCCGCCGAGGTACTCATAGTGCCAAGCGCCATACACGCTCCGTGTATGGAATCCCGATCTACAACAGGAGAAGCAGATGCACGTTCGTATCGCCTTGACTGAGGCACCCAAGAAGACCGAAGACCACAGCGACGCGTTCGTGATCGCTTGGCCACTCGACAACGACCCCGGCCACGCGACGACCGGAGCCGCGGCTGCCATCCACGAAGAGGTCGGTGGCTTGCCAGTCCTGGTCGTCGCCCTCGACTCGCGGGGCGACCTCTGGACCTACGGTGAGCAGCGCCACGTCTTCACCCTCCAGGAGCTGGGCCTCGATAGCCACTCCTGGGTCAACTTCGAGATCGAGCTGCCTCGTCTCCCGCTCTTCGGACTGCCGACGCCGGCGGCGCCGCGTCCGCCGATCGCCGCCTAAGCGGCGCGGCGCAGGCTCGACCGATGAACAAACACCGGCTGCTCTGGCCCCCGTGGCCCGACGAACTCGTAGACGCCCAGGAACGCCCCCTCGGGCGCCGGCGCGTCGGACGCGATGGCGAACAGCTCGCCCTGCCGATCACGGTAGATGGCGACGGGGTCCTCGAGAAACTGGACGCGGACGATGCGCCCATCAGCGGCGCCTCCGAAAAGCGCCACCCGCGTGCCGCGGGCACGCCGAGGAGGAATTTCGACTCCCGATGACTCTGTTGCGCCACGACCCATGCCACGACATTAGGTCGCGTATCGGACTGAAACCGGAAATTCCCTTTGCAACTCGACGGTTCATCAGCTGAAGGCGAGCGCGAAGGCGGATCTTGCGCGATGATTAATGTCGAGATGAGTGGGCCGATCTTTGACAAGCGCCCGATCGCCGTCATCTGGGACTTTGACAAGACCTTGATCGAGGGATCGATGCAGCGACCCCTGTTCAAGAGGTTCGGCGTCAAGGAAGGGGACTTCTGGGACGAGGCTGACGACTTGCCCGAGTTCTATGAGAAGCAGGGGCTCGATCTGGTCTCCGACGACACCCTCTACCTGAACCACATCCTGGCTTACGTTCGCGCTGGCAAGTTCGAAGGCCTGAGCAACCAGATGCTGACCGAACTCGGCGCAGAGCTCGAGTTCTACCCGGGCGTGGAGAAGTTCTTGGCGCGCACCAAGAAGATGGTCGCCGAGAACAAGGCCTACGCCGAGCACGGGATCACACTCGAGCACTACGTGATCTCGACCGGGCTGCGCCGGATGATCCTCGGCTCCAAGATCAACGAGCTCCTCGACGGCGTCTGGGGCTGTGAGTTCGCCGAGCGGGTAGCCGGGCCCGGCTACCGCGACGGGTCAGCAGAAGGAGGTCAGGAGGCCACTGAGCCGGGCGAGATCCAGGAGATCGTCTACACGATCAACAACACGACCAAGACCCGGGCTGTCTTCGAGATCAACAAGGGCGCCAACGTCGAGGACTCGATCAAGGTCAACGTCTCAATCGACCCCGCCGATCGTCGCGTCCCCTTCGAGAACATGATCTATGTCGCCGACGGGC
Organism: Solirubrobacterales bacterium; assembly: GCA_033856515.1. GTDB lineage: Bacteria > Actinomycetota > Thermoleophilia > Solirubrobacterales > 70-9 > JALZKA01. Next base: position 364,455 of record JAWVEY010000034.1, read on the forward strand.
CGAGCGACGTCCCGGTCTTCTCGATCCTCAACCAATACGGCGGCCAGACCTACGCCGTCTATAGCCCGAAGTCCGATACCGAATTCGCCCAGGTCTTCGAGCTCAACCGCCAAGACCGTGTTAACGCCTTTGGGCCGGCCGACTACCGCAAGAAGAAACAGTCGGCCCGCTGGATCGAGACTGCGATTACCAATGTCGCCGAGCGCATGGTCCGAGAGCGAGTCGATCAGCGTCAAGCGAGCGTCGCTGCTCGCGTCGGCTCCGCCCCCGGGCACATCAAGAGCTAAACCCCCGATGGATCTCGACGGAAGCGCCGTATTCATAGCGGTGGGCGCGATCACGCCGCGCTGGTCGCGGCGGGGACGGCGCTGAGCGAGATCCTCGGAATGTAGGACTAACGGGGCGAGATCCCCTGCTTATCAGGCTGACCGACGATCGGCCTTCCCAGTCACGCCCAGGACTTCGGCGAACTCGGGGTGGTCGCGATCGTGGTTCATGCGCACCCGGTATCTGTCGCTGGTTTTGAGAGCTTCGCCGAAAGCCTCATCGACCGCTCCTTCCAGGTCACCGGAGACGACCTCGTACTTGTGAAGGAAGCCCTTGGTCTGCGGCACGAAGCGCGAGGAAACAACTTGGATCTCGAGGATCTGGCCCGAGAGAGGCACCTGTCCTGGATCGACGGAGTCAGGGCTGCGCTTGCGGCGAACGGTGCGGCCGGGCATCGGCGGGCCGAACGGACGCTCGGCTGAGTCCTTCGCGAGTCGGTCGACCAGCTTCGTGTACTTGCTCTTCTTGCCCGGCGTGCGCCGGATCTCGAGCGCGAAAGGGAGCTTGTCAGCAAGGCGGATGATCTCGCGCCACAGCTCAGCGTGGAGGATGGGTCGTCCACCCTTGCCGCGCCACTGGTTCCGCTGCCAGCGCCACCGCGCAGCCTGATAGCCATCGTGAACGGTGGTCGAGTCCGTGTAAATGACCATCCGCGTGAAGCGCGAGAGGTCGACCGGTCCGCGCCGCTCTAGCGCTTTGGCGAGCGCCTCGCGCACCGCGATGATCTCCATGTCCTGATTGCTGGCGCCGGGGATTCCGTTCGGGCTGAACTCGTCGACGCGCTCACTCCCATCGAGATTGACGGTCACGAAGATGAAGGCGTATCCGCCGCGTCGAGGACGCTCCTTCATAGAGCCATCCGTGAAGGCCGTCAGGTGATTTTCGTCGATCCGCTCCACATCTCTGGTTTAGCGAACGTGCGCAACGCCACGAAAGCGGGAGACTGTCGAACGTCGCAAATTCCGGAGATCCTTTTTCCCAGCGAGCTCAACCACCGGCGGTGGAACTCGGCTCGAGAGCTAATCGGCTAGGTCGCGGCGGGCCTGCTCCGTGATCTCGCCAAGCTCTTTGACTCGATCCTCGTAGTTCTCCAGCTGGCGTCTTTCGTACCGATAGTCGGGATCGCGTGGTGCCGAGCCGAGTCTCTCCCAATCAGGATCTACTGGAACCTCGTCCTTCTCGATGAGTGCTTGGACCCTCTCTTCCACTATGGCCTCAAGCTCTTCCCGCACTAGATCCGGGGCGTGAATGACGATGGTTGCGTTGCCGGCGTTGAGAGATGACTCTGAATCGAGCCCGAAGCGCCAGACCCCCTCGGTATCCAGGGCGAATCCGAGAGCTTCCAGCACGGCTTGGGCTTCATCATCGGTCACCCCCAGCGCCTTGCTGGCCGCTTCCGTCGTCTGCGGCACATCCTTCAGCCAGCGCACGAGGTTGTCGGGGCGCCCGCCACGCCTCTCCCACTGTTCGACGTGGGGTTCTGCCGCGTCGCGTCCGCGCCGGTACCGGTTCCGCAGTCGGTCGACGACAAGCTTCTTGGCGGCATATGCCCCGCCGAGCGTGTCCAGATGCTCGAGCAGACTCCAGATGACGTCCCATGCTTCGAGCAAACCCGGAAAGTCCGCGAGGACGCCATTCCCCATTGGCGGATGCACGAGCAAGATCGGCTCGAGCGGGTTTCCATCGAGTACGCCGGCCTCAGAAGCCCGGACGAACTCACTTACGGGCTCGAGCTGCCACCACGGCGTCCATCGGACCTTGCCATCGAGCTCTACGAGGGCGACCTCGCTGCTGATTCGGCCAAACACGGTCGATTCGGGGCCGCGCGAGAAGGCAATCGAGTAGATAGCTCCCCAGGCCGTGTCATTTGGAAGCTCCATCTCGTGAGCCTTTGCGGCACGGTCGATGACATCGCCCATGCGCTCGTCGGGGGCAACCTCCAGCTCGATCGCCGGGAGCATCCGCGCCGGCGTCTCAAAGTCCTCTTGAGTGAGCCCCAGCTGCCAGTCCGAGCCTGCGCGTGCAACGGTCATGCGAATGCCCGTGTCGCTGCTCATGCGCGAAACCTATCTGCGCACCGCGAGAGGGGGCCCACCGAGAGCCGATCAACCGCCAGAGGATCAGCGGGATCGCCGACGGAGCAGGCACGAGCACTAGATATAGGAGCAACATCGCCATCAGAAGCAGCGTCGCCAGAACAACCCTCGATGATCGAGCTCGACCCGCCCAGGCTCGGGTCCGGATCGACTAAGACCGCCGTGCCCTCTGCTTCATTGGGGGTGTGAACGATCGCGAGATCGCAGTCGTCGTCTGGCTCGGGCTGTTCTTGCTCTGGGCGGTCAGCCTGCCCAAGGTCAGGCGCGAGCTGCCAGGGCTGCTCGAAGCCTCTCTCAAGGCGCAGATCCTTATATCCGTCCTGGCACTGGCGCTATACGTAACGGCGGTCGTCTACCTCGGTTCGCTAGCGGACCTGTGGAAGCCGGCCCTCGTGAGCGACACGATCTTCTGGTTCGTCGCCAGCGGATTCGTCTTGCTCGGTGGCTCGGCCACGCTCTTCAAGCGCTCAGACCAGACCCTGCGTCCATTGGTCGCCAGGCTCCTCGGCGTCACCCTGGTCGTCGAGGTACTCGTCAACCTCTACGTCTTTCCGCTGCCCGTCGAACTGGTGCTGGTCCCGTTCGTGACCTTTCTCGTCTGCCTCGGACTCGTCGCCAGCCGCGAGCCCGATCACAAGGCCGTCAGCGATCTGGTCGGCGGCATCCAAGCAGTGCTGGGCCTCGGCTTGTTTGCCTATGTGGCCGTCCGGATCGCTTTCGACTGGGACGGCTTCCTCGACATCGGAGTCCTCAAGCTGGCCTTGCCGATCTGGCTGACCCTGGCCTGCCTCCCGTTCATGATCCTCATGGGCCTCTTCTCCGCCTACAGCACCGCCTTCGCGATGATCCGCTGGGCCAGCCTGGAGCCGGCGCGCCGCCAACGAGCTCGCGCGGCCCTACTGCGCGGCCTCCACCTGCGAGCTGCTGACGTCGCCACATTCAATGGGATGTGGTGCAAGGCTCTGACCCGAAGCGAGACCGATCAGCAAGCGCGCGAGGTCGTTCGCCAATTCCGCGAGCTCGGACCGGCAGGCCCGGTTCCAGTCTGAGATCGCAGCCGGTTCCCGGTCTGATCTCGCTATTGCCCTACGTTGCCACATAACTGAGCACCCTAGGCCTGTGCTCCAACAAGAGCTCACTCGGCGCCGAGCGACAAGCGGCGCCGAGAGTTGGAGACGGCAAGCGCCGTCCCCCGCGAACTGTCTTCCGTCCGAAGCCAGGCCTATTTTGGATGGTGGGCAAATAACGCCAACGATCTTGAGGAGACGAGATGGCTGACGAGAAAACCAAGCCGGACAAACCGGACAAAGACAAAGACAAAGACAAGCCGCCGAAGCCGCCGAAGCCAGGTCCGGTGCAACCACCTGACCATGGCAAGCCGCGCCGACACGGATAGCTACCACCCCTGGTTCGAGCGCTGGACAGATCTAGAGAAGTGGGAGCGCGAGCGCTTTAGGGCCTACGGGCTGCCGTGGGCTCCCGACGCGGGTCTGCGTGACCTCGGCTATCTGGTCATCCACAGCAAGGTTGAGTACCAAGGCCAGCCTCTCAAGATCGCGGTCGTTTACCCGACCGAGTACCCGGAGTTGCCGCCTTGGGTTTATGCCGACCGGGTCGTTCTTGACCGCCATCAGCTGCCGTTCAGGGCCAACTTCTGTCTCCTGGAGCGACCGATTGACTCGTGGCAGGGTCGCGAGTGGGGCGCCGCTGATCTAATCGCCGAGCAGCTGCTTCCACTGCTGCGAGATTCAGAGGCCGGGCCAGAGGTGGTTCGTGCCCGGGAAGCTCCGATCCCTGAACCGGCCAGCGCCTTCTTTGGGTATGCCGATAACGCGGTCGTTCTCGTTCCGGCCAACCTCACCTCGACTCAGGGCGACAGCGGCAGTTTCGAAGTCAAGGTCTTCGACACCGACCGTTACCTCCTGACCAAGGTCGGCTCGGTCTCGGCCGACACACCTCTCGCCGAGCTATTGCCGCTCCATGGCGCATTGAAAGGCAAATGGAAACGCGTGGACAAGCACCCGTCTGAGGGACCTTTCGGGGAAGAAGTGCTCGACTGGGTCCGGCGCACGCTCCCCGAGCTGCTCAAGAGTCCAGCCCCGCCTCAACCGCCTCGAAAGCGCGGGCGCCGACGCAGTCCGACAGCGACGCCATCGATGCAGATAGTCGGACTCGTCTTTCCCGAAGAGCGTGCTGCTGACGGCGCCGAGCACGATGCGTGGATGTTTCTTGGCATCCGGAATGGCACGGAGGGCTTTCTCTTGCATAGCGAGGAGGCCTCGGTCGAGCAGCGCCAGCGCCGCATCCCTGACCTGGCCGGTCTTGAGACCAAGTCGGCCCTGGTCTTAGGGGCTGGCTCACTCGGCAGCGATGTTGCCCTGCATCTCTCTCGGGCTGGGATTGGGCGCCTGGTGGTCATTGACTCGGACCGCTTCGAGGTCAACAACGCAGTCAGGCACGCGCTCGGCGTTGAAAAGTCTGGGCTCCGTAAGGCCGAGGCAGTCGCCCAGTTGTGTCGTCTCGCCAATCCGTTCTGTGATGCTGCCAGCGTCGAGTTGACCGTTGGAGGGGTGGAGCCGCAGCGGCCGCCGCTCAAGGTGCTGGAAGAGGCGGTAGCCGAGGCCGACTTGCTGGTCGAGACAACTGGCGTCAACCAGATCGAGCTCCTGGCCGGTCGCGTTGCCTGGGACCACGATCTGCCAATTATCTCGTGCTGGATGACCGAAGGCTCCTGGGCCGGGGAGGTGGTCCGCATTCGACCGGGGGCGACGATGTGTATGACTTGCTTTCATGCCGGGCAGCGCCAAGGCGAACTGCTCAGTGGCGACGCGGCTCCCGAGGATGAGGCGATGGTGGTCGCCCAAGGCTGCACCCACCCGACCGTTAGCGGCGCTGGGTTTGACGCCGCCGAGACAGCAGCGATGGCGGCCCGCCTGGCCTGTCAGACGCTGCTTGACGATGACAAGTACCCGAGCCCGGATTGGGATCACGCTGTATCGAACTTCAGACGCGATCCCAAGGACGAGGACTTTCCCAGAGCAGGGGTCGAGGCGCTGGCGCCGAACGCCGAGTGCGAGCGATGCGGGCAAGGTGCTGGATAGATGAGCGTGCTTTGGTCCACCTCTGGACCGATGCGAGGCGCTTTCGTCTCCGTGAGACCGGAGGAGCACTGCTTGGCTGGCGTGACGGTGCTGACGCTGTTATCGCCCACGTCCTAGGTCCGGGGCCTGATGCCAAGCACGGCTTCCGCTCCTTCGAGCCGGACGGACCGTGGCAAGTCGAGCAGGGACGGCTCATCTATGAAGAGAGCGGGCGAACCGTGGCTTACATCGGCGACTGGCACACCCATCCCTTTGCCGCACCGATTCCGAGTCAGCAGGATCGGCGCGCGGCCGGTCTGATCGCCGCCGATGAGGATTTCCGAGCGCCGGAGCCGCTGTCGGCGATCGTCGGAGCTCCATGGCCGGATCGGGTCCGGGGGTTAGCGCCGAGGCTCAGTGTCTATTGCTGGGCCGGCGAGGATTTCGAGGCCATGAAGATCAGAACGTTTAGATTTTGATTGCGCAGCTTCTAGTTCCGCAAGTCGAATGAACTCAGGTACCTAAGCGCATAGAGCAGGTCAGGCAGGTCCGGCGCGTTGATGACTTCGGTCACCGGTCCGATCTTGACGACGATCACGTATCGGAACTTTCGATCGACCTTCGGGTGAGCAAAGACCGCGAGGCCGTCGTTTTCACTGACCTTCTCGTAGCCCTGACTGGAGAAGTAGCCCCCAAAGTCCTCGATCTCTTGCTCAGTGCTGAAGCGATCGCGTGTCCAAGCCGAGCCAGCCTTGACGGTCCACGTTGCCATCTCCCAGGGCACGGGCTCAACATATCTCATCATTCCGGGTGCCACGCTCCGACTATCCCACTCCCCTGGCCGCTAATTGTCACTTTTCGCGTGGGTTCAACATCGAGTGTCTAGCCACGACGAGGGTCAAGGCTTCGACCCGTGCTGACCGACGGTGAGGACTCGCGACAACGACCGCCAGTAGCTGCCCGCGGCTGACGAGGCCGCTTGCATCAGGCATCGCGCCTGGTTGTGATTGTGTCCCTGATGGCACATGGCGATAGAGGGAGGCCGGGTGGGACGGCCTCCACTCCGCGAGCGTCCTAGTAGCGGTATCGGATCCGGAAGAGCGGATCGTTCTGCCATTGCCACCCGATCAGGTGGCGCAAGCCGAGATCAGCCTAGACCTTGGCAATCGACCGGGGTTGTTCGGGTCGGTCAGGCCAACGGCCGAGACCAGCGTCGTCGCCCGCGGCAGCGCGGCGATCACCCCAATCGACCCGCCGGCCTGGATCACGAACGAGGGCAGCGGCCCGATGACGTCAGATCGGCCTCAGGATTACCTCGGCCGCAGCCTGACGAAAGGTCACTTCCACGCTGAGAAAGAAGTCTCGCCCCAATATGTAGGCGTCGGTTTCGAAGCGCTCATCCTCGATGATCTCTGGCGGCATGAAGAAAGGGGAGATTGGAATCGTCTGGTCGCTCCAGCAGGCGGAGATCAGGTCAGAGCGACGCAAGTGCAGGACGCGACGTCGGCCGAGCGCCGTTCGAATCTCAGTTGGCTCGAGCAGCTCCTGGTCGATGCCGAGCTCATCGGCGGCTTCCAGCGGTAGCGCAGAGAATGAGGCGCCGCTATCGAGCAAGCAGGGGTACTCCCACTGCCGCTTAGGGCCCCTGAGGTCGATCCAGATCTGCGGAGGCTCGATCGCTCCCTCATCCGGGAGCCCGGCGTAGGCAAAGGTCCAGGATCTGTCGTCGGTCACCGATTCAGACCGGTCAGATCCGCAGGTACGGCTCTTCCCGCCGCGCGCGAACGGCCAAGCAGCGATCACCTGGCTTCAGAGGGTTGTCCCGTTTGAGTCTCTCGAGATCGGTATCCGAGGCGATGACTCGGGCGCCACGGATCGCCACCCACCTTCCCCGGTGCTTGTTGAGCTCTTCGGTGAGCTGATGTCGTTCTCTAGAGGTGATTCCGCGAAAGTAGTCCCGCGGACGGACGGATAGCACACATTGTGCGCCGGAATGGGACGCTCCTAGCCGCTGTGCCGGTTAGCGATGCTGGGGGATCCGGCCGGCCTGCACGGCTTAGGGGGCGCCCGATTCAGAAGCAGCGGGGGTCGCAATCTCGAATCCGGCTGCTCGAGCCGCTGACCTCATCACCGCCGCGCCTGAGTTCAACGCGTTATCGCCGAAGGAGGAAGAGTGCTCGCGCGTGACGATCCGCAGCTCAGTGCCGGAGACAGTTCGGATCTCCCAGCTCTGTTCGCTGGTCATGCCGCGGACCCGTGGGGTTAGGTCGCGCCTGACAGTGATTGACGCTCCCTCGAGGTTGATCAGTCCGACAGTGGTGCTCGCCTCTCCCTGGTCCGGGCTGAGGACAGCCCAATGCAGGGCTGTTCCGCGCAGACAGAGGACCGCTAGCTGTGCGCCGACTTGGGCAACGCCAACTTCCCCTCCGTCGGGGAAAGATTCGGCGAGCTCGACCCGCAGCCAATGCATTCCTTCAGGGACGTCTGACGCAGACTCGTGTGCCTCGTACCAGAGATTCGTGGCTTCCGTGAGTGCCTCGCCTTTCACGTAGGGACACCATAGCCCCGGTCGGACAGGAACCGAGTATTGAGGGCCCGATGTTCTGAGCGACCGATGGCAGCACTCAAGGACCGGCGAGGCCTGCAAATTGCGGACGCCGGCGGTTCTCTCAGCGTCCGCGGCTGTTCGTAGATTCAATCTATGTCGGAGCATCCGGAGAAAGACTCGGTTAGGGACGAACTGCTCAACGAGAGTCGGGCTCTCTCGGCCAGGATCAAAGCTCAGACGGAGCAGGCCGAGCGCCTGAGAGACCTCGCCGAGCGGATTGATTCGCAGACAGCCAGGGATCGAATTGCACTCGAGGACATGCTCGGTGTACTTGGCGAATCAGCGCAGATGGTCCTCGATGATCTGGAACGCCGTCTTGGCGGTCAACGCCTCGAACGAGTCGCGATCCAACTCCTACAACAGCGTCATGGCGAAGAGGCCGAGCTCCACTATCGCGAATGGTACGACCTGCTGACTGATCAGGGTTTCGCAGTCAACGGCAAGAACCCGCTTCAGACTTTTCTGACACAGCTCAATCGCTCGGCTCAGATTGAGCCCGTCGGCAAGCGCTCCGGGCGATACCGGCTACGGCTCGTCGCTTAAGTCTTACCGGCGTTAAGCAGCCCGGGAGTCGCTCGGCCGCGCGGCGTAACTTGCTGATCTTGGAGTGGCACCACAGTTCCGTCCACTGGCGTCCTTAAATTACGGCATGAAACATGTATCTACGACCCAAACTCAACGCGGGCGATCAGCCTCAAGAGGGCTAGAAGGGAAGCAACGATGGCTAAGGGTGACGTTCATACCCAGTGGGACGGCGAGAAGTGGGTCAACAAGGTCGAGGGCAACACACGCGCCTCGAACACAGGACCCCGTAAAGACGATGTCCAGGCCACCGGCCGGCGCATGGCCATCGACCGTGGCGCAGAGCACCTGATCCACGGCAAGGAGCGCAACAAGATTCAGGAGCGCAACACCTATCCGCGCAGCCGTGACCCCAGGCGCTCGAAGGGCTGAGGCACGATGGAAGCGGCACTGATCATCGGCGCAGCGCTCTTGAGCGGGCTTGCCGGGGTTTGGCTCGGCGCTCGCCACCGTGAGCGCGAACAGCTCTCTGCGCATCTGAGCGAATACGGGGCTGCCCTCGACGCTCTGATTCAGGAGCTGAGAGCAATTCCTCCGGTCGCCAAGACCGCGGCCATGATCGGGGACTTGCTCGAACGCAAGCTGCCGACACTGGACTTCTACGCCGGGCGCCTCGCCAAGGCCACTCTCGCAAGGGCAACCTACTCCGAGGTCGAGCGGCTGCGCTTGGCCACGAACGATCTAATCCTGAGCGCACCAGCGCCAGTGCTCTCCCAGATGGAGCGGATCTCCCGACACCTCCAGGTCTGGCCCGAGCGGGATCCGGACTGGTATGAGCAGATGCGCGAGCTGCGGGATGAGCTGGCGCGGCTGAGCCGGGCAGCAGTCGCCCGTCGGCGCCTGTTCCCGGCAGCGTCTAGCGTCCGAGGCATGGCGCGTGCCGTACGGCCTCAGGCGGCCGCTCAGGACGAGAGGACGGCATGAACACGATTCTCATCGGTTACGACCTGAATCGCCCGGGCCAGCATTACGACGCCCTGATCGACGGGATCAAAGAGCTCGGCGCATGGTGGCACCAGTTGGACTCGACCTGGCTGGTCAAGACCGATCTGAATGCTGCCGACGTTCGCGACCGGCTCTGGGCGCTGATGGACTCAGGCGACGAAATCCTCGTCATCGATGTCACTGGGCGGCCTTGGGCCGCGAACGGCTTCGAGTCATACGACTGGCTTTACAACAGCCTTTAGCCAAGACGTGACCGGAAAGCGCCATCACTATGTCCCGCAGTTCCTCCTCCGCCGCTTCGCGATCTCGGAGGCTCGCAAGGGCGCATCGCTCATCTACCGCCTCGATCTTGGTCGTGGGGCCGCTCGCAAGGTCAACATCGCCAACGAAGCGGTCCGCGGTCACTACTACCGCTTCCTTCATGAAGACGGAACGCCCGATTCATCCGCTGACGAGCTCTTTGATCGGCTTGAATCGGCGGCCGCTGAGGTGATCACGCACGTCTCTAAGGGAGAGAGGGCGCCGAGCGCAACCCAGCTCCGCGACCTAGCCCAGTTCATCGTCACTCAGAAAGTCCGCACGCCGCAAGGACGCGAACACCTCGCGGAGGGCGACGAGCTCGTTAACGAGCTGATCCTCGAGGTTCAACTGAGCAACCGCGACGAGTATCACGAGCGATTTGGCGAGGGCCGCAATGAGGCCGAAGTCGAAGCTGAGCGCCTCAAGTTTCTCGAGCAGCTGCAAGGCGGCCAGATAGGGCTTAAGTCGCCTGCGGAGCGCGAGATCGGGATGATGTTCCTCTCCTTTGAGCACGGCACGAAGGTTCTGCTGACCGAGCTCGGGTGGACGCTCCTGCGAGCCCCCGACAACGCCGAGTTCGTTCTCTCGGATCATCCAGTTGCTCACTACGACCCCAATGCCGCCGGTACCGATATGGGCGTCAGCTTTCTCACCACCCCGGAGTCCGGCACACTGGTCCCGCTTGACCCCTCATTCGCCCTTTGGCTGTCGCCGCACGAGCCGGCGACCTGGCGAGAGGTCAATGTCGGTCGCCAGGAAGTTGACGACATGAACCTCCTGACCTACGCGTGGGCTAACAAGGCGATCTACGGCCGCTCCCAAGCCGTCGTAACGCGGGTGCGCTCGCTTGCTCGGCGACACGGACGCAAGCTCGCCGCCTTTCGCAAACGCTCTCCCAAGATCTGGGTCACTGAGGCCCACGAAGGAGAGTCAATCGCCGGGGAGCGATTCTTTGAGGCGAGAACGAAGAGGGAAGGCTCGATGCGCCAGAGATTCAAATTCGATCCGCGCGCAGATCGCGAAAAGACGGGGTGGCGCCGATGAACGCGCTCCGCCTCCCGCCCGAATGCCGTCGAGGCCCGAATATCCCACACCTAGTGGAGCTATACCAATGATCTCCTACGACGAGATACGCGCCAAGGCGGATGAGTTCGATATCCATACGAGCAACGTTCAGCGCGACTATGTATTCGGCTGGCTCGTGGCGGCGACCGCGAACGATCCGACCCTGGGCCCACTCTTAACCCTGAAGGGCGGAAACGCGCTCCGTAAGGGCTACTTCCCCGCGACGCGCTTCTCGGACGACCTGGACTACTCAACGCCAGAATCGATCGGCGGAGACGAGCTCGGAGTGCGCTTCAAGAAGGTCTGCGCTATCGCGCAGGAGCGCTCGGGGGTGGTCTTCGATCTCGACCGCACGCTTGTGGAGGCGGAAGCGCAGCCGCTTGATAAGCGCCAGATTCAGCGCCTGCGCCTCTACTTCAACGATTTCACCGGCACCACTCAGGAGATGATCCTCAAAGTCCGCGTCGACGTCACCGAGTTCGATCAGCTCTTTCTTCCGCCTCAACGACGCCGGGTTATTCATCCGTACTCGGACTTCAGTGAGTGCAACGACGAGTTCGCCTGCATCGCGCTCGAGGAGGCCCTAGCCGACAAGTTGCGCGCCCTGCTCCAGCGCCAGTACTCCCACGACCTCTTCGATCTCGTCTACGCGATCTTCCTCAACCGCGAGCTGGACGTCGACCGCTTCCAAGTCGTCCGTACTTTTCTGCGCAAGAGCACCTTCGAAGGCGACGCGCTGGCAGCGCGACAGATGCTGCTGGGCCTGCCGTTCGAACTGATGTCGGCTTTCTGGGATGAGCTGGTGATGCCGGCGGTGACGCGCTTTTCCTTCGCGGACGCGGTCCGCCGGTTTCGAGAGGGACTGACGGAGCTGTTTGCTCCTTTCGCGGTCTCCGAAAGACGGGCGTTCGGCTACTTTCCGGCGGAATCGAGGGCGGAGATCCTTCGCGCCGGCGCAAATCGCAAGCTCCTCCGCATGACCTACGCCGGCGTCCCCAGGGTTGTCGAGCCCTATGAGCTCGTCTTCAAGCGGCCTCAGGGAAGCTCCGTGCAGGAATACTTCTACGCCTTCGACACCACCGGCGGGCGGACGAGCGCGCCGTCGATGAAGTCGTTCAAGCCAGAGAAGATCCAGGCGCTCGAGGCCACCGATCAGAGCTTCGAACCGCGCTTTCCGATCAAGCTGGCAGCTGGAGGAGAGCCCAGCTTCGGGAGCTTCGCCAGTCAGCGAAGGGGCGGCCAGCGAGCGGGAATCCGCCGAGCCAGCGGACGGGCCTCGCGTCCGCGGCCTTACAAGGTGCGGTGCTCCTACTGCAACCGCGTCTTCTCGCGCAGCAAGCCGTCACGGCGCCTCAACAAGCACAACGATGGCTACGGCAACCCTTGCTTTGGCAGGGTCGGGTATCCGGAGTAGCCGAGAGCTTGCCTTCGCTCTTCTAATTCATGTGGCGTCCTAGAGACATCGAACGTTTTGAAGCCGCGGTACTCGACGGTGCCCTCGAAGAGGCCCACGACTTCGACGCAAAAGCCAGACTGCCGCGTAGCGGAAAGGAGCTCGCGAAGGATCTCGCAGCGATGACGACCGATGGAGGGATGCTGGTCTACGGAGTGGCTGAAGACGATCAGGGGCGGCCCTGTCGACTAGACCCCATCGAACTGGCAGACGCACCGGAACGCATCGACCAGATCGCTCAGGCTTCGATCTCGCCTGCCCCAGAGATCGAGATCGAGGTATTGCGTCGCGCGGACGATGCTCGAGGATACGTACTGGTGCGAGTTCCGCCCTCACCTGACGCCCCACACCAGGTGACCGTCGATGGCGACCGCCGCTTCTATGGGCGCGGCGAAACAGGTAATCGTCGCCTCTCTGAAGAGGAAATAGCTCGGCTCTATGAGCGCCGTGAGCGTAGATCTGTCGACCGCCAATCGCTGCTCGCGGGATTCAAAGCTGGACTGGGTTTCGGTGAGCCGACTCCAGGCGCCGAGGGGTTCATTCACGCAATAGCCCAGCCGACCATTCCAGATGATGGGCTCTGGGAGCGCGCTGTCGATAATTGTGGCGGTGAGCGAGGTCTGCTGGATCAGATTCGTGACCGGATCGGAAGCCTTAGGACCCATGGGTGGGGAGGGGGAAGTATCGGTTCGGCCTTGAATTGGCGTCGGGCCGGCGCCGACAAGTGGTCTCTGGATACTCGTGCTAACACCAGTGTCGAGCTTCCAATCAATATGACCGCTCGGCTGGAAATCAGCATGGACGGTCGAGGTGGACTGTTTTACGGCGGGGCTGTTGACCGGCACAACGATCGTCTGATCGCTTACGAGATGGGAATCGTCGTCAATCTGCTGCAATTTCTGGCGGCGATGGGTGAGGTGTATGAGGTCGGTGGTTATCACGGCCCGGTGGAAATTGCGTACGAGGTCAATGGTCTACGCGACGCGGTGGGAGCCTCGCGCGTTGGAGAGTTTGGCTTCCCGCCTACTCCCTATGGCAGCGACGGAGCCAGACGAGATCTGCGAAGTCAGGCCCGAACTCTGCGTGAGCGGCCGGAGTCGGTCGTCAGGGACCTGACCTTGCGTTTGATGCAGGCGCTGACGGAACGCGACTACGACCCTCTTGGCGATGATTGAGCAGGTCCCAGCCGGAGAGCTCGGCTTCTGTCAAGAGAGGATCGGACTTGATCGAAGGCTACGGTGAGCAAATGGACCCAATCTCGGCAGCGAAGCTAATGCCGTGGGGCCTTCTCGCACAAGGAGGTAAGGCCGCCGTTAAAGCACTGCTCGACCTCAAGCCCGAAGAGCGTCTCCTCTACATCACCCATGAGCAGTTCGGCGATGAAGCCGGGCTCTCACGGAAGGAGATGTACGCGTGGCTGGAGGAAGATGAGCTCGGGGATTGGGTGGTCGGGGTGGTACAGGGGACGACGGCCGGCGAGCCAGCTGTCATGCATCTCGCGGAGCTGATCTCACTGCAGCTCGACGAGGCGGTTAACGAGCGTAAGCCGGAGCTCGCGGAAGAGATGGCCACGCTGATGGTGATGATCGGGCCGCGGATGGTCAACGAACTGCCCGACGCAGTAGCCCACATCGCCAAGAGGCTTGATCTGATCATGGAGGCCCTTCCGACAGGCGAGAGCACAGAGACCGAGATCAATTCCGCGGAAGCGCTAGTACGAGGCCCGCTGGTGCAAGTTGGCATGGAGGCGAGCGCCGCGAGAGCGCGAGAACTGGCCGATGGGGGCAACAATAGGGCGGCAGCTGAGACCTTTTTGAAGATCGCCACGGCCTTGGAAGAGTCCGGTCTCGGGGTGGTGGCGGAGAGCTATCTCCAGCTGGCGGGCGAACTCTTCGGATCCTCCGGAGAAACGGATGCTGCATTCGAAGCCTTTCTGAAGGTGGCCGAGGAACAAGTGGCTCGTGGCGCTGGCTCAGCTTCGCTAGCAATCGGAAGACTCGAAAAGGCTCTTCCCGTCGACCGGGCGTGGGAGGCGGAGGCGCTGCGTGCGCGACTCGATTTCTCGGCTGACCCGGAGGGGGCTCGAGAGGCGCTCCGTGAGGCGGCCGAGACCGGCGAAAGCAGACGTCATCTGGCGAACTACACCGACTTGCTTGCAATCACAGGCGCCCACGAAGAGCTTTTGAGCGCAACGAGCGACCACGCGACGAGTAATCCTCGCGATGAGCCCGATCTGATGCTTCAGCTCGACCGTCTCGATGCCCTGAGCGCCAGCGGCTCTCCTGACGCTGACACGGCTTGGGCTCAGCTCCTGCGAAATCTGGACGTCGGGAGCGAAGTTGTTTGGCGAGGCATAGCCTGGCAACGCCGAGGCGCCCAACTCGCTAGGGAGGGAGATGTGTCCCGGTCGCACGACGCGTATCAGCACGCGATGGCGGTCTTTGCCCAGTTGCCCGGCTATCAGGAGCAGGCAGCGGACGCCTTCTACTCCCTTCAGGTCGCAAGTCTGCTCAACGCTCAGCTGCCGCCAGATTCCGAACTGCGCGCCCTCGCATATGCCCAGAGCGGAGCTGCCGACACGCCTATCGGAATGGCCGACCGTCTCGCGAAGATCGGCATGGAGCAACGGCTAGCCAACAAATTGCCCGACGCCTTGCGAAATTACGCGCTCGCCGCAGCGCGGCACCGTCGTGCTGGAAGTCTGCAGGGGCAGGTGGAGATTGCTGGAATGCTCGGTGAGTTAATGGCCGAGGCCGGCGTGCCGTCCACCGCAGTTTCTCACCTCATTATCGCCGGGAAAGCGAAGGAGGCAGCCGAGCTCGCCGCGGGAGCCGATGCAGGAGATCTAGTGTCAGCTCTTCAGCCAGGCGGCGCAAGGTGGGAGAGGGGCGCAAAGCTCGCGGTGATAGCGGCGGTAGGTGAGCGTCTACCGCCCGAGTTCTTAAGCGATATTGGGCCGTGGATTCGAGAGGAAGCCGGCGGAGAGCCGGACTCGTTCTTCGCGCCTCAGCCCGCACATCAGGCTCGCCTCGCTCTTGCCGCAGTGGCCCTGGCTCTACCGGCGGACCAGCAGGACCCGACCTGGCAGATTCTGCGGCGCGAACTCGCCCGCGGCATCTCGGCCATGGATGCATCGCGCAAGGCCGGTAGCGCGTTGGAGCACGCGACCGTCTTTGGCCTCACGGATGCTACGGCTGAGCTCGTGAGCGCTTTTGCAGCCGACCCATACAACAGTCGCGTGGGCATTGAGTGGCTGGCTGAACGGGTCGGCCAAGACACGAATGCACGGGACGCGCTTCTCAACGCGGAGCCGAAGACTCCCGTGCTCGCTGTCCTTGAGCTCGCTGGTCTCGTGTCCGCCGACGATGATCTCCGGCAGGCCGCAGACTCAATTGCCGATGGGTTAGCGAAGGCAAGCAATGTCGAGAAGACGGAAGGTCAGGTCTCGATCGGGTTCGGCCGGAACTACGCGATCGAGGGCATCGCAGCGCGCGGAGCCAGTGAGGGTGTGCGCGGCCGAGCGGCGCGTCGACTCATCGAGCTATTGAACGATCCGGAGGACTCTGAGATGAATCGTGCGGCGGCGGCTCAGGCGCTGTTCAACTTGGCTGGAAGTATTCCGGCCTCGGAAGCTGGCGAGCTCGTAACGAAGCTTCTGCCGGCGGCGACCGGCGACTATCCGTTGTCTCAATGGGACGAGAACCTGGACCACCCGCTGAGCCGTATGAGGGTCTCAACCCATACCCGGTCCGCGCTCTGGGCGGCTGCCCTCGAGGCCCTAGGCAGAATCGTTGAGGTCACAGCCTCGATTGACGATCAGGTGTGCGCAGAGCCGATCAATATCGCGATCCAGCGAGGACCTGACTCTGTCGTGGCAGCCGCAGCCAACACTCTGTCGCGACTCCCAGACCTTCCCAGCCCGGTGCCGTTGGAGGTTCTCCTTGGCCATAGCGATGTCTTCGTGCGCATTGCCGCCCTGAGATGCTGGAAAACGCGATCGGCGGCGCCCCTGAATGGACCGCTCCTAGATGCCCTTCGGGCCGACGCGTCATCTGGAGTCCGCCACATGCTTGTCGTAATGGCCGCGGAAGAGGGGAACCTCGATGAGTTGAAGCGCTTTGCGGACCTCGACACCCACGTGATCGTCAGGCGAACTGCTGAGATGAAGCTCCGTGAGTCCGGCGAGCCGGCGTTGACTCCTGCTTAGACCTCGGCCCGGTCTTATTTAGGCATGCCGAGAGTTGACTCGTGGCCCTTGACGAGCTGTTTGATGTTGACCGATGGATCGAAGCATGGACTTCAAACCCAGCACTAAGCGAGGTCAACTACTTCGCGAATGCGATCGAAGTCGCTTCTCCCGCTCTTGCAATTCTTCAGACTGAACGGACATAGTTCTTGTTCAGTGTCCGACCCGAGCTCGTACGAATCGGACTCCGCGCCGGCTAGTTCGCGTGCCATCAGTCCGAGTTCAGAGATATGATGCTGGCACGAACTAACCGGTATTTGAACCACATAACGCACTTTCTCACGGACATGTTGGTCTTGAAGGAAGCGCCTCACGCGACATTTAGGCTTAAGAGCCAAATCATTCTGCATAAGTCGTGAGGGACCGGCCACCCAAGCATCACTTTGACTCCGCGCAGAAGGCGCTGACCGAAGGAGCATGCCCATGGCTAGGTCCTCGTCACGCCGACTGCGCGGTCGGCGGGACAAAGATCTCAACAATCGGAATCCGCGCAAACTAACTAAGTCGCGGCACACTGATCACTCTGCAGAGGGATCAAGCATCGATGACATTCGCAAGCGACTCGACCTTGTCTTCTGGAGTTGGCGCTCATTTGTTTGTTGCGTAGTGATCACCGCTCTCGCAGTTGCTCTGATCGCGGCGCTGATTCGCGGAGAACCAGTCGATTTCCCCGTCACTCCCATCTTTCGCTAGGGCAGCTGGTGTCGAGTAGTGGATGAGCGCGACGAATTGAGCACTTAGTTACCGACGCTCCTCTCAGCGTGGCCGCGTCAATAAAGCAGAGGCCCACCTTCGATCCGAGTTGAGGCCCATCATGGCTTTCGGATGCGCAGGCTCGACGAGCACTTCGACAGGGTTATCCGCCAAACGATTCTCGATCGCGCGGAAGAGGAGCTCGTTCGGGGGCGAAGCTTTGAAGAGGTAGAAGCACTGATCATGGAGGCGAGCGCAGAGATTCCGCGTGTTCTCCTGGACAGGGCGCCTGCAATTGCCGCCGGCGTGAGAAGAGATGCACGACCGTGGCTTAGAGAGCATCGCGCCCTCCGCCATTCATACCGCAAGGAGATCGAAAAACATTGGCGTAGGGCGTTCGACCTCTACGAAGTGCTCCTACGGATGTGCGTCGATGCAGGATCAGATTTCGCAGCTGCGCGAATGGCAGAATCCGATCCGAAAGAGCCGGTCATCGGACCGGTCATCACGCGGATCCAGGCGAGGGCCTGTCGGATTAGCGAAGAGGTCCTCGATCTGATGCGAGCTGGATTTGCCGAAGGTGCCCTCGCTCGATGGCGTGCCTTGCACGAGCTGAGTGTCGTATCGAGCTTCATCGCGAAGTACGGGGATGCGGCGGGGCGGGGATATCTAGATCACCGGTCAATCGACCGCTTTAGAGCAATGCAGGAGTATCGACGGTGCCAGCCACGGCTGGAGGGCTACGAGCCTCTTACGGCTGACGAAATTGCCATCGCGACCGACGACTTCAACGCGGTGATTGAGATACACGGGAAGGGTTTCGAAAAGCCATACGGGTGGGCACTGCCGTTTCTTAAGGACAGCGACCCGGCGCGCGGACACAGCGGCCTTCGCGCCCTCGAGGCCGACGTAGATCTTGATCATTTCCGCGCCCACTATCAGCATGCGAGCCAACCCGTGCATTCAACCGCGGTTGCCTCGATGGCGAGCCCTGATCTGATGCCAGACATCGACGATGGTTCTTTGATCGGGCCGTCACCTTGGGGGCTCGCCGATCCGGGGCATGGAGCCCTTATCTCGCTGACGCTGATATCGACCACTCTTGCGACGCTCGTCCCAACCCTTGGCTCGGTTGTTAACGCCAAGGCGATGCTCATGCTCTGCGATCAAGCTGGCGAGGAGTTTCTTGGAGCTCACCATCGCCTTGAGGCAGGGGGCTCAGCGGGATTCGGCCTCGGCTGGGAGCGCGGAGTCATTGCAATGGTGCGGCGAATTGGACGCTACGCCCTAGCTCGACTGCCCTTAGGTAAGAAACCGATCTGAGGGTGGAGCAGTCCGCGCGCTGGTTCGGCCGCAACCGGCTGCTAAGCGGCAGCTCAGGGATCCTCAGTGCTTCACGACACGGACCACGACGTTCTCTTGCTCCTCGAAGTTCGCCACGAATCGATCAACGTCGCGGATGTTCCCGGTGTCGTAGACAACGAATAGGAGGTTGCCGTACTCGTGGCGGTAGCCGAGAATGTCCTCGTTGATCACGCCGGGGTAGCTGCTTCTCTCGGCTGCCGCTCAAGCAGACCTTGAGCTTGATCGCCAGGTCGCGCGGTCGACCGTGGCGGTTGCCATCTGATCCGACGCTGGGTACCGATAGCCGATCACCGCCAGAGGACCAACGGGAGCGCCGACGAATCGGGCACGAGTTGCTAGGCCGAGCGCCTAAACGAACGAACTAGAGTTTCAATTCTTGCATTCTGGTCACGAGATCGTTTCGCGAGAGCTTGAGCGGTTCTTTGGTCGTCGGATGTCCGCTGAACCACGGGCGCTCGCGTCCCTCGCAGTCGTGACTCGTACGGTGGCGGCCAAGAAGGGCGGCAAGCCGCCCCATCATGTTCACGTCTGGGCTGGGCTCCGCTTAAACCTTCCAGCGGTGCAGCAACTCTACGAAGTCCTTTCGTACAAGGAGAGCCAACCAAAACCTCATGTTAGTTCAGTAGTCGCGTACGACCCCACCTTGCATCGGTTTGGATCTCAAGGCTGGGATCACACTTTCCGCCGAGTTTTTACCCGGATGGGTCCGCTGGGCCATCCGAAGTACGACGAGATGACCCCGACTGCTCTCGTCATGCGCGATGCGGGAAGGATTACCTCGCTCGGCCTCGCTAAGTCCCTGCTTGAGTCGGGCACGAGCCATTTCCCGTATGGTGCGAAGCCGGTACGCGGTTTAGCTCTGCCCGGTAACGCGCGATACCTGAGGACCGAAGAGCTGCGCCAGTTCCAGGGTCCGAGATCCGGACGCCCAAACCTGCCGTTGAGGTACCTGGCGCGCGGCTTGGCTCTCGGGAGCCACCGAAATTGGAGCGACGAGATAGTCGACCTAGGGGAGCGAGCAAAGGTCTTACTGGATGGCCTCGCTCATCTCGATGAATCGCTTGAAGACCAACAGTTCGTCGTCTATCACGACGGAAATCGTTACAGACTCGCGCCGTTCGGTGCCTTCGACCGGTTCAAACTTCATGAGGTCGACGGAGGCTGGATCGCACGGGCGAATGCCATTCAGACACACAGTTCTGCGCTCGTTGGAGGCGACGTCCTTGAGGAGCTGGAGGAACTAATGAATGCAAACGCTCCAGAGCTGGCGTTCCAGCGGTTTTTCGAGATGCATCCGGAGTTACTCACCGCGTTAGGCCCGTACACGACGGCGCACCCGCAGGTCATCCTTCGCCACGACGACGGACACGCCGGCATCCCTGACTTTTTTCTTGAACGGTTGGACACGGGCTTCAGCGATCTTCTCGAGCTGAAGCGCCCGTCGGTCGAGCTTGTTAGGCGCCAGCCTAAGCGGACCCGCTTCGGCGACGCGGTAATGGAGGCCGTTGCGCAACTCGAGCAATATCGAGACCACTTCGAAGATCGCCGCCACCGAGATCAGTTCCGTGAGCAATTCGGGCTGCAGGCGTATCGACCGCGCGCGGTCGTCGTCATCGGTCGGCGCCGCTCATTCAATGACGAGTTAGAACGCGTTCGTCTCGAGTCGAGGTTGCCCAGTTGGCTGGCGCTCAAGACGTACGACGATGTCTATGCGGAGGTGGATCGCTGGAGGAGCTTCGTCTCGGAAGCCTAGGTGGCTGGTCAGACCCCGCCGGGCATGACCCCTTTCGGGAAGCGGGGTACGCAGATCAACCACGCGAATAGGAGTGTGATGGCTTCAAGCCCCGCCGACGGATCAGGCACGAGCACTAGATATAGGAGCAAGATCCCATGAGGTGGCAGGGCAATCCTCGACCCTTCTCCGGTCCCGGTCCGTTACAGACCTAGTGTCAAAGAATGCGGGTTGCATGCATTGCAGATCTTCATGGTCACCTACCAAGCATCCCGGCTGTGACCTGTTGCTGATCGCCGGGGACGTCTGCCCAGCGGCTGACCACACTGTCGCCGCTCAGCGACGCTGGCTCAAGACCGAGTTCGCCAATTGGATCGAGCAGGTCAAAGCAAGCAGGACTGGTGAGGTCGTATGGATCGCGGGCAATCACGACTTCGCCCTCGAGCTTGGAGGGCCGGGTCGGACACTGCAAAGAAAGGCCATATATCTCCAGGATGGTCTCGCCAAGGCAGCGGGCCTGCGGATCTATGGCACCCCTTGGTCCCGCAAAGTGGGACCTTGGGCGTTCGGCCTGCCGGAGCGCGCTCCTGGCACTCGGCTGGATCTCGCTACCGCGTACGCCGCGATCCCTCGAGGTGTTGATGTCGTCCTCACGCACGGACCGCCTGCTGGGTTTCTCGACCGTACGCGCGATGGCCGGTCGCTAGGCAGCGGGTCACTGCTCGCCAGACTGCGCGCCGTGCAACCGCGTCTTGTCGTCTTCGGTCACATTCACGAGGCCGCAGGCCGGTTGGACTGGCATTGGACGCGGAGTGACGGCACCCGGGTACCGACGACCCTGGTAAACGCCTCGATCAGGGGACCTGGTTTCGAGGTCGCCAACGAGCCTGTGGTCGTCGATCTATGAACCCTCGAGCGAGTCGAGCGGCCTGCAGGTCCCTCGCCGAGACCACCTCTGGGACGGAATGGCTTCTACGACTCGGACCGTTCAGAGCCAGTCGGGCTCGACCGAGCCCGTCGGTGCGACGCGTGCTCGTTTGCGAACGCCACGCTGATCGCGGCTGCGAGGTGATCGACGCTCGCACTTATCCGCAAGCAGCCGTGCGCATTCCGCAATCGAGTCAGGTCAGGTCGTGGGGCCTGAGCTCATCTCCGAGGATCTGCAGGGCGAACTGGGCTGCTCCGAGCAGCTCCGGCTCGAGCTCGGCCGGATCGATCGCGGTGCTACCGACGGCCAGCGCGAGCAGTCTGTAGGCGACTGCGATTTGCTTCAAGGGAGGAAGTTCAGCGAGATCTGGACCGTTTCGGCTTGACGACGATTCGCTCATCGCTCCACTCTGCGACTTCGAGCTTCGGGCACGGGCTCTTTTGGCTTCACCGCCGGGCCGGCCCGTAGGGCCGCCTACGCCCCCGACGTTCGCACCAACGGACGAACGTCGCTCGCATCGCCGAGGTAGTCGCTTATTCGAGTTTGCCGAGCCGTGAGCCTGCGGAGCTTGACTGGCCCGGTGGGGAGACGCGTTCAGATACGCCGTAGTCGTCCGACGTCGTCGAAGTTGAACCAGCTGTCGAGATGATTGGCGTTCCTCCGGCAAGGGCGGCGATCGCCGATGTGCCTGCTTGGCTGCGCCACGCTGGGCCCGAGGGCGGCGAAGCCAGGTTCGTCGAGGGCTACAGCGCCAAGGAGCAGGCGCTCGCCTGCGATGCCGTGAAGAGTTTCCGCATCGAAGCCCTCCTCGAGGGCATCGTGCAGGCGGTCGACAAGGTTGGCGACCATCTGCTGCAACGCGCGACGGGCGACCACATCGTCTGAGAGCGCTGGCTCTTTGCTGTCCATCGAGGCTGAGCATTGCTAGGAGATCGGACGAGGACGGCGTTTTGTGGGTACCCCGCAGAGATCGCGAGGAATGCGGTCGATCTGAGGGGCCGATCAGGCTTCTGTACATCCGTTCTCACGCGGAGTTCCGCACCCCATCCGATAGTGACGCACGTAGCCGCCGTTCAAACCGAGCTCCCCGCCTCGGTGAATAGGCATGAAACTCCAGTTCAAAACCACAGATCGCTCATTCAGCCTTGAGATTGGTGATCTCGTGATCATGCTGGCAATCTTGCTCCTGTATCTAGTGCTTGTTCCCAATCCGTCGGTCATCTCGCTCGTTGTCTGGCGACTTGCTCGCTGATCTTCACCCGGCTCGTAAGACGTCTAGCCTGAGGCCGCGATGTCGGAACCAGACGATGTCGAGGTGCTTGGGAGTGGAAGCGAAGATCGGCCTGCGTCCGCTATCGCGAAGTCAGGCGCCTGGCAGAAGCTCTATGCCACCCCAGGCGACATCGGCGCTCCCGTCACACGTACCGCCCTCGGTGACAAGAGACTCCGCGACTAAGTAAACGTCTATCGCGCCAGCGATGTTCGCTTTCACACGCTTCTGGCTTCGGCTGTCGACCTCGACGGGCCCCCACACAACGGCGCCAAGATCGTCTTCAACCCAGACCCTGGCCGGGCTATCGGTGCATCCGTCGCCGTCGATCCCGACCACCCCGTAGAGCTCCGCGTATTCGCCCTTCGCCTTTATCAGCGCCTCGCGATCACTCTGCTCATTTCCCGAAACGGCCCAAGTCGTGATCCCGTTGCCGAACGTTTTGCCACCTATCGAGACGGTTTCGTTCACTTGGACGTGGCCTCCTCCCTCCACGTCGCCTTGCTCGGCTAGCTCGCTCAGGCTGTCGGTGACAACCGGCGGCGGCACTGCAGCATCCTTGATGACGCCAGCAAGCTCTTCGATGCTTGCGCCGGAATCTTTGATGGCTACAACGAGTTCGTCCACGCTCGCTCCCGGGTCACCGCCACCAAGATCATCGGTGCTGTTGTCTTCGTTTCCGCCCCACGTAGAAAGGAAGGCGACGATTGCAACGATCAGCGCGGCAGCTCCGATCAGCGCATTTACCCAGCCGGACCGAGCCGATGATGCTGCCGAATGCTCTGTGGATGGGGGCGACTTGCGATTACGACTAAACATTTCGAATCCCCAGGCCGGGTTATAGGTCCCAAGTGAATCAAGGCTGACGAGTACCGGCGCCAATAGCAGAGCGCCAGCAGCGGACCCGTCCGCGGCCAGCCTTGCCACGATGATCATGTGACCGCTGAGATCGAACAGGTCTACGACCGGAACATCGCCGCCGATGCCTTGCGCAACAGCGACAAGTACGAGCGGCTGACGGCCATCGTCTTCTATTTGTTGACGGAACAGACGACCGTCCACGATCTACGCCTGCGCGGCGACTCCGGCGTTAAGCACCAGATAGACGTGGTCATTGGCCCCGAACATCGGCGTTTGTTAATCGAGTGCAAGGACTACGACAAGACTGTCGGACTACCACAGGTGCGGAACTTCTTTGCCGTTGTTGAGGACGTGAGCCCTGACGAGGCGTTCATGGTCACCACGTGCGGCTACTCAGCGCAGGCGATCACCTACGCCGAGGCCAAGGGCATTCGCTTGGCCTTGCTGCGGAGCCCCGAAGAGGAAGACTCGGCAGGCCTGGTCAAGCGGGTTCAGATCATTGTGAATGCCACGACGCGCGTCGGCGACCCACTGATCTCCTGGCAGGTCACCGAGGATGACTGGGCTGAGGTTGCTGACGTCCAAGGCCATCTGGGGTCCACTGGCGTAGACGAGATAACGATGACCCTCCCTGATGGATCGATGACTGGATTTCGCGACTTGTGGGAGCCGATCGAGGGACAGATCCCGCTCGGCTAGAACGGTGTCGTCAAGGGCGAACACAAATTCGATGGAAAGACCCAACTCAGCCTCCCCGGCTACGGCGAGATACCGGTGACTGGCTTTTTCTGGGAGGTAGAGATGCACACCTTCCGGGCCTTCGAGGTCGAGACCGGACTGGGCATCGCCGGGCTCGTCGCCGAGCTCGCCCTCCACACCCTCGATGGTGAGATCCGGCGCATCTTCACCAACCACCAGATGACCGAGCTTCACGCAATGCTTGGCGCCACCGCTCAGCCGAGGCCGATTATTTTCGGCTCGGTTGGGACGAGCTGGATGGTCACGCAGGCGGTGCCGGAGCCCGACGTCTTGCCAGCCGAGTCCAGCTCGGTGATCTCGTAATCGTCGCAGAGGTTCGAGTCGGCTGAGGTGTAGGCCTTGATGCCGACATCGGTGTAGGAGCCTTGCGGCAACGGGATGTCCAGCAGGTGCGTCACGTTGCCATCGCTGTCGGGACCGACGAAGGCGCGGTAGACGCGCTCAACCTGCTCGAACTCCTCCGACTCCTTTGTTGGGGCGCGACGCATGACGTCGACGTGGATGGCGGCGCGCTGATCGGTCGGAAGCCCCGAAGCAGTGATCGTCGCCGTCAGCTGCTTGCGGTCCTCGCTCAGCGAGGCGGCGATGCGAGGCCGCGGCTGGTCGTCGGCGATCGAGATCGCCAGGACGAAACTAAGGCCGAAGCCCGCCAGGGCGAAGGCAGCGGAAAAGACCCGCAGCCAACGCTTGGCCCTGGTATTGGTGATCTCTAAGGCCGGAACCAGCGACCAGAAGACGCCAGCCACCAGCACGAGAACGATCGCCACGGCGAACCACGACGGCTCATCACGCTGTACTCGACCGATCGTGCCCGTGGTCGCCAGCAGCGCGATCGCTGCAACGAGTGGTGCGATAAACATGGCGATCGAGGTCAGCGCGTTCGAGGCGCTCGCTCCGCTGCTCGGCGGCGTCTGTGGGGATTGGCCTGGCGCTGGTGGAGGCGCTGGTGGCTTTTGGCCCGGCGCCTGGGGAGGCGTTGGCTGATCTGACATCCCGTTCCCTCCGATCGCGTTGGTGGCCGATCCCGACCAAGCCGACCCTAATCGCTGACCCGGGCCCTGTCTAGGTCGCGCCGGGCTCTCTTAGCCCACGCCCCCGGAGTAAGGAAATTCAGGGGCGGGCTTCAGGCTTTGATCGAATCGCGCCCGGAGCGCGGCGTCGGTCACCGCGTAGCCCCAATTGATCAGCTGCTCTTGCTTGTCGCCTGCTAGAGCCTCAAGCCTCGTCGGCTCCTCGGCCAGAACCTTCGTCCTCTCGTCTGGACACGGCAGAGCGCCTGGAGTCGCGTACTCGCCGATCGAAGACCAAGTGCTCCAGTAAGCACCTTGACGTCGGCCGACAGCAAAGGCGTCCATCAGCTGGCGCTTGCGCAGCTGGCGCACCTGGTTGTCGATCACCTTCATCACGCGGATTGCCTGGCGGGGCCAGTCGGAGGGCGGGTCAGGACCGGTGGCCATCCGTCCGCCGCCGTCCGACACGAACACGGTGCGGCAGCGCTTCCAGACCGTCTCAAGCCCGAGATTGTCGTAGACGCCTCCGTCGGAAAGAACGACCCGTCCCCGATACTTGGCCTGGTCGAGGTCGTTGCCCTCGACCGTCTCCCAGGCCGCGTCTTCGAGTTCTAGGATGAAGGGGGAGAGCACCGGTGGAAACGCGGCCGAGGCCGCCACCGCCTCGGCCAGCCCGACCTCTGGACTACGGATCGTCCCAACCCTGTAGTCGGCCATGTAGGGCTTTGAGAAGCGCCAGAGGACGCCCGACCCCAGGTTGGTGGCGTTGAAGACGAAGCGCGGATTGTCAGGCAAGCCCTGGAGAGTCAGGTCCTCAAGGAGGTGCTCGCGTAGCGATCGCGCCACTCGCTCGCCAATCGAGTCGCGCGTGAGGATGCCCAGCGCGATCGCGCTCTCATCGATCGTCCGCGAGGCGAGCGCACGCATTGGCTCGACCACCTCGCTCACGAAGGTCGCGACGGAGTCTTTTTCGCCGAGCCGGCCCCAGGCCTTGGCCAGCGCCCCAGCAGTTATCGAGCCTCCGGAGACGCTTGAGATGCGATCAATTCGCCCGAGCAGGCCGGTCTCAGTCAGTCGCCACAGCGCCCCGAGATGGAAGAGCATCGCTCGATATCCGCCTCCTGAGAAGCAGAGGCCGATCCCGTCCTGCGGGTCTGAACGATCATCCGTGGGGATGAATCGGACCGGCTCGTCGATGGCCGCAAGCTCTTGGGCGGGACGGGGCGCCTCAGGGATCGCCGTCACTCCGGCATCGCCTCCAGGAGGCTGGCCAGCTTGACCACCGGTGGCTCCTTGCTCGTATCCGTCTTTGAGTGATCCGGGATGACGACGATGTAGCCATCCTCGTCATCAGCCTTACGCTTCTTGAGGCGATCGAGCACAGGACCGAGAATGCTGGAACGCTGATCGGTCGCGAACACCGGCACCACTCTGATCAACTCGCCATCGCCGTCGCCCTCTCGCGATGAGAGCCAGTCGCGGCGCGTCTTGAGCTTCTCGGCCGCCTCAACGTCCCATCCGTCTGACTCAAGTTCCTTTCGCACCATGTTGGCGAAGACCGAGGCCCGAATGCCCGCGACTAAATCGTTCGCGGAGGAGAGCAGCGCCTTGACGTCCTCGCTTCCAGCGCGCTTCAAATCTTGATCGGTCCAGGTCATGATGTGAGTGGCCGTCCGGGCCTGCTCGCGGCTGAGGAGTTTGTCGTGCTTGAGGCTCCCGACGTTGACGAAGTTGGACTCACCGCTGATCTGCTCGTCGCCGACCTTTCCCAGCAAGTGTTTGGCGATGTAGGCCAGCTTGTATTCGAGCTTTATCCGTAGGCCGACCAGGGTGTCCTCGAAGTCTCCTTCGTCGTCTTCAGTGCCAACGCTTTGAGCG
The DNA here is from genome assembly GCA_033856515.1 of Solirubrobacterales bacterium. GTDB lineage: Bacteria > Actinomycetota > Thermoleophilia > Solirubrobacterales > 70-9 > JALZKA01. The sequence goes on from JAWVEY010000034.1 coordinate 391,653, forward strand.
GCGGCCTCCTTGGCCTCTGCGGCGCTGAATTTGAAAGGCCCAGCCTCCGCCAGACGTCCCACGAGGTCGCGAACATCCTGAGGCCGCACGGCTGCTAAGAGCGCCACGGCCATCACCAGGCCCAAGGCCACCAGGGCTTGATCTGGCTCCAAGTCTCCGAAGACGACTGCGATCCCAAGAGCTATGAGCGCGAGACTCAGGAGCAGTTGAAGGCAGGTCCACAGCCATCCGGTCGAGTGCGGTGGCTGCTGTTTTCGTTTCGTGCTCACGCAGACACTCTAAGCACAAAATGCGGCAAGGCGGTCACGTTCACTCGGGGATGCACTGCTCCCCTGGTTAGGGGAATCGAGAGTTCGAAGCCCAAGGCTGCTCGGGCGATCTCGGCGGCTGAATTCTTAAGGTCCACAAGTCTCTATCTGAGGTGGGCGGATCCTAGGCCGCTCGTTAACTTAAGTCAAGTAACGAGAGGGACCGGAGTTAAATTCCGGCAATCTCGATAGCGTGCCCGACCGATGTCTGAAGCGCTCATCGCTTCAGTCGCCTCGCATCTCTCGAAGCTGAGCCCTGGAACCCGTCGCGGCGCTCGGTGGCGCGCCCAATGGCGATGGTCGCGTTTTCGAGCACTCGCTGGTGAGCAGCGACTAGATCGTCGCGTCTCTCGGGAAACTCGTCGATCAGCTTCGCGAGCGTGACGCTTCGGCCGCGTCCCATGCCGTTGGACTTCTTGACGAGCTAAGTTGGCGATCTCAGTGCCGCAAACAGCGGATTCGAGCAACCCTTGGTTGGAGGTCTCTTGACAACCGAATCTTCGTTAGTTACGTTCTTCCTAGCTGGTCGAGTGCCAGTTTCTCAATAGGGGCAGGAAGGCACAGTGAGGAGACGCGTCGGTTCCGCGAGGTATCGGATGAAGTTGACGAATGCGGGCAAGGACGACCGCCCTGCCTACGGCCCCAGAGGGGTGATCAGGCCGCTGGGAGTTGCTGTCATCGCAATCCTCGTCACACTGGTCCCGGTTGACGTATCCAGCGCCACCGCGCTGCCCTCGACGATCTCATCCAATACCACCTTGACCTCGACTGGGAGCCCGTACACAGGTGGGACGGTGACCGTAGCTTCTGGCGTGACGCTCACAGTCGATCCCGGCGTGACTGTCAAGGTGTCGACTCTGACCGTCAACGGCACGCTGGATGTCAATGGTACGGGTGCGAATCCGGCCGTCTTTACCTCGTCGTCAAACAGTGCACCGGGACAGTGGAACGGGATCACGCTCACTAACTCGGGCTCTTCCAATCTCGACCACGCCGAGGTCCGCTACGCGAAGACTGCCATTCAGGTCAGCGGTGCCTCGCCTTCGATCACGAACTCCTTCCTGCACGACAACTGGGCCGCGATCAAGTCCACCTCCGCCAGCCCGCAGATAACCGACAACGAGGTCGCCGACAACCATGGCTCGTTCAAGACCATCGAGTTCACCGGTGGCGGCTCGCCTGTGATCGCTAACAACGAGATCTCTGGGAACGGGGATTTCGGGCCCTCCTCGTCCTATGCGCTCAGCTACATCGCCTCAGGCACCCAGAGCGGCCAACCATCGATCCACGACAACACGTTCTCTGACAACAACGCGAACCCGATCAGCGCTTCGACTGCGACCGCACCGATCGTGTTCCAGGCCCTCTCCGACAACACGATCACCGACAACAACGGCGTGGCGATCGCTTACTCAGGAGACCGCGTGCCGCCCGACATCGACGAGAACACGGTCACGGGCAACTCCTCGAACACGGTCCGGGTCGGCGGCACCTTGCGTGACTCGACCACCTGGGAAGACCGCGGCTTTCCCTTCTACCTGCCAAGCGAGGACCTGGCGGTTGCAAGCGGCACGACCTTGACCCTCGATCAAGGAATGAGCTTCCGCGGCCACGCCGCCACCTCCGCGGGCAGCCTGAATGTCAACGGGACCCTCATCACCACTGGAACAGCCGCCGATCCGATCGTCTTTACCTCATCGAAGGACACAAGCGTCGGAGGAGCGATCTACGGCTCGGGATCCGGCGCTCCGGCCGCCGGGGACTGGGAAGGGATCACTCTCACCAACTCAGGCTCTTCAAGTCTTGGCCACGCCGAGATCCGCTATGCGAAGACAGGCGTGCAAGTCAGTGGCGGCTCGCCGTCGATCACGAGCTCCTTCCTGCATGACAACTGGGCCGCGGTCAAGTCCACCGCTGCCAGTCCACAGATAACTGACAACGAGATCGCCGACAACCATGGCTCGTTCAAGACCATCGAGATCACTGGCGGGGGCTCGCCGCTCGTTGCCTACAACGAGATATCTGGGAACGGAGATTTCGGGCCCTCCTCTTCCTATGCGCTGAGCTACATCGCCTCTGGGACTCAAAGCGGCCAACCGTCGATCCATGACAACACATTTTCCGAGAACAACGCGAACGCGATCAGCGTTTCGACCTCGACCGCGCCAGTCCAGCTTCAAGCCCTATCCGACAACACGATCACCGACAACAACGGCGTGGCGATCGCCTACTCAGGAGACCGCGTGCCGCCCGACATCGACGAGAATACGGTAACCGGCAACTCCTCGAACACGGTCCGCGTCGGCGGCACTTTGCGCGACTCGACGACCTGGGAGGAACGCGACTTTCCTTTCTACCTACCGGGTAGCGAAGGTCTGACTGTGGCGAGCGGCACCACCCTGACCCTTGACCACGGGGTGAGCTTCCGCGGCCATGCCGCCACCTACGCGGGCAGCTTGAACGTCAAAGGGACGCTCCTCGCCAACGGAACCGCCGCCGACCCGATCGTGTTCACATCCTCGAAGGACGAGAGCGTCGGCGGGCCTATCTACGGCTCGGGCAATGGGGCGCTGGCCGCAGGCGATTGGAACGGGATTCTTTTCACGGCTAATTCGCAAGGAGGCTCTCTCGAGCATGTCTCGCTCCGGTATGCCAAGACTGGCGTCGGCATCACCTGTCCCTGTCCTACCCCTCCCGAGACTCGGCATAGCAAATTCGAAGACACCTGGACTGGGTTTCAGGTAGCAGGCAACCCTGGGGCTACTCCGAGCGGTCGCCCATTGGTGTCGGACTCGACCTTTCGACGCAACAGCACTTACGCGATCGACAAGACTGTCGTGGGCGCGATCCCCACGCCCAGAAACAACTACGACGACTGCGAGTCGGGGCCGGGACCGGCAGGCTGCGGTGGCAAGACCCGGAACGTCGATCCGGTCCCGTGGGACACTGCCGGAGATCAGCCTTGTGCCGGTGGGAAGCACCAGTGTGGCTCAGGCATGGATCCAGTCTCGCTCGCCACCGGTGAGCTGACCTACTCTCACACGGACTTACAGCTGACCAATCGCGGTGCGATGCCGCTCGAGTTCACCCGGGCTTATTCGTCCGGCGACAGAACCGATAGCGGCCTGGGCGCGGGTTGGTCTCACAGCGGGTTCATGCGCGTGACCGAGCTTGAGGACGGCGACGTCAGAGTTCGGTACTTCGATGGTCGTCGCGTTACGTTCGACGAGACCGCCACCGGTTACGAAGCCCCGTCGGCGATTCACGACGTCCTGACCAAGCAAGCCGGCGGCGCCTTCAGGTTGAAGACGCTAGAGCGCAGCGTCTACGACTTCCGCGCCGATGGGCGCATCGACCTGATCACGGACGATCACGGCAACACGCTCGATTTCGCCTACAACTCAAGCGGGCGACTGAGTTCCGTATCTGACTCCTCCGGCCAGAGCCTCACCTTCACCTACAACGCGTCAAACCATCTGACAAGGGTGGCTGACTCCGCGGGTCGCGAGACGAGTTTCAGCTACACGAACGCGAATGAGCTGGCCACGGTCACCGATGCCCTCGGCGAGGTCACGACCTATGGCTACACCGCCGACCATCAGCTGCACACGGTCGAGGACGGACGCGGCGTCACCTACCTGACGAATGCCTACGACTCGGCCGGTCGGGTCTCTGACCAGTGGGACGGGCTGGACAACCATTGGACGGTCGAGTACGACCCCAGCTCGACGACCGTCACCGACCCCGAGGGCGGCGAGACAACGACCACTTTCGACGCGCAGGGCCGCGTAGAGACAGAGACGGATCCGCTCGGGCGGCTCTCGACCTACTCTTACGACGGCGCGGGAAACATCGAATCGGTGACTCGGCCGGGTGGCGCCGTGTCCACGATGGACTACGACTCCGACGGCAATCTGGTTGGTGCGACGTATCCAGAGGGCGGGACCACCACCTTCACGCACGACTCGCTCGACCGCCTGACGAGCCGGACGGACCCGCGCGGGAAGACCTGGACTTACGAGTGGTCGGCTGCCAACGATCTGGTCGAGATCACGGACCCCGATCTCGAAACGACGGAATTCGACTACGACTCGGCAGGGCGGCCGACATCGGTCACCGATGAGAACGGCCACCAGACGATCCTCGGCTATGACGCTCGTGGCAATTTGACCTCGCGCGAAGACCCTCTCGGTAACACCACGAGCTATGGATACGACGCTTATAACCAGCCAACCTCGACCACCGAACCCGGTAAGGCGCCGATGATGATGACGCGCAGTGCCCTCGGCGACCTCCTCACGCAGACAACACCTGAGGGCCACACGACCGAGTACGGCTACGACGAGATCGGCAATCTGATTTCAGTCACGGATCCGGCCCTTGAGACTTGGACCGTAGAGCGCAACGCTATGGAACGTCCGACGGCCTACGTCGATCCGCTAGGGAAGCGGACTGAAATCGCCTATGACGAGAACCTAAATCCCGTCTCCGTTACCGATCGGCGTGGCTTCGAGGCGACTTACGCCTACGACCTCTCCAACCAGTTGACCGAGGTCGACCGCCCTGCGACCGGAGACTGGCTGATCGGCTACGACGCTCGCGGAAATCGCGATGAGGTCACTGACCCTCGTGGCAATACGACCACCTACGAGTTCGATCTCAACGATCGGATGACTGATTCGCACGAGCCGCTGGCTGTCGACACTTCCTATAGCTACGACGCCGACGGCAATCTCACCTCTTTCACTGATCCTCGCGGCAACACCACCTCGTTCGCTTACGACGATGTCGGCCGGATGACGCAGATGACCCAGCCGCAATCCAAGCTCACGAACTACTCCTACGACCCGGGTGGCAACTTGATTGAGCGCGCCACGGCCGTGGATACGCTCACCTTCACCCATGACGACGCGGATCGTCTGATCGAGATTGCCGAGGGCACAAATGTCCTTCGCGCGTTCGCATACGACCCCGCCGGCAGGTTGACCGAGGCCACTGACGGGCAGCAGGACACGATCGAGCTTGACTACGACGATGACGACAATCTCGTGGCTCTAGACGATGGTCGCGGCCAGACCTCAGCTCGCACCTTCGACTCGCGCGGCAACCTGACCCAACAGGGCGATGGTCGCGGAACTATCTCGTACGTCTATGACGAGCTAAACCGAATGACGCAATTGACCGATCCTCAGAGTGAAGTGATCGACTTCGGCTACGACGAGGATGGCAACCTGACCGAGACCGTGCTACCGAACGGGGTGACGACGATGAACACCTGGGACGGCGCCGAACGCATGGCGACGACCGAAGCGATCAAGGGAACGACCACCCTCCAGTCCTTTGACTATGTGTATGACGCGGCAGGCAACCGCACGAGCCAGGTCGACCGCAACTCAGATGAGACCACTTACGAATATGACGCGCTCAATCGTTTGACCGAGTTCGATCCTCCGGCTGGCGCCGCTGTGTCCTACGCGTTCGATAAGGCGGGGAATCGCACTCAGGCGGGATCGACGACTTTCGCATATGACTCGCTGAATCAGCTCACATCGGACTCGACTGGCGCGACTTACGACTACGACGACGCTGGACATCTGACGGAGATCGACCACGGCTCTGAGGTCATCACGAACGATTTCGACGCCCTCGGTCAGCTGATCGGGGTCGCGAGGACCGGACACGCGACCGTTACGTACTCATACGATGCGCTCGGGCGGCGCGCCGATCGCGCCGAGGGCACACAGACCGAAAGCGCTCACTACGGCGACACCAGTGATCTAGCGACAATTGACACTCAAGCGTCGACTGTCGACCGCTCGTATATCCAGGGAGCGAATGGCCTAGTCGAAGAACGCGCCCAGGCAGCAACGACATTTCCTCTGCCCGACGCAATCGGCCACTTGCCCACAGATTCCGACGACACAGGGGCAGTAACTTCACGGCGGGAGTGGGATCCCTGGGGCGCGCAGATCTCGGGCCCCTCCGCCCCGATGGGGTGGTTCGGGGCCTACCAGCGGCGCTACGACGCCGCGCTGGGCTTGACCCAAATGGGAGTTCGGACGTACTCAGCAGAGGCTGGCTCATTTGCAAGCGAGGACCCCTTGATCGGTTTCCAAGGTCTAAGCCAGACGATGAACCGCACCGCATACGCAGTCGGTAATCCGATCGCCCAGAGTGACTTGTCCGGCTACAGCATCCTCGGCGATCTCGAAGACATGGTTGGGTCGTCCCTCGACTTCTGGGATGACCATGGGCTGGGCGGCATTCCCGAGATTGCGACTGGACTTCCGGACCAGATCAGCGCGGCCGGCAGCTGGTACGGCGATCGATATCAAGATCTCGAGAAGTTCCTTTCTAACTGGAGCTTTGAGGAATTGGCTGCGATGCTCATCACTAATGGCGTCTTAGCCGAGATTTGCACCGGAAGCTCAGCCGCCGCGATCCCAGCGAAGTTCATTCCTCAACTGAGGGTGACCTGTATGGCCGCCGGAGGGGTTGCCGTCATCGGCGATGTTGGAGATGTGCTCGATGAGGACGGTGTTCCCGAAGTGCCATTTGGCCCATGAACCGCGAACCCCACTCACGGAAAGACGAAATGGACACCACGCGCAGGTTGATGGTGCTCGCAATGTTGCTAGGTGTAATCGCCTCGCTTTTCATTTACGACCCTTCGACTACGAACGCCATCCTCGTTGTGCTGCTCTTCGCGGCGATCATTTTCGGCTGGAACGTTTACGCTCGCTGGAGGTCGCGCGCCGCGCTGAGGCGCAGTGAACCTTCCGACTGAGGGTCATGGTTCCGGACCACGACACAAGCGCATTTAACATCTCATCGAGTTAAGCGGCTGATTCAAGCGTGGAACGAGCGGAATATTCGAGTTAGTGAATTTCGAGCTCAACGGATGGCTTAGGCAAGCCAAAAACAACCTGAAATCGAGGCCCGAGGACGAAGCCGTACGGCGAGGCAGGCTGGCACCCGGACGACTGGGAGTCCTTCCAGGTGAAGATCACTCCCGACGGCGTGGTGGAGCGGGCGAGCTCACACCATGGCTACAACGGCGACACGAACGATCCGATCAACGACACCGGATGGTTCGGTGGCAAGTCGGCGTGGTCACCCGCAACCGGCCGCTACGCGATCTCGTCGGGCAGCCACGCCGGGCGCGTGGGGACACCGCCCTCCGAGAAGAACATCCGGCGCCCAAGCTCGATCTCGCGGCTCCCCTTCCGACTGTCGCGCGCGAAGGACGTGCGCGTGATTCCGCTCGAGACCATGCGCGACGAGTGGGGCGACTACGTTGGAAGCACGGAGCACCTGCCGGCCTGGCTCAAGGACGTGTATCTCGATCCGGAGGCGACGGGCACGTCGGGCTAGGGCTGCCGGCCGGCATGTCGGTCATGAATAGCGCGCTCTTGACCGATAGGACCTCTAGGAGTGTGCAATTTGCCTCGCCGTCTGCTGACAGGGATTTCCGCCATCGCCGCCTGCATGGCGGTCGCCGCGCCTGCGCTGGCCGCCGATCCCGACGGGGATGGGCTGCCGACCAAGTGGGAGCAGGGCAAGACGAAAAGCGTCGTGAACCTGAAGAAGCTTGGCGCGAAGCCGAAGGTCAAGGACGTCTTCATCGAGATCGACTACTCCGATGGGACCAGCCCGAGCGACATACCGTGCGATGAGCTCGACGACTTCACCGACGCGATGGCCGGCGGCGCGGTTCAGAACCCCAACGGCTCCGATGGCGTGCGCCTCCACATCGACGCGGGCCGCTCCTGCCCCGGTCAGACCGACTACGACTTCGGCGGCTCCCAGCACGTCAACATCAACGAGCCCTGCCTGAACCCCGGCCACCTGAGTCAGGCCCCGTTCAAAGGCAAGCGGTTCAAGGCCTTCCACCACGCCTTGATCACGGATCCGGGTGAGATCTGCGGCGGGGCTGCGGGCGTCGCAACCGACGTGGACTTCCTCGTCGACGTGAACGGCGGCGGCGGGTTCGGCCACGTCGCGATGCACGAACTGGGGCACACATTCGGGCTCGACCACGGGTCGATCACCAGCTTCAGCGTCATGTCGGGCCTGATCCACGAGGAGCAGGCGCCCTACGAGCGGATCCTCGACTACAACCGCTACCCGATCGACGCGCTCGACGAGGACGATCTCTCCGAGCCCGATGGCCTCCAGTCCACCCCCTCAGGCGAGACCTTCCTCGCGGGCGTGCTCGTCCGCTACTACTGCCCCAATGGCATGAACCCACCTCAGCTCGTGCAGCCGACGGGCGGTGCGGCGGCCGACGTCGACTGGGACTGCGACAGCTACCCGTACCTCTTTCCGCCGCCGTACACGATCGACGCCGGGTCGGTGTCGGGTGACATCAACGGCAACGGGGTCGTGGGCGACACCATTGCCGCACAGGTGAACGACTGGGAGACCTTGGTCTTCGACAACGGTCGCATCGGCGGCTAGCTCCGCGGCCGGGCGCTACCTGAATCCAGGGAGTCCGTAAGAGGCTTTCTCACATCCCTCTCACGGGCGGCTCATCGGGGTCCTCGAAGCTGGTCGTCGTGACACGGAGGTTGCTAACCGCGGGGGTGGCTGCGCTTGCGCTTGGCATGACGCTCCCAGCTTCGGCCGGCGCGCAGGGTGGCCTGGATCCGACATTTGGCGACGACGGGCTCTTCGAGTTGGCGGAGAGCGCGTTCTCGTTCTCCAGCGCCCCCGACGTTTACGAGGATGGGCCCAACGAGGGCAAGATCGTGCTCGCGGGCTCGACGAGCGACTCGCCTTACCGAGGGTTTGTTGCGAGGCTGAACACAGACGGCACCCGCGATGCGTCCTTCGGAGAGAACGGTTTGGCCTTCCTTCCCCCCGGCTCTTTCGCATCAGATGTCGCGCTCTACAGCGACGGTTCGATTGCATACGCGAACGACGCGGACGCAACCGTCGGCCGCGTGCTGCCGGATGGCAGCCCGGATGCCGAGTTCGGCGAGGTCGACCTCTACGACCCCGATCAGGAGAACCGAACGTCCTCCATTCCCGACCTGGAAGTGGATGGCCGGGACGACGATCTGATCGTGCCGCTGGCCGTGACCCGCTACGCGGGCCTCGGTTACGGCGCCGGCGTCATCGCGGAGGTCTACAGGTTCAACAAAGACGGGTCGCGCGACCAGGGCTGGGCTTCGGGTGGATCCGCCCCCGTCGACTACGACGAGGCGGGCTTCAACGTTCCGTTTCTCTCGGAGATCGAGGTCGGAAACGATGGCTCGGTCTGGGCGTCGGGCAGCGCGTACTCGAGCCCCGGGACGTACGGAGTGCAGCGTTTCACCGATGCCGGGGTGCCCGACCCTGAGTTAACGCCCGAGACAGACGCGGGCGCCCTCTTTGCGCAGGGCAGGGCGCTGGCTCTGGAGCCCGGAACGTCGGACATGCCGGTTGTGCTGGTGAACGGGTTCATCCGACGGGTGGCGAACGATGGAACTCTCGTCCCGGGAAGCTCGGCTGATCCGCTGCCGGCCGAGCTAGGCGACTTCCGAGACCTGGAGGTGGATGGTGGTGGTCGAGTCTTCGCGATGTTTGCAAACTCGACTCCCTACACGACCACGTTCAGCGTCGCGCGGTTCGGCGCCGACGGCGCTCTCGATCTGAACTTCGGAAGGGACGGCTCCACTTCGATTCGCTGGCCGGAAGCGGTCTATTCAGGCCCCACGAGGCTTGCCGTGACCGACTCGACGCAGCTTGTCGGAGCCGACGTCACCAAGCTGCCTTACACCGCAGAATCCGCGCCGATCGCGGCTCTTGCCCGCCTCTCCGATGCGAATGATGTCGATCCGTCGGTCCCAGAAACGACGATTTCGTCCGGTCCGGCTGAGGGTTCCACGATTTTGGACCCGCGGCCGGCATTCGGCTTCTCAACCGACTTGCCCAGGGCGAGCCTCGAGTGCGCCGTCGAGAACACCTGGCGAGCCGGCAGGTATGAGCCGTGCCTCAGCCCCTTCTCGCTCTACGAGCAGCCCAACGGCAAGGTCACCTTCAGGGTGCGAGCGGTCAGCGTGTACGCCGTCGCAGACGAGCCACCGGCGAGCCGCACATTCACCATCGACGCTGAATCGCTGCAAACGCATATCGTTTCCGGCCCCGCCGAGGGGTCGACTATCCGGCAAGACACTGCGACGTTCGGCCTCTCGAGCTCCCCCGGAGATGCGTACTACTACCTGTGTTCCCTCGATGGCAGCGAGCCGGACAACTGCGGCGATCCATACGAGGCCCAAGGCCTCGATGAGGGCCGCCACACCGTCAGGTTCCAGGCTGTCGACGGAGGCGGCAGGGTGGACCCGACTCCAGCCGTTCGGCACTTCAAGGTGAATCTGCCGCCCCCGGTCGGCCCCACCTGCGACTTCCCGGAGCTGCGCACGCCCCCGACTCTCCGCGCCGCCGCGAAGAAGGACATCACTGCGAGCGTCCTCTGCCCTGAGAACGCGACGGCAGAGGTGAAACTCCGCGTGACCAAAGAGGCGGCCGAGGCATTCGGCCTCAACTCGCGCACGATCGGCTCGGGCCGGGGCAACCTCGTCGCTGCGGAGCGAGGCGAGATCGAAGCGAACCTGGGGTTGAAGGCGACCAAGACGCTCTCGCGGTTCCGCGGCTCCACCGTCTACTTCAAGGCGACTGTCGTGCCAACGGGTGACAACGGCGGTGACGGCCCACCGGTCTCCCGTTACGGCCAGTTCACCGTCGGCCGCTAGGCCCGAGCTCTGAGCCCGAGCAGGCCGAGCATCCACTCGGTGTGAGCCATGACGCGCTCGATCGAGTACTCGTCCGGGCGCTCGAGGATCAGCCGCGCCGCTTCCTCGGCGACTGCCTGCAGCGTGAGAGCGGTGAGCTCGGGGTCGGGGGAGGGCTCGGTGCTCCCGCCGGCAAGCGCGGTCGGGACGATCGCGGCGAGCTGCTGGGTTACGGCGGCACGTATCTGGATCGCGCGCTCGCGGAGGACCTCGGGTGTGCCCTCGGCCGGCACAAGGACGAGGCGCCAGGTGACCGGGTCGTCGCTGACCGCCTCGAGGAAGGCACGGAGCGAGGTCATCAGCATCGCCGCCGGGTCGTTGGCGTCGGTCTCCTGTGGGATGAGTGCCATGAGCTGCTGGACGGCGCGAGCGCCCTCGCGGTCGACCATTGCTCGCAGGAGCCCGGTTAGATCGTCGAAGTGGGAGTAGACGACGGGCCGCGTTATGCCAGCACGGCGGGCGACCGCGTCGATGGAAACTCCATGGAATCCGCGCTCTCCCGCCAACGCCTTGGTGGCATCGAGAATCTGCTCGCGCCTCTCCGGACCGGTCAGACGGGGGGACTTGGCTGTGGTCGTCGCGCTCACGTGGTCTATGGTAGGCTACACCAGTGTAACTTACAGTAGTGTAACCGTGTAGATCCGCTCAGAGCAACGAAATCCACCCTTCAGGAGAGACTCCGAACGATGCCAGCCACTGCCCCCAGCCCCGCTTCAACCGCGACCGCCGCCCGACCCGACCACGAGGTCGTCATTGTCGGCACTGGCTTCAGCGGTATAGGCGCCGCCATCAAGTTGAAGGAGGCGGGCATCGAGGACTTCGTAGTCTTCGACAAGGCCGACGCGGTCGCTGGCACCTGGCGCGAGAACACCTACCCCGGCTGCGCCTGTGACGTGCCGTCGCATATGTACTCATTCTCGTTCGAGCAGAACCCGGACTGGACGCAGATGTACGCCCCGCAGCCCGAGATCCGCGCCTACCTCGAGCAAGTCACCGACAAGTACGGCGTCCGCCCGCATCTGCGCTTCGGCTTCCGCGCCGTCAGCGCAACGTGGGACGAGGCCGCGGGCCTCTGGCACTGCGTGGGCGAGGGTCCCGACGGCACCGAGGAGCTCAC
>JAWVEY010000035.1:0-96733 GCA_033856515.1 Solirubrobacterales bacterium
ACCGTGTCCTCGAGGATGTCGACGCAGGTGAGCTGGCGGATCAGGTCGGGCGCGCCGCGCCGGAGCGGGACCGTGTCGGTCACCGTGATGCCCGACAGCGGCGAGGCGCTCAGCGTCTCGAAGGCGCGGCCGGAGAAGATGCCGTGCGTCGCGACCGCGTACACCTCGCGCGCGCCCTCGTCGAGAACGGTCTGCGCCGCGGCGGCGAGCGTGCCGCCCGTGTCGATGATGTCGTCGACGATGACCGCGCGCTTGCCGGCCACCTCACCGATCACGTAGCCGATCTCGGCCACCTGCTGTGCCGGGCGCTCCTTCTCGAGCAGCGCGTACGGCGCGCCCACCTTCTGCGCGAACTTGCGCGTCAGCTTCACGCGGCCGGCGTCGGGCGAGATGATCACGAGGTCGTCGGCCGGGCCGAGCTGGTCGCTCACGTACTGGCTGAGGATCGGCCTCGCGGTCATGTGGTCGACGGTCTTCGAGAAGAAGCCCTGCATCTGGCCCGCGTGCAGGTCCATCGCCACCAGCCGGTCGATGCCCGCGACCTCGAGTGTCTTGGCCACGAGCCGCGCTGTGATCGGCTCGCGCGGCGCCGACTTCTTGTCCTGGCGGCTGTAGCCGTACCACGGCGTCACGGCGATCACGCGGTGGGCCGACGCGCCGATCGCGGCGTCGATCATCACCAGCAGCTCCATCAGCGCGTCGTTGGTGCTGATGCCCGTCTCCGGGTTGCCGCACATCGGCTGGATGAGGAAGACGTCGGCGCCGCGGATCGACTCCTCGTAGCGGCAGTAGACCTCGCCGTCGGCGAACGTCTTGAGGGTGACCTGGCCGAGGTCGACGTCGAGCTTGGTGGCGATGCGTGCGGCCTGCTCGCGCGAGGCGCGGCCGCCGAAGACCATGAGGCGCTTCGTGTAGTCGTGCGGGATCGAGCTGAGCGGGCTTGGCATCTCTTCGGCGATGGTCATGATCGAGTCTTGAATCTCAGCGCTCGGATCGGACGAGATAGCTGCGGTTTCAGTGGTGCTCACTTGTCCCCCTCGGCGTCCTTCGTCTTTCGCTTCGCGTAGTCCTCGATGTTGCGCTGGTCGGCGTCGGTCACTCCAAGCGCGCCCGGTGGCACGTCTGAGCGGATCACTGCACCGGCGCCAGTGTAAGCGCCCTCGCCGATTTCTACCGGAGCGACAAGCGAGTTGTTCACCGCGATTCGCGCACCTTCCCCGATCTTCGTACGGTGCTTGTCCTTGCCGTCGTAGTTCGCGGTGATCGAGCCGGCGCCGATGTTGGCGCCCGCGCCGACGTCGGTGTCGCCGACGTACGCGAGGTGCGGGATCTTCGCCCCGGGGCCGATCTCGGAGTTCTTGATCTCGACGAAGGTGCCGGCCTTCGAGCCGTCGGCGAGGACCGCGCCCGGGCGGAGGTAGGTGAAGGGACCGACTTGGCAGTTGTCGCCGACGCGCGCGGTCTCGAGGTGAGAGCGGATGACTCTTGAGCAAGAGCCAATCCAAGACGTTTCGATCGTCGTGTGGGGGCCGATCTCGGAGCCGGCGCCGATGCGCGATCTCCCGCGGATAGCGCAGCCGGGCTCAATCGTCGTGTCCTGGCCGATCTCGACGTCTACGTCGATCCACGTCGACGCCGGGTCGACGATCCGAACGCCCGCAAGCATGAGGCGCTCGTTGATCTTCCGGCGCGCCTCGGCTTCGACGACTGCGAGATCGGCCTTTGTGTTGACGCCGAGGTTCACGTTGGGATCGGTGGCGACGTAGGCGGCAATTTTCTGGCCGTCCTCGCGCATGAGCGGGAGGACGTCACCCAGGTAGTACTCGCCGGCATCGTTGTCGTTCGTGATCCGCCCCAGCGCCGCGGCAAAGGTCGGCCCGTGAAAGCAGTAGGTGCCGGTGTTGATCTCCTTCGAATCGAGGATCTCCTGCGGGACGCTCTCGGGATGCTTGGTCTCGACGATGCGCTCGACGTTCCCGTCGGCGTCACGGACGATGCGCCCGTACTGGCCGGGATCGTCGAGCTCGACGGTCATGACGGTTGCCGAGGCGGACTCGTCGCGGTGGGTGGCGAGGAGGGCCTCGATCGTGTCGGCGCCCAGGAGCGGGTGGTCGCCGGACAGGACGACGACTTCCTCCGAGGACTCGATCGCCTCGAGCGCCGCGAGCATTGCGCCGCCCGTGCCGTTGGCCTCGGGCTGGATGACCGTTTCGGTGCCTTCGAACTCGTACTGCGCGAGGCGCTCCTTCGACGAGTCGATCAGGACGATCCGGCCGGCATTCGACTCACGCGCCGCCTGAATCGGCCACTCGACCATCGCCCGACCGCAGATCCAGTGAAGGACCTTGGGAAGCGAGGAACGCATGCGCGTTCCCTCGCCCGCGGCCATGATCAGGACCGTCGGCGCTTCAGAGGTGCCGGCCACGCGCCCATCGTAGAGGCGCAGCGGCGAGCCGACAGTCAGGTGGTTGTGATCGTGCCGAAGCTAGGGCTCGGAACGATCAGCGTTCCGGCCGTACTGGGAGGCTCGTCCGTGCCCACGTTGAAGCGGATGCGTCCGAGAGCGCCGCCGCCACCGCCGGCGCCCGACGAGGTGGCAGTGGGGTTTCCTTGCCCGGGAAGAGTCACGGAGGCTCCGGTCCCGCCGTTGGCCCCTTGGCCGGGAGTTCCGGGCCCGCCCGGTGCACCCTGCTCGTTGAAAGCGGGATCTGCGCCTTGAGCGCCCGCGGTTCCGGACCCCGAGGTCGAGTTGCCACCGGCTCCGCCTCCGCCCCCCTTGGCGATCACCAGCGCGCCGGCGCTCAAGGTGATCACGGGCGCCTCGACCAGGATGCTTCCGCCCGCGCCGCCGCCCGCTCCACCGAAGGCGCTCGCCCCGGGGGCTCCGCCCATGCCGCCTCCGCCGCTCGCGTTGATGCGCGCGTCGGCTGTGATCGTGAGGGATTCGCATGCGCTGAGCTGGAGACCTCCGCCCCCACCGCCTCCCGCAGCTGTTCCGTTCGGACCGCCTCGACCGCCTGGAATCAATGGGACGGCGGTTTCGCTTCCGGCTGCGGCGCCGCCCGCTCCACCCGGAGTGTCTGCGCCTCCGCCGGCGGCGCCTCCGCCCGCATGGCCGCCGCCTCCGCTCCCGGGCCTTGAATCGCCCGAAGCGTCCTGGCCGACAGTTGCTGGAAGGGACGTGCCGGGGCCAGAGGCAGTGCCGCCGGCGGCCGCGTCGATGAGGCCGGCAAGGGTGATCGTCTCCGTGGCCAGGAGGGCAAGAGGCCGGCTACCGGTCACCGAGAGCGAAGCTCCCGACGCGATGAAGACGTCCTGGTAGACGACGACGCAAAGGTCCGGGCCCCCGGCCTGCGGTTGGACCGCGGTGCAGTCGGTGTCCGTGTTGATCAAGGCGACCGTGGTCACGGTCAGGTCGCCGGTCGCAGACGCTCCGCACGTCAAGCCGTCGGCGGGCGTGATGTTCGAGGGGACCATCGAGGGCGGCGCGCAGACTCCCTCGACGCACGACTCGTCGCCGACACATTCGTTTTCGCATTCGCCGCAGTGCTGGAGCGAGGTCTCGGTATCGACGCACTTCTTGCCGCACTTCGTAAATCCGCGCTTGCACTTGCACTTGCCCTTCTTGCACTTGGCGTTCTCGGGGCAGCACTTCTTGCCGCACTTGACACGGTTTCCGGGACAGCCTCCACCCAGCGCGTGCGCAAGGCCGGGCGTAGCCGCGGCGCCGAGGCCTAGGCCCGCCGCGACGATGCGCTTCAGCGCACCCCGGCGGGAAATCTCTCCCGACGCAAGCTCACGCGCGAGCCCGTCGAGACGATCCCCCTGAATGCCTGTCCCCTTCTTTGGCAAGACTCTGCCGATCCTAAACCGCCTCTGGCCGCTTGTCCAGCTTCAGACTGCGTCGATGACCGAGGTTGGCTCTTTCAGGCTGGCTGGTCGGGTCCAGCCGCGCCCAGCTTGGCGTCAGAGCGAGCTCTGAGCTTCCAGCCCAGCCAGTGGAGTGGCAGCGCTGGGACCGTCGTGAGCAGGAGCAAGAGGATGCGCGGGTCGGGAATGTCTGCTTCAGGCTCGGCCTCGCCGCCGATCTCGAAGCCAAGGAGGATGGCGACGCCGAACAGGAGTCCGGCCCACAGACCTCGCAGAAGCGCGTCGCGCGCGGTCGAATGCTGCATGCCCCCGCCGATGCCGCCGAGGATGCCGATGACGACGCCGACGAGATAGAGCGGCTCGGAAACACCGAGCGCGAGCCCACAGAGGATCCCCCAGCCGGCGGGAGCGATCAGGATCTCATAGGCCTTGCGGCCGTCCGACATCTCCTCCCATCTGGGTATCGCGCTCACTATCGCCGACCCTATCCGAGCCGGAGCCTCACCGAGAGTAGGAATTCCCGCACATATCGTGGAAATTCCACCTCTCGGCGTAATGCGAGGGAGTTCTAGACTCGGCGAGCCGCCGATCCGGGGTGGTGTACCTGGCTAGCACGCGTGGTTTTGGTCCACGAAGAGAGGGTTCAAATCCTTCCCCCGGAGTTCGATCCCTACTCCGCGCCCTTCGGCCTCCGCACCTTGCCGCCCTTCGCGCCCGGTTCCATCGCCGGGCCTTTGGGCGCCGCGATGCCCAGGACTCGCATCGCCTTGAGGCCCAGCCCGAGCTTCTCGCGGCCCTCGGTGGATGAGATGTCGTGCCCACACAACTCGCGCACGCGCTCCAAGCGGTAGCGGATCGTGTGGCGGTGGGTGAACATCGTGTCGGCCGTCGGCGTCACGTTGCCATCGTTGTCGAGGTAGGCCTCGACCGTCTTCACCAGATCGGTCTCGTACTGCTCGTCGTAGGCGGAAAGCGGCGCGACGGTCTCCTCGTAGAAGCGCTCGAGCTCGGACGGGTCCTCGCTCATCGCCGGGAGCAAGAGCCGGTAGGAGCCCGTGTCCTCGAAGGCGAGCAGCTCGGCATCCTCAGCCTCGGCGACGTTCGCTGCGAGCACCGCTTCCTTGCCGGCGCGATAGAGATCGACCGGATCCTGAGCAAGGCGCGAGTGCGCGACCGTGACCCGAAAGCCTTGAAGCGAATGGCGAAGCTCGCCTGAGAGCGCCTTCGCGGCACGTCCGAGAACCTCGGCATCGCCCGCCGGCACCAGTGCGCTGACCTCGGCCGCATCGCCATCGCCGACGACGGCAACCGAGCCCTTCGCCTGAGTTCGCAGTACCCGGAGAGAGACGGTCAGAACGCGCGCGCGCCAGTCGCCGTCCTGCGCCACATGCGGATGCGCCCGCGCCACGATCACCCCGGCCCCAGCCTCGAGGTCTGCGCCCACCTCCGCCGCGCGGGCGGCAATGTCGCCGCGGTCCGTCACACGGCGCTCCAGGACGGCATTTACGAACTCGCCCGCCGCCTCGTCCGAGGCCCAGTCGCCCGAGCGCGAGCGCTCGACCTCCAGCGCCAGGAGCGCCGAGACCATGCGCGCGAGCGGCGCATCCGAGGTGGCGCCGCCCTTCGTCCTGAACCGAAGCTCGCCAACCACGGTGTCGGCCACGCGCAACTCCACCGAGTCCACCCCGTCGCCGTTCCCAAGCAGCTTGCCCTCCTCTGACGAGGAAGCAGCCGCCACCGCAAGCACCACGCTGGAGCGGTCGATCACTGCCACGCTCGTGCCCAGCACCTTCGCGGCGGCTCGCGCAACGGCAGGCAGGCCAGCGCCCGACTCGATCGCCTCCGAGAGCGCCTCGAGCGTTGCCGGGCTGGCCGCCTTGGCGACCTTCGGCTCCTTCTTCGACTCCGCCGTCACCCACTGATTGTGGCAGCGCAAGCCTCAGGTGCCTGGCACTGGGCGAATGTGAGGAATGCGTTAGGTACCTGGCA
The DNA here is from genome assembly GCA_033856515.1 of Solirubrobacterales bacterium. GTDB lineage: Bacteria > Actinomycetota > Thermoleophilia > Solirubrobacterales > 70-9 > JALZKA01. The sequence continues at coordinate 5,860 of JAWVEY010000035.1, forward strand.
CCAGGCGTCAGCTCAAGATGCGCGAGATGTCGTCCCAGTAGTAGACGATCACCACGCCGAGGCCGAAGCCGAGCGCGAGCAGCGCCACCAGGACGAAAAGCGAAAGCACCGCGGCGGCCGCCTTCTCCCATCCGCGTCCGAACGAGCTCATCGTCGGCGCCAGGATCAGGGTGCCGAACGCGAGCACGCTGAGGAGGCCCGCTCCGCCGAACAGATAGTGGACCGCCGTCAACTCCGCCACAAAAGTCACGTCCTTGATCTTGCCTCATTGTCACGGAAGTGCACGACGAGGAGCGCGACAGCTGAGCAGATCGCGAATGCCGCAACCGCCAGAGCCGCTCCGGAATTGACGTCGGAGAGGTAGTGAACGCGCAGATATACGCGCGAGAGCGCCACGGCAGCGGACAGCACGAGGCCAACAACGAGCGCCAACGTGCCCAGAGCCGCCCGCACGTTTCCGCGCACAACAATCAAGAAGCCGATCCAGGCATAGATCGTCCCGAATGCGGCGTGGCCGCTCGGCCAGGAGTACCCACCGGCGCTTATGACGGGATCCACGGGCCGGGGCCGCTCGACCAGTTCCTTCAACAATGGAACGGCCAGATGAATCGCCGTCGCCGCAATCACAGTCACCACGAACTCCGGCCACATCCTCTTCATCCCGAGCACGATTGCCAGGAGCAGCGAAAGCGGAATAGTCACCCACCCCGTGCCGAGATTGGTAAAGGCCTCAACGACGTCGTTCAGCCAGTCCGTGCGCAGGTTGTCTACGACGTCGAACGCCGCCGTATCGCCCGGCGTCGGCCCTGGATCTCCAGACACAACCACCCCATAACCGATCACGACGAAGAGCGACACCGCGGCGACGGCCATGATCGTCGTGAACTCGAGCCCCAGCTCGCCCGGTGTCACCCGATGCCAGAAGAACCGCGCCTGCGGCTCGATGCGCCGGCCCAGCGCGGCCACCCACGCGCCCGGCCGCGTTTCCTCCAAGCGGCGCGCCAGCTTCGAGCGATTCTCCGACACGCGCATGTAGCGGATCGCCAGGTAGCCGCCGACGAGGATCGCGATCGTCCCGCCAAAGATGAAGATGCCCCGGCTCGCCAGATCCTCGGCCCGCTGGATGTTCTCGGCGAGCACATAGCCGAGGATCGAGAACGCCGCCGCCCACAAGCCCGTTCCCAGGATGCTGTACGGCGCGAAGGCGCGATACGTCATCCCCGAGCTCCCCGCGATGAACGGCGCCAGCGCCCGCACCAGCCCGATGAACCTCCCGATCAGGATCGTCCGGCCTCCGTAGCGGCCGAAGTAGTCCTCCACCTGCGCGAATCGCTCCGGCGTGATCCGCACCCTGCTCCCGTGGCTCAGGATGAAGTCCCTGCCGAGGCGCCTGCCGATGAAGAACGAAGCCGTATCCCCGAGCCATGCCGAGACCCAGACCACCGCGATCGTGACGACGATCGACGTGGTTCCGTTGCCCGCGATTGCACCGGCAAGCACCACCGCCGTCTCCCCGGGGAACACCAGGCCAACGAACGCCCCCGTCTCCAGGAAAGCGAGCGCCCCGACCACCACGTAGGTCCACTGGCCCAGCGAATCCGAGATGTCCTCGAGCGCCTGCTCCAGGTTGATCGAGGGCAGCTCGTCGCCAAACACCTGGTACGCGACGAAGAGCAGCACGATGACGACGATCACCGGGTGCTCGCGGATGAGTTCCCAGACCTTCTTCACGGCGTCAGATCTAACCCTGTCATGGTCTCGGGACCGAAGCCGTGACGATCGCATGGGCCCACTTCGGGCCCAGTTCCCCATATGCACGGTCCGCTGCCACGATGTCATCGAACATGCCCACGGCGGTCGGCCCCGAGCCGGTTACGAACGCCGCCTCCGCCCCAGCCTCGCTGAGCGCCTCGAGAGCGCCCGAGATCTGCGGGCGAAGCGATACCGCGGCCCGCTCCAGATCATTCACCAAAAGCTCCTTGTAGGAGAGCGGCGACGCCCCGCCTCCTGCCACGTCGCGCAGCCTGCCTTCGATTGCGCCGAGCTCGTCCTCCTCGCGCCCAAGCCCCAGCCTGTCCGCCTCCGTGTACACCTCGCCGGCGCCAAGCCCATCCTCGAACGGGATCAGGACGACCCCAAACGGCGCCGGCGCGCGAAGCAGTTCCAGGCGCTCGCCCACTCCGCCGACAAGAGCGAACCCGGGCTCGAGCTGGGACGGAACGTCCGCGCCCAGCTCCTGCGCAAGGGCGGGTAGCCCATCCACCTCGCCCTCGGCCAACCGCAGAACCGCTGCCGCGTCGGAGCTTCCCCCGCCAAGTCCCGCCGCGACCGGGATGCGCTTGTCGATCTCGATCCGAAGCGGCGGGCTGCCCCACCCGCGCTCGCGCAGCGAGGCCAGCGCCGCCTCAGCCAGATTCGGACCTTCCACCCCCGGGCAGATCACCTCGTCGCGATCCTCATCGGACGAGGTGACCGTGATCCGGTCGCTCAGGGCGAGCGGGCAGAACAGCGAGCGAAGCTCATGAAGGCCGTCGTCCCGCATCCCGCCTAGATAAAGGCACAGGTTGAGTTTTGCGGGGGCGCGCACGACCATTTACGACTCCAGCTCCTTGGCGAGCGTCACGAACTCGCGGGGCTCCAGCTCTTCCGCGCGGGCCATCGGATCCTTGCCCATCGTCCGGAGCGCCTCGAGCACGCGCTGGCGCGACTCCACGCCGGCGGTCGCCACCGAGCGCGCCAGCGCCTTGCGCCGGTGGGCGAACGCCGCCCGAACAAGGCGCGCCACGTCGTCTCCCGGCCATTCCGCCACCCGCTCGAGGCGAAGCAGCGCGGAGTCGACCCGCGGCGGCGGCTTGAAGACCCGCCGGTCAACCGCTCGCAGCATCTCGACGCGGCATGCGAGTTGGGCCAGAACGCTGGGCGCGCCGTACGGCTTCGTCCGCGGCACCGCGCGCAGCCGGTCCGCGATCTCCCGCTGCACCATCACCGTCCACCTCTGCACGCTCCCGAGCTCTTCGATCGAGCGCATGATCACCGGCGTCGCGACCGAGTAAGGCAGGTTTGCGACGATCGCGGTCGGCGCCGGTTCGAGCTTGCGGAAATCCACCTTCATCGCATCGCCCATCACAAGGCCCACTCCTTCGCGGCGCGCGGCGATCTCCTCCAACCCGGCCCGGAGGCGCTCGTCAATCTCGATCACGTGGACAACGCTCGCCTCCGCGGCGAGTCGCTCGGTCAGAACGCCGTGCCCGCCGCCCACCTCCAGCACCACATCAGCAGCGGAAAGGTCCGCCTCGCGCACGATCGCCTCAAGCAGATTCGGATCGGCGAGGAAGTTCTGGCCAAGCGACACCCGGCCTGGAGGACGGTCGCTCACCACGCGAAGACCCGCGAAGCGTTCTCCTCGACCAGCGCACCGAAGGCCTCGTCGTCCATGTCCCGCGCGGCGGCAAGCTCGCGCGCCGTCTCGACCACAAGGGCTGGCTCGTTCGGCTTGCCGCGCCGCGACTGCGGAGCAAGGAACGGAGCGTCCGTCTCGACCAGGATCAGGTCGTCGGGCACCAGCCGCGCAGCTTCGCGAAGGCCCTCCGCATTTGGATAGGTGACGTTGCCCGCGAACGAGCAGAACCACCTGTTCGCGACCGCCTCGGCGACCCGCTCGGGCGGGGCAGAGAAGCAATGGAGAACGACATCGACGTCGCCAGCTTCGGACGCGAGGAGCGCGAACGACTCGCCGACCGCATCCGGCTGCCTCGATTCGCCTGAGCGCATGTGGATGACAAGCGGCTTCGCGACCTGCTGCGCCACGCGGATCTGCGCGCGGAACGCAGCCAACTGGTCTTCGCGCGAGGCCCGGTCGCGGTAGAAGTCGAGCCCCGTCTCGCCGATCGCAACCACGTGCTCGTCCGCCGCCAGCGCGCGCAGCTCGGCCTCCGCCGCTTCGTCCCAGCCCGTCGCCGAGTTCGGATGGCGCCCCACGGCGGCCCATACCTCCTCGTGCTCGCTCGCCAGCGCGACCGCGCCACGGTTCGAGTCCTCGTCGAGGCCCACAGTCAGGATGCGCGTAAGCCCGGCACCCCGAGCCCGATCGACGACATCTGCCGCATCCCCTTCGCAAAGGGCGATATGAGCGTGCGTATCGACCACGCGGGCAGTCTAGGTCGGCGCGGAGCGGCGAACGGTGCCTGGCTCCGCGCTAGGTGAGCGGGTCCGGGATCGAGGTGCTTTCTTCGACGTCGTCCGTCCCGTAGGGCACCAAGTATTGGTAGGGCGGAGACAGGCCTGGCGCGGTCGAATCGAGGTGAACCACCCAGACCAGACCCTCCTTCGTGGCGACCAGGTCCATCTGGCGCACCACTTCGGGCGTGATGCCGCTCCGCTCCTCGCCCAGGAGCTCGATCACACGCTCGGGCTCGCCCGCGCTGAGGTCACCCGGCTCAACCCCGCCCTTCACCGTCACGTCGCTGACCGAGAGCGTCGTGGGGGTGATCGAGAGGAACGCGTACTCCACCCCGTCGCCCTCCTGGCCCTCGAGCTGGACGATCGCGGTCGAGAGCGGCCCCGGCTGGAACAGCGACTCCGGCGCTTCCGGCTCGACGGGGACCGGGATCTCGACTCCCGGCTCGACGTCTGAGTCGGGCAACTCCGGCGTCACGGCGTTGATCGCCCAGACGCCGCCGAGGATGCCCAGGACAATTGCCGCGAGGTGAGACAGCGCTGCGACCGGGTTCACTGGTCCATCACCTCCGCTTTGAGCCGGTCGAACTCGGCCTGGGTGATCGCTCCCCTGTCCCGCAGCGCCTGGAGGCGCTCGATCGCCGTCAGCTTGTCGGCGCCGCCCGACGTCGCGAAGCTTGACTTGCGCGCCACCGGCGCGCGCTTCTCGAGCCGTGAGATGAGGTCCGCATTGGGATCGGGAGTGATGCCGTACTTCCGCTCCCTTCGCATCGCGAGGAGCGCTCCGAAGAGTGGGATGAGACCCATCGGAACGAACAGGAAGCCGACTATCAGGCCGCCCTCCTTGCCACCCGGGCCCGGGTTCGCGTCGGGACCCCACACTCCCCAGAAGCAGGCGAACGCGATCCCGAGGAAGAGGCCGCACCAGCCGACCAGCATCGCGACGCCGGCGCTGCCCTTCTTGTCCGACCCTGGAGGCGCGCCGCGCATCGCATAGAGCGCCCCGCCGCCGAGCATCACGAAGACGGAGGCCGGGATCGCCAGGCCTAGCCACTCGGTGCCCTCGGGGCATTCGCGGGCGATCGCGTAGGGCCCGCCACTCGCACATGTGCCCACGCCCAGGAGCTTGTAGACCGCAAGGGAGATCGCGACGATCCCGGCCACCTCCAAGCCAAGGCCGACGACCGTGCGAAAGACGTACTTCAAGCCTCTGAGTCAAGCTTGGGGAACAGCGGCGGGATCCGTTCGACCGCGTACCCCCCGCCCTTGGATCCGAACTCGCTGAGGCCTCGCTCCTCCTCCGAGAGCGCGGCAAGCAGCTGGTCCGCCGACTCGGGCACGTACGGCAGAAGCACCAGCGTCAGCACCCTGAGCGCTTCGGCGAGGTTGTAGAGGACCTGATCGAGCCGGCCGGACTGTGAATCCTCCTTCGAGAGGTCCCACGGCCGCGTCTCCTCGACGTAGCGGTTCACCCGGCGCACGCGCACCCAGATCGCCTCCAGCGCCTGGCTCGGCTCCGAGCGGTCGATGAGCTCTGACACCACGGCGTTCAGGCCGCTGAGCCCGTCCGCCCCGTCCGCCAGCTCCGGGTCGACGTCCGCGTTCGGCACCTGGCTGTCGCGGTAGCGCTCGATCATCGCGAGCGAACGGCTCGCGAGGTTGCCGTAGTCGTTCGCGAGTTCGGTCTCGTAGCGCGATTCGAACCCGGCCGCGGACACTGTGCCGTCCTGGCCGAACGACACCTCGCGCAAGCAGTAGAAGCGCAGAGCGTCGGAGCCGAAGCGCTCGATCGCCTCGAACGGATCGAGGACGTTGCCCATCGACTTCGACATCTTCTTCTCGCCCATCAGGAGGTAGCCGTGGATCACCATCCCCGTCGGAGGCTCGATCTCAGCCGCCATAAGCAGTGCGGGCCAGATCACCGCGTGGAACTTCAGGATGTCCTTGGCCAACAGGTGGAACGCCGCCGGCCAGAAACGGTCGGTCAAATCCTCGCCCTCGCGAGCGAACCCGAGCGCCGTGTAGTAGTTGAGGAGCGCGTCGAACCAGACGTACATGCGCTGGCTGGGGTCCCACGGCAGGGGCATTCCCCACTCGAGCTTGGCCCGGGAGAGCGAGACGTCCTGAAGCCCGCCCTTGATGAAGCTGAGCGCCTCGTTGCGGCGAAAGTCCGGCACGACGAAGAGCGGCTCGCGCTCATACAGCTCGACCAGGCGGTCCTGGAATGAGGAGAGGCGGAAGAACCAATTCTGCTCAGTCTCGAGCTCGAGCGGGATCTCGTGGATCGGGCATGTATTGCCTGGGCCGAGCTCACGCTCCGTCTTGAAGTCCGCGCAGCGCGGGCAGTACCAGCCTTCGTACGTCCCCTCGTAGACGTGACCCAAGTCGTAGACGCGCTGGATTACCTCGGCAACGCGGTCGGTGTGGCGCGTGTCCGAGGTGCGGATGAAGAAGTCGTTCGAGGCGTTGACCGCCGCCGCCATCGCTTCGAAGCGCGGAGCGTTCCGGTCGGCCAGCTCCTTGGGCGAAATCCCCTCCTTCTTTGCCGCCAGCTCGACCGGCTCGCCGTGCTCGTCGGTGCCCGTCAGGAAGAAGACGTCCTCGCCCCGCTGGCGCATGTGCCGCGCGAAGACGTCGGCCGCGATCGTCGAGTACGCGTGGCCCAGGTGCGGCTCGGCGTTGACGTAGAAGATCGGTGTGGTGATGTAGAAGGCCACGTCGCGCCGAGCATATGCGGGCAAAAGAAAGGGCGGCCCGAAGGCCGCCCTTTCTCAGAACTTCCGGTCGCCTCAAGCGACCGTGATCCTTAACCCGTTACGGGGTGGGATCCGGAACCGTCTCGTTCGAGCACTTCTGCTTGAACGTGTCGGTGTCCGTGGTGCCGTCGTCGTAGACCCAGTTGCCCTGGAAGTCGTACTCGAGGCCGCCATTGGCACCGTCATCACCGCACGTCGCGGTCACGTAATTGAAGTCGTTAGACCCATTCGTGACCGTGTTGACCTGCGTGTACTCCTTGGTGATGATCGTCTTGTTGCCCTTCTTCTTCTTCTTCTTGTCCGTCAGCTCCCGCGGACCCTCATCGGTGTCCGTGGTGGGCTCAGACTCAACCGCTCCAACCGTGGAGTTGAAGAGAATGAGCGAACCGGCATCGCCAGCCGTGTCCGGCGCGTCGTTCACGACAAGTGCCTTGCCGTAATCGAGTGTCGCCGAGCTGTGGGTGGAGTCCTGGATCTCGCCACCGACGGTGGTGATGAACGCGAGGCCCTGGTTGTAGGCGTGCAGGATGAGCTGCGGCTTGTCACCGAGATAGTCACAGCCCTCTGGACCACCGGTGTTCTCGCCCGGTGCTACGCACGGGGGACCTGGCTGATTGCCAGCCGTCACGAGATCGCCGTCCGTCAGCGGACCGTTGATGGTCGTGACCGTCAACTCGACCGGAATCACCGGGGGAGCAGGCGGGGGTGCACCCGTCGGAACGAGAGCTACAGCCTGACCGGAGCCGACGATGGCGTCCTCGCACTCACGGCCGGCCTGAGCCGTCGTGAACGTGTTCAGGTTGTTACCGCCCTGACCGCCGCACGTGGCGAACTTGTCCTGGACGCCGTCCATGATCTTGAGGTCGTTGTCGAAGTCGAGCGTGACTCGTTCAGCCGCCTTGTCGACGATCTTGAACGGGCCCTCGTCGGCATCGAACGTCTGGACCTGCGTGAACAGCGTTGCCGGTCCCGGAGTGGTCGAATTCTGGAAGTTCGGCGAAATGCCGGCTTCTATCGATGAGATGTTGTCTGTGCTGTCTACGGCAGAAGCAACCGAAGCGGTGCCGAGCACCGATCCGCAAGCAATAGCCGCGACGAGCGCGAAGCGCGATTTGCGCATCTTTCCTCCTCTGAGGTGTACTGCGGGTTACCCGACCCGCGTGATTGATGGATCCATCCGAAAGTGGGCTGAAACTTCATCAGAGGAACTCTCCTCCCACGTCCGTCTTAACCCCGAAACGCGCGGTTTGTTGCGGTATTCCGGGCAAAGTCTCTTCCTTGGTTCGTCCCTGCATCGACTCCATTCCTACTCCTTCTCCCGCACATGAAGGTACTGGGTCTGCTCCGGGTTCTCACCGATCGAGTCGAAATCCGGCTGCTGGGTGCACGGTGGGGCGGGCAGATTGTCCGAATCGTTCTGGCCGCGGAAGGCGTAGAACTTCAGACGGTCGTACAGGTTGCCCGGGAACGCACCGGCGTCGCCGTCGTCGAGGAGCGCCTGATCGCCGCTTGCGCACTGTCGCGTCTCGAACGAATCGAGCCCGCCGGGCAGATCCAGGTAGCCGAGCGCCTGCAGATACGGATTCGAGCGGTCGGTTGAGAGGCGGTTGTCATAGGCGGCGAGGGACTGCGGGCCGAACACGGAGGATGTGCGCAGATGGTGGCGCGGGACGTTGTCCGACTCCGTCCGGGTTCCCTGGGTGACCGCCGAGCCGTTGGCCAGGAGCGCGGCCAATTCCGCCTTGTACATACCGATGGTCTCGAGGAACGCGTTGAGCTCCGCGAAGTAGGGGTCGATCCGCGCCAGGAGCGGGCGCAGATCTTCGTCGAGGAGATCCTGAAGCGCGGGCAGGCCGTCCTTGCTCGCCGTGATCGTGTTGTCGAAGGCGCGGAGGAACGCCTCGAGGTCGGGCGCGAGGGCCGCAAGGGACTCAAGGGTCGGGCTCAGTTCGCGTACGGCGGGACGCAGCTGCGTGACCAGCGGATTCGTGTCGATCGCGAACTTCTCGAGGCGCGCGAGCGTCAACCGCGACTCGCGCAGGAAGGTCGGGAAGATCCGGAAGATCTCCTCGAGCTCGGCGTTGCGGTTCGCCGTTGTCTCGAAGACCTGCTTGGAGGCGCTGATGAGTCCTGAAAGCTGGCCCTGGCGCTCGGACAGCGCCTCGAACACCTCGCCGCCGTTGGAGACGAACCCTTGGACCGCCTGCTCGTCCGAGTCGAGGATGCGAAGTGCCTCAGTCGCTTGGCGAGCGAACGGCTCGAGGCTCCCGATCGCCTGCGAGAAGTCCTCGCCCCGGCCCTTCAAGGCCGCCGCCTGAGTCTGCATCCACGACTGGAACGCCTGCCGGGTCGGCTCGTCGAAGGTGCGGAACACCTCGTCGATCTGAACCGATTCGGACACCTGCGCGGCCGGCAGGTCGCCGTCCTCATCAAGAGGCTCAGCCTCGTCCGAGCCAGGGGAGAGCTCGACGTAGGTCTCACCCAGGAGCGTCTTCTGGCGCAGCGTCGCGGTCGTGTCCGAGGGGATCGGGGCGAACGCGGAGTCGAGTTCGATCGTCGCCTCGGCCATGCCGTCGTCGTTCAGCTCGATCAGCTTCACCTTGCCGACCGACACGCCCGAGATCCGGACGTCCGACTCCTGGGCGAGCTGCGTCGCCTCGTCGAACGGCACGTGCACGCGATAGCCCTCCGAAGCGAGCGGGACTGGCCCGCCAAAGGCCACCCACAGGAAGAGGGCGAGCGCGAAGCACGAGATCGCGAAGCCGACGGCGATCAGGATGCGGAGGGCTGTTGGCGGTCTGGTTTCCATTTACTTCCGGAACTGCGGGTCGATGGCACATGTCGCTGCGGCCGACGGGATCCGCGTTGCCTCGATCAGCGTCTTGAGCGAGGGGAACGAGCCGGCGGTTCCGAGAGCCAGCGAGGCGGTCTGGCACGAGTTGAAGGCGATCGCGCGGATAAGGGCGCCGTTCGCGTCCTGGATGTTCGACGTCTGTTGCGCGTTGTGGCCGAGCCAGTTGGCCCAGAAGAGATAGCCCTCTTCAGCACCAGGCGGGTTGTAGCCCAGCGAGTTGAACACCCGGTTGAGCTCTGAGAGGCCGCCAACGACGGTCGGCGTCGCGTCACTCAGCTTCGTGGTCGTCTTGCGGAGCTCCTCGAACGTGTCCTGGGTGTTCCGCGCGAACGGGGTGATCTGCTCGCGGATCGGCTCCTCGGTGTCGCGGAAGAACGGGTAGGTCTCCTGCAGGGCAGGCTTCAGCGCCTTGGCCGACGGGAGCAGCGCCGTCGCCGCGGGCCCGAGTTCCTGGGCGAAGGCGTCACCCGAGATGACTGCCTCGCGGGTCGCGGTCAGCGCTGAGGGCAGCTCCTGGAACGTGGCGCGAAGTGAGGCCTCCTGACGCGCAAACGCCGACAGGACGTCGTTCGACGCGGAGACGAACTCGGCGAGCCTGGTGTCCGAGCCGCCCAGCGCCTCCGAGACCTGCTTGAACGACGTGATCGAGCGCTTGATCGCGTCGGCCCGCTTCGAAAGCGCACCGTTCAGCTTTGCCAGGTATCTGGAGAGCGGCGCGAAGCGCCTGAAGACCGCTGAAGCCTCCTCGCCGTTTTCGGCGAGTCCTTCCGAGCCGCCCTGGACGAGCAGCTTGAGGTAGTCGCGGGTATCGCCGTCGAGCGCGGCCAAGAACTCGTCCGGGGGGACGTTCCGCTGAGTGGAGGCGAGCGGGACCATGTCGCCTTCCTCCATCGCCGCGGCGTCGGGGGAGCCCGGGTCGACCTCGAGGGTCATGTCCTGAAGGCCGGTGCGAGGCCTCACGAGGACCGTCGCGTCGTCCTTGATGAGGCCCTCGTAGCGATCCTCCATGAGCATGGTCACCACCGCGTGGCCGTCCTCCAGCTCGACCTCGGTGATGTCGCCAACCTTGATGCCCGCGACGTTCACCGTCTGGCCCTGCCCCGGCGTGATCGCCTGAGCGGTCTCGAGATCAGCCTTGAGCTCAAACGTCTCCTCGCCCAGGAACGGGATCCACGACGGATACGGCGCCTGCTGGTTGGCCAGGATGTAGCCGGTCGTCGCCATGGCGAAGACGATCAGCGCCAGGATCGCGATCGCTTCCTTAGCGTGCTCTCTGATCGCGCGCTTCACGGGCTCAACTCCGGAAGGGGGGCGCCGACGGTGGCCGCGGGCCCGTTCAGGTCGGCCGGGGCCGACTCATGGCACTTCTCGTCCGGCTCGAACGGAGGAGGAACCTGTCCCGCCGGCAGTGGCGGCTGGGAGCCCTGGACCGGCTCGATGTTATTTCCGAACAGGATGTTGTTGCCCTGCGTGGGCGCCGGGTTCGTCATCTGCGTGAGCTCGTCGCCGCCGCCCGCGAGAATGCGCAGGAACGATCCGTTGCCGTCGAAGTTCGACGCCGCGCTCGAGGTGTTCACGACCGAATTCAGGAAGTCGAGGTACGCGGGCTGAGAATTGGCCGGCGGCACGTTTGGGTCGACTGTGATCGCGGTGTCGAAGCTCGGGTCGAGGTTGTCGGTCACGCAGCGCGAGAGGTCGGACAACTCGTCCAGGAGGGGCGGCGCCGTCTGGGTCGCCTGCGCGGTGACCGGCGCGCCCTTACGGAGCTCCTCCGCGAGACCGCCCAGCGCGTCCTGCGCGAGGAGCTCATTGGCAGAGTCCAGCCACGGCGTGGCCGCCTCGATGAGGTCGGGCAGCTCGGCCACGCCCGGTTCGAGCGCCAAGACGTACGCGCGCAGCGGCGGCAGCGCCTCGTTGAGGTGCTCCAGCGATGGCCTGGCGGCCTCGAAGGTGGGGCCGAGCTCGCGGATGGTCGCACGTACGTTGTCCTGCTCCTGGGCCAGGGCGCCCGCGGTGGTGTTGAAGGCGGTGATGAAGCTCTGCAGCTCTGCCTCGACCGTTCCCAGCTCATTGAAGACGTCGCGCTGCGCCCTGATCAGGCCCGAGAGATCGTGCTCCTCCTGGCCAAGAAGCGCCTCGTTCACGATCGACGTTCCGCGGCCCGCCTCGCCGCCGTAGCGGAGGGAGTCGGCGAGCGCCTGGGCTCCGGTCTTGCCCTTGGAGATCGGCTCCTGGTCGGCGTCGTCGGCAGCAGTCGGCTCATAGGAGAGCGCCGTCCCGTAGCCGGACAGAAGGCCCTTGAGCTCCTCACGGGTGTCGCTCTGGAGCGCCGCGAGTACCTCGTCGATCTGGACCGAGGTGGAGGTCTGCGTAATCGGGATCTCGTCGCCGTCGTCAAGCTCCGTGGTGGACGGGCTCCCCGGCCGCAGGTCGATGAAGAAGTTGCCCTCGAGGAACAGACGGGGGCGGATCACCGCCACCGCATCCTCGTGGACCGGCAGCGCCTCGTCCTTGAGCGTCATCGTCACCTCGGCGTTGTCGCCCTCGGCCTCGACCGCTGTGACGGTGCCGACGTTGACGCCGGCGATCCGCACGGGGGAGGTCGTCCGCAGCGTCGTAGCGTTTCGGAACGTCGCCTTGATCTCCGTTCCGCCGCCGACGAAGGGCAGGTCCTTCTTGTAGGCCAGATACGAGCCGACCGCAAGCAGCACGAGCAGGAGCAGGGCGACGGGCACGGGGCCGCGCCCGCTGTACTTCGCGCCCCAGACGCGCGGGTCGTACTGAGTCTGATTCGGGCTGGTCATGGCGCGAACGTCTCCCGCGTGTGGGTGCCCTGGTTGCCGGGGACGTTCCCGATCACCTGCTGGCCCGTGAGCCAGCCCTCGTTCCCGGCCTCGCACTCCAGCTCCTGGCCGGGCGCGGCGGTGTTGGGGTACGGGTTGGTATGCAGGAAGTTGGTTGCGGAGTTGCCGCCGCCGTTCGCGGGCGCGGACGAGGGCGAACCCTCGTTGTTCGGCGGGCTCGCCTGAACCGGGTCGTTCTGGTCCTGGCCAACCGGGCCGATGATCACTTCGGCGCGCTGCCATGTGCCGGGACCCGTGCCCTGGCTGAACAGGCTCTGGAGGTTGTCGAAGAGGATCGCGCCGTAGTTGCAGACGGTCTGGGCAGGCGTGATGAACTTCAGTGTCGGATCGGCGATCTTGGACGTCTCGATCAGGCGGTCGATGCCGTTGCGCGCATCCGCGTCGTCGTTCAGGGAGCGGAGTGCCGCCGCTGTCGGCGCCAGCTGCTCGTTGAACTTGACCGAGCGGCGCAGGACCGGTGCGCCGACCTCGAGCGCGTCCGCGATCGCGGGAGACGTCTTGACGATGGCGTCGATACCTGGCTGGAGATCTCTGAACAGCCCGGCGCTGTTCGCAAGGAACGGGCGGATCACCGGTAGGGCCCTGGTTCCGACGTCCAGGGTGGGCGGCGTCTCGGAGATCGTCTCCTGAATGAAGGGGCGGGCGACGTTCGCGAATGCGCCGAAGGTCGTGTCGAGAGCGACGAACATCTGCGCCTGCTCTTCGGCGACCGGAGCGACCTCCGCGGCGGTTGCGGCCAGGGCATCGATGAACCGGACGAGCTGCGTGTCGGGATCGGAGAGGTTCTTCGCGACGGGCTCGAGGACCTTGACCGTCTCGGGCAGTTCCCCGAGCGCTCCATTGAGGTCCACACCGCGGCCCGCGAGCGCGTTGCCGAACTCCACGAGGTTCGCCTGGATCGCCACGCGGGTCGGCTCATCGAAGGTCGAAAGGACGTCGTCGAACTCGACGGGCTCGGGCACTGCAGAGGTGACCGGGATCGTCGCGCCGGCCTCATAGCCCTCGTCCGAAGTGCCCTTGTTGATCTCCAGGTACTGGAGGCCGAGCGCTGAGCGGGCCCGGATCACGATCTCGGAATCCACCGGGATCGGCTCGGCGTCCTCGTCGAGGGTCATGTCGAAGCGGGCCGTGACCGAGCCGTCTTCGTGCGAGACGGGCGTCACCTCGCTCACCACGCCCACGCGTACGCCGCCGATCCTGACTTCGTTGCCCGGCACCAGCGAGTTGGCGCTCGGAAGGTCGGCGGAGATGTTGTACGTGGGGACGAACGGCAGCCCCGAGTTCGCGTTGTACGCGAGGAACACCGCGACCACCGCGATCAGGACGGTGATCGAGCCGACCATCGTCGGGCTTGCGGCGAGCGTGGATCCGACGTTTCGCCTCATCGCGAGTCCTCCTCGCCGACGAGGAAGTCGAGGAGCGCCTTCTGGGCCTTGGCGTCGGCGCTCGGCGCCGTCGCTCCGCCTTCAAACGACGGGGACTCGGTGTCAGCGTCCGGCTCATCATCCGTGGCGGGCTCATCGTCCAGGGCGCCACCCTGGAGCTCTGCCTCGTCGCTCAGCATCGCCTCCAGATCGAAGGGCTGGCGCCAGGACTGTTCCGCCTTCGTGGATGTTGCGCTCTTCCTGCCGGGAAGGAAGAAGACCTCGCAGCCGGGCTCCGGCTGGGCCTTGTAGGTGAAGCAGTTGTTTACGGGGACGACGGCCCGGAGGAAGTGGCCGAACGAGTCGTAGCCGTTGGTGGCACCGGCTCCGTAGAAGAAGAACCGCATCAGGAACTGGAGGCCGTGGTCCTTGCGGAAGTCGGTGAGGAACGTGTCGAGAAGCTCCGCGGTCGGCGCCGTCTTGTCGGCCAGCTTGCCGAGGTCCTTGACAACCGGCTTCGAGGCGTCGAGGTCGGGGCCCGCTGTTTCCGCGGCGTCGCCGAGCGAGATCAAGGCCAGTCGGCTGGCGTGGGAGAACGGGCCCAGCGCCTCGGTCGAGCGGGTCAGTGACGGGGCCGCGTCGCCCAGGTCGGAGATGACCGGTGTAGAGGCATCCGTGAAGGCCTCGAGATCGGTCATCGTCAGGCGGAGCTCGCGGAAGAAGGCGGGCATCTTCTGGAAGCCGGACTCGAGCTCGGCCGCGCGCTCCGCGGTGGCCTCGCCGGACACCGTCGCGTTGTTGATGAACCCGGTGAGGTGCTGGCGCTCACGCGCCAGCGGGCCAAGGGCCTGGTCGCCGTCGCGGGCAAGCTGGTTGAGGGCCTGCGTCTGGCCCTTGAGGAGCGCGAGCAGCTGGTTCGTCTCCTTCAGCGCCGGGTTGCCGCGGATGATGATCTCCTCGAGATCCTCGCCGCGCGTCGCCAGGCCGATCCCCAACTCGTTCAGGATGAGGCGGAACCGGTCCGGATAGGGCTCGCGCATGATGTTGTTGATGAGGTCGAGGTCGACGGCCTTGCCGTTGTTTTCGACCGGCAGGAAGCGCTGCCCCTCACCTGGCTCACCGTCGGGAATGACCTCGAGCTCGGGCGGTGGCTCGGTTCCCGGCGCGCGAACCTGAGTTGGCTCACACTCGACGAACTTCTCTCCCAGGAGCGACTGGGGGCGAACCAGGCACGAGGCGTCCTCGCGCCAGTCCTGGAATCCGGGGTCCGTGATGCTCATGACCACGACCGCCTTGCCCGCCTCGTCGGAGCCGTCGGCGTGCGCCCGCTCGCCATCGAGGGTGACGCTGACGGACTGGATGGAGCCGACCTTTGCGCCTGCGACCCGGACCTCCTCCTGCTCGACGAGGAAGCTCGCGTTGTCGAAGATCGCGCGGACGAGGTACTCGTCGCCCGCCTCCTCAGATGCCCCTGAGCCCACGACCATGAGCGCCGCTGTTGCGGTAAGGGCCGCGAAGATGCCGAACATGCGCCTCATGGGAGGGTCGCCGATTGCTCCGGGACGACCGCGCTCTCGTCGCAGTTGCCGGTCACTTCGTCCTCTACGAACGGCGTGGACCCGTCCTGGGCGGGCTGGGAGGCGGTGCCCGGGCAACGCTGGAAGCCGAACGAGCTGAACGGGTTCGGGAACGCGGGGCGCGGCGTCGCGTAGAAGTCGTACTGCTGGTCGGGGTTGTTGTAGATCGGGTTGAGCTGGTCCGTCAAGTTGTCGTAGGAGAAGATGTTCGTGGTCGGCATCGAGCGGGCGTAGTGGCCGTCCGCCGAGTAGTAGCCCGTGATCTGGCCGAGGCGGCTGACGAGCGCCATGATGTCCGGGCTGTACGCACGGGTGACCGCGAGGTTCTCCTCGGAGACGTCCATCGCTTCGATTCCCTGCGATGAGGTGTCGGCGGCCTGGTTCTCCAGCTCGGGCAGCGCGAACAGGGCGTCGGTCAGGTCATTGTTGGGACCAGGCACAGCCACGGTCCCACGCAGGTCGTTGACGACCGGCACGGCCTTCTCCGCGACGGGGCGGAGGTCGCGCAGGAACGGAGCGAGGTTCTCGGTCGCGGGATAGGACGTCTGGACGAGCTTGTCGACGTCGTCGAGGGCGACGCGCAGGTTCACGAAGGTCGTGTTCGCCTGCCGCATCGTCGGCGGGAGGACAGCGAGCGCGTCGTCGAGCGACGCGGATTCCGCCGCGATCGCCGAGAGCGCGGAGTTGGCGTTTTGCGTCAGCGAGGAGAGGTCGGAGCGGCGTTCGGCGATGGCACCCAGGACGTTGGAGCCGGAGGCGAGGAACTGCGCCAGGACGTCCTGGTCGCGCGTCAGCTCCGCGAGGAACCGCTCAGTGGACTGAAGGCTGGGCGCGAGGTACTTGTAGGTCTCGCGAGAGAGCTCTGGGTCGCCCGCGTAGATGGCCGCCTGGCCCTTGAAGACGTCTTGGAGCGACTTCCGGGTCTTGTCGTCGAAGATCGAGAAGAGCTGATCGATGTCTACGGGCGACGTGGTCGAATCGGCGCTGACTGTCGCCCCGTCCTCGATCTCATCGTCGGTCGGGCCCATCTGGAGCGAGATGTAGCGGTTCGCGATGCCCGAGAGCGAGGTCGCGCGAATCTGCGCCGTCGTGCCCTCGGTAATCGGGCGATCCATCGTGACCGACACCTCGGCCTGGCCGTCTTCGGTCAGGTCGAGGGCATCGATGGTGCCGACCTTCTGGCCGGCGACAAGGACCTCGTTGCCCCGGACGAGCTGGCCGCCCGTCTCGAATAGGAGCTTGTACTGGCGCCCGCCGTCGTCGCCGAAGAACATCACGACGACGAACGCGACCGCAGCGACAAGCGCACCCACGGCGACGACGCGGGCAAAAATATGGCGACGCTGTGGCAGCGCGTCGCTCGGCGCTTCGGGGTTCACCGAGTTGTACTCACTTCTGCTCCGCCGTTTAAGCCTTCCCGGCTGTCCGTCATGAGCCCATCCTGAGCTTGAACGTCCAGCCAACTCCTCGCCGTGATCGTATCCCTACTCCGGAGTCAACCGTCCGTGTTTTCTACGGATAGGCGCATGCTTAATGCGTCCCTAACGCTGGATAACGGTTCCCGGCCTATTCGCGGGGCTCACGCCCAGTGAGAGCGGTGTAGAGCTCGTTCGCCCTGGTCCCGGTGAGGGCCGCGACGACGCCGGCGGCGGCGCGCGGACGTGCGCCGGATTGGACAAGGCGGCGCAGGGCATCGACGGCGAACGCGATGTCCGGCGTCGACGAAGCGGAGTTGGCGGCAGGGCCGATCACCACGACGATCTCGCCCTTCACCTCGTCGCGGAAGCGCCGGGCAAGCTCGTCGAGCGTGCCGCGCACGACCTCCTCGTGCATCTTCGTCAGCTCGCGGCAGACCGCCGCCGGGCGGTCGGGCGCGAGCGCAGCCAAGGCGGCGAGCGACTCTGGCAGGCGCCGAGGCGACTCGAACGCAACAACCGTCTGGCCCCCGCCCAGCACGCTTTCGAGCGCCCCCGCGCGGCGGGGGAGAAAGCCCTCGAAGCGCCAGCGGTCCGTGGGCAGGCCCGACGCCACCACCGCGGTCACCACCGCGGAGGGGCCGGGGAGCACCTCGATGTCTATGGAGCGCTCGATGCAGGCGCCGATCAGCCTGTAGCCCGGATCCGAGATGGCGGGAGTGCCTGAATCGGAGATGAGCGCCACCTTTGCACCCCGCTCGATCGCACCCACGAGCTGCCGGGCGCGCTCCGTTTCGTTCCCCTCGTGGTTCGACACCAAGCGAGGGCGTCTCAAGCCCAGGCGCTCGAAGAGGAGCCCGGTCCGCCTGGTGTCCTCGCAGGCGACGACGTCGGCCTCCGACAGGGCGACCTTCACCCGTTCCGAGATGTCGTCCATGTTCCCGATCGGCGTCGGGCAGACGATCAGGCGCCCAGGGGTGGCCATTAACCGCTTCCGCCGATCTCATCCATCGCCATAGTCGCGGCGCCGATCATGCCTGCTTCGGGGCCCAGCTCGGCGTGGGCGATGCGCGTTCGGTTCATCGGTGGCAGCGAGCGGCGCTCGACCTCTTCCCGGATCGGCCCCAGGAGGATCTCGCCGGCGGCCATGACGCCGCCGCCGAAAACGATGACATCGGGCTCGAAGACGTTCGCGAGGCCGCTCGCGAACGCCCCAAGCCGGCGGCCGATCAATTCGAATACCTCACGTGCCACCTCGTCGCCCGCGATCGCAGCGGCGGTCGCGCTGCGGCCGTTCACCTCTTCCCCCTCGGCCAGAAGCTTTCCGAGGGCTGACTCTGGGTGGCGCTTCGCTGCCTCCTGTGCCTCTCGGCCCAGCGCGGTGCCAGACGCAACGGCTTCGGCGCAGCCGTTGTTGGGACAGTTCCCCTGACAGGGCGGGCCGTCCGTGTCGATGACCATGTGGCCCAGCTCGGCCCCCGCGCCAGTCGTGCCGCGGTAGACCTTTCCGTCGATGATGAGGCCGCCGCCGATCCCGGTGCCAATTGTCAAAAGGACGGCGTTCGTCGCTCCCCGCGCGGCGCCCCAGCGGTGCTCGGCGAGGGCCGCGGTGTTTCCATCGTTGTCGAGGACGACTGGGATGCCGAGCCGCTCGGACATGAGCTCTCTGATCGGAACGTCAACGATCGGCAGGTTCACGGCGCTGATCGCAAGGCCGCGCTCCTGATCGATCGTGCACGGAACGCCGAGGCCTGCGGCGCCGGCCTCCGGGTGCGCCACGAGCGCCGCACGGAGCTCGGCTTCCATTGTGTCGAGGACCTCCTCGGCGGAACGGCCAAAGCTCACCTCCTCGACCCTGTGGAGTACCTTCGGGCCTCCCGCGACGACGCCCACGAGCATCTTCGTGCCGCCCAGATCGGCGCCGATGGCGACGGGTGGTCCGGCCTCGCCGGGGGAAGGTGCAGAGCCCATGAACGAGTATTTCTAGTCAATGGCTCCCGAGTCCGGAGATTCAGGCGGTGGCGAGCGGCCCAAGCCGCCGCCCGATTACCGCGTCTACAAGTCCCGCAAAGGGCTCAGTCTCGGTAAGCCCGACCTCGGCTCTCTGCGCGAAAAGGTGCGGCCAAAGGGGGAGAAGGAGCCCGCCGGCCCTGAACCCACCCTCAAGCCCGAGCGAAAGGGCCGCACCTGGCTGAAATGGATCGGCATCGCGATCGGCGGCTGGCTCCTCCTCTCGTTCATCACATTCGCGATCTCGGCGACGATCCAGAAGTCGAAGCTGGCCGACACGGGCGACACCCTGGGCGGGAATCCGCTACTTGCCGCCTTTCCTCAGAACATCCTCGTCCTGGGGACCGACGTGCGCTCGGACGATTTCGCCGGTGAGGGAGAGTCCCAGAAGTGCCTGGATCAGGCCGCGAGCGGCGCGACGCCGTCGGCGTGCGCGGGAGGCGCCCGTGCCGACACGCTCATGGTCCTACGAGCCGGCGGCGGTGCATTCGAGAAGCTCTCGATCCCTCGCGATACCCAGGCAGCGATTCCGGGCAACGGGACGAACAAGATCAACGCCGCCTACGCGTTCGGCGGCGCCGAGCTTCAGGTCGAGACGGTCGAGGACTTCCTCGGCATCGACATCAACCACATTGCGATCGTCGACTTCAACGGCTTCCGCGACCTCATCGACGCGATCGGCGGTGTGGAGGTTGATCTCGAGAACCAGGTGTGCAACGAGATCTCAGGCGGCGCCTTCGGGATCGACATCGGCCCCGGCGAGGTAACGCTCTCGGGCGACAAGGCGCTCGCACTGGCGCGGACGCGGAGCTCGACCTGCGGTGACACCACGATCGACGACACGGACCGCGCCGGCTTCCAGCAGCAGATCATGCAGGGGATGAAGGACCGGCTGACGAGTCCGACGCGCCTCCCGATCAACTTCCTCAAGGGGCCTCTCATCGGCTGGAACGCGCCGAAAGCGTTCGTCTCAGACATGGGCGCGCTCACGATGCCGCAGTTCGTCTTTGCGGCTGCGATCGGCGGTAGTTCGGACGAGTTGGTGCTGAAGCCGTCGGGCACGAGCGGCAGCAACTTGCTCGTCCCGGTCGAGGAATGCATCAGGGCCGTCAAGAAGCTGACCGGCGACGAGCCTGAGAACGACCCGATCTGCAGCCCTCCGGCCTAGCTCTTCTCTGTGGAGCTCGAAGAGGAGCTCTTCTTGGAAGAGTCCGAGGAGCTCGAAGAGTCCGATGACTTCGAGGAGGATTCGCTCTTCGAAGACGAGCTCTCGGACTTCTTGCTCTCGGCCGCCGACTTCGATCGCTCCGCCGAGGACGCCTTCGATTCCTTGCGGGCGTAGTCGGTCGTGTAGAAGCCCGAACCCTTGAAATGAACTGCGGGGGCGCTCAGGACGCGCTGCGCGGCAGCCCCGCATTCCACGCACTTCGAGATCGGATCCTCCGACATCGACTGGAAGGCTTCGAACTCGTGGCCCTTGTCGCAGCGGTACTCGTAGATAGGCATCGGCGGCGGTGAGTATCGCAGCGAACCTGCGCCAAACCGGCTCGCCCTCTCTACCATCCTTGGCAGGCATGGACGTCAGGGGACTCCGAATCACTCTCTCTTTGTGCGCGAGCATCGTGCTCGGTTTGGCCGCGGCCGCGCCCGCGCAGGCCGCATTCGGGATGACGATCGACAACGCCGATCCCGTCTCCACGGAGGCGGGCGCGAACAGCGACTTCAACCTCAAGATCTCGTTTAGCGGCCTGAGCAACACCGAAAGCGTCCGCGACCTGACGGTGCACCTTCCCCCGGGGCTCGTTGGCGACCCCACGTCAACCCCGCTTTGCAGCGAGGTGCAACTGAACGCCGACGCATGCCCGGACGCGAGCAAGATCGGTTCCACTACGACGTCCGCGGTCCTTATCGCGGTCCCGCTCACGATCCCTGGCGAGGTGTTCAACGTGCAGCCACGTACCGGCGAGCCAGCACGCCTCGGAATCGTCCTGACGCCGCCGGTGGGTGCAAAGGTGATCCTTCAGTCCGCGGCAGCACTTCGCCCGACCGACTTCGGGCTCGACACGATCCTCGAAGGCATTCCGAACACGGCCGACGGCCTGCCGTTGCGAATCTCGGGAATCGAACTCACCCTCGACGGCGCGTTCATGCGAAACCCGACCTCGTGCGGAACCAAGACGACGACGGCGGACGCGACTTCGTATGCCTCGACGACGGCGACCGGTTCGAACACATTCGAGTCGGTGAACTGCACGGCACTTCCGTTCTCGCCGGAATTCACGGGCAACCTTGGTTCGCCCGGCCACACCGCGCAGTTCACGAAGCCGGCCCAGACGACGGTTATCTCCCAGGACGACGGCGAGGCCGGCCTCAGGCGCGCGCAGGTGAAGCTGCCCGCCGATGTCGGCGGCGACAACCCGTATCTCTCCAACACCTGCCCGCCGGCCAACTTCGTCGCCCACACGTGCCCCGACGCCTCGATCGTCGGCCAGGCGACCGCGGAGTCTCCGCTCCAGGAGGAAGCTCTGGAGGGACCGATGGCGCTGGTACACAATCCAGGCGGGCTCCCGCTCCTGGGCCTCGACCTCGAGGGGGCGCTGGCGCTCCAGCTCTACGGCAACCTCGTGGTCTCGCTGAATGGCGAGGGAGAGCTGGAGACGATGGTCCTGTTCAACGGGCTGCCGGACATTCCGATCTCGCGCTTCGAGCTGACGTTGGTGGAGGACCGCCTCAACATCGTCGGCCGAGATCTCTGCCAGCCGCCGCCCTTCTTTTATACGACCACCTTCACCTCGTTCGCCGACGAAGTCCAGACCGGCGACGTCCAGGCGACGATCGACGGGTGTCCGCCGCCGGTGGTCGATCCGACCGCGTCGCTCAAGCTCAACAAGGCGACGAGCAGCAACCCGCGGCTCCGGGTCAAGGTGACCCAGGGTTCGGCGTTCGTGGACGAAGCGACCGTGAAGGCGCCGCCCGAAGTGAACTTTCGCGACGGGAAGTACACGGCAAAGGCCGACGGCGCGCCAGTGCCTGAATCGGCGATCCAGGTGAGCCGCAAGGAGATCACCGTCGCCGCGGCTCCCGACACTGAAGAACTTCGCATCAGGGCCGGTGGTGGCGGCGTCCACGTCAAGCACTCGGTCGTGCCCGGCGCCGAGTTGGCGTTCTCGGTCGACGTGACCGACTTGGACGCAAACCACTTCAGCCTCCCCACGCCCGTAATCGCCAACTGACAGCCCACCGCTAGCCTGCGCGGACGATGGCTGACGAGGCCGGCGCGACCGGCGTGACGATGGACGAGATCGTGTCGCTTTGTAAGCGGCGCGGCTTCGTGTTCCCGTCATCCGAGATCTACGGCGGGCTGGGCTCGACCTACGACTACGGCCACTACGGCGTTCTCTTGAAGACGAACGTGAAGAACGAGTGGTGGCGTTCGATGCTCCAGGAGCGCGACGACATCGTGGCGCTCGACTCGGCGATCCTCCAGCACCCGCGCGTCTGGGAGGCCTCAGGACACCTCGCAGGGTTCACCGACCCGCTCGTCGATTGCCGCGCGTGCAAGAAGCGCTTCCGCGCCGACCACCTCGACCCGGACGAGATGTGCCCGGCGAAGGCGACCCTCCCGAAGACGGAGGACAGGACCCACGACCTGACCGAGGTGCGCCAGTTCAACCTGATGTTCGAGACCACGGTCGGTCCGGTCAAGGACACCGGCTCGCAGGCGTACCTGCGGCCCGAGACGGCGCAGGGCATCTTCATCAACTTCAAGAACGTCCTTCAGTTCGCGCGCAAGAAGCCGCCGTTCGGCATCGCCCAGGTGGGCAAGTCGTTTCGCAACGAGATCACGCCCGGCAACTTCATCTTCCGCACTCGCGAGTTCGAGCAGATGGAGATGGAGTACTTCGTGCCGCCGGACGAGGCGCCCAAGTGGTTCGAGCACTGGTGCAAGGAGCGCTTCGAGTGGTACACGCGCCTTGGCATCAGGCCGGGCCTGCTGCGCCTGCGCCCCCACGATTCCGACGAGCTCTCGCACTACTCGTCCGGCACCTCGGACGTCGAGTACCTCTTCCCAATCGGCTGGTCGGAGCTCGAGGGAATCGCCAACCGCGGCGACTTCGACCTGAAGCAGCACACGGAGTTCTCGGGCGAGAAGCTCGAGTACTTCGACCAGGGCTCGGGCGAGCGCTACGTCCCACATGTGATCGAGCCGGCGGCCGGCGCCGACCGCGCGACGCTCGCATTCCTCGTCGACGCGTACGAGGTGGAGACGCTCGAGGACGACAGTCAGCGGACCGTTCTGCGGCTCCATCCGCGACTTGCCCCGGTCAAGGCCGCGGTCCTTCCTCTTGTCAATAAAGAGGGAATGCCGGAGCGCGCGAGAGAGATCTTCGAAGACCTCCGCCCCGCGATGCAGGCCGAATACGACGGGAGCGGCGCTATCGGCAAGCGGTACCGCCGCCACGACGAGATCGGCACTCCATGGGCAGTCACGATCGACGGCCAGACACTCGAAGACGGCAGCGTCACGTTGCGCGATCGCGACTCGCTGACGCAGGAGCGAGTCCCCGCAGACGAGCTGCGAGCGCTGCTGGCGGCGAAGCTAGCCGAGGACTGGACAAGCCCAAAGCTGCGTTAGCCGCCGAGAGTCGCCTGAGTCGCCTATGTGGCGACGGGAACGACTCTCAGCGTGTCGCCGGTGCGGACGGTGCCTTGCACCACGACTCGGGTGTTCATGCCCCTGAGGCGGAGCCCCCGGCCCACCTCGGAGTTCACGAGCTTCATCGCGTCAACTCCGAAGCGCTTCACGAACTTGCCGCAACCCAGATGCGGCTCCTCGGTGACCTCCAGGACAGCGGTGCCGATCTCGATCCGGGTCCCGGGCGGAAGGTTGGCCTCACTCAAATCGAGGTCGACGTAGAGCTGGTCGCCCGCCTGAGCCCATCCTTCAGGATCGTTGCCGCCAGAAACGAGCGCGGCGGCACGGGCGCTCATCAGGGTGACCTGGGTCTCGAGATTCGGGGCGCCGGTGCGCTGGCTAGGCCGGTAGGACCACATATCGCCCACGAGCCCGGAATCAACGTCGAGCTCTGCCTCCTCCAGGATCTCCCGCTCCTCGGTCGCCGGTCTGCGGGCGATGAGCTGCAGCGTGCCCTCGCGTACTGGAGCCGAGCGCACCTCGTCGAGTCCGGCTTCGAGTGCGCTCATTTCGAGTTGGGCAACCGGGGCGATGGACACGATCCCCAGGGTACGAACCCGCGATGCGTCAGGCGCGACGGTTCCAGCGGACGCCCTCGCCCAGGCGCTCGAGGCCGATCCAGTTCACGCCCATCGCGACCTCGACCACGCGCTCGCGGGGCACCTCCGGGTGTTCGATCCACCATCCCGCAAGGAACTGGATCCCGCCCGCCATGAGGTGGGCGAGGATCGCGACCGTCGTCTCGATGTCGAGATCGCCCGGTTCCGGTTCCGGCGCGTCCTGGGCCATGATCGACGCGATGGTCGAGGCGGCCTCCTCGCGAAGGCGGTCGATCGTCTCGCCGGCGACCGGGTCGGAGACGTTCGTGGTCAGTAGGCGGAGGATCGCCGGGCGCTCCGATGCGAAGACGAGGAATGCGTCGATGCCGGCGCGCAGCCGCTCCTCGTCAGTCGCCTCGGTGCCGACCGCACTCACCACGGCCTCGATCAGCTCGTGGAGGTAGGTGTCGAGGAGGACGACCTGCAACTCGCGCTTCGACGAGAAGTGCTCGTAAATCAATGCCTTCGAAATGCCGCCGCGGTTAGCGACATCGTCGAGCGACGCTTCGGAGAAGCCGCGCTCTGAGAACACGGCGAGCGCAGCCTCGAGAATCGCCGTGCGGCGATCCGCGGCGGACAGGCGCCTTCGCGCCGGCGCCTGAGTGCCGGATGACCTCTCCATCGCTCGAAGGCTACTAACTGACCGCTGAGTCAGTTAGTATCCGGCCACCGCGGGCGACCAAAAAACGGAGGTAGACGGTGAGCGTTGCGCAGAACGACGGGATCAGGGCGGCTAACGCGATCTCCTACGACGATCTCTACCGCCGCTGGGAAACCTCCAACTGGAGCGCCACGTCGATCGACCTCACCGAGGATGCGAAGGGCTGGGCCGCACTCACCGACATTCAGAAGAAGTCGGGGCTGTGGATCTACTCGATGTTCTTCTACGGCGAGGACTCCGTCGCCGACAACCTCTCCCCCTACATCGACGCAGCGCCGCGCGAGGAGCAGAAGTACTTCCTGGCGACCCAACAGGTCGACGAGGTCCGCCACGCGGTCTTCTTCCATCGCTTCTTCAAGGAGGTCATCGGCGCCGGCGACACGATCCAGGCCACGCTCGCCTCGACCGAGCCCGAGCTCAACTGGGGCTATCGCAACGTCTTCAGCCGCCTCGACCGGATGGCCGAGGAGCTCCGCCGCGATCGCTCCCTGCCGAAGTTCGCCCAGGCGATCGCGCTCTACCACATGGTCGTGGAAGCCTCGATGGCCCAGCCGGGCCAGCACTTCATCGAGGACTTCTTCGCAAACGAGGGGACGCTGCCGGGCTTCACCGAAGGCATGGCGAACGTTTCCCGCGACGAGCAGCGCCACATCGGCTTCGGCGTCAAGGTGCTCTCCGAGCTGTTCTCAGAGTCGGACGAGTGCAAGGCCGCGGTGCACGAGCTGCTCCTCGACGTGATGCCCTACGTTGCCGCCGTCTTCAACCCGCCGAACTTCGACCGCGAGTACACGCGCTGCTACGGCTTCGAGATGGAGGACATCTTCGAGTTCGGCATGAAGTCGGTGTTGACGAAGTGGCGCGCGATCGGCTGGCCGCTCGAGGAGATGCCCGGCGTCTTCCCCGTGGACTACTCGCTCGAGCACTCAGAGCTCGCGAAGCGCCAGATCAAGCTGCTCGAGGCAAAGATCATCGGCGAGCCCCACCCCCACCCCGACTCGGACCCCGAAGTCCAGGGGCTCTTCTTCGACCTCGTTGCTCGCTCTGCGAACACCGCAACCGTCAACGGCAAGCCGTTCACGATCCAGTGGCGCTTCGAGGATGCCGACCCGTGGCACGTGATCGTCGCGAACGGCTCGACCCGCGCCCAGCACGGTGTCGCCCCGGATCCCGACCTCACCTGGGAGACGACGTGGGCGAAGTGGATCGGCCTCTCGAAGGGCACTATCGATCCGAAGCGCGCGGTTCTCAGCCGCGACCTGCGCTTCCACGGAAAGCTCCGCGAGCTCTACCGCTTCACGAAGACCTTCCCGCGCAGGCGCAGCCCGACGGCCTGAGGGATCGGTAGCCTGGCTTTGGATAGGCAATCGAAACGGGGAGGGACCATGGGCCGGACGATGAGGACTTGCGTCGTAGCACTGGGGGCGTTTGGTATTGCGGCCGCGTTCGCCATGGCGGCGCCGCCAAACGGCAACTTCGAGTCGGGCTCCTTCGACGGGTGGAAGACCGTCGACGAGGAGGGGGGCGGCTCGCCCCGCTCGAATTCCAAGGGCAAGTGGCAGGTCTATAAGAACCAACTCAAGTACGGCGAGTCGCCGCCACCCCGCCGGGGCATTGGCGGTGGTCCGAATGCGAAGCTTGCCGAGCCACCACAGGGGACCTACGCAGCCGGGCTGGCCTCGCAAGGACCGGGCACGCACATCCTGTACCGCAAGATCACCGTGTCCGGCGGTCAGGAGCTGAGCCTTCAACTCGCCT
Source organism: Solirubrobacterales bacterium (assembly GCA_033856515.1). GTDB lineage: Bacteria > Actinomycetota > Thermoleophilia > Solirubrobacterales > 70-9 > JALZKA01. Next base: position 32,587 of record JAWVEY010000035.1, read on the forward strand.
ACTTCAATACGGCTGGGGAATTCTTCGTCCAGAACGACCTGGATTCGGACACTGGGGCTAACCAGCAGCTTCGTGTGGACATCATGGAGCCAGACGCGCCGATCGACTCGCTCGAACCCGCGGACATCGTGGAGAACGTGTTCCGCACAAACGAAGGGGACGACTCGAAGCGCAACTACTTCAAGCGGAAGACCGATCTGGACGCAGGCGAGTATCGCCTCCGGATCGCCGAGGTAGACAACCAGGCTGAGTTCCTGGTCGGGGTCGACGCCGTGAAGCTGACGGGGAACTAGGGAGGCGCTAGGCCTCGGCCGGCGCCGTCCGCGGCGCCGGCTCCTCGAACTCCTCGAAGCCGAGGTGCGGCAAGCGCCTATCGAGCCAAGCGGGGATCCACCAGTTCCACTTGCCCATCAGTTGCATGGTGGCTGGCACAAGGACGAGCCGGACAAGCGTCGCATCGAGCGCGATCGCGACCGCGTTGCCCAACCCGATCTCCTTGATCGAGGGGACGCCAGTGAACACGAAGACGGTGAAGACGGCCACCATGATGAAGGCGGCCGAGGAGATCGTCGGCGCTGAGGACTCAAGGCCCTCGGCCACCGCGCGGCGGTTGTCGCCGTGCTTCTCGTAGCGCTCGCGGATCCGCGAGAGCAGGAACACCTCGTAGTCCATCGAGAGGCCGAAGACGACCGCGACGATGAGCGGGACGTTGATCGTGTCGAGCGCTCCGGTCGACTGGAAGCCGAGGAAGCCGTCGAACCAGCCCCACTGGAAGACCACAACGAGCACGCCGAAGGCCGCGCCGATCGAGAGCAGGTTCATGACGACCGCCTTCAGCGGAAGCAGGAGCGAGCGAAGCATCAGCGTCAGCATCACGAACGAGAGGCCGAGGATGAACAGAATGATCTTCCACATCGAGCCCGAAATCAGGTCGCGCACGTCCAGGATGCGTGCCGACTCCCCACCCACCTGGGTCGTCGCACCAAGCGCAACGAGCTCCGAGGCGGGCACGGTCTCGGTTCGAAGGCGCTCGACCAGGGCCAGCGTTGCATCATCGTCGCCCGCGCTCGTGGGGAACACGTCGAGGAGCACGGTCTGACCGTCTTGAGAAGGCTGCCAGTCGGCGACGCGGGCGACCGCGTGGTCGCCCGTGATGTCGTTGCGGAGCGCGGTCATGGCACTCGCTTCCGCCGGGTTTGATGCGCCAACGTCGAGCTCTGCGACTACGCGGATGGGGTCCGCCCCGCCACCGCTCGCGTCGGCCAGCAGCTCGACGCCGACCGTCACATCGTGGTCGTCCGGGAACTGGGAAAGCGCGCCGGTCCCAGTCTGCATCGAAAGCACGGGAATAGCCAGGACAAGAAGGGTGCCCGCGCTGAGGACGACGGAGAGAACCGGGCGCCGCATCACACGATCGGTCCAGCGCTGCCAGAACGCAGAGTCGCCGCCAGGCGCGCTCGAACCCGGGCGCCGCCTGCGCTCAAAGGTGTGGCGCCGGAAGAAGCGTGTGACCCGCCAGGCGATGCCGCCGGCCTCGACGCGGTGCCCGAGGAGCGAGATCAAGGTAGGCAGAAGGACGATCGCGGCGATGATCGCGATCGCGACCACGACCATCGCGCCAAGCGCCATCGACCGCAGAGCCTGGTTGTCGACCATCCAGATGCCGGCGAGCGAGATGATCACCGCCATGCCAGAGAAGGCAACCGCGAGGCCCGAGGTCGAGAGCGCCGCCTCGCGCGCCTCGTCGGCCGGGCGGCCCGCCCTGACCTCCTCGCGGTAGCGGGCCAGGACGAAGAGCGAGTAGTCGACGGCCACCCCGATGCCGATCATCGACGCCATGTTCGTGACGAAGACCGACATGTCCATCGAGAGCGAGAGCAAGTAGATGACCGCGCCGGTCACGATCACCGAAACGAAGCCCAGCGCAAGCGGCAGCGCGGCCGCTGCGAGCGAGCCGAAGACCGTGATGAGGATCAGGGCCACGATCGGAAACCCGGTCGCCTCGGCGCTCGCGAGGTCTTCCTTCGAGAGTTCCTGGAGCCCCGCCCACGCCGCGGGCTGGCCGACGAGGTAGGGCGTGACCCCATCCGAGGCCTCGCCAGGGGCGACGTCCTCGCGAAGGTCCACTGCGGCGTCGATCTGCTTCGAGACGTCCGCCGACGCCTGAATCGAGACGACTGCGAGTCCCTCGCGCTCGAGATCACGAAGCGCAGCATCCTGCGCCTCGGGGGCAAGGGTCAGCGTCTCGACACCGTTGACCGTCTCGCCGAGGCGCTCGACCGCGGCGGTCAACTGGGCAGGAGTGGCGTCCTCTGAGGCGCGAAGCACGGCGCCGATCGAATTCTGGCCTGCCTCGGTCGCGTAGCGCTCCTGCATGCGCTCCTCGACCGCGGCCGACTCCGAGCCCGGTACGTCGAAGCCACCGCCGGTCAAGTTCTCGGTCTGCTTTGCGGCGAGCGGAAGGGTCGCGATTAGGACGACCAGCCAGGCCCCTCCGACCGCCCAGCGGTGGCGCCCTACAAAGGCGGAGAGCTTCCGTGCGGCCGCGCGCATCCGGCAAAGGTACGCACGCCAGGCCTTTGCCAATGTGACGTTGGTCCGTAGAGCTCTAGTCCGAAGAGAGCAAGTACCGCGCTACGCCGTACGAGACGCTGGCGGAGGTCTCGAGGTCGTAACTCGGATCGGTCAGGATCTGAACGGAGGCGCCGTCGCCCGCCGCGAAGAGATATGCAAGGACGGCGTCTGCCGAGAATCGAAGCTCGATTACGCCCGCCGCCTGCTTTCGCTCCAGGATCGCCGCGAATGCCTCGCGCGCCGTCCGGTAGAGCTCGCCGAGCATGCGGGTCAGCTCCTCGGAGTGGCGCCCGGCCACGAAGAGCTCGGAGACCATGTAGACGTAACCCTGCCCTTCGGACATCGTCCGTTCGAACGTGCCGAAGAAGGCCCCGATCAGCTCGTCCGGCGAGTTGGCGGCCTCCAGTTCTGCGCCCAGCTCCGAGATGCGGATCTCGGTGTCCCGGCGGATGACCTCCACCAAGAGCTTCTCCTTCGAGCCGAAGTAGTAGTGGAGGAGCCCCCTGCTTACGCCGGCCTTCGCGGCAACTCGCTCGAACGTAGAGCCGGCAATTCCGACCTCGCCGACGCTCTCGCGCATCGCCTCGACGATGCGGACGGCCTTTTCAGACGACAGTGCACGCTCTTGCGCACCGATTGTCGCCTCCATGATTCGGTTCGCCGGCCTCGGGGTTGAGGCTAAGAGGCTCCGCCGTTGGACGGGGCGGTGGTCGACGTGTACTCGAACTCCTCCTCGGCGCCGAAGAGGCGATCGAGCACCGCCTTGCGAATGTCCTCGGAAAGGACGATCGCTGCGATGGCGCCGACGATGGCGAGGACGATCAGCTTGCCGAGCACCGAGCCACTCTTTTCCTTCTTGCCGCGCAGGCGGTCGGATGCCTCGCGCAGAGACTCCGCGGCCTCGCGAAGCTCCCTTTGCGTCTTCTTGTCGTCCATCACAGCGCGCGCGGGGTGCTTCTGCTTCTGGATGCGGCCGTACGCGCTCTTCGAAGCGTCGAAGGCGTCGCGGATCGAGTCACGAAGCTCCTCGTCCTCGACGAGCCGGCGCACGTACTCGTTGGAACTGACGGTCTCTGCCGCGTCGCGAGCCTTCTGGGTCCTCGTGCTTGCCATGTGGGTTCTCTCCTCGTATCTGCCGAAAGTGGGTTTCGGAGCTTATACCCGCAACAAAATCCCTGTAACGGTTAACGCTTTTCGAGGAAGCGAGCGACTAGACGACGCCGTGCAGCACGGTCGCCGCGAACCCGTCGAGCTGGAGCTCGTCCGGGTTGCGAGCGGGCGAGTAGAGGAAGCCCTGCGCCAGCTCGGCGCCCAGGTCGCGGAGCTCGGCCTGCTGGCGCTGGGTCTCGACGCCCTCGGCGATGACCGAGAGTCCGAGCTCCTTGGCCAGCGAGACCACCGCGGCCACGACCGCCCGGTCCGATGTGGTGTCGCCGAGCCCCTGGATGAAGGAATGGTCGATCTTGATCTGGTCGACGGGGAGGATCCGAAGGAGGCCGAACGACGATGCGCCGGCTCCGAAGTCGTCGATGGCAATGCGCACGCCAAGCGCCTTCAGCCGGCGCAGGCTCTCGACGATCGGCCCGGGGTCGCGAAGGAGCGCGGTCTCGGTGACCTCGAGGCAGAGGAGGTTCGCGGGGAGGCCACTGGCCGTGAGCGCATGTGAGATGTCTGCGGCCAGGTCCGGGCGGGTGAGCTGGCGAGGCGAGATGTTGACCGAGACGAAGAGGTCTCTGCCGTGCCGCTTCCACAGAGCGGCCTGGCGGCAGGCCTGCTCCAAGACGATGCGCCCGATCTTCGAGATCAGGCCGGTCTCCTCGGCGATCGAGACGAAGTCCCCGGGGCCGACCATCCCGCGGATCGGATGCTCCCAGCGGACCAGGGCCTCGCACCCTATGGTCGCGCCGTCGTCGAGGGAGACGATCGGCTGGAACTGGACCCGAAGCTCGTGGCCGCCGATGGCTCCCCGCAACTCGTCCTCGGTGGAGAGCATGACCGCCTGCTCGGCGCGCATCTCCTCGGAGAACGACTGCGCGTGACCGCGGCCGTTCGTCTTCGCGCGATGCATGGCCAACGAAGCTTCCACCAGGAGGTCGTCCGCCAGGCGGCGCTCCGCCGGGCCGAAGAACGCCATCCCGATCGATCCGCCACACCGGCGCTCCGTGCCCCCCGCTTGAATCGTCGCCCCGTTGGAGATCGCTTCGATCAGCTGCGTGGCGACCCGTCCGGCGGCCTCTGGGCCACAGCCGGGAAGGATCATTCCGAACTCGTCGCCCCCGATCCTGGCGAGCGTGTCCGTGTCGCGAAGGCGTCCTCGCAGGACGGTTGCCACCTTTCGCAACAGCTGGTCGCCGGCCATGTGGCCCAGGACGGAGTTGATCTCCGAGAAGCGATCGAGGTTCAGGACGAGGAGCGCACCGTCCGCACCGTTGCGCCGCCCGGACGCGATCTCCCGTGTGAGCTCCTCCATGAAACGGTTGCTGTTGTAGAGGCCGGAGACCGTGTCGTGGTTGGCAAGGTGGGAGAGCCGCTCCTCATCGCCGGCATGCTCGGTGACGTCCTGGGTCGTGCCGATCAGGCGGTCTGGAGTGTCCTCGAAGCCCTCGACGAAGGAGCCGCGGATGATCACGACCCGCGTGTCCCCGTCGGGGCGGACGATGCGGTGCTGGCACGCGAAGGGTGTGCGTGTGGCGATCGCGTCACGCACGATCGCCATGTAGGTCTCGCGGTCGTCCGGGTGGACGAGCGTGCTTACGCTCTCGACCGTGGGGTCGAAGGATTCGCGCTCGACGCCGTGGATCTCGTACAAGGCGGTTGACCAACGCGTCCTGTGCGTGTCAGGCTCGTATTCCCACGCTCCGTGGTCATGCTGAGGCTCGGTGAATTCCCGCATCACTGCTTCCATCGGCTATCCGGCCAGGGCCCTTAGCCCTGTGGCGTGAATGGCGGTGATTCTGCGCGTGTTCTACGCGTGCCTAGTTCGCGCCCTGGCGCAAAAGGAGCGCCGGCTGGCGCGGCGGCACGAGCCCCGTGGGGGTGTCGGGCCGGAACGTCGAGCACGGTGAACCGAGATCGAGCGCGCAGAGCTCGTTGCGGTGAAAGAAGCAATCGGCGCATGTGGGCTTCCCCTTGCGCCCCGGCTTCAGCCCCCGGCGGGTGAGCCCGACAGCGCGGACCCATTCCTTCGTTCGATCCTCTTCCTTAAGCATCGCGGCCGACTATGCCAGCCTCTGCGGGCCCCGTGGGAGCGCTTTACGCAAACGGCGCAAATCGGCCCGCGTGGCGTTTCCGCAAACCGCGCGAAAAACGCCCAGGCGGGACCGCTCTCGCCTACAATCTCCGCCATGTCCACCCCCGAGCGCACCGCTCGCCTCAGCGCCTCCCCCCCGCTTTTCAGGTCCCGCTTCCTCGACTTCTTCTCGCGGGTCCATCCGGTGGTACCGGCGCTGATCTTCGTCCCAGTCATCGTCGGGCTGTTCGTCGTTGCGGTGAACGAGGGCATGGGCGGCACCGAGATCGCGCTCTTGGCGCTTGCCGGCCTGGGCATCTGGACCCTGTCGGAGTACTGGCTCCACCGCAAGATCTTCCACTGGGAGCCCGACCACCCAATCGGCTCTCGCATGCATTTCATCATCCACGGGGTCCACCACGACCACCCCAACGACAAGATGCGCCTGGTGATGCCCCCCGGCGCGAGCATCCCGCTGGCCCTTCTGTTCGCCGGCGTGTTCTGGCTCATCTTCGGGATTCCGACGGGCCTTCCACTTTTCGCCGGTTTCCTGATTGGTTACTTGATGTACGACTACACGCACTATTACCTTCACCATGCGGTTCCGAAGTCGGAGTTCGGCAAACGCCTGCGCGAGCAGCACATGCGACATCACTTTCAGGACCACCGCTACGGATACGGCGTCTCGACGCCAATCTGGGACGCGGTCTTCGGCACGCTGCCTCGCAAGCGCGGCTAAGCCGCATACTTACTTTTGCCAGTTCTCAGTAAAGTGTGAATTACACACTTACTGAAGGGACTCTCTCTCATGCCATCAGCCAGTAGCACCGTCGACAAGGCGGCAAAGCTGCTCCGTGACCGCATCTCCGAACTCGACTCCGAGCGCGCCAAGCTAGAGCGGGCCCTGGCCAGTCTCACGGACGGTCGGGAAGGCAAGCGCGGGCCCGGCCGGCCACGCGGCTCGTCCTCGCCGGCCCCTTCGAACAATGGACGCAAGCGCCGACGCAGCCGCAAGGGCGGCACCCGTGCCGACCACGCGCTCAAGGTGATCTCAGAAGAGCCGGGCATCGGCGCTTCGGCGGTCGCCGAGCGGCTCGGCATCAAGCCGAACTACATGTACCGGGTGCTCCATGAGCTCCAAGCGGACGGCAAGGTCCGCAAGGACGGCCGGGCTTATTACCCCGCCTAGGGATTAATAGCGGCTGCGGTCGGGGGACCGGAGACCGCCCGCAGGGGCCCAGCATCCATGCTTCACCGAACCGGCCGGGCATCCATGCCCGTTCGGAGTCCCCTGCTGGTCGGACTCCGTCCCCCGACCGGCGCGCGCTAGCTGAGAAGGCTCTCGACTGCGCTGCGCTCTTCCTGGAGCTCGGCGACTGTTGCGTCGATTCGCTCGCGGATTGCGTCGCCGATGCGTAGGTCCTGGACAACTTCGTACTTGCCGTCCTTGCAGGTGCACGGATGGCCGGAGATGATCCCCTCCGGGATGTCGTAGGTGCCGTCGGCCGGGATCCCCATCGAGACCCAGTCGCCCTCCGGCGTCCCGAGCACCCAGTCGTGGACGTGGTCGATTGCGGCGTTCGCGGCCGACGCGGCCGATGATGCGCCCCGGGCATCGATGATTGCGGCGCCGCGCTTGGCCACGGTCGGGATGAAGTCGTCGAAGATCCACGACTCGTCATCGACAGCCATCCACGCCGACTCACCATTCACCTGGCAGTTGCCGAGGTCTGGTACCTGCGTCGTCGAATGGTTGCCCCACACGGTCATGTTCGTGATGTCGGAGACGCCGACGCCGAGCTTCCCGGCGAGCTGAGCGATGGCACGATTGTGATCGAGGCGCAGCATGGCCGTGAACCGCTCGTTCGGCACGTCGGGAGCGTTCGACATCGCGATGAGGGCGTTGGTATTGGCGGGGTTGCCAACCACGAGGATCTTCACGTCGTCCGCGGCGCCGGCGTTGATCGCCTCGCCCTGCGGCTTGAAGATCCCGCCGTTCGCCTCACGGAGGTCTGAGCGTTCCATACCCGGGCCGCGCGGCCGCGCGCCGACGAGGAGGCCGATGTTGCAGCCGTCGAAAGCTTTACCCGCGTCGTCGAAGATGTCGATTCCGGACAGCAGCGGAAAGGCGCAGTCGTCGAGCTCCATCGCCGTTCCCTCCGCCGCCTTCACCGCGTCCGGGATCTCGAGCAGGTTCAGGTGGACGGGCGTGTCCTTGCCGAGCATCTCGCCCGATGCGATCCGGAATAGAAGCGCGTAGCCGATCTGGCCTGCGGCGCCGGTGACTGTGACTTTGACGGGGGTTTCTGCCATTCAGCTCATCTCCTTTTGAAGGTTCTCGTCAATCGACGCGAGGAACTCCTGCGTCGTCTGGAAGTCCTGATCCTTGCCTACGAGGGCCGCTAGGTCTTTGGTCATCTTGCCACTCTCGACCGTCTCGACGCAAACGCGCTCGAGGGTCTCGCCGAACTCCGAGACCTCGGGTGTCTCGTCCATTCGCCCCCGGGCCTGAAGGCCGCGCGTCCAGGCGAAGATCGAGGCGATGGGGTTGGTCGACGTGGGGTTGCCCTTTTGATGCTCGCGGAAGTGGCGGGTGACGGTGCCGTGTGCGGCCTCGGCCTCGACGGTCTTGCCGTCGGGCGTCATCAGCACCGACGTCATCAAGCCCAGCGAGCCGAAGCCCTGGGCGACCGTGTCGGACTGAACATCTCCGTCGTAGTTCTTGCACGCCCAGACGTAGCCGCCCTCCCATTTGAGCGCCGCGGCGACCATGTCGTCGATCAGGCGGTGCTCGTAGGTCAGGCCCTTGTCCTCGAAGTCGGCCTTGAACTCATCGTCAAAGACCTCTTGGAACAGGTCCTTGAAGCGTCCGTCGTACTTCTTCAGGATCGTGTTCTTGGTCGTCATATAGACGGGGTACTCACGGTTGAGGCCGTAACGGAACGACGCCCGCGCGAAGTCGCGGATGGAGTCGTCGAGGTTGTACATGGCCATCGCGATCCCGCTTGAAGGGAAGTCGAAGACGTCGATCTCGATTGGCTCGCCCTCGTCCTTCGGCGTCCACGTAAGGGTCAGCTTTCCCTCGCCCGGGATTAGGGCGTCCTCCGCGCGGTACTGATCACCGAAGGCGTGGCGGCCGATGATGATCGGCTTCGTCCAGCCTGGCACCAGGCGCGGAACGTTCGAGATCACGATCGGCTCGCGAAAGATGACGCCGCCCAGGATGTTGCGGATCGTCCCGTTCGGCGAGCGGTACATGTCCTTCAGGCCGAACTCCTCGACCCGGGCCTCGTCAGGCGTGATCGTCGCGCACTTGACCCCGACACCGTGTTCCTTGATCGCGTTCGCGGCATCAACCGTGATCTGATCCTCGGTCTCGTCGCGCTTCTCGATGCCCAGGTCGTAGTAGAGGAGCTCCACGTCGAGGTAGGGAAGGATGAGTTGTTCCTTGATGAACGACCAGATGATCCGGGTCATCTCGTCGCCGTCGAGCTCGACGATGGGGTTCTTCACTTCGATCTTGGCCAATTTGTGTCTCCGGAGGTGGGGGCAGCGCAGGCTATCGAGCCGCATACGATGCCCCGATGTTGCTGAGCGCAATCGGAGACCGGTTCGACGCCGCGACGCTCGCGCGCATGGCGCGGCGAACGCCGGAGCCGATGCTTCGGGCGTTGACTATTGGGCCCTTGCGCTCGCTTGTCGTCGGAGAAGTGTTCCGCCGAATGCCTTCTCAGGTGAAGCCCGCTGCCGCTCCGCCCGACTGCGTGATCCGCTGGCGGATAGGCGAAGGCAAGAAAGTTGAGACCTGGTTCTGTGTCTTCGAAGCAGGAGGCCTGAGGACGACGACCCGCGACCCGGAGACCGCGCCGCGGACGACCCTCGACATCTCGGCTCCCGACTTCCTTCGGCTCGCAACGGGTTCCGAGTTCCCGATGGCGATGTTCCAGGACGGCCGCATCAAGATCTCTGGCGACCTCTTCTTCGCCGCGCAGCTCCAGGGGATGTTCGAGATCCCGGCCTAGCTACCAGAGGCGCTTGCCGTCTCTGATCACGGCCGCGATGGGGCGAGCGTACACCCGATCCGCGCTCGCGCGTACCATTCCGTCACATGGCGACCGTCGAGAAGGGATCGGCCCACGCGACCCACGAAGTCGTCAATCAAGCGACGCCCCTGATCGGCCACAACGTCTTCGCGGACGACACCGTGCTCGTCGAGGCGCTTCGCCGCGAGGGCGGCGAGTGGGCCGAGGACCGCGTGCGAGAGGTCGGAGCGTTCTCCGGCACCGAACAGGCCCAGAGATGGGGACGTGAAGCGAACGAGAACGAGCCGCGCCTGGTCACTCACGACCGCTTCGGCAACCGCATCGACGAGGTCGAGTTCCACCCGGCGTGGCACGAGCTGATGCATGCCGGGATCGGCTTCGGGATCCATGCGCTTCCATGGCGCGAGCCACAGCCGGGCGCTCATGTCGCCCGCGCGGCGATGTTCATGTCGTTCACTGCCGATGCCGGCGTCGGCTGCCCGATCTCGATGACCTACTCGGCCATCCCGGCCATCCGCGCTCAGCCGGAGATCGCCGAAGAGTGGGAGCAGCGCTTCCTCTCCACTTCATATGACGGAGAGCGCCTCCGCCCCGCGCCCGACAAGGCGGGAGCCCTGTGCGGCATGGGCATGACCGAGAAGCAGGGCGGCTCCGACGTGCGAACGAACACGACGGTTGCCGCGCCGCTGAACGGCGGCGGCCCCGGCGCGGAATACACGTTGACCGGCCACAAATGGTTCATGTCGGCGCCGATGTGCGATGCGTTCCTCGTCCTCGCGCAATCCGAAGGTGGCCTCTCCTGCTTCCTCATGCCGCGGTTCACACCGGACGGCGAGCGGAACCGGATCCACATCCAGCGCCTCAAAGACAAGCTCGGTAATCGTTCGAACGCATCCTCCGAGGTGGAGTTCCGCGGCGCCTGGGCCCAGATGGTCGGCGAAGAGGGCCGCGGCGTCCCGACGATCATCGAGATGGTCAACCACACCCGGCTCGACTGCGTGATCGGTGGCGCCGGCGGAATGCGCACCGCGGTCGCCGCCGCGATCCACCACACCTCCCAGCGCGCGGCGTTCGGAAAGCTCCTGATCGAACAGCCGCTGATGAAGAACGTTCTGGCCGACCTCGCGATCGAGTCGGAGGCCGCGACGATCGGCATGATGCGCCTCGCCCGCTCCTATGACGAGGCAGGTGCAGGCGACCAAGACGCGTTCGAGTTCAGGCGCCTGGCGAACGCCGTCCTCAAGTACTGGGTCAACAAGCGGGCGCCGGCCCACGCGGCCGAGGCGCTCGAGTGCTTTGGCGGCAACGGCTTCGTCGAGGAGTCCGGAATGCCACGCCTCTATCGCGAGTCTCCTCTCAACGGGATTTGGGAGGGCTCGGGCAACGTTCAGTGCCTGGATGTGCTTCGCGGCATGGCAAAGAACCCGGCGGCCCTTGAAGCGTTCCTGGGCGAGGTCTCCGAGGCCTCCGGGTCGGACGAGCGGCTCGACGCGGCCGTCGAAGACCTGAAGTCCGAGTTCGGAGACATCGAGACGATCGAGTCCCGGGCCCGGCGCGTCGTGGAGCGCATGGCGCTCGTCCTGCAGGCTTCGCTCCTGATCCGCTTCGGCGATGACGCCGTCGCCGATGCGTTCTGCGCATCGCGGCTTGCCGGGGACTCGGGCCGGGCATTTGGCACGCTGCCCGCCGGCACCGCGTTTGACCGCATCATCAGCAGGCACGCGGCGGCGTGAGCATCGCCGTGCCGTCGCGGACGCGGGCGGCGCTCGCGTCAGTCCTCGTGATCGCAACGGCCGGGCTTGGGGCGTGCGACAAGGCGGAACAGGAGACAAACGCGGCCGCAAAGCCCGTCGAACTCTCACGCTATCTGCCCCAGGACTCGCAGTTGATCCAGACAGTTGACGTGACCAAGGCGCGCCAGGAGCTCGACCTTCCTGAGGATGCGAACGCGCTGCCCACCAGCAACAAGACCTTCCCGCGCGCCAAGAGCCCGGACGCACAGCTCTTCGAGATCACGTCGAGGGCCTATCCGGACGTGGCCGGAGTGTTCGCGAGCGAGTTCAACGGGCGCGGCGCCTCACCGCTCGACGGCACCCTCATCCGAGCCGCCGCCGGAAACGGGAATGCCAGCATCGTCTCGACGGCCGAGCCACTCGACGACATCGAACGCAAGCTGGAGCTGGCGGGGTATTCCCGGAAGGGGAAGACTTACGTGGCCGGCCAGGACACCCCTGAGGCGGCGTCGCGCTTCGTCGCCGACGCGGGAAGTGGACGATTCGTTTTCGCACGAGAAGAAGAGGTTGCGCAGGAGATCCTGAGGCGAATTCGCAACGATGCCTCGCCGGGTGAAGCCGCCGAGGCGCTCGAGCCCGCCGCCGGCTCGGTACGCCTCGCGATGACGAACGAGGACAAGCGCTCCTGCGTCACTGCGTTCTCCGCGGCGATGGAGGCGACTGGCGAAGGTGCCGCGCTCGCGCTGATCATCTCAGGAGACAAGCCGGACCCCGACCTCTTCGATCCGAATGCCCCGAAGGGCATCGCAACCGGCACGCCAACCGTCCTCGTGGACGCGCTGATCGTCCCGATCAGAGTGAAGAAGCCACTGAGGGATGGCCTCGACGCGCTCGAGCAGGTAGTGAGCACCTCGAAGGCGGAAATCATCAAGCGTGGCGAGCATCTCGCGGACCTCGACCCGTTGGTCCCCCCTCCCTTCAAGGCTTACGACTGTCCGTAGGATCCAGGACGTGAGCGAAGACCGGGTCCAGATCGACGTAGCCGACGGTGTCGCCGACGTGCGCATGGTGCGCGCGGACAAGCACAACGCGCTCGACTGGCCGATGTTCGAGGCGCTCGACGCGGTCACCGACGAGCTCGCCGAGCGAGACGAGGTGCGCTGCGTCGTCCTTTCGGGCGATGGGCCGAGCTTCTGCTCGGGCCTCGACTTCCCCAGCTTCATGGCCGGCGACGTCGGTGTCGACGAGATGATCGACGACGTTCCCGGCGAGGTCGCGAACATCGCGCAGCGAGTTGCCTACGACTGGCAGCGCCTGCCGATGCCCGTCGTCGCCGCGATCCACGGCAACTGCCTGGGGGGCGGTGCGCAGATCGCGCTCGGGGCCGATATCCGCATCTCGGCCCGGGAGCTGAAGCTGTGCGTGATGGAGATCAAGTACGGCCTGATCCCCGATATGGGCATCACTCAGGTGCTGCCTGCGCTGGTGGGGCTCGACGTCGCCAAGGAGATTGTGTTCACGGGACGCACGATCGGTGCGGACGAGGCCCTCGACCTCGGCCTGGTGACCCGCGTCTCTGAAGACCCGCTGGCCGAGGCGAAGGGGCTCGCGGTCCAGATCGCCTCGAAGTCACCGCACGCGATCCGCTCTGGCAAGCGCTTGCTAAACGAGGCGTACACCGGCAGGAGCGAGGATGCGCTGAAGCTCGAGGCCGAGCTCCAGCGAGCCCTGATCGGGAGCCCGAACCAGATCGCCGCGGTCAAGGCAGCCATGACCAAGGAACCCGCGAAGTTCGTCGATCCTTAATCAATGGTCGCTAGCGTCTTCGCCATGTTTCGGGGTCCTTCTGCGCTACTGGCGGTGCTCGTCGCAGCGCTCGCCATCTCGGCCTGCGGCGACGACACGCCCGATACCGACGGCGGTTTGAGCGCGTCCGAACTCGCGGCGATGCTTCCCGACGGCGGGATACCCCAGGCCGTCGCGGTGGACGTCGACGCAGCCCGGGAGGCCGCTGGGCTTGCGGGTGGCACCGACCCGACCGAGGTCGGCACTAGCCGGGAGGAGCTCCGCTTCGGATTCAGCACCTTCTTCGCTCTTCGCGATCTCGCGGCCTTGACCGAAAACCCCGTTCGAGCTGCGCTCGACCACGGACTCATAACCGCTTACGCCGGACATCCGTACGTCCTTGACGAAGCGATCACCCTGGTGTCCAGCTCTCAGGATTTCGACGAGCTCGCGAGCACCCTGGAGGACGACGGCTGGGAGCGTGACGGAGCAGTGGTCTCGACCGAAGGAGACCCGCAGGAGCTGACCTACACCGCGGTCGGGGCCGGCGACGGCTTCATAGCGCTCGGCTATGACCCCGAGGTCGTCGAAGCGGTGGCGTCCGGCGAAGCCCCTCCCTCGGAGACCGGCGAGCTTGCGGGCCTGGAGGCCCTTGACGCGCCGGTGACCGCGGCGGTCGTGCCCGACGAAGCCGAGGGCGAGGAATGCGTCGAGCTGATCGCCTTTGAAGACTTCCTGGACGAGACGTTCCGGCTCTACATCACTGTCGATGGGGAGGCCAAGTCATCCCAGCTCTCCAAGGACCTCACCGATGAGGCCTTAAGCCTCGGCTTCAAGGTCGAGTCGGAAGAAACAGAAGGGGACACGATTACGCTGGAGCTCCAGGGCGTCACGGAGACGGAGCAGCTCGTGAACTCACCCGCCGTGCTCGTCGGCGCGACCCTCGACGAAAACGGCCCGCTCCTCTACGACTGCGGCTAGGCGATGTCCGGGCGCGCCGCGCTGACGCTCTTCCGGGTTCGCGGCATCCGGATCGGAGTGGACTACTCCTGGTTCTTCGTCCTCTTCCTCGTCATCTTCTGGCTGTCGGGCTATTACGGCGACGTGACGGGCGCACCGGATGGTTCGGTGGAGCCGTTCGCACTGGCCGTTGTGAGCGCCCTTGCATTCTTCGGGTCGATCCTCCTCCACGAGCTCGGGCACGCCGTGGTGGCACTGCGGAACGGGATCGGCATCTCCGAGATCACCCTGTGGCTCTTCGGTGGCCTGGCGCACATGCAGCGCGATTCAGACTCGGCCGGAGTCGAGTTCCGCGTCGCCGCGGCCGGGCCGGCGGTCACCCTTTTGATCGCGATCGCCGCGACCGCGGCGGGGGTCGGGCTAGCCGGCTCCGAGCAGGGGTTCTTCGACGCGATGGCGGTCTCGAATGACGCAGACATCTCGGGCGTCCTGGCCGTGATCGCCTGGCTCGCGAGTCTCAACGTCGTCATCCTGATCTTCAACCTCATCCCGGCATTCCCGCTCGACGGTGGGCGCATCCTGCGCGCGCTGGCGTGGCGTCTGACCGGTGACCGCAACAAGGCGACCCGCTTCGCGGCGCTGACCGGCCAGGGCTTCGCCTACATCTTTATCGCCGGAGGCCTCGTCATCGTGATGGCGACCGGCGACGTCATCTCGGGCATCTGGCTCGCGCTCGTCGGCTTCCTCCTGGGATCCGCGGCGCGAGGGACAGTGCGCCGCACGGAGGTCGAGAGCCGGATCGGCGACTTGAGCGTCGCGGACGTGATGGATGCCGAGCCCGTCTCGATCGCCGACGACACCACCGTTGAGCAGGCCCTGGACGAGTTCTTCCTCCGCTACCGCTGGCCGTGGTTCCCCGTGACGGACGCCGCGCAGAAGTTCGTCGGGCTGATCGTCCGCGAGGCGGCCGATGCGGTTCCCGACACCGATCGCGCGACCAAACGTGTCGGCGACGTGTTGGAGGCGGACTCGGCAGGGACACTCCAGGTCCAGGCCGACGCGCCGCTTGACTCACTGCTTGGAAATGACGCGCTTCGCCGGCTGGGCGCGCTCGCGGCAGTCGACCAGGACGGTCGCCTGCGAGGAATCGTTACGGCCGAGCAGATCGGCCGCGCGCTGCGCGACGCAATGGCCGAACCGCCGCCGGCGACCTAGTCGCTGCCGCCGACGTGGGGAAGGCTCTCGCCACAGAGGGGGTCAGCCTCGGTCCACGAAAGAGAGCCAACTGCGACGGCTGCCGGGTTCGAGGTCTAGGATCTGGCTAATTAGCCAGTTTTCACGCAAATGACCAAGAGCGACCAACCAGACAAGACACTCACCTCGCTCGATGTCGTCCTTCGGTGCTTCGCGTCCGCGCTCGATGCGGACTCCGGGATCATTGTGGGCCAGGGCCCCGAAGGCAAGGTCGAGCTCCTGTCCGCGGCCGGCTACGCAGCGAGGCGCGCCACAGTTCCCTGGACGAGCGGCAGCTTCCTCGGACAAGCACTTAAGACCGCCGGCGCCAGCCTCGAGCCGGCGTCGGGGTGGCGAGAAGGCGACGGCGCCCCCGACGCCTGGCACGCGGTGGCGTGCCGAATCGAGGGCCCGGACGGCTCCCTTGGGGCGATCTACGCCGGCTTCGAGCGGCCCTCCCCACTGACCCGAGGACAGCTGACCTGGGCCGCCGAATCACACGCGCGCCTGGCCGGACTCTGCATGACCGGGAGAGGCGATGCAGTCTCTGAAGTGCTCCGTTCGACCGGGATCGACCAGCTAACCGGCTGCCTCAGATACGAGCGGGTGATGGAGATGCTAAGTGGCGAAGTCCAGCGCTCGACCCGCCAGGGACACAGCCTTTCGTGTTGCTTCCTGGATATCAACGGCTTCCAGGCGATCAACGAAGAGCACGGGCACGTCACGGGGAACAAGGTGCTGGCGAGCATGGGCAGGGCGCTGATCGGTTCGGCGCGAGGCTTTGACTGCGTCGGCCGCTTGGGCGGCGATGAGTTCGTGGTCGTAATGCCTGAGACAACGCTCGCGCAAGCAGGCCAGGCTGCGGCCAGAATGCGCTTTTCCGTGGAAGCCGGGGTGTTCACCGCGACGGGGCTTGAGATCTCCGCGTCAGCTGGCGTCGCTCAGTGGAAGCGAGGTGATTCGATGGTCCAGTTGCTGGACGTGTCCGACCGGGCCCTCCAGACCGACAAGTCGGCGAGTACAGCCCACGGCGACATTACTTCCGGGCCCGTGATTAGCGATGGGATCCTTGGCCTGGTGCGGGCAGCACGCTCCAAGGTAACGCCGAGCCCCGGGCGCAAGAATCCCGAACACTGAGCCTCTGACGAGCCCCACCCGTTTTGGGTTTAGGATCGCGCAGCCGATGGCTGCCAGGTCAGCAACAGGATGAGCGCTCCCGCGACGATGCCGGCCGAGCGCGGCTCCGCCCCCACTCGGGGCGCGTGGCTTCGCGAGTTCTGGGGCTCTTCAATCGGCAAGAAGCAGATCGTCGCCGTGACGGGCGCCGTCCTCGTCCTGTACGTGATCACCCACATGTTCGGGAACCTCAAGGTGTTCCAGGGGCCCGGCAACGAGAGCGGCTCGATCGACGCCTACGCAGAGTTCCTTCGCACCGTCGGCGCGCCGGTAGTCCCACGGGACGGCCTCCTCTGGGTCGTCCGAGTGTTCCTCCTGACGGCGTTCGTGGTCCACATCGTCGCCGTGTGGCAACTCGCTGCCCGGAACCGCGCTGCCAGGCCCGAGGGCCGTCGCGCGCCAGTGATCAAGCGGTCCCTGTCGGCTCGGACGATGCAGGTGGGAGGCCTCTTCCTGCTCGCCTTCGTCGTCTTCCACATCCTTCAGTTCACTACGGGCACGATCAATCCCGGCGAGTTCGCCGAGGGCGCCGTCTACGACAACCTGGACCGGGCGTTTCAGCATCCGATCTTTGTCGTCATCTACGTCGGCGCGGCGACGACCCTTGGCTTTCACCTCCGCCACGCCGTCTGGAGCTTCTTCCAGACCGGCGGCTGGGACAAGCCGAACCGCAACCCGACCTTCCGCCGCATGGCGAACGTGATCGCGATCGGCGTCGCCGCCGGCTTCATGGCGGTCCCGATCGCGTTCTGGACGGGGGCGATCGGATGAAGTCCACTGAGGGGCTTTGCCCCGAAAGAAGCAGGTGGCGGTAGTGATTGAGCTCGACAGCCGGATCCCGGAGGGACCGCTCCAGGACAAGTGGCACAACTGGCTCGATGATCACCGCCTCGTCGGCCCACGCCAGCGCGCCGACCACCGCGTGATCGTGGTCGGCACCGGCCTCGCGGGAGCGAGCGCGGCTGCGACGCTCGCCGGCCAGGGCTACACCGTGGACGCGTTCTGCTTCCAGGATTCTGCGCGGCGGGCCCACTCGATCGCGGCGCAAGGCGGCATCAACGCGACCAAGGACTACGCGAACGAAGGCGACTCGGTCCAGCGCCTCTTCGTCGACACAATGAAGGGCGGCGACTTCCGCGCGCGTGAGGCGAACGTGTGGCGCCTCGCGGAGACTTCGACCAACATCATCGACCAGGCCGTCGCGCAAGGCGTCCCGTTCAACCGCGAGTACGGCGGCATGCTGGCGACGCGCTCGTTCGGCGGCGTCCTGGTCGAGCGCACCTTCTACTGCCGTGGCCAAACCGGGCAGCAACTCCTCCTCGGCGCTTACTCGGCGCTCCAGCGCCAGGTGGCCGACGGCACCGCGACCGTCCACAACCGCCACGAGCTGCTCGACATCGTCCTGATTGATGGGCAGGCGCGCGGCATCATCGCCCGCGACCTGATCACGGGCGAGATCGAGCGCCATGCGGCCGACGCGGTCGTGCTGGCGACGGGCGGCTACTGCAACGTCTACTACCTCTCGACGAACGCGATGGGCTGCAACGTCACCGCGGCGTGGCGCGCACACCGCCGCGGGGCCGCATTCGCCAACCCGTGCTTCACGCAGATCCACCCCACTTCGATCCCGGCGACCGGCCACTACCAGTCGAAGCTCACCCTGATGTCCGAGTCGCTCCGCAACGACGGCCGGGTGTGGGTTCCGCGCGATCCGGCCGAGGTCCGAGAGCCGGCTGACATCCCGGACGCCGAGCGCTATTACTACCTCGAGGAGCGCTATCCGAGGTTCGGCAACCTCGTTCCGCGAGACGTCGCCTCCCGCGCCGCAAAGATCGTCTGCGACGACGGCCTTGGCGTCGGCGGCACCGGGCGAGCCGTCTACCTCGACTTCCGCGACGCGATCTCAGACCGCGGCGCCGACGTGATCGCCGACCGCTACGGGAACCTCTTCGAGATGTACGAGCGGATCACCGGCGACTCGCCATGGAAGACGCCGATGATGATCTACCCCGCCCCGCACTACTCGATGGGCGGCCTGTGGGTGGACTACGAGCTCCAGTCCACGATCCCCGGCCTGTTCGCGATCGGCGAGGCGAACTTCTCCGACCACGGCGCCAACCGCCTCGGCGCAAGCGCGATGATGCAGTGCCTTGCCGACGGTTACTTCATCGCCCCGCATACCGTGACCAACTTCGTCTCAGGAGTCACTGAGCACGTGGCTACGGACCACCCCGCGTTCGACGCGGCCGAGCAGGACGTCCGCGGCCGGATCGACAGGCTCCTCGGCGTCGGAGGCAAGACCCCGCACACCGTCTTCCACCGCGAACTCGGCGAGGTGATGCTCGACCACTGCGGGATCACCCGCGAAGCGGACGGCCTGCACCAGGCGATGAGCCGGATCACGGAGCTCCGCGACGAGTTCTGGTCCGACCTTCGCATCGAGCCGGGCGATGCCGGGATCAACCAGACGCTCGAGTACGCGGGGCGGATCGCGGACTTCCTCGAATTGGCCGAGCTCATGTGCCGCGACGCGCTCGTCCGGGAGGAGTCGTGCGGCTGTCACCTTCGCGAGGAGCACCAGACCGAGGACGGCGAGGCCGTGCGTGACGACGACCGGCACTCGAACGTCCAGGTGTGGGAGTGGAAGGGTGAGGGACAAGAGCCCGAGATGCAGCTAGAGAAGCTCGAGTTCGAGTCGATCAAGCTGACAACCAGGAGCTACAAGTGAGGTGACGAGATGAAGGTGACGCTCAAGGTCTGGCGCCAGCCCTCGTCCGAGGCGGACGGCGAGTTCGAGCGCTACGAGGACGTCGAGATCGACGAGGACGCGTCTTTCCTCGAGATGCTCGACGTCCTGAACGATCGCCTCCTGGAAGCGGGCGAGCGCCCGGTCGCGTTCGACCACGACTGCCGCGAGGGGATCTGTGGCTCGTGCTCGCTCCTCATCGACGACATGCCCCATGGGCCCCGGCAGGTGACGAGCTGCCAGATCTACATGCGCGATTTCGAAGACGGGCAGGAGATCACGGTCGAGCCGTTCCGCGCCACGGCCTTCCCTGTGCTCCGCGACCTCATGGTCGACCGCTCGCCGCTCGACCGGATCATCGAGTCCGGCGGCTACGTCTCCGTCAACGCAGGCCCCAAGCCCGAGCCGAACTCGATTCCGGTTCACCCCGAGATCCAGGAGGCCGCGATGGACGCGGCCATCTGCATCGGCTGCGGCGCCTGCGTGGCCGCCTGCCCGAACGGCTCGGGGATGCTCTTCACCGGCGCCAAGGTGACGCACCTCAACCTCCTGCCGCAGGGAGAGCCCGAGCGCTTTCATCGCACCCGCTCGATGGTGCGCCAGCACGACGACGAGGGCTTCGGCGGCTGCACCAACACCGGCGAGTGCCAGCAGGTCTGCCCGCAGAACATCTCGATCAAGGTCATCGGCGAGCTCAACCGCGAATACCGCGGCGCCATGATCCACAAGCTCCGCGGCCGCTCAGGCCCGATCGAAGCTCAGTAGGCGGTTCGATTCCAAGCGCAGGCGTCGGATTTGACGCCTCGCTTGTCGAATAAAGTCACGCGCCGCGGATGCCTCGACACGACGTACTTGTCATAGGAGCAGGGTTGGCCGGTCAGCGCGCCGCGCTCGCGGCTGCGCAGGCCGGTGTCTCGGTAGGGATCATCTCGAAGGTCCACCCCGTGCGCTCGCACTCGAACGCAGCGCAGGGCGGCATCAACGCCGCGCTCAATCCCGACGACTCGTGGGAGTCGCACGCCTTCGACACGATCAAGGGCTCCGACTACCTGGGCGACCAGGATGCGATCGAGATCATGTGCCGCGAGGCGCCGGACGAAATCATCCACCTCGAGCACCTCGGCGTCCCCTTCCATCGCGACGACCAGGGCAAGCTCGGTACCCGCGCCTTCGGCGGCGCCTCGGCCGCCCGCACGTACTACGTGGCGGACATCACGGGCCAGGCGATCATGCACGTCCTCTACGAGCAGCTCATGAAGCACTCGGACACGGTCGACCGCTACGAGGAGTACTTCACGACCGCGCTCGCGATCGATGGTGATGGCGAGTGCGTCGGCGCAGTCACCCGGAACGTCAAGACCGGCTCGATGGAGCTCTTCGAGGCCAAGAACGTGATCCTCGCGACCGGCGGGAACGGCCAGATCTGGAAGCCGACCACGAACGCGCTCATCTGCACCGGCGACGGGATCGCGATGGCTTATCGCGTCGGCGCGCCGCTGATGGACATGGAGATGATCCAGTACCACCCGACCTGCCTTGCGGGCAAGGGCTTCCTGATCACCGAGGGCGCTCGCGGAGAAGGCGCCCACCTCCTGAACGCCAAGGGCGAGCGGTTCATGGAGCGCTACGCGCCGAACAAGATGGAGCTCGCCTCGCGCGACGTCGTCAGCCGCGCCGAGCAGACCGAGATCAACGAGGGCCGCGGCTTCCCGGACGGCACCGTCGCGCTCGATGTCACAGTCGTACCCAAGAAGCGCGTCCACGAGGCGCTTCGCGAGATTGTCCTGGTCGGCCGCGACTTCGCCGGCGTCGACATCACCAAGGAGCCCATCCACATCAAGCCGGGCAACCACTACACGATGGGCGGCGTCAAGACGGACATCCACGGCGCCACGAACGTCCCGGGCCTCTACGCCGCGGGCGAGGTCGCCTGCGTCTCCGTCCATGGCGGCAACCGCCTCGGCGCCAACTCGCTCCTCGACACCCTGATCTTCGGCCGCCGCTCCGGTGAGCACGCCGCAAACCGCGCCAAGCGGATTGACTTCGGCGTCGCGTCGCGCTCCGTGCTCGCCGACGAGGAGCGGCAGATCGCCGACATCGTCGGCCGCGAACGCGGCAAGGGCCGGCGCATCTCCGAGATCAAGCTCGAGCTCGGCCAGACCATGGACAAACACGTGGCCGTCTTCCGCGAGAAGGAGTCGATCGAGACCGCCCTCGAGGTGGTCCGCCGTCTCAAGGAGGAAGCGAAGAGCGCCTACATCGACGACCGCGGCACGATTTTCAACCAGGACGTCCTCGGCGCAATCGAGCTGAGCTTCATGCTCGACGGCGCCGAGTGCACCTGCCTCGGCGCGCTCCACCGCACCGAAAGCCGCGGGGCCCAGTTCCGCACCGACTACCCGGAGCGAAACGACGACGAGTGGCTCAAGCACATCGACCTGACCATGAACGGCGACGGCCCCGAGATCTCGTACTCGGACGTGACGATCACCAACTGGCAACCCCAAGAGAGGACGTACTAGGTGGCTGAGTACACGCTACGTGTCCGCCGGCAGAAGCCTGAGACTGACGACCGCGGCCCGGCGGGCGCCTACTGGGAGGACTTCGATGTCGACCTCGACCCCACGCTGTCGGTCCTCGACGGCCTGCTCCAGGCCAAGGACCGCCAGGACGGGTCGCTCGCGGTTCGCTGCTCTTGCCGCGCCGCGATCTGCGGCTCCTGCGGAGTCAAGGTGAACGGCCAGTCGACGCTCGCGTGCAAGACGCAGCTCGGTGAGGCGCACGACGCCGCCAACCGCCGCAATGGAGGCGGCGAGCCCATAGTCGTTGAGCCGATGGGGAACATGCCGGTGATCAAGGACCTGGTTACCGACATGGAGTCGACGCATTGGGAGAAGATGCGCCGCGTCACGCCATGGCTCCTTGACGACGGCGACCCGCCCGAGCGCGAGCGAATCGTCCCCCACGAGAACATGGTCGACATCACGCAGACGATCTCGTGCATCCAGTGCGGCGCCTGCGTCTCAGCCTGCCTCTCGATGGAAGCCGACCCCGACTTCATCGGTCCCGCCGCCCTCGCCAAGGCCTATCGCTTCGTCGGCGACCCGCGCGACGTCCAGACGGACGAGCGCCTCTACGACCTCGCCCAGGACCCGCACGGCATCTACGACTGCACCCACTGCTTCAGCTGCATCACCGCGTGCCCCAAGGGCGTCGACCCGATGAACCAGATCATGCGCCTGCGCCGCGCCGCCGGAGAGGCCGAGATCGTCGACAAGAACAACGGCCACAGCCACGAGGCCGCGTTCACCAAGATCATCGAGAAGAAGGGCACGCTCGACGAGTCGCTGCTACTTCAGGAGTCGCTCGCGCCCGGAATCGTCGGCAAGATGAAGCCCAAGGGCGTGATGGGCCTGATCGAGTCGCTCCCCACCGCCGTCCGGGGCATCCGCACCGGCAAGATGCGCTCGCTCTCGAAGCTGATCCCGGGCGTCCACCCGAAGCTGCCCGGCGACGCACAGGAGCGGGTCGAGAAGATCTATGAGCGCGCCGAGGAATCGAAATGGCAGCTCAACCTCTACATCACGGGGACTGACGAGGAAAACGCCGAAGAGGAGATTCACCCATGAAGCTCGCCTACTGGCCCGGCTGCGTATCGCGCGGCTTTACGACCGAGCTTCACGGCTCGATGGCGCTGGTCGCAGAGGGGCTCGGGATCGAGCTCGTCACGCTCGACCGCGCGAACTGCTGTGGCGCAGGCGTCATCGCCGAGCACAACCAGGAGCTGGCCGACACCCTCAACGCCCGCACGTTCGCGCTCGCTCAGGAGACGGGCCTCGCGATGATGAACATCTGCTCGACCTGCCAGGGCGCTCAGTCCGAGTGCCAGGAGCGCCTGGACGCGAACGCCGAGTACCGCAAGCACATCAACGAGGCGCTCTCCGGCGAGGGCCTCGAGTACATCGCGGGCAAGGACGGCTTCACGAACAAGAACTTCCTCTGGCTCCTGGTCGAGGACATCGGCCTGGACACGCTTCGCTCGAAGGTCAAGCGTCCGCTCGAAGGCCTTCGCGTCGGCCCGTTTTACGGCTGCTACGTCCTGCGGCCGAAGACGCGTCTCGGATACGACGAGAACCCCGATCGCGACATCTATCTCGAGCAGGTGATCGAGGCCCTTGGCGGCACCGTCGTCGACTACGACGGCTCGCGCAAGTGCTGCGGATTTCCGATCATCACGATGAGCCGCGAGACGTCCCTGACGCAGGCCGGCACTCACGTCGGAGACGCGATCGACCAGGGCGCGGACTGCCTCGTCACGCCCTGCCCGCTCTGCCACCTGAACCTGGACCTCCAGCAGCCGGAGGCGGCGAAGATGGTCAATCGCGACCTCGGGCTCGCTGTCCTTCACCTGCCTCAGCTCGTCGGGCTCGCGATGGGCTACGAGCCGAAGGAACTCGGCATGCACAAGCACATCGCCTCGACCGAGAACGTCGTCGAGCGCCTCACCGGAGCGGCGGCATGAGCGACGGCGAACTCCTCAAGCCATCAGCTGAGATCGAGCAGCTCGTGCTGTTCGGCCGGCTCGACGAGGCGGTCAACCTGTACGCGAAGCAGGCGGAGGTCGACGAGGCCACCGCCCGCGAAGTGATCGAAAAGCTCGCCGCCTCGTAGATTCGGCTCGCTACTCCCCCTGCCGGAGTATGGTGCCCTTGGGTGAAGGGAGCCATCCAAAAGCGCAGGCGAACATTGGGTCTCGCTACTGCCTTGCTGTTTGCGGGATCACTCCTCGCCGCAACGGCTTTGGCTGCCGGTACCAAGTACGTCACAACCGCAGAGAGCTTCCCGCCCTTGGCAACGGTTTCGCCGGTGGCTGAATGCACTGGTGGTCGCTCCGTCAGCGCCGGAGGAAGCACTGTGAACGAGTCGGGGACACAGACCCTTGGCCAGCGGCCTGTTGACGGGGCTGATGCAAACGACAAACCCGGCGACGTGTTCGAGGCTCGAGTGCGCATTTCGGGCTTTGGCGACCTGGTGACCGTTCATGCGGTCTGCACTGACGATGGGCAGAAGGTGAAGACGAAGAAAGTCATCGTCGATCCAGAAGGCACCGGGTGCGACGCCGCCCCCGTGTCCGACGTCTGCACAGCGAGCCGCATTCCGCTCTGCCCAAAGGGAACCCGGGTGACTGGCGGAGGTGCTTTTCTCGAGAGCGCCAATGGCCGCATCAGGGCGAGCGGCCCAGCCGACGGACCTGATGGAGACGCAGCTCACGACGACGGTTGGCTTGGTGCCGTAAATGTGCAGGTGCCCGACGTCGGCAGCGAGCAAGTCACTGTCTACGCGATCTGCTCGAAGTCACCAAAGGGCCTCAAGTACGTCTCTGAATCCACGATCGACGGCGCGCCCGTTTCGGTCGAGTGCCCGGCCGCGCACAAGGTCGTCGGGGGAGGGTCGTCGATCGAGTCGAACGGGGAAAGCACGTACGTCGCGGACAGCATTCCTGTCGATACCGACGATGCGAACTCCAAGCCCGACAACGGGTGGGGGATCTCAGCTGTCGGCGCCCTTGGGGAGACGGTCGTCGTTCACGCCATCTGCCGGGGCTAGGCGCGAGAAGCCGCCCTGCCATCAGCCGGCGCGGCCGAGCCGCCGCTCGACCCACTTCCCCCCTACCGTGTCCGTCAAGCCGTGGGCCAGGATCGAGGCGAGGATCACGAATGCGGCGATGTTGAACATGTCCGATGCGTTGTCGGCCGCGGATTTCAAGACGAACAGGGCGAACAGCATCGACGCCACTCCCTTGGGGCCGAACCACGCCATGAAGACGCGCTCCTCCCGGCGGAAGTCCGTTCCGATCAGCGAGATGAACATCGCCACGGGGCGGGCGACCAGCAGGGCCAGAACCACAAACGCGATGAGAGCCGGGATCGAGCCGTCGTATCCAGTGGCGACGATCAGGGCCCCAAAGACGAAGAACGTGAGGACCTGGAAGATCGACGAGACGTTCTCGGCGAAGTCGAGGATGCGCTCGGGAATCTCGTGCTCGGTTGCGCCGAGCGCGATCCCAGCCACAAATGCCGCGATCAGCCCGTTGCCGATCGTCGCGTCGGCCAAGCCGTAGGCGGCGAGCCCGAGCCCGACCGCGAAGATGCCCTCATAGCGCGGGGTGATGCCACCTGCCGGAGCCACGCGATGGACATATCCGCCGGCAATCCCGAGCGCTGCGCCGATCACGGCTCCGGCAGCTGCCTCGCCCAGGAGCTTGGCCGCCTCCGGCCCCGCGTCGCCGCCCGGCGTCGCGAGGACCAGGAAGAAGAGGACGAACGGCAGCGCCAGCCCGTCGTTCAGCCCCGATTCGAGGTTGAGCGTGTGCCGAACGCGCTCAGGAACGGTCTTGGACGTGACCACGGCAGAGGTTACGACCGGATCGGTCGGGGTCAGGACAGCGGCTAGGAGGAACGCCTCCGCGACGGCAAGCTCCGGGAACAGGATGAGCCCGAGCACGGCCAGGATCCCCAGGGTGATCGGCATCGCGAAAACGATCGCGCGGGCCGGCGGCCCCCAGTGCATCCGCAAGAGCTCGCGCTCGACGACCAGCCCATCGGAGAAGAGGGTCAGGATCAGCGCAAGCTCGACCAGATGGATGACGTTCGGGTCCGATACGTCGACGGTGACGACATCGGCCAGCGCCAGACCCACGCCAAGCCCGACCGAGAGGACCGACACCGACAGGACCGTCCCGTGCATGACGCCCGAGAGCCCCGCGGCGACGGACAACAGCAGGCCGAACAAGAGAAGCGATTCTCCGAACCCGAGGTCCATCCCGACAGGCTATGGTGCGGCTGGGGTATCGACGGGCTTCGCGGCGTCAAGTCAACCGGCAACACTGCGGTTGGCAACGGCGAGATTCGCCAATGCCGCATCGTCGAGTGCAACTGAGCTGACGCTAGGAGAGGGAGGCGGCGCCTGCCGGGACGCGGACGAGGTCGCGGTCGGCGAGGAGCTCGGCAACCTGGACCGCGTTCGTTGCCGCGCCCTTGCGCAGGTTGTCGCCGACGATCCACATGTTGAGACAGCGCGGATGGGAGGGGTCTCGACGGATCCGCCCGACCAATACGTCGTCGCGCCCAGTGACGTCGGTCGCCAGCGGATAGATACCGGCCTCGGGGGAGTCCATGACGACCACTCCAGGCGCGCCTGCGAGCAGCTCGCGGCACTCCTCGGGGCTGAAGTCACCGGCGGTTTCGACGTTTGCCGAGACGGAGTGGCCGGTGACAACGGGCACCCGCGCGCATGTCGCCGAGACACGCAGCTCGTCGGAGCTCACGCCCAGGATCTTGGACGTCTCGGCCATCACCTTGCGCTCCTCGGTGGTGTAGTCGTCGCCGTCCTTGAAGGTCTCGACCTGCGGGATCACGTTGAAGGCGATCGGGTGGGGATAGACATGAGCCTCGGGCGTCTCGCCGGCCAGAACGGCGCGCGATTGCGCCTGAAGCTCGTCGATCGCCTTCTGCCCGGTGCCCGACACCGACTGGTACGTGGAGACGACCAGGCGCTCGATGCCGATGTGCCGCTGGATCGGGGCAAGCGCGACCATCATCTGCATCGTCGTGCAGTTGGGGTTGGCGATCAGGCCCGAATGCTCGGAAGCTGCGTCGGGGTTCACCTCGGCGACGACGAGCGGAACATCGGGGTGCATGCGCCAGAAGCTGGTGTTGTCGACGACGACGGCGCCCGCCTCGACGATCCTGGGCGCCCACTCCGCCGAGACAGAGCCTCCCGCCGAGCTCAGGACGATGTCCAGGCCCTGGATGGCTTCGTCGGAGACCTCCACCACCTCGACCTCGCCTGAGCCAAATGCGACTCGCTTGCCGGCCGAGCGCGCCGAAGCGAGCGGGACGAGGTCGGAGACCGGGAAGTCCCGCTCGGCGAGGACCTGGAGGATGGTCGAGCCCACGGCACCAGTGGCGCCCAGTACTCCGACTCGATAGGTCATGACGTGACTGTGGGCCGGTGAACGCCGGTCGGGTCCTCGGGCTGGATGCCGCCCTCGCCCAGATCGAACGCGGCATGCAGCGCGCGGACCGCGCTCTCCACCTGGTCGGCGGCGATTACGCACGAGATCTTGATCGGCGACGTTGAGATCATCTCGATGTTGATCCCGTGTTCGCCGAGAGTCTCGAAGACCCTTGCGGCAACGCCGGGATGGCTGCGCATTCCCGCCCCGACGATCGAGACCTTGCCGATCCGATCGTCGGTGAGGATCCGCTCGCCCACGCCCAGCGACTCGATCGCCTCGGCAGCGGTTCGAAGCTCGTCCTGCCCCACCGTGAACGAGAGGTCGGCCTTCTGGTCACCGCTGACCGGCTCGTTCTGGATGATCATGTCGACGTTCACGTTCGCGGCGGCGAGCGCGGCAAAGATGCGGCCTGCGACCCCTGGCTCGTCGCTGACGCCTGAAACCGTCACCCGTCCCTCGGATGAGGTGTGCGTAACGGCTGTGACCATCGGCTGTTCCATCGTCTCGTCCTCGGAGACGACGAGGGTACCCCGCCCCTCCTCGAACGAGCTGCGGCAATGGATGCGGACCCCGTGGTTTCGCGCGTACTCGACCGAGCGAAGTTGAAGGACTCCTGCGCCCGACGCGGCCATCTCGAGCATCTCGTCGAAGGAGACGAGGGTGAGCTTCCTGGCGTCCGGACAGATGCGGGGGTCGGCCGTGAAGACGCCCGCGACGTCTGTGTTGATCTCGCACACGGTGGCGCCTAGCTCTGCCGCCAGCGCCACGGCTGTCGTGTCCGAACCGCCGCGACCGAGCGTGGTCACGTCGAGCGAGTCGCCCGATACGCCCTGGAAGCCCGCGACCAGGACGATGCGGTCCTGATCCAGCGCGGACCGGATCCGGTCCGCGCGGACCTCGAGGATGCGGGCCTTGGTATGCGATGAGTCCGTGACGATGCCCGCCTGCGAGCCGGTAAGCGAAACGGCGTTGTGTCCCATGTCGTGGATCGCCATCGCGCACAGCGCGCAGGAGATCCGCTCGCCGACCGAAAGCAGCATGTCCATCTCGCGCTCGTACGGGCTTTCGGAGATCTCGTGGGCCATCTCGACCAGGTCGTCAGTGGTCTTGCCACGGGCTGACAGAACGGCGACTACACGGCTTCCGCCCTCGCGTGCGGCGACGATTCGCGCAGCGGCACGCTTCAGGTCCTCAGGCTCGGCGACGGACGTGCCGCCGAACTTCATGACCACGATCTCGCTCATTGGGTCGCCAGGTGGCTGGGAACTCTCACCGCTCCGAGGATAATCAGGCGATGCCCGCCCCAAGCATGAGAGCCAATGTGGTGCGAGTCGCGCTCCTGCTCGTGCTGGTCGGGATCGGCGTGGGCGTCTGGAATTTCCTGATCAGAGATGAGAGCGAATCTCAAGTGCCCGAGAAGGAGCAGGCGAAGGCAGGGCGCAAGCACGTTTCCGACGATCCGCTCGTCCGGAAGATGTCGGTCGCCGAACAGGCAGAGCAGGTGCTCATGCTCGGATTCGTGGGAGACCCCGCCTCCGTGCCGGAGGGGCTTGGCGCCGTTCTGGTTCGAGCTGAGAACGGCGTTGGTGCGGCGAAGGCGCTCGCGAATGGAGGTGGCGAGATCCCTCCCCTCGTCGCCACATCGCAGGAAGGGGGCATCTACCGCTCCTTTCCCGAGTTGCCGCCAGCCGAGCGGGAGCTCGACATCGGCCGCAACGGCTCACTCGACGCCGCACTCGTCTGGTCTCAGACGACCTCCAAAGCACTCGGCGATGCCGGTTTCGACCTTAACCTCTTCCCGGTCGCTGACGTAGCGACCCTTGACAGCCCTCTTGCCGGGCGCGCCTTCTCCGACGATCCGGCGCAGGCGGCCGCCCTCACGGAAGCGGCAATCAAGGGTTGCGAGGACGCGGGCATTGCCTGTGCGCCCCTTCACTTTCCCGGGCTCGGCGCCGCCTCACAGGACACGGCCGACGGCCCGGCGACAATCGCCTCACCGTTCGAGGTTCTCAGCAACCGCGACATGGTCCCGTTTCGCGCGGTGGCCAAGGACGCGCCGGCGATGGTGCTCTCGCTCGGGCTCTACCCGGACTTCGATGCCGCGGTCCCCGGGGCGATGACGGAGGGTGTCGCCACCGGCCTTCTGCGGGACGACATCGGCTTCAAGGGCGTCGCGATCTCGGACGATCTCGGGTCGGGCGCCGTCGCGTTTTCACCTGAGGAGGCAGCCGTGCGGGCGATAGCGGCAGGCACCGATCTGGTCCAGTTCGCATCACCCGAGGGGACGGACGGCGTGGCGAGCGCGATCGAGAAGGCGGTCGAGGAAGGCGAGATCGAGCCGGAGCGCCTCGCCGAGGCGGCCGAGCGCGTGCTCGACCTCAAGCGCGAGCTCGGCCTCATCGAGGATTGACCACCTCTCGCTGGTGTGTGATCTGAATCACACGAGCAGATATATCGCGCTGATATATCTACACGATACATGGACCTCTCCTCGACAGGACGCGTGATCCTCGGAGTGCTCGCGGTCGAGCCGCGCTCGGGCTACGACATCAAGGCCGTGACCGACAAGTCGACCCGCTTCTTCTGGGCGGCCAGCTACGGACAGATCTACCCCGAGCTCAAGCGCCTGGCAGAGGCGGGGCTGATCGAGGGGTCGGATGAGCCGCACGGAGGCAGAAAGCGAACCGTCTATCGCATCACTCGCGACGGGCGCAAGGCCCTCGCCGAGTGGCTCAACGCCCCCGAGCAGGTCCACGAGCTTCGCGATGAAGGCCTCCTGAAGCTCTTCTTCGCGGCAGCACAAGACAACGACGCGGTCATTGCGGCAATCAGGGAGAAGCGCGATGCCCATGCCGCTGCGCTCGTGGAGCTTCGCGACATCGAGCCGCACGCCCGAGCCGCCGAGCGCGTCGGCCCGGCCGAGGTCCTGGGCTACGGGCTCGCCTACAACGAGTTCGCGATCCGCTGGTGCGAAGACAGCCTCAAGACCTTGAACAAGGAGAAGTAGATGCTCAACCGACTCGCAAACCTCGCCGGCGGCCACCCCAAGCGCGTTCTGATCTTCGCCGGGCTCTTCTTTCTCCTGGCTGGAGCCCTTGGCTCCGGCGTCGCCGACCGCCTTGACCCCTACGGCGCCGACGACCCGGACAAGGAAGCCTTCATCGCGAAGGAGAAGCTCGAGGGTGCGGGCTACCGCGACGCGCAGGCGGTCATCCTGATCCATGACACGGACCCGACGACGCCTGCGGGCGCCGAGCGTGTCTCCGAGGTCGGCAAGCAGGTGGCCGAGGTAGAGGGCGTGCGCGGCGTCTCGGGCTTTGCGGAGACGAAGTCCAACGCGTTCGTCTCCAAGGACGGCCGGTCGACCTACCTTGCGGTCCAGTTCGAAGGCACGGAGGACGACACGCTCCAAGACACGGCAGAGGCCCTGGTGTCGGAGTTCGAAGGCGAGGACAACATCCTCGTCGGCGGCAACGCGGTCGCACAGCAGCAGATCAACGAGAACGTCGAATCGGACCTGCAGCGCGCTGAGCTCCTGGCCTTCCCCATCCTCTTCCTCCTCTCGCTTCTCTTCTTCCGGAGCCTCGTCGCCGCCGCCCTGCCGCTCCTCATCGGCGGCCTCGCGATCGTCTCGACCTTCTTGCTCCTGACAGTCGCGAGCGAGCTGGGCTCGATCTCGATCTTCGCGCTCAACCTGGTGACCGGCCTTGGCCTGGGCCTTGCGATCGACTACAGCCTGTTCGTGGTCTCCCGCTACCGGGAGGAGATCGCGAAGAGCGGCGCCGGCATTGAGGCGCTGCGACGGACGATGGCGACGGCGGGCCGGACTGTGGCCTACTCGTCGGTCACCGTCGCGGGCGCCTTGGCGGCGCTTGCCATCTTCCCTCAGCGCTTCCTCTATTCGATGGGCATCGGCGGCGCGCTCGTTGCGCTTGCCGCCGCGCTTATCTCCCTGACGGTCCTCCCCGCCGTTCTCGCCCTACTGGGCGAGAGGGTGAACTCGCTTTCGCCGAATTTCCTCCAGCGCCGCGCCGAGGCGGATTCGCGCCCCGCCTCCGAAGGTTTCTGGTACCGCCTGTCGCGCACCATCATGCGCATCCCAGGCCGAATCGCCTTCGCGAGCGCGACCTTCCTGATCGTTCTGGGGATCCCTTTCTTCAACATCAACTTCACCTCGGTCGACGCTCAGGTCCTGCCGGAGGACACCTCTGCGCGGATGGTCGACAACGAACTGCGCTCTGAGTTCCCACCCTTCCATGACTCGCCGGTCCAGGTCTACGCCGAGGGCTCCGCGGCGGAGGTCAAGGCAATCGCGGGCGAGGCGGGCCGCCTCGACGGAGTTGCCGAGGTCCTGCCGCCGCAGAGGCTGGAGGGCGACGCGTGGGCGATCGAGGTCGTTTCCACCAACGCGCCACTCGCCGATCGGAGCCAGGACCTGGTCGCCGACCTGCGCGGCATCGAGTCCAGCGCACTCGTCACCGGCTTCACGGCGAACTTCGTCGATCTTCAGGACAGCTTGGTTGAGCACCTGCCGCTCGTGCTCGCGATGGTCTGCTTGGTGACGTTCATCGTCCTCTTCCTCATGACCGGCTCGGTCGTCCTTCCCGTCAAGCAGCTCCTGATGAACTTCCTCGGCCTGAGCGCCGTTTTCGGGATCCTCGTCCTGATCTTCCAGGACGGCCGCTTCGAGGGGCTCTTGGGGTACGACAGCCAGGGCGGCCTCGAATCCACCCAGCCGCTGCTCCTCTTCGCGGTGGCGTTCGGCCTCTCAACCGACTACGGCGTCTTCCTGCTCTCGCGCATCAAGGAGGCGCGCGACGGAGGCGCATCCGACTCGGAATCGGTTGCGATCGGACTCGAGCGCACCGGGCGAATCGTCACAGCCGCGGCGCTCCTGTTCTGCATCGCGATCGGGTCGTTCGTGACCTCGGAGATCATCTTCATCAAGCAGGTCGGCCTGGGCACGGCCCTCGCCGTCATCATCGACGCGACGATCATCCGAGCCCTCCTGGTGCCCTCGCTGATGGAGCTGCTCGGCAAGTGGAACTGGTGGGCGCCGGCCCCGCTCAGACGCCTGCACGGCCGGATCGGGCTGAGCGAGGGCTGACCGAGCGCCTAAGATCGCAACCATGAAGCGAGCGCTGAAATCGGCAATCTGCATCGGCGCACTCGCGCTTCCGGCGGTGGCCCTTGGAGGACCGCCCCCCGACCCCGAGTACGGTGGCAAGATCGATGGCAAGAAGAGCCGCTACATCGGCTTCGACATCAAGGGGTCCGGTAACAACCGGACCCTCAAGAACATGTTCATCGTGAACGTGCCCTTCCACGACTGTGACGATCCTGCCGATGACGGCAAGCAGGGCGGCGGTTTCGAGGGCGCGTTCGACATTGATGGGAACGGCAAGTTCGGCGGTACGGAGACCGACATGTTCCGGCGGCATCGCGGAACGCCCACAGGCCTCAAGTACACGCTGAAGGGCAAGGTCGACGGCAACCGCACAGAGGGCACCCTCGAGATGAAGGTCCTCGGCACGAACTGCAAGTCCGGCAAGGTCGAGTGGGAGGCCAAGAAGCCCGCTCCACCCGTCCCGCAAAGCTAGACGACCAACCGAAACCAAAACTGGAGGCAGGCATGCGCAAGGGACTAACGGCAATCTGTATCGGCGTGATCGCCCTACCGGCGGTGGCCTTGGGAGGGCCTCCCCCCGACCCCGAGTACGGCGGCAAGATCGACGGCAAGAAGAATCACTACCTGGGGTTTGACGTAAAGGGCAGCGGGGGCGATCGAAAGATCAAGAACGGCTTCGTCACCAACATCAGATTCAAGTGCAACAACCCCGATGACAACGGCTCGAACGGTGGCACGCTCGAAAAGCCAGTGCCGGTGAAGGCGGACGGCTCGTTCGACAAGACCGTCCAATACGACTTTGGCGACCCCATGCCCCCTCGCGGGGGGTCCGATGGAATCCGATATCGCCTGAAGGGCGAGCTCAAAGGGGACAAGGCCTCCGGATTCATTGAAATCGAGCTCCTCGGATCAGGCGGTTGTCACACCGGCAAGCAGGACTTCGAAGTGAAGAAGCCCGCCCCGCCGGTCCCGCCTAGCTAGACCGGCTCAGCGCCGCTCGGCGACGTAGGCGTAGACTGGGCCGCGCTCGCGCTCCCAGTCGCTCGCCCACAGCACACGGCTCCCGTCCGGGCTCGGAACCGCGTGAGGCTCGCGCTCGTACGACTCGTTCCGTGAGTGGTGCTCATGGGCGAAGCGCTGGATGGTGCCCGAGCCGTCCATGCGGACGGCGAAGACCTCGTCGTAGTTCGCGAGCCGCG
The DNA here is from genome assembly GCA_033856515.1 of Solirubrobacterales bacterium. Taxonomy (GTDB): domain Bacteria; phylum Actinomycetota; class Thermoleophilia; order Solirubrobacterales; family 70-9; genus JALZKA01. Next base: position 66,413 of record JAWVEY010000035.1, read on the forward strand.
GCGCCTCGGAGTCGAAGTACTCGCTGAGGTATGCCCAGCCAGGCCGTTCGGTGTTCCGGCAGGAGACATGGATGGGGTAAGCGATGAGGCTCGCCGGGAGCAGAACAGTCCGTGTGCCGTCGGTCAGATCGGCCGAGATGATGGCCGACCGCGCGTCGGCCTGGGTCACGATCGTATCGTCGCCCTCGGAGTCGACGCACACATCGAAATGGGTCCCGCCGTTGGCGGATAGCGGCACCCGGTTTCGCAGGTCGAGGTCGTAAGACTGAATTCCCTCGCGGAGTCCCCTGCCCTGGGCGTTGAACTCGACCACGACACGCTCTCCCGACTGCGACATCGCAACGTTGTTGAAGGTGGACGCGTTCTGGCCGTCCTTGACGCCGCTGTTCTCGAAGGTCCGCGTGGACAGGACTTGCTCTTCGACGAGGTCAAAGACCACGACGTCAGTGTCGTCGCCGTGGCGCCCGAAGAGCGCGATGTAGCGATCGTCATTCGACATGTTTCCCTCCCCCGCGCCGAGCTGGATCTTCGAGTACTCGTCGAATCGGTGGATGACAGCGTCGCGTTCGTCGGCGATTGCGTCCCAGCGCACGAGCTTCGATCCGGCCCGTCCGATCATGTAGCGGGGGTCGGTGTGCATCCACATTGCCTCGGAGGGCTGATGCACCCGCCCGATGAGCTCGAAAGTCTCGCCGTCCAGAAGCGGTGCGGGACGGCGCCAGTCGAGCATCAGTAGCGAGCCGTCGGCATTCCATGGCTGGTTCTTCGCGTAGGCATGGCGGATCACCCCGAAGCCCTCCTGGTCGAAGGCCTCCTCGTCGGCGACACGAGTGACGGTCGTGCCGAAGCTCGGATCGAGAACCGGCTGGAGGTACCCAGGACGCGGGACATCCCGCGGCGTTCGAACCCGGGTGAGCGTCGTGTCGGGTGGATAAAGGGGTGCGGCGCCCGCAATCCCCGGCGCCGCCAGGGCCGAAAGGACGAGCAGCGACGCGACGTAGCGCAACTCGCGCTCGGCTAGACGCTGCGGCGGCCCGAGAACGCGCGCCCCAGCGTCACCTCGTCGGCGTGCTCGAGGTCGGCGCCTACCGGAAGGCCGCTCGCAAGTCGCGTGACCTGAGCCTTGTCGCGGAGCAGTTCGGCGATGTGGATTGCGGTCGCCTCCCCAGTCGTAGTGGGGTTGGTGGCGAGCACGACCTCCGTCACGCCGCCCGCGTCGACGCGGCGTACGAGCTCATTGATCTTGAGGTCTGACGGGTCGATGCCGTCGATCGGCGAGAGCGCCCCGCCGAGCACGTGGTAGAGGCCGCGGAACTCGTGAGTCCGCTCGACGGGGATCACGTCCTGGGGCTCCTCGACGACGCAGATCACCTCGGTGTCTCGGCGCTGGTCCTCGCAGATGTTGCATCGAGGCCCTTCGGCCAGGTTGAAGCAAACCTCGCACAGGCCCACCTTTGCCTTGACCTCCCGGATCGCATCAGCGAGCGCGAGCGCGTCATCGTCTGACGCGCGGAGCACATGGAAGGCAAGCCGCTGAGCGGTCCGCTGCCCGATCCCGGGCAGCTTCGCCATCTCGGCGATCAGCCGCTGGATCGGCTGGGCGTACAAGCGGTCCTTAGGTCCCGGGCAGGCCAAGGCCGCCGAGGCCTGCCCCGCCGGGTCCGCCGAGGCCACCCATGATGCCGCCCATCTTCGCCGACGCGAGCTCTTGGGCCGCACGGATGCCCTCGTTGACGGCGGCCATCACCATGTCCTGAAGAAGCTCCGGATCCTCGGGGTCGATGGCCTCGGGGTCGATCGAGATCTCAAGCAAGCGCATGTCGCCGCTCATCTTCACCTTCACCATGCCGCCGCCGGCGCTGGCGTCGACGACCTCGTCCTTTAGCCCCTCCTGGGCCTCGCTCATCTCGGCCTGCATCTGCTGGGCCTGCTTCATCATCGCGTTCAGATCGAGCCCGCCGGGCCCGCCTCGGGGTCTTGCCACGTCTAAGCCGCCTCTCCGGTGTCGATTCCCGGGCTCGCATCGAGCCCGGCGTCCATTCCTGACGCTCCCGCGTCAGCGCCCTCGGCGGACGAGACATCGAACTCGACGCCGTCGAACGCATCCTTCAAATGCTCGAACACCTCGTCGTCGCTCAGCTGCTCCTCCGCCTCTGCCTCGGTTTGGGCATCCTCGCCCTCCAGGACTACGTAGACGGGGCGAAGCCGCTCGCCGACGATCGTCCTGACGGCGTCCGCAAGCTTGTCGCGGGCCTCGACCGCCTCCGCCTTGCGCTTGTTGAAGCCGGCTCCGACCGGGAAGCCCACCTGGACGACTGCCTGCTCGACATCGACTGCGATCGGGCGCGCAACTGACAACGCGTGGGAGAGAAGCTCCGAGCCTGACTTGACCTGGTCCATGACCGCGGGCCAGAGGCCGATCAGCCGCTCGAGGTCGAGCGTTTCCTTGGGTGCCGGCTCTTGTGCTTCCTCGGGGTCGGGCACGGCGGAACCTGTGGGGTCAGACCCCCGGGTTGCGCCCGAAGAGGCTGAGACGTCTGGGGTAATGGGGTCAGACCCCGGCCCGGGCGACGCGGCTGCGTCGGATTCACCGCTACGTACGGCTGGCGGCTTGCCCTCTAGGGCCCGCTCGACGCGCTCGAGGCGCTGGGCGAAGGCTTCGCGGCCCGGGTCGAGCTGTGGCCGGGCCGCGCGGAGGATCGCGAGCTCCATTGTCATGCGAGGCTCGTCGCCCTCACGGATCGCCGTGAGGGCGGCCGATACGGAATCGATGGCGCGCGTGAGTCCCAGATCGGTGAATGAATCCGCCTGCACCTGCATCCGGGCGGGATCAGCAGCCTGAAGAGCGTCCGAGGCGAAATCGTCTCCGGCCGCGCGAATGATCAGAAGCTGGCGCAGATGCGCCAGGAGGTCGCGGCCGAACTGAGCGACGTCGCGGCCGGAGCGCGCGAGGCCCTCGCTGGCCTCCAGCGTGGCGCGCCCGTCGCCCCGGGCGATCGCGTCGGCGGCGGCGAGGATCAGGGTCGCGTCTGCGACCCCCAGGACGGCGAGGACATCGTCGGTCTCGATCCTCTTGCCGCCGTAGGCGACGAGCTGGTCGAGGGTGCCGAGCGCGTCGCGGAAGCTCCCGGACGCCGAGCGGGCGATCGCCGCGACCGCGCCATCGTCGATCTCGATCGATTCCGCGCCGGCGACGCGGCGTAGGACCTCGGCAATCTGTTCGGGCGCCGGCCGCGCGAAATCGAAGCGCTGACAGCGGTCGACGATCGTGGGCATGACCTTGTGCGGCTCCGTCGTCGCGAGCACGAACACGGTGAACGGCGGCGGCTCCTCGAGGGTCTTCAAAAATGCGTTCCACGCCTGTGTGGAAAGCATGTGGGCCTCGTCCAGGATGTAGATCTTCCACTTCCCCGCCGTGGGTGCGAAGCCGACCCGGTCGCGGAGCTCGCGGATGTCGTCGACGGAGTTGTTCGATGCGGCGTCCATCTCGATCACATCCATCGACGAGCCAGCCGCGATCGACGTGCACGCCTCGCACGTGCCGCACGGCTCCAGCGTCGGTCCGTTCACGCAGTTCAGGGAACGCGCGAGGATCTTCGCGATCGACGTCTTGCCCGTCCCCCGGGAGCCCACGAAGAGGTAGGCGTGGTGGACTTGATCGCGCTCAATCGCGTTGGAAAGCGTCCTCACGATGTGTTCTTGGCCGACCACCTGCGAGAAGCTCAAAGGGCGGTGGCGGCGGTAAAGAGAGGGCTGAGAGGACACTGCGGCGAGTGTATTCAAGCTTCAGGCGGGGCTGCCGAAGGAAAAGACATGGAACGTATGAGCGCCAGGGGGGTGCTCCTCCTCGCCTTGGCGGGCCTTCTGTGCCTGTGCTTGGGCGCCGTCGCCACGGCCCGTCTGAAGAACAACCCGGCGAACCACAAGAGCTTGATTGACAAGCCGATCGAGGGCTCGCAGTACGACCCGGGTAGGGGTTGTCGCGATCATCCGCCCAAAGGCATGCTCGCCTTCGAAGATTGGCTTCAGGAGAACGTCCGCGGCGTGACCTGGGGGATCATGCGCTGCGAGAGCTGGGGAGGCGGGAACTTCAGCCTCCACTCGGAGGGCCGCGCGATCGACTGGCACCTCGACGCCCGGAACGTCGGCGAGCGGCGCGCGGCCATGAACCTCATCCACACGCTGATCGAGCGTGACCGTAGGGGCAACACCACCGCGCTCGCTAGGCGAATGGGGGTCCAGGGGATCATCTTCGACTGCAAGACGTGGTGGGCCGGTGGGACCGGGCTTGGCCGCTACTCGTACTGCTTCAACGAGAACGGGAAGAAAAAGAAGAACCTCGACCCGACCCAGGCGCACATCGACCATGTGCACCTCGAGCTGAACTGGGGCGGAGCTCGCGAGCGAACCAGCTTCTGGAAGTCACCTCTCGCTCCGAAAGCTTGATGGGCCATCCGTCCAGCGAATCGGACGGTGCAAAAAGGCCTGTTCTTCCTATTCTAGAGCGGTTTTCGCGATTCGTTGCAAGCGATCTTGCATCTCGGTCTCGGGCTAATTCCAGAGGAAGGAATTCCGTCCCGATGTTCGACGTGATGATTCAAAAGGCATACATCGGAGTTGCGACAGTCGCCGTTCTTGCGGCGCTCACCTCCACACCCGCGTCGGCGACGATGCAGAGCGTCCAGATCAGCGACAAGGTCTGTCAGACCACGGGCGGGGGCAAGTTCGTCGACATCCCGGGCTTCCCGGGCGAGAAGATCGACCGCCGTCTCCTCAACGACATCAAGTACCTGCGGCGCAAGTACCAGATCTTTATCACCGACGGTTACTCAAACGATCCGGCGCATTCTGCGAACGGAGAGCATCCCATCGGGCTTGCGCTCGACATCGTCCCTGACTTCGCTGCGGGCGGCGACTGGAATGACATCGACCGCCTCGCGGCATGGGCCGAGCCCAGTCAGAATCAGCCTCGATCGCCGTTTCGCTGGGTCGGATACAACGGCGACGCGGGCCATGGCCGCGGGCATCATCTTCACCTTTCGTACAGTCACTCGACGACCAAGCCCGGCAAGCCGGCGAACACCATGTATTCGCTCCGGTGCCCGAACTCCGGCGGTGGCGGTGGCGACAACGAGCCCGATCGCGACAACGATGGGGGCGGCAGCGGCGGCGGCGGCGGTAACGGCGGCGGCATCAAGCCCGGCGGCGGTGGTGGCGGCGGCGGCAACGGCGGCGATGGCGATGGCGGCGGCGGCATCTCACCCCGCAGCTTCGACCCGGGCCCGCTGGCGCCGATCCACCCCGAGACCGGCGGCGTTGACGGCTAACTGCCCGCCGGTCTAGGCTGGCGGGCGTGCACCCGCCGGACGAAGCAGCGCACGCGGCGCCCATCGCCGACCTCCACTGCCACTACCCGATGCACCTCCTGGCGCGCGACCCGGAGGTCCAGGAGCACCTCCCCGACCGCGAAGGAGGGACATCGCCTTCGACGCTGACGCTCGAGCACGTCGTCCGCGTCCGCGAGCAGCCCGGCGTCCTCGCCAAGATCCGCGCGTTCCTGCTCCTGATCGTCGCGAAGCTCTTCAACCACGAGAGCTTCGAGTCCGGATGGCGAGTGGACCTCTCGAGGCTCGCCGCCGGCGGAGTGCGAATCGTCTTCTCGGTCCTCTACCTGCCTTGGACGGAGATCGACGACCCAGATCGTGACGGTGACTACGACGAGCTCCTGACGAGGCTCGACGAGGTCGAGGCCGAGCTCGCGCACGAGCCGCAGGAGACGCGGCCGATCGTTGTAAAGCGGGAGGCCGACCTCGACCGAGCGTTGAGCGAGACGCGCATCGCGCTCGTCCACTGCATCGAAGGCGGGATGCACCTGGGCGCCGACGAAGCTTTGATCGACAGCCGCATGGAAGAGCTTGCCCAGAGGGGCGTCACATACATCACCCTCGCCCACCTCTTCTATCGCGGCGTCGCCACAAACGCCCCGGCGCTACCGATGCTGAGCGACCGCGCCTACAACACGATCTTCTGCCAGCCGAAGAACGGCGGCCTGAGCGCAATCGGCAAAGCGGCGGTGAGGGCGATGTACAAGCACGGGGTCCTCGTCGACGTGAGCCATATGCGCGAGGACGCGTTGGCCGAGACGTTTGCGCTGCTCAAGGCCCTCGACGAGGACAACGGCGCCGACCCGAAGGAGTATCCGGTGATTGCGACCCACGCGGGTTATCGCTTCAGCGACCAGGCGTACATGCTCACTGACGACACCATCCGTGAGATCGCGGCCCGCGACGGGGTGATCGGCCTCATCATGGCCGAGCATCAGCTCTACGACGGAGTCGACCTGGGCGATGCCACCGGCTTCGACGCCACGCTCGAAGTGGTCCGCAACCACATCGAGGCGATTCACGACGTCGCGGGCTCCTACGCGCACGTGGGAATCGGTTCCGACCTCGACGGGTTCATCAAGCCGACCGTGGATGGGATCGAGAACGCCGACGACCTGTCGAAGTTCCGAGCGCCGCTCGCCACGGACTTCGGCTCGAACGCACCGGCGATCCTGGGCGGCAACGCCGAGCGGGTGCTCCGCGCAGCGCTCCGCGCCCGCGGCTGAGCCGAATCAGGGCATGGACCGTGCGGGCCCGCCTTCGAAGGCGGTTTCCCAGGCGTTTTCGCTGAAGGCTGGCTCCGGTCAGGCCTATCCGCGTCGCTTGCTCGCTACCGCTTAAGGCTGCTTCCTTCCGGACCTGACCTGATTCACGGGCGCGCATCGCGCGGGACCTGACCATCAACGCCGCCCTCGACGTACTGACCCCGAGAGACCACTGTCCTCGGGCGGGCGTTCAGCCCCGCTAGAGCGGATTGCGGGTGACAAGGCACCGCTAGCACCCCGCCTAGCACGGTCCGCCAGGGATCATACGCATCGCCGAACGGCGACGCGACAAGCAGGTGCCGTTTGGGTGCTTGACGCGTTGAAGCCGGTAGGTTGCCGCTCGTGAGCCAAAAGTTCGGCGTTCGGGGCAAGACCGCCATCGTCACGGGCGGTGCAAGAGGGATCGGCTTCGGCTGCGCGCAAGCGCTGGCGAAGCGCGGCGCGACAGTGGTCATCTCCGATCTCGATCAGGACGCGTGTGAGGCTGCGGCCTCGCAGCTCTCGTCCGGCTCGTTCGGGCTCGCTGCCGACGTCACCGACCCCGGCGCTATGCAGAAGCTCGTAGCGACAGTCGCCAAGGAGAGCGGTGGAGTTGACATTGTCATCGCGAACGCGGGCATCGCCCAGACCGCGGGAACCGTTCGCGTGATGTCGAACGAGATGGCCGACCGGGTTCTCGCGGTGAACCTGAACGGCGTCTACAACACGGCGATCGCCGCCCTCCCACAGATCGCCGACCGGCACGGCCACATCGTGGTCACCGCGTCGGTCTACGCGTTCGTAAACGGAGCGGGACAGGCTCCCTACGCGATGGCGAAAGCCGGTGTCGAGCAGCTCGGCCGAGCGCTCAGGGTCGAGCTCGCCCCCCACGGGGCCGGCGCGAGCGTTGCGTACTTCGGCTTCATCGACACCAAGATGGTCCAGCAGCTCCTCGACGGCGACCGGGCTTCCGATCAGCTCCAGGAGCTGGTCCCGAAAGCTCTGTTGAAGCGCCTGACCCCCGCGCAGGCCGGCGAGACCGTCGTCCGCGGGATCGAAAAGCGCAAGCCGCGCATCATCACCCCACGCCGCTGGGCCGCCTACAGCACGATGCGCGGGATCGTCAACCCGCTGATCGACTCGTGGATGGTCAAGGACGCCGAGGCTCAGGCGATGATCCGCGAGCTGGACTCGCGCGCCGACCAGGAGCAGACGACCTCCGCCTGACCCCGTGCGGTCAGGTCGTGCAGATGCTGTCCTGGCAGATCTCTCCGCTCGGACTCTGCAAATTGCATTCCCCGCAGTTGTGCGTGAGACTCAGTAGCGCGGGTCGCGCGGGTCGCGCGTGACGACCGTTTCCGAACGTGGTGAACGGCTCATCATGAACAGGCCGAGTACAAGGCCGACGATGCCGACGATCATGAGGATCAGGCCGACAGTCGTGAGGTCGACCTGCTCGATCGAGTCGTTGACGGCGTACCGAAGGATTGCGCCGACGGCGATCAAGAAGAGTGAAGAGCCAATAGCCATTGCGCCGAGTATGACCGAAAACAGGGCCGCCTAAACGGAAATGGCCGAAAGTACCCATCAAAAGATGAGTGGCGACCCCTCATGACGAAGAGCGAAAGCCTTGGGAAGGTGGGCCGGACAAGCAAACGAACCGGGAGGTAAGAAATGAAGAAGGCAGCACTTATCGCACTGATCGGCATGGTCGCCCTCACCCCCGCGGCGGGAGAGGCATCAAAGGGCAAGACGGACAAGTCGTGCCCAGACGACGCTATCTGCGTCTGGACGAAGTCCGCCTACCGCGGCGAGCGCGTTGTCGTCCAGGGCAACGGCGTAAGCAACAAGATCGGCAACAAGATCAACAACGAGGCGTCGTCGATCAAGAACCGGTTCGATCAGACGATCTTCATCTACGACAAGCGGGATGCGACGGGCGAGCTCCGCTGCCTGGGCTCTCTGGACAGGGTGCGGAACCTCGGCGCCAGCTACGGCTTCGACAACCGCGTGGCGTCTTCGGACGTGCCCAACGATCCCGGGGTCTGTATTTGAGCGGGACTGGCCCCCCGGCCTCCAGGTGGCAGAATGCGCCGCCGTGGCCGACCAGGAGATCTTCAACCTGGTCCCGAAAGGCAAGGAGGTCCAGGCCATCAAGCGCTAGCTGACCGGCCTCGGGCTCGCCGAGGCGACCGACGCGGTTCGAGTACTTCATCGGGAGCACGGGCCGATCGACGACCAGCAGTACTAGCCAGCCGCTCTAGAATCGCCCGCCAAGGGCGCGTAGCTCAGTGGGAGAGCGCTCGCTTCACACGCGAGAGGTCGCAGGTTCGAAACCCGCCGCGCCCATCGTCACATCCCGTTCTCTTAACCGGACGGAGCGACTAACTGGAAGCCCCGGGCGGCCGTACCCGGCCGCCATACATCGGCAGGTCCACCTCTGGACCTGCACGAAGGATTTGTTCCCACATTCGCGATACTCCGGCGGTCCCCAGTTGGCGCACGCGTGAGACGGCGTCAAGGTCCAGAACGTCCGTCAGGAGTTCCTCTCCGTCGCTCGCCTGGAGGCGGACTAGTCCCTCGGGATCGACGATGAGGCTCCTCCCAAGCGCGGCCGGGCCGGAGGCGTTCAAATTGACGACGTAAAGCTGGTTCGCAATAGCGTTCGCGCGCGCCAGAATGAGCTCAGCGTTGCGATCCGACGTAGTAGTGAGAGTTGGCTGCAGAACGACCTCGGCGCCCATCCAGGCCAGCTGGCGGAACGTCTCCGGGAAGTTTCCGTCGTAACAGATCGCCAACCCGACGCGACCGACCTCAGGGATGTCGAAGGTGACGAATGAGTCCCCCGGGGAACACTCCTCGTGCGGCTGCCAGGGGAAAACCTTCCGATACCGGGCGACGAGCTCTCCTTGCGGCGAGAGCACGATTGCCGTGTTGTGAAGGCGGCCATCCTCACCTCGCTCGAAGACCGTGCCCGGTACCAGCCAGACTCCCGCCTCGCGCGCTATCTGGCCGAGCCTCTCAGTGAGCGGGCCCGGCAAGGGTGCGGCGACATCGTCCGGGTAACTGCCCTGCTCCTCGAGGAGGGTCGGTTGCGCGGACAGATGGAGCTCCGGCAGGAGGATGAGTTGAACGTGCGGAACCACTGCGAGGACGCCGGCGACCCGGGCGGGCAGCGCATCGAGCGTCGCCCCCGGGTCGCGAAAGACGGGCGCCGTCTGAAGCGCAGCAATCGAGAGCGTGCGCATGCCTAGCCGCTGACGACGTCGGCAAACGCCTCGGTCACCTTTTCTCCCAGCGGCCCGTCGAGCACGGGCTCAAACGTGCAGTCGGCTGTGTACTCCTCACTCGGGAAGATCAGTTCATTGCTCGCGAGCTCAGGGTCCCGCTCCCTCAGGATCTCTTTCACCCCCGCGACCGGCGTCACGTAATTGACGTACTCGGCGATGTCGGCCTGGACCTCGGGGTCGTAGACGTAGTTGATCCAGGCGTGAGCGGCCGCGGCATTCGAAGCCCCCACCGGGATCTCCATGCTCGTCGACCAGAGCATGCACCCTTCCTCCGGCATGACGAACTCGATGTCTGGGTCGTCAAGCAACACGGCATCGCCCGACCAGCCGAGCACAAAATCGACGTTGCCCGCCTTGAGTTCCTCGGTGTAGTCGTTGCCGGTAAACCTCCGGATCTGGCCCGAGTCGGCCGCGTCTTCGATCTTCTCCACCGCATCGAGCCACTCATCCTCGCTGGCCTCGTCCGGGTCGATGCCCATGCACTTGAGCGTCATTGGTACCGAGTCGCGCATCTCCTCAAGCATGGTCACGCGGCCCTTGTACTTCGGGTCGAACAGGTCGCAAATCGAGTCGACCTCGGGCGCGATGTCGGTGCGGACTATCAGCCCGGTCATCCCGCTCTGCCAGGGGACGGTGAACTCGCGCTCCGGGTCTGCCGCGGGGCTCTGCAGGGCGGGGATCAGGTTCTTCTCGACATTCGGCAGATTCGAGTAGTCAAGCCTCTGCAGGTAACCGCGGTCATACATCTGCGCAGCCAGCCAGTCGCTCACGGTGATCAGGTCACGGCCGCCGGATTCACCGTTCTCGAGGGACGGCTGGAGCTTGCCGAAGAACTGCTGGTTGTCGTTGATCTCCTCCGAGTACTCGACCGTCACGCCGGTCTCCGACTCGAAGTCGGCGACGGTGCCATCGTTGCCCGGGTCGATGAAGAGGGGCCATTGCGAGATCGTCAGATCCCCATCGACCGGCCCGCTCGCGTCAGCGGTTTGGACCGGCGCGTCATTTCCCCCGCCGACGGAGTCGCCACCGCAGCCTCCCGCAAGGGCGACGAACAACGCAGCGAACGCAACCAGTGTTTTCAACGCAGACCCCTCAGTTCTTTGAACTCAGTTCGAAGAACCACGATACACAAGTTTGCCGGTTCTGGGCGTGGTACAGCCATTCCTGTGAATACCCTTCGAGAAATGCGCCCGAAGGATCAGGCAGCGCGCCGCGAGCAGCTATCCGTCGCTGCGCGCAGGGTGCTCCTGGAACGTGGCGCCGTCGGTGTGCGGATCAAGGACATCGCCGACCGTGCGGGCCTCTCCCCTAGCTCGGTCCTCTACTACTACCCAGACATCGCCGACCTTCTGCTCGAAGTCTCCCGTGAGGCAATGCAGCGCTACGCGGAGAACCGTGCGCAAGCCGTGCGGGAGGTCGAGGGTGCGCCAGCCCAGCTTCGCCTTGCGATCCGCCTGGGAATTCCAACCGGCCCCGATGACGACGAGAGCCGGCTCTTGTACGAGCTCGACGCCCTCACCGGCACCAGCAAGGCCTTCCAGCTTCTCAGCTCATCATTCTTCGACCGCCAGGTCCATCTCTACGAGTCCCTCCTCGAAGCGGGGCGCGCGGGGGGCGAGCTCACCCTCGCCGCCTCGGCAGAGACGATCGCGCGAGGGTTCATCGGGCTGGAGGACGGCCTCGGGCTTCAGGTCGTGATCGGGCACTCCGGCCTCGACACGGCCGAGGCCGAGCGGATTCTTTTGGCGTATGGCAGCGTAATGACGGGCGTAAGTTTGGGCGAAGCGACAATTACCCCGAGCCGCTAACAGGCTTACTTCGATCGACCTGAGGCTCCGAGGTTCATTCAATCTGACGAAGTGGCCCTGCGCGGTATGCGAGGCACCAGCGCCGTTCTGTTGCCGTATCCACACGCATCCGCGTAGCTTCGCCGTCCAGCAAGAGGTCGCCGAGCGCACTGGCTGCTCGCGACGCTGCTGGACCTCATCCTGCGGCACCGGGTGTAGCCTCGTCAGGACGATGGCGAACGAAAGGAACGAGATCCTTCGGCGGATCTACACAGCGGTTCAACAGCAAGACTCAGACGCTGTCCGCAGATCCGTAGCTCACAACATCGAGTGGGTGCTCCCGGAAACCCTGCCGTGGGGCGGGACACACCAGGGACAGCTCGGAATCATGGCCGTCCTCGAGATGCACGACGAGCTGATAGAAGGGGAATGGGCCGACCCCGAAGAGTATTTCGAGGCCGACGGCCGCTACGTCGTGCTCGGCCGGTCGAGGGGTAAGGCGCGCGCGACCGGTGTCACATTCGAGGTACCGTTCGCACATCTTTGGCAAATGACCCAGGGTCCGCCGTCGGCGTTTCGCGGGTACTTCGACACCGCTCCAATCACGGCGGCGCTTAAAGGGGAGACCGGGAGAGGCGAGTAAATCCGACCTCGGCGGATGCGCGGCAGCGCGCTCAGAGAAAGAGAGGACGTCCGATGGCCAACTGCACGCACCTCGACCAGGTTGAGGTGACTGAGCTGCCCGAGTCGGTAGACGGTTGCGAGGAGTGCCTGAAGACGGGCGATCCGTGGCTTCACCTGCGGATCTGCCTCGAGTGCGGCAAGATCAGCTGCTGTGACAGTTCCCCGAACCGGCACGCGTCGAGGCACGCCGAGCAAGCGGGACATCCGCTGATCCGATCCTTGCAGCCGGGAGAGGAATGGTCCTTCTGCTTCGTGGATGACGTCGGCATGGTGATCCCACAAGTCGTCGGAGAGACGCGGATCCCGCCCTCGCCCATGGGCGGCTGAGGATGTCCGGAGCGAGCGAACCCGCGGAGCAGCGTCCCAGCATGCCCCCTCAGTGGCCAAAGCTCGCCTACGGCGCGTGGGACGCCACCTGCGACACGCTGCACGCACACACGCAGGTGCTCGGAAAGCTCGCGGTGGAGCTTGCCCCGCCCGAGCCACAGCTCCAGCACGCCGCCCTGCGGCTGAGCGCGCGCGGCTGGGAGACGCTCCCGCTGCCCGCGCCCGACGGATCCGGCGCAATTGTCGCTGCCCTTGACCTGCACACGCACGAGGCCGTGGTCGAGCACAGCGGCGGTCACGAGACACGGATCCCGCTCACACCAAACCGGCCTGTAGCGGAGGTGACGCGGGAGGTACTCGAGGCCATTGAGCGTCTCGGGGGCGCGGTCGAGATCAATCCCATCCCCCAGGAGGCGCCGTGGCAGGTGCCGCTGGACGAGGATCACGAGCATGCGACCTATGACACCGACCAGGTGGCGACCTACTTCAACGCCGCCACCCGAGCGGCGCTCGTCCTGGCGGAATTTCGGGCGCCGTTTCGTGGACGCTCGACACCGGTCAACGCCTGGTGGGGGACCTTCGACCTCGCGGTCCACCTCTTCTCGGGCCAGCCGGCGGATCCCCCGTCAGATGACTTCATAGTGCGCAACGGAGGCGACGCGCAGCAGGTCGAGATCGGGTGGTGGCCAGGGGATCCAAACCACGACGGGGCGGCCTTTTTCGCGCTCGCATACCCGACGCCCGATGGCTTTGCGGACGGGAACATCAGCCCCGCTGAGGCACGTTGGGACGGACGACTAGGTGAGTACCTGCTCGAGTGGGAGGACATCCGCGAGAGCCCGAATCCGCACGACCTGGCGTTGGAATTCGCCCGGTCGGCTTTCCGTCACGGCTGCACGGTCTGCGAATGGGACCCGATTCTCGCGGCCACGGCGGAGGGGGTTCCGCCTCCGATCAGGTGACGCTGAGGTTGTGGGACGGGCATGTCGGAGTAGCTGCAACCGCCTCCGGCGATTGCGCGAGATTAGACTCGCGGCATGCGAGCAAGTCCCGGCACCTGATGATCAAGCTGACCTTCGTAATTCGCCGGAAGCCGGATGTCGAGGTGGCGGAGTTTCATCGGTACTGGCGCGAGGAGCACTCGCAGCTCGTCGCCACCCATGCAAAGACGCTACGCGTTCGGCGCTACGTCCAGTCGCACAGGATCGAGACCCCAGTCGACATGGCGCTCGCCGCGGCGCGCGAGATCACCGGCGAGCCCTACGACGGCGTCGCCGAGCTCTGGTGGGACTCGATCGAGGACGTCGTCGCAGTGATGAGCGAGGAAGCGGGCCTCGCCGCGTCGGCGGCGCTGCTCGAGGACGAGGCGCGGTTCATCGACCTTTCCGCCTGCGCGATCTGGTTCAACGAGGAGTACGAGATCTCGCCGAGCCCGTAGACGCGTTGATCTTTGCGGTACACGCCAACCGCGCCCATCGGAGAAAGCGCAGCTAGCGGCGGAACTGCTCGGCGGGCTTGAAGTGGGATTGCTTGTCGCCCATCTCGTTTCGCCACCAGGTCTCGCGGCGCCAGCGGGCGTAGCGGTCCTGGAGACGCTCGACGGTTGTGCTGTGCCGGCGCAGCGTGTCGACGACGAGGATCGCCGGCGCCTGTAGCAGCGGGTGTAGCGCCCACGGCCAAGGGTTGGGCATGTCGTACTCGCGGTAGAAGCGGCCCGGGAGGAAGTAGCGCGTGTAGCCGATCTGCGCGCGATAGTTGACCTCGTCGCGCAGCCGCTTGCGCCATCGAGTGCCGCTCTTTGGTGTGAACGCACGCGGGTAGGACTCGACCAGCTCGACGCCGTCGGCGCCAGCTGTCCTGGCGCATTTGAGCAGGAACACCGCGCTGAGCTGGAGTCCCTCCCGGACCGTCTCGGGGTACCAGCGGGGCTGGACCCCGAGCAGGTGCCCGATGTAGCGCCAGTAGTGCATCATCGCCTCGATCTCGCGGGTCGAGGTGCGGTATCCCATCAGGTGCATCGCCAGCCCCGGTGTGAGGCTCGAGGACATCAGCGTGATCAGCGCGTCGGACTGGCTGATCGGCACCCCCCACGCCGCGAGGTCCCAGTCGGGGTGAGCGAGCAGTCGCCGGCGGATGAAGACGTGCATGATCCGCACGCGCATCGCGGTCGCCCGCCCCGCGCCGCCGGGCTCGAGCCCGCCCGGCTCCGAGACGTCGATCCAGAACCGGGAAGTCTCCATGAACCGATTCAATGCCGTGTCGCCCGCGTACGTTCCCGTGAACGCGAGCGGCTTGACGATCGAGCTCTCCGTGTACCCGAGCAGCGTCTCGACGCCGGCGAAGCTGAAGACCGCCGGCCCGTACCGGCGGAACAGCGCTGCGCCGCGTTCGACGAGATCTGAGTCGAGCCATTCGGGCGCCTGTTCGAACTCGTCGAACAGCCGGCGCATCGAATCCGGCGGGTCGGTCACGGAATCGACGCCGTGCGCGATCGCCTGGTCGAGCATTCGACGCCCCTCGTTCGCCCCTCGCGAGAGGTACACCTCATCGACGAACGCTTCGGCGACCGGATCGGCGTCGTAATAGCCGTGCGCGAACGCGCGCACATGCGCGTCGTCGGGGATCGGATCGAACCCCAAGAGCTTCTGGCTTGCGGCACGCGCGCGCCGTACCCCACGTCCCTCGACCCGCCGCCAGAAGCCGCGGAACTCGTCGGGGATGCGGTCTCCTTTGACCGCGATCGTCGTTGGGGACTCAGCTGCCGGCGCCGTGGTCGGCGCGGTCATGCGATCGCCCGGCGAAGCGTGATCTTGACATCGAGCCGGACTGTCCGTGGCACCATCCCTCTCGCGCCTCGGATCCCGAGCGCGACGCGGTCCACCTGCTCCTGGCAGGCGAGCTCGATCACCCCGTCGGCCGGCGCGTGGAGAGTCGCGTCTAGGGGCAGCGCTGTGCGGGTGCCTGCAGCGATCAGCGTCCCGTCGATCCGCGCCGTACCCGGATCCTCTATCGAGATCGAGTGCGCCTCGTAGCGGAGCTGAGGGTGGCGCTTGACGTGGAAGAACGCCCGTGATCGAAGGTGCCTGTCACGCATTGGGTTACCGGTGTCAATCGACGAGGGGTCGATCACCAATGCTCCTGCGACGTAGCCCGGGCCGACAACGAGATTCCCCGACAGTGAGCGGAACTGCCCCGGAGTCTCTACGACGCCGGCGAGCGTGCCGGCGACGAATCGGGCGTGTGAGGCCTGCGGATCGACCCGCCAGCTCCCCGTTAGGGGCAGGGGATCATCCGTGGCCGGCTTGCGTGTCTTCTGGTCCGTTTCGATTGGCATCATTTGCTCCTTCCTGGCTCTCGCTGCTGCTGTGCTCACGTTGGGAGGCTGGATCCCGCGGAGGCGAAGAACCAGACGGCCATCACGATCGCGGCCAGGAGCGCCGAAGCCACCATCAGCCGATCCAGCACGGTCATGCGGGGCGAGTGACCGGAGTCGCCGAGGCTGCGGCGCCAAGCCGGTGCGACGCGAGGGTCTGAGGCGGCCGTCCCGGTGACGCGCATATGCAGGCGCTCCACTCGCACCAGCAGCTTGCCGGCGACCACCATCGCGGCAGGGATCCCGCCAACGGCGACCAGTAGCGGGACGATCCCTACGTAGGCGGAGGAGTCGCTCAGCTGGGAGGCGACCCAGAGGCCTGCGATCGGGATCACAGTCCACATCGCGACGCTCCCGAGGACCATCACCACCAGCAGCGCGCTTGCGGCAATCGACCTTGCGATCCGCGCCGCGTCGTACTCGCGCGCAAGCCGCGCGACTGCCGGCCTCGCGTATCGCATTGTCATTCCCGCTGTCACATCGCATGCTGCCATCGAGATCACCTTTCGGTCGAATCGGTCGGTTGAGCCACCGTACCATAGATGTTGATAGATGTCAACATCTTTATAGTCAGCTGTCTAATTGTCCGGTAGCATGGCGTCATGACCCAGACCAGCGAACGCAAGGGGAAGGGCCGGCCCAAGGCGCAAGACGCCCCAGTCACGGTTGAGCAGATTCTCGATGACGCGTTCCGCGCATTCGCGACCTACGGCTATGACGGCGTGGTAGTGCGCACCCTCAACCGAGAGCTCGGCGTCAGCCACAACCTCATCCACCAACGCTTCGGCTCCAAGCAGGGCCTTTGGTACGCGGCAGTCGACCGGGCGTTCAGCCAGCAGGTCACAGAGCTCTCGACCGCGTTCGACCCAACTCTCGCCGACCCGCTCGACCAGCTCAACCACGCGATCCGCCGCTTCGTGCACTACTCGGCCGAGCACCCCGAGCTGCTTGGCCTGATGAACATCGAAGCGCGCGTCGACAGCGAGCGGCTCGATTACGTCTACGACAACTACGTCGCGCCGGCGCTGGCACCTCTCGGCCGGCTACTCGACCACCTCCACCAGGACGGACGCATCCGACCGATCAGCCTACGAGCGCTCTTCTTCCTGATCGCGCACGGCGCCGTCGCTCCGTTCACGCTCGCCCCGTTCGCGCGCCACTTCGACAACACGGACCCACTCGAACCAGACCGGGTCGCCGAGCAAGCCGCGCTCACCGCCGACTTGATCACCAACGGACTGCGCCTCAGCACTTAGGAAACTCCCAGGCTCCACTGAGCGGGCTTTATGGAGCGGGGAGCATCGTGGTCGCATGCCCACGACCTCCCTCCTCCAGCCGCACCCTCCCCTCGAGGATCGCCGCCCCGGCGGTCCTGACGAGCCCGGCGCGCCGCCGCCCCGGCGCACGCGCGACCCGCGCCGCCGGCCTCCCATCCTCGCCCTGCTCGTCGCCGCCCTACTGGGCGGGTTCGCGAGCTCGGGCGTGCTCGCCGCGACCGGCGCGCTGAACAACAACGGCTCGGGCACGACGACCGTGCTCCAGTCCGGCGGCGCAAGTGGCAGCTCGGCCAGCTCGGCCAGCTCGGCCGGTGCCCTGAACGCGAGCGCCCTGTACGCGAGCACCGCGGCCGGCGTGGTCGACATCACCGCCAAGGGCACCTCGACGAGCTCCGGCCAACCGACCGGGCCGTTCGGCGGCCCGCCGCAGCAGTCGCAGACCACGGCCACGGGCTCGGGCTTCGTCGTCGACAAGGACGGCAACATCGTGACCGCCGCGCACGTGGTCAACGGCGCTTCGTCGGTCACCGTGACCTTCCAGGACGGAACGACCCGCAAGGCGACCGTGCTCGGCCAGGACGAGGCGACCGACGTCGCCGTCCTGAAGGTCGACCCGTCCGGCCTGACGCTGCGGCCGCTCGCCCTGGCGAGCTCCGCCTCGCTGAACGTCGGCGACCAGGTCGCGGCGATCGGCGATCCCTTCGGCTACGCGCGGAGCATCAGCACGGGAATCGTGTCCGGACTGGACCGGACCATCGACGCCCCGAACGGCTTCACGGTTGCGCACGCGATCCAGACCGACGCCGCGCTCAATCCGGGTAACTCCGGCGGTCCGGTGCTCGACGCGAGCGGCCGCGTCGTGGGAATCGTCGACCAGATCGCGACCGGGTCGTCCGCGTCCTCGTCCTCCGAGCAGAGCTCCGGCGTCGGCTTCGCTGTCCCGATCGACCTCGTGGCCTCCGAGCTCGGCAACCTCAAGGCCGGCCACCCGGTGAGCCATCCCTACCTCGGGGTCGGCACGTCGACCGCCACCGCGACGAGCGCCGGCGCGCTGGTCGGCACCTTGGCCGCGAACGGCCCGGCGGCCGACGCCGGCGTGCACGCCGGCGACGTCGTCACCAAGCTCGGCGGCACGACGATCCGCGACGGCGGCGACCTCGTCGCGGCGATCGCCGGGCACAAGCCGGGCGACCGCGTCGAGCTCACCGTGCGCCGTGGCTCGAGTACGAAGCAGCTCACGGTCACCCTCGGCACGCAGCCCACGCAGCGCACCGCTCAGTAGCCGGGGTAAAGGCTGCGGGCGCGTAGGCTCGGGGACATGGACCTGCCCCCCGGCCCGCGCGCCCCTGCCGCTTGGCAGACCATCGCGTGGATGGCGCGGCCGGCGGCGTTCCTGCGGGGCGTGCACGACCGCTTCGGCGACCCGGTCACCATCCGCACCTACTTGACCGACGAGCCGATGGTGTTGTTCTCGCACCCGGACGCGGTCCGCGAGGTCTTCGCCTTGGACCCGGCGATCGCGCCCGCCGGCCAGGGCTGGGAGTTCCTGCGGCCGTTCGCCGGGCCGCACTCGATCCTGTTGCTGGACGGGGACGAGCATCTGCGGGAGCGGCGGCTGATGCAGACGCCGTTTCACGGGCAGCGCATGCGCGCCTTGCGGCCGACCGTCGCGCACCTCACCCAGCGGGAGCTGAGCACGTGGCGCGGCCGCGTGACCACGCTGGAGCGGATGCGTGACCTGACGCTGGAGGTCATGCTGCGCGTCGTGTTCGGCGCCCGCGGCGAGCGGGAGTCCGGGCAGTTGCGCGACGCCGTCGAGGGTGCGCTCGGCAGCGTTCGCTCGATGCCGCGGATGCTCGCCATGGCGCTCGTGCAGCGCGACCTCGGGCCGCGCAGCCCGTGGGGCCGCTTTCGCCTGGCGGTCGAACGCTTCGATGCGCTGCTGCTCGACGTCGTGGCGCGCCGGCGGGCCGAGCCGGGCGGCGATTCGGTGCTCGCGCTGCTGCTCGAGCAGCGCGACGAGAACGGCGACCCGCCGACGGACCGGCACTTGCGCGACCAGCTCGTCGCGCTGCTCGTGGGCGGCCATGACAGCTCGGCGGCCTCGCTGGCCTGGGCGTTCGAGCGGCTGGCGCGTCATCCCGCCGTGCACGCCCGTCTGGGCGAGGGCGACCCGGCCTATCTCGACGCCGTCGTCAAGGAGGTGTTGCGCGTTCGCCCCGCCCTCACCATCGCGCCGCGCCGGCTGCTGGAGCCGGTGCGGATCGCCGGGCGGACGCTGCCCGCCGGCGTCCACGTCGCCGCGTGCCTGTGGCTCGCGCTGCGCCGGGAGGACCTCTGGCCGCAGGCCGGCGCGTTCCGGCCCGAGCGCTGGCTCGAGGGCCCGCCGCCCAACCCGATGTCGTGGATCCCGTTCGGCGGAGGCGTCCGGCGCTGCGCCGGAGCCCCGTTCGCCGAGATGGAGATGCGCGAGGTGCTGCGCGCCGCGGCCGCCCTGAAGATCCGGCCGGTCCGCCCCGAGCCCGAGCGCGCGCGGCGCAGCATGCTCGTCGTCACGCCCCACCGCGGCGGCGAGGTGCTCGTCGGCTGACCGACGGCCCCGTCCGGAGGGGTATCAAGCCGGGCCGACTCAGCTGCGCTTGAGCGTCAGCGTGTACTTCAGCGTTCCGGTGATCCGCACCCCGCCCGTGTACCGCGACGGCATCGTGCAATCGACGGTCGCGCGCTTGGGGAACACTCGCGTGCGCCTTCTCTTCGGCAGCTGGTTGGGCGTCATGTGCCACCGGCTCGCCAGCAGCCCGCGTCCGCCCGACGATGCGACCCCCCAGCTGCGCTTCCACAGCTGCTTGCCGTCGCCGCACGGCGCGAAGTCGGTCGAGTCGAGGAACGCCCCGTCCAGGGGGAACGGGCACTCGCCCGAGCTCTGAGCGATCGACACCGGCCCGAGCGGCACCCGCGGACCCGTCACGTAAACGAACGCGCCCTTCGCGGTCAGGTCCACGCGCAGCCCGAACTTCGTCGCGCCGCAGCCGCCGGCCGGCTCGGTCACGGCCGGGCTGGGCTCGAACCCCGGGCACGGCGTCTCGGGCGAATCGGTGAACGCGCCCGCGATCGTGCCCTTCGCGGTCGAGGGGATGCTCCCGACGAAGGCCAGCGCGCCGTGCGACTTGCCCGCCGACACCGGCGCGGGCTTGGCCGACGCGAACCGGAAGCTCACTGTCCCCTCGCCCTTACCCCGCCGGATCTCGCAGTTGCCGCTCGTCCCATCGACCTTCCAGGACACCTCCTGGCTGCCGCTGATCGACGCCCGGTAGGAGGCGGCGCCGGCAGACAGTGGGAGGGCGGCGAGGAGTGCGCCGCCGAGCAGTGCGCAGAGCAGGAGACGGCGCATGACCGCCGACCCTACTCCCTTCCCCGGGAGATGCTGCGGAAGTCGCCTAGGCGTACAGCGAGTCCAGCCAGGCCTTCAGGTCCGCCTCCGCGACCGCGGCATCCACGTCGTCGCGGAACAGGTGCCCGCTCATCCCCACGACGCTGCCGTAGTGGTTGCGCCCGAAGAACCGCCACAGGCCGTCCTCCGACCGCACGCCGATGAACTGCGGTGTCAGGTAGTCGACGACTCCGTCAAGCGTGCCCGAGCGGCCGAGGTCGGCGTGCACGGTGTCCCCGACCGCCGTCGCATCGGTGATCCCGAGCGCGGCCCGCAGGGTGTCCATCGCCTCCGGCGTGCCGGCGGCCTCGGGCCCGTTGATGCCGTCCGACGGCTGCCCGACGTAGATGACCGGCCTGCCCTTGAAGTACTGGAGGTACTGGCCCAGCGTGTGGAGGTAGAAGTCGGTGTGGGCGTCGGCGGCGTCGTACTGATCCTCCCAGCCGTCGGCGAGGATGCCGCTGTGCACGTAGCGCAGGTGCGCCGTGCCGCCGTCGCGAGCCTCGATTGCGTAGTCCAGCGCGTTGAAGGTGCCATCCGGGCTCTCCATGCGGATCACCAAGCGGTTAGGGGGATCCCAGGTGGTGACGGGCGCCCCCTCGGGCGGCGCAGCGCCGGCGGGGATCTCCATGCCCGTCGGGAACTGCCAGGCGGCGGTATCGGCGGTGATCGCGGTCCAGACGTCCTCAGGCGAGGCTGGCAGATCGATCTCGCGGGTGATCTCGAATTCGCGGCTCATGGTGATGTCTCCTTGGATGGCGGGTCGGTGATGCTGGGATGCAGCGCGACGACGAACCGGTGGTCGCGGCCCTGCGGAGCGGCCGCGGCGTGGTACTTGGCGACGAGCCGGTTCACCGCATCGGCCAGTTCGACCGCGAACGCAGCGCGGTCGGCAGCCGACGCGAAGCGAACCTCGCTGTCGATGCCGAGCGTGGCGAGCTGCTTGCCCTCCGCTCCGGCGCCGGTGATGAGGTCTCCGACCTCGCGTACGAGACGACCGGCGACGGCGAGCAGCCACCGCGCCGAGCGCTGGTCCGGCTCCCGCGACGGGTCCGGGGCCACCTCCGACAGCGCGGTGGGCGAGATCACGTAGGAAGCTGCGGTCGCCTGGAGCACGCGCTCCGTGCAGTTGCCCTTCCGGCGCTCCTCGACCAGCTCGATGAGTCCGTGGCGCTCGAGGGCGCGCAGGTGGTAGTTCGCCTTCTGCCGGGTGAGGCCGGTCTTGACCGCAAGCGTGGTGGCAGAGCCCGGCTCCGACAGCTCCGCCAGGAGGCGGGCGCGAATCGGATCCAGGGATGACTCGGCCGCGGCCGGGTCGTCGATAACGGTGACGTCGTGCATGGGCGTCACCTTCTCACCGACAACTAGATTTGTCAAGAGCAGATTGTCTGTCGGTGGCCTCCCTCTCGTGCGCTGGACCTCAAACCAGGAGCACGCCCGCGCAGCCGCTAGACTCGCCCCACGGGTCGAGCGTTCCGTTCGACCAGAGCACTGCCCCGCGTTGCCGCAGCCGTTGCCTCGCAGCACCTCCGCGGCCCGCAGTGCATATGTGACGATTTCGAAGGGACACACATGGCCTCGAGAGGCAAGAAGAAGACCACGATGGCGAAGCTCAACCGGGAAAGCCGGCTCCGCGAGCGCAAGCGCGACAAGCAGGCCAGGAAGGACGCGAGGAAGGCGGCGGCGGCGGCAGAACGGTCAGACTCGCCCGTCGACACCGACGCGCTCACCGCTAGCGAAACGGTGAGCCGGCCCGACTAGCCCGGCCGTTATGCGCCCGCCGGCGTGCGGGACGATGGTGATCCCCCGGCGGGCCGGGGGCGCGAGATCGGCGTCGGCCGGAGCGATGGCCACCCGCTCGAGGATCGTGCGCAGGCCGACCTTGATCTCGAGCTCGGCGAGCGCTGCCCCGAGGCAGCGGTGTGCGCCGCCGCCGAACGGGAGCCAGGTGTAGGGCTCGGGCGCCTGATCCAGGAAGCGTTCGGGCTCGAAACGCTCCGGCTCGGGATAGAGCTCGGGGTCGTGGTGCACGCCCCACGCGTCGATCATGATGAGCGTTCCGGCGGGGATGCTGTGAGGGCCGATCACGAATGGCTCGTTCAGGACCCGCCCGGCGGCCACCGGTATCGGCGGGCGGATCCGCAGCACCTCCTTGACGAGCGCGCCGAGGTATTGCTCGTCGTCGTCCCGAGCGGCGACGGTCGCGCGCTCGCGCACGGCGGGGTTGTGGGCGAGCAGCGCGGCGCCCCAGGCGATCCCCGCGGCCGTCGTCTCGTGGCCGGCGCCGATGAGAGCCAGGAGATCGTCGCGCAGATCCTCGGTGCTCAGCGCATGTCCGTCCTCGTCGCGCGCCTGGACGAGCATCGCCAGGATGTCCTCGCGCTCGGCGAGGCGGGGGTCGGCCCGAGTGGCGGCGATCTGCTCGTCGAACAGCGCGAACAGCCGATCGCGATGCCGCCACCACCGCCAGGTCGCGGGGTTCAACCATGAGCGCGCCTTCGTCTCGGGGAAGTACGTCGCCACGGCCGGCGTGGGAAGGGAGGCGGCGAAGGCCGCAACCTCGCGCAGGCGCCGCGGGGGCGCGACTCGCGGGGTGAGCCGTCCGCTGAGACGGAGGCGCACCGCACCGAGCGGGTAGAAGAGGAGGTCGTCGATGAGCCGGCGGAAGCGCTCGCGCATCCCCGTGTCGGCGACGCCCAGGACCGCTTGGAGGATGACCTCGATCGTGACGTTCTGCGCGATCGGCAGCATCGCCACCGTGTCGCCCGGGCGCCAGCGATCGACCTCCCCTTCCATCAGCCGCCGCATCAGCTCCGCGTAACCGCGCACCCGCTCGCCATGAAAGGGCGGGAGCAGCAGCTTTCTCCGCGCCAGATGCTGGGCGGGCTCGAGCAGGAGCAGCGAGCGCTCGCCGATCAGCGGGCGCACGGCCTCGTTGCCATGGCGCTTGGCCAGCGGATCGCCCGTGAACAGTCGACGGATCGCGTCTCGGTCGGTCGTCAGGACCGCGCGGGGCATCGTTCCCGGCTTGATCGTGAAGGTCGCCCCGAAGCGCTCATGCCCGGCGCGCGTGAACTGCGGATAGCGCAGGCCCCACAGCACGGCCTGCACCGGTCCCGGCAATCGGGGGCCCGGTGGGAGCGACGAGTCCGCCATGGCGTGGACTACCATAACACTGTTATGGACGTCGCCGCGGACTCCGCGCCCGGCACGCGCTCGCTCCTGATCGAGGCGGGCGCGCGCCTCTTGGCCGAGCACGGGCCGGACGCGCTGACGACGCGGCGGCTGGCGGGCGAGATCGGCGCCTCGACGATGGCCGTCTACACGCATTTCGGGAGCATGGATGACCTGCGCCGCGCGATCCGTGACGCGGGGTACGCCCAGCTGGAGCGGGTGTGGGGAGCGGTGTCACGGACGCGCGACCCGGTCGCCGACCTGACCGTCTCGGGCACGAGCTACGTCGGCTTCGCCCTGGCCAATCCGAACCTGTACCGCGCGATGTTCTTCGAGATACCCGGCCGGGACCCGCTCGTGCCGCCGCCCGACGTGGCCGGGACCGGGGTCGACTTCGTCCGCCACTGCATGACCGCCGGCCGCTTCGACGAAGCCGATCCGTGGTCGGTGATGTGGCAGCTCTGGGCGGCCACGCACGGCGTGGTGGCCGGCATCCTCGCGGGCATGATTGCCCTCCCTGAGATCGAGGAGCGCCTGCGCGCGCTGGGAGTGACCATGTACGTCGGCTTCGGCGACGATCGCCGCGACGCCGAGCGCTCGATAGCCAGAGCGCGCCGCCGGATACGACAATGAACCGCATGGATAGAGGTACGCCGGGACCGCTGGTCCGGAGCGCGACTCCCGCCGACGCCCCGGCGTGCGCGGCGATCTACGCCCCGTACGTGACCGACACCGCGATCAGCTTCGAGACGGAGCCGCCCGGCGCCGAGGAGATGGCGGATCGGATCGCCAGAGCTCAGCGGAACCACGCGTGGCTCGTGCTCGAGGACGAAGGAAGGGTCGTGGGCTACGCCTACGGCGGACCGCACAACCCCCGGGCCGCCTACCGGTGGTCGTGCGAGGTGAGCGTGTACCTCGAGCTCGGCCGGAGGCGGAGCGGCGGCGGCCGCGCGCTCTACTCCGCCCTGCTGGCGCGTCTGGCGGAGCGCGGGATGCGCACCGCCGTGGCGGGCATGACGCTGCCCAACGACCCCAGCGCGGGATTCCACCGGGCGATGGGCTTCGAACCCGTGGGCACCTACCGCCGCATCGGGTGGAAGCACGACGCCTGGCACGACGTCGCCTGGGTGCAGCGTCCGCTTTCCGCCGGCCAGGATCCGCCTTCAGAGCCGGTCTGAGTCGCCCTCCAGGGCCAGGACCAGCTTGCCGGTGTTCTCTCCGCGGAAGAGACGCAGGAGGACATCGGGGAACTGGTCGATGTCGCCGTGGACGACGTCCTCGCGGGACCGCAGCTCGCCGCTCTGCAGCCACTGCGCGAGTTGGGCCCCGCCCTCGCCGAAGCGCTTCGCGTAGTCGAAGATCACGAAGCCGGTCATCGAGGAGCGCGTGACGAGCAGTTGCATGTAGTTGGCCGGCCCGCGCGGCGCCTCGGTGGCGTTGTATTGCGAGACGGCGCCGCTGATAACCACTCGGGCGCCGCGCGCGAGTCGCCGCAGCACCTCGTCGAGGACCTCGCCGCCCACGTTGTCGAAGAAGACGTCGACGCCGTCGGGAGCCTTCGTCTTGAGCGAAGCGCGCAGGTCGCCCGC
Organism: Solirubrobacterales bacterium; assembly: GCA_033856515.1. Taxonomy (GTDB): domain Bacteria; phylum Actinomycetota; class Thermoleophilia; order Solirubrobacterales; family 70-9; genus JALZKA01. The sequence continues at coordinate 91,972 of JAWVEY010000035.1, forward strand.
CTTGTAGTCGATGGCCTCGTCGAATCCGAGCTCCTCGACCAGCCACCGGCACTTGTCCGGGCCGCCGGCGATGCCGATCGCCCGGCACCCCTGGATCCGCGCGATCTGACCGACGATGCTGCCGACCGACCCGGCGGCACCCGACACGACGACGGTCTGGCCCGGCTCGGGCCGGCCGACGTCGAGCAGCCCGAAGTACGCCGTCAGGCCGCTGATGCCCAGGACGCCGAGATGCACCGGCGCCGGGGCGAGGCTCGTGTCGACGCGCGTCACGCCGCTTCCATCCGAGATCGCGTAGCGCTGCACGCCGAACACCCCGTACACGTGCTCGCCGACCTCGTAGTCGGGGTGGCGCGAGTCGATGACACGCCCGATGCCGGCCGCGCGCATGACCTCGCCGATCTCCACCGGCGGCACGTAGGAGCGGCCGGGATTCATCCACGATCGCATCGCCGGGTCCAGCGATAGGTATTCGACCCGCACCCGAAACGTCCCGTCTTCGGGTTCCGGGGCCGGCTCCTCGACGTGGCTCCAGTCGGAGGACTGGGGGAGGCCGACCGGGCGGGCGGCCAGGCGACACTGGGCATTGACGAGGGTCACAGCATCGCGGCGTCGGCGGGCAGCCCGAGCAGAATACGGCCGGGAAGCTCGCGGGACGCTTCGTTGACCTGGAAGTGTGCGGTGGCGGTGTGCGCGTCGCGGAAGCGGCGTTGGAGCGGCGAGTCGTCGTAGATCGCGGTACCACCCCCGAGGTCGTACATCGACCGGACGATCTCGGCGGACGTCCGGACGGCCTGCGTGGCCGCGAGGCGAAGCCCGCTGCGCAGATCGACGGAGACGGGCTCGTCACCCTGCGCCGCTTGCCACGCGGCTTCGACGGCCTCGTAGTACAGCGCCCGCACCCCGCGCAGCGAGGCCTCGGCGGCCGCGACCGCGACCTGCGTCGGCGCGCGTTCGGCGAGCGTGCGCGTCGACCCGAGACCGACCTTGCCCGCGGCCAGCGCGACGAGCTCGTCGATCGCGGCGCGCGCGTTGCCCAGGGCGGCCGCGCCGATCGAGAGGGCGAAGAACCCGAAGACCGGAAAGCGATACAGCGGACGGTCCAGGACCGGCCCGTCGAACAAGGAGAACGCGCACCCGCCTGGCACGAACACCTCGTCGGCCACGGCATCGTGGCTGCCCGTGCCCCGCAGGCCCAGCGTGTGCCAGGTGTCGAGAATCTGCAGGTCCTGCTTGCGCAGCGCGACCACGCTCGGGCGGGGCCGCCCATTCTCCGATCGCGTGTCGCCTTCGATCAGGCACCCGGCGAACAGGAGATCGGCGTGCGCGATCCCGCTGCAGAACGCCCACCGGCCGGAGACCACGACCCCACCGTCCACCGATCGCGCCTGGCCGCGCGGGGCCCAGACGCCGGCGGCAACCCCCCGCCCGTCGCCGAACAGCTCGGCGCGGCTGTCGACGGGCAGGTAGGCGGCGAGCAGGCTGCTCGTGATGGCGATCGACACGCACCACCCGGCCGACGCATCCCCCCGGGCGATCTCCTCCGCACACCGCAGCGCGTGGCCGGGCGCCAGCTCCAGCGCTCCGACCTCCAGCGGCGCGCCCGCCCGGAGCAGGCCGGAGTCCCGCAAGCTCGCCACGAGGTCGTCGGGGAGCCGGCGCTCGCGCTCGGCCGCAGCGGCCCGCTCGCGCGCAAGGGCGGAGATTTCCCGCGCGACCCCTCCGATCTCATCGCCGCGCGGCGGCGTGGTCTGCAGCCGGGTCTCGTCCATCGCATTTGACGTTACCAGGAACATGGTTCAGTTGCTGCACCAGTACAATCGGCGAACCATGGAGCCCGCGAACGACCTCTCGCACCGGTTCGAAGAAGAGTCCGTCGGACGGGCGCTCGCGCTGGTCGGCGAGCGCTGGAACCTGCTCATCCTGCGCGAGGCCTTCTTCGGCGTGCGGCGTTTCGGACAGCTGGTCCGGAACCTCAACATCCCACGACCGACCCTCTCCTCACGGCTGCGAAAGCTCGTCGACGCCGGGCTGCTCGAGCGCGTCCCCTACGCGCGCGATCCCGACCGTCACGAATACCGGCTCACGGCGGCCGGACGAGACCTCTTCCCCGCGATCGTGGCGCTCATGCGCTGGGGCGACGCGCACCTGGCCGGCCCCGACGGTCCACCGATCGTCATGCGCCATCACGCCTGCGGGCAGATCGCCGACGCGCGCCTCACGTGCCAGCACTGCGGCCAGGAGATCGACGCCCGCAACGTCACACCCGAGCCCGGCCCCGGGTTCCGCGACCGGCCGGCGGCCGAAGAGCTCGGTTGAGTCTGGCGGCGCGGGCCTCGAGGTAGCGCCGCTCGGGGAGGCTGGTCGTGCGGCGCGCGGCCCGCCGGTAGCTCGAGCGGGTTGTTGTGGATGAGCAGCAGGTACTTCACGTCTTCACTCCTCAGGGTTCCGGCGCCCGTCGTGGGCGCCTGTCGTAGGAGACGTCGGAACTGACACAGCGGCCTCGACATCCTCTAGGATCGGCCGATGGACGTCGCCACGGAGGGCGCCACGCGCCGCTCTCCCACAATGAGAGCCATTTCCCTCAGACGCTCCCTCGGTTTCCTCGGCGCACTGGCGCTCAGCCTGTCGGCGGGCGCCGGCAGCGCGGGCGCGGCCGTGCCGTTCGTCGACATCGGCGCGCCGTCGGGCCCGCTCACCCGCGTGGCGATCGGCAACGACCTCAGCTGCCAGACGCAGCACACCGGCGACACGTCGCTCGAGTTCTACCCGCCCGCGGTGACTCCCGGAGACTGCGGAACCTTCCTCGCCGCGGGGGGAGTCCTGTTCACGCCCGATTTCGGAAATCACGACCGTAGCGCCACCAGCTTCGGCAGCGCCACCCCGTTCACCGGCGCCGGCCAGAGCGCCCGTACCGGCGCGGGCACGGCCTCGAACCCCTTCAAGGTCGTGACCAACGCGAACGCCGGCGCCACCGGGCTCGCGCTGGCCCAGACCGACACCTACATCTCCGGCCAGGAGTCGTATCGCACCGACGTGAAGGTCACCAACGGGGGCGGCTCGCCCCAGGCGATCACCGTCTACCGCGCCGGAGACTGCTACCTCCAGAACTCCGACACCGGGTTCGGATTCACGGGCGCGAACGGCGCGGTCGGCTGCTCGGCCAACGCGAACAACACCCCGCCCGGACGCATCGAGGAGTGGGTTCCGATCACCGCGGGCGCGAACTTCCTGGAGGCGCGCTTCGGAGACGTCTGGTCGGCGATCTCGGCGCAGACGCCGTTCGCCAACGCGTGCTCGCGTTGCACCGAAGACCTCGACAACGGCGCCGGGATCAGCTGGAGCGTCACCCTCCAGCCCGGCCAGTCGACGACGTTCTCCCACTACACCACGTTCTCCCCGACCGGTCAGGCGGGCCCGCCATCGACGAACACCGGGCCCACGGACCTCGAGGCTGCCCGCCGGCCATCGTGCTTCTCGGTTCCCTCGGTCGTGCGTAACGTGGTCGCCCGTGTCCCCGGCGTGGGCAACGTCATTCTCAAGACCCGCCAGGTCGACGATCCCGCGAGGCCGCTGCGCCTCTCCATCAGCGGGCCCAGCAGCGCCACGATCACCTCGGCGACCGTCACGGTCAACGGCGTCGCCGTCCAAACAACCGGGGCGAGACCCTCGGCGTCCGTCGGCGTCGGCTCATTGCTGATCGGGAGCCGCTTCATCAACCGGGTCGTGGCCAACGTGGTGGTTAACAACGCGGCGCGGGCTCGGCTGACGCAGAAGATGGTGATCCTGCGCTGCCGCGTTCCCGCCACGAGTTGCCGCCGGCAGGCCGGCGGGCGCAAGCTCCGCTGCACGTCGCGCACGCCGCTGGCCGGCCGGCGCGTCCGCGTGACCGTGACGCGCTCGCGGACCGACACCGCGACCGGCTCCGCGAGCGTGACCCGCGGGCGCTACACCGTGATCGTCAGCTCCCGCACCCAACTGGGGCCCGGGACCTACGCCTACAAGGTGGTAGTGCGCACTCGAAAACGAGGCGAGCGCTTCCAGGGGATCCGCCTCGTCACCGTCACCTGAGCTGCGCGCTCAGCCGGTGCGGTCCGGGTCGGGCAGCGCAACCGCCTCGGCGAAGGCCTCGGGGAAGCCGCTGTCGTCGCGTCCGGATCCCGGGCGGACTTCGATGGCCCGGTAGCCGACGATCTCGCCCAGATCGCGAGCCGGCTCGAGGGCCGAGCCGCAGTTGGGGCACACCAGGGAGACGAGCTCTGCCCGAGTCTGGGGGTGGTGAAGGCGGAGCCGGCATCCGTCGCACTTGAAATGGGACATGGAGGCCCCTTTCGGTCGATGGGGTCGGACAATAACATGATCTGTGTTTCTAGACACTATGATCTGGTTATGGACAGCAACGCCGAACCGAGATGGACCTTCCTGACCAACCATGCGCAGACGCTCCTGTGCATCGCCCAGAACCCGCGCATCCGCCTGCGCGAGATCGGTGAGACGATCGGGATCACCGAGCGCGCCGTCCACCGGATCGTCGGGGAGCTCCAGGACGCGGGCTACATCACCCGGCGCCGAGAAGGCCGGCGCAACCACTACACCGTCCATTCCCACCTCACCCTCCCGGACCCGCTCGCCCGCGACCAGAAAGTGGGCGACCTGCTCGAAGTTCTCGCGGGTCCCCGCTCGCGCGCGGCGGCGAAATGAGCTCCCGGGCCAAGCTGCTCCTCACCGCGGCCGGCGCGATTCTCGTGGCCGCCTTGCTCGG
>JAWVEY010000036.1:0-2651 GCA_033856515.1 Solirubrobacterales bacterium
ACCGCGTCGGCGTAGCGAAAGTTGATCTCGTGCTGGCCTGGCCAGGCCTCGCCCTTCGAGGTCTCGACCCTGATCCCAGCGCCCTGCATGCCATTGCGGATCTGCCGGATGAACGGCTCGTCGTACGTGCTCGCAAGCACGTGGTAATCGAGGATGTACGGAACCGAGGGCGTCAGGTCGCGGTACTGCTGCTGATACGCCTCGGCGTACGTCTCCTTGAGCAAGTAGAACTCGAGCTCGGAGGCGATCATCGGCGTGAACCCGAGCCTCTGCGCGCGATCGACCTGTGCCCGCAGCACCTGACGCGGAGAAGGCGCCACCGGCGAGCCGTCGTGCCAGCCGACGTCGCAGAGGACGAGCGCGGTCGCCTCGAGCCACGGGATCCGCCTCAGCGTCGTCAGGTCGGGGGTCAACACGAAGTCGCCATACCCCCGCTCCCAGCTCGCGAGCTCGTAGCCCGGGACCGGATCCATGTCCATCTCGAGGGCGAGCAGGTAGTTGCAGCCCTCGACCGCGTGGCCCGCGTCGATCTCGTCGACGAAGAACTCGCCGTGCAGGCGCTTGCCGAGCAACCGGCCCTGCATGTCGGTGAACGCGACGACGACGGTGTCGATCGCGCCCGACTCAACGTCGGCTTTCAGCTCGTCGAAGCCAGACACGAGGGCGATCCTACTGATCGTGCCGTCCGACACGTTGACAACGATCGTGCCAGAAGCGCGTAATGGCGCTGACACGTCACCGACGGTAGGAGGGCGGATGGACACTGCACCACCTGCAGGGCGTCAACACACAGACGACGAGCGGATCCTGCACAAGCTCGGCTACGCCCAGGAGCTCTTTCGCGGCATGGGCGGGTTCCAGAACTTCGCCATCTCGTTCACGATCATCTCGATCCTCGCCGGTTGTCTGACGTCGTACTACATCGCCTTCGGTCAGGGTGGCCCGGTCGCGGTCAGCTGGGGCTGGCTGCTCGTCGGCGGAATGAGCATCATCGTCTCGCTCGCGATGGCCGAGATCGCGTCGGCCTTCCCGACCGCGGGCGGGCTCTACTACTGGGCTTCGAAGCTCGGCAGCCCGGCGTGGGGCTGGTTCACAGGCTGGTTCAACCTGATCGGGCAGATCGCAGTCACCGCTGCGATCGGGTACGGGCTCGCCACGTTCGGGACGGCGCTCCTGAACTTCTGGTTCGAGTACCCGAACACGAAGGAGTACATCTACCTGCTGTACGCGATCTTCCTGGCGGCAGCGCTCGTCGTGAACCTGCTGAACGTCAGCTTCACGGCGCTGTTGAACTCGGTTTCCGCGTACTGGCACATCGCGGGCGTGATCTTCATCGTCGGCGTGCTGCTGGTCGTCCCCGACCACCACCAGTCGCTCGGGTACGTGTTCGGCGAGACGGTGAACGCATCCGGTTTCGGCAACGCGGACATCAACTTCTCCAGCCCGTTGTTCTGGTACGTGTTCGCGACCGGCCTCCTCATGGCCCAGTACACGATCACCGGGTTCGACGCTTCCGCACACATGGCCGAGGAGACGCAGAAAGCGTCACGGATGGCGGCCGTCGGGATGTACATGTCTGTCGTCGTCTCTGTCATCTTCGGGTTCATCCTGCTCGTGGCCGTGACCCTGGCGGTTCCGAGCACCCAGGGGGCGATCGAGAACATCGGCTTCATGGTTCCCTGGATCTGGTCGGAATCGATGGGCCAGAACTGGGCCGAGGCACTGCTCTTCATCTGTGTCGTCGCCCAGTTCTTCTGCGTCACGGCTTCCCTGACGTCCGCCTCGCGAATGCTGTTCGCATTCTCGCGCGACGGCGCGGTACCGGGCCACCGCATCTGGCGGCGCGTTGCCAAGAACCGCGTGCCGCACATGGCCGTGATCGCGATCACCGTGCTGGCGGCCGTGATCATGCTCCCGGCGCTGAAGAACTACCTCGTCGGGTATCTCGTCGGCACCGGGATAGCCGTGATTGGGCTCTACGTCGCCTTCATCCTCCCGGTGATCCTCCGCTACCGGCTCGGTGACCGCTTCGAGCCCGGAGCGTGGAGCCTCGGGAAGCACTACAAGTGGATCGACCTGGTGGCGATCGTCTGGGTCGGGTTCATCACGCTCGTCTTCCTGATGCCGCCGTACAAGGCGAGCGTGCCGTGGGAGGACGGCTGGACCTGGGAAGCGGTCAACTACGCGCCGATCCTCGTCGGCGGTGCGCTGCTGCTCTTCGGCGGCTGGTACGTGCTCTCCGCGCACAAGTGGTTCAAGGGCCCGGTCCGGATGGGCTCGGAAGAGGAGCTCGAGCGGATGGAGGCCGGTTACTCCGGCGCGCCGCAGGCCGGCCCGGCCGCCTAACGGCCGCCGGCTGCCAGGGGCAGAGAGGGGCGCCGGCAGGCGCCCCTCTCATTTCTCAGCCCAGCCAGGCGCCGCCGTTCTGGTCGATCGCCTGGCCGGTGACGCCGCGCGAGTCCGGCGAGAGCAGCCAGGCGACCGTGCCGGCGATGTCGGCCGGCTCGCTCATCCGCCGCAGCGGCACCTCACGCATCGCCTCGCGGTAGGCCTCGTCGCGTGTGGCGCCGATCGCCGTCGCGAAGCCGTCGATCCCCTCCCACGCCATCTCGGTGTCGACCCAGCCGGGACAGATCGCGTTCACCTGGACG
>JAWVEY010000037.1:0-4668 GCA_033856515.1 Solirubrobacterales bacterium
CACGATGAAGAACGCCGCGAACATCGTCGTGGCGAGCACCGGCGGCACGTCGAGCTGGCTCACCGCCTCGGCGGCGTACTGGCCGACCCCCTGGAGGTCGAACACGGTCTCCGTGAGGATCGCCCCGCCACCCACCACGGCCCCGAAGTCGAGCCCCCACAGGGTCACGATCGGGATCATCGAGTTGCGCAACACGTGCCGCACCATGATCTGGCGCTCGCCCAGCCCCTTTGCGCGGGCGGTGCGCACGAAGTCCTCGTTGATCGTGTCGAGCACGTTCGAGCGCAGCACGCGCGAGTAGAACCCGATGAACAGGATCGCCAGGGCCGTCCACGGCAGGATCAGGTGGTAGGCCCAGTCGATCGGGTCCTCAGAGAACTCCACGTAGCCGCCGTTCGGGAACCACCCGAGCTTGTAGCCGAGGTAGTGGTTCATCAGCGCCCCGATCCAGAAGACCGGCATCGAAATGCCGATCAGGGCGATGATCGTCAGGAAGCGGTCCGCGAATCTGCCGGCCTTCACCGCGCTGTAGAGCCCGAAGCAGATCGCCACGAACATCCACAGGAGCGCGGCCCCGATCGCCAGCGAGAGCGTCCGCGGTAGTCCCTTGATGATCTCCTCGTCGACCGGGAGCTGCGTGGTGTAGGAGAGCAGGTCGCCGGTGAAGACCTTCTTCATCGTCGTCGCGTACTGGACGAAGATGTTGTCGTCGAAGCCCCACTCGCGGCGGATCGCCTCGATCTGGGACTCGGTGGGCTGCTTGCCGGCCATCCGCACCGCCGGGTCGCCGTTCGGGATGACGTTGAAGATGAAGAACGTCAGGACCGACACCGCCCACATCACGAACACCATCTGAGCGAGCCGCCGGATGATGAAGCGACCCACGGCCTAGCGCTCCAGGCGGACCTTCGCCCGCGGGTCGAGTGCGTCCCGGACGCCGTCGCCGAAGACGTTCAGTGACAGCACGGTGAGCACGAGCATCGCGCCCGGCACGATCGCAAGGTGCGGCGCCGTCGCGACACGGTCGACGCCCTCGTCGATCATCGTCCCCCAGGACGGGTTCGGCGGCTGCACTCCGGCGCCGAGGAACGACAGCGCGGCCTCGAGCAGCACCGCGTTGGCGATCAGGAGAGTGAAGAAGACGAGGAGCGTCGACGAGAGGTTCGGCAGGACCTCGGTGAACATGATCCGTACCGGCCCCGCCCCCTGAGCGCGCGCCGCCTCGACGAACTCCTTCTCGCGCAGGGAGAGGACCTGGCCACGCACCGGCCGCGCCATGTACGGCACGTACACCAGTCCGATGATGAGAATCGGGATTGCCAGCGAGTCACCGGGGATCTCGAGCGGACCGATCTTGAGGCCGCCCAGCGCGAGCGCGACGCCCAGCGCCGTGCCCAGGATGATCACTGGGAACGACCACATGATGTCGAGCAGGGTGCGGATGAGCGCGTCGGTCGAGCCCCGGAAATAGCCCGCCACCACACCGAGGACGATCGACAGCAGCACGGTGATGAAGGCTGCGGTCAGGCCGATGAAGAGCGAGTTGCGGCCGCCGTAGAGCAGCCGCACCATGATGTCGCGCCCGTTGCCGTCGGCGCCGAGGAAGTACCTGCCGTCCGCCTTGAAGTACTGCGGGCCGATCGGCACGCCGTCGAGCCCGACGACGTTCTTGGTCTCGCCCCCCACACGGATCGTTTCGGAGAGGTGGCCCGTGGACGGGCCGGTCTTGGCCACATGGTCGGCCCACAACGGCGCCGCGGCACACACGGCCACGAGGAGGATGAAGAGAAGACCGAACAGCAGGGCGATCCTGTTGCGCCGCAGCCGCCGCAGCCCGAGGCGCCAGGGTCCGAGTCCGTGGACGTGCTCCTTCTCGGCCTGTTCCTCCCAGGCCGCCGGCCCCTGAAGGGTCGTCTCGGTTGCCGGCTCAGTAGCCAAGTGCGCACCTCACCCTCGAAGCCACACTACCCGACGGGGAGGGCGCCGAATGCGCCCTCCCCGACCGGGAGCGAACCAGCGTCCTACTCGAGGCAGAAGCTCGAGTAGTCGTTGAAGTACACCGGGTGGAAGCGGGTGCAGTTCTCGAAGTCCATGCGCTCCGAGACGAACGTCGCCAGCTTCCTGTGGCCGTAGGGGACGATCCACGCCCGTTCGACCAGCTTCCTGTTGAGCTCCTTCCAGTCCTCCTCAGCCTCGGGCAGCGACGCGATCTTGTTCAGATCGGTGATGCCCTTGTTGATCTCCGGGTCATCCACGTTCCCGAAGTTCTGGTTGTTCGTCGGCTGAATCGACTTGCCGTCCACGAGGAACATGAAGTTCTTCGGGTGCGGGAAGTCCTGGAACCAGTTGGCGAAGCCCGTCTGGGCCTCCGTCTTCTGGTTGCCGATGGTCTGGAAGTAGACACCGCCGTCAAGGATCTTCGGCTTGGCGTTGAAGCCCATCTTCGTGAGCATGTCCGCGTATGCCTCGGTGACCTTGTCGGTCGGGTCGTCGTTGTTGCCGTAGACGGTCACATCCATGCCGTCGACGCCTGCTTCCTTGATCAGGGCGCGAGCCTTCTCGAGGTCCGGCGGCTCGTTCGGGTTGCCGAACGGGCAGTCGTCCACGTCGAGAGCCTCGTCGTATCCCGGCACGCCTGGCGGCAGGAACGAGCAGCCGGGCGCGACCTCGCCCGCGAAGATGCGCGCGAGCCCGGGCTTGTCGATGCCCCAGTTCACGGCCTCGCGGACCTTCGGATCGTCGAACGGCGGGACCCGCGAGTTCATGAAGAAGTAGTACGTCGAGGCCGCCGTGATCTCCTCATAGCGGTCCGCGTACTTCGCCTTCACCTCCGGCTTGATGTCAGCCGGCGGCGGGTCCTGCATGTAGTCGAGCTCGCCCGAGATCACGTCCTGGGCCTGACGCTGAGCCGACTTGATGATCTTGGTCGTGATCTTGTCGATGTTCGCCGACGGCACGCCCGGAATCGGGTTCTTGTCGAATTCCGTGCTCCGCTCCATCACGAACTGACGGTTCGGCACCGACTCGGTGACCATGTACGGACCGACGCCCGGGGGCGGGTCCTTCGTCATGTTCTTGAACGGCGTGTCGCTCGGGACGAGTGCCGCGAACCACATGGCGAGCACGTGCGAGAACGAGCCGTCCGGCTCGGTCAGCGTGATCGTGATGTCGCCGGTCTGGTCGTCGGTCTCGATACCCGAGATGTCGCCCTCTGCCTTGCCGGCATCGAGGTACTCCTGCGCACCGTCGATGACGAGGTAGAACGCGCTACCGCCCGACTCGAGGTTCAGGACACGCTTGATCGTGTGCTCGAAGTCGGACGCCTTGACAGGGGACCCGTCGGAGTACTTCTGGCCCTTGCGCAGCTTCAGCTTGTAGGTCAGGCCGTCTTCGGAGATCTCCGGCAGTTCCTCGGCCAGGCCCGGGATCAACTCCGCACCCTCTGGTCCCTCTTCACGCGCGTAGGTGATGAGCGGCGTGTACACCAGCCACAGCGGCTCGATGCCGTTGACCGTGTAGGTGAGCGCCGGGTCCATGTAATCCGGCTGAGAGGTCTGCGAGATCGTTATCGATCCGCCCTTCTTGGCCTCGCCTGACGCGCCGCCCCCGTCGCCCCCGTCGTCGTCGTCGCCACAAGCGGCGATGACGAACAAGGACAGGCAGGCGACGAGCAATACGAGCGCACGTCTACCGAGCTTCCCCATTCAATTTCCCTCCAGCAGTTGTTTCGGCGGGCAGGGCTGCCCACCGGGCGGCAAGATACCCACCGCTTCGGGCGTTTAGCCCGCCTTCCCCGGACGCAAATCTCTCCTTAACGCGCTCTAGGCAGCGCCCGGCGGTGTCCGGAGCAGCTCTTCGCGCATGATCGTGAGCGACTTCCGGATCAGGCGCGACACGTGCATCTGGGACAGCCCCACGCGCTGAGCGATCTGCGTCTGGGGCAGCCCCTCTTCGAAGCGCATGCGAAGGATCTCGCGCTCGCGCGGAGGGAGCCGGTCCAGCGCCGGCGCGAGCGCGGCGCGGTCCTCCGAGCGCTCGAACTCCTCGTCCTCGGTACCGATCGTCTCGAGCGGGTCGAGCTCGTCGTCGCCGCCCGGGCCCGTGGAGAGGGACACGGTGGAGTACGCGGACCCGACCTCCATCGCCTCGAGCACCTCCTCCGGGGTCGTCTTCAGCTCCTCGGCGATCTCGGCGATGCTGGGCGAGCGGCCCAGCCGGCCGGTGAGCCGCTCGATCGCGCCCGACATCGACGCGTTCAGCTCCTGAAGCGCGCGGGGCACGCGGATTGCCCAGCCCTTGTCGCGGAAGTGACGCTTGATCTCTCCCACGACGTTCGGCGTGGCGTACGTGGCGAGCGAGACCTCGCGCGCGAGCTCGAAGCGGTCAATCGCCTTGATCAGGCCGATGGCCCCCACCTGCTCGATGTCCTCGAGCGCCTCGCCGCGCCCCGCGTAACGGCGAGCGAGCGAGCGCACCAGCGGGAGGTGGCGCTCGATCAGCTCCTCGCGCGCCGTCGTGTCACCACCCTCGTGGTAGCGGCGCAGGAGGGCGCGATCCTCCTCGCGCGCCTTTTCCGTGGCTGCGGGCGAGCGGCGCTGTGGGGTTGTCACGAAAGGCCCTTGAGCTTTTCCAGCCGCACGACGATCGCCCCGTCTCCGGCGTCTTCCA
>JAWVEY010000038.1:0-2500 GCA_033856515.1 Solirubrobacterales bacterium
CCGGGCCACATGAACGTGCTGCTCGCCGAGGCGAAGGTGCCCTACGACATCGTCCTCGAGATGGACGAGATCAACGACGACTTCCCCGACACCTCGGTAGTCCTGGTCATCGGCGCCAACGACACCGTCAACCCGGCCGCCGCCGAGGACCCCGGCAGCCCGATCGCCGGCATGCCCGTCCTGACGGTCTGGGAGGCCGAGCAGGTGATCGTCTTCAAGCGCTCGATGGCCTCCGGCTACGCAGGGGTGCAGAACCCGCTGTTCTTCCGGGACAACACGGCGATGCTGTTCGGCGACGCGAAGGACCGCGTCGAGGACATCCTGAAGGCGCTCTAAGTACGGGTCCCGGCGCGGGAGCGCCTGCCGCGGTCGTTCGCTGCCTCGTCCGGCGGTGTCCGCAATCTGACCGTGTCCGAAAAAACCGGGGCTGCGACGCCGTTCATCGGATGAGTTCGTGCCGGCTCTCGGCACAGATCAGGCGGAGCAGAAAAACCACCACTGGCCTGACGGCCGAGAGGGGACGTACACATGCGCAAGATGATGCTGGCGCTCGTCACGGCGGTCGCGATCAGCGGTTGCGGCACTGACTTCGGGGGCGCCCCGGACGTGCGGGGGATGAACCTCCAGGATGCGAACCGGCAGCTGAAGCAGGCCGGGTTCAACTCGAGTGTCGTCGAGAACGACGGCTTCTTCGGCGTCGTCATCGAGTCGAACTTCGTGGTCTGCGGCCAGGAAAGCACTCAGGGCAGCCTCGTGCCGCTCCAGGTTGCCAAGCACGGCTGCTGATTCGAGAGGAGGAGATGGCATGCCTGTCAAGCACAGCCTCGGCTGGGGGAACGGACGCTTCATCGAGTACGAGGACGGCACGGTCGGCTACATCAAGTCGATGGAGATGTCCCAGGCGTTCCGCGTACCGATCGCCGACGTGACCGGATTCTCGGTGGTGAGCGAGGGCAAGCTCCTCGAACGGACCCTGCGCGTCATGGGGGGCGGCACCGTGCTCGCGTCCGTGTCAGTCGCCCACGGCGTGTCCGAGAAGATCGAGGAATGGTTCAGGTCGCACCCGTCGTTCCGTGCGCACGCGCCTGCGACAGCGTCACATGTGGTCATGGCCGGCCACGGACCGGCGTCCGCTGCCCCTGCGGCGGACGGGTCAATCTTGATTGCTGACGAACTTCGGAAGCTCGCGGATCTTGTCGGTGCTGGCGTGCTGACTCAGGACGAGTTTTCGGAGCGCAAGCAGGTGCTGCTCCAGCGCTGCGTGTGATCGGATGGCCAGCATGCGTCTGCAACCCCCCGAGCGCGTGCTTGCTCCCCGGGAGGTCACCGGTGCCCCAGTACCGACGAGCTTGTCGCTCTGGATCGCTCCTTCCGAAGCGGAAGATCAAGTGCAGTTTTCGATTCGCGAGGAACAGCGCGCGCCGCACCGGCATTTGGTCCGCGACCTAGTTGAGGTGACCGTGCCTCGCGCTCAGGTGGACCGTGCGGCGCGGCGCACCGTCAATGTGTTCGTGAACTTGCACCGAGCTCTCGTCCACGGCTGGACTGTCCGGCTTCGCCGCGCCGGCGCGATCCGGAGTGCCTGGCATGTCGACCTCCTGAGGTCAGGCACGGCGCTGTGCTCGTGGCCAGTGGTGAGCCGCGTCATCGACGAGCTCGACGGGCTCGACCTCAGGCTCGAGCGACTCGCTGAGCAGGGCCCACCGGCTCCTGCCGCTGGTGGGCTTGCTGCCTACATGGACCAGGTCCACGCCGACGTGGTGCGCGATCACGAGGTCGTCAGCGTGATCAGGCAGAACCTCGAGATGCCGATGGACGAGCTGCTTGAGCTGCTCGATCGACGAGGTCTCCTGGAGCCCGTCTGAGTTCCGTCGGATGAGCGCCGCGGCGCTTGCGCTCTAGGCGGCTTCGACCGGCTCCGCCGGGGGCGGCGGGGGCGGCGCGGAGTTCTTCGACTTCTTCTTCGAGTCGACCGTCGCCACGATGTCCGGCGCCGGCGGCGGCGCCGGGTAGCTCTGCTTGACCGTCATCAGACGGTCGCCGCCCTTGCGCATGACCTCGACGTGGTACGCCGTGATGTTCATGTCGTGCTTGGACAGGTAGTCGGCGAGGCGCGCAGCGTCCTCGTCGAACTTGGGGCCGACGATCAGCATGCGCGGCGAGTCGCCCGGGGTCGCGCCCTGGAGCAGCTCGTGGGTCGCGCCGAGCTTGTCGGCGTCCCACGCCGCGATGTGCGCCGCGGCCGACAGCGCCCGGCCGGTCGAGGACTTGCCCGCGCCCTCGCCGACGATGACGACGGTGATGCGGCCCGCGTCGACATCCATGGCGAGCAGGTCGACGTCGGCCTCGGCGATGGGGCCGACGGCCTTGATGCGGGGGAGGCCGATCTCGGCGGCGAAGGCTTCCCAGCCCGCCGTGATCAGGGCGTGGAGCTCGTCGCGAGAGAGAGCCTCGTCGGGGACGAGCTCAGAGGCCTCGGGCGCGACCAACGTCTTGGAGG
>JAWVEY010000039.1:0-3357 GCA_033856515.1 Solirubrobacterales bacterium
CCTCCGGGGTCAGTGCGAACTCCGGGTCGGTCACCGGAGGAAGCACTTCGTACTCGACGGAGATGTGTTGCAGGGCCTCCCGAGCGAGATGTGGCTTCTCGGCCGCGACGACGGCGACCGCCTCACCTACGCACCTCACCTCGTCGAACGCGAGCACGGGCTGATGCGGGATGCCGAGCCCGAACGTCTTGCGACCCGGGACGTCGTCGTGGGTCAGCACCGCCCGCACGCCCGGGAGACGAAGCGCGGCCGAGGTGTCGATGCTCACGATGCGGGCGCGGGGGTGCGGGCTCCGAAGCGTCGCCCCCCACAGCATGTCGTCGATCCACAGGTCCGAGGAGAAGGCGAACTCTCCGGTCGTCTTGTGCACCACGCCAGGTCGGTCCGCCGACCCTGGGCCGGCGACGAGCGGAGCAGATCGGGTGGGCAGCGTGCTCATCCGTCCAGCCGAGCCTGGGAGAGGTCTGCCGCAGCCAGCCGTACCGCGTCGATGATCTTCGCGTAGCCCGTGCAGCGGCACAGGTTTCCGGACAGCGCCTCCTTGATGGCGTCGTCCGACGGGGAAGGGTCCTTGAGGAGGAGCTCGACCGTCGCGACGACGGCCCCGGGCGTGCAGAAGCCGCACTGCACCGCTCCCGTCCGTACGAATGCCTCTTGCACGGGGTGGAGCTCCGTGCGGGATGCAAGGCTCTCCACGGTCCTGACGGCCCGGTCTTGCGCCTGTGCCCCGAGCACGAGACACGAGCAGACGAGCTCGTCGTCCAGCCAGACGGAGCAGGAGCCGCATTCGCCCTGCTCGCAGGCGTTCTTCGACCCTGGGAGGTGGAGGTCCTCTCGAAGGACGTGCAGGAGACTCGATCCTTCCCAGACGTCGGCCTCCATCACCTCCTCGTTGACCCGTAGCCGGAGCTGCATCACGCACCACTCCCGGCCGACCGCTCCTCGAGCGCCCAGCGCAGCGCCCGCTCGACGAGCACACCGCACGTGTGCCTGCGGTATGCCGCCGTCGCGCGATGATCGTCGATGGGCGACACGCCGGCTTGCACGAGGCCGCGGATCTCGGCGAGCTTCGTCTCGTCGAGCACCGCGTCGGGGTCGTCCCACGCGTCCGCCGCGTCCAGCAGGTCCCGCGTAGCTTCCTCGGCGGCGGGCAGCCGGATCACGGTGGGTGCAACGGAGCCCGCGGCGATGCGCACAGACCGGCGAGCTTCGTCGAGTACGAGGCAGAGACTCGCGACCGCGATGACCATGGCGTTCCGCGTTCCGACCTTGGAGAACGCGCTCGGACCCGACGTCGGTCGCCAGCTCACCCCGAGGATCAGCTCATCGGGGTCCAGGGCATTCGCCTTCGGACCCGTCAGGAAGGCATGCCATGGAAGGTTGCGAGTCCCTCCTTTGCGACCCAGGATCACCTCGGCATCGAGACACGCGAGCACCGGCAACGCGTCCCCCGCCGGGGAGGCAGTGGCGAGATTGCCTCCGATCGTCGCCCGATTGCGGATCTGCGGAGAGCCGACGGTCCTACTCGCGCCGGCGACCGCCGCCACGGAGGCGAACCGCTCGATCAACGTCGTATAGGTGACGCCTGCGCCGACGAAGATCGCATCGTCGTCCGCCCGCACACCTCTCAGGTCCGCGATACGTGAGATGTCCATCATGGCGCCCGGATGTCTGCGCCCGAAGTTGAGCTCGACCATGAGGTCGGTCCCACCAGCGATCGGTACGCAGTCCGGGCGCCTCGACTTGATCTCCAGGGCCTCCTCGAGCCCCTCGGGGATGAACACGTCCATTGTGTGGCTCTCGTTGCTCAGGCGAATGGCCCGGGCGCGCCGTGATGGATCCTGATTCCCTCGAGCGCTTCGACATGGCGAATGAACCTGTACTTGTCCTCCACCCCGTCGGTCAGCTTCTGCTTCTCCGGGGCCCAGCTGTGGATGCCGGGTTGGATCTTCGCCACGAGGAAACCGAACTCGTCGTCGACGAGCAGTCGGTGCGCTTCGCGGGCGAAGTCCACCGTCTCGTTCGCGGTCACGCAGTTGATGCAACCCGCTCCATCCGCCATCTTCGCCAGGTCGGTGCGCCGTGAGGTGAGCGTCGGCACGCCGCCTATCGACTCGTAGATGCTGTTGTCGAAGACGATCACCGTCAGGTTCGGCGGGAGCTGATCCGCCAGCGTCGCCAGCCCACTGGCGTTCATCAGCACCGAACCGTCGGTATCGAGTGCGACGATCCGCCGGTGAGGCAGGCCCAGAGCCAGCCCCAGCGCCATCGGGGCAACGGTTCCCATCCCGCTCAGGAAGAACGTGTTGTCCTGTCCACCGGGCCTGAGGTTCCACCAGTCGTTTCGCAGCGCCCCCAAGGAGCTGATGAACAGGTCCTCTTCCGTCACGAGCTGCGACAGCTCGGTGAGAACGTCAATCCTTTGCATAATGCGGCACCTCCACACAGTCGCCGCCGAATATGAGAGCAACCGCCGTCTGTCCGGCATCCGCGTGGATCAACGCCCGCTTTATCGAGGGCTTGATCTCCTCAAGCTTGCGGACGGGCCAGTGAGGGATCCCGAGCGCCTTCAACAGCGGCTCCATCGTCAGCGAGTGTCCGTGACCCCACCAGTTGTACTCACCGAGGTCGCCGCGGTGCGGCATGACCATCACCATGGGCATCCGGTGTCCGAAGATGAGGCGCGCGATCGGTTCGCACGCCTCCCTCAGGCCCGAGTTCTCCATGAACATGACCGACCGCTTGCCCGCCAGATAGGCGCCGGCGACCACGCCAGGCAGGTCTTGCTCGCTGGCCGCTTGCACGTAGATGAACGCCGGGTCGGCGGCCACCTTCCGGTAGACGTCGATCAGCAGTGACTCCGGCAACGCCGTGACGATCTCTACGTCGTGCTCCTTCAGGCCTTCGACGACCAGGTCGGCATACGTCTTTGTGCCGTCGGCATCCGCCTTCGAGCCGACGGCACCCATCGCGAGGTCATGCATCCAATTAGCCTCCACCTAGGATCGCCGCGAATTCGCCCTGCGGCTCCAGCGATTTCCATTCTCCGATGAACTCGTTCGTGTAGAAGTCTTCAGCCGGCACATCTCCGCTGATGACCTCGCCCGAGGTCAGCACCTCCAGCGTGCTCGCCCAGTCCTCCGGCGCCATGTATCCGAACGGGTGACCGGCCGTGTTGTCCGTGCCGAGCAGCGCGAAGCTCACGTTCAGCTCTTGTTGCAAGATCTCCGGCTTGGCCTCCGGATAGAGCGGAGGGACGACCTTCGTGACCTCCTCGGGATTCTCGACCGCGTAGATGTACGACTTCATCGCTGCCGCAACGAACCTGCGCACCAGATCGGGGTTCTCCTCGATGAG
>JAWVEY010000040.1:0-75597 GCA_033856515.1 Solirubrobacterales bacterium
ATCCGGTCCCGCACACGAGGCACTCTGCCCCGGCGACCTCGATCGTCGCGGTGCGGAAGCGGGCGGGGAGCTCGGCCGAGGCAAGGTCCGCGACGATCGAGCGGGCGTCCGGTCCCTGGACGGCGAGCATCGCCCAATCCGTAAGCCGATCCTCCACCTCGCACTCAAAGCCCTCGGCGTGGGCCCGGAACCAGGCGAGGTCGCGCTCGTGGTTGGAGGCGTTGGTGACGGTCAGGTAGCGCTCGTCGGCGAGCCGGTATGTGAAGAGGTCGTCCAGGACGCCGCCGTCCTCGCTGCAAAGGACGGAGTACTGCGCGCCGCCGACGTCGATCTTCGAGACGTCGTTCGAGAGCAACCGCTGGAGTAAGTCGGCAGCACCTGGCCCTGCGGTCTCGACCTCGCCCATATGCGAGACGTCGAAGACTCCACAGCTGGAGCGCACCGCCAGATGCTCGGGTCCGACCCCTTCGTACTGGACGGGCATCTCCCATCCGGCGAACGGAACCAGCCGCGCACCGGCCGCCTCATGGGCATCGAATAGGGGCGTGCGGCGAAGCTCTGACACCCGCCGCAGGCTAGTGCGCGATCAGTCGCGCAGGAAATCGGGGACGTCGATGTCCCCGTCGCCGACGGTGAGGTCGCGGCGCTCGCGGTCGTCCAGCGAGTTGACTGAGCGGCGGACGCCGCGTTCACGGACGCGGCGCGGCTCGCGCGCACGAGTCTCGGTGCCCTCAAAGCCGGTCGCGATCACGGTGACGCGGACCTCGTCGCCCATCGTCGGGTCGATCACGGTGCCGAAGATGACGTTGGCGCCCGAGTCGGCCTGCTCGACGGCGATGTTGGCCGCCTCGTTCACCTCGTGGAGGTTCAGCTCTTCGCCGCCGGTGATGTTCAGGAGCATCCCTGTCGCGCCCTGGATTGGCTGCTCCATGAGCGGCGAGGAGATCGCCTGAGTGGCGGCTTCGACCGCGCGGTTCTCGCCGGTCGAGACGCCGATGCCCATCATCGCCGAGCCGGCGTTGGACATGATGGTCCGCACGTCGGCGAAGTCGAGGTTGATTTGGCCCGGGGTGGTGATCAGGTCGGTGATGCCCTGGACGCCCTGGCGAAGGATGTCGTCGGCCATCCGGAAGGCCTCCTGGACCGTCGTCCGGCGCTCGACGATCTCGAGCAGCTTCTGGTTCGGGACGATGATCAACGTGTCGACGTTGGCGCGGAGCTCGTCGATGCCCTCCATCGCCTGCTGCATCCGCTTGTTGCCCTCGAACTCGAACGGCTTGGTGACTACGCCAACGGTCAGCGCGCCGATCTCTTCCTTCGCGATCTCGGCGATCACGGGGGCGGAGCCGGTGCCGGTGCCGCCGCCTTCGCCGGCGGTGACGAAGACCATGTCGGCGCCCTTGAGCGCCTCTTTTACCTCGTCGCGCGACTCAGCCGCAGCGCCGGCTCCGACGTCGGGGTTGGCGCCCGCGCCGAGCCCCTTGGTGAGGTTGTGGCCAATTGAAAGCTTGATGTCGGCGTCGCAGGACTGAAGCGCCTGGACGTCGGTATTGATTGCGATGAACTCGACGCCCTTGAGGCCAGCGTCCACCATGCGCGAAACGGCGTTGGTGCCGCCGCCGCCGGCGCCAACAACCTTGATCACTGCCAGGTAAGAGGACTCAACCATGGTTTTTTCGCTGTCTCCCGGTGCTCTTAGTCGGTTCGGTGCTGGTTCTTTGTTCCGTCCGAGGCTGAACCAATACTAGAGCGTTTTGCTTTATGGGATGCCTCGACTTGAGGACGACGGTACGACATCGAGTAAAGCCTGTCAACGCCTGAGAAAGGATTCGGCATGGAATCGTGCAGCACCCCAACCCTTGAGGAGGAGTTGAGGGTTCCGTCCCGACGTTGAACCCTCAGGCCGGAGTCGAGTGTTAGGCGGAAGCAGCGAATTCCGCACCGGTGAGAGGTTTTCCGGGTGCCGCTATCCCCTTGCCGCCGGTGCGGCACCGCCGACCGAGGGCCGCTCGGGAACGCGCACGTCGAGGTGGGTCAAGGTCTTCACCTTGGGGTTGGCCAGGATCGCAGCAACCGCGGCCCACTTCGCCTCCGCCGCGTCGGAGTCTCCGAACTTCACGGGGATTCCGCCTTCCAGCGTGACCTGGATTCCCTCGCCCTCGTTCACGACAAGAGCGTCGATCAAGGGTCGCAGCGGCCCAGGCGCCGCGCCGGCGACTTGCGCCAGCGCAAGCGGCTCGCCCTCGAGTTTCCCCTTGACCGGCAGGGAATCCACCTGGACGGCCGGAAGGCCTGCCTCAGCCGTATCGACACCGTTGAGCAGCGTGCCGTCAGCGGCCACAGCAACAGCCGGCCCGCCGTCTGAAGCGGTCATGACCGGCGGGCGGTCCGTGACATGGATCGTGAGGCCGTGCGGGAAGTTGGGGTCGGTTTCGATCGCGACCACCGTCGGGAAGCGCGATACCGCCGCGGCGAGCTGCTTGTCATCGACGTTCAGCGTCGTCATCGTCTCCGCTGTTCGCGAGAGCGCAGCGGTAACGGCCGCGGTCTCCGGCCCCTCGATCCCATCGACCGTCACCTTCTCCACGGCAACGAAGGACGAATCGCGAAACCAGAACCAATAGGCGGCGGCGAGGCCGAGCGTGATCGTCCCGACAACGAACGCGATCGTGATGGCTCTCGAGACCAGGTAGCCGGGCGACGACTGTGGGGTCAGACGCCTCGGGGCTCGAGTTGTCGACTTCCGCTTCGGCTTCGGGGTCAGACCCCGCGCTTGGTGCTTCGGCTTCGGCTTGGCCTGCGTCTTCGGCTTCGGTTTCTGGGCGGCTGGCTTCTTCTTCGGCGGGGGCTTGTGGGCGGTCCCGCTTCGCTTCCTCGGCGATGCCTTGGCTCCCCCTGCCTTGGGGCGGCGGCGGCTGGAGGAGGTCGAAGAGCGAGATGAGGCCATTCGCCCTCAATTCGCGGGCGGGCTGGGCTCTCCTGCCCCACACGGACGTCTAGCCCAGGTCCCACCCTTCTGGCCACTCCGCGTCGCCGAGGATCTGAACCTCCGGCTCGAGGACGACGCCGTAGCGCTCGTGGACGAGGCGCCTTCCCTCGGCCATCAGGGCGAGGATGTCGGCGGTGGTGGCCGTACCGGTGTTCTCGACGAAGTTCGCGTGCTTCGGGGAGAAGCGCGCGCCACCAAACTCGAGCCCGCGGGCACCGACGGCATCGAGCAGCAGCCCGGCACTGAGCCCCACGGCGCGCGGGTCGTCCGGGTTCTTGAAGGTCGAGCCGAAGGTCTTGATTCCCGACGGCTGCGCCTCCTTGCGCTTCTCCCGCATCCCTGCGAGCGTCGCTTTCACGTCGTCGGGGTTGGCCTCGGCCAACGCAAACGACGCGCGGGAGACGACTTCGCCCGCCTCGAGGTTCGACTTTCGGTACTGGAAGCCAAGGTCGCCGGGGGCGCGGCGCTCCACTCCACCCGGCCCGCACACGTTGACCCACTCGAGGACAGCCGCGAGCTCGCCTCCGTAAGCGTTTGCGTTCATCCTCACGGCGCCGCCAACGGTGCCCGGGATGTTGATCCCGAACTCGAGACCCGTGAGACCCCAGCGGGCCACCTTGGCGGCTGCGGATGGCAATCGCACGCCGCCGCCGCAGAGAACGTGCGTCCCTTCCCGCTCGAGGTCGGTCAGCTCACCGTTCAGCTTCAACACCAGCCCACGGACCCCGGCATCGGCGACGAGGAGATTCGAGCCCGATCCGACGACCTCGACCGGGTGTCCTGACTTCGCGGCCCAGGCGAGCAGCTCGACGAGCTCGTCCTCCGTCGAAGGCCTGGCGAAGAGCTCGGCGTCCCCGCCGGCGCGGACTGTGGTCAGGCGAGCAAGCGGAAAGTTCTTTTCGACGTTCATGCGACCAGCTCATCAGCCAGCTTGAAGATGTCCCCCGCGCCGATGGTCACCAAGAGGTCGCCATCGCGAAGGCGCGGCGCCAGGACACGCGCGGCCGTCTCGTTGTCGCCCAGCCACATGACGCGCTTGCCGCCACCGTGGTCCGCCACCGCTCGGGCGACGGCCAGGCCGCTCACCCCTTCGAGCGGCCCCACGGGCTCCTCTCGCGCGGCGTACACGTCGAGCACGCCCACCTCGTCCGCGGCGGCCAGGGCCGCGCCGAAGTCGGAGGCCAGCGCCTTGGTCCGCGAATAGAGATGGGGCTGGAAAACCGCGATCAGGCGCTCCGGCTTGAGCTCACGCAGCGCCGCGAGCGTGGCCCGCACCTCGGTCGGGTGGTGGGCGTAGTCGTCGTAGATGGTGGCGCCCGAACGCTCGCCCTTGAGCTCTTGGCGGCGGAGCATGCCCGGGAAGCTCTGGAGGGCCGCCGCGGCGCCGTCAACGTCCATGCCGGCGAGCCCGATCGCCGCGAGCGCGGCCCGGGCGTTCAGCGCGTTGTGGCGGCCTGGAACGCTGAGCGCGAGCTCGGCAGGGCCAGGCTCGGTCGCCGTGAACGTGACAGCCGCGCCACCTTGGGGAACGACCGCGTCGAGCGTTGGGTCGTCCCCCCGTACGACGCCCTTTGCCGGTCCGGCGAAGTCAGCGAATGCCCGGACGAGCTCTGCGCGGGAGCTCCAACGCGCGTGGTGGTCGAGCTCGACGTTGGTGACGACGGCCACCTCGGGGCGAAGCTCGAGGAAGCTGCCGTCGGACTCGTCAGCCTCGGCGACTACCCACTCGCCCGTGCCGAGCCCGGCGTTTGCGGGCGCCCCGCCGTCACCGGCTCCGGGAAGCTCGCCGCCGATGAAGAAGGTCGGATCCGCTCCGAGCTCCCTGAGCGCGTGAACGATCATCCCCGTAGTCGTGGTCTTACCGTGCGTTCCGGCGACCGCGATCAGGCGCCCCTCGGCGCAGAGCTCCGCCAGGAGCGCGCCGCGGTGAAGCTCGGTCTGGCCGCGCTCCCGGGCAGTGGCCAGCTCTGGATTGTCGGGCCCGATCGCCGTCGAGACGACGACCTCGGCGTCTGGCGGGACGAGGTCCGCGTCATGGCCCACAACGGGCTCGAGGCCCGCCGCACGAAGCCGGTCGAGGTAGCTCGACTCGGCGCGGTCCGAGCCCGTCACGCTCGCCCCGAGGCGGTGTGCGACCAGTGCCAGGCCGCTCATTCCCGCGCCTCCGATCGCGATGAAATGGAGCTTCCGGCCGGTCCACGCGCCCCCGCTCATCGCTCCGCTCCAATCGCCGACAAGATCTCGGCTGCCACTCGCTCGGCCGCGTCGGGCATCGCGAGGCCTGACGAAGCCTCGCCCATCCGCCGCAGACGCTCGTCGTCTGAGATCAACTCGCTCGTCAACTCGCGCACCCGCTCGCCGTCAAGCTCCGAGTCCTCGACGACCACGGCCGCGCCTGCGCCCGCCATCCACTCGGCGTTTGAGTGCTGGTGGCGGCCGGTGGCGTACGGATAGGGCACCAGGATCGCCGGGCGGGCCGCTGCGGCGAGCTCGAACACGGACGCTCCCGATCGAGCCAGGACGAGGTCGGACGCGGCCAGCGCGTCGCCGAGGTCCTTCATGTACTCGAGGACGGTGAAGCGACCCTGGGCGCCCGCCTCGGCGACTCGGCTCACGACCATCTCGTGGTCCCGGGTTCCCGTCACGTGTAGGACGTGAAAGCCTGGATCGGGATCGAGCAGCCCGTCGAGCACCGCCGTGTTGATCGAGAGCGCACCCTGGCTGCCCCCGAAGACGAGGAGGCAACGCTCGCCGTCGGCGAGCCCGAACTTCCGGCGGGCGGACTCACGATCGGCTTCGATGATCGCCCGCGGGACCGGCCTTCCCGTCACGAGGTAGCGCTCGCCCTCGAGCTCCGGAATCGCAAAGGCGAGGCAGACGCGGCGCGCGCGGCGGGCGAGCAGGCGGTTGGTCAGGCCCAGGTGGCGGTCGGCCTCGGTGATCACCAGCGGCAGGCCAAGGCGCGCTGCTGCGATCCCGACCGGAGCCGCTACATAGCCCCCGCCTCCCAGTACGGCATCGGCCTCACGTGTCATCAGGATGCGGCGGGCGGCGGGCACCGCGCGTGCCGCAAGCGAGATGGCGCCCGCGGCCTGGAGCGGCTTCGAGCGATCGATGCCGCGCACGCGCAGGTAGTCGATCTCGTACCCGGCCTCGGGCACGAGCGTCGCCTCCGCCCGCTCCGCTGTGCCGGCGAAGCTGACGAGTGCGCCGTTATCCCGTAGCGCGTCGGCGACTGCCAGCGCGGGCACGACGTGCCCGGCTGTGCCGCCCGCCGCTACTACGACTCTGGGCTGTTCGGTCGCCATTGACGACGCGCAGTCTCGCACCGGGCGCACGCGCGATGTTCAGGAGCACCCCCACGGCGGCAAGCATCGTGAGCAAACTCGAGTTTCCATAGGACACGAATGGGAGGGGAACTCCGGTCAGTGGAGCGAGCCCCAGCACGGCGAAGAGGTTGATCACGGCCTGAATCACGATGAGCGAAGTAAGGCCGGCCGCGAGGAGCTTTGCGTACGGGTCGCGCGCCTTGCGGGCGGTCTGGAGCCCTGCGTATCCGAAGAGGCTGAACAACCCGATGATCATTGCGATGCCGACGAGGCCGAGCTCCTCTCCGATGACCGCGGCGATCATGTCCGTGTGGGCCTCGGGCAGATAGAAGGCCTTTTGGAGGCTCTCCCCCAGCCCGACGCCGAAGAGCCCGCCGGAGCCGAGAGCGATCTGCGCCTGGTTTGCCTGGAAGCCGGAGCCCGACGGGTCGGAGCCCGGGTTGAGGAAGCCCGTGAGCCGCTCCATCCTGTACGGCTCGATCATGATCGCGAGGACGATCACGACGCCGATCGCTCCCGCCAGGATGGCGAGGTCGCGCAACCGGGCGCCTGCCGCGATCAGCATCGCCGCAGCGGCGAAGCACGCGACCATCGCCGTCCCAAGGTCCGGCTCGAGCACGACCAGGCCCGAGACGAGCGCGACGGCCAGGAGGAACGGCCCCATCTCTCCGATCGAGCGGGTCATCTTCGGCCGGCTGGCGAGGAGCTGGGCGCCGTACAGGATTAGCGCGACCTTGGCGATCTCCGAAGGCTGGATCTGGAAGAGACCAGCGCCGATCCAGCGGTTGGCGCCGTTCACCTCGATGCCCACTCCCGGGATCATCACGGCGACCAGCAAGAACAGCGAGAGCGCCATGAGCGGCACCGTCAGCGGCCGCAGGACCTTGACGCCGCCTGAGGCGAGGAACTTCAGAGCGAGCAGGCCGACGATCCCATATAGCGCCGTGCGCTTGAGATAGAACGCGCCGTCACCCGCGTCTCCGAGGAGCGAAGTCGTCGAGCTCGCCGAGAAGACCATCACCACGCCAAGCGCCAGGAGGCAGAGCGTTGTCGTTAGCAGCATCGAGTACTCGATCGGCACGACCTTCGCCTTGGGACTCGGCTTCTTCGCGGCGGGCCTCTTGGCGGGCGCCTTCCGCGTCCCCTTGGACTTGGCCGTGCTCACCGGCTTGCCTCGATCACATGGACCAGCTCACGGAAGTGGTCGCCCCGCGCCTCGTAGTCGCGATAAGCGTCGAAGCTCGCGCACGCCGGCGCCAGCAGGACGGTCGCGCCGGAGGACGCCGCTTGAGCCGCCTCGGCGACCGCCTCGCGCAGGTTCGCGCACCGTCTGATCGGTACGCCGGTCGCCTCGATCGCCGCGGCTATCGGCTCAGCGGCAGGTCCCGTGACGTACACGGCCGCGCAGCGCTCAGAGACGGGCCCGGCGAGGGGCGTGAAGTCGGCGCCCTTAAGGGAACCGCCCATGATCGCGTGGACGTCTCCGTCAAACGATTCCAGCGCCGCGACAGCGGCAGCGACATTCGTGGCCTTGGAGTCGTTGACGTAGGCGACGCCGTCGATCTCGGCGATGCGCTCCAGCCGGTGCGGAACGCCCGGGAAAGTCTCGATGCCCTTGGCGACTGCCTCTTCATCGATCCCCATCGCCAGCGCAGCCGCTGCCGCGAAGCGCGCATTGAGGAGGTTGTGAGGCCCGGTCATCCACGCGCCGCGCAATTCGAAGCCGAGGTCCATCGCGGAGACGTCGAGCTCGTTGGCCTGGCCAGGAAGCTCGAGCGGGCCGACAACCGGGTCGGAGCGGTCGACGATCGCGGTGTCTCCCTCGCTTTGTGCCGCGAAGATCCGGAGCTTGGAATCCAGGTAGTGCTCGAAGCTGCCGTGCCGGTCGAGGTGGTCCGGCATGACGTTCAAGAGCATCGCGAGCTCTGGCGCGAACGCCGAGGCGTCTTCGAGCTGGAAGCTCGACGCCTCGCAGGCGACCGTCGCTTCGGGATCGAGGTCCTCGACGAGAGCGGCAAGGGGCGTCCCCACGTTCCCGGCCACTGCGACGGGCTCGCCCGCGGTACGCCAGATATGACCGAGTAGCTCGGTGACCGTCGTCTTGCCGTTGGTCCCGGTCACCGCGACGAAACGGTTGGGGACGAGGCGCCACGCGAGCTCGAGCTCGCCGATGACCGGGATGCCGAGCGTGAGCGCGCGGCGGATCGGGTCAGCCTCCCGCGGGACACCCGGGCTCTTGACCACGCAGGCCGATCCCTCGACCCATCCATCCAGTTCACCATCCAGGTGGACTTCGACGCCCGCCTCACGCAACCTTTCGGCGCCATCAGGCTTGCCGGAATCGACCCCGGCGACCTGCTCGCCACGCGCCGTGAGAAGGCGCGCCGCCGCTTGTCCCGAACGGGCGAGGCCCACGACCAGATATGGCCCGGCGGGCAGGGGCGGTCGATCCCTCGAAGAGGCCATGGGGCGTGATTCGCCAGGCGCGCCCGTCACCCTGCCGGAGGGCCACCCCGCGAAATGCGCTAGCCGACTGAGTTCTGGAAAAGCGTGTAGCCGATCCCGGCGCAGACCGCGGCAACGATCCAGAAGCGCAGCATGATCTTGGTCTCCGACCAGGCCAGAAGCTCGAAGTGGTGGTGGACCGGCGCCATCAGGAAGACGCGGCGGCGCGTGAGCTTGAACGAGATCACCTGAATCGCCACCGAAAGCGCCTCGATCACGAAGATCCCGCCGAGGATGATCAGTAGCAACTCGGTCTGGGTCATCACGGCCAAGGCGCCGATCGCGCCGCCAAGGCCAAGCGAGCCGGTGTCGCCCATGAAGATCGAGGCCGGGAACGCGTTGAACCACAGGAAGCCGACCGAGGCGCCGACGAAACAGGCCGAGAGGATCGCCAGGCCCTCCTGGCCCGAGGTAATCGTGATCGCCGTGAAGGCGAGGAAAACGATCGCGCACGACCCCGCCGCCAGGCCGTCGAGGCCGTCGGTCAGGTTGACGGCGTTCGATGAGCCGGCGATCACCAGGAAGATGAAGACGACGTAGAGCGCGGCGGGAACGTCGATCTCGCCACCGAAGACGCGTGACCGGATAGTCGTCTCGAGCCCGATCTCCTCGGTCCCGACGTAGAAGAGCGCGACCGCGAGCAGGATCTGGGCGAGGAGCTTGTAGCGGGCCGACAGCCCGAGCGACCGGCGTTTCGAGATCTTGATCCAGTCGTCAGCAAGCCCAATGCCTGCACACCCCAGGGCCACGGCGAAGACGGCAAGGCTTTCGGTGTCGCGCTCGGAGAGGACCAGGAACGGCACCGAGATGCCGACGAAGATGATCAGGCCGCCCATCGTGGGAGTGCCGGCCTTCGCGTGGTGCTCCTGCGGGCCCTCCTCGCGGATGTGCTGGCCGAACTCCTTGACGCGCAGGTATTCGATGAACCGCGGGCCCAGGAAGATCGTGATCAGCATCGCCGCCATGCCGGCGATCAGGACCTCGCCGCGATCGATCAGGTCCGTTGCCGGGAAGCCCGTGAGATCAACGAGTTCATCCATCGCCGCGCCTGCCGATCAATTCGTCGGAGAAGTGCTCGAGGCCGACGGAGCGCGAGCCCTTGACCAGGATCACGTCGCCGTCGGCAAGGAGGTCGTCGGCGAGCTCGACCGCAGCGGAGGGGTCCGGCGCCCACTCGTCGGGCGCGTAGTCGCGCGCCAGCTCGCCGACCCCGATCACTGGCGAGATCCCGAGGCCCCGGGCCAGGGACCCGATTTCGCGGTGGTAGTCGGCGGCGTCGGGGCCCAACTCGGCCATGCCGCCCAGCACCGCGACCCTCCGCCCGGTGCCAGGCATCTCGGCCAGGCTTTCGAGCGCGGCGTGCATCGAGATCGGGTTGGCGTTGTAGCAGTCGTTCACGAGGGTGATGCCGCCGCTGAGCGCATGGTGCTCACCGCGCAGGCGCGAGAAGGTTATGTCCGCCGCCCGACGTGCCATCGCCGCGAGGTCCGCGCCGAGCGAAACGCCGATCGCGATAGCAGCTAAAGCGTTCGTCACGTTGTAGCTCTCGGCGAAGGGAAAGACGAAGTGCTGCTCGCCTGCCGGCGTGCCCACCCGCACGTCGGCGGAGCGCCCCGAGATCGCCGTCTCGACCGCATGGACGTCGCCGCCCGGCCCGAACGTCAGAACGTCCAACTCGTCGCCGAGGTGAGGTTCGAGGGCCTCGGCATCGACCGGTACGATCGCACGCCCCTCGGGCCCCAGTCCCTTCAGGATCTCCGCCTTCGCCTCGGCGATCGCCTCGATCGTTCCCAGTAGCTCCAGATGAACCGGGCCGACGTTGGTGATGACGCCGACGTCGGGCTCGGCGATCTCGCATAGCTCGGCGATCTGGCCCACACCCCGCATCGCCATCTCCAGCACGAGGACCTCGATGCCTGGCGGCGCCGCCAGAATCGCCAGCGGCAGGCCGATCTCCGTGTTGTAGTTCTCCGGGCTCGCTTGCACGCGGAAAGGCAGGAGCGTCTTCGCGATGTCCTTGACGGACGTCTTGCCGGTCGAGCCGGTGATGCCCACCACCTTCGGCTCGAGCTCCCTGCGCCACTCGCGCGCGAGCGCCTGGAGCGCAGCGAGCGGATCGGCGGTGGCAAACACCCAGGCGTCGCGAGCCTCGCGCGCGGCCGCCCGGGCATGCTGTGGCAGGCAGACGACGCCCCAAGCCCCGTCCGCCAGCGCTCCCTGGGCGAACTCTCCCCCGTCGGCGTGCTCGCCCGCAAGGCCGAAGAAGAGATCGCCCTCGGCTACCTCGCGCGAGTCGATGACCGCCCGCTCGGGCCGCCGCTGCGACCCCTCGGCGAGAATGTCGAGACCGGCCGCATCGGCGATCCGCTCTGGCGCGAGGTCGATCACGCCGCTCGCCCGGCGCCCAGCGCTTCGAGCTCGGCGCGCGCGACCTCGCGGTCGTCGAACGGGATCTTCCGCCCGCCCTCGAACTCCTGCCCCTGCTCGTGGCCCTTGCCGGCGATCACGACCGTGTCTCCCTCGGCCGCGAGCTCCAGGGCGCCGCGGATCGCCGCCCGCCGGTCCACCTCGACCCGCACGTCGTCGCGGCCGGTCATGCCGGCGCTGATCTCGGCCACGATCGCGGCCGGGTCCTCGGAGCGCGGGTTGTCCGAGGTGACGACCGGCACGTCGGCCAGGCGGGCTGCGATCTCGCCCATCAGGGGGCGTTTGTCGCGGTCGCGGTCGCCGCCGCAACCGAACACGCAGATGACCCGGCCCGGAGCAGGCGTCAGCCGCCGGGCGGCTCGGAGGACGTTCTCCAGCGAATCCGGCGTGTGGGCGTAGTCCACGAGCACGGCGAACGGCTGGCCGGCGTCGATCGGCTCCATCCGGCCCGGCACACGGTCGGCGTTCTCGAGTGCATGCGCGGCCTCGTGCTCGTCGGCGCCAAGAGCGGCTACGGCGCCCAGAGCGGCCAGGGCGTTCGCGACGTTGAAGTCACCCGGCAGCGGCATCGCGACCGCCGCCTCGCCGAAGGGACCCTGGACGAGAAAGCGCGAGCCCGCGGAATCGAACTCGGCGTCCACGGCTCTCAACACCGCGTCGTTCCCCGACGCCGAGAACGTGACCAGCCCGTCGCCGTATGCCTCGGCGATCTCACCCGCCAAGCGGGCTCCGTACTCGTCGTCGACGTTCACCACGGCGACCGGCGGCCTCCCGTCACCCTCGAACAGCATCCGCTTGGCAGTGAAGTAGTCCTCCATGTCCGTGTGGAAGTCGAGGTGGTCCTGGGTCAGGTTGGTGAAGACTCCGACCCCGAAAGTGATTCCGCGCGATCTGCCGAGCCTGAGGGCATGCGATGAGACCTCCATCGCGCACGCCTTGTCGCCGGCGCCGAGCATCGCGCGGAAGGTCGCTTGGAGGTCGATTGCCTCCGGAGTCGTTCGCTCAACCTCAGCCTCGACGCCCCCGACCACGCTTTTGACAGTTCCCAGGAGGCCGGTCTGCATGCCCGTCCGCTCCAGGATGTGGCGAACCAGGAACGCGGTGGTGGTCTTCCCGTTCGTCCCTGTGATGCCTGCGACCCTCAGCTCAGCTGTCGGGTCGCCGTTGAAGCGAGCGGCGGCCGGCGCCATCGCCGCCCGAGCGTCCGCGACCAGCGCCTCCGGGACCCCAAGGCCCAGGCGCCGTTCGACGACCAGCGCCGACGCGCCCGCGCCGACGGCAGCCGGGGCGAAGTCGTGGCCGTCGGCGGTCGCGCCGGGCACGCAGAAGAAGAGAGTCCCGGGTCCGGCCTTGCGGTTGTCGTACGCGAGATCGGAGATCTGGACGGCATCGTCGCCCTCGATCTCGGCATGCGCGCCTTCCAGCACCTCGCGGAGCTCCATCGCGGGCGATTCTATGACCGGGGCCAGACCCCACCCCGGTGCCAGGCACCAAGCTTGGTGCCAGGCGTCCTTAACAGTTGTGACCGAAGGCGCGCGTCCGCTCAGCGGTCGGGCGGAACGTCGAGGTACGGCAGGGCGAAGTTCGCGATCTCGCCGAACGCGGGGGCGGCTACGACGCCGCCGTAGTAGCTGCCGACGGTGGGCGAATCGACGACGACTGTGACCAGTAGGCGCGGGTCCTCAGCGGGCGCGAAGCCCACGAACGAGCCCACGTACTGGGTCTCCGAGTAGGCGCCGTTCACGACCTTCTGGGCGGTTCCGGTCTTGCCGGCGAGGACATAGCCGGGTACCTCGACCGCAGACGCAGTTCCGCCGGCCTCGAGGACGCCCTCGAGCATCTCACGCAGGCGCGCGGCGTTCTGCTCGGACATGACGCGAACGCCATCGTCCGAGTCCACCGGCTGGCCGTTCTCGGACAAGACGAGCTTGGGCGTGTGAAGGATGCCGCCGTTGGCGATGGCCGCGTAGCCATTTGCGATCTGGATGGGAGTCACCGAGAGGCCCTGGCCGAGCGGCAGGTTGCCCATGGTCGATCCCGAGTACTCCTTGGGCTCGAGCACGATCCCCTGCTCCTCGCCTGGGAAGTCGATCCCGGTGGGAGTGCCGAAGCCGAACTTGCGGATCCATCCATCGAAGGTGTCGTCGCCGCGCTGCTCGTTCAGTTCCATGCCGATCGTGACGGCGCCGACGTTCGAGGACTGGGCGAGGATGTCCGCGACGGTCATCGTTGCGTAGCCCCGCGGGTGGGACTCCTCGATCGTCCGGTCCGCCACCTGGAGGACCGGCGGCAGGTCGAACGGCGTTTTGGGCGTGATCAGGCCCTCTTCCATCGAGGCGCCGACCGTGAAGGCCTTGAACGTGGAGCCGGGCTCGTAGGTGAAGCTCGTCGCCATGTTCGTGAGGTCTTCGGGCGCAGCCTCGTCGAGGTTGTACGGGTCAACGCTCGGCCAGTTGGCCATCGCGAGGATCTCGGACGTCTGGGGGTCCATCACGATCGCGGTGGCGCCAAGCGGATGCGAGGTCTCGCCGATGTTCTTGATTACAAGCTCGGTCTTGGCCTGAATTGAAGCGTCGATGGTGAGCCTCAGGTCCGAGCCCGCCGCGGAGGGGTCTGTCGTGGAGCGCTCGAGCTCATCGCCCAGGGCGTCACGCGTCACGATCCGCTCCCCGTCCTCGCCGCCCAGGATGTCGTCTTCGGCGGCCTCGAGGCCGGTAAGCCCCTGGTTGTCGATCCCGACCGTGCCGATCACCTGCGATGCGAGCTCACCCTCTGGATAGATGCGTCGGCTGTCTGGCAGGAGCCCTATCCCCGGCAGCTCCATCTCCTCGATCCGGTCCGCCGTAGGCAGATCAACTTTGCGCGCCAGGTACTCGAAACCTGACTCGCGGTTCGAGATCAGCTCCAGGATCTCCGAATCGTCCTTTCCGAGCGCTTCGGCGAGCTTCGCGGCGGTGCGGGGCGCGTTCTCGACTTGGTATGGCGTCGCGAAGACGCTGGCCGCGTCTTCGGAGAGGGCAAGATCGGCCCCTGTGCGGTCTTCGATCGTCCCGCGGACACCCGGGATCTCGACCATCTCCGTCTGCTGGTTCTGTGCGTCCGCGCGAAGGTCGCCGCCCTGAACCGCCTGGAGCCACGCAGCCTTCAAGAGTGCGATCGTGAAGAGAAGGAGGAAACAGGCGAAGAGCAGGCCGAGGCGTCGGTCGACCAGGCTCACGGGGTGACTCCGCCGCCGCCCTCCTGGGTGAGCGGCGTCGTCGCAGGAGTGGTCGTGTCGGTCGTCGCGGTAGCCGCCTCGCCCGTCGCCACCGCTGTGTCTGTGGCCGGCAGGCCCGTGGCCGGATCCGTGGTCGCCAGGGCCGGATCGACTACGGGAGCCTCAACCACCTCGGGAACCGGCGGGAGGTACGTCGAGCCGATGGTGAAGTCTCCGCGCCGGAGGCGGCGCGCGGCCTCCGCTGCGTCTGCTCCGCCCGGCGTCAGCATCAGGACCGAGGCTGCCTGGGGCGGGACCAGGCCGATGCGAACCGCGGCTTCCTGGAGCCGTTCATTCGAAAGCCCGTCCGCGATGTCGGCCCTCAGCGCCGAGTTGGCCTCGCGGAGCTCATCGGAGAGCCCCGCCGTCTCCGACGACGCGGCGTTGAAGGAGAGCGCCATGACGTTCAGGGCGACGATGCCGACCAGGAGCGAGCCGAGGAGGCCGATCCAAAGGCGGCTCCGAGTCAGGCCCAGGACCAGGCCTGAGTCGGCGATTCCCGACACGGTGCCGACGGCTGCCGCGGCCAGGCCCACCCTGGGAGGCGCTGCCACACGGGGGACCGCGACCGGTCGCCGGGGCGCAGCCGCAGAACGCGCCGGACGGCGTCGCGGAGCACTCGTCCGGGCAGACGATCTACGCGCAGGGGCTGTAGCTGCTGAGGCCATCCGGGTTCAGTTCGGCGTGACGCCGGTGCCTTCCTTTTCGGGATTTGCAGCGGAAAGCTTGGCCGCGGCACGCAGATGGGCCGATCGGGAGCGCGGATTGGCCTCCGCCTCGGCCTCCGATGGCGCGACGGCGCGGCGAGTCAGGAGCTCGGCCTCGGGCTCGTGCCCGCACACGCAGACCGGCAGCTCGGGCGGGCAAATGCAGCCCTTTGCGAGCCCCGCGAGGAACCTCTTGACCCGCCTGTCTTCGAGCGAATGGAACGAGATCGCCGCCAGCCGGCCGCCGATCGGGAGCAGGTCCCACGCCGCAGGAAGCGCGCGATCGACTGACTCGAGCTCGCCGTTCACGGCGATGCGGATCGCCTGGAAGCTGCGCTTGGCGGGATGCCCGCGCCCGAAGCGATAGGCGGCGGGCACCGCATCGCGGATCGCCTCCACCAATTCCGAGGTCGTCTCGAAGGGGCGCCGCGCGACGATCTCCCGCGCGATCGAGCGGGCGTGGCGCTCCTCGCCCAGCTCCTTGAGGATCCCCGCCAAGCGATCCTCGGGCCAGTCGTTCACAACGTCGCGGGCAGAAATGTCCTGTGTGGGGTCCATCCGCATGTCGAGCGGCGCGTCGTAGGAGTAGGAGAAGCCGCGCTCCCAGGCGTCAAGCTGCATCGAGGAGACGCCCAAGTCCATGTAGACGATGTCCGGGACGACGCCGTCGGACTTGAGCGCTGGCAGGACGTCCGCGAAGTCTCCATGGACGAACGTGGCCGGGCTGGCAAGGTCGGACTGAAGCGACTCAAAGCGCTCCTGCGCCGACGGGTCCCGGTCGATCGCGATCAGGCGACCGGTCGGGCCGATGCGGTCGGCGACCAGGCGGGCGTGCCCCCCGCCTCCGAACGTGCAGTCGACCGCCACTTCGCCGGGCTGCGGGCCCGTGACGGCGACAAGCTCGTTTGCGAGGACTGGGACGTGCTCGGTTGGCATGTAGGTGAGTGTGTCCATTCGTCAGCGGGCCGGCCAATCGCCGGCCGCGAGCTCTTCGGCGACGGCCCCCGCCTCGGCGTCCATCGCGGCCGCCTGCTCGGACCAGCGGTCCGGGCTCCAGACCTCGAGGTGGGTGTCGGCGCCGACGATCATGCAGGTGCCTGAGAGGTCGCCGTGCTTGATCAGGTGCTTGGGGATCTTCACGCGGCCCGCGGAGTCGAGTTGCTCGTCTTGCGCGCCCGAGTGGATGCGCCGGCGGATCATGCGGGCCTTCCCGCCGAGTGGGTTGAGACCACTCTCGACCTTCGATGCGTAGGCCGCGAAGCCAGTCGCGGGATGAATCTCGACACAGGGGTCGAAGGAGGCGGAGATGACTACGCCCTCGGCGAGTTGCGCGCGGAGCTTCGACGGAATCGTCAGGCGATCCTTCGCGTCGAGACTGTGCTCATGCTGACCGCGGAAAGCCAAGGTCTTGGAGTGCCTTTGTCGAAGATGGTCGGTGGAAGTTGAAGAGACTTGGGGCCGGGACGGTGAGGTGGGAGGAGCCTCAGCGCCCCGGCCCTTCGGTCAACTTGAAGCGCCACAGTAACCCACAACGCCCCACTTCGCAACACATCTGCGTTCGAGCATTGGACTCGCTCCGTCGGACGGAACTGCTAACCGGGGCGAGAAATTCCGGTTTCTGGCTCTGCCATTAGCGATTCGGGGGGCCACCAGGACTGGGTCCACCGGCGAACTAGGGCCCCGGATCTGCAAGCCCGATTGCAGCGGGAAGGACTCCATCGTCATCTCGCGGCTGTAATCTGGCGCTCCCGATGAGTGACGCGACGCCGACATCCGAGCCGCCTCCTGGCGCTGAAGAGCTCTCCGATGCCGGGGTCCCGGCAGGAGGGCTGACCAACGAGCCGGATCAGGAGCTTCTGCCCGTCTCTGCAACCGCCACCCGCGGCAAGCGCTTCGGCGCGCTGTTCAAGAACATCTGGGTGCTTGGCATCACCTGGGTCCTCGCAATCGCCGCGCTGATCGCTGGGGCGACGTACGGCGACAGCATCGCGATCGGCGGCGGAGGCGCCGGCCTCGTTCTCCTCCTCGCGCTCCTCATCGTCTTTCTGATCGCCTCGAGCCAAGCGGCGGACGACTTCTTCACGGCCTATGCCAAGAGCCGCGGGCTGACCCGGATCGGCGGCAAGGCAAGCCTGCCTCCGGTCACGCCCCTGCTGCGGCGGGGCGATCGCCGCTACACGGACGAGATCTTCAATGGCCTTCTACCCGGCGGACTGTCGGGCTCGCTCGCCCACTACACGTTCGAGGAGACCTCGACCGACTCGGACGGCAACCGCGACACGACGTACTACCACTACACCGTGGCTGTCTCACAGCTCCCCGAGACCGCGCCATTCCTGTCCGAGTTGGCGCTCCAGCGCCGCGCCGGCTTCCGCTTCCTGGACGGCGCTGAGGACATCTTCCGCTCGCGCCAGCGGGTCGAAGTGGAGTCTGAGCTCGCCGACAAGAAGTTCGAGATCTTCACCGGCAAGAACGACAGCATGGTGAACGCGCGCCGCATCTTCTCCCCTACCTTCATCGTGTGGCTTGGCGAGGAGGCCCACAAGGGAGTCGCCTTCGAGTTGGTGGCCGGCGCCTATGTCGCCAACACCAAGGGTCACCTGAAGCAGGCGGACGAGCTCGACCGCTTCTGCCAGGACGCGGCAGTCATCGCCCGGCGCCTGAACGACGAGGCGTGCGAGTAGGCACGCCCTAGGGAGCGCCGCCCAGCGGCTGCATCCACATCGCGCACTGCCAGTCGTCCGCGTCGTGATCGACGGCACGGTGAGGCACCCGGTAGTCGAAGGCGCAGAGGCCGCAATTGACCGTCCGCATCTGCCACAGGCGCGCCGCGTCGACGGGGCCGAAGCGGTCCCCAAGCAGGACGTCGATCAGAAGGAAGCGCAGGAAGATGCCATGTGTGATGACCAGCGGCGTTCCCTCCTCGGATTCCATCCTGCGCAAGAACTCGCGAGTCCGCTCCCGCATGCCCTGAAAGGAATCGGCGCCGGGCGGCGCGTACGTGGGGTCGTCGGCGTGCTGGACCATCCACTCCGACCAGCGGCGAAGCTTCTGATCCTCCGGCGCCAGGAGGCCATACCCCTCCTCTTCTCGCAGTTCGTAGATCTCCTCATCCGTCTCGATGGGCAGGCCGAGCGCCTCCGAGATGGGCTGCGCGGTCTCCTGCGCTCTGCGCATCGGGCTGGAGATGAGTCGAGTGAAGCCGCGGCCCTCGAGAGCTGTCGCGGCGCTGCGCGCCTGCGCCCACCCCCGCTCGGTGAGCCGGTCCCCCTCCTCGTCGGACAGCGACGCCGCCTCCTTCTGGGCGTTGGAGACGGACTGCGCATGGCGAAGCATGTGAACCCGCATGGGTTCAGAACTTAATACCTAAACAGCACCTGCTTCTTGCGCCGCCGTTCGGCGACGCACACCCTCAAAATGCGGCGAACAGGGCGTCCGAGTGCGCGACCAGGGCAGCTGCGATGGCGAGCAGCGCCGAGGGGACCAGGACCATCGCCACAACGAGCTGAATCTTCGGCGCCGCGCGGGCCGCGCGCTCCTCGATTCGACGTTGCTCCTCGGCTCGCATGGTCGCCGCCTGCGCGTGAAGCTGCTCGGCGAGAGGGGATCCGTACCGGCGCGAGCGTTCCAGAGCCGCGCCGACCGCCCCCAGCTCCGGCGCCCCGGTGCGCTCGCGAAGCGCGGCGAGAGCATCGGACTGGCGAGCGCCCGCCTGGATCTCGGCGATTGCCAGCGCCAATTCGGATGCGAGCGGCCCCGCTGTGCCCGTCGCGATCTCCTCGAACATGGCTACGGGCGTGCGGCCGGTCGCGGCTCCGACCGCGACCAGGTCAAGCGCATCCGGGAGCGCGGCAACGATCTCCGTTCGGCGCCGGCGCGCCAATCGCTCGGCCCAGGCATCTGGGCCAACGAAGCCGGATGCGACGAGCGCCACCGCGACCACCGGCGCCAATCGCCCCGGCGCCGCCGGGACTACGGCGAATGCCGCTAACGCGCCCACTCCGGCACCCGCAAGCTTCGCGCCCGTGAAAGGCGTCGGCAAGACGAGCTTTGCCGTCCACGGTTTGCGCATGCCCATGACCTCCCACGCCGCGGCGAACACCAAGAGGCCCGCCAGTGCCGCCAGTGCCGGGCTCACACCACTCGCCCCAGGCGCGAGATCGCGGTGAAGCCGGCTAGCTGAAACGCCGCAGCTACCGCGACAAGGGCAAGCGAGACGCCGTTTCGCAGGAGAGCCGTCACGAAACCGGGATGGAGAAGCTCGGCGAGGAGGGCCGCGCCGGCGGGCATGGCGGCCACCAGGATTCCGGTAAATCGGGCCTGCGCGGTTGCCGAACGCGCATCGGCCTCGGCCTGTTCACGCGCGGCCGCGGCGGACGCATAACGGCGAAGGAGCCCCACCAGATCGCCTCCCGTGATCCTCTGCGAGAGGAGCGCAGAGCAAAACGAGTCCACTCGCGAGGAGCCGATACGGGTTCGGAGGCCGCCAAGCGCCGACTCCAGCGAGAGCCCCAGGTCCAAGTCGGCGCGGATGCCGGCCATCTCGGCCGCCGCGGGCCCTTCCAGCGAGCCGGACGAGGCATCAAGGGCGGAGCGCACCGAGCGCCCCGCGGCGAGCGCATCGGCCGTCGCCATCGCGATGCGAGGAAGCGCCCGCTCCACCGCGGCGCGGTATCGCTTGGCTCGCGCTGCGACGGCCCAGCTCGCGGCGGCCGGACCGGCAGCGGCGAGCGGGGCAGCGGGCGCTGGTCCCAGCAGCCACGCACCAGCGCCAAGAAGCGCGGCGGCGACCACAAGACCCAGCCGCCGGCGCTCGGCCGCGCTGGGCGTGTAGCCCTCGCTGCCCGCGCGGCTGAGCGGCTCCACGGCACGGGCGAGCCAAGCTGCCGCCGCCGGCGTTGACCGAAGCGCATCGCGGGCCGCCACCGCTCCCAAGCCGCCGCCGAGCGCCGCAAGGACAACGGATGGGCTCATCAACCCCAGAGCTCCCTCACGCCAGCCGCCCCGTCTCCAACCACCTCGGCGACCTGGCTCACGCGCCGCCGCCCGTCGGGCTCGCGCCGGATGTGTGCGATCACGTCGATGCCTCGGGCAACTTGCTCGCGGATCGCGTTGTGGGGCAGTCCCACGCCTGCCATCAGGGCGAGGGTCTCCAGCCGACGGAGCGCGTCCTCGGGCGAGTTGGCATGAAGGGTCGAAAGGGCGCCGTCGTGGCCGGTGTTGAGCGCCGTCAGGAGATCCAATGCCTCTGGCCCTCGCACCTCACCGATCACGATGCGGTCAGGTCGCATGCGGAGCGCGTTGCGAAGCAGGTCGCGAATGGTCACCTCTC
Source organism: Solirubrobacterales bacterium (assembly GCA_033856515.1). Lineage (GTDB taxonomy): Bacteria > Actinomycetota > Thermoleophilia > Solirubrobacterales > 70-9 > JALZKA01. Next base: position 20,546 of record JAWVEY010000040.1, read on the forward strand.
CCCTTCCCTCGACGGACGCCGGCCGGGACTCGAGGCGGACGACATGAGGCTGGCGCAACCGCAACTCGGCTGCGTCCTCGATGGTTATCACCCGCTCGGCCGGCGCAATCCACTCGGATATGGCGTTGAGGAGGGTCGTCTTGCCGGATCCCGTGCCGCCTGTGACCAGCACGGTCCGCCGGCCACGGACCGCCGCGGCCAAGAGTTCCGCGGCATCGGGCGAAAGCGAACCGGACGCCAGGAGATCGTCCGGCCCGGGGCGGTTCACACCGAAGCGGCGGATCGAAATCGCGGGACCGTCCACGGCGAGCGGCGGCACGACAACGTTCACGCGCGAGCCGTCGGCAAGGCGCGCGTCGGCCATGGGAGAGAGCTCGTCTACCCGGCGGCCCGTCGGTGCGAGGATGCGCTCGATCGCCTCGCGGACTTCGTCGTCGGTCGGGAACTCCACCGGCGTGGCCTCGATCCTCCCCTCGCGCTCGACATATACGCTGCCGCGCCCGTTCACCATGATCTCCTCGACCGCTGGGTCCGCAAGAAGCTCCTCGAGCGGCCCAAGGCCGACCGTTTCGCGCGTGACGAGCTTCGTAAGCTCCGCTCGGCGTGACTCGGACAGCACGGCGGCCTCGCGCTCGACGAGTTCCGCAATCGCCGTGGCGACGTCGCCCCCTAGCCGCCCCGCCGCCGCCTCCGCGCGGCGTTCGGCCGCAAGCAGTCGCCGCAGTCCTGAGGCGAGCTCATCGGTGTCGCGCTGCGTTGCATCCATCGCCTCGAAGAGGCGTGGCGTGGCGCGGGTTCGCCCCCTTCTAGGCCCTGCGCGCTTGGACTTCGCCCAGGCTGAGGCGCCGCGCGCGGCGCCTGCGAGCGGCGGTAATTGCCGCAACGCCGGGAGGAGTCCCTCCGCCGGTCGAGACCCAGGAGCCCGCGAGGATCAGGAGCAGACCGGCAACAGCGCCGGGACCGAGGCTCTCTCCGAGAAGGGTCACACCCAGGATCACCGCCACCGCGGGGTTCACGTAGGTGATCACGCTTGCGCGGGTCGGCCCGACCTCTGCGATCAGACTGAAGAAGAGGATCAGGGCAAGGGCTGAGCAGAACGCGCCAAGGACCGCGATCGAGCCGACCGCTCCAGCCGAGATCTCCGCACCGGGAATCGATGCGATCCCGGCGGGCGCCAGCATGATCGTGCTGAGCCCAAGCGCAACTGCAACGGCTCCGATCGGGTTCACGTCCGAGAACGATCGTTTGACGATGAACACGCCAACCGCGTAACAGGCGGTCGCGATCAGGATCGCGATGGAGCCCAGGATCTCACCCGGCTGGCCCGCCACGTCGATTCCGAGCAGGAGGACCACGCCGGTGATCCCGATCAGCAGCCCGACCATGCGAAAGCCGGACACCCGCTCCGAGGGATCGATGCGAAATGCGAGGATCGCCGTGAGGATCGGCAGCGACGCGATGAGGATCGCGGCAAGCGACGACGAGACCTCCTGCTGTCCGAGCGGGATCAGCCACCATGGCAGCGCGCATTCGACGATCGCGAATGCGACCAGCGGCTTCGTCTTCGACCTCAGGCCCTTGAGGTAGCCCAGCTTCCAGGCGATCGGCATCAGGATCGCTGCTCCGATCGTCACTCTGCCCCACCCGATCAGAAGCGGCGAGGCTCCACCTTCGACCGCGATCTCGATGAAGAGATACGGAACGCCCCAGAGCAGAGCCACGCAGAGGAAGAAGATCGTGGCTCTACGCGACATCTCTCCAAGGTACTTTGGGCGGTGGTGAGTGGGTCGTCCAACATTTCCGTATTGATCTGCCGGGTCCTGTTGCCCGCGGGCAGGGACCTCCTCGAGGCGGAGGGCCTCGAGCTGCGCGAAGGTGGGCTGGACGCGACGCCGGAGCTCCTCGCGGAGCTCGCGCCGGGATGCGCGGCGATTGTCGCCGACCCCACGGTGCCCGTCGGGCCGGACCTGCTCGATGCCGCGGGCAATGACCTCAGGGTCGTTGCCAACTTCGCGGTCGGCTACGACAACGTCGATCTCGATGCATGCCGCGAGCGCGGTGTCGTCGTCACGAATACGCCCGGCGTCCTGACGAACGCAACCGCCGAGATCGCGCTCAGCCTCACGGTTGCGGGGGCCCGCCGGGCGAGCGAGGCGGAGGCGATCCTTCGCGAGGGGCGCTGGACGGGCTGGGATCCCGGCGCGATGCTCGGCCTCGAATTGAGCGGCGCCACCTTCGGCGTGGTTGGGCTGGGCCGGATCGGACGCCGATACGCGGAGCTGGTCAGGCCACTCGCAGGCGAGCTCCTCTATGCCGCGCGATCCGCGAAGCCCGACGCCGAGCGCGATCTGGACGCGAGCCACGTGGAGCTCGATGAACTCCTCGAGCGCGCGGACGTCGTGAGCCTCCACGCGCCGGGCGGCGAGGCCACGCGGCATTTGATCGGCGCTGATGAGCTCTCCCGCATGCAAAGCCACGCGGTCCTGGTCAACACCGCTCGCGGGACCCTCGTCGACTCGGCGGCGCTCGCGAGCGCGCTCGCGAAGGGGGAGATCGGTGCGGCGGGCCTGGACGTGTACGAGAACGAGCCCGGTGTCCCGCAGGAGCTGCTCGATGCGCCCCGCTGTGTGCTCTATCCGCACATTGGATCAGCAACCCATACGTCTCGTGACGGGATGGCGGCGCTTGCTGCCCGCAACGCAATCGCCGTCCTCAGCGGCAACGAGCCTCTCAACCGGGTCTCCTAGCGTGCACCTCGAGGTTGCGCTCACCGTGGTCCTGCTGACGATGGTCGCATTACTCGTCGTGGCGCAGTTCCTGCGCGTCCCGTATCCGATCCTCCTGGCGGTGGGAGGTGCGGCGGTCGCGTTTGTGCCGGGCGCGCCCGAGATAGAGCTGGACCCGGACCTCGTTCTACTCATCCTGCTGCCCCTGATCCTCTATGCGGCGGCGTTCTTCACCCCGCTTCGGGAGCTTCGCCGCAACATCAGATCGATCTCCCTGCTGGCGGTCGGGCTCGTCCTTGCGACGATGGTCGGAGTTGCCGCAGTCGCCCACTACGCGCTCGATTTCGACTGGGCGCCTGCGTTTGTCCTGGGCGCGATCGTTTCCCCGACGGATCCCGTAGCCGCGACCGCGATTGCGCGCAATCTGGGGGTGCCGAACCGGATCATCTCGATCGTGGAGGGCGAGAGCCTCATCAACGACGGGACCGCGCTGGTCGCCTACAAGTTCGCGGTCGCCGCGGTCGTCACCGGAAGTTTCAGCATGCTGGAAGCGAGCGGCGAGTTCGTCGTCAGCGCCGTCGGTGGCGTCGCGATCGGCATTGGCGTCGGCGCCATCGTCGCCGCGGTCAGGCGCAAGCTCGACAACCCGCCCGTGGAGATCACGATTGCCCTTGCGACCTCCTACTTCGCGTACCTGCCGGCTGAGGCCATCGGCGTCTCGGGCGTCCTCGCCGCGGTGACCGTCGGCATCTACATGGGCCGCCTGACCTCCGAGCTGACGACCCCGACCACCCGGATCCAGGGAATCGCCGTCTGGGAGATCCTTGTCTTCCTGCTCAACTCGGCGCTCTTCGTCCTGATCGGCCTCCAGTTGCCGCTGATCGTCGACGGTCTCGACGAAGGGGCTCTTGGCGAGCTGATCGCCCAGGGCGCGCTGATCGCGGCCGCAGTGATGTTGATCCGTCTCATGTGGGTCTTCCCTTTCACGTACGGCCCGCGCTACGTGTTCCGCAAGTTCCGCGGCGATGACCCCTATCCGCCATGGCAGGAGACGCTGCTCATCGCGTGGACGGGCATGCGCGGCGCCGTAACCCTGGCGGCCGCTCTGGCAGTGCCACTTACGATCGATGCCGGCGGCGCCTTTCCCGAGCGCAACGAAATCATCTTCCTTGCGTTCTCGGTGATCATGGGGACCCTTCTCTTGCAAGGCCTCACCCTGCCCGTCCTGATCCACCTCCTGGGTGTCGACGACGCCGACCCCCAGCTCGAGCGAGAGGAGAACAAGGCGCGAATCAAGGTCGTGAGCGCCGCGATCGAGCGCGTCGACGAGCTCGTCGTCGAGGAATGGGTGCGCGACGAGACGGCCGAGCGCGTGCGGCAGCTGTACGACTACAGGCGCCGGCGCTTCAGCGCACGTTTCGACGAGGACGGAACGGAGTCAGAGGGAATCGAAGAGCGCTCCGAGAACTACCAGCGCCTTGTTCGCGAGATCCTCGACGCTCAGCGCGCGACGCTGATCCAGCTCAGGAACGACGGCCTGATCAACGACGACATCATGCGACGCATCGAGCGAGAGCTCGACCTCGAGGACTCGCGGCTCGAGATCTGACATGGACGAGCGGGAGCGGGAGATCTTGACGCTGGCGCGCTCAGTCCCCGAAGGCTTCGTAACCACCTACGGCGACCTCTGCCCCGAGGCTCCGCGGTTCGCCGGCGCGGTGATGGCCCATTGCGACGCGAGCGTCCCCTGGCACCGCGTCGTGCGCGCCGACGGATCACTCGCAGTGGGCGAGCGCCAGCGAGCGCTCCTTGAGGCGGAGGGCGTTCCGTTCACGGGCGCGCGCGTGGACATGCGCGCTGCGTGGTTCGCAGTCGAGCGCTAGTTGAACGACTGGCTCTAAAGGGCAAGAAGGCGGGGCGCTGGTTCTATTCACTGGGCTAGCCGGCGAGGAGACGGAGCTGCGCGCCAGTGCTCTCGGCGCGGATCAACCGCAGCGCTTCGGCGCGCGTGAGCGCGAGGGTTGCGGTCCAGCGGTCGGACCCGAGGCCCGGCTCGGCCTGCGCCTCCTCCAAGCCGAGGAGCGGCACGCCCGACGCGGCAACGTAGGTCCGCCCGGCGTTCGGACCGGGCGCTGAGTCGCCTGAGACGACGACGTCGACTCCGTCGCCGGGGTCGGTGCGAGTGGCGGCGAGCGCGCCCGCGCCCGTCACAGTGATCTCGAGCGGGGTCGTGCCTTTGGGCGGCCCACCCTGAGCAGCAGCGCCAGCTCCCGCGGATGGCGCCTTGAACGCCGACGCAGTGAGATATGAACCCGCCGGCAGCGAAGTCGCGAGCCTGCGCCCGAGCACCTCTTCCGGCACACCGAGCGCATCAGGCGGCACGAAGTCCTCGGGCACGCGGCGCCCGGTGACGGACTCCTTTAGAGCCCGTGGACCCAGAGAGGTCCCGCGTTCCAGCGGAGCGCTCGTGACAACAACCGGTCTGAGCACTCCGAACTCACCGCCCCCGGGCGTCCCACCCGCACCTGCCACAGCCGCGGACAGCCCGGCACAAACAAGAGCGCCGACTGCAAACGCCACGGCGCGGGCTCGACCCCTTACACCCACCGGCACATGCTTGTTTCGCGACTTGCGTCGCTCATCCTTAACGCCCACCGGCACATGCTTGTTTCGCGACTTGCGTCGCTCATCACTCATCTGCGATGCGGGGAGCCCAGCGGCTCCGGCCGCTCGGGAACCAGCGGAAGCACGAGCGAGGCGACGGTTTCCGACTGGCCGCCGCCGCGAATGCGCAGCTCTCCGCCGTTCTGGCGTGCGAGCCTGCGCGTGACACGCAGGCCGTGTCCCCGCCTCGGGTCTGCATGTTCGCGAATACGCCCGGTCCTGACGCCGCCCGAATCGCGCACGACGAGGTCGATCCGGTCCCCATGCCTAACGCCTTCAAGCGTGATCCGTCCGCCGCCGTGTTCGAGCGCGTTGGCGATCAGGTTGTCGAGCGCTTGCGAGACCCGGAGCGGATCGACATCGGCCAAAGCGTCGCCGCACCGCCACCGGACCGCGATACGCCGGCCCGCACGGGCAGCGCGCGCTCGCCAGCGTTCGCAGGCAGCGATCGCAAGCATCCGGGCCTCAACGGGCCGGCGCCTGAAATCGACGCTCCCGCCGTTCACCTTGCGATCGAGGTCGCGAAGGGCAGCGAGCGCGAGCTCGAGCGGGTCGAGACCGTCCTGACCCGCGGGCTTCGCGGCGAGCGCAAGTGCCTGAAGCGGACGCCGCAGCTCATGGAGACACTCGTTGAGCGTGCGGCGTCGCCTGCCCTCGATCACCCGGCCGCCCGCAACAACGAGCGCCATCGAGATCGCCATCGGAAAGAGCGCGCCAAGCGATGGCACGAGCGCGTCGCTCATGCGGGCAGAAGCCGGTAGCCCACGCCCCAGCAGTTTGTGATGAATCGGGCTCCCTCAGGATCGAGCTTTCGGCGTAAGCGGCTGGCATGGGAGTCGAGCGTTCGCGTTCGCCCCAGGGTGCGATAGCCCCAGATGTCGCGCAGGAGCTCGGACTTCGTGAACACACGATGCGGGTCCGAGGCGAGCGTCAGGAGGAGCTCGTATTCCTTGTTGGCGAGCGTCACCTCGCCGCCGTCCACCGTGACCTCACGCCGCGACGGGTCGATCGCGAGGTCGCCGATGCGGATCGGGCCGGACCGGCGCTCGTCGCGGCGGCCGAGCACCGACCTCATCCGCGCCGACAGCTCAGGGAAGTAGAAGGGCTTCGGGATGTAGTCGTCGGCGCCCTCCACCAGCCCGCGCGTGCGATCGGTGTCGCTTCCGCGCCCTGAGAGCACGATCACGGGAAGCTGCGAGTCGTAGCGCCCGGTCGTCCGCTCCGCGCGGCGTATCTCGCGCAGGACGTCGAGCCCAGATGCGTCCGGCAGCTCGATGTCGAGCAAGAGGAGATCCGGGGTGCGGTAGTGGCACTGCCGCAGCGCGTCGGCTGCGGATGGCGCCGGGATCGCGTCGTAGCGATCCGCGGTCAGGTAGTCGCAAAGGAGCTCGAGGGTCGCCTCGTCGTCCTCGCAGACCACGACGACGCCGAGCGGCTTCTCCTCGGGGAGGATTGGCAGATGGGACTGGGTGGCGTTCTCCATGCCACCGACAACCCCGCGGCGCTCGCGCGCGCCCCCCTCGCCCGGCCCTGCGCACCCTGCCCGTTCGACAACGCGAGTGCAAACCCTCTTTCAGTTGGAGGATCGGAGCGCCGCACCTCGACCGCGTGCGTAAAGATGCCCCCGCTGCATCGCATCAACGATGGAGCATCAAAAGAAACGGGAGAACGAAGCTCAGTGGAAAAGGCAACTCGACGGGGGAACTACGAGTCCGGATCGGACTACGTGCTCGAGTACGGCGAGCTTCGCTTCTCGTTCAACGAGGAGGACTTCGCGCAAAGGGTGGAACAGGCGGCGGTGAAGCTCGACTTCGTCGATCACGGCCTGGCCCACGATGAGCTCCACGACCTGCTCGAGCTCGCGGTCAACGGCGAGATCGCCGATCCCTTCTCCACCCTCGGCGAGCACATCAACGAGAACTGGACGGAGCTCGTCGGCCCGTCGAACAAGAGCCTCGTCCACTGGCTCCGCCGCCTCGTCTTCCGCGGCGCCTGGCTCGACCAGCGCGTAAAGGAAGGCGAGCTGGATGTCGTCTTCGACGACGACACCCACACCTTCGGCTACGTGCAGCCTGAGCGCGACGCCGAGCCGATTGAGCTTTCACGCGAGCCCTCATGGGCTCGTCTCGCTTATAGGCCCTAGCTCAGACTCTTCAGGACGTCTGCGTTCGAGCTCGCGCTCTCGAGGTGACGGCGGACGATGCCGGCTCCCTCGGGCGCGACCACCTCGGAAAGCTCGGAGCGAAGGCGTCGAAGCCCTTGCATCTCCTCCTCGGAGAGGATCTTGTCGTCGCCGACGGCCCGGCATTCGCCGAAGACGAGAGCGGGTGAGATCCCCTCGGCCGCAAGCGTCGGGTCGAGCGTGATCAGCGACGTCTCCGTAGTGGTGACGGCCTCAAGAGCCTCCCCCTCGTCGCCAAGCGTTGTCGCAACGACGGTGAGGGTGCCGGCGTCCTCCTCGGCGAGCGCGCGCCCCGAACCGAAGAGGCGCTTCACGTCGTCGACGCCCTTGGCCGCCACGGCAAGCCTCGAAAGCGAGTCGCAGAGGAGCACGGCGTCCGCCCCCTTCGAAGCCTGTTTGCGGGCCCGCTCGACTGCCGTGCGAGCGACCTTCACCTGTTCTGAAGGCGAGAGATCGGCCGGGGCGAGAGCCAGGTCGGCCGATGGGACCGCCTCGGTCCAAGCCGGGGCCTCCTCGGGGCGCTCATCGATCAAGAGAACAGTCAGTTCGACCCCGTCGACGCTCGCGAGTGCCTGAGCGAGGTCACGCAGGAGCGTCGTCCGACCGGCGCGCGGCGCGGCCTTGACGAGGACGCGCTGGCCGAATGCGAGCGGGGCCAAGAGGTCCGCCGCGCGCACGAGCCCGCTTGCGTCAGCGGGAAGCTCGATGCGGCGTGAGGGCGGGGCGGGCGTGAGCGAATCGAACGGGTCGGCCTTGGCAGCGCCTCCGCCTCCTCCTCCTCCTTTCTTCTTCGGCGTTGGCGCATCGACGGGCGGCTCGCCGTTCACGAGGTTGACCCTGACGAGCGCACGATGGCGCTCGCCGCGACGGGGCGCGCGGACCGGGCCGGTGACCTCATCGCCCTCCTTCATCTCGCAGCGGCGAACCTGCGAGGCGGAGACATAGACGTCGTCGTCGGAGCCCTCGACCGACAGGAACCCGTGGCGCTGGCGCGTGATCTCCAGCGTGCCGGTGATCTCCTCGGTCTCCTCGTTCTCCGGCGGCGGGCCGCGCTCGTCGCGATTGTCGCCGCCGAGCTTCTCGCGATTGCGGCCACCTCCGCCTCGTCCGCGACCTCCACGGTTACCGCGCCGGCGTGCTGCTGGCTTGCGCTCGGCGGGAGCATCGCCGGCAGGGGCGTCGTCGCCAGCGCTTGCCTCAGGCTTGTCGTCAAGGACCTTCAGCTCGTCGGTCTTCGTCTCGGGGTCTACCTTGGAAGCCTTACGGCGGGGCCAGCGCGAACGCTTCTTCTTGCCGCCGGCCTGGATCTCGGCGATCAACTCGTCACGGCCGAGCATGCGGTAGCCGTTCACGCCGACCTCCGCAGCCTTCGCGTGCAGATCGGCGAGGTGAAGCTGTGTTAGGTCCTCGGTCTCAGCCATGGGCTCGGCAATCTAACCGAGCAGGAGTCCTTGAGCGCTTTAGCGCGAAACCGGCAGGTGCCGTTAGGTATCTACGAGAGTCAGCTGGACTGGACTGCGCGTGCCTCAACGAGGGCCTTCAGCCACTCGCCGAACTCGGGGCGGGTCTCCCAGTCGGCCTTGAACTTCTCGGCTCCCTGGGTGGTGAGCGGGTGGTCGAGCATCTGGCGCAGCACCTTCGCCGGGACCGTCGCGATCTCGCAGCCGAGCTTGGCCGAGGTGACCACGTGCTCGGGGTGGCGGATCGACGCGGCGATGATCTGCGAGGTGACGCCACCCGCGCGGAAGCAGTCCACGATCTCCTTCACGACCGCGGTCGAGTCGACGGAGATGTCATCCAGTCGGCCCATGAAGCACGAGACGTAGGTCGCGCCCGCGCCCGCCGCCAGGAGGGCCTGGTTCGGTGAGAAGACGAGGGTCATGTTCACCGGAATGCCGTCGGAGGTGAGGGCGTGGGACGCCTCCAGGCCCTCCTTGCAGAACGGGACCTTGACGACAACGTGCTCGTGGAGCTCAGCGAGCGCCCGACCTTCGGCGATCATGCCCGGGCCGTCCTCGGAGACAACCTCGGCCGAGGTGGGGCCGTTCGCGAGGTCGCAGATGCGCTTGATGATGTCCCCGGGGTCGCCCTCTTCCTTCGCCAAGAGCGATGGGTTCGTGGTTGCCCCCGCAAGAATCCCCCATTTCGCGATCTCCTCGACCTCTGCGACCGATCCGGTGTCGATGAACAGCCTCACGAGTCCTCCACTCCTATTGCTCTCTATTGCTTCCAGGCGTCTGATTCGAGCTTACGCCTCGAAGCGGCGGTCAGGCGGTTTTTGCGGGGTCCACACCCTCAGCCTCGGCCTCGACGAGCCAGGCTTCCGCGGAGCTTGCGACTTCTTCGCCGGTCCAGCCGAGCTCGCCACCGAGCACCTCTGCAATGGGGCGCACGGCCTCGGCGGTTCGGAGCTGGGGCGCTGCGAGGATGCCGAGACGCGTCCGGCGCAAGAGAACGTCGGCGACCGATCGCGCCTGCTCGTAGCGCGCGGCGACCAGGACCTCGGCCATCAGGTCTGGCATCCCGTCGACGATCGGCTCACCCAACCCGCCCTGCTCCCCTGCCATGCGCAGCAATTTCGCTGAGAACTGCCCGTAGCGGAATCGCAGGAGGTCGGCCGTACGGTCGTGGTCGGCAACACCGAGGTCGCCCAGGGCCGCGAGGTCCTCGTCGGAAGCGGGCATGCCGAGCGGCAGGTCGGCGGTCCGGCACGGCGCCTGACGCCCTTCGCGCTCGACCATGCGGTCCACCACCTGCTTCGCCATTCGCCGCCAGGTCGTGAGCTTGCCGCCGGTGATCGTGAGCATCCCCGACGATGTCTCATAGAGCTCGGCCTTCCGCGAGATGTCGACCGACTTGCGCGGGTCGCCGGTGGAGATGAGCGGCCTCACGCCCGCGTAGGAGCCGGTGATGTCGGCTCGGTCGAGATCGGTGCCGAAGAACGCGTTGGCCGCATTCAGCAGGTAGTCAATGTCTTCGCCCGACGGTTCGATGTGGTCGAGCTCACCTTCGTAATCGCGGTCCGTCGTGCCGATCAGCGTGCGCCCGTACCACGGCAACGCGAAGATCGTGCGGTCCTCGCCCGCAGGGACGATGCACGCGGCGGTGCCGATATCGAGCTCGTCCTGCGAGACCGTCACATGCGTGCCGCGGCTGGGCGCGATCTTCGGCACCTCGGCCTCATCGTGGATCTCGTCCGGGCGGATGCGATCGGCCCACACGCCGGTCGCGTTGATCACGTTCTGCGCCGCGACATCGAACGTCTCGCCCATCGCCGTCTCGCGGCATGAGACGCCCGTGGCGATCCCGTCCTTCTCGACGAGCTCAGTGACTTCGACGCCGTTCAGCGGCACGGCGCCGAACCGCTCGGCCTCGCCCAGGATCGTGAGGACCAGCCGTGCGTCATCGGTCTGGCAGTCGTAGAAGAGGTAGGCCTCGCGGGGGTCGAGGGTGGCCAGGGCCGGGATGAGCTCCGACGCCTCGGCGCCCGGAATCGTGCGGTGGCGGTCCGGCGCCCAGCGCTCTGGATCCGGCATCGCGTCCGAGCCCTCGCCTCGGAGCGCAGCCTCCTTCCTCCGGTCGCGACGGGTGCCGACCCGGGTGGTGGCCATCACGTCGTACATGTTGAGCCCGATCCCGATCAGGCGGTTCTTCTTGCCCTCCCCCAGGCTCGGCACCAGGAACGGGGTCGGGTAAACGAGATGCGGGGCCATTTCGACCATGAGCTGGCGCTCGAGCAGCGCCTCTCGGACGAGACCCAGGTCGAAGTTCTGGAGGTAGCGCAGGCCGCCGTGGACCATCTTGGACGACCGGCTCGACGTGCCCGACGCCCAGTCGGCCCGCTCGATGATCGCCACCGAGTACCCGCGAGACGCGGCGTCGAGCGCGACGCCGGCGCCGGTGACTCCGCCCCCGATGACGACCACGTCCCACTCCTCGGCCTGAAGGGCGTCAAGGGCGTCTTTTCGGGAGAGCATTGTGTGGTTCTAGTCGAGGTAGGTGACGACATCGGCGGTCTCGGGGCGCTCCGGAGCCGACTTCGGTTCGAATACCTCGCCCAGGTGGAGCAGGCCGACGAAGCGCTCGGAGTCCGGCACGCCGACGGCTTCGAGCCCGGCTGGGTCGCGCAGGACGTCCGGCGTTCGCCAGTAGCCGCCGAGCCCGCGCGCGTGGGCCGCGAGGAGAACGATGTATGCGGCGACAGCGGTCGAGTGGAGATCCTCCTCGTCCTGGACGGCATCACCGGTCTTTGCCGAAGAGACGACGATGAGCGTTGGCGCGCGGTCGAGCTTCGCCGCTGCCTCGGCGCCGGCGGCAGCCTTCAAGCGCTCCAGCGCGTCCGGTCCGATGACCCGAAACCGCCAGGGGACGGTCAGGTTGTGGTTTGGCGCCCACGAGGCGAGCTCGAAAAGCTCGCCTAGGACCTCTCGCGACACAGGGTCCTGCCGGTAAGCCTTGTGCGTCCGGCGGGTGCGAATGGCGGCTTCAACGTCCACGCCGCTAACCGTAGTTGGCGACTAGGCCAGAGAGCGTCGGTAGTAGACGACGCCGCCTGCGACCAGGACGGCCAGAACGCCGCCACCGATGCCAGCCTTGGCTCCGTCCGAGAGCCCGCTGCCATCTTCGGCGTCCGGCTCTTCGCCCTCTTCCGCGACCTCCTGTGGTGAGTTTGTTTCGCTGGGCGAAACGTTTTCACCACGGGCGGTCTCTGCTTCCGAGGCGCCGCCTCCCCCTTCGTCCTGGCCACCCTTATTGCCGTCACCCTTCGATCCCGAGCCTTCGCCTCCGTTCCGCGCTCCACCCTCGCCGCCCGGGCCCTCCCCCGTCCTGCCCGGCCCATCTGAACCCTCCGGCGATCCCGCCCGGCTCCGCGGCGCCCGCGCCACAGCCCCGAGTGGGAACGGCCGCCGCGACACCGCGGTGAGCGCCTGCGCCGTCACCCACACAGGGGTCTGGTCGGACGCCCCCGAGTACGAATAGTGCCCATCCCCCGCCTGGCGCTTGGCGAGGTAGGAGACGCCCTTCGAGGTCGCCGACCCCGAGCCGTGCGCCGCGACGAGTCCCTGCACCGCCCAAGTGGTCGACTGCGAGTTCACCACCCCGCCCGCGAGGGTCCAGCCTCCATCTCCCTTCTGGATCTGGGTGAGGTAGCGGGCGCCGTCCGAAACGGCGGACGAACTGCCACCCGCCGCCGCAAGGGCCTGCAGGGCTGCGCCGGTCGAGTCTGCTTCAGAGCCGCGCCCAGGCGCGAAGCCCCAGCCGCCGTTCGCGTTCTGCGCGTCCCGCAGCCAGTCGGCCGACTTGGCGACATCACCCTGGCTGGCCGCGCGCAGCGCCAGGATGCCGAAGGCCGTGATGTTCACCTGGCCCTCCCAGGAACCGTCGCCTGAGCGCTTCGAGCGCAGCTGGGCGACCAGGTCGCGGCCCTCGAACGAACGCGAATTGATCCCGGCGCCCTCGAGAGCGAGGATCGTCCGCTCCAAGTCGGTCGCTGACGTGATCCGCACGTTCCGCAGGAAGTCGATCGGCGAGTCGCCGCCACTCTCCACATCAAGCGGGTTGATGCCCGCCGCCTCCAGCCCGAGCACCGCCCATGTGGTCATCGCCGCGGACGAGGGCTGGCCGGGCGTCGCCGCGAAGCCGCCGTCAGAATTCTGCGTGCGTTCGAGCCAGGCCCTGCCGCTGCTCACATCCGCTCGCGCCTCGGGAGCGCCCGCGAAGCCCAGCGAGACGACCAATGCGGCCAGCGCGACAGGCAGAGCCCCGGCCGGATGCCACGTGAACTCGAGCCGGTCCCGGAAGCGGGCGATCATCCGCACCAGCGCCGGGCCGGCGGCAAATGCGATCGCGAAGTTGCCGGCCGCATGCGCAAGGTTGAACGGGACACCTCGCGCCGAGAGTGCGAGATAACGGTCGAGCGACTGCTCGCCTCCGTAGGTGACCATTACCGACAGGTCCAGGAGCGCACCGTAGAGCAGGCCCATCGCACCGCAGGCCAGCGCCAGCCAAAGACGTCCGAGATCCCGGCCGGCGGCCACGGCGAGTCCCCCGCCGGCAAGCCCAGCGAGGCCCCATCCCGCCATCTGCCAGATCGTCCACGGACCCTGCCCGAGCCAGATGTTGGAGATCGGCGCCGCGAGCGCGCCGACCATGAACCCGGGCGGTCCGCCAAGGGCATAGCCGGTGAGGAGCGCGACGTCCGTGGTGCCGACGACGTTCGGGATCGGGGCGAGCACCAGCCGCGACGCGACGGCGAGCGCGGTTAGCGAAGCGACCAGGGCGACGACCCGCGAGCTCGGCCGCGAGCGCTCGAACCACGCCACACCCACTCCGATGACGAGGAGGATTCCGAGCGTGGTCGCGAGGCGGAAATCCATCAACGCTCACCCGCCGCTGCCCGCTCCCGCAGGAGCTCCGCGCCGCGCTCAGGGGTGATCGGCCCACCCGCGCCGAGCGCCCGGGCTACCTCGGTCGCGAAGTACCACCCGCCCGAGAGGATCTCTTCGGCGGTGCCGTCCGCCAGCACCTCGCCCTCACCCATCAGGACCACGCGTTCGGCAAAGGTCGCCGCGAACTCGACGTCGTGCGTCGCGACAAGCACGGCGGAGCCCATGCGAGCGAGATCAGCAAGCCGGCCGGCGAGCTCATGCTTTCGCGCCGTGTCCATGCCGCGGGTCGGCTCATCGAGGCAGATGAGGCCGGGCATGGCCCCCTCGGCGCGGCCCGCCATGGCGATCGCCAGTGCAAGCCGCTGGCGCTCCCCGCCCGACAGGTCGCGGGGGTCCGCATCCACGGCTCCCGCCAGCCCGACGGCGGCGAGCGCGGCCTGGCCCTCGGGACCCGGCAGCTCGTCGCCGACCTGCTCTCGCACGAGAAGGTCACCCGGGGCCTGAGGCACGAGCGCCCATCCAGCCGGCGCGTCGGCCTTGCCCTTTCTCGCGTCGGCCAATCCCGCGATCCCGCGCAAGAGCGTAGATTTGCCCGCCCCGTTCCGTCCCATCAGCGCAACGACCTCGCCGGGCTCGATGCGAAGCGAGAGATCGCGGATCACCTCGTGCGGCCCCTCGCCATGGTCGAGCTCGACCCAAAGCCGCTTTACGCGCAAGGCCTCACCCTCCCCCTTCCGCGCGAGAGCAGAGTTGCTCGCGCTATGCGCGACTAAGTCTGCACTCGCGGGGCTCCCGCTCGATGCGCCCGCCAGGCGGGCGCGGGCCACCTTCACACTCACCGGTGCCGGGCGCATTCCGGCGCCGTCGAAGAGGCGCGCGAGCGGCGTCGCCAGCGCGGCGTCCGAGTCGAGCGCCCAGTCGAGGTACGCCGCGGGCTCGCCGTCGAAGGCGATCCTTCCCTCCGCCATCGCCACGACCCGGTCGGCGGCGGCGAGGCAGCGCTCCAGGCGATGCTCGGCGAGGATGATCGTCGTGCCCCACTCCTCGTTCAGGCGGCGGAGAAGCCCGATCAACTCGTCGCCTGCCACAGGGTCGAGCTGGGACGTCGGCTCGTCGAGCAGGACGAGCCGCGGCCGGCCAACGAGCGCGGAGGCGAGCGCGACGCGCTGGAGCTCGCCGCCTGAGAGCGTCTGGGTCGAGCGGCCGAGCAGGTGGGCGATTCCGAGAGCAAGGCTCGCCTCCTCGACCGCGCGTGCCCTGGAAGCGGCGGGCTCTCCCGCGATCTCCAGCGGCAGCTCGAGCTCGCCTCGCACCGTCGCCGCAACGACCTGCGTCTCGGGATCCTGCGCCACCAAGCCAACGGCGCCATGAAGCTCGGCTGGGCCGTTCTCGGAGAGGTCCAGCCCGCAGACGGACGCGGAACCGGCCGCCTCGCCGCCGTGGAAGTGAGGGACCAACCCGCACGCGGCCCTCAAGAGTGTTGACTTGCCGGCGGCTGACCGGCCCGCGAGGACGACGAACTCTCCGTCCGCGACTCGCAGGTCGACGTCGCGAAGCGACGGAGCGGCCGCTCCCGGGTAGCGATACGAGAAGCGACTGAAGTCGACAACCGTGCCGCTCATCGCCGAGCACCTCCAACCAGGTGCGGGATCGCGGCCAGCGCCGGGAGCGCGAGCACGAGGGCGACACCGAGCGGATCAAGCCCGAGCTCGATTCCCGGATAGGACTCGTACGTCACCGCGCCGGCCCCGACGCATACCGCGGCGAGGCCCCAGACCGCTGCGGCCGCGAACCAGAACCCTGCATCCACCGGCGAGCGCGGAAGCTTGCGGGCGCGGCCGGGGGCGGTGCCCGCATAGCCGCGAAGCTCCAGCGCAGCAGCGGCATCTACCGACCGGTCGAGCGAGCCGGCCACGAGACGGCGGACGAGGGATGAGCGGGAAACGGGGGCGGCGGCCGGCCCGCGGAGAGCAGCCCCGTCTCGGAGGCGCGCGTGGTCGGCTGCGGCGAGCGGCACCAGGCGGACGACGAGAGTCGCCGTCAGCGCTGAACGCCTTGCGATTGGCCGCAAGAGTCGAAGGACGCGGTCGGGGTCGACGGCCGCGGTGAACACAGCGAACGCGGCGATCACGATCGCAACCCGCAGAGCGAGAATCCCGCCCTCGGCGATCGCCTCCGCGGTGACGTCGACCGTGCCCAGCACCGGCAGGTCGGGACCTCGGACAAGGACCGTTTCTCCGCGCTGCGATGCGATCGCGTTCGTCACGATCATGAGGACGCCAAGCCAGAGGGCGAAGCGCGCCGACACGGCCAAAGCGCGCCCCGTTCCAGCCAGGAGGCCCGCGAGCACGACGGCCAGCGCGTCAGCCGCCAGTACGACCGGGTGCGAGAAGGCGAAGGCGACCGCGACAAACGCGCCAAGGTAAGCGCTGGCTGCCAGCGCGCCGGCGCGGCCCATCGGCGTTCGCCGGGGCACGTAAGTCAGGGCGGCGATCACGGTGCGTCCTCCGCAACTGGAAGGGGCACCGCGACGTCCTCCGAGACGGCGACGGCGAAGCGGTTTTCGAGCTCGTCGGTGCCGAGCAGTGCGACGGCGCCGAGGACGCCGTCCTCGTCCGTACCCGTAGCGATCCATGTCGGCGCTCCCTCGCCGTTGCGGGTCGCGGCCAGCAGGCCTTCCGCGTCGCCGGCGGTCTCGGCGCGCTCGTCGAGAAGCTCGATGCCGTCATCGCCGACGCGGGCAAAGACGCCGCTCGCGCTCGGGCCGCGCTCAAGGAGGCCGACGGTCTGATCCGAGCGGATCTCGCTCCATTCGCCCACGATGAGCCGCAGCGAGGGCCCCGGCTCCTCGTCGCCAAACTCTGTGACGACCGTGCTCGCACCGGCGTCGGCGAGGGCATCCTCGGCCGCCTCGCAGGGCGGCTTTGGCCCGGCGCAGACCACGCGGACGGGCAGACGCTCCGACCCAGCCGATGTCTGAAGGAACGGCTCGGGCCACGAGCCCACCACTGCGGGAACGCGCATCGCCTCGGTCCAGTCGCGGTAGTCCCACCAGATGCGATCACCCCCGCGAACCTCAGTTTCGGCCGCGCCGATGGACGACTCGACGCCGTTCATGTAGAAGAACCAGTCGGAGCTCCGCCCGCCTTCCGCTGTCCCGGAGATCCCTTCGATCGACTGCACGAAGCCGCCTCCGTAGCGGGTTTCGATCTCCGCCTCGCTGTCCAGCACGCGCATGACCGTCTCCGACTCCGGTGGATCTTCGCGCGTCGCTTCGATGAGCTCTTCGGCTCCGTAGTCGCGAGTCACGGTGAGCGTGGCCTCCCCCTCGCTCGAGTCGCCTGGCCCGAACCCGCAACCCGCGCCGGCCGCGGCCAAAAAGGCCGCGAGTGCCGGCGCGAGCATGCGGGCGTGACGCATGGCTAGCTGTTCTTCACCTTCTCGCAGGAGTCCGAGATCTTGTCGGTGTTCTGGGCCTCCCGGACGACGTCCTTGCCCTTGCCGCAATCGATCAAGTCGGCGCCCTTGGTGCCCTTGATCTCGTCATCGGAGGCCGATCCGTAGATGACGATGCCCTGCGTCTTCGGGCAGTCGCTCAAGACGTCGGATGTGCAGACGTTGGCGATTGCCGAGGGCACGTCGTCGATCTCTCCCACGGCGCGGAGGACCTTTCCGCCCGACTCCTCGGCCGTGATCTCGACCTCGCCGTTCCCATCGGTCGGGTTCCCGTCCACGATTGCCCCTTCGGCCGGCTCCTTCGAGCCGTCGGGAAGGACGCGCGTGACCTTCACGGTGAAGGGCTCATCGACCAGAGCCCGAGCCGGCGCCTTGAGTCGGAGCTCCGACGGAAAGCCGGGCTCGTCGCCCGTTGTCAGATACCAGAGGTTCGCGTCGCCGTTCTGGACCGGGATCAGGTCCGGCCCGGTCGACGAGGAGACGCCGTTGACCGACGAGTACCAGTACGAGAAGCCCGAGGTCTCGAGGCCTCCGATGTCGCAGACGCCAAAGCCGAAGCCCTCGTCGACGAAGCCGTCCGTGATCATGAGCGGCTTCAGGTCGTCGTCCATCTTCGAAGCGTCGATCAACGCGCCAAGAACGGTCGGTTCCTTGACCTTGTAGCTCTCGCCGGTGGACGGGTTCGACGGACCGAAGCAGTCAGCCTCGACCGATGTCTTGACCCTGACCCACTCTGTGTACTGGCGATGCTCCGCGAGCGTCTCGCCGGTGTAGGAGACGACGCGGATATCGGTCCATTTGGACCCCTTCGCGTCGGCTGATGGTGCGGTGAGCAGGACAACGGTTGCGATTGCGCCGATGGCGGGCGCTACGAGCTTTCTCATGAGAGAGCCACCCCTTTCCTCGAGGGTCTGTTGATTGGCGAACCGCGGGACAGGTCTCCTGGCTTCCGGCCTACCCATCGCGCCTTCCCGGTCGCCTGTAGGGCTTTCCAGTGGCTCACACCCGAGGTGTGTTGCGATGCGCTTCGCCGGTCACAGTGGCGGGACCGCGCCGGTTTCTCACCGGACTTCCCTTGACCACACGGCCGTATGTACGCGAGCCATGCTACTCCTCGTTTGGGCGCACGCGCCTGCGAAGATGCGCTCGATGCCCGACGAGAAGCTCCCGACGAGCCGGATCTCGCGCATGGCGAAGATCGGCCGCGCCACGGCGAACGTCGCCGTCCGCCAGGCCGGAACGAAGGCGGCGAACGTCATGCGCTCGGACGAGGACTCCGACAAGGCCCTGGAGCGGCGCCAGATCGAGACGGCCGAGCAGATCGTGACCGTTCTCGGCGGGATGAAGGGCGCGGCGATGAAGGTTGGCCAGGTGCTCTCGTTCGTCGACCTGGGCCTCGTGCCCGAGGAGTACCAGGAGGAGTTCCAGGCCAAGCTCGCAGCGCTCCGCGACTCGGCGCCGACCGTCTCGTTCGAGCAGATGTCGAAGGTGATCGAGCAAGAACTGGGCCAGCCCGCCTCGGAAGCATTTGCGGAGCTCGACCCCGCTCCGGTCGCCGCGGCCTCGATCGGGCAGGTCTATCGCGGCCGCCTCCACGACGGCCGCGACGTCGCGATCAAGGTCCAGTACCCGGGCGTTAACGACGCGGTCCGCGCCGACATGCAGAACCTGGGGATGCTGATGCGCCTGGCGAAGCGCATCACGCCGCAGATGGACGTCAAGGCTGTCACCGACGAGATCCGCGCGCGGATCATCGAGGAGCTCGACTACGAGCTCGAGGCTTCGAACCATCGAACGCTCGCCCGCCTCTACCGAGGCCATCCGTTCATCTACATCCCGCCCGTCGTCACGGAGATGTGCCGCGAGCGCGTGATCGTCACCGAGTTCGTCGAGGGCGACCGCTTCGAGCAGCTCACCTCAGGTACACAGGAAGAACGAGACCGGATCGGCGAGATCGTCTACCGCTTCTACTTCGGCTCGATGTACCGCCACCGCCGCTTCTCGGGCGACCCCCACCCCGGGAACATGATCCGCATGGCCGACGGGAGGATCGCCTTCATCGACTTCGGCCTCTTCAAGGAGATCGGGCCGCATGAGATGGAGGTCGAGCTTGCGACCGGCCGCGCCGTCTCCGAGCACGACGCCATGGAGCTTCACCGCCTCTGGGCAGAAAACGGCTTTCTCCCCCAGCCCGACAAGGTCAGCCCCGACGAGCTCATGGCGTATGCGCTCGACGCGATCTGGTGGTACGCGACCGACCAGGAGGCGCAGATCACCCGCGCGGACGTCCAGCGCATCGCGATCCAGGCGGGCGATCCCCGCTCGACCCACTTCCGCACTATGCGCCACCAGGACATGAACCCCGAGCACCTCATCGGCCGCCGGCTCGAGCTCCTGGTCCTCGCCGTTCTGGGCGAGCTCCAGGCGAGCGCCAACTGGCACCGCATCGCCCGCGAGTGGATGTACGGAGACGATCCCGTCACCGAGCTCGGCGAGCAGGAGGCGGAGTTCCTGAAGAGCCGCGCGTGAGCCGACTCGCGGCGGCGTTCCTCTTCCTCGCGGGCATAGTCCACGTCGTCCTTGGCGTGAGCGCGATCGCCGGCACGGCTCGCCTGGAGGTCAACGTCCAGGAGATCGAGACCAGCTCCGTCGGCGGCGACCTCTATTTCGCGCTCGGAGTGACCGGGTTGATCATGACCGCGGTGGGCGTCCTCGAATTCGTCGCCGCGGGGTACCTGTACACGCGGGGCGCGAGCGCGCGTCTGCTCGGACTCGTCGCCGGCTACCTCGCGTTGGGGGTCGTGTTCTGGACGATGCCGATCTTCCGCTGGGCATCAGTTGCGACGATCGTGCTGCTGTTCAGCTCGGCGTACCTTTTGACGTACCGGGTTGACGAACCGCAGGGCTGACCACGTCATGCCGGATTCAGAGTCGGGATCTCGACGATCAGTCGTCTTCGAACTCGCCCGAATCGTCAGAGCCTGAGCTGCCGGAGCCGGAGCCGGAGCTGTCCGATCCCGAGCTGCCGGAGCCGGAGTTGTCGGAGCCGGAGCCCGAATCGTCCCCTCCGTGATCGTCGACAACCGGAGGGACGGTCGGTGGGGTCTCGGATTCCACAATCTCCTGCTGGGGCTCGCGAGCGCGCTCGCGGCGGTCATGTGCCCGCTTGCGGGCCGCCTCAGCCCGGCCGCGCCTGCGCTCCCTTGCGTCCTGTGAGGCCTCTGGCGGAGCAAGGGGCGCTGCGCTCAGAGGCTCCGCAGCGAGACCTATCGAGTCGCCCGACACCTCGTTCACGAGGAGCCCGATGCCAGCCGCTGCGAGCAAACCCAGAAAGGCGACGGCGGCAATGGCGAGTGCGGGGCGTCTCATCGTGCTGCCACGCTAGCCGCGGCATGGTTAGGAGCAGGTAAAGGCAGGGTTACCTCTGCGCATAGGCCTCGCGGAGTGCGATTTCGAAGCTCGACCGTGCCCGACCAGCGCGCGGCAAGAGTGTCCACGATCGAGAGGCCAAGGCCGGTGCCGGCCGTGCTCGTGCCATCTCCTCGGACGAAGCGCTCCATCATTCGTCTCTCATCACCGCCGGCGAGGCCCGGTCCGTCGTCACACACCGAGATCACGCCGTGGCCGTCCCGTTGATTCCACTCGATCGTCACCTCGCCGCCGCCCGGTGAGTACTTGAGCGCATTCTCGATCAGGTTGTCGAGGATGACCGCCAAGTCGTCGGGCGATGCGAGCACGCGTAATCCGGGTGCGCCATCGATCTTGATCCGGTGGCGCGTCTCCCCAGCTTCGGCCTGCCAGCGATCGCGTGCTTTCAGAGCTGTCCTTTCCAGGTCGACCAATTCGGGATCCGGCCGGTCTTGCCCCTCGCGGGCCAGCACGAGCAGATCTGCGAGCAGGGTGGCCAGCCGGTCGATCTCGTCTTCGGCCGCACTCAGCTCCGTCCGAACGGCGTCCTCTCCCGACAGGTCTCCCGCGGCCTCCAGCCGCAGGCGCAGGCCCGTCAACGGTGTGCGGAGCTGATGCGAGGCGTTTGCGACGAACTCGCGCTGCGCCTCGAGGCTGCCTTGAAGCCGGGTGGCCATCTCATTGAAAGCGGTGGCTACCTGCCGCTGTTCGCGAGAGCCACTGATCGGAGCGCGCGCGCCAAGGTCGCCTGCCGTGACGCGCCGAGCTGTTGTCGTTAGCGATCCCAGCGGCCGGGCCAGGAAGCCGGCGAGCACCCACGCCACTCCGACGCCCAGCAGAAGGGCGACTCCCCCCGCGGCGATCAGCACAAGCACGTCGCCTCGGACGGCGCTGTTCACAGCGGAGACGCTCTGAGTCGCACGGACGGCCCCCACGGTTGTCCCGTTGTCGAGGATCGGAGCGGCCGTGAACAGGAGTTCCTCGTCGAGCGACTCGCTGACTCGGCGACCCTGGGCATTCTGCCCGTCGAGCGCGGTCGCCACCTCGGGCCGCGCCCCATAGTCCGCACCTTCGAGACCGCGCCCTGCCGAGTCGGCGATGACCTTGCCCTGCTCGTCCGTGACGATCACGCGCCCGCCCAGAGCCTCCGCGGACCGCGCAGCGAGCCGGCGCAGCCGGCCCGGCTGATCCAACTCGTCCCCGGCGCTTGTCGCGATCAGGCCCACCTGGCCGACAGACTCGGCCTTGATCTCGGCGTCGACGCGGCGCGAGATGTTAAGCGCGAGCGGCAACAGAAGCGCGATCAGCACGATGAGAAGCGCATAAGTGAACGCGCCGAGCAGTGTGACCCGAAGGCTCAACGTTTAGCTCTCGATATCCGATGGAGCCGCGAAACGGAAGCCCACGCCGCGAACCGTGTGCAAGAAGCGCGGCTGGACCGCATCGTCGCCGAGCTTCCGGCGCAACGCGGAGACGTGCACGTCGAGGGTCTTGGTCGAGCCGAACCAGTTCATGTCCCAGACGTCGTCGATGAGCTGCTCGCGCGTCACGACTGATCCCGCGTCGCGCATCAGGCGCTGCAGCAGGTCGAACTCCTTGCGCGAAAGGTCAAGCTCGTCCCCTCCGAGCGTCGCCGAGCGGCTCTCGGCGTCCAGACGCAGCTCGCCCACGACCATCGGCCCCATGCTCTCCCCGCGGGGAGCGGACGAGCGCCGCAGGACTGCGCGAACCCTGGCGATGACCTCCCGCGCGCTGAACGGCTTGACCACGTAATCATCCGCTCCGAGCTCCAAGCCGACCACGCGGTCCGCCTCCTCCCCACGTGCGGTGAGCATGATCACAGGGACGTCGCTAGTGCGTCTCAGCTCTCGGCAGACGTCGTAGCCGGACCCATCCGGAAGCATCAGGTCCAAAAGGACGAGGTGCGGCATGACCGAAGGGGCGAGCTCGAGAGCCTCGCCCGCCGTGCCGGCGACAGTCGCATCGAATCCCTCCCGCTCGAGAGCAGCGGCCAGAGGCCCGGAAATCGAGTCCTCGTCCTCGACAAGCAGGATCCTCCGCCTCTCCATTGCCATCAGGTGATCGTAGGCAGCGCCAAAAGCGAGGCGGCATCTGCCGCCCCGCTTCTTGGCAATTCCTGTACGGAGATCAGTCGTCGTCGTCGCTGCCGGAGCCGCTGGAGTCATCGTCGCCTCCGCTGCCGGAGCCGCTCGAGTCGTCGTCGCCGCCGCCGGGGCCGCTCGAGTCGTCGCCGCCGCCGCCGGGGCCGCTCGAGTCATCGTCGCCGCCACTACCGGGGCCGCTTGAGTCAACGTCGCCGCCGTTGTCGTCGAAGGCGTCGTCATCCGACGGGACTCCGCCGGTCACGCCCGTGCACTCGGGGTCATTCGCGTGCTCCGCCTCGTCGCACGGGCCCGAGATGTCCTCATCGATGTCATTCGGATCGGCCACGCCGTTGTCTTCGGGGTGGTCGCGCCCGCTCTGGTCGTCGGCACCGCCGCCGTTGTCGCCGCGGTCCTCACCGCCGGGCAGACAGCGCGGATCATTCGCGTGCTCCGCCTCGTCGCACGGGCCCGACACGTCCTCGTTGGTGGTGGTCGGCTGAGTAGCACTCGAGCCGGCCGGCTCGTCATCCGAGACCTGGGCCGCGACGATGGCGCTCCCCCCGCCCAAGACCCCGACGGTCAGCACGATCAAGATGATCTTTCTCATCTGTAATTCCTCCTGTCTAGTGGGTTCAGAAATGCGATGTGACGAGCATCGCGAACCCACTCCAGGTCTAAACCAGGCCAAAGACAGGAGTAAGGAAAGCTTTGGTTAGGGCTTGGTAAGGACCACGGAGGACCTAGGGACAGCTCGGCCGGGTGACGTTGTTCGAGGACAGGGTGACCGCCGCATCACGGGCGAGGAGGCGCCCATCGACGACGGTTCCGGCCCCCACCGTGATGGTCCCTGCGTTGATGGTGCCCCTAAACAGCGTGTTGGCTGCCAGGGTCGTGGCCGTGCCGGTCTGGAAGAGCACGTTGCACGATTGGGCACCGTTGACCAGGACGATCTTGCTTCCGGCCGGCACATCGAGCGTCGTCGCCGCCCTGAAGATGAACGTGGAGTCGGGGTCGCCGTTGCCGTCGAGCGTCAGCGTCCCCGCGATCCCGAACGTGCCAGTCGAGGAGTTGTAGACGCCGGGAAAGCGCGTCGTTGCGCCGAGCTCCGGTCCGATGGTGCCCGTGAGGGGTCGTCCGGCACCATCGGCGTAGGCCGCGGCGAGATCGACCTGCGCGCCTGCCGCGGTGCTATCGCCGGCGTGGACCGACCCGGTAACGACACCCGGGCCGTTGCCCGTGCAGGGAGTCGGCAAGCCGGTGCAGGCGGTGCCGGGGCTGATCCCCAGGTCGCCTGTGATCACGGACGGTCCTGCGTTCGTGATTGTGGAGGCCGCCAACGCGGCAAACGGATCTGCCCTTCCGAACAGAACTGGAGGTTCGCTCGTGTGGACCTTGGCCACGCTCGGCGAGTCGTAGTCGGCCCGGTTGCCGACGTTGTCGGAGACCGATCCCTCGTACATGTAGCACTTGTCGTTGGCAACGCTCTCGTCTGCGCCATCGGTGAGGAAGACGGTCGTCTCAAAGTCCCCAAAGGGGCCGCACTCCTGCGTGACCGGTTCGAGATTCGCCTCCGCACGGCGAAGCGTGATCGAGTCTTCGTTGATTCCAGACTGAGTATCGGAGGCCCCGCTGCGCGTGACCGGCACGGAGAGACTCGTCACCACAGTGTCGGGATAGCTGATGTCGCCACCCGATGGCGGCGCGGTGTCGCTTTCGAAGGCGATCGCGGCTGTCCCTGTGAATCCGGAAGCATCGGTGCCGGTGACGACGTATGACGTGGGGTTCGCGGGGTCGGCGTCCCAGGTGAACTCGGACGATACGAACGGCCCGCCGTTGGCGCCCCTCTCCGTTACAAGCTCGATGTCGTGGACCCACCCGCTCGTGGCGATGGCGGGGAACCCGGCGGATGCGGGCTGCCTGCCTCCGGCAGGTGTGATCATGTCTGCGATGCGGAATCCTCCGGCGACGTCGCCCTTGTAGTAGAGGGTGGTGTCGACGAGAAACGCGCCAGTCGCCCCATCGAGGCTGAAGGACTGGGTCAACGGCTCCGGGCCCGAGACTGTGACCGCGTCGCTCCTCTCGCTCTCTGCGCCCCGCCAGTTGTCCGACACGAGGGGCGTCACCGAGTATTCCCAGTGGCCTGCGGGCACGCTCGCTTCCGTACAGCTCGTCGTAGCGACGATTCCTGCACAGCCTGGTAGAGCCGCATGAGCCTCGTTCGTGTCCGCGTCGTAGCGCGTGACCTCGTAGCCGTCGACCCCGGCCCCGCCGGACATCGTGCTCGCCTGCCAGCTGACGACGACGTCGGACTCACCTTCCTTCGCCACGTCGGGAGTCGTCCCCTGGTTCATGCTCGAGACGGCCGCGGACCCCGTGCCCTTCACTCCAGCCTCACTCCAAAAACCCATCGCGGGAGCCGTGCTCGCGAAGCTTGCGGCCACGGTTAGCAGCGAGAGGATGGCCGGCCGGCACAGCTTCATGAGGTGTCTCCCTGGAGGTAGACGGTGTACCTGGCGCCCTGGCAGGAGTCGGATGCGCCCAGCCCCATTACGAGCGCGTCCTGCAACTCGATCTCGAGCTCGCCCGGCGTCGAGCCGACCTTTGGCGGAACGGTCCATCCCTCGTCACCGTTCGTCTGAGCGGTGAACTCGAACATCGGAGCGCAGTCGACGTGGGCTTCGTCGACCTCGTAGCCGTCCGTGCCCTCGCTGTCGTCGAGCGAGATCGAGGTGATCTCGACCGGAAAGGGATTCGGGTTGGACGCCACGGTGGCGACGCTCTTGCTCTGGCCCGGGAAAATCTCGCTTCCGAGCCCTCCCGGGCTCAGGGTGAGGGCCTGCGGGTCGTTGAGGGTCGCCGTCGCGGTCCCGGCTCCTGTTCCTGTCCAGAAGGCGATGGCGGGGGCCGAGATGGCAACCGTCGCAACGGCCACGCCTGCCATGAAGATCTTGGTTCGGCTGCTCATCGACGGCCGATTCACGGCGCACCCACAGTCGAGGTGCCGCCGTAGGCGAGCGTCAACGACGCGTCCTTGCAACCGTCCTGGTTGACTGGGCGGTCGAGCATCTTCAGTTGCGGCCACTCGCTCGAGGGGAAGTCGAGTTTGGAGAGGCTCGTTGTGCCAGCGGCTGCGACCTCGAAGCCGTATGCGCCTGAGAAAGGGATCACGGCGAAGTCATCCACCGTGCACGGCAAGCCCGGGCTTGCCCCGGGGGCGGTCACGTTGCTCACCCGCGCATCCAGGCTCGTGATTGCAATCTCGCGTGTCTGGGGATTCGTAAGCGTCAGGTCCACCGGCACGCTGACACCAGGAGCCAGAGGAGTGGTCGAGTCGGCGCTGATCTGGAAGTCCGCGGATTGAACTGGAGCAATCGTCAGGCGAGCTAGCGCCGTGGCGTGCTTGCCATTGCTGCGCGCACGGATCCGCATTCGATGGATCCCGATCGCAGCGCTGCCCGTGTCAACGGTCAGCGTCGAAATCCGGTTGCGGGTCCTCTTGCGCATGAAGGTGGCGGTTGCCCCTGGCGGGAGCCCGCGGAGGATTCGCAGCTTGACGGTCGGCCTCCGGCCACTCTGGGTCACCGGCGAGGTCCGCCGGATCCGAATTCTGAACTGGGCGACGCCTCCCTGAGACACCGATCGGGAACGCGGCTTGACACGAATCGCAAGCGCCCGTGCATGACCGGCCTTCGCGGCGGAGCTGTTTTGGTCTGCCGCCGGTGGTGAGGAGGAGCGGGGCTGTGCAGCAAGAAAGGCGGCGCCGCCGAGCGAGACAACCGCGATCAGAATCGCAGCGACGTTGGTCGAAGCTTTCCGTGTCGTGAGTTTGATTCTTCTCATGGCGTGCGCTTCCTTGGGCGACGCAGCCGACCCATCGGGCGGCGACCAAGGCGCCGCCCGATGGGCTCTGCGTTTTCCTGCCGTGCGATGCCTTAGGTGCTCGAGAGGGTCAGGGTCAGGGTTGCGCCCTTGCAGGCGTCCTGGCTCACCTCGGTGTTCTCGTAGACGAGCGAAGCGTTGTTCGGGAGCGCCTCGGCCGTCGCGCCGGCGGGAACCGCGTGGTCCTCGGTCACATCGCTCATCGAGAAGTCATCGGTCTCGCAGGTGTTATGTCCAGCGTCGGCCGTGACGCTCTCGAGATGCACGTCGGTGACCGTGATTGGCGTATCCGTGGCGTTGGCTGCCGTGAAGCTGACCGCCGAGCTGGAACCGGGCTCGATGCCGGGTGCCAGGGTGCCGGCAACGGTGACGGTGCCGCCGCCTCCAACGGTTCCGGTGCCGGTGCCGGTGCCGGTTCCTGTCCAATACGCGTAAGCAAGGCCTGCGATCGCAAACGTCGCAATCGTGCCCAGCGTGATCATGCGGCGTTTCGTCAGTGTCATGGACGTGTCTTTCCGGGCGACTTTTCCGCTAGGCCCGCACAGGTGTGCGCGCGCCGTTTTGCGCCTCACCCCTTCATCGGCGTCGTGCGAGGGACACCGCATCCCCCCGACGTACGAAAAGCCACATCCCCCGGACGTACGAAACTGCCCGCGGCTAGTTCTCCCAGGCGATCTGGCCGCCCATGAGCGCGATTGCCACCGCGTGTGCTCGTGTCCGCGCGCCAAGCTTCTCGAGGGCGTGCTGGACGTGGCTCTTCACGGTTTCCGGCGAGAGAAAGAGCTTCTCGCCGATTGCTCGCGTCTGCAGACCCGTAGCGACCAGCGCAATGACCTGGCGCTCGCGATCGGTCAGCTGTATCTGCTCGCCCTGGCGCTCTGTGTCCGTCGTTGCCGCTGCCTCGCGAGCGAGGTCCTCAGTTCTTCCCGGGTAGTCCTCGTCTGGGGTGATGTAAATGATCAGGTGGCGCCCAGGAAGGACCTTTGCGGTGGCGCTGTATTCGAACGAGATCTGCGTATGACCGGGGACGATCAGCCGGGTCCAGCCTTCTGCTGAGCCGCTTTCAAGGAAGGCCTGCCAGTCCTGCTCGATGGTTACGAGGCTCGCCGGCGGCATGAAATCGTCGATCTTGTGCCACGGGATCTCGTCCAGGGGCGTCGAGATGAGGTCGGCGGCCGCGTGGTTTCCGGTCACCCACCGGCGCTGGTCATCGGCAATCAGCATCGCATGCTTGGAGCGCCCGAAGGCCGACCGGAGCCGGGTCACGGTCTCCGATCCGAACCTGCTCTCCTCGAACGCATGCTGGTTAGCCGAAAGTTCGGCGTCGAACGGGCTCATCACAGCCTCGCCGGGCTCGGAATGGCCATCGAAATAGGACGGGGCTCGGCGAACAAGAACCCTTGGACGAAGTCCACGCCCATCATCTTGAGCGTCGCGACGGCGTCGGCGTCCTCGACGCCTTCGGCGACGGTTTTCAAGTTGAAGCTCTTTGCGAGACTGACGACGGCACGAACTACTTTTTGGCTCCTGCGGTTGTCGGTCAGGTCGGCTATGAACTCGCGGTCGATCTTCAGCAGGTCGCACTCGAACTGTTTTATGTAGGCGAGGCCGCCGTAGCCACTCCCGAAGTCGTCGATCGCGACCTGGCATCCCAGCTCCCTGAGCTCGATGAGGAACTCTCGCGCCGTTTTCTCGTCCGCAAGCAGCGCCGTTTCGGTCACCTCCGCGACCAAGAGCGAGGGGTCAGCGCCCGCTCTCGAAAGGGCGGAGCGAAAGTGACCGATCAAAGTCGGGCTACCCAGGGAGTGCGCAGAGAGGTTGACCGTGATCCGGTGGCCGAGAGCTGCCAGCCCCGCCGCCTGTTCGATCATCCAGCGATCAAGCTCGCCGACGAGGCCGAACTCCTCGGCCAGGGGTAGAAAGTCGGCTGGCGGGACCAGCGCACCGTCCTCGCCTTTCATCCTGACCAGGAGCTCGTGCATGACCTCCATCCCGGTTTCGAGGCACACAACCGGCTGGGCGTATACGACGAGGCGATCGCCCTCGATTGCGGCTCGGATCTTGCGGAGCTCAGACAGCGAATCGACCTGTGCCTGCAGCTCCAGGTCCCGGCGCTTCTGCTCCGTGATGTCGTGAAAGACGACCACCGACGCATCTGGGTTCCCATCGAGGAGGAGCGGAGCCGACGTGTAGGCGACCGGAAGGGCGGTGCCGTCCTTTCGGATGAACACGTCATCGAGAACCTTGACCGTCTCCCCTCGCTTCCTCGCGTGAAAGATCGGACAGGAGTCGCGCGGATAAGGGGTGCCGTCAGCGTGACGGAAATGCGTCAGTTCGTGCATGTCCTTGCCTGCAAGTTCTGCCTCTGTCCAGCCAAGGAGCATCGCTCCGGACGAGTTCATGTATGTCACGCAGCCGTCCGTATCCATGACGAAGAGCCCCTCGCCCATGCTCTCCGTCACCGCGCGCATATGGAGCCTGCCGTCGTCGATCTCGCGTGCGGTTTCGATCCGCTCGGTCAAATCGATGGTGATGCCCACGGCTCCGTGTGGCTCGCCGGCGTCGTTTGTAAGCGGGGTGATCCGCAACCGGCCCGAAAACGAAGAGTCGTCTCGGCGGAGCAGGTCGAAATCGCCTTCGAAGCGGTCGTACTCGAGGGAGTCCAGAAGCACTCTGACTCCTGCACGGCATTCTTGCGAAACCAGCAGCTCGGCAATGTTGCGACCGATGGCCTCGGAAGCGCTCCATCCATGAAGAAACTCGGCGGCATTGCTCCACTTGACGATGCGCCCATCGCGTTCGATGACGATCACCGATGCATCGGTCGCGTCGAGCACCTGCGTTCGGATTGGGTGGTATCCCGCCTCCGAGCTCATTGATTCCGAGAACTTCGTCATCACTACATCATCGGTGCTCGCGAGGCGACGCCCGATCCCCCATATGTGGGAGTTCTCACCGAGATATCCCCCGTACTGACCGGTTTTCGAAGTTCTCCGGCCAGTGAATGTGCTCAGCACCGGCGAAGCTGGTCTCGCCGGTCGGCGATCACATGGTCAGCGCCGGGTCCACAGTCGACGAAGTCCGCACCGCCGCCCCGCACGTTGATCCGGTCCTCTCCGGAGCCTCCATGAATCTTGTCCTTCCCCTGTCGGCCGACAACAAAGTCATTTCCTGCGCCGGCGACGATCGCGTCCCCACCCTTGCCGCCGTCCACGCAGTCGTCTCCCGCCAGGGCGCGGATCGAGTCGCTGCCGCCCAGGCCTGCGATCCGGTCGCTGAGCGCGGTCCCAACGAGGCGGTTGGGGTTGTCGTCACCGAGGATCAGGCTGGTACAGGGAGTGGGGTTCTCCTCTGTCTCGGTCAGGGTCCAGTCGTAGTCGAAACCGGCCGTGGCGAGCTGGAGGTGGTTGTCGCCGGAGTAGTCCGTCGGCGGTGCCCCACCGTCCTCCATCGAGACCGAAAAGTGATAGACGCGTTCTTCGCCGGCCGGGAGGACGAGCAGATCCTGCGACGGCATCTCTGCCAGCCCGCCGGCGAAGATGGTCGCGGTGGATCCCCCGGTGATATCGGTGATCTCGAGGTCGAGCGCGTCCGAGAGCACCTGGCCGCCGGCGCCGCCCGTGTCCTCGAGCCCCGCGGAGCTGAGGGAGAGCCTTCCAGGCGCTGTGCCTGTGTTGGTGATCGTCACCGTTCCATCCGTCGACGCGCCGGGGTAGAAATCGTCGGCGGTGAGGATCGCCTCTCCGTGCAGGGAGTCGGTGATCGAGATCGAGCCGTCGGCAAGCAGATGGAGCTTCGGGGATGCGTTACCGGATGGAACTCCGGCAAGTGCCGCGGCGGCGGCCACGAGTGCGAGCGCGGCGGCAATGGCCTGGAGGGCTGTGCGACGTGACGCGGGCATGCCTAGAACTCCACGTCCACGGTTCCGGTCTCGGTGGTGGAAGTCGTGCTCGTCGGGTTCCCCGCGCGGTCGTAGGCGGCGCTTGCGGGGAACCAGGTCATTGAGCCCGTGCCGGCCGCGGTGGTGGGCGTGCCCGCGGCGGTGCCCAGCTGGACCGTCGCGACTCCGCCGGAGAGAGTGAGCTTGGACGTCGTTCCTGTTACGCCGAATGTCGAGTTGGCGGTGACATAGTCGGTCCGCGCCAGCCTGACGGTCCCGAGCGGGAGGGCCGCCGAGTTGCTCGCGTTGTAGATCGTCATCGCGTCGAAGCCGCCCTGAGCCGCGACGTTGTTGTCGATCCTGACCACCACATCGGTCAAGGCTCCGTTCCACCCCGAGATCACGGAGATCGGATCAATCGTGTCGTTGAAGGTGAGCGTCGCCGTGTCGCCGATCTCAGGCCGGCCAAGGATGCCGCCCGCCTTGTTGGCGGCCTGGACCCCCGTGGCGGACGCGGCGGTGTTGTCGACGGTCGCCGAGAAACCGGACTGGAGTCGGGAGTTCCCGACCCCATCGGTCGAGGCCAGCGTGTACGGATAGACCCCCTCGGGGACCGCGGACGTGGTGACCAGCGCGCTGCGGTAGTTGTAGTCCAGGCCACCGACCGTGAAAATCGTTCCGGAGCTGAGTGCCTGCGGACCTTCGCCACCATCCGCGATGACCGAGGTGATGCCGCTGGAGGGGTTGCCGCTGTCAGTCACCTGGGCGAGGACTCGGTAGCCGCCGCCCGGGCGGATGTAGCCCGGAATGCCGCCTTGCGATTTCTCGACCACCGAGCGCGCCGCGCTAGGCGCAACCCAGTCGGGCGCCGCCCTGTATTCGTTGCCGGCGCTCGTGGTGGGAGTCGCGAATGCGGCCCAGGCCGTCGCGGCAGAAAGCCCGAATCCAAGTACGCACATAGCCACCAGCGCCGTGAGGCGCCTCGGGCGGCTTCTCCCGGAGAAGTCAGACGGGGAGGTCATCGGCTGCTCCCTCCTCGCTCTCGTGGCCTCGCCAGATTCGGGCAAGGCCCGTGGCCGCCAGGAGGATTGCCGGCAGGATCACAAGCGCGATGCGCCCCGTCGGAGTCTGGATCGCCACTGAAACGAACCCCAGCTTGGGTACGCGATAGAGGACCTTGCCGATCTCGCCATCCTTCGCAACGCTCCAGTGCTCGACACTCGTATTCGAATCGCCCTTGGTCGTAAAGCGCACGCTGTCGCCGCTGCGATCGATCGTGATCGCACGGTGGCTCGTCAGGGCGCCGCCGGCTTCGGGATTGTCGAACGTGACGATCTGGCCCACCTCCGCGTCAAGCGGCGAGATCGGCTCGGTTACGACGACGTCGCCGGTGTCGATCGCCGGCGCCATGCTGCCCGAGCGGACCACGTAGGACCGGTCGCCCAGTGCGAGCGGGATCGCGCCGGCGAGCATTGTCGTCAGGACGAATCCGCCGCACGCCCACAGGGTCACGACACCGAGGAAGCGGAAAGTCTTCTGCGCCGACATCAGCGGTGCGCCTTCGTGATCTCGGGAACGAGCGAGAGGTCGGCGCGTCGCGATTCGTAGCCGGTTTCGATCTCGGCGGGAATCCAGACTGAGACGTCGATCTCGGCGCTCTCGCCGGGGTGGAGCGCCAAGCCGGGCTCGCTGCCGGCCCGCAAGCCCTGAAGAGTGGTATCGGCCAACACTGCCCCGGCCGAGCTGAGGCGGATGCGAAGGAGGCCATCCATGGCGCTATCTGCACCGTCCGCCTTGAAGCCGATGGCGAGCTTCTCGCCCGTTTGATTGCGAAGGTCGAAGTTCGTGAGGGCGCGAGAAGCCCCAGGCTCCAGCGACACGGAGTTGAGCACCGGATGAGGCGCCGCGGGCTCAGGCTCGAGCTCGCCGCTGAAGGGAACCGAGACGCTGACCCTTGCCGGCAGGCTCTGCACTTCCGACGATGGACGCGCTGACGCCACCATGGATCCCGCGAGGGCGATTCCGGCAAAGGCGCCAAGGGCGCGCGAGGTGTTCTTGAGGTTCATGCGAAGAGTTGAGGCGTGGAGTCGAGACCGGAGGGGCCGGCGTCGCCGGCCCCTCCTGCTCGATTACTCGGATCGGGGTTACTGGTCGTTGCGCGCTTCCCAGAAGAATCCGGAAACGCCTGTGGACTGGCCCTGGATGCTGTCCGGCGCCGACGCGTCGAGGGTCGCCGTGAAGCGAAACACGAGCGTGTTGCCCGGATTCCACACGGCCTGGCCGGCGGGGTTGACTGGCAATCCCGTCTCGTACGTGCCGTTGGTGTCGGGGTTTTGGCTGATCGGACCGTCCATGAGCGTGCCGACCGCATCAGGCGCGAAGCCGTTGCAACCGGGGAAAACAGGGGCCGCCTGCGTGCCCTGCTCGACCTTCATGTTCAGGTACGGCTCGAGCGGACCGGCTGTGCGCTTGCCGTAGAAATGAACGTCAGCCGGGACGCTGCCGGAGTAGGTGACCTTGATGCACCGAACCCATATGTCACCGGGCTTGGCGTTGTTGATGCTGAACATGGCCTGACCGGAATCGTTGTCGCTTAGCGCGACGGTGCCCGTGCTGATCTCGTTTCCTGCGTTCTGGGTGGTCGCGCTGAAGAGTCCGAAGACCCCGAGTGCCACAACCAGCCCGAGCGCTCCGACCACGACGGTCGAGAGCAACATCTTGCTTCTGTTTTTCACTTTTGCCTTCCTGTTGTCTGGTTGGTTCGGTGGCCTCGGAGCGGCGCTCGCGAGACACGCGCACTTGCGCGCTACTGACTCCGGGCTTCCCACGTGAACGTGTGAACGCCTGAAGATGTGCCCTGAGCTGTGTCAGGGGCGGTGCTTTGGAGCGTTGCCTGGACCCGGTACACGAGCGTGTTGCTCGCGCTCCAGGTGGTCCCGGCGCCGGGTGCCGTCGCCAAGCCGGTGGCGTAGGTGTTCCGGGTCTGCTCGAAGTTCTGAAGGGTCCCTGTGAAGAGCTGCCCCGCGCCAGTGGCCGCAAAGCCTGTGCAGTCCGGGAAGGTCGAGCTCGTAGTGGTCCCCTGCGTGATCGTCAAATCGAGGTATTGAGCGAGCGGCCCCGGGCTGGACGCCGAGTACATGCGGACCGTCGCCGGCAGACTGCCGGTGTAGGTGGCCTTGATGCACTTCGTGACGGTGTCTCCGGGCTTGAAGTTCCCGGCGTTGTAGAGGGCTGCGCCGTTGTCGTTGTCTGTAAACGACACGGTCCCGGACGTGAGCTCGTTGCCCGTGTTCTGCGTCGTTCCGGTGAAGAGCCCGTAGACACCCATTGCCGCGGCGCCGCCGAGAAGTCCCACGACGAGCATGGCCCAGAGGCTCTTGTCGAAGTGTCTGCGCACTATGCCCCCACGGGCAGGACGACGGGCGCGATCAGCCGGACGCGCGCGTGGGTAGTCGCAGCCCGTGGTTGGGCTTCGAAAAGACTCATGGGGGTCTCCTGCCGTGGCCGTGAGGCCAGGTTGTCTCTAGGACGCCTCGGCGGCGTCAGGCCACATGGGGTGGCGCAAGCCCTTTATCGGAAGAGCAAGCTCCCGGCAAGATCCCCCGGAAGGACGAAAAGGCACGGTGCTGGTGTCAGAGCGCTTGTTTCGGGGTAGGAGCGCGCGCCGGCCGCTACTCGCAGGGGTCCTTGGGCCTCGAGCGCGGTGGGACGTTGCAGGGCTTGATCTTCGGATACGAACCGTCGAAGGGCTGCGGGTCGAGGCCGTCCTCGGGGCCTGGGTAGGGGTTGTAGCACCAGCTGTCGGGCGGCATGACGCCCGCTGCGCAGTCGGCGGGAATCGGCGTGTCCGCGAACTCCCCAGGGTCGAGGAGGAAGCCCGAGCGGAGATAGTTGCCCACCTCGTCCTTGCCTTCCCCATTGGCCGCCACAAGCGCGTAGAGCGCCGCGATGCCGCTCACGCGCGGCGTCAAGTAGTCGAGGCCCGGGACCAGGTTGCGCGCGGCGGGGGCGATCTCGTCGACGAGCGGATCGAGGTTCTCGAGCAGCTTCAGGAGATCCTTGAGGACCGGCTCGGCGGCAACGCGGAGAGGGGTCAGACCCTTGGTGATCGCGAGGAGCTCATCGATCGTTCGCCCGAGCGAGTACTGGCGCGTGTCGTCGAAGGCAATGCGGAGATCGGGGGCGAGCTCGCGGAGGTCTGCGATGAGGGGCGTCGCCTCGGCGATCAGGGGCTCGGCCTCGGCGAGGGACTGGCGTCCCGACTCGAGCAGGCCGGGAAGCTCGGCGAGCGCCTGATCGAGCGATGCCGTGTTCTGCGCGACCGCGTCGAGCGTCCGCCGGCCCGACGCGACGATCGTGCGGACGCTGTCTTCGCGGCTGCCGATCTCCTCCAGGACGGTCGAAGCGTCGGAGACGAGGGCGGCCAGTTCATCCTCCTGGCCCTCGAGCGCGAGCGTCAGCTCGTTCAGCTCCGAGATCGTCCTCGATGTGCCACCGACCGTGCCGTTCAACGCGGCGCCATTGCCCTCCGGGCCGAGCCCGCGCCCCACCGTGTCGATCAGCGAGCGCACGTGTTCCCGGCCTTCGTCGTCGAGGAAAGCGAGCGCCTCGTCGAAGTCGACGCTGGCCCTGGTCTGCGCCACCTCCTCGCCGGACTCGAGCTCAGGCGAGGCCTCCGAGCCGCGCGAGAGGAGGTTGAGGTACGGATCGCCGATCAGGCTCCGTTCGCCGATCTGGAGGACAGCGTCCTCGTGGATCTCGAAGTCGTCATCGAGGGAGAAGGAAACGACCGACAGCTGGTCCTCGGGGTCCCAGGTCACCTTGGTAACACGGCCGACAGAGATGCCCTTGTAGAGCACGGGCTGCTTGGTCGGAAGCTTCTTGGTCGATTCAAACTCGGCTGTGAGCTCGAACGAGTTGCTCAAGACCTCCGTCGGGTCGGGCCCCTCGAAGCGGTTGTTCAGGAAGAGGAATGTGATGAGCGCCAGGACCGCAAGCCCGATCGACACCGCCATTCCCGTCTTTGGAATTCGATGATCCATCTACTTCTGCCCCTCCAAGAACTTGTCGAGGACGGGCTTTTCAGGCAGGCCCGGCATGCTGAAGCGAAGGACGCACGCCGCGGCGTTCTGGTGACACGTCTTCTCCAGGGCAGCCGCAAAGGTCGTGTCGAGCACCGACGGCTGGCCATTCTTCGAGCGCGCCGCGGCGGCTGGGAAACCGAACCACTCCGGCTTGAACTCGGCGTTCACGATGGCGAACTGCGCGAACGGGCCCGCGTTCCGGTTCTGGGAGGCGACGCCGGAGATGTTCTCGGCGAACTGGAGGAGCCCGAAGCGGTAGTCGAAGAGGAGCTCGACGAGGTCGACGAGCTCGCGCAAGGCCGGGACCTGATCTCCTCGGACCCTGTCGGCCAACCCCTTCATGCCATCGGAGAAGAGCCGCACGGGCTTGGCCCCGTCTTCGATCAGCTGGTCCGAGGTCTCGACCAGCTCGTCGAGCTTCGGTAGGAGCTCGCGGAACTTCTCCGACGCCGGAGCGACCTGGTCCGCAACCGGGAGAATCTGATCGAGCGCCGGCACCAGGGACTCCGCAAGCGTGCGCGTAGAGCTCAGCGCTCTCGTCGTCTCATTGAGCGTCGGCGCCAGCTCCTGGGTCGCCTCGGCCAACTCGACCTCGCGACCGGCTGTCACGGCCAGCGTGTCCGAGCCGGCGTCGATCGCGTTGGCGAGTTGCGCGCCGCGCTGGCCCAGCGTCGTGAAGAGATCGTCCATGTTGTCGGTGAGCTTCACGAGCAGGCGTCGGCGGTCCGCGAGCGCCTCCGCGACCGGGGTGGCCGAGTCGGTGAGCTGCCCGAGTTCGGCGAGGATGCGCCGGAGCTCCGGCTCGCGGTCCTTCAGGGCGATCGCGGCCTCTGAGATCAGCACCTGGGTCTGGGCCTGGGTATCCGCGTTCAAGAGGCCCGTCAGATCGTCGATGCTGACCGACGACTTGGAGTTCGCCGCGCTGATGACCTCGCCCTCGGGGAGCGGACCGGCCTCGGGGCTGCCGGGATCCACGTTCACGATCAGGGTCTGCAGGGCGCTGGTCGGGCGCACGAAGGCGGTCGCGTCGGCGAAGATCTTGCCCTGGATCTCGGAGTCGAAGCTCAGCGTGACCAGCGCCTGGCCGTTAGCGGCGACCACGGTCTCGGTGACTTTGCCGTTGTTCACG
This sequence comes from Solirubrobacterales bacterium, assembly GCA_033856515.1. GTDB lineage: Bacteria > Actinomycetota > Thermoleophilia > Solirubrobacterales > 70-9 > JALZKA01. Next base: position 57,448 of record JAWVEY010000040.1, read on the forward strand.
CCCGCGACGCCCGCGGCGGGCTCCTTCGTCGGGTTGAGGCCCTGCGCGTCGTCGAGCAGCACCTGAACCTCGTATGGCTCTTCTGAGAACGGAAGCTGCGTGTCCTTCTTCGTCAGCGTGTAGCCCAGGAAGACGAGCGCGGCGATGAGCTGGATCAGGAGCGTGGTGCGCGCGTACGGGATCCGGCCGACCTTGAGCTTCGGGTTGAAGAAGCGCCACGTCCCGCGCACGAACCGGCCGGGGAGGGTGATGAGGTTTCGGAAGAACGTCATTAGTCGCACAACTCGCTCTTCTTGATCACCTTCGCGGCCTCCTCGGAGACCTTCCGCACCTCGGCGCACGAGACATCCTGGGTCGCCTCAGACTCAGCGGACGATTCCGAGGCTCCACGCGGCAGCGGGATGCCTCCTTCGAACGCGTCGGAGGTGAAGTAGGTCGAGATCCTCAGCGCGTGCCCCGGCGCCAGGGGATTCTGGGTCTGGGTCTGGTAGCCCGAGAAGATCCCGTCGAAGCCGACAAAAGCGGCAAGGAGCTGGCGATAGGCGGGCGCTCCGTGGACAGTGATCGAGGTGATCACCTCAAGCGCGTCGTCGAACTTCGCAAGCGTCGGCGGCAGGAGGTCGAACATCTCGACCAAGCCGCCCTTGGCCTTCCCAAGGCGTTCCGTGAGCTGGCGCGTGTCCTCGATGACCGGGGTCGCGCGAAGCAGGACGGGGATCGCGCTCTTGAGCACGGGGACAGCGTCACGCGCGGCAAGCGTCAGGTCTGGGAGCGCCGGCGTGATCGCGACCGCGAGGCGGTCAAGCCGGTCGACCAGATCGGTCGCGATCGGCGCCGTCGCCTCGAGCTCACGGAGCGTCTCGGGGAGCGCGACCAGCGCGTCGTCCAGAGGCTGCGCCCCGTCGACCGTCAGCGCGCTGACTGTCGCGTTCGCGCGCTGGGCGATCGGGATCAGGTCTTCCTCCCGCTCGGCCACCTCGTCGACGGTGCGCGAGAAGCCCTGAATCGTGCCCGCAAGCTCGGTCCGGGTCGTCCCCTGCGCGGCGCGCGCGGCCGGCGCAAGCGCCTTAGTCAGGTCGGGCGCTTTCTTGAGCGTTTTCTGGAACCCTTCGATCGCTTCGCCCTTGAGCGTCTTCGATCCCACCTCCGCCAGGTCCTGGAGGCTCTTCCTGATCTCCGGGCGAAGGACGCGAAGCGCCTCGTCGAGCGTGACGTAGTTCGTCGTCTGCTCGATCGGGATCGTCGAGCCCTCCTCGAGCACCGGGGCGCTTGGGCTGCCCGGTGAGACGTCGACGAAGTTCGAACCCTCGAACAGGGTGTGCGGCCGCATGTTGACGCGCACGTCCTCGTGGATCGCGTAGTCCGCAGAAAGGATGAGCTTGACGCGGACGTCGTCGCCCTCGCGCTCCACCTCGCCGATCGTCCCGACCTTGACGCCGGCGATCCGCACGTCGCGATCGATCTGCCCCAGCCCTTGCTGCGTGTCGAACTCCGCCCAGTAGACGTACTCGTCCGCGAAGGGCTTCGGCTTCATGACTCCGAGGATCAAGATGAGGGCGCCGACAACCACGAAGGCAATCCCCGCGAGGCGCTTGCCTGCAACCGAGTTCAGCATTCGTCCCCCTGGGCTTCGCCGGGGTCAGGGATCGGGTTCGTGCAGGTGTGCGGAGTGAGAACCGGGACGACTCGCCCAGCTGGGGTGCCGGGGGCGAGGCCCTTGTCGAACACGTGGCTGGTCGCGTTGCCGAGCCGCTTGCCGGCCTGCGCGATCTCCTTCTTGTACGGGTCCACCGTGGCCTTGAGGAGCTTGAGGTTCGCGTTCAGCGGGCCCAGCGCCGTCATGGTCGGGAAGAGCCCGTAGATCACAGGGCGCGCCGCGACGAGCGTCGGATCAACAACGGCGGTCAGAGCCGGGATCTCCTCGCGGAGGACGTCCCCCATGTTCAGGAGCTCCGCGAGCGCGGGCAGGCGATCGGAGACCGTCTCGAACGTCGGCTGAAGCTCCTTGGCGAGGTCTTCCGCGTCGTTCAGGAGCGGCTCGGCGAGCGGCGCCGTCTCGAGGAACTGGTCCTCGAAGGGCCGCAGAAGCTGAAGCGTGCGGCGCAGCTCGGCCTCGCGGCCGGCGATAGTGCCGACGGTCGCGTTGCCGGACTCGATCAGAGCCTCCACGTCATCCGGGCTCTCGCCGCGCAGAGCGTCGGTGGTGTTTGCCGCACCCTCGATCGCGTCCGCAAGGGCGCCCTCGTCCTCGGTGATCGCCTCAAGCTGGGGCTCGAGCCGGCGAGCCATCCCGTCCAGGTCGGCCAGGGCAGCGTTCACCTCGTTGCCGCGGCCCGCCACGCCGAAGCCTGCGTTCACCGTCGTCTCGCGAAGCGATTCCCGTGCCTCGGCGTCGAACAGCTGGACGACCTCCAAGAGATCCGTGCCGGATGCGGCGGGCGAACCGATCGAATCGCCGTTCTCGAGGTTCGTCTCGGATGAGCCCGGCAGGAGCTCGAGATACGTCTCGTAGACGATCGAGTGGACCCGGACGTAGGCCTCGGTGTCCTCCGGCATCGGGCGGAACTCGGTCTTCGTGATGTTGGCGGTGACGGTGGTGCCGCCTTCTTCGCGGTCCGGCTCAACCTGCGAGATCAGCCCGGCGAGCTTTCCGCCCACGCGCACGGCCTGCCCCTCGCGAACGACGGGCGCGTCGGCTGGCAGGTTCACCTTGATCTCGTACTTCGGCTGGAACGGCGGGCCGGTCGTGGAGACGAATGCGACGTAGCCAAGGAAGGCCCCCACCCCCAGCACGATGAGCCCGAGCAGGGTCTTGTGGTTGTCGAGTCGAGAGGTGAACCTCCCGACGCGGGCGCTGAGTCTTGTTCTGTTGGGCGCGCTCATGGCTTGAAGAGGAAGTCGAGGAGATCTTGGACTGCCTTGTCCGGCTTCTTCGGGCCCTTCTGGCCCTGGTTGCCGCCCCCGTTGCCGATGCCCGGCAGGTTCGGCAAGGTGTCGTCGAGGATGTCGTTGAGTCCGAGTGGGTCCTTCGGATCCGGGCCTCCGGAGGGTGGAGTGGGTGGGCCGCCACCGCCACCGTTCCCGCCGCCGCCTTCGCCCTTGGAGCCGTCGGCTCCACTCTTCTTCGCCTCGGCGGTACTGCGTCGCGGCCCGAGGATGTTGACCAGGCAGTCCGGCTCGACGGGCACGCCGAACATCGTGCAGTTGAAGACCGCCGAGATCCGGAACATGTTGCGGTTGACGTTCGAAGCCGGATAACCGGGCTCGTTGCCGGGCTCATTCGAGACCGCCCCCAGACCGAAGCGGTCGAGCGTCCCCGCGTCGGTGCCCTTGCCATCGTCTCCGAACAGGGCCTTGATCGTGTTCTCATCGCCGAGAACTCCGGTGAGGAGGTTCGAGATCGCCGGCGCGAGGTCGAAGGCGCCGGTCACGACCCGGGTCGGGTCGGCCTTGATCGTGGGCTCGCCCGCCTTCAGAAGACGGCGCGTGAGATCAAGCGTCGGGCCGGCGTGATCGAGGGCGACCTCGGCGCCGTCCAGGAACTCGGGTGCCGCGCCAATCGCGGACGCAAGCTCGGGTGCGCTTGCCTCGACCTCCTCGGAAAGCGGGATTCCCGCCTCAGACGCGTCGGCGAGGGCGCTCATCGTCGAGTGCGCCTGGGTCGTGGTCTCGGGCAGGCGATCGAGGCCTGCGTCGAGGCTTGCGGACTCCTCGGCGGTCGCGATCAGCGTTGTCTCGAGCGAGTCGATCAGGCCACCCAGCTCGGCTCGCTTGGAAGCGGCCTGGGACGTCACGTCCTCCGCGTCCTCGATCACGGCGCGGAGCGCGGCGTTCTGGCTGTTCACCTCGGCGAGCGCCTGGTTCGCAGCGACCATCGCCGGGCGGAGCTCGAGCGCGGCAGCGTTCACGTCGTCACCTCGCTCGTCGAGCGCGCGCGAGAGCTCGAGCAGGATCAGCTTTACGCCGGATCGCTCCGCTGGGCCGAAGGCGTTCAGGAGGTCGTCGAAGCGCGGCGCGGTGAGCGTGGCCTGGCAGGGGCTCTCGGGCGTCTCGGCGCCGCACTCGATGGTCGGCTTGCCGTCCACCTCGGGAAGGGGCTTGCCGGAGTCGCCCGGCTCGAACGCCACATAGCTGTCGCCCGTGGTGTCCTGTTGGCGGATCGCCGCGGTCGCGTCCGACGACGGGTCCTCGATCGACTCGTCGAGGATCAGCGTGACCTCCGCCAATCCGTTATCGGTCACCTCTACGGTGCCGACGGAACCGGCGATCGCGCCGTCCACCCGCACGTACATCCCCTCCAGGATCGGGAACGCGTCCTGGAACTCGGCCACCACCTCGTTCGCACCCGCCTGCGGGCGGGAGGTCACGTACAAGATGGCGCACGTGCCGACGAGAAGGGCGCCGCAGATGAACGCCATCGTCTTGGCAACTACATCGGGCATCAGTGGACCACTTACTTGACCTTCGATCCGCTCGCGTCGATGTAGCTGTCCTCGAAGTCCTCCCACGGATCGCAGCCCAGCGTGCCCGGCGAGCGCACGAATGGCAGCACCACCTGGCCGGGTGTGCACGTGTTCTGATCGATCTCGCCGCCGAGAGTCGTCGAGGGCGGAAGGCCGTTCTGGCCGTTGCTCGCCGCGGTCGTGAGGATGTGGCCGACCGCGTCATACGAGCCGGTGGCGGCTCCGAAGTTCTGGAATGCGCCGATGGACTCCGGCGCGTAGACCCGGAGCTCCTGACCCAGTGAGCTGACACCAGCCTGGGTCACGTGGAGAAGCTGATTCGTCACCGGCGTTGCCGCGCTGATGATCGGAGCGAACCCGCGCAGGTCGGACGGCCCGCTCTCGACGAGTTTCTTCGTCTCGTCGAGGAACGGCCCGGTGGCGTCCGTCGCCTCGGGCAGGAGCTGGGCGAGCGGCTGAAGCTCGGTCACCGCAGGACGAGCCTCGGTCACGAACTCGCGGAGATTTGGCGTGGCGGCCGCGAGACGGTCGAGGAGTGCCTTGCCGTCCGCGAGCGCCGGGCCGAGCGCCCGCATCGACTCGGCCAGCTCAGCCTGGCGGTTGCCGGTTGTTGCGAGGAGGAGCGCTGTGCTGTCCGCGGCCGCGCCCAGCGCATCCGGATCGGAGGCCAGCGCTGAGACAACGCGCTGTCCGTCGTCGATGAGCGTCCTGAGAGCCTCGCCGTCCTGGTTCACCTGCTTGAGCAGGAAGGCGGTCTCGTTGGTCGCCTCGGCGCTCGTCTCGAGCGCCTCGTCGAAGTCGGCGCCGCGGCCCTTGATCGCCTCGTCGAGGCCGATCAGGAGCGCCTTGATGTCGTCGCGGGTCTTCGGGTTCAGCGTCTGGACCGCGAGATCGAAGTTCACCGGCTGGTCGGTGTCCTCGCCCCTCAGAGTCGTCCCCGGCTCGAGCTCGGGCGCGGTGACGTCACCCTCGGTCAGCTCGATCGCCCGGTTCACGGCGCCGACGTTGGAGCCCAGGCGGATGTCGGCCGTGGCGCCCTCGTGTAGGTGAAAGTCATCCTTGACGGTGAAGGTGACGGTCGGGATGTCGTTTTCGCCAAGCTCGACCGACGTCACCTCGCCGACCGGGACGGCGCCGGCGCGGATCTCGCCGCCGGGGATAAGGCCGCGCACGTCGTCGAACTGCGCCTTCATCTCATACGAGCCGCGAGACGACGAGGTGACGACCCAGACGAGGACGAACGCAGCCAGGACGAGCGCCGAGACCACAACCACGCGGGCTGCGTAGGGGCCGATCCGTCGAGACAGGACGTTCATGCGATCGGCAATCGGGGGTCGAAGCCCCAGAAGAGGAAGGTCATCGTCATGTTGAGGATCGTCACCAGGATTAGATTCACCGCCATCGACTTGGCGGTCGCCGTCCCGACCTCGACGGGCCCTCCGCTCACGCGGTAGCCGAAGAACAGGGCAACGAGAATCACCGTGGCGGTGATCACCATCCCCTTGATCACCGAGTAGAGGATGTCCGTGAGGTTCGTGACGGTGTAGAAGACGAACTCCCAGGTCCCCTGTGAGAGCGTCCCGGACCGGACGTAGGAGCCGATCCAGGCCGCACCCTCGGCCGCCCCCAGCGAGATGAGGTAACAGATCGGCATCACGATCATGGCCGCGAGCATCCGGGTCGAGACGAGATAGACCATCGAGGAGACGCCCATGGTCTCCATCGCGTCAACCTCCTCGTTCACCCGCATCGCGCCGAGCTGCGAGACGATGCCGCCGCCCACCTTCGCCGCCACGATGAATCCGAAGATGAAAGGCACGATCTCCCGGTTCACGCAGAAGGAAGAGAAGAGCGGCCCGACGATGCCCGCGCCAACAGCCTGGCCGATCGCTTCGGCGGCGATCCCGCAGCTAGCGCCCGCGATGAAGGAGATGAAGACGATCACGAGGACCGAGCCCGCAACAAGGAGCCCGATCTGGCGAAGCACCTCGGCGGTGTAGTTGGGAAGTTTTCGGAAGCCCGCGAGCCCGCGCAGGGTGAACGCCGCGAAAGCGCCTGTGGCATCGATCAGCGGCAGATGGCCAGGTCGCTCGAGCGCCTCCCAAAGGCGATTGGGCGACCTCTTGTCGAACTCGTCGTTGAGCCGCATGCGCCCCTGCTTATTCACCCCCTGCTCGCTCATCCGCCGAAGTTCACCTCCGGGAAGAAGGCCTGGAAGAGCTGGGTGTAGACGAGCGTGACCACGCCGATGACGACGAGACAGGCGACGACCGATTCGTTCACGGCCTTGCCGACTCCCTCGGCGCCGCCGCCGACCTGAAGCCCCTTGTACGCCGCGACGATCCCGATGATCGCGCCGAAGAGGGTCAGCTTGACCACGCTCCCCCACAGGTCGATGAAGTTCGTCAGCGTCAAGAGCTGACTGAAGAAGGCCTCGATCGTCGCGTCATAGAGGAAGACGGCGGCGCAGAATGTGCCCGCGATCCCGGCCCAGAAGGTGAGGAGGGCGAGCACCGGCATCCACAGGCAGAGGCCTACGACTCGCGGCAGGATCAGGTTGCGGACCGGGTTGATGCCCAGGATCTCGAGCGCCTCGATCTCCTGGCGGATGATGCGGGCGCCGAGCTCAGCGGTGATCGTGGCGCCGATGGTGCCGGCGACGATCGCGGCGGTGAGCAAGGGGCCGAGTTCACGCAGGAACGCCACAGGCGCGGCGGACGAGATGCGGTCGATGGCCCCGAACGACGCGGCGATCGACCCGCCCTGGATGCCAATGGTCGAGAAGCCGACGACGAAGCACACGATCGCGGCGGGGACAAGCGTGACCTGGAAGGCGAAGACGTACTGGCGGATGAACTCGGTCCGCCACGAAAGGCCCGGCGTGATGAGCTGGCCAAGCGTCTTGAGGCCCAGCGCGGCGGTTCCGCCCGCGTTCTGGATCCACGAGCCGGGCGGGACGTCCTCGCGTTCGAGCGCACGCCGAAGCCCTCCGAGGGGCCGCGTGCCGGTGCGACCCGTCATGCTTGCGCTCCCGTGAGCCGAGACCCGTACAACCCATACGACGACAAGCAGATGGGCCTGGCCATGCTCGGCGTGATCCTGTTCTGCACCGCTAGCGGCGCAGGAGTCGGCGTGTTCTTCCAAGCTCCCGAGATCGGAGCGGTCGTGGGCGGGATCTTCGGGATCATCGTCGGGCTGATCGTCGTTCCGGGCCTAATGCGGGATTGGCACGACTGACCGCCCTGACGCGGTCGCCAAGAGGAATCCCGTACCGCTTGAAACGGTAACGAAGGACATGGCTCCGTGAGCCGGTTCAGCGCTTCCCGCCGAGCGCTCTCTTCAGGTCTGAGCCAGGCAGGACCGGGAAGAGGAAACGAGAGCCCGCAGGCCCGCCTGCCGTAACCGTGTTGACGCCCGGCGCGCTTGGCAGCGAAGCCGCGGAGGCGCCGACGATATGAAGGCGGATCCTGTGCCCCGCCTTGAAGCGGTTCCCGATCGGCCAGAGCTCGACGCGGTAGAAGCGCTCGGCGCCGAGCGGGGCCGGCTCGCGACGGTCGTAGCGGCCGTATGGCTGGACGACCTCGCCGCCGGCAGTGAGAGAGCGCTTGCGGTTGACCTTGGGGTAGTCGGTCGAAAGGCGCCCGGTCGCGACCGGGTGGGCGGTCCCGTCGGGTGAGACGTCCGAGACGACCGCCCAGACGCCGGTCTCCGGCGCGGTTACCGAGAGCTTGAGCTCGACGCTTGCCGGGCCGGCGGAGAGGACGTCGCGGCGAAGCGGCGCGGTCGTATAAGTGAGCCCGGCGGGCTCCGCGAGGGTCATGTCCGTGAACTGCGGGAAGGCCGTCGTGAGCGCGTCAAAGCCCATGGCCCCGACAAGGGCGATGTTCGGGATGTCGGTGGCGCTCGAAAGGGACGGCAGGTTCGGGAAGGACTGAGCGGCGGTGCCCGAGGGGGGGCGGAGCGAGAGGGTCCCGTCGTTCACTGAGTTCGCCGTGCCGCTCTTCGCCGGGTCGAGCGCCAGCCCTTGCCAGCGGGTGCCAGGAATGGGCCAGTCATCGCCGTCGAGCCGGACGTGCTGGCCCGCAACGAAGTCCTCGCGATCGCCATCTGCAAGCCAGAGCTTCACCCGCGGCTCGTCCTCGATCCCGTTGTCGATCCCCAGCAGGTTGTGGTCGAACCACGCCCTCGACTCGGCGTAGCCGGCATCCGTGCCGGCTGGCGCCGCGTCGTGGGCATTCACGACGATCAGGTGGGAGCCGTCGTCGCGAAGCTCTTGATATCCCTCGAACGCGCCGCGCGACTCGACGTCGAAGAAGCCCGCGACCATCAGGATCGGCAGGTCGTTCGCGTCGCCGCGGAAGCCGCGCTCGCTCCACCATGAGTCGAGCGTCCGGCGCATGAGCCCTTCGAGCCCCGCCCCGATGATGCCCTGTGCCGCGTCGAGCCCGCTGAGCGGGTCGTCAAGGCGGCCGTCGGACTGCGCGAGCGTTGGCGCGCCGATCAATGCCAGGACTCCCGCTCCGGGGACCGAGTTCAAGATGCCGCCGGGTACCAGCAGGTCGCGGTAGAGCTCGAACGTGCCCGACTTCAGGACCGCGGTCTCGACGCACGGCAGCTCGAGGTGGAGCGAGTTGTAGATGGTGATCGCGGAGGCCGAGAATCCGTTCAGCCCCAGGCGGCCGTCGCTCCAGGGCTGCTCGCAAGCCCATGCCAGGGTCTCCTGGACGTCGGTCTGGGTGCGCGGGCCGAGCGCATCGAAGCGGCCGCGAGAGTCCCCTGTCCCGCGGATCTGGACGAGGAGGTGGTTGTAGGCCGGGCCGGCGTTGATCGTCATCGAGTCACGCCCGTAGGGACTGAACTCGACGATCACGGGGCGCGGCTCGAGCGGCGCCTCACCCGACAGCGTGGTCTGCAGCGAGACGCCGTCTGAGGTGGTGAAGCGCTCGTTCTGGGAGACCTCGGCCGCCTGTGCGGTCGAGGCCGATAGCGAAACGAGTGTCAAGGCGAGAGCCCCGACGATCCGATTACGCACGATCGAGGATCTCCTCGCGCTCGGTGGGTTGCTCGGTCGTCATCGGCGGGCGCTCGGCGCGGGCGATGTCCAGGGTCTTGGCGAGGCCGCGCCTAGCCTCGAGCTCAAGGACACGCTGGACCAGCTCGCGGATCGGCAAGAGCAGCCCGACCCAGCGCGGCGAGACGATCCGCCGCGCACGCCGCTCGATGCCGCGCTCGATCGCATCGATCGCAGGCCCGACGGGCGCGACCGGGATATGGCCGTGGCCGCCAAGCGGCATCCGCGACGCGGCCTTGGTGGCGAAGCCCCTGGAGGTCATGTCGGTGTCGAGCTCGGCGAAGTAAGCGACGCCGACCTTTGCGCCCGTCGGGCGAATCTCGATCCGGAGCGAATCGCCAAGCGACTCGACCGCCGCCTTCGACGCGCAGTAGGCGGACATCAGCGGCAGGTGGACAGCAGCGGCCAGCGAGGAAGTGAAGAGGAAGTAGCCCTCGGGGTGCGCGATGTGCGGGCCCGCGGCGCGGACGAGGTTGAAGGTTCCAGCGAGGTTCACGGCAAGCGTCTGGTCCCAGACCGCCGCATCGCCGTCGATCAGCGTCATCTGCGCGCCGATGCCTGCGTTCGCAATGGCGACGTCGAGGCCGCCGAGGCTCTCAACGGCTGCTGCCACCGCGTCGTCCATCTGCGCCCGGTTCGCGACGTCGCATTCGAACCACGGCGCGTCGCCGCACGCGGCCGCCGTCTCAGCCAAGAGCTCGGGCTCCAAGCCCAACAGCGCCACCCTTGCCCCGCGCTCATGAAGTCGCTTTGCGGTGAGTGCACCGATGCCTCTGGCGCCGCCCGTGATCAGGATGCGCTTACCGTCGAGATTCGCCATTTGGGGAAGGTAGCGCATTTGCGAACAAAAGTGTTCACTAACCGTTAAGATGCCGCCTATGGATGTGCAGCAGCTACCCCGCGGACGCCACCGGCTTGGCCGCGACGAGGTCCTCTCCTCGCAACGGGGGCGCCTCTTGTTCGCGATGTCCGAGGCGGTCGCGGAACACGGCTACGCCAAGACATCCGTCGCCATGGTGCTGAAGCGGGCGCACGTTTCCCGCGAGACCTTCTACGAGCATTTCTCGAACAAGGAGGAATGCTTTGTCGCGGCCTACGACGGAGCGGCCGCGATCCTGGCAACCCAGATCGGCGCGGGTCTTCAGGAGTCTTCGGGCGATCGCGACGTCGTCGCCCGGCTGAACGATCTTCTTCGCAGGTATCTGGAGACCCTCCAGTCCGAGCCGGCGCTTGCTCGCACGTTCCTTCTGGAGGTCTACGCCGCGGGGCCCACGGCGCTCGAGCGGCGGGTCGAGGTCCAGAATCGGTTCGTCGAGCTGGTCGCCTTCATCGCCGGGGCGAAGGACGAGCGGCAGAAGTTCGCCTGCGAGGCGGTGGTCGCCGCAGTTAGCGCACTGGTTACGCAGCGGGTCTGCGCGGGGCGAACGGATCAGCTCACGGAGCTGGAGGAGCCGCTCGCAGGGCTGGTCACCGAACTCCTGGACGCGGTCGGCATCAGTCGCTAGGTCGGTCCGGCTTGCGGGTCATCGCGCGGTCGATCCGCGCCGCGACGTCGATGTCCCTTGCGGCCACGATGTGCGGCTTTTCGAGCTCGCGGCGGACGTAGCGCGCGACGAAGCGCCCGATCTCCCGGTCGATCCCGCCAACCCGCTGAAGTACGGACGCGCGAATGCCCTCGGCCTCCACTTCGACCTTCACGTCCTTCTCGGTCGGCTCGTCGATGTCGATCACGACGCGAAGGGGCTCGGCCGCACGGGCAACGAGGGTCAGGCCGACGGTCACCGCGACGTCGAACCGGTGGCGATCGACGAGTTCTATGTACAGGTCGAGCGCGACCGGAATCGAGAGCCGGAAGCTGATCTCTTCTCCGGCAAGCCGCTCTGCCGACGCTTGTCCGAACGTTCCCTCCGCGCTCACCTTCGCGATCTTGCCTGGGCCGGCGCCGATCGGGCCGAACTCGATCCGATTGCCAGCGAGGCCGTCAAACCCCCCGACGATCCTTTCCTCGGTGACCGCGTGCTCGAAAAAGCGCTCGCCAAAGACCGAGTATGGGACACGGTCATCGGCGGGAGGCAACGGCACTCGCAATCCGCATCGCAAGCGTCGGCTTGCCCTTGTGCGGCTTGTCCGGCTCGACCTCGAGCGAGTTGAGTGTGCCCGCGAGCATCTCGTAGTGGCCCGCCAAAAGACATAGCTCGATCAGCTCCTCGTCTGAGTACATGGGCCGCAACTCGGTCCACACCTTGTCCGAGATGCGATTCTCGGCGTGAAGCTCATCCGTCGCGCGAAGGAGCGCGGCGCGGCGCTCCGACCAGCCGGCATCCGGACCCAGCCGCACCCGCTCGATCTCCTCTGGGCTGAGGCCCGCCTGAGCGCCGAGACGCTCGTGGTGTCGCCACTCGTATTCGCATTTCGTGTTGTGGGCCACGCGCAGGATCACGATCTCCGACTCGTCGCGGGGGAGCTTGCCGCCGGGCATCAGAGCGCCGGCGAAGCGGAGCCACTTTCGGTAGATCCCGCGATGGCGGGCGAGCGTCGTGAAGAGGTTCGGGGGACGCCCCCCGGTGGCGGCTCCGAGCGCTTGAGCGATCCCGGTGTTCACCAGGCCGATGTCGCGGCGGGTGCCCGGTTTGATTCGCGGGCTCATCTGAGCCACGCAGCCTCGGTCCGGCCGAGGTCAGTCGTTGGCTCGTCGCCGTATAGCCATTCCTTGGTGATGTCGAGCCAGCGGTTCTCCGCCTCGAGCTGGCCGAGGAGGCCGATCAGGAGCATCACGGCGCGCATCAGCACCAGGTGCTCGGCCGGGAGTGTCAGCGACTCGAAGCCATCGGCGCTTCTGAGCTGCGTGTATTGGCGCATCATCTCTCCAGTCCTGGTGGCGTCGACGGCATGAGGCTCGTCGACGAAGATCCAGCCGAAGATCGTCGTGTAGGCCTCGAGGAATGGCTCGGCCAGGGCCGGGTTCGGCTCGAGCGCGTTCAAGCGCACTAGCTCGTCGAGGAGGGCATCGGCGTCCTGTTCGTGGGTTGCCCTCGTGGTCGCCTTCAGGCTCTCGACCTCCGCATTCGAGAGGCGCTTGAAGAAGCCGAAGTCGAGGAAGGCGACGCGCCCGTCGTCCATGAAGAGCGAGTTGCCGGGGTGCGGGTCGCCGTTCAGGAGCCGGTGGCGGAGCGGCCCATTCACGTAGAAGCGGGTCAGGATCTCGCCGAGCCGGTTCCGCTCGGGCTGGGGCGCTCCCTTGATCTCGGCGAAGCGCTTGCCGTTGATGTATTCGGAGACGATGATGCGCTCGCGGCTGAGGTCGGTGATGGCGTCCGGCACCGTCACGAACGGGTGGCCACGGTAGGCCCGCGACATAGCGCGCTGGTTCGAAGCCTCGAGCTCGTAGTCGAGCTCCTCCGCGATCCGCTCGCGTAGTTCGTCCGCGATCGCTGCCGTGTCGATTCCCGGCGCGATGACGTTGAGGAGCTTCAGCCCGAGCCTGAGGTTCTTCATGTCGGACTGGATGGCCTCGGCGATGCCTGGGTACTGGATCTTCACTGCGACGTCGCGCCCGTCGCTCAGCGTTGCCCGATGCACCTGGCCGATCGACGCGGCCGCGATGGGCTCGGGGTCGAAGTCTGCGAACGCTGATGTGAGCGGCTTCCCGAGGTCCGACTCCGCGACCTTGCGAATCGCCTCGAAGGAAACGGGCTCGGCTGAGTGCTGGAGCTCGGCCAGGATCTCCTGCATCTCCGGGCGGAGCTCCTCGGGAACCAGCCCGAGATCGACGGCCGAAAGCGTCTGGCCAACCTTCATCGCGGCGCCCCTCATCCCGCCCAGGACGCGAACGAGCTGATGCGCCGCCTTCATCTGCTGGCGGTTCGCCGCGTCTTGGCGTTTGTCGGACGAGCCCGTTTTCGCCAGAGCACGACCGCCGGCCGTGCGCGCCGCAACGCCGGCGGCCGCGCCGGTCATCGTCACTGCACGTCTGAGCCGGGAGCCCCTTACCTCATCGGCCATGGCTCCCCAAAAGCGGCTTTACGAGCTTCGCTCCTCGACCTTCTTCAGAAGATCGTCGTAGGCCTCGGGCATCGCCTTCTTCATGCGCGAGAGCTCCCAGTGCTCGATCTTGATCAGGCGGATGTCGGAGGTCGACGTGACGGTGGCGGTCCGCTCCGAATGTTCGAGCAGGCCCTGTTCGCCGAAGATGTCGCCCTCGCCCAGGTCGGCGATGTGGTCTCCCCCGCGCTCGACTTTCGCGGTCCCTTCTTCGATCGCGTAGAAGTGGTTCGAGAAGCCACCCTCCTTGATGATCTCCTTGCCCTCGGGCCACTCCTCGGTTGTCGCGAAGGGTGCGATCTTCTGGAGCGCGTCATCGGGCACTTCCGAAAAGAGCGGGATGCGCTTGAGCTGGCTTACGTCCAAGGGATTGCCTCCGGTCAAGGGTCGGTACGGGTAGCGGGAACCTAACCGATCCTCGCGGCAGAGGCGCGGTACAACCGGCGCCGCGCAAGGCGCGCTGGCCCATAATCTCGCGAGCGGGCATGGGACTGAAACCGAAAAAGGCGCGGGGAGCAGTCGCCCTTGCAATGGCGGCGATAGCGCTTACGGCGTCGGCCGCGAGCGCTGAGCCAAATGACCGGACTTGGTACGTCCGCGCCGGCGCGGATGGCGACGGCTCACGCAGAGCTCCGTTCGGCAGTCTTGCCGCAGCTGAGGAGGCCTCGCGCCGGGGCGACCGCATCATCGTCCGGCGCTCCTCGGACGTGCTCGACGGCGGCATCGTGCTCAAGCGGGGCCAGCATCTGGTCGGCCGGAAGAAGCCGCAGATCGCGGACGCGGACGGCGATGCTGTCGTCCTCGCCAGCCGCACCAGGGTGCGCGGCCTGCGAATCGTCGCGGCCGCCCGAGGGGGCATCTACGGCGAGAACGTGAGCCGGGTGCTTATCAAGAACAACGACGTCTCCGGGCACAACACATCGTGTACGCCGGGGTTTCACATCCCGCCGTTCGAGGTCCCCACCACGCTCCCCGATATCGGCATCCCGATCGGGGAGGGCCTCCTGAACGGCTGGGCCGGGATCATGGTGGACGCCGATCGTGGGACTCGGCGCATCGCAATCACCGGCAACCGCGTCCACGACGCAGAGTGCGGTGACGGCATCGACGTGCGCGCCTTCGAATCGGCACGCGTCCGAGCCCGGATCGCGAAGAACGACGTGAGCGATCTGCGCCAGGGCCCGAACCTCGAATCGGTCCTCGCCATCGGAGTCCAGGCCTCAGACGGCGCGAAGGTCCGCGCCAAGATAACCAGGAACAGCGAGTCCGGACTCGGCAACGACGAGGACGCGGGCGTTGGACCGGAGGGTGCAGATTCCGAAGGTGTGTTCATAAATCCGGTTGGTCCTTCCATCGTCCGGGCCAGGGTCAATCGGAACACCTACACCCATGTCGCCGGCCGCGGCGGGTTCTCGGCAAACGGCCTCGAGTTCGTGACGATGGGCGACGGGGCACGCGGCTACGTGAGCGTCCGGAACAGCGAATTCTCAGAGACGCCCGGCGATGTGCTGGAGCAACTGGCGCTCGGGACGAACGGGACCCTCCGGCTGAAGCTCGCAAACGTCGAGGCAACCGGATCGACCGGAGCCGCGGGCAGCGGCTTCGGGAACACCTTCATCATCCCGGGGAACAACGGCGACTGCCTCCTCAGCGCCAGTGGCGGCGCCGGGAACGTGGTCACGCTCGACGCGCGTGACGTGACGCTGACGGACTGCGCCAACAACGGCCTCACGTTCGGCTCCTCGGTGGCAAACGGGAGCGGGCCCACGCGGCGACTACGGATGAGCCTCGAGGATTCGACGCTCACCGGCAACCAGGGCAACAATCTGCGCATCGGAAACGTGTCGGAGCTGGACAACCTGAAGGTGCTCGTCGAGGATTCGAATCTCTCCGATGCGGAGGGACTGGCGTCGATCACGCCGGCGAACGCCAGCTTCGAGGACCTGGGCTCCACCACAGCCGGCGCCATCGACCTCGGCGGCGGCACACTCGGCTCGGCGGGAAGGAACTGCCTGGATGGCGGCATCCTTGGCGCCGCGCTCCTCAATTACGACGTGACGGCCGAGAGCAATTACTGGGGGCCGGCCGTGCTCGCGCTGCCGATCGGCGGCACGCTCGACTCCGATCCGACGCTCGCGCAGCCTCCGCCGCACTGCAACTGACCGTTCGGTCAGTTACGATGCGCCGGGTGTCGACGGTCCCTGCGCCCAGCCGCGTCACTCAAAGCCCGGTCGGCCGGGTCGTCGGCGACATGTTGGTCCAGCGCAAGGCGAAGGGCCAGTTCCCTCCGGGGCCGCGCAACTTCAGCATGGCGCGGACCAGGACGATGGCGCATGACCCGCTCTCGATCCTCCTCCCCCTCGAGCGCGAGCATGGGCCGATCTTCTCCGTGCGACTGCTTCACACGCAGGCGATCTTCATGCTCGGCCCCGAGGCGAACACTTACGTCACCGTCCAGCATCCCGAGAAGTTCCACTGGCGCGAGTCGAGCTTCGGCGACCTGATCCCCCTGTTGGGCGACGGGCTCCTGACGATTGACGGCGCCTACCACGACCGGGCGCGGCGGATCATGATGCCCGCGTTTCACCGAGAGCACATCACGGCGTCGGTCGAGGTGATGTTCGAGGAGGCCGGCGCGGCGCTCGCGAGCTGGAGCCCGGGCCAGACAATTGACGTGTACGACTGGACCCGCAACCTGGCGATGCGGATCGCGATGCGAGCTCTCCTGGGGCTGGATCCCGACGACCGCGGCCGCGGCGAGACGGCGGCACATCACTTCGAGCGGGCGCTCTCCTACTACGGGATCGACTACGTCTACCGCCTCCTGCGCGGGCCACGGTCGCCATGGCGAAAGATGCACCGCTCGCGGCAGATCCTCGACGAGATCCTCTTCGAGGAGATCCGGCGGCGGCGATCGTCGCCTCCCGACGACTCGTTCGACATCCTCGGGCTCCTGCTCGAAGCGACGGACGAGGACGGGTCGAAGCTGTCGGACCAGGAGGTACGCGACCAGGCGATCACGTTGATGTTCGCCGGACACGACACAACCACTTCGACGATCTCGTTCCTCCTCTACGAGCTGGCGCGCCACCCTGCCGAGCATGACCACCTCGTCGCCGAGCAGGATGAGGTCCTCGGCGGATCTGCGCCCGACGCCGCGACGCTCGAGCGGGAGCTGCCCCGGCTCGAGATGGTCATGGACGAGACTCTCCGCCTGTACCCGCCGGCCTGGATCGGGCCCCGGCGCGCGGTCGAGGACTTCGAGTTCGCCGGGCACACCGTCAAGAAGGGGAGCTACGTCCACTACTGCTCCTGGGCCAGCCACCGGCTTCCACAGGTCTTCCCCGACCCAGAGGCGTTCGTGCCCGAGCGCTTCACCCGCGAGAGAAAGACGGCTCTCCCCCGCGGCGCGTTCATCCCGTTCGGCGGGGGTTCGCGGATCTGCATCGGCAAGCGCTTCGGCCAGACCGAGGTGAAGGCCATCGCCACCGCCATTCTCCAGCGCTACCGCCTCGAGCTCATTCCTGGCCACACGATGCACGTGCGCCAGATGCCGACCCTCTCGCCCGAGGGCGGGCTCGAGATGGTCGTGCGCGAGCGGTAGCGATTAGGGTCCGCGGCGATGGGATTCATCCAGCCGTCACCGCCGCCGGTGGACATGGAGGAGTGGAAGCAGCTTCCGCACCTCTCGCGTCTGAAGCCACTCGTTCAGGACTGGGGTGTGAACGGGTTCGGGACGCCCTACGTCGTCTACCTCCTCTACATCGTAAAGCTCGTCATCTACTCGGTTGGCGCAGCGCTTGTGATCTCGATGACGACGGGACTCGGGGGGCTGGGCGACATCGGCGACTGGTGGACAGAGCCGATCGTTTGGCAGAAGCTCGCGGTCTGGACGCTCCTCTGGGAGATCATCGGCCTCGGCTGCGGCTCGATGCCGCTGACGTTCAGATTCAGCCCGATGATCGGCGGGATCCTGTACTGGCTTCGGCCAGGAACGGTCCGGTTGCCTCCGTGGCCCGACAAGGTGCCGTTCACGAAGGGGACGACGCGCACGCTCGTCGACGTCGCGCTCTATGCCGGCGTCCTGGCCAGCGCCCTTTATCTACTGCTGGCCGGCGGCGAGGAGGTGCCCGGGTTGGCCGCGGGCCGACTCGATCCGGCAGCGATCGCGGTGCTACTCGGCTTTCTGGGACTACTCGGCCTGCGCGACAAGGTGTCGTTCCTGGGCGCACGGGTCGAGGTCTACGGCTTTCTTCTGGTGGTCTTCCTCTTCCCGATCGAGAACCTCATCGTCGCGTCGCAGATCGTTCTCTTCTGCATCTGGTGGGGCGCCGCGTCGTCGAAGCTCAACCGCCACTTCCCCTTCGTGGTCAGCGTGATGATGTCCAACACGCCCTGGAACCGGTCCCGGGCGGCGAAGGCGCGGCTGTGGCGTAAGCATCCCGACGACATGCGGCCGTCCTCGCTGAGCGCGTTCAACGCCCACGCCGGCACCTTCATCGAGTTCACGCTGCCGCTGCTGCTGCTGGTCACCGACGGCGGGCCGGTCGGCAAGCTCGCGGTGGTCGGGATGGT
>JAWVEY010000041.1:0-131849 GCA_033856515.1 Solirubrobacterales bacterium
GTTCGTGTCCGGACGGAACTGGGGAGCAGGGATTTGAACCCCGACTTGGCCGGCCAAAGCGGCCCGTGCTGCCCTTACACCACTCCCCAATCAGCGGCCCGGCAAGCCACATTCTGCCCTACGTCGAACCCGGACTTCGCCCCCCGCCTCTAGCCTTCCCCCCGTGACCTCCTTCACCGCTGTCGTCATGGCCGCCGGACAGGGCACGCGGATGCGCTCCGCGTTGCCGAAGGTGCTGCATGAGCTGTGCGGGCGGCCGATGGTCGCCTGGCCCGTGCTGGCCGCGATCGAGGCGGGTGCGGGGCGGGTCGTGGTCGTCAGCTCGCCCGGCGTCGAGCTCGCCGCCGCGCTGCCCGAGGGCACCCGGACCGCGGTGCAGCCCGTCGCCGACGGGACCGGCGGCGCGGTGCTCGCCGCGCTCGCCGACGTCGCGCCCGGGGCACCGGTCGTCGTCCTCTCCGGCGACGTCCCGCTCATCTCGGCCGAGGCCATCGCCCAGCTCGTCGCCGCGCACGCCGTCGCCGGCGCCGCCGCGACGATGGCCACCACCATGCTCGACGACGCCACCGGCTACGGGCGCGTCGTGCGCGACGCCGACGGCAACGTCGAGCGCGTCGTCGAGACCAAGGCCACCGGCGACGCCACGCCCGAGCAGCTCCGCATCCGCGAGGTCAACACCGGCATCTTCTGCTTCGACCACGCGGCGCTGGCCGACGCGCTGCCGCGCGTCGGCACCGACAACGCCCAGGGCGAGCGCTACCTCCCCGAGGTCCTCACCCTGCTGCGCGCGCAGGGCGCCACGGTCGCCGCCCACGTCGTCGACGACCCCGCGCTCGTGCTCGGCGTCAACGATCGCGTCGCGCTCGCCGACGTCCGCGCCATCGCCCAGCGCCGCATCCTCGAGGAGCACATGCGCGCCGGCGTGACGATCGTCGACCCCGGCTCCACGCTCGTCGACGCCGGCATCACGATCGGCCAGGACACCGTCATCGAGCCGTCGACCTACCTGCGCGGGGCGACGACCGTCGGCGCCGGCGCCCACCTCGGCCCCGACACCACGATCATCGACACCATCGTGGGCGACGCCACGACGGTCCGCCACTCCTACGTCCAGGAGGCGGAGCTGCGCGCCGGCGTCACGGTCGGGCCGTTCGCCTACCTGCGCCCCGGCACGCTGCTGCGCGAGGGCTCCAAGGCCGGCACGTTCGTGGAGATCAAGAACTCCGACGTCGGCGAGGGCACGAAGGTGCCTCACCTCTCCTACCTCGGCGACGCCGACGTCGGGCCCAACACGAACCTCGGCGCGTCGACCATCACGGCCAACTACAACGGCAAGACCAAGACCAAGTCGCGCACGACGATCGGCGCCGACGTGCGGACGAGCGTCGACACCACGCTGGTCGCACCGGTGTCGCTCGGCGACGGCGCCTACACTGCCGCGGGATCGGTCGTCGTGTCCGACGTGCCGGATCGCGCGCTCGCCATCGCGCGGGCGCGTCAGCACAACATCGAGGGCTACGCGGACCGCGAATGATGGAAGGACCGTCCAGGTGATCACCCAGCTGCCCCTCGAGGCGTCGGCCAAGACCATTACGATGGATGGCGACGTGAGCACCACGAGGACGATGCCGGTGGCCACGAGCCTCCCGATCGACTACGACAAGCGGCTGATGCTGTTCTCGGGGCGCGCCAATCCCGAGCTCGCGGCCAAGATCGGCTCCAAGCTCGGCGTCGACCTCGGGCCGATCACCCTCAAGACGTTCAAGAGCGGCGAGGTCTACTGCCGCTACGAGGAGTCGATCCGCGGCGCCGACATGTTCATCGTGCAGTCGACGGCCAAGAACGTGGCCGAGGGCATGACCCCCAACGATTCCCTCGTCGAGCTCCTGACCATGATCGACGCCGCCAAGGGCGCTTCGGCTCACCGCATCATCGCCGTCATGCCCTGGTACGGCTATTCGCGTCAGGACAAGAAGTCCGCTCCGCGTGAGCCCATCACCGCCCGCGTCGTCGCGCAGTGCCTCGAGGCCGTCGGCGTCGACCGCGTCCTCACCATGGACCTCCACTCCGGCCAGGTTCAGGGCTTCTTCTCGAAGCCGGTCGACCACATGACGGCGATGCCGATGCTCACGCAGTACTTCATCGACCAGGCCATCCAGGACGAGCTCGTGATCGTCTCGCCAGACGCCGGCCGAGTGAAGGTCGCCCGCAACTTCGCCCGCAAGGTCGGCGTGCACTGGGCAGTCATGGAGAAGGAGCGCCCCGCCCACAACACCGCCGACATCGGCTACGTCGTCGGTGACGTTAAAGGTAAGACGGCCGTGCTCGTCGACGACATGATCGACACCGCCGGCACGCTTTGCGCCGCTGCCAAGACCGTCCTCGACGAGGGGGCCGCCAAGGTCATCGCGTGCGCCACGCACGGCGTCTTCTCCGGCCCCGCGTATGAGCGCCTGGCCTACGAGAACTCCGGAATCGAGCGCATCGTCGTCACCGACACCGTCCCACTTGCCCCCGGCGCGCCGGACAACGTCACGGTCCTCCATGCCTCGCAGATCCTGGCCGACTCGATCCGCCGCATCTTCGCCGACGACTCCGTCTCGGAGATCTTCGCCGGCGAGAACCAGCTCTTCTAACCCTCAAAACACTTGCGCGGAGCCCCCTCCATGTGAGAAAATCGATGTATGGGTAGGGGGATAGGTATCGACGACATTGCTCGGGATCTGGCCGCGGGTGAGATCTCACGTCGCTCGGCGCTCAAGCGCATTGCGGTCACGGCGCTCGGCCTCGGCGCCGCAGCGTCGCCCGCTGGCCTCGCTCATGCGGTCGGAGGGGGCTGCCCCGGCGATCGCGTCAAGTGCGGTGGCAAATGCTGCCCCCAGAACGCGCGCTGCCGGCGGGGAAAGTGCAAATGCAAGGCGGGCTACGAGAAATGCGGGCGAAAGTGCGTCGACACCGATTCATCCGTCAAGCACTGCGGCGCGTGCGGCAACAAGTGCGCCGACGGCCAGGTCTGCGCGGATGGCGAGTGCGTAACCCAGATCTGCTCGCCGGGGCAGACCCAGCCCTGCTACTCCGGCCCTCCGGGCACCCAGAACGTCGGTGTATGCGTTGGCGGAACCCGCACCTGCAACGCCCAGGGCACCGCGTACGGACCCTGCGTCGGCGAAGTCACGCCAAGCGCGGAGATCTGCGACAACGGCCAGGACGACGATTGCGACGGCCTCATCGACGGCGCGGACGGCAACGACTGCTGCACTCCGGATTGCCCCGCGGGCACGTGCGACGACGATGGCTGCGGCGGGAGTTGCGCATGCGAGTTAGGGTTCGTTTGCGACGGGGGCGTGTGTGTCGAGCAGGAATGCGATGCCGACGAGGACTGCCCAGCCGTCGACCAATGCAACAACGGCATCTGCAACAACGGCATGTGCGACTCCATGCCGAAACCGGACAACTCGCCGTGCAACGACGGCAACGCGTGCACCCAGACCGACACGTGCCAGAACGGCATCTGCGTGGGCGCCAACCCCGTCGTCTGCCAGCCCTCTGATTCATGCCACCTCGCAGGCACGTGCAATCCCCAGACCGGCCAATGCTCCAATCCGCAGGCGCCGGACGGGACGCCCTGCCCCGATGGAACCTGTCTGAGCGGCTTCTGCTACGTCTGCACCGCAAGCGGCCCCGAGGTATGCGACGGGCGGGACAACGACTGCGATGGCTTCATCGATGACGAACCCGCTGGAGTAGGGATGACCTGCTCCTGCGGAGGGGAAACGACGGGCGTGATTCGCTGCCGTTCAGCGCCCCCGTCCGGGCTGTATTGCGACTGCTCCTAACCGAAGTCCGAGATCAGCCAGCCGCTTCCGTCCTCGTCCTCCTCGAGGAGGATCGTCCGGAACGTCGCCAACTCGCCGGCCGTCTTCAGCGAGGCCTCGGCGCGAGCGCGGTTGCCGGAGATGCTGACGCTGCGAACGCGGACGATCACTTCTTTGAACGAGTCCCCGATCACGCTTTTCATGATCTCGGGGCACCGCAGCCGCTCTTCCGTCTCGAGCGCGCTGGCAGCCGCCCGGCGCATGACGTCCTGAGCCGCCTTCGTCAGTTCGTCGCAGGCACCCTCGAAGTCGCCCTCTGCCGCCGAGTCGAAGAAGTCCAGGACGACGGTCTCGACCTTCTCCGACTCGGTCGGGGGATCATCGAAGAACGCCGTGTCCGTGATCGCGAGGACGACGAGCACGATCGCCAAGATCAGGATTACCGCGGCGATCCGTCGCCGTGCAACTTCCGAGAAGTACCCCATTGGCCTCCAACCTATATTCACCGCGCATGCTGCGCGTCGGACACAAGGGGGCGGACGGGATCGTCCCGGGCAACTCGATCGAGAGCTTTCACGCCGCCGCAGAGGTGGGCGTCGACGCGATCGAGTTCGACGTCCTTCGCCCGCCAGGGGACTTCGCGGACGGCTCTGACTGGCGCACCGCACCGGCGGGCCCGTCCCCGGGCGGAGGGCCTCTCCTCGTCGCGCACGACTGGGGCGCCGCCCGCCGCGCGAAGGAGCCGCTGACGCTCGATCAGGCTCTCGAAGCCTTCACCAAGCCGCCGCTCGACCAGGTGAAGATCGACCTTGACATCAAGATCAAGGGGCGCGAGGACGAGATCGTCGAGGCCGTCCGCTCTCGAGGCCTCACGGATCGCACCATGACCTCGGGCACGGAGATCCCCACGATCCGCATGCTCGGCGAGATTGCGCCCGAGCTCAGCCGCGGCTGGACGATCCCGCGCGTCACTCGCGATTGGACGAAGAGCCGCATCGGCAAGCCACTCGTTTTCGCGGGCATGATGGCGCTCCGCGCACGCCTGCCGCGCCAGGTTCGGCAAGAAGCGCCGCTCCTCGGCGTCGAGTCGATTTGGGTGCACCACGGGCTGGCGAGCGCCGCGCTCGCCGAGGCCGCGCACGACTCCGGCTGCATCCTTGTGGCGTGGACCGTGGACGATGCAGCACGCATGGGCGAACTCGCAGAAATGGGCGTCGACGGCATCTGCACGAACGACCCGCGCCTTTTCGCGCGCCTCCAGGAATAATGGAACTGTGGACGAGGCACTAATCGCAGTCCGCCTGATCCTGGCGGGAGTGTTCGTGGTCGCAGGCGTGGCGAAGCTCGCCGACCTTGCGGGGTCGCGCGCGGCCGTGGCCGGCTTCGGCGTTCCCGAGCGCCTCGCCGCACCGATCGGCACGCTACTGCCGGTCGCCGAGATCACCGCCGCCGTCCTCCTCCTCGGCGAGGACACCGCACGGGCCGGCGCGCTTTTGGCGCTCGTCCTCCTCGCAGGGTTCTGCATCGGCATCGCTCGTTCGATGGCCCGTGGCGAGGCGCCCGACTGCCACTGCTTCGGCCAGCTCCATTCCGAGCCCGTTGGCCCGCGCGTCCTGATCAGGAACCTCGCGCTCGCCGCGCTCGCCGCCTTCGCTCTCTTCGCCGGCGACGACGCCGGCCCACACCTGCTGCCGTCGTTCGACGGCAGCGCCGGAGCGCTGCTCGTCGCCGGCCTCGCCGCGGCGATCCTTCTCGCGCTCGGCACGATGGCCTACCTCCAGCTGCTCCGAAACCACGGCCGCCTGCTCCTCCGCGTCGAATCGCTCGAGGGCGCGCTGAGGGCGCGTGGCATCGCGATTCCTCAGGCCGAAGCGTCCGCTCCCGGCCTGCCCGTCGGCACCCCCGCGCCGGCGTTCAACCTCGCTCGCCTCGCCGGCGACCACACGAGCCTTCAGGACCTCCTCTCGCGCGGGAAGCGCGTCCTCCTGGTCTTCACCGATCCAAACTGCGTCCCCTGCCGCAAGCTCGCGCCGCGCCTCGCCGAATGGCACAC
The DNA here is from genome assembly GCA_033856515.1 of Solirubrobacterales bacterium. Lineage (GTDB taxonomy): Bacteria > Actinomycetota > Thermoleophilia > Solirubrobacterales > 70-9 > JALZKA01. The sequence continues at coordinate 5,869 of JAWVEY010000041.1, forward strand.
CGAGGCCGGCGATCCGATCACTCTCGTGCCGATCTCTAGAGGCGCGGCAGAGCCCACTCGCGCCGAGTTGGGCGACTCTCCCCTCGCCCGGCACATCCTCCTCGAGGAGGGCATGGAGGTCTCGCAGAAGTACAAGGCGACCGCCACGCCCAGCGCCGTCCTCGTCGACGCGCAGGGTCGCGTCGCATCGCCCGTGGCGGCTGGCGACCAGGCGATCCTCCAGCTTGCGCGCAACTCAATCGCACCCGCGCTCCCCGTCGTTCAGGCGGGCCCCCCGCCGGGACCCAAGGCCGGCGATGCAATGCCTCTCGAATCCCAGGTCGAAAGCCTGGACGGCGAGCCGATGTCGCTCGCCGACGCCCTCGGCCGGCGCGAGCGCATGCTCCTCTTCTGGGATCCCAACTGCGGCTTCTGCAAGCGCATGCTCCCCGACCTCCTCGAGTGGGAGGCGCACAACCCCTCCCTGGTCGACGATCTCCTGGTGCTCTCGAAGGGGGACCCGGAGGCCAACGAGGAGCAGGGCATCACCGCACAGATCGCTCTCGACCCTGGCACCGCCGTCGGGCGCGAGCTGAAATTCCGGGGCACGCCGTCGGCGCTTCGCGTCGATGCGGACGGCGTGATCACGTCCGAGTACGCAATCGGCGCCGACGCGGTAATGGGGCTGGCGCGCGCTTCGTCAGCGTCCGCTTGACGCGCACAACTTCGTGTGAGAAGGTGCGCTTATGGGGGAGGGAACTCGACTAGACGATCTGGCCCGTGACCTCGCGTCCGGCACGATCTCGCGCCGCACGGCGCTCCGTCGCCTCGCCGCCGGCGCGCTGGGAATCGGCCTTGCCGCTGCCCCTTCCGCCCTGGCTGACGAGCTAGAGCGTGGCAACTGCCCCAAGTCACGGCGCTGCGGGAAGAAGTGCTGTGCCAAGGGTGCGAAGTGCAAGAACGGTAAGTGCAAGTGCAAGTCCGGGCTCACCAAGTGCGACAAGAAGTGCGTCGACCTCTTTACATCTGCTGACCACTGCGGCGCATGTGGCGAAGCCTGCGAGGCAGGCGAGACGTGCCTCGAGGGCGAATGCAGCGAGTGCACAACCGCAGAGGAGTGCCCGGCCCCCGGCGAAGAGTGCTTCGTCGCAGCGTGCAACGCCGGAAACTGCGAGTCGGAGCCGGCGGCGCCAAACACCCCGTGCGGCAGTAACGGCCTCTGCGACGGCTCAGGCTCCTGCATCGAGAACTTTTGCGGCAACGGCGTCATCGATACGGGCGAGCAATGCGATGGCCTCGACCTAAACGGCGCGACCTGTGTGAGCCAGGGGTTCACAGGGGGCACGCTCGCATGCGATGGCAACTGCCAGTTCGACACCTCGGCATGCACCGCCTGCGGCAACGGAATCGTCGAACCAGGCGAGACCTGCGACGACGGCAACCAGGTTAACGGCGACGGATGCAGTTCGACCTGCCAACAAGAGCCCGGCTTCCAGTGCACCGGCTCGCCCTCCGTGTGCTCCACCACGTGTGGCGATGGCATCGTCGCGGGAGCCGAGGTGTGCGACGGGGCCAATTTGAATGGGCAGACTTGCGAGTCACAGGGGTTCACCGCAGGAACTCTGGCTTGCAGTATCGACTGTCAATCGTTCGACACCACAGGCTGTACCAACTGATCGGCGAGAACGGGTGATCGGTTGAGCATCGACGATCTCGCCCGCGACCTGGCCTCAGGCACGATCTCGCGCCGAACCGCGCTGCGCCGCCTTGCCGCCGGAGCTCTGGGCATCGGCTTGGCGGCAGCACCCACAGTTCTCGCCGAAGAGCTCGAGCGCGGCAACTGCCCAAAGTCTCGCCGCTGTGGCAAGAAGTGCTGCCCCAAGGGCGCCAAGTGCAAGAACGGAAAGTGCAAGTGCAAGGCCGGAAAGAAGAAGTGCGGGAAGAGCTGTGTTGATCTCGAGTCCTCCCAGGATCACTGCGGTTCGTGCAACACCCCCTGTAACGAGGATGAGACCTGCGTGGGCGGCGAATGCACACCAAACACGATCTGCGGAAACGATGTTGTCGAGGGGGAAGAAGAGTGCGACGGCAACGACCTCAACGGGATGAGCTGCTCAGACTTGGGATTCGACGGCGGCACGCTGGCCTGCGACAACGGCTGCACGTTCGACACCTCAGGCTGTTTCATCCTCGAGGGCTGCGGATCCCGCGAGTGCGGCCAAGCTCCGAACGGCGAGCAGTGCGGCAACTGCGGGTCGGGAGAGTTCTGCACGGCCGATGGTTTCTGCCAGCCCGCCGCGGCCGAAAGCTGCAACGGCATCGACGACGACGGCGATGACCAGATAGACGAGGATTTCCAAGACCTCGGCCAGACGTGCGAGTGCTCACCCGGAGTCTTCGGCGTCCGTCGGTGCAACGCCGCGGGGACCGGGACCGAATGCGTCTGCCCCTGAGCGCCTGAGCCTGGCTATCCTCATCGGTCGCCCATGGCCTCCGATCGCCCCAACCTTGAAGTAGCCGAACGCACCGAGTTCGGCTCCCGCACCACGCGTCGCCTCCGCCGTGAGGGGCTGGTCCCGGGGGTCGTCTACTCGGGCGGCTCCGAGGCGCGCACCTTCAGCGTGCCCGAGCGCGAGGCTCGCACCCTGCTCGGCACGGGCGCGGCGCTGTTCGACCTCACCTTCGCAGGCGGCACGGCCGAGCCGGTCGTAGTCAAGGAGGAGCAGCGCCATCCGGTTCGCGGCAACCTGATCCACATCGACTTCCAGGTCGTCGACCTCAAGCAGGCGATCCAGTCCGAGGTCTCGATCGAGCTCCTCGGCGCCGAGGAATCGCCCGGCGTGAAGGAGGGCGGCGTCCTCGAGCACATCACCCACTCGATCAACGTCGAGGCTCTCCCGACCGACATCCCCGAGTCCATCGCCGTCGACGTCTCCGGCATGTTCATCGGCGACACGCTCCAGCTCGACTCCGTCGTCGCCCCCGAGGGCGTCGAGTGGGCACTCGGCGAGGGCGCCGACCCGGGTGAGATCACGATCGCAACGCTCAACCCGCCTCGCGTCGAGGAGGAGCCCGAGGTCGAGGAAGAGACCGAGCTCATCGGCGAGGACGGCGAGCCCATCGAGGCGCCCGAGGGCGAAGAGGCCGAGGGCGACACCGCCGAAGACGCCGGAGATTCCGGCGACTCGGGCGGCGACGATTCCGACGGGGAGTAGCCCTGTCCATCTTCCGCCGGCGCTCTCGCGACTACGCCGGCGAACCTGACGGGGGAGACTCGGATCGCATCCTCGTGGTCGGGCTCGGAAACCCCGGCAAGCGCTATGCGAAGACGCGCCACAACATCGGCTTCGAGGTCGTCTCCGAGCTCACCAGGCGCTGGGACATGCCTCGCGCGAAGGAGAAGTTCCGCGGCCTTCTGACCGAGGGACGTGCCGGTCCGGGCGGGCCGCGCGTCGCTGCCCTTCTCCCACAGACGTTCATGAACGAGTCGGGCACCTCGGTGGGGCCTGCCCGCGGGTCGCTCAAGGTGCCACTCGACCGCCTCGTTGTCGTCTACGACGAGATCGACCTTCCGTTCGGCGAGATCCGGTCCAAGCTGGGAGGCGGCGCCGCCGGCCACAACGGGATGAAGTCCCTCCGCCAGGGCCTGGGGAGCGGCGACTTCTGGCGCGTACGAGTGGGGGTCGGCCGCCCCGACTCGACCGATCCGGAGATCGTCTCGGCCTGGGTCCTCGGCAGCTTCTCAGAGCCCGACACGTACGTACAGAGGCTGATCGACGACGCGGCCGCCGAGACCGAGCGCCTCGTCGAGCGGATAGCGTCGGAAACCGATGAGTGACGCCCTGACCACGTACGACGTCTCGGATGGCATCGCCGTCCTTCGCATGGATCGACCGAAGGCGCGAAACGCGATGAACACGCAGATGCTCGAGGAGATGCTCGCGCACATCGCCACCGCCCGCGAAGACTCTGACGTGCGGGCACTGGTCGTCTCGTCCACCGACCACCTGGGCCTCTCAGCGGGCGCGGACGTTCGCGAGGAGCTCGACGAGGAGGGGCGGATCCGCCGCATGCAGCTCTTCGCCGACCTCTACGACGAACTTGTCGGCTTCCCCAAACCGACCGTCGCGGCATGCCACGGCGCCACCGTCGGCGGCGGCGCTGAGGTGGCCGTCGCGTGCGACATCCGCGTTGGCGGCTCGAACATGCGCCTGCGCTTCCCCGGCGCCTCGCTGGGCGTCCCGGTCGGCCCTGCCCGGCTGGTGACGCTGTGCGGCCTGTCGGTCGCCAAGTACCTACTGATCTCCGGCAAGGAAGTCGCAGCCGACGAGGCGCTCCGCTGGGGCCTCGTCCACAAGGTCGCTCCACCCGCTGCGGCCGAGGCTATGGCAATCGACCTGGCCACGACCGCCGCCTCGCACCCGCCCGAGGCGGTCGCTCGCCTCAAGGCGATGCTTCACGAGTGGGACGGCGTCGTCGAGCGCTCGAAGGCCGAGGGCGAGGGCCAGGTCGAGTGGCAGCGCACCGGCCCCGGGCTTCCATTTCAGGGCCGATCGGTTTAGAGTTTCCCGAAAGCAACTCGGGGAGGCATCGTGAAGGGAATCGCGTTCGCAGGGGCTGTCGTGCTCGCGCTACTGGGGCCGGCAATCGCAGAGGCCGATGAGGACCTGTACCTCGTCGACACGATCTCAGACAGCGGCGCTCTCAACACATGCTCAGCCGCGGCGGGCGACTGTAGCCTGCGCGGCGCGTTCGGTCTGGTGGATGACGGCGATCCCCTGACCGACACGGACACGATCAACTTCACGGGAGCGGTCTTCGACGGACTAGAGACCGTGCCGGGGGAGGCCACCATCGTGCTCGGCTCCGGCGTGACCTCGGACGAGAATCTCATCGTCGCCGCCAACTGCAGCGCCGTCGCCCCCTGCGCGGGGATTGACGGCCCACCCCCGGGCGACAATGCGATCAGCCACACCACGGGCACCCTCTCGGTGAACGGCCTCGCGATCTTCGACACCGCAGGGTCGGGATCGGCGCTCTTCTACGGCGGGCCCTCTCAAGGCTTGACGCTGTTCAACAACTGGTTCGGGTTGCGTCTCGACGGGACCGTCGACGGAAACCCGAACGGAGTCTCTTTGTCGGGATCCAACTCTCAGATCGGGGTCGTTGGCGCTGCTCCCAACGTCTTTGCTGGGAATGCGACCGGCCTCCAAGTTTTCGCATCGGACGACCACACGATTCAGAACAACCTCTTCGGCGTCAAGGCGGACGGCTCAACGGCAGCGGCCAATACCGAGCAGGACATTGAGATCAACGGCAACGGTGGGGGTGACGACCCGAACGGCATCGTCGTCGGCGCGACTCCGAACGCCACCCCGGTCTGTGACGCGGGATGCAACGTGATCGCCGCGGCGGGAGGACCCTCGACGCGAGGGGTGAGCCTAGTCGCGGGCGCCGGCAGTTCGACCGCCCGCGGCGTCGAGATCACCGGAAACCACATCGGCGTCAACACCGGTGGAACCGCCTCGACCGGAACGGGTTTACTTGTGGCGGTGGGCGGGGCCGACGAGGTGGCGGTTTCGGGAAACCGCATGGCTGGCGGCCTGTTCGCCGTGACCGCGGGCAATGATGCCGAGGACCTCGTCGTCGAGGACAACTCGATCGGCGCCAACGCAGATGGAACGGGGGTCCTCGACGGCGCCGTCGTCGCCTCCATCCTCGCCAACCCGAACCCGTCGGCATCGGCGCTGATCAGGGGCAACCTGATCGCCCAGGAGTCGCCGGGCCAGGCGGTTGTCGTCGGTCAAGCCGGTGCCGTGATAGACGAGAACCAGATCGGCATCACCGGCGTGCCGGGCTCCGGCGGGAGCGTCGCGATCGAAGTCCAGGGCCCGGACCATCAGGTCGAGGAGAACACGATCGTGGAGACCACGGGCGACGCGATTGCCCTGACGGACACCTCAGACGTTGACGTCGCAGGAAACTCCGCGGAAGGGATCGGCGGCGACGGGATCCAGGTCAGCGCGTCGGGAGGCAACTCCACTTCGAACACCCTCGGCGGCACCGATCCCGCCCGAGCGAACAACTTCTCCGACGTTGCCGGCTCAGCGATCAAGATCGTCGGCGATGGCCAGGACCAGAATCAAGTCCTGATGAACCTGGGGGCCTCGGATGACTTCTTCATCGACCTCGAAGGCATCGATGGGCCCGGCAACGGACTCGGCGGGCCGAATGCCGAAATCGAGTCGCCCAAGGTCAAGAAAGTGAAGAAGGACGAGGTGTCGGGCGAGGGCGCGCCTGGCGGGGAGATCTGGGTCTACCGGACGAAGTCCGACGCCGGCGACTTCCCATTTGACCTCAAGAAGCTCGTCGGCACGAAGAACGTAAAGAACGACGGCACCTGGAAGTTGAAGCCGGACAACAAGATCAAGGGTAAGCACGTCATCACCGCGCTACAGATCGACGAGCTTGGCAACTCATCCGAGCTCTCGAAGGGCAAGAAACCGAAATGAGCTCAGGGCGCGTCTGCGCTCTCGTCCTTGCATTTGGGCTCGTCGCGCCCGCGACGGCCGGCGCCGCCGTCTACACGTATCGCGTGCACACGACCTCCGGCAGCGACGCGCTCGACACTTGCACGAACGCTCCGACCGACTGCAGCCTTCCCGGGGCGGTGGAGCTGGCCGAAGAGGGGCCGGTGACGACAAAGGCCGAGGAGAAGAAGGTGAAGGGCGAGGGCATCGTCGATGCAACCGTCTTCGTCTACAAGACCCAATCCGGGAAGAATGTGCCGCCGACGGGGCTCAAGAAGCTGATCGGCACCACGACCGTCGACGGCAACGGAGAGTAAAAGCTGAAGCCCTCGAAGAAGCTCAAGGAGCGTCAGATCATCACCGCGCTGCAGACCGACCCAGCCGGCAACTCGTCCGAGCTTTCCGCCGGCGAGAAGGTCAAGAAATAGGCCGTCAGGCGCTCGCAGAGGCGCCGACTAGCCTCTTTTGAGAGTGTCGCTTCGGCCCACCCTGGAGCTTGCCTACGACGACCGCGACTACGCGGCGCTTCGCGCTGCCGTGGGCTCGGCGGAGCGCACTGCCCACGCCTCGGGCTCGATCCAGCCGTATCTGATCGCGGCGCTCGCCGAGGATGAGGACGCACTGGGCGAAGCGCCGGTTGTGGTCGTCGCGCCGGACGACGTTGCCGCACGCGACCTCGCGCGTGAGCTCGGCGCGTATCTGGCGCCGCGCCGCGTGCGCCACTACCCGTCTCGGGGCACCGGCTACGCCTCGCATGTCGCCCCGCCCCCGCACCTCGTGGGCCTTCGCATCGCCGCCCTGGACGCCCTGACGGGCGAGTGGGACGGCGAGCCGCCCGTCGTCGTCGCGAGCGCCGTCGCTCTGGCCGAGACCGTGCCCGACGCCTCGCTTCGGCCCGAGGGGTTTTCGCTCAAGGTCGGCGAGGAGATCGATCTCACCTTCTGCGCCGAGCTCCTGGCCGAAGCGGGCTACGAGCGGGTGGACCAGGTCGAGGCCCGCGGGCAGTTCGCCCTCCGGGGCGGCATCCTGGACGTCTTCGGCGCTACGGAGGACCGCGCGGCGCGCCTGGAGCTGTTCGGCGACGAGATCGAGTCGATCCGCTGGTTCTCGACGTTCACGCAGCGCTCGCTTGGAGAGGCCAAGGAGTTGGAGCTCTCGCCCGCCGCCGAGCTCGCCACGGAGCACAGGATGCTCGCCGAGGCGGCGCTGGAGGATTCCGAGGACGGGGGACCGATCGACTTCATGCCCGTCGATTCGTTCCGCGCGCCGCTCGACGTGATCTCGAAGGACGTCGCGTTCGTGACGGCGGCCGACGAGGAGATCGAGCCCGCCCTTCGCTCGCACTGGGAGGACGTGACCGCGGCGATGCACTCGGACGACGCGCGCCGCCTGTATGTGGACGTGGCGGCGCCCCTTGCGGAGCGCGCGGTGCTGCGCCTGCGCTCGACAGCGCCAGACGAGAGCCTGCTGTCGATTCGAGCCCAGGCGCCCGCGTCGGCCGCGCGCTCGATCTCAGAGGCCGAACCCCAGCTCGAGCGGGAGGTCCGCTCCGGCTACCGCGTGGTTGTCGCATTCGATCATCGCGGCGAGGCCGAGCGCGCGCGCTACAACCTCCAGCGCCTCGATGCGTCGTTCCTCGGCGCCGTGCTCCCGGCCGACCCGGGTGTCAATTTCACTGAGGTCCACATCGGCGAGGGCTTCGTCTCGCCGGCCCTGAAGCTGGCGGTGATCCCTTGGCGCAAGCTGATCCACAGGCGCACCGCTGCCGCGCCGACCGTGCGTGGCACCCTCGCCTCGATGGCCGAGCTGGCGGTCGGCGACCACGTCGTCCACCAGGACCACGGCATCGCGCGCTTCGCGGGCTTTGAGACGAAGACCGTGGCGGGAGTCACCCGCGACTACCTCGAACTGGAATACCGAGGGGAGGACCGCGTTTTTGCGCCGACGGAGCAGCTGGCGAAGATCACGCGCTACGTCGGTGTCGGCGGCGAGTCGCCGCAGCTCTCGGCGCTGGGCTCCAAGCGCTGGGACTCCATCAAGGCTCGCGCCCGCCGCGCGGCGCGCGTGCTCGCCGGCGACCTCCTGAACCTTTACGCCGAGCGGGCAGCGCGCCGAGGGCACGCGTTCGGGCCCGACTCGGAATGGGCCGTTCAGCTCGAGCAGGCGTTTCCCTACCGCGAGACGGCCGATCAGCTGGAGGCGATCGAGGCGACCCGCGCGGACATGGAGTCCGAGCGGCCGATGGATCGCCTGATCTGCGGCGACGTCGGCTACGGCAAGACCGAGGTGGCTCTGCGCGCAGCGGCCAAGGCGGCGGGGGAGGGCAAGCAGGTGATGCTGCTCGTGCCCACCACCGTGCTCGCCCAGCAGCACCTCGGCACCTTCCGCGAGCGGTTCGCCGAGCTTCCGTTCGAGGTCGCCGCGGTATCGCGGCTCCGCAAGCCGGCGGAGGTGCGCGCAACGCTGAAGGCGTTCGCCGACGGCGGGGTTGACGTGTTGATCGGGACGCACCGATTGCTCTCGCGCGATGTCCGCGCTAAGGACCTCGGCCTCCTGATCGTCGACGAGGAGCAGCGCTTCGGCGTCAAGCAGAAGGAGCTCTTGCGCCAGCTGAAGCTCCGCGTAGACGTGCTGTCGCTCTCGGCGACGCCGATCCCGCGCACGCTCCAGATGAGCCTGGCCGGACTCCGCGACATCTCCGTGATCGAGACTCCGCCTGAGGGCCGCCGCCCCATCCGCACGTACGTCGGGCCGTACGACGAGGAGCTCGTCGCCAAGGCGATCCGGCGCGAGGTCGACCGCGACGGGCAGTGCTTCTTCCTCCACAACCGGATCGAAACGCTCCACGAGATGGCCGAGCGCCTTCGGGCGCTGTGCCCAGGCGTTCGTTTTGCCGAGGCACACGGCCAGATGGACATGGGCGAACTCGAATCGACGATGCTCGGCTTCCTTCGCGGAGACGCGGATTGCCTGGTCGCGACGACGATCATCGAGTCGGGCCTCGACATCCCGCAGGCCAACACCCTGATCGTCGAGCGGGCCGACCTTCTGGGCCTGGCTCAGGCCTACCAGATCCGCGGCCGGGTCGGGCGCTCGCACGAGCGCGCCTTCGCCTACATGCTCCATCCCACATCCGAGGCGCTCTCGCACGAGGCGGCAGCGCGGTTGGCGACCCTCTCCGACCACACGGAGCTGGGCTCGGGCTTCGCGATCGCAATGCGCGATCTTGAACTCCGCGGCGCGGGCGACCTCCTGGGCGACGAGCAGTCGGGTCACGTCGCAGCGATCGGCTTCGAGCTCTACATCTCGATGCTCGAGGAGGCAACAGAGGCGCTCAGGGCAGGGGGCGAGGAGGGGGCGCCCGAGTCGCAGGTGCGAGTCGATGTGGACGTTTCCGCTTACGTCCCGAGCGACTTCATCCCCTTCGAGGCCGCGAAGATCGAACTCCACCGCCGGATCGCGGGAGCGCGCGAGGTGGGCGAGCTGCGGGCGCTGGCAGACGAGCTTCGCGACCGCTTCGGGCCCGTGCCGGATCCCGTCGAGGCGCTGCTCGAGCTCCAGCGCGCGCGCATCGAGGTCGGGAAGGCCGGGGGGCGTGTTGCCGAAGTTCGTGGAGGTCGGCTTTCGATCTCGCCGCTGGAGCTCGATGCCACCCGAGTGGCCTCGATTCGGGCGGAAATACCCGAGGCGATGTACGAAACGGCGCGGCAAACACTCTCGCTTCGCGTGCCTGAGGAGCCGGCGGAAAGGCTTGCCGCACTGCTCCAGGTTGTTAGCGCCTTAACGGCACCTGAACCCGCGCTCGTGCAATCCCGCTAGGTTTTTGCGCCGATGAGAAGAGTTTCGAAGAGAACTGCTGCTTTCGTCTTTGGCGGGATCCTGGCCATCATCGTGATCCTGGTCGCCGCAACGATGGGCATCGGCTCGCTCAGCCTCCCGGACGGCGCCACCGCGTTTGTCGACGACGTCGACGACGGCGAGATTACGTCGGACGAGCTTGACGTCGCGATCGAGCAGGCAGCAGCCGCCGAGGGCGGCGCCGACGTGCCGGAGCCCGGCACGCCGCAGTACAACGCGGCTCTCGTCCCCGCGCTGTCCGACCTCCTGCTCGGACGCTGGGTCCGTGGCGAGGCCGAGGAGCGCGGCATCGAAGTGACGGAGCGCGAGATCGACGTGGAGCTCGAGACGATCATCGAGCAGCAGTTCGGCGGCCAGAAGGAGTTCGACAAGTTCCTCGAGGAATCCGGGTTTTCGGAGGAGGACGCCTTGGGCCGCGTGGAGCTTCAGCTCCTAACGCAGTGCATCCAGGATCAGGTCATACCGCAGGACCCCGAGGCCGAGGCACCGACCACCCAGCGCGAGGGCTGTCAGGGCGAAGAGGAAGTCGAGATCACCGACGACGAGATCCAGAAGTTCTACGACGACAACATCGCCCAGTTCGAGACGCCGGAGACACGCGATGTCCGCACGCTCCTCAACCCGGACGAGGACAAGGCGCAGGAGGCGGCCGACCAGCTCGCCGAGGACTCCAGCGCGGAGGCGTGGAAGGACGTGACCAAGGAGCTTTCGACAGAGGAAGAGACGGCAGCGCTCGGCGGCCTGCGCCCCGGAGTGGCCGAAGGCCAGAACGATCCGGCGCTCGACGCCGCCATCTTCGAGGCGACCGCGGGTGAGGTCGTCGGCCCGATCGAGACGGACGCCGGCTTTTACGTGATCGAGGTCGAGAAGGTCAACGAGGCCGCGACCCAGCCGCTCGACGAGGCGACCAGCGCGCAGATCCGCCAACAGCTCGTGACGCAGGAGCAGCAGCAGGCGGTCACCGAGTTCCAGGACACGTTCGTCGCCAAGTGGCGGGCCCGTACCGTCTGCTCGGAGGACCTCCTGGCGGACGACGAGGACGGCACTGTCCAGAGTCAGCTGGCCGAGCGTTGCTCGAACTTCGTCGTCACCGACGACGGCTGCCTGGGCGACGACGAAAGCGACGAGCTTCAGCCCGACCCGGTTACCGGCGAGATTCCGAAGGAACCCGCGGGCTGCCCCGCATTCGTGCCCCTGAGGCCGGTGCTCCCTCCGATCCCGCTCCCGCAGGAAGAGACAGATCCGCTCGTGGCAACACCCCCCGGCACGCTGACCCCACTGCCGCAGGGCCCGCAGCCGCCGCCCGTTGAGGAGGAGGCGCTGCCGCCCGGGGCAGAGCAGCTTGGACTCCCTCCGGGCACCGTTCCGCCCGGCACAGCTCCACCCGGCACAGCTCCACCCGGCACGGCGCCGCCCGGCACCGCGCCTCCGACGCAGGGCGCACCGCCGACGACCCCGCCGGGAGGCTGAGCGTGAGCGGCGACGCCGCCGCAGCGCTAGCCAGGCTCGACGAGATCACCCGCCGGTTGCGGGTCGAATGCCCGTGGGACCGCGAGCAGGATGAGCGCTCGATCGTCCCCCACACGGTCGAGGAGGCCTACGAGCTTGCCGACGCGGCCGCGCAGGGCGACGACTCGAAGATGATCGACGAGCTGGGTGACGTCCTGTTCCAGGTCCATTTCCTTTCGCTCCTTCTGGAGGAGCGTGGTGCCGGGTCGCTCGCCGAGGTCGCCGAGGGAATGACGGCGAAGCTCATCCGCCGCCACCCGCACGTATTCGACGAAAGCGAAGCTCGCCATCTTTTGGGGTCTGACCCCGAGACCTCGCGTGAGGTGCTCGCCAACTGGGACCAGATCAAGCGCGAGGTGGAGGGACGCGGCGCCGACGATCCGTTTGCCGACGTGCCGGAGAACTTGCCCGGGCTCCTCTACGCGCGAAAGGTCCTGCGCCGCGCCGCGCCGGACGCGGGCTCGCCGCCGCCGAAGGATCCGGAGGCGCGTGAGCGGGCCGAGCGCTGGCTGGGTGAGGTCCTACTCGAGCTGGTGGGCATCTCGCGGCGCCTGGGCGTCGACCCGGAGCTCGCCGTCCGCGCAGCCGCCGGCCGCGCCCGAGACCAAGCGCGAGAAGCGGCGGACTAGAATCTCAGCCGGTCCCCGCCGCGCGACAGTGCGCCGCGGGGCGTCTTTTCGCATGGCCGAGATCGAACGCATCCAAGCGCGGCAGATCCTCGACTCCAGGGGCAATCCCACGGTCGAGGTGGACGTCACCCTCGCGGGTGGCGCGATGGGCCGTGCAGCCGTCCCCTCCGGAGCCTCCACCGGCGAGTTCGAGGCCTCTGAGCTGCGTGATGGCGGCTCGGAGTGGCTGGGCAAGGGTGTATCTGGTGCGGTTGCGAACGCGAATGGCGAGATCGCCGACGCACTCAAAGGCGCCGACGCGTCAGATCAGACGGCTATCGATCAGGCGATGATCGATCTCGACGGCACCCCGAACAAGTCGCGCCTGGGCGCAAACGCCATCCTGGGCGTGTCGCTTGCCGCGGCCAGGGCATCGGCCACGGATGCCGGGCAGCCCCTCTACCAGTACGTTGCCGGCCTCGCAGGCACAGGCCCGCCCTCGGTGCTGCCGGTACCGATGATGAACGTGCTGAACGGCGGGGCGCACGCCGACAACTCGGTCGACTTCCAAGAGTTCATGGTCGTCCCGGCCGGCGCGCCAAACTTTGCCGAGGCCCTCCGGGTCGGCACCGAGGTCTTTCACGCCCTGAAGGGCATCCTGAAGGGCCGGGGCTTGAACACGGCTGTCGGGGACGAGGGCGGGTTCGCGCCGGACCTCGAATCGAACCGCGATGCCCTCAGCGCCTTGGTCGACGGGATCGAGGCGGCGGGGTACAAGCCGGGCGAGGAGGTCTTCATCGCGCTCGATCCGGCGACCAGCGAGATCTTCAAGAGCGGCTCCTACGTCCTCGAGCACGAGGACCGCTCGCTCTCGCCCCTCGACATGGCGGCTTACTGGGCGGACGCGATCGACTCGTTCCCGATTGTCTCGATCGAGGACGGAATGGACGAGGAGGACTGGAACGGGTGGAAGGCGCTCACGGACCTGGTCGGCGAGCGCTGCCAGCTCGTGGGCGACGACCTCTTCGTCACCAATCCCGAGCGCCTCAGCCGCGGGATCGAAGCGGGAGTCGCGAACTCGATCTTGGTCAAGGTGAACCAGATCGGAACGCTCACCGAGACGCTCGAGGCCATCCGCATGGCGCGGGATGCGGGCTACACCGCCGTCATGTCCCACCGCTCGGGTGAGACCGAGGACACAACGATCGCCGACCTCGCGGTGGCAACCGGCGTGGGCCAGATCAAGACCGGCGCCCCCTCGCGCTCCGACCGAGTTGCCAAGTACAACCAGCTCCTGCGAATCGCAGAGGAGCTGGGCGGCGCCGCGACCTATCCGGGCATCGAAGCTTTCAGCGGAAGGTAGAGCGCCTCCGGCGTTGAATCGATGATGCGTGAGCTCGCGCGCATACCGCGTCGCACCCCGCCGGCAAGGCTCCAGGCGCTCTGGTTCGCGCGTGGACTGGGAGCGTCTCGGGCGCATCAGCCTGGTCGTGATCCTGTTCGTGATCCTCGTGCTCTACATCAATCCCGTCGTGAACTTCGTGGACGCCTGGCGCGACTCCCGCTCGGAGTCCTCGCAGCTTGCAGAGCTCAAGCAGGAGAACCAGGATCTCCTGAAGCGCGCGCAGACGCTCGAGCACTCGGACGCCGCCGAGCTCGGGGCACGCGGCCTGGGAATGGTGAACCCGGACGAGCGCTCGGTCGTGATCTGCGAATCGGGCGGCGCCGCGGGCTGCGCCGGCTCGGCACCCTGACCGGGTACCAGGTACCTAACACAACGCTCACACTCCGTCGCGATCTTCTGGGGGTCCTGACGTGAGCGATCGCGCGCTGAGCGCCGGCGAGTACCTCCTGGGCGCGGCAGAGCTCGGGCTGATCGTCGCTGCGCTGGCTTTCTGCGCCGTGCGGCTTCGCCGTCTCGCGCTGCCCGGCTTCTCCGGCTCTCCTGCCCTGGTCGCAGACACGGTGGCCACGATGGCCCTTGCGACCGTGCTCGCGGAGCTCCTCGGAACGTTCGATCTGTTCACCGAGGCCGGCTATCTCATCGGAGCGGTCGCCGTCGCCGCGATCGCGCTGTTCATCCCCGCGCCAGGCCCCGCCGGTGCCAGGCACGAGGGAAGCGACACGCCGCCCGCGCCCCCCGCCCATCGGCTGGGCTTGCCGATCGTCGCCATCGTCGTCGCGGCGATCTTCGCCGGGTGGGCTATCCCCACTCTCAGCGGCATCACCGGAGGCATGGGCCGGGCCGATTCGCTCTGGTACCACATGCCGCTCGCGTCGCGGTTCGTGGAGACGGGCTCGACAGGCGAGATCTTCTTCTTCGACCCGATCTTCTTCGCGTCCTTCTACCCGGCGAACTCCGAGGTCCTGCACGCGATACCGATCCTGACCTTCACGCGCGACTTCCTGTCGCCGCTTCTCAACCTCGGCTTTCTCAGCCTCGGCCTCCTTGCGGGCTGGGCGATGGGCCGGCCGTACGGCCTCGGGCCGCAGGCCCTCCTTGGAGCTGCGGTCGTCCTGGGCGCCGAGACGATGATCGACTTCCAGGCCGGCGAGGCACTCAACGACATCGGGGGCGTCTCGCTTCTCTTGTGTGCGGCCGCTCTCCTGATCAACGGCCACGCGGCGCGAGCCAACGGTCGTTCGGTGAGCGCCGGTGCGCTGGCGTTTGCGGGCGCTGCCGCCGGCCTCGCGGCCGGCACAAAGCTCTCGTTCCTCGCACCCGTCGCGCTGCTCACGCTCGCCGTCGTGATCATCGCTCCGCGGGGGGCGAAGGTCTGCGCCACGGCGTTCTTTGGTCTGCCGATGCTGCTCGGCGGCGGCTATTGGTTCCTACGCAACCTGGTCACCGTCGGCAACCCACTCCCCTTTACGGCATGGGGGCCCATCGGCCTGCCCTCACCGGAGCGCATGCTCGAGCTGCGGCCCGGCTTTTCAGTCGCCCACTATTGGAACCAGCCGGACGTCTGGTGGGACTGGTTCGTGCCCAAGCTCTCCGAGGAGCTCGGGCCTCTGTGGCCGCTCGTCCTCGTCGCCACCGTGGGAGGAGGGGTCTATGCAGTCTGGAAGGGCCGCGAGCCGATCCTGAGGGCCCTAGGTGGCGTAGCGGTGCTTACCGCGCTCGCCTACGTCGTCACGCCGCTTACGGCCGGCGGTGAGGAGGGGGAGCCGATCGCGTTCGAATGGAACATCCGCTACCTGGCTCCGGCCGTCGCGATCGCTATGGCGATCCTGCCTCTCCTGCCCGCGTTCCGAGCTACGCTGCGCGCCCGCTTTGTTTCGCTTTTCGGCCTCGGCGGCCTGGCCCTGCTCACCACGGTCACCATCGTCCAGTGGGACGTCGGCGGCCACAAGAAGGGCGCGATCGCGGTGGGCGCCATCGTCCTCGTCCTGTTCGGTGCGGCGATCTGGGCGAGCCGCCGTGGATACATCGGCGCCGGAGCGCGGCGCTCGCGTGCGGTAGCGATCGGTGCCGTGGTGGCGCTTGCTGCGCTCGCTGCCGGATTTGCGGTCCAGCGCCACTACCTCGGGCAGCGCTATGAGGATCTGAGCCCGCAGCTTCGACTGGACGAGGCCGTGCGCTGGGCGAACACCGTCACGGACGAGCGGATCGCAATCTCCGGCATCCGCGGAGTCTTCAACCAGTTCGCCTTCTCCGGTTACGACCTCTCGAACCACGTCCAGTGGCTCGGGACTGAGGGCGAGCACGGCGCGTATGAGCGCATTCCCGACTGCGAAACCTGGCGCTCCGAGGTGAACGCGGGCGAGTACTCGTACGTCGTCACCCTCTATGACCCGTATCAGCCCTCTGGGCTCACCGACACCAAGGAGGCCCTCTGGACCCGCGAGGACCAAAGCGCCACCGAGGTGCTCCGCGACGGCCCGGTAAGCGTGTTCCGCATCGAGGACCCGCTCGACCCGGCGACATGCGGCGATCTTCCGGACCTGGAGCCGTCGGAGCTGAACGGCGAATCCGTGAACAACGATCCGCTCGCGAACCAGCCGCCCCCAGGCTCAGGTAGCGAAGGCGACGAGGGATACTGATGCTCGGCACGCTCCTCGCGGCCGTCCTCATCGTCCTCGCCTCGGTAGTCATCGGAAGGGCGCTGATGCTGGCGCTTGGCTGGAAGCGCCCGGAATGGGTGGCTGGCGCAGTCGGGTTTGCGGCGCTGGTGGTCGCGGCACCGTTCCTGGTCCGCCTACCCGGCCGAGGACTCACGGCGGCCGTGATCCTGGCCGTGGTCTCGATCGCGTGCGCGGTCGTGACGCGCCGCGCAACTCCGCGGCGAGTTCACGGCGAGCACCACACGGACCCGGACCGCCCGCGTGCGCAACACGTCGTGGCGCTCTGTGTCGTGCCGGCCGTTATCGCGGTCGCCTGCCTTCCCTTCCTCTTCAACGAGCACACGGGCGTTCTGGGCGAGGGCATCTACACGAACGACCAGGCCGCCCAGCTCTACTGGGCCGACTGGCTGGCCGACGGATTCGGCCCCCAGCCGAACGCGGTCTCCGTGGGGTACCCGGTCGGCCCGCAGGCGCTGGCCGCAAGCGTTTCGGAGGGCACCACGGTCAACCTCGTCGACACGTTCAACGGCCTCCTCGTCGCGATCCCGGCCCTGACCGCGCTCGCCGCCCTGTCGCTCCTGGGCGGCCTGCCGCCCTGGCGCCGCGGCCTGGCGGCCGGCCTCACCGGCCTGCCGTACCTCGGCGCGTCGTTCCTCGCCCAGTCCGGCTTCAAGGAGACGGTGATGGCGATGCTGGTGGTGGCCCTCGCAATCGTCCTTCACCTGGCGCTGAGGCGAAAGGGCGAGGATCGGGAGCCGCCTCCGGCGCACGCGGTCGTCGGCGTGCTTGCCGTGCTTGCCGCGGCCTCCGTCTTCACGTTCTCGATTCCCGGCGCCGCCTGGTTTGCGGTTGCGATCCCGGTCTGGGCAATTCTCACGCTCGGCTTCGGAACGAGCACGATCGACTTGAAGCGGCTCGGTGAGACGGCGCGCGAGCATCGCGCACACCTCATCGGTGGAGCCCTGGCGCTCGTTGCCCTGGCGCTGATCGTGATCGGCCCGGCTCGCGACTTCATCGACAAGATCGACGAGGTTCAGGGCTCGAGCGGGCGCCTTTCCTCGCCGGTGTTCCCCGGCGAGGCGCTGGGGATCTGGCCCGAGGGCGACTTCCGCGTCGTCCGCGGCGAGGTGGACGGCTCGCTCGTGGCCACCCTGTTTGCCGCGCTCTGTGTGCTGGGTGCAGGCGTGGCGTTGATCCGCAAGCGCGAATGGGCTCTTCTGTCCGTCCTCGCCGCCGCTGCGTTCGTGTACGCGCTTGCGCGCTCATTTGCCGAGATCCACGTTGAGGCGAAGGCGCTCTGCGTCCTGGCGCCGATCGCGATGCTCATCACGGTCCGCTGGCTGCTCGCGCCCGGCACGGGCCATGGGGCGCTTCTCCGCCAGGTCGCAGGCGCCCTGTTCTGCGCGCTTGCCCTCATTTCGAGCCTCCTTGCCATTCGCGCCGCGCCGGTCGGCTTCAACGAGCGCGGCGAGGACGATCTTCGCGCGCTGGCGGAGCAGATCGATGGCGGATCCGTCGTCTTCCTCGGCGTCGACCGCTTCGCGGGCTACTGGCTTCGTGGCACGCTGGCTGAAAGCCCCGGCGGCTATGTGCCCCAGGACGTCGACGCGCGTCCCGAGAAGACGTGGCAGCAGGGCCTGGCGATGGACTTCGACACCCTGAGCCCCTCGAAGCTTGATCGCTACGACTACGCGATCACGACCGCGGCGGCTTACGCGTCCACTCCTCCGCCCAGCTTCAGCGAGGTGGCGCAAGAGGGTGACTACGTCTTGTGGGAGCGGGCGAAGTTCGATACGCCTTCGAACCGCGTTTTGAAGGACGAGGGTGGAAATCCTGGAGCGATCCTCTCCTGCGACGACGGGGAGGCCGGCCGAAGGGCAACAACGGTGGTACCTGAGCCGGTAACGATTGAACAGGCGGATTGGAGCCCAGGCTTCATGGCGGAGGCGCCAGCAACCTTCACCGCGAGCGCGACTGTGCCGGAGGACGTCCCGGAGGTTTCACTTCAGTACCACAGCCAGGTGCCTCTGACCGTGAGTGTCGACGGCAAGGAGATCGCTGAGCTGCCGCCCTCACTTGAAGGCTTCTACCTCACCGGCGCGGGCAGAGGAGCCTTCTGGCCGGCAGGAGAGGTGAAGGCCGACGGGGGAACCGTCGAGGTTGAGATCTCCGCGGCAGCTCCGAGCGGCTTTCAGGAGGCGCTCGGGGTCGAGCGGGACGTCTGGATCGGCACACTTGCCTTCAGCGGTCCGCTCCAGGCGCGGAGCCCGGTGCCGTTCGAGGACGCCTGCGATCAGTACGTCGACCACTACAACTTGCGCGCATTCTTCAAATGACCTCGCAGGACCCTTCCCCCCTCATCTTCGTCGGCGGCACGGGCCGCAGCGGCACCCACATCGTTGCGGACCTCATCGGCCACCATCCGACCCTTCATGCCGTCCCGATCGAGTGCCGCTTCCACTCGAACCCGAAGGGTCTCTCCGAGGTCGTGACGGGCGCGGCGACGCCCTCTGCGTTCCTGACCAAGCTCAGGCGCTACTGGTGGCACCGCGTCCGCGTCGGCGAGAAGGCGCTCGTGCGCGCGCGCTGGCGAGCCCGGGGCGAGGGCAAGGAGCGCGGGCTGCACAAGATCATCGAGAAGGACGCATTCGAGGCCGCCGCCCGGCGCTTCGAGGATGCGACAGCCGGAATCGAGGACGGGACCCGCCCCGAGGTCGTCGCCGCGAGCCGCAAGCTCTTCTTCGACCTGCTGGGGCCGCTCCGCGAGGGCAAGCCCGGGCTGGTCGAGATGAGCTGCTTCACGATCGCCTCCGCGCGTGGCCTCGAGCTGATCTTCCCCGAGGCGCTCTTCGTCCACTCCGTCCGCGATGGCCGGGATTCCGGCTCCTCCAAGGTCTCGAAGGCGCAGAAGTCCCATCACCCATCCGACGCCGCTACGGGCGTCGAGTGGTGGGAGGGACGGCTGGCGCTCGCCGAGCGGGGCTATCGCGGCCTCACAGACCCGTCGAAGCTCTACGCCGTCTGCCTCGACGAGCTCGTCTGGGGCGACCGCGAGGCGTCGTATGAGGGCCTTGTGGAGTTCGCCGGGCTCGGCGACGACTCGGGCATGCGAGCCTTCTTCGACGAGGAGATGAACGCGCAGAACGCCCACCGCGAGCGCTGGCGCGAGGGCCTCGACGAGGCTCAGCAGCAGGCGGTCGTCTCGCGCTACGAAGCCGCCCTCGATCTCATCGAGCGCGAGGACTACCACTGCGCGGCCCTCCTCCGCCGAAACTATGAGCGAGGACGATGATGGGGTCAGACCCCTCAGACAACGCTCACAATTCGCGCTCGCTCGTCTTCGTCGGCGGCACGGGCCGCAGCGGCACCCACATCCTGGGCCGCCTGCTTGGCGAGCACGGCGCGTTCGCGGACGTCCCGATCGAGGCGCGGTTTCACTGCAACAAGCGCGGACTACCCGATCTCCTGGAGGGACGCGTCTCGTTCGGCGGCTTCATGGAGAAGCTCCGGGACTTCTGGTGGCACCGGATCCGGGTCGACGAGCAGCCGCGGGGTCTCTACTCGCTGATGCACCGCTCGGCGTTCGACGGAGCGCTGGAGCGATTCGAGTCCTCGTATCACTCGGACCCGATCGCGGCCAGCCGGAGCCTTTACCTCGACCTCCTGTGGCCGCTCGCCGAGGAGGAGGGCAAGCCGGGGCTGGTCGAGATGAGCTCTCACAATGTGCGCGAGGCGCAGATGCTCCGGCGTCTGTTCCCGGAGGCGAAGGTGATCCACACCGTGCGTGACGGCCGCGACGCAGCGTCGTCGGTCACGACCAAGACGTGGGGCCCCGATGATGTGATCAAAGGGATCGGCTGGTGGGCCGATCGCCTGCGCTGGATTGACAAGGGTGTCTCCGGCGTCGAGGACGGCGCCGAGTACGGGCTGCCTGCCGACCGGTTCCACCTGGTCGTTCTGGACGACCTCGTCGCGGGGCGGCGGGAGGAGAGCCTCGCTGCCGTGTGCAGCTTCCTGGATATTGAGCCGGATGGAGGGATGCAAGCCTTCTTCGACGGTCAGATGAGCGCGTCCGGGATGCACCGCGGACGCTGGGCCGAAGGATCGGGGGCGATCGGCCGCGCGCGAGTCAGGCGACGCTACGAGCGAACGCTCGCCCAGCTTCGCGATGAGGGCAACCACGTCGCAGCGCCGCTGATGGGTTCCCTGGAGCGGCTCGGATGACCGAGCGCATCCTCTTCCTCTCATCGAACGGCACGGGGCTCGGGCACCTCACGCGGTCCATGGCGATCGCACGCCGCCTGGACGAGTCGCTCGAACCACTCTTCTTCACGCTCTCCGGCGCCGCGCCGGTGGTGGCCGACCAGGGCTTCCCGGTCGAGTTCGCCGCCTCGTACGCGACCCCGACGGCCGGGAGCGACTGGCGCTGGTCACGCCGCCTCCGCGGACGGTTGCGGGCGGTCATGCGCGACGCCGACCCGCGCGTCCTCGTCTTCGACGGCGCCCATCCCTACCAGGCGCTCCTGGACGCGATGCCGTCGGTCCCGGACGCCCACCGCGTCTGGTGCAGGCGCCCGATGTGGAAGCCGGGCTCCAACTTCGGCGCGCTCGAGCGAACCAGATTCTTCGACCAGGTGCTCGAGCCGGGAGAGTTCGCCGCCACCGAGGATCGCGGCGCGACGGTGGCCTTGCGCGATGACGCCTTTTGCGTCGATCCGGTCGTGTTCTGCGACGACACCGAGCTCTATGAGCGCGGCGACGCCGAGCGCAAGCTGGGCCTGGAGCCGGGCGGCGTGAACGTCTTGGTCCAGCTCGGGCAGGGCGACGAGGTACGCGCGGCGTCCGAGCGCTGCCTGCAGCACCTGGCCGGGCGAGACGGCGTACGCGTGGCTGCGCTCCGCTCGCACCTGGCCGCGATGGGCGAAACGCCTCCCGGCGTCATCGGGCTCGACTCCACCTATCCGATGAGCAGGTACCTGCGCGCGTTCGACGCCACGGTCTCAGCCGCGGGATACAACGCCTACCACGAGCTGATCCGCTTCGGCGTGCCCTCCTTGTTCGTGCCCATGCGCCGCCAGACTGACGATCAGGAGGCGCGGGCACGGTACGCGGATGAAAGCGGCGTCGGCCTTGGCGTGGACGGACCTGCCACGGAGGCCCTCGAAGCCAGGCTGGACGAGCTGCTCGACCCGGCGGGGCGTGAGGCGATGCGGAACGCCCTCATCGAGCAGCGTCCTGAGAACGGCGCCGGGCCTGCGGCCGAATGGTTGGCGGGCCTCGCGGCGACCGAGCGGGTCCGTAAACCCGGGACGAAGCGCTGGAAGCGCTACGCCGCACACCCCGTGGCCTCGGCGCGCGCCGCCGCGCCCTTCGCCGCGCGCGTGCCCGGCGCGCTCGGCAGGATCGCGCATCAGACCGTGACTCGGCCAAAGGCGCGGGTGTTGGTCGATGCGGGCGATCTGAGCCCCGAGCAGGTGGCGGCCCTCCTGCCGCAGGCGATTGAGAGATCGGGCGAGGCGCCGGAACGGATCTTGGTCCTCACCGCACGTGTGGACGTCCTTCCCGTCCTTCGCAAGCAAGGCGTTGGAGGAGAGCACGTGGCAACCGCGGGCCGGCGCGACCTTATTCTCGCCGAACGGCCCCGGATCCGGCACGTGTTAGCGCTTCATGAGGGGTCTGACCCCTCCGCCAGCGATACCCTCATGGGCTCGTGAAACCTCCCCAGACGAGTGAATCGGCCCCTGCCTCGGCGCCTTCTGCCGGTGCCCAGAGCGCGGCCGGTGCTCTGCCCAACCTCATCATCATCGGCGCCCAGAAGTGCGGCACGTCCGGGCTTCACTACCACCTGGGCCTTCACCCCGAGGTCTCGATGTCGAGGCCCAAGGAGCTCAACTTCTTCATCGAGGAGCGCAACTGGCCCCGCGGCGAGGATTGGTATCGCCGCCACTTCGACCCCGAGGCGAAGGTGCGCGGCGAGTCGTCGCCCAACTACACGGCCTTCCCGCAGCATGTCGGGGTGCCGGAGCGGATGGCCTCGGTCGTGCCCGACGCAAAGCTGATCTACGTCCTTCGCGACCCTCTCCAGCGCATTGCCGCTCATTGGGTCCACAACTACGCCAAGCGCCGCGAGAAGGGCACCCTGGCCGAGACCCTCAGCCACCCCAACACCTCGTACCTCCAGCGCAGCCAGTACGCGATGCAGCTTCAGCAGTTCCTCAATCACTTCCCGCGTGAGCAGATCATGATCCTCGACCAGGAGGACTTCCGCAAGGACCGGACGGACACGCTGAGACGTGTCTTCGAGTTCGCGGGCGCCGATCCCGAGTTCTCGCATCCAGGCTTCGAGCGCGAGCGCCACTCGACGTCGCGGAAGACCAGGGCGACGAAGCTGGCCGTGCGAATGGACCGCGCCTCGAAGTCGCGGTGGGGGAGGGTGGTCCCGCCGAAGGTCTGGTTCGCGCTTGACGAGCGGCTGCCGATGAAGAAGCCGATCGACCGCCCGGACGTGCGGCTGGCGCTGACCGACGAAGCGCTGCGCGCGCTCCGCGACGACGCCGAGCGCATGCGCGAGTTGGCCGGGCGCCCGTTCCGCGACTGGTCGATCTGGGAAGCGTGACACCGAACAGCGAGGGGGACGATCCCGGCGGGTCCGGAGCGGTCCTCGGAGCCAGGCTCGTTCGCTACGCCGGCGTCCAGGGCCTCTCGCTTGGCGTCTCCAACCTCATCCAGCTCGCGGCGCTCGCAGTCGTTGCGAATTTCCTGGGCCCGGCCGACCTCGGCCAATACGCGCTGCTCCTGTTCCTCTCCGGCGTGGTGACGCAGGTATTCGTCGTGCTCTCGAAGGCGGGCACGATTCGCCGCGTCTTCGGGGGAGGCGACGATGACGATGACGATGACGAGGACGACAGCATGGTCTCGAAGTCTCCTCAACGCTCGCTCGGCGTGGGCATCATCTTGTCGCTCGCCCTGGGCTTCAGCGGCGCCGCACTGATGATCGCTTTCTCCGAGCCGCTCGCGGATTGGCTCCTGGGTGACGGCGGCCAGTCCATCTACGTCGTTTGGGCGGCAGCCACAGTCGCTTTCTGGCCGGCGGCCAAGCTGACCTCGATCTCGCTCTGGCTTGAGCGTCGCCCTAGCGCCTTCATCATTGCCGACGCCTCGCGGCCGCTCATCGGGCTGATCGCTCTCACCATCCTGCTCGCGGCGGGCGCGGGGATCGAGGGCGCAATTGCGTCCACCGCGTTTGGCGTCGCCGGTGCGTCCGTGGTCGGGATATTCCTACTTCGCCGCAGCTTTCACCCGGCATTCGATCCGCAGGAGACCTGGGAGATCATCAAACAGGCGAAGCGCCGCGCCCCGGTCGTGTTCCCCTTCTGGATCATCCAGAACGCTGACGTCTTCCTGCTCTCGCGCGTCATCTCTGAGACCGAGCTGGGGATCTACACCTTGGCCTCGCGCCTCGGCTTGGTCGTCTCGTTCCTCCCGCAGGGCTTCCGCATGGCGATGCGCCCGCTCCGCAAGGCGGCGATCTTTCAGGCGGTCTCCGACGAGTACGGCAACCAGACGCAGAAGGGCCAGCTGCTGGGGTACTTCACCATCCTTTGCATCTTCGCCGTCCTGGTGATGATCCTGCTGGGCGAGGTGATCGTCGAGATCGCGCCGCCGGAGTACGCCGACGCGGCCCCGCTGATCCCGTTCGCGGCCGCGGCGTTCGTCATGCCCGCGTTCTACCGGACCGTGAACCAGAACTCGACCCTCCCGAACGGACGCCGGGCGTTCGTCACGGGGTGCTTGAGCGCGATGGTGATCTTCTGTGGGCTGACCTACGGCCTGGGTTCGGAGATCGGGGCGTACGCCGCGCCAGTCGGGATGCTGGTCGGGTTCGGCCTTCCCTCGGCGTACATGTTCACGCGCACCCAGCGCGGCAAGAAGCCCATCGACTTCCCCAACCGCGAGGTACTGACCGCCCTCGCCTTCGCGACCGCGATCGCCGCGGGCTTCCTGGCGCTTCCGCATATCAGCGTGGTCTTGTCAATCATCATTGCCGCAGCGCTCGCGCTGCTCTTCCTCGCCGGGCTCGTGGTCCTGCGGGTGATCCCTGAGAACCATTGGCAGCCGCTCGCTCACATGATGCGTTCGACGTTCAGGGGCTCGACGGTGAGCGGATTCAACCCGCGTGCCGGCATTCGCTCGATTCCGGAGGCCCAGCGCAAGCCGCTGCGCAGGGCGATCAAGAAGGGCATCCCGGAGAAGCGGCTCCGGGGCGGCAAAGGGGAGGAGCTGGTCGGCATCCTCAGGCGCCTTGGCGACGCCGCGGGAGTGCCGGGAGTCGTCGAACCCACCGAGCGCGACGAGGAGATCTCGCTCTATCTCTTCGAGCGGGCGCCGACCGCCGTCAGGAACGCCTCGATGCGCAGACTGATTTCAGACGGGGCGCCGGCGGACGAGCTGCGCTCCCTGGAGGACCTCACAAACCACCTGCGCCGTGTTCCGAAGGACGCCTGGGAGGGCGTCAAGAAGAACCAGGGATCCGACCCCTCAGTCGTCTGAAGAGGGCACGATGACGATCCGGTCCGGCTCGATCGTGACCTCGACCTTGCGGCGCTCGGTCCAGTGCTCGGAATAGACCGGATCCTCGGTGACCGCCGGGTCGAGCCAGAGGCCGTAACCGTCCGCCTCGCCGTGGTCGAAGCTCGCCTGGAGCCCGACGCCGACGCGCTTGCCGCCACGGCCGCCACGGCGGCGCCTGCGCCGCTTCGGCTGCTGGGCGTCGCCATCGCTCTCGCCATCACCTTCGGCTGAGTCTTCCTCGGCGTCATCCTCGGTTTCCTCAGCGTCTTCTGACTCTGCCTCCTCGAGCGTTGCAGCCTCGATCTCGGCCTCGATCTCGTCGCGAAGGTCGACCTCGCCGGTCTCCTCGCCGTCGGCCTCCAGGCCGTGGCGGCGGCGAAACTCGCGAAGCTCGGTTGCGGGGACGTCCAGCTGGTGGGCGATCCAGGCGTCGGTGCGGCCCTGGCGCACCCAAGCGCGGACCTGATTCAGCTGTGAGCGGAGAGGTTTACGGGGCATTTGCGGCGCCGACTTTATCCAGTCGCCATTCGGACTCGGACGGTTTCTTGAAGGGCGACGGTTGTATGTGGCGGATTGCTGGCGGAGCGGCTAGGGTTGCCAACGGAACCTACCGGCGCCCTGAGGGGGGTAAGCCGAACGGAGGCAGCGCAATGCTGGTCCTTACAAGGAAGACGGGCCAAAGCATCATGATCGGCGACGACATCGAGGTGTCGGTGCTTGCCGTGTCGCGGGACAAGATCCGGATCGGGATCACCGCGCCAAAGGAGGTTCCCGTTTTCCGCAAGGAGGTCTGGATCTCGATCAAGGAAGGCGACGCTCCTGAGAAGGGCAAGGACGGAGCCGGCAGGGCCCCGAGCCAGAACGGCATCGAGGAAGCGATCATCGACGGGGCGGCCGCGAAGGTCGAAGAGGCGCTGGGCCGCAAGGAGTAGCGGCGGGCGGATGTTTCGCCGGATGGGCGCTTAGCCCATCAGAAGCGCGAGCGTCTCGAACATCACCACGGTGACGACGAAAACCGTCAGCGTGAGCGCGGTGAAGAGGACGCTGAACCGCACCTTGCCGGACTTCTCGGTCCGTGTGATGCGGCGCGCACGCGAGCGCGAAGCGGCGCGATGGCGCAGCTGAGCACGGCGTTGGCGATCGAGAACGGTCTCGTTCTCGAACGCGAGCTCCCAGTCGTTGAGGCTTTGACGCATGCGCATGGGTTGAGGAACTTAACAGGGTGAACGGCGAAATGCAAACGTATGTTCACACTACGCCCATCGTTCCTTAGTTACTAGCGGCACAATCGTGCGTGAGGGGCACGACGGGACCCGAGGGACAGGATAAATCCTGTCCCTCCGAGCCTTCGGCTCGCCAGCGGCGCTCAACACGCGCCCCAGAGCCCCCGGCCGGCATTCGCCGCAGACTGCTGGAGCCGCGCGAACTTTTCGGCGTAGTCCACGTTCGGGGCGATCTCGAGCGTCCGCGCGTAACCCAACCGCACGAGCTTGGCGTTCAAGAATTCCCCCTCCAGGTACACGTACGCGAGCAAGCGGTCATAGATGTCTCGCCGCTCCTCCCCGAAGCGGAGCGTCACCCGCTCCCCTTCAAGTAGCCCGGTCGTAAAGCGCGACGCCTTCTTCCCAAAGCACTCGACCGGCTGACCAGGCGCGACGGACTCCGGAGTGTCGACCCCAATGAAACGCACCCCTTCTTCGCCGCCGGTGTCGAGGTCCATCTGCGCCGTGTCGCCATCCACAACCCGGACCACGGTCGCATCGACGCTCTTGCCGGCGGCCTCACTCTGCCTGCCGCGCCCTCCGTCCTCTCCCTCTCCCTTCGTGAGGAAGAGCAGCAGGATGCCTGCGATCAGAAGAACGACCGCACCTGCGCTCGGAAGCTTGGGCCCGAAGGACACGTACGCACCCTCAAGCCCCGGGCGGACGAATCCCGCCCCCTGCAACGGCCCTTGCGTGGCGCTCGATCCCTACGGTGCGGGAGCTGTGACTACCCGCTCGGGCGAAGTCGCCGCCTTGCACAGGTGCTTGTGCTTACTGTTCTTGCGGAGCACCAGTCGGCCAATGCTCGCGTAGTAGGTCCCCGCTGGGGTGTCGTCCGTAAAAGCCCCATAAAAGCCATTGTCATCGGTAAAGGTTCCGAAGTAGAGCTCATCGTCGCCAGCTTCGACCACCCGAAAGACAGACACCGCCCGATCGAGGCACCGATCGCTGTCCGAGCGCACCCCGCCCTCAATGAAGTCGTCCTCGGAGCCGTTCGTATTCACGTGCATGGTGACCTTGGAGTTGTACGTCACGTTATGAGCCGTCGCCGTCGCGACGAGTGAGACAGACATGAGTGCCGCCATTACGGCGACCCCTGCGATGCGCTTCATGAGTCCTCCTGTGGTTGCTCTGCCCGCGTAGCTCGGTTGAGCAACGTAAGCGACGCTAACGAATCCCTCCTCCTCGGCGGTCAATGGCGACCGGCCTTGCGTGGCACCCGATCCGGGGCGCCACGCAGGGACGGTGCATGCGGTGCAGTTAGGCGGGAAGCACCTTGAGCGTCCCCTGGCTCTTCTCGGTCGGAGCGTTGTCCGAGGTCACCTTGAAGTGGGCCTTGTAGGCCTTCGTCTTCATGTTCTTCTTGGTCTTGATCGTCAGGTCCTGGTTGACGGTTGCTCCGTCTGCGACCTGGCCGATGGTGACGCAGTCCTTGATCTGCCTCACGCGGGCACAGACGACGACGTTGTCGGCATCGGTTTCACCGGTATTCGTCACCGTCGCCTCATAGGTCGCCGACTCGCCGGCGATGACCTTCTGCTTCTTGGGGTCGACCGACAGGCTCAGCGCCGCCGGTTCGACCGGGGAGACGATCTGGACGGTGTCGGTGGCGGTCTCGCCGTCGAGGCTTGCCGTCACGTTCGCCGTGCCCTCGTCAGTCTGCGACGTGAGCGTGCTGGTGGCGACGCCATTGGCCGTCTCGGCCGGTGACGCGACTGTCCCGAGGTCCGTTCCGAAGGTGACAGGAGTTCCCTCGGGGAATCCGGCGCCCGCCTCGTTGCCGTTGGAGTCCGTGGTGAGGTCGGCGGTCAGATCCGACGTGTCCCCATCGGTCGAGATGGAGCTCGGCGACGCCGTGAGGGTCAGGACCAGCCACGGGGAGAAGTCCACCGTTCCGGTGACTGCGTCGCAGCCCGTCTGGTTCGGACCCTCGTTGCAGCCCCACCAGTTGTGCTCGGCGTCGATCTCCTCTGTGATCGTCGAAGCGAGGCCGGCTGTTGTGTTGCCCGCGATCCGGTTGAACCGCAGGGTCACGTCCTGCGCACCCGCGCCCGAGTTGAGGTCGAAGGTGAGCCCCCTGACGAGCCCGACGATCGTGTTCGAGCGGATATCGACGTTCCGGACGCGTCCCAGGACGCGGACGGCTCTGCTTGCCGCGGAACCGTCCCGCTCCGCGAACGTGTTGCTCTCGACCGAAACGTTCGAGATCTCGCCAGCCACGCCGCCTGCGACAGGATCGACATTCGTGATCGAGAGGCCGTTCGTGCTGAAGTCCGAGATGTCGTTGTCGCGGACCTCGACTGAGTCGAACCCGTTCGCTGCGAGCGCCTGGAAGCCGCCCGAGACGGCGATTCCCGACCTGCCGTTGGCGTCGATGTCGTTGCGGACGATGCGCAGCGGCTGCGTGACCGGGCTTGCCTGATAGGTGAACGCGAAGACAGACGAGGTGTTCGTCGTGCCGTCAGGAGAGATCGTGTTGTCGCGGATCGTCGCGGCGCCGGTGTGGCGCTCGAGGAGGATCGGGTTGAAGTCGGTTCCCGTGATCGAGCTGTCGTGGACGATCAGGTCGTTCGGGTCTCCGTCCGCATAAAGCCCGTAGTCCCGGTAGGCGGCGCCGCCGCCATCGACCTCGACGTTCTCGATCTCGTTGGTTGCTCCGGCGTCGTCGCCTTTGATTGCGAAGTGGTAGCGAGGCGTGGAGGCGCCCACGCCGGTCTGACCCGGGTTACGCGTGGTGAAGCCGCTCAGCAGAACGTCGCCGTCCGTGCTCTGCGCGATCCGGACGAGACCAGCGTTCGGCAGGTTGTTCGCCGTGCCGCCGTCGATGATGGTCTGGCCGGGTCCTGCGCCGATGATGTCGAGGCGCTTCGTGACATCTACCTGCTGTTCGCTGTAGGTGCCCGCGCAGACCAGGACGCGATCGCCCGGATTGGCGGCGGTCGCCGCTGCCTGGATCGACGAAAAAGGAGCGGGTGAAGTGCAGTCGGCGCCGGCCGGACCGGGTCCGGCGGTGTCGTCGTTGACGACGATGTCAGCCGCGCTGGCGACCGATGGCAGCGCAAGAGCGCAGCATGAAAAGAACAAGCCTGCGAGAACGCGGGCGTGACGTCGCGACACGACGTCCGAGAGAACGGGTTGCACGGAGAACCTCCTGGTTAGTGGGCTGTGTGCGCTCCCCCCTGACGCTCCCTGTCACAGCCCGCTGTACCCGAGCGACGTTAACAGCCGATCGCGGAACTACTGGCCTCGGGTCTGTTCCACGTTCGACTCGTGGATGCCGGAGAGCCAGTTGTGCTCGTCAATGCGCGCGTCGGCCGGCTCCTCTCCTCGCCGCAGCGAGTCGATGTAGGCACGATCGGCCGCGATGCGGGCCGCAACCTCGGGACCCTCGGCGACTGAGCCGTGGCCGGGGACCATGACGTCGACGTGCCTGGCGGCCTCGCCCAGCCGGTCGAGTGCCGTCTCGTAGGCGCTCAGTTGATCATCTTGAAGAGAATCCAAGATCGGGAGCAGGATGTCGGAAAGCATGTCGCCAGCAATAAGGACGCCCCGGTCGGCCAAGAGGACCGCAGCGTGGCCGATGCGGTGCGCTTGATGCTCGACGATCTCGCCCGGTATGGGTCCGCCGTCCTCGGGCAGCGGCGTGACGAGCCCGATCAGCTCGAGAGGGACTTCCGACCCTTCCTCCGCCGCCCCCGCTTGCTCTTCCTCAAGGTGTTCACGGGCAAAGTCGACACCGGCGGCGGAGGCGTAGCGCGGCACGTCGCCGAACCGGGGATGCCAGAGCAGGTGGTCCCAGTCTGGATGAGTGGAGAACCCCGCGACCACCGGAAGGCCGAGCGCGTCCAGGTCATCCGCGAGCGCGTCCAGCTCCGAACCGTGGATGCCGGGATCGACCAGGATCAGGCCATCTTCTGAGCGGACCACGATGGAGTTGGTCCAGACCCACTCACTCTGCCGGACCCAGACGCCGTCGGCTACCTGGGTCAGCACCGGTTCACCCCGCGGCGCCGCTGGCTACGGCTCGCGCGTGACGTTTGCGAGGAGGCTTTCCTTGATCTCGGCGACGATCTCCAGTGCCTCGGACCACTCGCGCTGCCAGACGTTCCGGCCGTAGATCACGCCCGAGCCGCCGGCGGCCATGATGAACCCGGTCTGCTCGAGGAGCTTCTCATCCTCGATCTTGGAGCCGCCGGACAGGACGACGAGGGAGCGGCCCGCCGATTCGACGCACTGGCGGATCGCTTCCTCCTGCGTCACGTCCATCTCGTTATAGGGAGCGGGCGTGAGCTTGTCCTTCTCGGGGTCGATCTTCGGCATGTTGAGCTTCACGATGTCCGCGCCCATCTCCATCGCCATGCGCGCCGCGTAGTCGATCGCGTAGAAGGTCGTCTGCCCGCCCTTGGCGTCGAGTGCCGAGCCGCGGGGGTAGGCCCAGATGACGAGCGGCATGCCGAACCGGTCGCAGTCCTGGCGGACCTGGCGGAGCTGCTCGAGGTCCTGGCCCTGCGAGGGCGAGCCGACGTAGAGCGTGTAGCCGACGGCGTCCGCGCCGAGGCGCACCGCGTCCTCAACCGACGCGTTGCAGGTCGAGAGCGCGTTGTCTGACCCGGGGATATCGGTCTTGCCGTTGACCTTGAGGATGAGCGGCACCGAGCCCGCGTAGTCGGGGTAGTACTTCTCCGCCATGCCGATCTGGCAGGCGAGCGCCGAGTAGCCGGCCTCGGCGGCAAGCTTGAACTGGTACTCGGGATCCTTCGAGTCCGGGTTGGGGAAGAAGTCGCGCGGGCCGTGCTCGATTCCCTGGTCGATGGGCAGCAGCATCAGGGTTCCGTTGCCTGGCCCGAACTCGAACAGAAGGCGGCGAAGGCGCGTGCGCTTGCCGGGTGCGAGGGTGTCGAGCAGTGATTTCTGGGCATTCAAGCTTTTGACTTCCATGTTGGCGATCATAATGACCGCGTTGCGCCTGGAGAGAACGACTCCCGCATGATCGAACACGCCTTCACCGGGCCACCCTTCACCGTCGGGATCGAGGAGGAGCTGATGCTCCTCAACCCGGACACGCTCGACCTCGCTGGCGAGATCGAGGCGATCCTCGCGGCCGTGCCGCCCGAGCACGAGGGGCAGGTGAAGCCGGAGCTCCTCACGTCTGTCCTCGAGATCGCGACGCCACCCTGCGCCGACGTCAACGAAGCGGGCGCCGAGCTTGCGGAGCTTCGCCAGATGATGGTCGAGCTCGCCGCCGAGCGAAACCTCCTGGTGGGCGCTGCGGGCACGCATCCGTTTGCTCGGTGGGAGGAGCAGGCCATCGTCGACCGCCCCCGCTACCGGGAGCTGGTGGCCGATCTGGGCTACATCGCCAGGCGCGAGCTCATCTTCGGCACGCACGTCCACGTCGCGATCGAGGGCGCCGACCGTGCCATCTACGTCGCCGACGGGATCAGGCGCTACCTGCCGGCCCTTCTGGCGCTATCCGTGAACTCGCCGTTCTGGCGCGGTCACTCGACCGGCATGATGTCGGCGCGGACGCCCGTGTTCCGAGCCTTCCCGCGCGCAGGCATCCCGCCGCACTACGGGACCTGGGAGATCTACTCCCACCGCGTCGGCCAGATGATTCGCTCGGGTGCGATCGAGGACTACACGTACTGCTGGTGGGACGTGCGCCCCCATCCCAGGCTCGGCACTGTCGAGACCCGCATCTGCGACCAGCAGACCAGCCTGGAGGCCACGCTCGCGCTGGCAGCGCTCACCGTTTCACTGGCGCGTCGCCTGTCGGAGCTCTATGACGCCGAGGAGCCGCTGGTGGAGTACCCGACCGAGTTGATCGACGACAACAAGGTGCGGGCCGCGATCCGCGGCATGGACGGCGAGCTCGTCGACTTCCGCGCGGGTCATCACGTGCCCGCTACCGAGCTGGTCAAACGACTACTCGAGGAGGTGGCCAGCGACGCGAGCGAGCTCGGCTGCACAAACCATCTGGAGACGGTCTGGCAGATCCTGCGCGAGGGGACCGGTGCGCGACACCAGCTCGAGACGTGGGAGAAGACCAAGAACCTCGAGGACGTAGTCCGCGGCCTCGTGATCGCGTAGCCCCGCACCGCCTCGCCCCCTTATCCTCGGTGTCGAGGATGGCCGGGCCAGAACTCAGCGTTGTCTGTCGCAATTGCGGCTCCGAAGTGAGTCCGTACGTCACCGAGTGCCCCTACTGCGGCACGCGCATCAGGAAGCGGGCGCCGCGCCTCGAGCGCGAGGGCGACGAGATCAGGATCCGCGAAGGCCGGCGCGAGAAGAAGCTCCGGCGCGACGCGGAGCGCCGCGAGCGCGCCGACGAGCAGCGCGCCGGCTTCGGCCGCTCGTTGCCCCGCGGCGAAGAGCTCGCCACAAAGCCGATCGCAACGATCGTCCTGATCGCGATCCCGGCGATCGTCTACGTCCTCCTGGAGGCGGCTGTTCTCGACGCCCAGGACTTCGTGATCCTCGGACCCGTCGACTCCGAGCCATGGCGCTACCTCACAGCCCCATTCGGAATCCCCAACGCCGGCATGCTCTTCATTTGCGGCGTTGTGATTGCGGCTTGCGGCCCCGCGCTCGAGCGGAGGCTCGGTTCGATCGCCACGTTCCTTCTGGCGCTTGCCTGCGGCGCGCTTGGCATGCTCGCCGCGGTTGGCGTCGACAAGGCGATCGGTGACGACTTCGCCGTCGCTGCCGGGCCGAACGGAATCGCGCTCGGCCTCCTTGCGGCGTATGTGGCGATCCTCGAGCCGGAGCGCCGAGCCGACCCTGACGATTCATACGACCCGATCGCGGCAGGAGTCGCAGCGGCGGTCCTCCTGGCGATGCCGATCGTCTTCGCCTTCTCCGATCCGTGGGCGGGGATCGCTGGCGGTCTGGTGGGCGGCCTCTGTGGCTATACGGCGACCCTCGCCCGGAGGCGGGCATGAGCAAGTACACGGCGCTCGACGACGACCTCCACGCATACCTTGTCGAGCACGGGTCGCGCCAGGACGATGTGCTCGCCCGAGTGCAGGAGGAGACAGCGGCCATGGGGTCGCTCTCGGCGATGCAGATCGCGCCCGACCAAGGGGCGTTCATGGAGATCCTCACCCGCTCGATCGGCGCCCAGGAGGCGCTCGAGATCGGGACCTTCACCGGCTACTCGGCGATCTCGATCGCCCGCGGCCTCGCTCCAGCGGGGCGCCTGCTCTGCCTCGAGCTCTCGGAGGAGTTCGCCGAGACCGCCGCGGGCAACCTCGCGGCCGCCGGCGTTGCCGACCGGGTTGAGATCATCACCGGGCCAGCCGCTGAGACGCTACGAAGGCTGCCCGAGCGCGAGCACTTCGACCTCGTCTTCATCGACGCGGACAAGACCGGCTACCCGGTCTACTTCGAAGAATCGCTGAAGAGGACGCGGCCCGGCGGCCTGATCCTGCTCGACAACATGCTTCAGGACGGGCGCGTTCTCGATCCCGATCCGGACGACGAGTCAACGAACGCGATCGTGGCGCTGAACAAGAAGCTGGCCGGCGACGAGAGGGTCGATCTTGCGATGGTCGCGATCGCTGACGGGATCACGATCGCTCGCAAGCGATGACGCTCACCCACGACGAGGTTCAGCGCCGGCAGGTCGATTTCATCCGCGGCTTCATCCAATGGCTGGGAAGCACAAGTCCGGACTCAGCGGAATGGGAGCGGCCAGGCGTCAGCGCCGCGATCGTCCCCGCCGCGGCGGAGCGCTCGATCATGAACTCGGTCATGGCTGAGGGCGCGGAGCATCTGGCGAGCGCCTACGACGAGCTTGCCCAGACCTACCGCGACGCCGGCATCCAAGCGTGGACGGTCTGGATCCACGAAGGCGACCAAGAGGCTCAGGGGTTCCTCGAGGCAAAGGGCCACGCCTTCGATGGAGCGCCCGTCGCGATGGCGCTCGAGCTCTCGGGATGGGAGGCGGAGGACCTGGGAGACCTCGACTGGGACTCGGGCGCAACCTTCGACGAGCTTGGGCGCCTGAACGATCTGGCCTACGGGTACGAGCCGAAGACGGGAATGGCCAATGCCATCCTGGCTCCGGCGTCCGATCTGCCCCTCCGGCTCTACCGTGCACGCTCGGAGGGCGAGGTCGCGTGCGTCCTCGGCACACTCGATGTGGAGGGCGACGCCGGGATCCTCTTCGTCGCGACGCCGCCCGAGATGCGCGGCCGCAGGCTCGCGAGCCGCCTCTTGACCGCGGCCCTGATCGAGGCGCGAGAGCGGGGGATGAGGACATCGTCACTTCAGGCCTCGGCGCTTGGCAGCCCCATCTACGAACGCCTCGGCTACAGGACGTACTTCCGCTTCCACATCCTGGAGCGGCGCTTGGATTCCCAGTCCTGACGCTAGGTTTCTGCGCGTGGCGCAGGAGTTCTCAGAGGCAGAGCTGGACGCGGCGATCGCCGCGCTGGAGGACCCGGAGCGCTTCCGTGAGGCGGAGGCCATGGTCGGCCGGGCGGCGCCGAAGCTTGGCCGCGTGCTCGCCCAGGCGCTCGAGTCGGGAGGCTGGTTCGCCGAGTCCCATGACGACGCGGCAGCGAACGCCTCGGCGACCGAGGACGAGGCGGAGCGCCTTGTCGCGGTCAGGACGCTCTTGGCCGAGGAGGCCCGAGTCGGCATGCTGGTTGGCGTCGCGGTTGGCTGGGCACTCGCCGATGAGTTGAAATCACAAAACGAGGAGACACCTTCATGAAGATCAAGTTCCACGGGCAGTCGTGCTTTGAGATCAGCGACGGAGACGCGACCGTTGTCGTCGACCCCTTCCTCAAGCCCAACAACCCCGTTGCCGTGCACACCGCCGACGAGATCGAAGCGACGCACGTCCTCTTGACCCACGGTCACGCAGACCACATCGCCGACGCCGTCGGGCTCTGCAAGCGCACCGGCGCGCCCGCTGTAGCGATCGTCGAGACCGCGAACTGGCTCGGCGAGAAAGGCGTGGAGGAAACGTTCGACCCGAACCTCGGCGGCACCGTCGAGTTCGACTGGGGCTCGGTGAAGCTCGTCCAGGCTTTCCATACGAATACGATGCCCGGCTCGGCCGATGCGCCATTCAGTGCCGATCACGGCACTCCGGTCGGCCAGGCCGCCGGGCTGATCATCTCGATCGGCGGCAAGACGATCTACCACGCCGGCGACACCTGCCTCTTCGGCGACATGGAGCTGATCGCCCGGCGCCATCCGGTTGACATCGCGATCCTTCCGATCGGCGGCCACTACACGATGGACCGCCACGACGCGGCCTTCGCGGCCGGCCTGATCGGGGCAGCCACGGTCATCCCCTGTCACTACGACACGTTCCCGCCGATCGAGGCAGACGCCGAGGCCTTCAAGGTCGACGTCGAGGATCAGAGTTCCTCAGAGGTCGTGATCCTCGCGCCAGGTGAGGAAACGGAGCTGTAGGGCTCAAGCCGGAGGTCCGGCTGTGCCTTATCAGTCGTTCTGCGGACCGCGCATGAACCAAACCTTGCGGTCGTGCCAGTCGTGTGCCATGAGCGCGACGCCGGCCGCTGCGAAGAGCGTGCCCACCAAGCCGTGGTGGAGGCGCTGGGTGCCCACCCAGACGCGACGAGCCTGGTCGTCGTAGTGGACGACTCCGGCGGTGATGTGCTTGACGGTTTGCGGACTCATGGTCGTGGTTTGGGTGTGCATATATGGGGTGCGACCCCTATATCGACCCGGGAGACAGCCGTCATTAGTGGAGAAACGTCCAGGTAGCGCCTCCTCCGATCGGAGGAGGCAGATTCCTCCCCTTTCACGCCCGATCGGTGGATGCCGAAAAGGTCTGGGTCCGCAACCATTCATGGCCTTACCCCCCTAATCCCGGACGTCTCAGCTCGAAGCCAAGGAAGGCATCGAGTTGAGGCATCCGCCCTTCTCTTCATCTCTCTGAAGTACGGTCGCCTCGTCACGGCCTAGAATCCTCCGTGATGGCCACCGCAGCCCGCTCTCAGCGCGTCCGCGTCCTGGTCGCCGACGATCACCCCGTCTATCGCGAGGGCATCGTCCGTGCGGTCAAGGATCGCCCTGACCTCGAGCTCGTGGGCGAGGCCGGCGACGGCCGCGACGCGCTCGAGCAGATCAAGCTCCTGGAGCCGGACGTAGCGGTGCTCGACATCCGCATGCCGGGCCTCGAGGGGACGCAAGTGCTCTCGGCGCTCAAGCGCGACGGCAACACCACCGAGGTGCTCTTCCTCTCGGCCTTCATGGAGGCCGAGTTGGCCTACACCACGGTCGCCGAGGGCGCGCGCGGATACCTCTCGAAGGAGTCCTCGCGTCAAGAGATCTGCGACGCGATCGTTTCGGTCTCCCGCGGCGACACCGCCCTTGCGCCCGAAGTGCAGTCTGCCCTTGCCCAGGAGATCATGGATCGCGAACGTTCGCACGGCCGGCCAGAGCTGAGCCCGCGCGAGGCGGAAATGCTGCTCTTCATCGCCGAAGGCCTCTCGGCGCCGGACATCGCGAAGCAGATCCACCTCAGTCCGACCACCGTCAAGACCCACCTCGGCACCCTTTACGAGAAGCTCGGCGTGTCCGACCGGGCCGCGGCGGTTGCCGAGGGCATGAGGCGCGGCCTCCTCGAATGACTGACGCCGATCTCCGCGCGGAGATCGAGGATCTGCGGCGGCGCCTGGCCGAGGCGGAAGCCGAGCTTGAGGACCGCAAGCAGTTCGTAGCTCAGGTGATGGAGGCTGAGGATCGCGCGCGCCTTCGAATCGCGGAGCTGATCCACGATGACGCACTGCAAAGCCTTCTGGCCGCGAACCAGGACCTGATCGAGGCGGCGCCCGGCCGCGAGCAGGTGACCAGGGCGCACGAGGTCGTGAGCGGGACGATCGCTCAGCTCCGAGAGGCGATGGTGGCGCTTCACCCGGTGACCCTCCAACAAGGCGGCCTGAAGCAGGCGCTCAGCGCGGTTGCGAGGCAGGCCGAGCGCCAGAGCGTGGGTCTCGCGGTGACCGTCGAGCTGGATCCGGCGGCGCTCGGGCGGAACGACGAGCTGATCGTCGCGATCTCGCGCGAGCTCCTGTCGAACGTCGCCAGGCATTCGCATGCCAGCAACGCCAGCGTCGGCGTTCAGGCCCAGGACGGGGCTGTGGAGGTCACCGTGGCTGACGACGGGGCAGGGATGGACCCTGAGCGGCGCCGCGAAGCGCTTGCCGAAGGCCATATCGGGCTCGCCTCCGTGACCCAGCGAGTCGAGGCGAACGGCGGCGAGCTACGGCTTCAGACCACGCCCGAATCAGGCACGCAGGTCTGGGCCCGGCTGCTCGATCAAGTACCCGGCGCGCGTTCGTAGCTCGGAGGGTCCGAGACCGAAGCCCCAGGCGGCAGTGGCTCCGAGGGCGGATCCTGAGGCGGATCGACGACGGGTGGCGGATCGCCCGGGACGATCACGCCGTCCGAGTCGCCGGGGTTCGTCGGAATGGTTCCGCCGCCGCTGTTTGGGTCACCGACAGTGGCGTCATCGGCCGGAGGGTCGGCGGGCGGCTCGGGCGCCGGTTCGGTTGCTGGCGCCGGCTCGGGCTCGGCGGGCGCCTCGGCGGCTGGAGCCTCGGCCGGTGCAGGCGCGGGCTCTTCGGCCGGGGCCGGCGGGTCAGGAGCCCGCGCGGGCACGCCGATCTGAGCCGAGCCGTGCATCGCGCGGTCAGCCGGTCCCACCATCGCTGTGGCGTTCTGTTCGATGGCGGGGGCGCGAACGGGCGAGGAGTCCGAAGCGATGTGCTGAACCTCGACCGCGCCGGCGGTCAGGAGGGCCATGCTCGCCATACCGGCCGCGGCCTTGGCACCCAGCGCGCCGGCGCCCAGGGTCGCAGCTCCGCTGCCCGCGAGGCCGAGACCGCCGCCACCGGCCGCAGCCGCGCCGGAGACGCCCGCGCCGCCGGCCCCAGCGCCGCCGACACCTGCGCCGGCACCTGCCGAGCTTCCGGCGCCTGCCTTCGCGCCGCCCATTCCAAGCTTCGACGAGAACGCGTGGGCAAGCGCGGCGAGCGGGCCGATCGGCACCAGCGCGGCAAGCGCCTTGCCGTTGCGGCGAAGCTCGGAGCGGTAGTCGCGGCAGCGCTCGCAGTCCTTCATGTGGAAGCGGGCCGGGCCTGAAACCTTCCGCAGTCCCTCGGTCGCCTCGGCGAGCTCCAGGTGGACCTCGTCGCAAGTCAGGTGGCGACCCTGGCTTGCATCCGCCAGGGACATGCGGGCCCGGACCAGGAGCGACTTGACCGCGGGGACCGTCGTATCCATCGCGATCGCGATCTCCTCGTAGGAGAGTGCGTCGATCTCGCGTAGAAGCAATGCGCTCCGCTGCGTCTCGGGTAGCCCCTGGACGTCCAGGATGAGCGCGCGGAACTCGGCGCGCTTCTGGACCTTCTCCGCGACGGACGTGCCGTTCTCATGCATGTGAACGTCCATCGAGTCCTGTCCCTGTGGCACGGGCTTGCGAAGGTGGTTGAGGCAGCGGTTGCGGGCGATCCGGTAGAGCCACGGCCGAGCGTTGATCGCGCGGTTGTCGGCGAGGATCGCCTTGTGCGCCGCGACGTAGACCTCCTGGAGCACGTCCTCGGCGTCCTCCGTCGACGAGAGCATCCCGCGACAGAAGGCCAGGAGGCGCACGCTGTAGCGGTCGACGAGCGCTTCGAATGCCCGCTCCTGCCCCGACCGGATCATCGCGATAAGTCGCTCGTCACCCTGGAGCTTGAGCAGGGGAGAGCGTCTGCCAAGCAGCCCGAGACGACTGGAATGTGTGAGGGCCGACGCTTCCAAGCTTTTACCTGGAAACACGGTAACACTGAAATAGTTGCGTGCCTAGGGCGGGAGATTGCGGCTTGATTAAGCCGGATTCGGCCAGGCGTGCCTAGAAATAATGCCCGGGGCGGGACTCGAACCCGCAAGGCCCTTGCGGGCAGCGGATTTTAAATCCGCCTGCTTTCACCAGTTTGCATACCCGGGCGCCCCGGATCGTAGATCAGGCGCCTTCGAGGTGGGCTTTCAGGCCCTCTGCGGCGCCCTTCGTGAGGTACGTCTTGACCTGGCCCTCGACCGGGCCCCGAAGTAGCAATCCAAGGACGCGGCCGGGGTCGATCTCCAGGGCGTAGACGGCCTTGGTCCTGTCACCGTCGAGCTCGGTGAACTCCCAGCGGCCGTCGACCGACTTGACGTCGCCCGACTCCTGCTTCCAGGTGAGGCCGTTCGGCTCGTTGTCGAAGGTGAAGCGGAGGATCGACTTCGACTTCTTGACCTTTACGTCCGCCTCGACCTCGACCAGCGTCGCGTGGCCGTCGGCGTCCGTCTCGATGACGTCGATCTTGTCCATCGCTGGATTCCACTCGACCGCGCCCGGAACGTCTGCAGCGACTTCGTAGACCTTCGCGGTCGGGGCGTCGATCTCGACGGTGTGGCTGGCGGATATCTGTCCCATGCCTTGAACCTACCCGCCTAGAGCTGGGTCCAGACCGTCTTCGTCTCGAGATAGGCGTCGAGGTTCACGTGGCCCTTCTCGCGCCCGATTCCCGACGCCTTGTAGCCGCCGAACGGCGCCGCGGGATCGCCGCCGCCCCACGTGTTGATGTAGACGTTCCCGGCCTTGAGCATCGCCGCGAGCTTGTGGGCGTTCGAGATGTCCCGCGTCCAAAGGCCGGCTGCCAGCCCGTACTCGGTGTCGTTGGCGCGCGCGGCGACCTCTTCGAGTTCGTCGAACGGCATCGCAACCAGGACGGGGCCGAAGATTTCTTCGCGGGCGATCTTCATCTCGTCTGACACTTCGGTGAAGAGGGTGGGGGAGACGAAGTAGCCGTCGCCGTTCTCGGGCGAGCCTCCGGCCAGCGCGTTGGCGCCCTCCTCAAGCCCCGAGTCGATGTAGCCCTTGACGCGCTCGAACTGCTCTTGCGAAACCAGCGGGCCGAACTCGCTCTCGGGATCGAGGCCCGGGCCGACCTTCGCCTGGGCCGCGAAAGAGGCGAGCTTCTCGGTCACCTCGTCGAAGAGCTCGCGCGCGACATACAACCTGGAGCCCGCGTTGCAGGCCTGGCCCGAGTTGAAGTAGATGCCCTGGAACGACCCCTGGATCGCCTTGCTGAGGTCGGCGTCCGGAAGGATGATGTTGGGGCTCTTGCCGCCCAGCTCGAGGGTGACGCGCTTGAGCGCCTTCCCGCACTTCTGAGCGATCTCGCGGCCGACGACCGTCGAGCCGGTGAACGCGATCTTCGCCACGCCGGGGTCGTCGACCAGCGCCGCCCCGGTCGAGCCGTCGCCGGTGATCACGTTGAGAGTGCCGGGCGGGAGACCCGCCTCGAGCGCGAGCTCGCCAAGGCGAAGGGCTGTGAGCGGGGTCTGCTCGGCCGGCTTGAGGACGATCGGACATCCAGCCGCAAGGGCGGGGGCGACCTTCCACATCGCCATCAGGAGCGGGAAGTTCCAGGGCACGATCTGTCCGCATACGCCGACCGGCTCGCGGAGCGTGTAACACAGGACGTCGCGAGCCGAGACCGGGATCGTCTGGCCTTCGATCTTGGTCGGCCAGCCCGCGTAGTAGCGGAGGTGGTTGACGGATGCGGCGACATCGCCCTTGGCCATCGCCAGAGGCTTGCCGTTGTCCAGCGACTCGAGCTCGGCCAGTTCGTCGCCGTTTGCCTTGATGAGCTCGGCAAGCGCGTTCATCAGGGCGGAGCGCTTCGCCGGGTTCACCTTGCGAAGGGGGCCGTCGAGCGCGGCCTGCGCCGCTTCGACTGCGCGACGCACGTCGTCAGCTGACCCTTGTGCGACCTGGCAGATCTCCTCGCCCGTGGCCGGGTCGACCGTGGCGAAGGTGGTGCCGTCCGAGGGCTCGGACCACTCCTCGCCGATCAGGAGCTTCCCGGGCACTCGTCCCAGGAAGTCGCGGGTTGCTTGGGACAGGAGCTCAGCCGGTGCAGTCGTCATCGGCCGGGATCGTATCCACGACCTCCGGCTCGGCGGGCGCTGGGGGGGCGTCACCCTCGCCCCGCACTGGCTCCGGCTCTGAGGTGGGCGGCACCGGCGGGTCCTCGACGGGCGGGTCCTCGCAGACCGGCGTCT
The DNA here is from genome assembly GCA_033856515.1 of Solirubrobacterales bacterium. Classification (GTDB taxonomy): domain Bacteria; phylum Actinomycetota; class Thermoleophilia; order Solirubrobacterales; family 70-9; genus JALZKA01. The sequence goes on from JAWVEY010000041.1 coordinate 47,326, forward strand.
CGTCGCGAGGATCGTCGGGAGTCACGTCGGTGACCGGCTCGTCAGACGTGTCATCAGCGCCCTCGTCGTCGCGTGCATCGTCGGAATCGGTCCCGGGCGGGCTCTTCGCAACGGCGTCCACCTCGCCACCCGACATCGACGAGTCCCTCGCGATGACTTCGGGTGAGCCGTCCTCCTCCTCGCCGGGGGGCGTGCCCCACGCGGTGACCGAGACGGAGTAGGCGCCCGAGCCGACGTATGGCACCCAGACCGACGTGCCCTGGCCAGTCGTCTCGCCCATGTCAATGACCGAGCCGTCGGCGCTCGTGACGCTCACCGAGTAGCTGTCCGCACCTTCGAGGCTGTTCCACCCGGCGTCGATCTGGCACATGATCTGCGAACCGGCGAGGCCGCAGGAGTTGAGGGATGCAGTGACCGTGAGGCCCGGCGAGCCGGATGTCTGAACGCCGCCGCCTTCCAAGGCGAGGGCGGGGAACGGCACCGCAAGCGCGATCAGCGCGAGGCCGAGGATGCGCTTTCGCATCATCCCTTGCCCCCGATCGGCAGGAACGAGCCCTGGATGATGTCGACGCCGGCGATCGCGTCAGCAGGTGCGCTCGCCTGGTAGGTCGTGGCCAGGTAGTACCAGTTGTCTCCGGAGCCGCGAAGGACGACCTCGTAGGTCGGCGCGCCCTCAGGCACATTCTTGGGCGCCAGGGTGATCGAACTCGCCTGGACTGACGGTCCCACGCTTCGCTCGACGACTCGGGCGCTTCCGGCGAGCGTCTCGAGCTGCTGGAGCGAGCTTGCCTCGAAGGTCGCGAAGTCGAGCTTCGGGTTCTCCTGGATCCAAAGTGTTGCGTCCGCGGTCCCGTCGGATGAGACCGCGGCGAAGGTCGCGCCGGCGGCGGGGTTCACGCGATCCCAACCGGCGGGCAGCGCTAGCGAGAACGTTGATTCGGCGACGAGCTGGGCGTCCGCCGGGACGGCGGCCTTCTCAGGGGCGTTCGCCTTGTGGGCCTTCGCGTCGCTCTTGGCATCCGCGGGGGCCCTGTCCGGCTTCGCAGCGGCGGCGGTCGGCGCCGGAGCCGGAGCCGGCGAGTCGTCGCCGTTCAAGAGGCTCAGGACCGCGAAGACGGCGATGGCGGCGATTGGCAGCGTGAGCCAGCGCGTGTCGACCCCGAAGCGCTCCGCCGGAGCCGGAAGCGACACGGAGGGCAGCGAAACGGCCGGGAGCGACGGGATCATGGAACGAATGCGCTCACCGAATCCGGGTCGCACCTCGGAGACTGCCGCTGCCTCGCACAGCCGCTCGCAGTGCGCGCAAAAGATCCGGCGAACGGCGCGCACCGGCAGGGCCGAAGGGATACTCACACGCGTGCGGGCAACGCACCCGGAATGCGTCGCTTCGACCACGCGCTGCGGTCCGCCTGGGGCAGGCAGAGGAAAACCACCGTTGGCCGTCGCCGGTATCACGTATTTCTCATCGGGTCAGCACCCGTTGCCCTTTAGGCGCGGCGCGCCCAGGAAAAGCCTGGGAGAATGCGTACATGGTCGTAACGGCTCTTCGATCGGCTTATCGTCGCCTAGGGCGGCGCTATCCGCGTGTCTTTTTGGTGCTCGAGCTTCAAACGGTCTATCCGGTGATTCTTGGCACCTACGCGCTCTTTTCCTTCTATTACGACGGCTCCACAGGGGAGTTCTTCACGCTTTTCGGCATCACCTGCGCCCTCGCGGCGATAGCGATAGTCGTCGCCTGCATCCGAACCTTCCCGATGCTTCGCCCGCTCGAGGCGTGGATCGACGGCGCTCGCGACGAGCGATCGACTGCTGAGGCGTGGGCGTCGGCCGTCAGCTTCCCGTGGCGAATGATCCGCTCGAACGTCGCCGTGCCGGCGTTCATCGTCGTCGTCCCCTCGGCGGTCGCCTCGGTGGTCTTGCTGGGGCTCAACTGGCCGGCGGTCTTCCCGTTCATGGCCGGCTCCGTGGTCGCGCTCGCCTACGCCTCGATGCTCCATTACTTCGCGCTCGAGATCGGCCTGCGCCCACTCCTGGTGGACATCAACCAGCAGATCTCCCCGCGAACCGACGCGAAAGTCTCGACCATCTCGCTTCGCTGGCGCCTCCTTCTGACGCTGCCGATGATCAACGCCATCACCGGGATGACCGTTGCCGCATTGACCTCGGAGGGAGGTGGCGGCGCATCGCTGGGGCTTGACGTCGCCATCGCCGTTGGCGTTGCGACCACGATCGCTCTGGAGCTGACGCTCCTCGTGACCAGATCCGTCCTGCGTCCCCTCGCCGACCTCCAGACGGCAACCGAGCGAGTCCTCGATGGCGACTTCAGCGCGACGGTCCCGGTGACGACGGGCGACGAGACGGGCGAGCTCGCCGCGTCGTTCAACGCGATGGTCCAGGGCCTTGCCGAGCGCGAACGGATCCGCGATGCCTTCGGCACCTACCTCGACCGCGAGGTGGCCGAGTACATCCTCTCCGACGAGTTCGACGAGGAGGGAAGGGAGCTGGAGGTCTCCGTCCTCTTCACCGACGTGCGCGACTTCACGGGCTTTTCGGCCGAGGCGGAGGCAAAGGAAGTCGTGGCGGCCCTCAACCAGCTGTTCGAGGTGGTTGTGCCCATCATCTCCCGCCACGGTGGGCATGTTGACAAGTTCGAGGGAGACGGGCTCCTCGCAGTGTTCGGTGCGCCCGCCCCGTATCGGGACCACGCCAAGCGCGCGACGCGCGCCGCGATGGAGATCTGCCGCCGCGTCAACGAGCGCGCCGAGGCCGGCGACTTGCGCGTCGGGGTCGGGGTCAATACGGGCCGGGTCGTGGCCGGAGCAGTGGGCGGTGCGGGCAGGCTCAACTTCAGCGTCATCGGCGATGCGGTCAATGTCGCCGCGCGCGTCGAGGCGGCGACGCGGGAGCTCGACCGCGACGTGCTCATCACCGCCGCCACGGCCGGGGCCCTGGGCGACAACGTCGAGCTGACGGAGATGGGCCAGCACGAACTGAAGGGCGTCGCCGAGCCCGTCGAGCTCTTCGCTGTCGAGTCGCCGACGAAGGAGAGCACGGAAGAGGACGACGTCTCCCTTCTCGACCCGGAGCCGATCCTCGCCGCGGCTGGCCGGATGAGGCGCGGGTTGCGTCGGCGCTCGCGCAGATAGCATCGCGGCGATGGCAGCGACCGAAGAGACCGCCACCGCGTCCGTCCACGGCGGCCGCCTTGTCGCTCGGGCTCTCAAGTCCCGAGGCGTCGAGCATCTGTTCACGCTCTCGGGAGGCCACCTGTTCTCGATCTATGACGGGTGCAAGGAAGAGGGGATCGAGATCGTCGACGTGCGCCACGAGTCGGCGGCCGTGTGGGCCGCCGAGGGATACGCGAAGGCGACTCGCAAGCCGGGCGTCGCCGCTCTGACCGCCGGGCCCGGCGTGACGAACGGCATGAGCGCGATCGCCGGCGCCTTCTACAACCGCTCGCCGATCACGGTGCTAGGCGGCCGTGCTCCCGAGATGCGCTGGGGCTCCGGCTCACTTCAGGAGATTGACCACGTCCCGTTCGTCGAGCCGCTCGTGAAGTCCGCCGAGACCGTCAAGGACACGGCTGAGATCGCCGCGTGCACCGCGGCCGCCATCGACCTCTCGATGGCCCACCCGTCCGGCCCGACATTTCTCGACTTTCCGCTCGACACGGTCTTCAACGACGCCGAGTCCGAGCCCGGCGCCGACCCTGGCTTCCAGGCGGGCGACGTCGCTGACGGGGTGGAAGAGGCGGCGAAGCTTCTTGCCGGAGCCGAGCGTCCGGCGATCATGGCCGGAACCGGCCTTTACTGGGCGCGAGGCGAGGACGAGCTGCGAGCACTCGCCGAGGCGCTGGGCGCGCCGGTCTTCCTCAACGGCATGGGCCGTGGCTGCCTGCCAGCAGATCACGAGCTCGCCTTCTCCCGGGCCCGCGGCCACGGCTTGAAGGAGGCGGACGTGGCTCTGGCGATCGGCCTGCCGCTCGACTTCCGCCTCGGCTTCGGCGGGTCGTTTGGCGAGGAGACCAAGCTCGTCTGGCTTGACGCGGCTCCCAACGAGCTCGACCGCAACAGAAAGCCCGACGTCGAGCTGGTCGGAGGCATCGCTCCGACCCTTGCAGCGATCCGCGAGGCAGCGTCCGGTGCCGACGCGTCGCGGACGTCCGGGTGGGTCTCTGCCGTGCGCGCGACGGAAGACGAGAAGCGTGCGGCTGAGCTATCGGAGCTCGACGACGACCGCGCTCCGCTCCACCCGATGCGGGTCTACAAGGGCCTGGCGGAGGTGCTCGACCGCGACGCGATCGTGATCGGCGACGGCGGCGACTTCGTTTCGTACGCGGGCAAGGTCGTCCCCACCTATGAACCGGGCACCTGGATGGATCCCGGACCGTTCGGCTGCCTTGGAGCGGGACCGGGGCAGGCAATCGGCGCCAAGATCGCTCACCCGGACCGGCAGGTCTGCCTGCTCCTGGGCGACGGCGCATTCGGCTTCTCCGGCATGGAGTTCGACACGATGGCCCGGCACGGCATTCCCGTCGTCGGCGTCATCGGCAACAACGGGATCTGGGCCCTGGAGCACCACCCGATGATGTTCCTCTACGGCTACTCGGTCGCCGCCAAGTTGCGCCCGGAGACTCGCTACGACCAGGTCGCCGAGGCTCTCGGATGCCACGCCGAGCTGGTGTCGCAGCCCGACGAGTTGCGGCCCGCGCTCGAGCGCGCATTCGAGTCCGGCAAGCCTGCCCTGGTGAACGTCCTCACGGACCCCGAGGTCGTTTACCCGCGCAAGTCGAACCTGGCGTAGCGCCAACTAGCGCCTGACAATTAGCCGCGGCCCGCGTTGTGTCTGTACGAGGTCGCCGGAGCGACCCGAGGACACAACTTGAACGGAGCTGTCGATAATGGCCTCCTATGGAGGAAGCGTCACCCCTGCCGATCGCCGGACCCCAGCGCGTGAGCATGCTGCGCCAAAGCGACGCGCGGCTCGCACGGCGCGCGACATCGGGCGACGAGGCTGCCTTCGCCGCGATCTTCGAGCGCTACGGCGAAGATCTCTACCGCTACTGCAGGGCGATTCTCGGCGATCCGACCGACGCGCAGGACGCCCTGCAGAACACAATGACCAGAATCCTTCGTGCGCTCCCGGGCGAGCAGCGCATGATCAATCTTCGCCCTTGGCTCTATCGGGTAGCGCGAAACGAGTCGCTGACACTCATTCGCGAACGCGAGCAAACCGTCGAGTTGACCGACGAACGCTCGCCGTTAGTCCCCGCAGCCGACATCAGCGCGGAACACCGGGAGGCCGTATGGACGCTGGTCGCCGATCTGGCCTCGCTGCCCGAGACGCAGCGGTCGGCGCTCGTCCTCCACGAGATGAGCGGGCTCAGTCACGACGAGGTCTCGGAGGCCCTGCAGCGCTCTCCGCGGGCGTCACGCCAAGCGATCTACGAGGCGCGGCTGGCGCTCCAGGATCTGAAGGAGGGACGCGCCATGGACTGTGACGAGGTCCGCGCGGTTATCTCCGACGGCGACGGACGGGTCGTCCGTGGGCGAAAGATCAGGTCTCACCTTCGCGACTGCCAGCGTTGCTCGGATTTCGCGCTCGGGATTCGCCAGCGCCGCACACTGCTCGGGTGGCTTGCACCGCCCCTGCCGGCAGCGACTGCGTCGGGCCTGATCGCTTCGGCACTCGGTGGCGGAAGCGGCGCCGGAGGGGCGATCGGCGCCGGAGCGGGTGCCGCCGGTGTCCTCGGCGGATCGAGCGTGCTCAAGTCGATCGGAATCGTGGGCGCAGGCCTCGCGATCGGCGTGGGTGGCGCCGGAGTGGCCGGGGTGGATCTGCCGGGCGGTTCAGGCACGAGCGGGGGTGCCGGCCAGCTCGAGAGCGCGGCAGGCTCCGAGCAGACCTCATCCCACGTTCCTGCGACAGAGGCCAAGTCATCTGCAGGGGCTGGGACCTCCAATGGCTCGGCGGCGAAGGATGAGCCCCGAGGAAACCAAGGCAAGAACCACGGGAAGAAGAACCACGGGAAGAACGGGAAACCTTCTGACGAAAAGCCCGGAGGCGGCAAGCCCTCGGAGCCCCCGGGTCAGTCGGGCGACAGGCCGAGCCCACCGGCGAATTCCAACGCCGGCGGCAACTCATCGGGCCCACCCGCCAACTCGAACGTCGGCGGCAACTCTGCGCTCACGCCTCCAGCTACGTCAAACGGGGGCGCGAGTTCATCCAACCCGCCGTTGAACTCGAACGCGAATGGTGTCCCTTCGGATCCGCCCGAGCACTCAAGCGCAGGTGGCAATTCGGACAAGGATCCGGAGTAGGGCCTGACATCGGCTCCTGCGGGGCGTTGTTTTGAGGCAACCCCCCGACCTAAGGAGAAACCAATGAAGCGAGCGATGACCACCGCTGCCGTCTGCGCCGGGTTGGCGCTTGTCGGCGCCCCCGCCGGATTTGCGGGCGATGGCGAGAACAACGGCAAGGACGAGATCTCGAAGGCCTGCCACGCGCTCAAGGACGCCGACAAGGCCGCGTTCCGCGAGACGTACGGCCCCAAGCACGCGATGCGCAACTGCAAGAAGGGCGAGGAGCCCGTCGCGACCGAGACCACGCCGGCTGAGTTCAAGAACGCCGCGGATGAGTGCCGCTCCGAGCGCGACGCGGATCCGGTCGCTTTCGACGAGACGTACGGAACGAACGGCAACAAGAAGAACGCCTTCGGCAAGTGCGTATCGACCAAGGTCCAGGAGGACGACGAAGAGTCCACCTCGTAACGCCTCGGACTGACCGGAAGCTTTCGGCCGCCGCCTGCTCCTCGGGCGGCGGTCGTTTGCGTTTCGGCTCGGCCTAGGCGGCGCGCTCGGCGCGACGGAGGCCGGTGATGGCCCAGACGCCCATCAGCACGGCGAGCCCAAGCGCTGCGCCGTAGGCGAGCAGCGCCTCAGGGGAACCGCCGATCACCCACTCGCGCGACGCTTCCAGCACCGCGGTCAGGGGATTGAAGTCGGAAACGAAGGCGACCCATCCCTCGAGCAGCTGGCGGGGCACGTAGACGGGGGCCGTGAAGATGAGGAGGAAGGCCGGAAGCTGAATGAGCGGCGCCGCCTGCATCGTCCTCATGCGCATGGCGACTCCGCATGAGAACAGGAGGGCCGCGATGTTCGTGAGCATCGCGACCGAGATCGTCTCGGTGATGTCAAGCCCAGAGCCCGTCACCTCGGCCCCGGCGATGAGCGCGATGACCGTCACGACTCCCCAAACGATGAAGGCCCGCGCGAGCGCCGAGATCGTGTAGCCGATGACGAGCGCCGAGCGGCCTCGGGTGCCGAGCATCAGACGGCGTGCGAACCCCGATTCGAAGTCCGCTGCGATCGAGAAGCCGGCGAAGACGCCGCCGAAGACCGCCGACTGGATCAGGACGAAGACGTACTGGAACGTCGTATAGCTCGGATAGTCGAAGCCGGGCGAGTTGGAGACGGCGACGAGGCCCCCGGCGAACGCCGTGAAGAAGAAGACCGGCATCAGCATCGACGGCAGGAGGAAGGCCGGGTTACGGAGCATCTTGCTGAGAAGGCGCCAGGCGATCGCCCACGACGCGCGGGCATGTCGGACGACGGGGTTCATGTTCTCTCCATTCGCGTGCGCAGCGCTGCCGTGGCTGCCCAGATGCCGATTGCGAGGATCGTGAGGCCGACGCCGAACCCGAGCGCGAGCGCCTCGGCGTCCCAGCCCGTGATCAGAAGGCTCCGGTACGCCTCGATGATGTAGCTCACCGGGTTCGCGGTCGCGATGGCGTGGAACCAGTCGCGCTCCAACAAGTTGCGCGGCAGCGCGCCCGATGAGAGGAAGAGCAGCACGAACATGAGCGGGAACACGCCCTGGACCTTCTCCGCGTTCCCGGTCCGGAGGCCAACCGTCATGCCGAGCGACCCGAACGCGACCGAGATGAGCATCGCGAGGGCGAACATCACCAGGATCCCGAGGGGCCCGGCCGCGAAGCCGGCGCCGAATGCGAGCCCGACGGTAAGGAAGACGAATCCCTGTGTGATGCCGAGGAGCATCGTCCCTGCGAGCTGCCCCGCGATCAGCGCCGGGCCGTGCAGGGGAGTCAGCTGGAGCCGGTTGAAGAAACCACGCTCGATGTCCTCGGCGATCGACTGTCCCGCGCCCATCGTCGCGAACAGAGCGCCCTGCATGAAGGTGAGGCCAAGCGCGAACGTGAGGTAGGAGTCGGTCGGAAAGCCAGGCAGGTTGGTCGCCGCTGCGAGCCCCGACGAATTGATCGCAAGCAGGAAGAGAGGGAAGATCATGCTCGTCACGACGACCGCCGGCTGGCGGGCCGTGCGGACGATCGAGCGGCGGGCGAGATGCCCGACCTGGACGAGCGTGCCGGTATGGATCCTCGGTGCCTCGATTGTGGCGGCGGCCGTGGTCAAGCGCCCACAGCCTCCATCTCGCCGGTCGTGCGCGGCTCGGCAGCTTCCTCCTCGCCCGAATCGGCACCCTCGAGGCGCTTTCCGGTCTTGGCCAGGAAGACGTCGTCGAGTGTCGGCGCATGGATCTCGAGGTTGTGAACTCCGATGCCCTCTGCGTCGAGCGCCCTGACGACAGGCGCAAGCTCCTCGGCGCCTTCGCGCAGGCGCACACCAACCGCGCCAAGAGCAGCGGGCGCGGGTTCGCCGAACTGCTCGAAGACTCGCTCCATCCGCTCGAGGTCGCCATCGTTGGCAGGAGTAGCCTCGACGGTCGGCCGCCCGATCTCAGCCTTGAGCGAATCGGGAGTTCCCTCGGCGACGATCTTGCCGGTATCGATGATGCCCACGCGCTGGGCGAGCGCATCGGCCTCTTCCAGATACTGGGTGGTGAGGAAGACCGTGACGCCGTTCTGGCGCGAAAGGCGCGTCACTTCATCCCAGAGCGCGGTGCGGCTCTGAACGTCGAGGCCCGTCGTCGGCTCGTCGAGAAAGAGCACCCGAGGCTCATGCACGAGCGCAAGCGCCAGATCGAGCCGCCGCTTCATGCCGCCCGAGTAGCCGCCGACCTTCCGGCTCGCGGCTTCCGAGAGACCGACCCGCTCGATGAGCTCGTCGCCGCGCCGCTGAGAATCGGCCTTGGTCAGACCGTGCATGCCGGCCTGGAGGCGCATGTGCTCGCGAGCGGTTAGGAACGGGTCGAGCGCCGCCTCCTGGAGCGCGACGCCGATCGCGTCGCGAACGTCGGGGCCTTCCGTGACCACGTCGTACCCCGCGACCCGGGCGGTGCCCGCGGTGGGGGGAAGGAGTGTCGTGAGCATGTGGACCGTGGTTGACTTGCCGGCGCCGTTGGGGCCGAGAAAGCCGTAGATCTCGCCGGGCTTCACCTCGAGGTCAATCCCGTCAACGGCGCGCGGGCCCTTCTTGAACTCGCGGACCAGGGCCTCGACTTCGATTCCGTTGTCGTGTGCTTGTGGGGTCATGTACTCCTAAGGAAGTTGATGAAGTCAACTATCTGGAATCTAGAGTATCATCCTCCTCAATGAACTCCCGGACGACAAGCGTGGCGGCAGAAGCATGGGGCGCCGCCACCGAGCTTTTCTTCAAGCACGGCCGGCCAAAGATCATGAGCGCCGGCCAGGATCTGATGCTCTCGCCCCCGCAGGGGATCGTTCTCCGGTTCCTCGATCAGCCCCGCCCGATGGGCGAGTTGGCGGCGATGATGCACTGCGACAACTCCAACATGACCGGCATCGTCGACCGCATGGAGGAGCGCGGCCTTGTCCGCCGCACTTCGGCTGAGGGGGATCGCCGGGTGAAGCTGATCGAGCTCACTGAGGAGGGCGCTGGGGTCCGCGAGGAGATGTCGCGCCGCATCGCAGAGCCGCCGGAAGCGATCACGCAGCTCTCCGTGGCAGACCAGAAGACACTCCGGAACATTCTTCGCCGAGCCCTCGACCGGTAGAACTCTCCCATGGAGATTCGCGAAGCGACGGTCGACGACATCCCCGCGCTCATGCCGCTGTTCCGGGGCTACTTCGATTTCTACAAGTCGGATCCCGACGACGCTGACGTCGAGGTGATGCTCCATAAGGTGATCGCCCTTCCCGAGGACGAGGCGTACCTTCTCGTCGCAACCGACGACGAGGGCAAGGTCGTCGGCTTCGCCAACAACGACTGGAAATGGTCAAGTCTGCGCGGCAAGAAGATCGTGCTGATGGATGACCTCTTCGTCCATCCCGATGCGCGCGGCGGTGGCTACGCGGACGCGCTGATCAAGGCTGTGGCCGACGTTGCACGCAAGCACGGCGCGCCGAACATCCTTTGGTACACGGCCCAGGACAACCTTCGAGCTCAGACCGTCTACAACCGGGTTGGCGGCGTCCCGGGCGACTACAAGGAATACGAGCTCAAGCTCTAAGGCTCGACGACTTCGAACTGGCTCATGAGGCCGTGGTCCTCATGGTCGAGCATGTGGCAGTGCAGGACGAACTTGCCCGTGTAGTCGGACAGCTTGCCGGCGATCAGGATCGAATCGAACGGATCGAGCAGGAACGTCTCTTTGAGGCAGTCTTGCTCCGGGGGCGGAGGCTCAGGCGGATCCGATCCATTGCGGCGCTCGAGCATGTACCAGTCCGTGTGATGCGGATGCAGCATGTGCGCGACCGACGTGTTATTCGCGATCTTCCAGACCACGACTGAGCCGAGCTCGGGCTTCGTCTCGACGCGGTCAGGGTTGAACGTCTTGCCGTTGATTCGCCATGGGTTCCCCGCGAATCCACCCGAAACGGCCCAAATCTCGTCGATGGGACTCGCGGCAGAGACGGTCTGGGTCCACGCCGGAAGCGGCGGCAGGTCGAGGTCCTGGGGCTCGGCCGTCTCGTCCGAGAGCATCTCGTCGGCGACGCGAAACTGCATGATCGGCCCGTTGTACGGCTTCGAGCCGAGCGCGTTCTCCCCGTCGTCGCGCGGGCCGCTTCGAAGCACCACGTCTTGGCCCTGCGCGGCGGCGAAATCGACGATCAGCTCGGCCCGCTCGCCGGGACCTAGAAGTACCTTGTCGCACGGGAGCGCTTCGGGCATGAGCCCCGACTCGGTCGCGATCTGAGCGATCGGCGGCGCCAGCGGACCCTCGAAGTACAGGTTGTAGGCGCGAAAGTTTGAGGCGTTCAGGATGCGAATTCGGTGGCGCTGGGCCGTGACGTTGTGGAACGGAAGGACCGCGCCATTCACCAGCACGTGCTTTCCCTGCGCGCCGTCGTCGGGCGGGATGAGGTGCTCAAAGGGGTCTGCCAGCTGGTTCTTCGCGTCGAAGTCGCGGTCGGCGATCATCAGCGGCAGGTCACGCTCGCCTCGCGGCAGGGGCAGCGCGAGGTCGACCTCGTCCTCTGTGATCCACATGCCCGCCAGTCCACGCCAGACGTTCTCGCCCGTCCGGTCGAGGCGGTGGTCGTGATACCAGTGCATGGCCGCGCGCTCGTCGGCGCCGTCCTCGGTGAAGTCGTAGCGGTAGACGCGCTCCGCGCCCGGCTCGATCAGAAGGTCGTTGCCGGAGGCGCGCTCCGATAGGCCGGGGGAGATGTCGCAATAGAAGGAGCGAGGCTGCGACTCGGTGAGGCCGCCGGGTTGTCCGTCGTCCTTCGAGCGGGTGTGGGCGCCGTGGAGATGCACGGTCAACTCGCCGGCCTTGCGTGGGAGCCGGTGCTTGAACCTGACGGTGGTTCGCTCGCCGGAGGGGCGGCGGATCGTCGGTCCCGGAAAGGTCCCGTCGTACGTCCACATCTTCGTCTTGTGGCCGGGGAGGATCCTGACCTCCGCCGGCTTGATGGGGATCGTCAGGTGGGAACCGGTCAGCTCATGCGGGACCGGGAGCTTGCGGGTGTACGGCTCGACGGGTGCGGCGATCGCAGTGTCGAGCCGAGGGCCGCCACTCGGGCGCAGCCACGCCGGCAGTGCCAGCACGGCCGCGCCCGATGCGGCTCCGAGTACGAACCGGCGACGGCGAAAACGGCGCTCGTCACCGGCTTCCATCGCTACCTGGATTCGACGGTGATCTGACCCTGCATCTCCTTGGGATGGACGATGCAGAAGTAGTAGAGCGGGCCCGGCGCTGCCGAAACGGTGCGGGTCTCGGACTCGTTCTTCTTGAACGTGAACCACGAGTCGCCCTTGGACTCCTTCGAGAACGACTTATCCCAGCCCTCGAGGCCCTTGTCGACGTTCGGCTTCTTCACCTCGAACGTCTTCGAAACGTGATGTGCCTCGGCGACGTTCTCGCAGACCCGGAGCTGGAGCTTGCCGCACTTCTTGTACTCGTCCCTGTTTGCCGGACGGTCGCCCTCCTCGATGAGCGTGAACGAGTGCGGACCGATCTGATTCGGGTTGGTCTCGTTGACGATCCTGAGGTCTGTGCCTCCTGGGATCGAGCCCGGCCCGTCGAAGGCGGGACCGCCGTCGAGGATCATCCGGATCTCCGAGACCGGGCCCTGCTTGGCCGAGTCGGCCGGAGCGGACGTGGTGATGACAGTGAGGCTGAGCGCTGCAATTGCGCCCGTGACGAGCGTTCCCGCCCACAGCTTCTTGGAACGAATGTTCACAGTGTTGAACCCTCCTGCGCTTTTCGCGCATGTAGATGACACGGTGCCCCGGTCTACTGCCCTGCGTTGAGCCCCCGAGCCTCCGAGCCCGGGCCACCGATTGAACGAGCATTCTAGAGGAGGGTATGGTCGCTCAGCGGGCGTCCTCGACCACGATTCCGAGGCGAAGCTCCGCGGACCCGTTCCAGTCCTTCGCGGTCCAGACTAGACCGGCCTGGACCAGGGCCAACGCCGTCAGCATGATCCACGCGGGTTCGTACCCGGCCACGCCAGCGGCGGCCGCAAGGAGCATCGGTCCCTGGACGAGTGCGAACCGCGCAACCATCATCATCGGATCAGGCGCTGTGGAGCCGGGGCCGGTCCCCGCCGGGCGCAGGAGCACCGCCCACTCGCCCGGCGTGCGGCCGCGCCAGAGGAGCGGGATGGCGAGAAAGGTCGCGGTGCCAGGCACCAGCACGAGGGCGAAGGCCCGAAGCGCCTGGGAGCGAATGCTGTCGGAGAGGAATAGCTGCCCGCGAGTCGCATCGAGGAGGAGCCCGAATGCCGCGAGCAAGGCAAAGCCTGCGGCGGTGATCAACGCGACGTTGCACATCGCGGCGAGGTATCGCCGCCGGGGGGAGACCCGGCGCAGCTCCGCCTGGGTTGTCGGCGTCGACTGTCCGGGCACGAAGCGCAGCACGGGAGCTAGGACAGCGCCGATCGCGGCTCCAATCGTGTTCGTGATCAGGTCCGAGGTCGAGAAGAACCGATATGCGCATGGGTAGAGGCCCCAGTCGCCGGTGAGCTGAGTCAGCTCGATGAGGAACGAGACGCCGGCGCCGATCGCGACCGTGGTGAGAAAGCCCCTCCCGAGCAGGTGACGCACGAACATTCCGAGCGGGATGAATAGGAGGACATTCAGCGGCAGGTCCTGAACGTTTGCGTTACGAAGCACGGCACCAAGGCCACCGATCGCGTACTCGGAACGGGCCTGGCTCAGGACGTGGAAAGGGTCGAGCTTCGCATTCACGCCGAACAGCTGGCAGAAGTCCGGCGAGACGGGCCGGAGGGGCAGAACGACGGCGAACGCGAGCCCCACCAGGTAAAGGCCGAAGAGCCCGGCGAGGAAGAGTTGGCCGGTACCGAGGGAGCCATGGCGGCGGTACTGGAGCGCGACGTAAGGCAGGGCGGCTCCGGCGGCGATCAGCGGGAAGATCGCGATCGCCGCATAGATCGGGGCGAGCCGGCTCAAGCCACGCCGGCGGCCTCGAGCGCTGCGCCGTAGAGGATGTCGTGCTCGGACACCTCGATCTCAGACAGGCCGAAACACCGCATCACTTGGATCAAGATCACGACGCCCGCCACGATCGTGGGTGCCCGGCCCGGGTGAAGGCCGGTCACATCAAGGCGCTCCTCGAGCGTTTTCGCGGCGAGCTGAGAGTACATCCGCTGGATCGCCGACAGCGAGAGCCGCGAGCCATGGACCGCATCGGCGTCATAGGGGTCCAGGGCCTGGTCGATCGCAGCCAGGGACGTCGGCGTTCCGGCGACGCCAATTCCCGCTCTGGCGTGGGCGAAGTCGGACCCCATCAGCACCCCGTCGATCAGCGAGCGCACGTCGTTGGCGAGCGACTCGAGCTCCCCCTGCTCCGCCGGGTCGTGGGCGATGTGGCGCTCGGTGTGGCGAACGGTGCCGGCGTCGAGCGAGGCGTGAAACGAGACCTCAGAGCCGGAGCCGATGACGAGCTCGGTCGAGCCCCCGCCGATGTCGACGACCAGGACGTCTTCATCTGGAGGCCGGTCCTGGATCACACCCAGATAGGTCAGCCGCGCCTCGTCGTCACCTGAGAGGACGCGGGCATCGAGCGCGAATCGCTCGCGAAGCTCGCCGCAGAACGCCCCGCGGTTCTCTGCGTCGCGGACTGCCGAGGTCGCGATGGCGACGGTGACCTCGGGCTGGTGCGGCTTCATCAGCACCAGGTACTCGCCGACGGTGTCGCACACGTCTTCGATCGCCTCGTTCGAGAGCTGCCGCGACGTGTCGACGCCGCGCCCGAGGCGGGTCACGGTCGAGCGCCGCTCGAGCTCAGACACCTCGGTGCCCTCGATCTCGGCGACCAGGAGCCGGGTCGAGTTCGTTCCCATGTCGATGACGGCGACGCGCACCGCGCGGAGCCTAGAGGCTGGTCCGATCGGGTAGAAACCCTTGTGTGATCTGGTTCCTTCGCCACGGCGATGCTGAGGACGGCGACGATGACTTCGCGCGCGAGCTCACCCAGAAGGGCGAGCGCCAGTCCCGCGCGGCAGGCGAGGCGCTCGCGGCGCTCGGCGTCGAGCTCGAAGCCTGTCTTACGAGCCCTCTGGTACGGGCGGTGCAGACCGCGGAGCTGGCGTGCGAGGCGCTCGGGCTCGAGCCCGAGAAGGCGACCGAGCTCTCCGGCGGCAACTTCGATCCGCACTCGGTCACCGCGGGGCGCGTCAACGTCCTCCTGGTCGGCCACGAGCCGGACTTCTCACGAGCTGTCGGCGACCTCACCGGGGCACGAATCGAGATGAAGAAGGGCGGCATCGCGGCGGTCGACGGGGCGACGCTCGTGGCGCTCCTGCGGCCGGCTCAGATCAAGCGAATCGCCGAATAGGCGCAATTAGGGCTCGATCAGGGCTTCGAATCGTGTGAGACGCGAATCCTCGGGACCGAACGCCTTCGTGAGCCAGCCTCGGATCTCGTCGAGGTCGAGGTCAGTCTCCGCCACCAGTACCTGCTCGATGTCGAGCCAGTCTTTCGGGCGGTCGAAGAGCACCTTGCAGACGACGAGGTGCTCCGGTGAGAGGATCGGGATCCGCGCGTCAGCGAAGGGAACTTTGCGGACATCTCGCTTCATCGCGGCGTGAATCGGGTCGTTGGCGAAGAAGAGGTCGACCGGATTCGGGCCCCAGCGCCAGCGACTCTGACCGTCCCGGACAAGTCGCTTCGCGTCCTCGGGTCGCGCCACGCCGAGCGGGCCTAGGGCCGCGAAGACGGCCTCGTGCTCGTTGGGGGGGATGAACACGTTGATGTCCACATCCACCGTTGCTCTGGGCTCGGCGTAGTAAGCGAGTGCCAGGGCGCCACCAAAGGCGTGATCGATCTTCGCCTTTGTTAGAGCTCGATCGAGCGCGACGACCTTGTCCTGAAGCGATGGCTCACTCATGACGCGGTCGTTCGAATCGGTGGGAACTCCAATAGGTCGGACCGCTTGGGGCTGGGCAAGGCATCGGCCAAGTTGAGGAGTTGGCGCAGCGCCTCGCCCCGTTCAGTGAGCGAGCGGCCAAGCCAGGCGGCGGCAGCCCGCTCGGAATCCGTGACGGGCCTTCCCTGGGTCTCGTCTCCCTCGCCCAGCCGGTCCCGAAGCAGCCTCTCGATCGCGGGGCTGAGCGTTTCGCCCTGCTCCAAGGCCCCAATTAGGCGCACGGCTGCGTCGTCCGCCGGCGGCCGTTGCATCGAGGCGCCTGAGCGCCTAGCTGCCGCAATCAATTCATCCCGCGTGATCACGCCATGTGATCGGGCGAGGGCCTGGTCAAGGACCCCTGGAGTGACCTGCGTGAAGGTCGCGAGCGTCCGGCTCCGCGGACCCTTCCGAGTCCAAACCGATTCGCGCAACTCAAAGCGCTCGTCGGCTCGTGGGATCGCATATGCCATAGTGGTAATCCTACCAACTATGTAGGGTCGTACATGCCCAAACGGGCAGGGTCGGGCTTGCTACCTTCTGAATTACCGCCGCGGGGTGGAGCAGTCAGGTAGCTCGCCGGGCTCATAACCCGGAGGTCGCAGGTTCAAATCCTGCCCCCGCTATAGCCGTCGCCACCACGTGCGAGCCGCCTGCCTGGAGACTCTTTCGATTTGCTAGGGGGTTCCGGTACGCGTCTCGCAGGCCGGGCCCTTATCGGTGCCCGAGCCACCGTCGCAGGTGTCGGTGTTGGTCCCGCCGTTGAGGATGTCGTCGTCGGAGCCGCCAAAGAGTGCGTCGTTGCCGCTCTCGCCGAACACCGAGTCGTCGCCCGAGCCGCCCGAGCCCTGGTCGTTGCCGTCGCCGGTGAAGATCGTGTCGTCGCCTGAGTTGCCGCAGAGGCGATCGTCCCCGCCCACCCCGCGAATCGTGTCGTCGCCGCCGAAGCCAACGATGACGTCGGGGCCTGGCCCGCCCCGCAGGGTGTCCCGCGCGTCGGTGCCGTAAATTGTGGCGACGAGGCTGCGGCACGAGCTCGTTTCGGGCTGCCAGTCGGGCATTTGATCGGCGCCCCCCACCGCCGTCAAGCGCTCAGGATTGGCGCCCGCCTGGCTCATCACGTAGATCTCCCGGTTGCCGTCACGGTCGCTTGCGAACGTGATCTTTGACCCGTCGGGCGAGAAGGCGGGGTCGGTATCGGTCTCCGTGTTGTTAGTCAGGCGGATCTCGTCCGTGCCGTCGGCGTCCATCAGGTAGATCTCGGTGTTGCCGTCGCGGCTGCTGGTGAAGGCGATTCTCGACCCGTCCGGGGAGTAGGCAGGGTCGAGGTCGACGGCCGTGCTGTTGGTCAGCTGGGCCTGGTTGTTGCCGTTGGCGTCCATTACGTAAATGTTGTGGTCGGCCGGAAATGAGGCGCTGGCGTCGCGGTTGCTTGTGAACGCGATCTGCGAGCCATTGGGGGAGAAGGCGGCGTCAGTCTCGGACGCGGGGTTGTTAGTCAGATTGATCTGGTCAGTGCCGTCGGCGTCCATCGCGAAGATCTCGTTGTTGCCGCTAGCGCGGCGAAACGCGATCCGCGAGCCGTCGGGGGAGAAGGCGGGCTCAAGGTCCGCCGCCGGATCGGTCGTTAGGTTCGTCTGATTCGTCCCGTCTGCGTCCATGGCGTAAATCTCGAAGTTGCCGCCGTCGCGGGTGCTGTCGAAGACGATCCGCGAGCCGTCAGCGGAGAAGTTGGGCTGGGCGTCGCTCCCTACGTCAGTGGTGAGGCGGGTCTGATCTGAGCCGTCGGCGTCCATGACATAGATCTCGCCGTTGCCATCCCGGGAGCTGGAGAAGGCGATCTTGCCGTTGATGCCAGGGAGGGCTGCCGGGGCCGGACCCGAGCTCAGCAGGGCGACCGCGCAGGCCGTTGCCAGGGTCCCTCCGGACGCGGCGATTACTCCCATGGGGCGACGGTGTCGAGGCGCGGCGAGCACTGCGGGCACTATCTCACGCCGTCGTCGCCGGGTCAACCACGCTCGAGTTCTCTCAGCTCGAATAATCCGTCGTCGTAGCGGCGCACGCGTAGATCTCCGACGTTAGAGTCGGCGCATGTTGGGTTGGGTAGCGCCGCGGGTCGCCGCGCTGGGCCTGCTCTTGGTGGGCGCAGCGATGCTGCTCGGCGGGATCGCGCCGGGCGCCCGCGCAAACGAGCTCGTGGACATCGCGATCCCCGATCGCAACGGTGAACTCCCAGACGAATGGGTCGTGCGCTATCCGGAGGGCGACGGGCCCCGCGCCAAGGTCTTATTGCCCGATGATTACGACCCTCGGCGGAAGTACCCGCTGCTCGTCCTGCTGATCGGGCTCCAGAGCCATTACTCCGACTGGTCGGATCCCGGGCAGGGCGAGATCGAGAGGATCGCGAAGGGGTTCCCGGGGATCATCGTCATGCCCGAGGGCGGGGACGGCTGGTATACGGATTGGTGGAACGGGGGCAAGCGCGGCAGCCCCTCGTGGGAGAGCTACGCACTCGATCAGGTCCTCCCGCAGATCCAGGAGCGCTACCCGATCCGGCCCGGCCGCCGCTGGCACTCTCTGGCGGGTGTCTCGATGGGCGGGTACGGCACCGCCTACCTCGGCGGCCGCCTGCCCGGCTTCTTCGGATCGATCGCCGTCTTCTCCGGGTTCGTCGACACCCAGATCGCCCCACTCGTCCAGCCGGCCCAGACTGCCATCTCCTACCAGGGAGCTGGCATGGTCCCGACCGACCCGTACGTCATCACCGGCCCGCCCGGCGGGTTCTACGAGACCGGTCATAACCCGGCCAAGCTGGCGGCAAACCTCGCCCATACCCGTGTCTTCATGACCACGGGCGACGGCACCCCGGTGGTCCAGGACCCGGGCGGCACCGTCGTTGGGCTGGGCATCGTCGGTCAGAGCGAGGAGCTCGGGATCATCCATCCGATGAACGAGAGCTACGCGGCAGCGCTCCGCGCCGCCGGCGTTGACCTCACCTACGACTCGCACCCGGGCAACCACGACTGGGGCAACTTTCGCAACGAGTTCCAGGCGGCGGTCTCCTGGGGCCTCTTCGAGCCGGTTGTAAAGCGGCCGTCGACGTGGGTCAACGACACTGTCGCCACACACGGCACGTTGTGGGACGTGGACTACAAATTCGATGCCCCGCCCGATCGCATAGTGCGCTTTCACCGCAGCGGCGACCGGTTGGCGATCGGCGCGGCGGGTTCGCCGGTGAAAATCACGACCGATGGCGGCTGCGTCCGCCGGGTCGCAACGCCGGGCTCGACCCGAGTTCCGACGCGGCGATGCGCTCGGGTCAGGTAGTCCGTCTACAGCACGCAGTGACTGGCGGGTCAGCGGGGGCGAATCACGAGCGCTCGTGCCTCTACTGGGCATGGACTACAAAGCCACGCCCCAGATGCACCAGGCTGCCCACGCGCTCGTCGAGGAGGTGATGCGGACCGGGTTCTTCCTGATCGACCTTCTCGGCGGACTCGTCGAGGATCTCGAGGACCCTCTGGGTAGATCGCGAGCTAGATCGTCGCCTCCGCTGAACAGCGCTCTCCCGTGTCCAGGTTTCGGCCCACGGCAACGATTGAATCGCTGCCAGCCTTGTCAGCGATCTTCCGCTCGAGTGAGAACGAGCCGCTGGGCGCCTTGGTAATGGCAGTACCCCGAAAGACGACATCCGAGTTGTCCTTCAGCTTTACCTTCCACTTCTCGCCGTTCTTGTTCTGATCGACCTCGAACTCCACTTCGAGCTTCCCATCGTCCGTTTTTGCCTTGACCTTGCTGGTGCTGCCCGCATCGCAGGTTCCTTGGTTTCGCACTTCGTTCCCCCCGGAGCCGGCAGCGCCGGTGGGGAGTGTCAGAGCGATGAACGCTACGGCGATGGCGATGGATCTACTCGTTTTCACCTTGGTCTCCTTGAGCTAATCGCGTGGAGCCGCCGCGCGGTCGCGGGCGACATGCCTCCATGGTGAGTGCTGCCTGGGCCTACTTTCAATGGGACAAAGGTCCTACGACCTATGTCCAATTGAAACTCGGACCGCCCGAGGCGGAGTATTCGTGGTGCATCCACAACTAGAAACGAAAAGGAGCACCCATGAGCAATCGAATCACTCGCACCGCATCCGCGATCTTGGCCTCGATCGCACTCGCCGTTGGTGGAGGCGCAATCGCGGCCCAGGCCAGCCACGGAGGCGGGTCCGACGACCCTCCCAGCCACGACGCCAATGACGACCACGGTGGGCACCATGGTGGCCATCACGGGAACGACGACGGTCCCAACCACGACGCCAATGACGACCACGGTGGCCACCACGGTGGGCATCACGGGAACGACGACGGTCCCAACCACGACGCCAATGACGACCACGGTCATCACGGGCCGAATCACACCTAAGGCAAGCCGAACGCCGAGATTGAGAGGCCGGGCGTCGCCCGGCCTCTCGCCGTTCGAGAACAATGCGGATGGTGAATCCCCAGGCCGAGCCTGATGGCTCTTTCGGTCGTCTCCTCGTCCGGATCCAGAATCCGGTCGTCCAGTTCGCCTTGGCGGGGCTCGTCGCCGTGCTCGTCGTGGGCGGTGTGGCGGCCTATCTCCTTTCGAAGGCGGGAGAGGACGAGGCAATACGGGACGCCAAGCTGGTCTCGCGATTCGTTGCCGAAGGCGTAGTGGAACCGCTTGTCGTGGATGGACTGGCGGGAGCGAGCCCGGGGGCGATCCGGCGGGTCGATGAGGCGGTGCGAAAGCGAGTGCTAGGGCGCGAAGGGATCGTGCGCGTAAAGATCTGGGATGCCGATTCCCGGATCCTCTACTCAGATGAGAAGCGACTGATCGGAGAGCAGTTCTCGCTGGGTGAAGAAGAGCTCAAGATTCTCCGCGACGGCGGGATCGAGGCGGAGCCCACAAACCTGTCGGAGCCGGAGAACAGGTTCGAGCCGAGCGGCCGCGACTTGGTCGAGGTGTACCTGCCGATTCATTCTTCGGCTGGCGAACCGCTTCTCTTCGAAACGTACATCGAGTCCAGCTTCATCAACTCCGGGGAGCAGCGCGTCCTGTCGACCCTCGCCCCGATCCTGCTCGGGGCGCTTCTTGTCCTGGCAGCTCTGCAGCTGCCGTTGGCGCGCTCGCTCGCGAAACGACTGCGCCGCGGTCAGATTGAGCGTGAGACTCTGTTGAATCGTGCGATCGATGCATCCGAGATGGAGCGAAGGCGGATCGCACAAGATCTCCATGACGGAGTCGTCCAGGACATTGCCGGCGTTTCTTATTCGATTGCGGCCGCGGCGAATCGGGGAGGCGATGGCGGGCCTGTGGACACCAAAAGCCTTCGGCAGGGAGCTGCCCGTCTCCGCCAGAGCGTGCGGGATCTTCGGGGCCTGCTCGTCGAGATCTATCCACCGGACCTCCATCGGGTGGGCATCGAGGCTGCGCTGTCCGACGTGATCGGCGGCCTGAACTCACGCGGCCTGGAAGCAACCCTCGACGTGCCGCCAGAAGTCAACCTTGCCGAGAATGAAGAGACGCTCTTCTTCCGCGTCGCTCAGGAGGCTCTTCGAAACGTCGTGGCGCATGCGAGCGCAACCTGTGTTCGGATTCGTGTCCGCGATGACGGACAGCTCGCCTCGCTGGAGGTCGCGGATGACGGCAAGGGCTTCAACCCGGGGACCCAGGGCCCCAAAGGCCACTTCGGGCTCCGGATGCTTGAGGACTTGGCGCGAGACGCCGGCGGGACGTTCGAGATTGAATCACGGGCAGGCGGGGGCACAACCGTAAGGGTGGAGGTTCCACGACCGTGATCGACGTGGTCCTGGTCGAGGATCACCCCGTGGTGCGAGCGGGGCTGTCAGAGCTGCTGTCCGAAACCGGCGATATCCGCGTGGTCGGCGTAGCCGCGAACGGGGCCGAGGCGCTCGAACTGCTCGAGAGCGTCAAACCGGCAGTCATCCTCATGGACCTTTCGATGCCGGTGATGGACGGGATCGAGTCAACTCGGCGCATCCGGGACTCGTATCCGGAGCTACGGGTCGTGATCCTGACCTCGTTCTCGGACCAGCAGGGCATCCTTGAGGCGCTCGACGCGGGAGCAATCGGATACCTGATGAAGGATGCGGAGCCGGACGAGCTGTTCCGAGGAGTGCGATCGGCCGCGGCGGGAGAGTCACCCCTGGCTCCGGCCGCAGCGAGTGCGCTGATCCACGCGCGTCGCGGGCCCGGCGAAGCTCCTGACTTGACCGACCGCGAGACCGAGGTCTTGGAGCTCCTCGCGGAGGGACTTCCGAACAAGCTCATGGCTCGCCGACTTGAGATCAGCGAGAAAACCGTAAAGACGCATCTGACGAGCATTTATCGGCGCATCGGAGTAACCAGCCGGACGGAGGCTGTCTTGTGGGCGCAGGCTCGCAAGAAAGAATCGGGTCGCCAATGAGCGGGTGGCGGCGACCGTTACTCGGACATTCGCGCTGAGGATGCTCGTGGCGGTTAGACATCGAGGGCGCCGTCGATGGCGAGAAGCACACCGCAGGCGACAAGGCCCGTTGCAAGGAGCCGTGCCGACCAGCGAAGTACCCGCCCGGCTGCCCCTTCGTGGGGCATCCGCGCTGTCAGCCCGGCGAGACCCACGATGCCGAGCGCGAGTGCGCCGGCCGCGGCCACGAGCTCTCCGTCGGCGCCCGCGCCGAGCGCGAGCAGGACCAGGGCAGGCCGCAGGACGACCGGTACGGCCACGGGTACCAGCGCCCCACGCACACCTGCAAGCGACGGCTCAGGCGCCGGCGGGCGCCGGAAGAAGTCGGCGACGCCGGAGATCGCCGCCACGATCCCGGCTGCGGTCCGGAATGATGGCTCGCTCACATCAAGTAGATCGAGCAGCGGATCGGCGACCGCCGCGAGGGTTAGTGCGGCCACCGCACCGATGAGCCCGCCCAGGGCTGCCAGATGAAGCGGCTCGCCAGCCGGGCGCCCCGCGCGCGGGATCCCGAACGCGGCGCGGGCGGGGTTGAGGGCGAGGATCAGGGCGAAGGCCCAGAGCCACGACGAAGCTGGGTCATCTTCCGGGAAGGCCGCCTCGCCGCCGCCCGAGATTTCGCTGGCCTCGACGATCGGAATAGTTCTGAGCAGCCCGGCGAGCGCGTGTTGCTGGTCGTCCATGCGCGTTTCACCGTCGATGAACCACGCCCCCTCGACCCGGCCGGGATCGGCAGCGCCGGTCGCCTCCTCGGCGTCGGTCTGGGCGTCGACCATGAGCCCGGCGACGCAGACCGAGCGAGCGGCGATCGATCCCTCCAGGTCGCGAAGCCGCGGGTCCGCCTGAGCGACCAGCCACCAGTTCGTGAGGGCTTCGCTCATCACGCCGTAGCCGCCGCCTCGTGGCGGGCTTCCGGGCCGGACCGCGGCGCCCCATGGCCCTGCCTGCTGGCTCACCCACCGGGTCGCGCTGCCGAAATACCCAGCCTGCGAGCGCGCGTAGCTTGCCTCGACCGCCGTCAGCGGGGGCGTGCCACGCTCGGGGAAGTTCACCGTTTCGGCCTGGCCGTAAGCGGCCCAGTGGTCGGGGATATCGGGCCAGTGGTGCTCGGCATCATCACGCGAGCGGGCCAGGTAGTCACCGATTTGATCGGCTGCGTCGTCCCAGCCCTCGCCGGGAAAGACGCCGTGAAGCAGCGCCAATGCCCAGTACGCCTCGCCCGTGTAGTACATCGAGTGCGCGCCGGGCACCGGGGCATCCTCGATCGGGTCGTAGTCGGCGAGCACCGCGCCGGTGGGCTCTGTCTGGGCGACTAGGAAGCGCCCGAGGCGTCGCAGCTCCTCGTCGTAGCGCTCGTCACCGGTCACGTCTCTACGGAACACGAGGGCCGCGACCAACAGCGCGGTCGAGCCGGTCGCGACCTCGCCGTTATAGCTGACTGCTGAGACGCCGTTCTGCCTGATCAGCTTGCCGAGAGCCCAGCCCGTGCCGCGATCGGCGGACTCGAGCGCGCCCGGGAGCCCCGCAGCGGCCGCCTGATAGAGCCCCATCGTGACCCCGGCGTGCCGCACCGCGTTGTACTCGGGCGTGACGAGGTCGTCGTCCCGGTCGTAGAAGTAGAGCCAGGTCCCATCCTCCTCCTGGTTGCGGGCGAACCAGTCGACGCTCGCCTGCGCGGCTCCCTCGAGCTCGGCGGTGCTGACCGGGGGGCAGCGCTCGGGTGGCGCCACCGCGATGAACGCGAAGGCGCTCGCGACACCGAGCGCGAGGCCGGCTTTCCAGAGGCGTCCCGAGATCACGTCAGGGAGAGGCGAGCAGCGGTGACAAGAAAAGAAGGGCTCGACGTGAGGTCACTGGCGAGGAGTCTGCCAGCCAACACCGCGCACGAGAGAATGTCTCGATGCTGGAAGTCCTGGGTGTCGCAACCCTGACCGCACTTGCTACCGCGCTCGGCGTGATTCCCGTGTGGGCGCTCGGTGCGGATGCGGAGCGTTGGCGGCCGGCACTGACCGGCTTCGCCGGAGGGGCGATGGGGGTGGCCGCGATAGTCGGGCTCCTCGAACCCGCTCTGGATCGCGGCAGTCTTGCCGAAGTCTTATGCGGATTCCTTGCAGGCGTCGCCTTCTTGCTGGTCACGCGCCTCGCCCTTGGCACCCGCCACGGGTTGGGGCGTGACCAGCGGTCCGCGATGCTGATATTCGGCGTGCTGTTCGTCCACAGCCTCCCGGAGGGGTTCGCAATCGGGAGCGCATACGCATCGGAGGAGGCGGGACTGGGCTTGTTTGTGGTGGTTGCAATCGCGCTTCAGAACATCCCGGAAGGCACCGGTGTAGCGCTGCCAATGGCTGCTTCAGGGGCAAGTGTCTCTCGCCAGGCGTGGGCAGCCGTGATGACGAGCGTGCCGCAGCCGATCGGAGCTTGCATCGCGTTCCTGCTGGTTCAGGAGATCGAAGGCCTGCTGCCGATCTCGTTCGGGTTCGCGGCCGGCGCGATGCTGATGCTCGTCGTCATGGAGCTCAGGCCTCACAAGCCCACGATCGGGGGCTGGGCGATCGGCTTCTTGATCGGCGCGGGGCTGATGCTCGCAATCGGGGCCGCGGCAGGCATCTAGAGTTGTTGCAAAAGCGAAGGAGGCACGAATGGCGAGTGAGAGCACAGCGACGACGGTCTGGCAGGGGAGCCTGGAGAAGGGCCGAGGCGAAACAACCACGGCGAGCGGCACGCTGGAGCAGGTCGAGGTGACGTGGCCAGCGCGCGTCGAACGCACCGATGACACGACGAGCCCGGAGGAACTGCTGGCGGCGGCGCACGCGGCGTGCTACTGCATGGGCCTCTCGCATGAGCTCGGCGGCGCTGGCCACGAGCCACAGCGGCTCGAGGCGACCGCCACGGTCGCTTTCATCCCCGGCGAGGGCGTCAAGTCTTCGCGGATCGAAGTTTCGGGCACGGTCGACGGCATCGGCGAGGCGGAGTTCCAGCAGGCTGCCGACGCAGCCGGCGTGAACTGCCCGATCTCCCAAGCGCTAAAGGGGAACGTGGATATCGAGGTCGTTTCCCGGCTCGAGGACTGATCCGATTGCGGGAAGGTTGCGACTGAATGCCGCTCAACCCGGTCGACTTCCGCGAGGCGCAGCACAAGAACTGGGACTCCGCTGCGGTGGGGTGGAACGAGTGGAGCGAGTTCGCTGACAGCGCAGGCGCACACATCAGCGAGCGGCTGGTGGAACTCGCCGGCGTTGAGGCGGGAAGCCGCGTCCTGGACGTCGGCGCCGGCTGTGGCGAGCCGGCGCTAACCGCCGCGCGCAGGGCCGGCCCGGAGGGCCGCGTTGTGGCAACGGACATCTCCGCGGAAATGCTCGCATTCGGGCGTGAACGCGCGGCGGCGGCCGGCCTGGACAACGTCGAGTTCATGGAATCGGACGCCTCCAGCCTCGATTTTCCGAACGCGAGCCTCGACGCCGCCGTCTCCCGGTGGGGAATCATCTTCGAGCCCGACGCTGAGGCCGCGGCGGGGCGTATCCGAGGCTTCCTCAAGCCGGGCGGGCGGATGGCGATCAGCTCGTGGGGCGAGCCCGATCAGGTTCCCTTTCTGTCGATTCCGATGAAGACGACGAGGGAGCTGTTTGACTTGCCCCCAGTGCCGGCCGGAACGCCTGGCCCCCTCTCCCGGCCTACCCCCGCTGCCATCGGCGGGTTGCTCGAAGGAGGTGGCTTCGAGAACATCGTCGTCGAGCAGGCCGAGGTCATCTACGAGTTCGAGTCTGCGGAGCAATTCACCGCGTACGTCAGGGCGATTGCTGCGCCGATCCGGGCGATGATCGAGCAGCACGCGGGCGATGCCCAGGAAGAGGCCTGGGACGCGATCACGCAGGCCGCAGCGGATGCGGGTAGTGGCTCGAAGCCGCTGAGCCTCGCGAACGCGGTGCTGCTCGCCTCCGGGAGCTCTGGACGAATAGACCACCCGCCGTTGCGGGAAAGTACGGATTGACGTCCGCGAGGCTCGTTTACCATCACCGAGCACTTCGGTAATCGACAGTCGGTGGGGAACGCATGGAAGCAAAGGCTCGGAGGGAACCAGACACGGATAGCGGCCGCAGCGCGCGCGAGCGTGCGGGAGTCGTGGCGCTGGCCGGAGCATTCCTCGCGCTCGTCCTCGGCCCGGCGATCTCTTCTGCCGGCTACGTCAACTACCCCGACTTCAAGCGCACCGGCGGGCTCGTCTTGAACGGCTCTGCAGACGTGACCGAGTCCGGCGCGCTCCGCATCACTGACGGCTCTGGTCAAGCAGGAAGCGTCTTCACCCAGCCCAAGGCCATCGATACGGCAGCTTCTCTCAAGACCAGCTTCCGCTTCTCGCAGCACGATGGCTCCGGCAACGCGGGCGATGGCTTCACCTTCGCGATCCAGAGCGACGAGCGTGGAGCCCAGGCATTGGGTAGCGAGGGCGGCTCGATGGGATACGGCGGTCCCGACGGGATCACCGACAGCGTCGCGGTGGAGTTTGACCTCTACGAGGACTCAGGCACCCCTCCGCTCGGAGTGGATCACGTCGCGATCGTGCGCGACGGCGACGAGACCGATCACCTCGCGCCGGTCGCCGCGGACATCTACGGCGGCGACCGGTACGTGTGGATCGACTATTCATCGAAGAAGAAGGCGCTCAGCGTGTACCTGGCAACCACCTCGACGAAGCCCGCCGACCCCATCACGTCGGCAAAGGTCAACCTCCCCAAGACGGTCGGGAGCTCCACCGCGCACGCCGGCTTCACAGGCGGCACGGGCGCCGAGTACGTCACCCAGGACATCTTCAGCTGGAAGGTGACGAACTGATGAGCCTCCTTCGCAAGGCGCTTCCGCTCGCGATTGGCCTGATTGCACTCGGGGCGGCCCCCGCCTCCGCGGGGACCGTCAGCAACGCCCAGTTCGGGTTCTGCGTCGACAACTGCCTCAACACGACGACCACCGGCAAGGCCGGCGCCAACGTGTACTACCACTTCCAGTGGACCGTTCCGAGCGGCTTCGACGGGGGTGATCCTCCCAACGGGGACAACAGCCAGTCATTCGTGATTGACGGATCCGGCGGAAAGGCACCCGGGACCGTCTTTGCTTCGGGTGCGAGCAACTACCAGATCACATATCTCACCGGCGGCTACAGCGTCCACCCGTTCCGAAGTGACGCCATCCAGGTGACCAACGGCGGCGAGAGGCTCGTTGTAACCCCGTACAACGGGAGCCTCAACGTTCCTCCAGGCGCCACGATGGGGCTGGACATGTACAACTCACCGAAGAACGGCTGCACGCCCGGCGGCGGAAAGTTCTTCTCGATTTCGACCTCCCTCGACTCGGCGGCAAACACGAACAACTTCACCCTGACCGCAGGCGATCCCTCGCAGGTGAGCCCTACCGGCGGGAACAACCAGTCGGCGACAGTCGGAACGGCGTTCGCTCAGCCGTTGCAGGCGAAGGTCACCGACAGCTGCGGCAACAACATCCAGGGCACGAACGTGGCGTTCTCGGGTCCCGGGACCGGCGCGAGCGGAAGCTTCGCCGCCGGCACCTCGACGACTGACGCGAGCGGGGTGGCCACCTCGCAGACGTTGACCGCGAACACCGTCGCCGGCGACTGGGACGCGACAGCATCCGTCACGGGCGGGAGCAACCCGACAGCGACGTTCGACCTCACCAACGATCCTGGTGATGTCGAGACCGCCGAGCTCGGTCTCGACCCGTCCTCGATATCCGCGGACGGTTTCGCGACTTCGACGGCAACGCTCCATCTCGAGGACGAATTCGGGAACGGGGTGCCGGGCCTGGATACGGGCACCGTTTCGTTTCTTTCCGATGGAGGCCACGACTTCGACTCCACCAACGACGCGGGTGACGGCGACTACCAGGCCACTTTGACCTCGACGAATACGCCGGGGAACAGCCTCATCACGGGCACATACAACGGGGGCGTGAGCCCGCTGCCGGACACCGCCACGCTCGAGCAGACCGCCGACCTGATCGCCCCCGACGCGACGATCAACATCGGGCCGGGCAAAAAGAGCAAGGACCGGACGCCCACGTTCTACTTCTCGTCCGACGACGAGAACGCGGACTTCGAGTGCAAGCTGGACTCGGAGAAATATGTGGAGTGCGATTCGCCCTACACGACCAAAAAGCTCGCCTTCGGCAAGCATAAGCTCAGCGTGCGGGCGCGCGACAGCTCGGACAACGTCAGCGACGTCGACACCCTCAGCTTCAAGGTCGTCAAGTAGGCGCGCCTCGAGCGCCAGTTCGGTGTGGTCGACGATTGCGCGGGCGATCGGTTCCCGAGCTCAGATCAGAGGGTCGTGAATGGAACGCGAATCATCGCTTTCCGTCGCTTGGCCGCCCAGCGGGGAAGCGAGAAGCAGAACCTCGACCGCATAATCGGGATCCGGCGAATGGTCGCTCAGAAAACAAAGGACTTCGCGATGAAGAGTCACCTCCACGAGCTTTGTTATCTCTGAGCTCATCACGCTTTGCACGTTTCGACGAAGCTCTCGCACTGCGTCCGCCTGATCTTGCGCCGCGAGGGATCGCTCGCCCTTCGTCAGACTGTCCTCCAGAACCGTGACGACCATGTCATTGGCGATGGTTGTACGGACTCTTGTGGGTCCCCTCCCCATCACGTCCTTGTAGATCGAGACCATCCCCTTCGAGATCTGGGTTGCCGGTGAGTAGGTCTTGCCATCGCCTGATTCCACGCCGGACCCTCTTGCCCGGTCGAGCTTGGCGGAAACTGCCCGGGTCTGGCGATTGAATCGGAGCTATGCGGGTACATCCGCTACAGCTGCCGTGGACGCCAGGAGCCCCGGTGGTGCTTCAACCTCCGAAGCGTCGAGCCTCGTCGGGTACCGGCTGGGCCGAGGCATCGAGATCCTTTAGCCAGGAGAAGAATCCGATGAACATGGTTTGCCCGGAGTGCGGGCTCTGCCAGTCGTTCGCAACCCTTCCGATGCGCCTTCAGACCTGCCCCAAGTGCAGTCGGAAGGGCACAGACCATTACCTCTCGGTCCCTGCCCTTGAGGTTCGTGCGCCGATTCCGTCGCGGCGCAAGACCGAACTGGTGCGACAAGAGCGTCAGCGATTGGCATAGCCCCGAAATCGGGCGGTTGCGCTGCCGAGCTGTCGATAGCCTGACCTGCCCGATGGCTCTCACCGATCCCTCCAAGCGCCTCGGGGCGATCCCGCCGTACAAGTTCGCCGAGCTTCAGACGCGGGTTGCGGAGAAGCGCGCGGCCGGCATCGACGTGATCAACCTCGGAATCGGCGACCCTGACCACCCGACCTTCCCTTACGTGATCGAGGCGATGCAGGCCGCAGTGGCCGACCCCGGTACTCACCAGTATCCGTCCAATCGGGGCCGCGTCGAATACCGGGAGGCCCTGGCTCGCTTCTACGACCGGCGGTTCGGCGTCGCGATCGACCCAGAGACTGAGGTCATTCCGGCGATCGGCGCCAAGGAGTGCATCTACAACCTCTGCTTCGCCTTCCTCGACCCGGGCGACGTCGCTCTCGTATCCGACCCCGGCTACCCCGTGTACACCGGCGGGCCGCTGCTCGCAGGGGCGGAGACCGTCCTGCTGCCGCTCGTGCCGGAACTCGGCTTTGCTCCGGACCTCGAAAAGCTCTCGACGGACGACCTCGCCAAGGCGCGCCTGATGTTCATCAACTACCCGAACAACCCGACGGGCGCGATCGTCCCGGACGGGTTCTTCGAGCGGGTCGTCGAGCAGGCGCGAGAGCACGAGATCCTCGTCGTCCACGACAACGCCTACTCGGAGACGACCTACGACGGGTACGTCGCGCCGAGCTTTCTCGCCACACCAGGTGCCAAGGAGGTGGGGGTCGAGACCTTCTCGCTCTCGAAGGGCTTCAACATGACCGGCTGGCGCTGCGCCGCGATCCTCGGCAATGCCGACGCCGTCTCCTCGTATTGGCGGCTGAAGACGAACATCGATTCGGGCCTGTTCGAGGCGGTACAGCTTGCGGGCGCGGCCGCGCTCGAGGGCCCGCGCGAGCGGATCACCGAGATGAACGAGATCTATGCGCGGCGCCGTGACCTCGTGGTCGCCGCCCTGCACGAGATCGGCGTGGAGGTGGAGAAACCCAAGGGCACGATCTACGTGTGGGCTCCAGTGCCGGACGGCCACACCTCGACGTCCTTCGCGGAGCTCGTCCTGGAAGAAGCGGCCGTGGTGATCTCGCCGGGCTCGATGTACGGGCCGTCGGGCGAGGGCTTCTTCCGGATCTCGCTGGCATCACCCGATGAGCGCATTACCGAGGCGGTCGAGCGCATGCGCGAGCACGTGGGCTGGTAGAAGTCACCGAGGCATGGAGTCGCCACCCGCCCCCAACTCGCAGGTTGATCGGATTGCGGTCGTCGGCATTGGCAACGTCGGTCGGCTACTCGCGGACATGCTTGTCGAGCGCGGGTTCGAGGTGTGGGAAGTCGACGCCGACGAGAGCAGGGTGGCCGGCGATCACGCATCCGTCCTGGACGTAAGTGATCCGGCGGCCCTCGAGGAACTGTTCGCGGACGTCGACGCGGTCATCTCGTGCCTGCCCTACTTCCTGAACGCCGGAATCGCCACGGCTGCGCATGCCGCCGGGGTGCACTACCTGGACCTGACGGAGGACGTCGATACCTCGAGCACGATCAAGGATCTCGCGAAGAGCTCGAACGCCATCTTCATGCCGCGCTGCGGCCTCGCTCCAGGGTTCATCTGCGTTGTCGGCGGTTCGCTTTTTGGCAGGCTGGAGACCGTCGAGAAGGTCGAGCTGCGCGTCGGCGCCCTGCCGCGCAGCCCGAACAACGCGCTCGGCTATGCGTGCACCTGGTCGCCTGACGGGATCATCAACGAGTACCTGAACGACTGCGAGCAGCTGCGCGGAGGTGAGCTCGTGACGGTGCCGTCGCTCGAGAACGTGGAGACGATCGTGATCGACGGCGCGCGCTACGAAGCGTTCACCACCTCCGGCGGCCTGGGGACGATGTGCGAGACGTTCGCCGGCCGTGTTGACAGCCTCGACTACAAGACGATCCGGTATCCCGGCCACCGCGCGCTGATGCGGTTCATGCTGCACGAGCTTGGCCTTAGCCAGCAGCGAGAGGAGGCCGTGCGGCTTCTCGCCGATGCCTACCCGCCCGTCCGGGACGATCTGGTGGTCCTCTACGCGGCGGCCGAGGGACACAGCGGGGGACGCTCGGCCCGCGAGGAGTTCGTCCGCATCTACCGCCCGCGGATGGTTGCCGGCGCCCCCAGGACAGCCATCGCATGGACGACGGCCGCGGGAGCGGTTGGGATGATCGAGTTGCTCGCCGAAGGCTCGCTGCCGGACTCGGGCTTCGTTTGCCAGGAGGACGTGTCGCTCGACGCCTTCCTCGCCACCAAGGCTGGCCAGATGCTTGCGCGCGAGCCGCACGTCGACATGGTCGACGACGAGCCGTTCATGCCGGTCTCTTAGCGCTCGGCTCTAACTACCTACGAGCTCACGCGCGGCCGCATCGATCTCGGCTTCTTGGAGCAGGACGAGCTCGGCGGCTTCCCCTAGTGGAATGAAGGAGTCCTGGCTCGTCACCCGCGACAGCGCCCCCTCGAAGTTCCCGTCGACGAGTACGCCCACGACGCCCTCTGAGACACCGCCGCTTCGGCGCGTCTCGTCCACGATCAGCACGCGTCCGGTCGCTTCGGCCTCACGGAGGATGTCGTCAACCGGTAGCGGGGCGAGCCAGCGCAGGTCCACGACGCGCGCGTTGATCCCATCGTCGGCGAGGCGCTTTGCGACGCGCAGCGACATGTAGGTGCCGTTGGCGAACGTCAGGATCGTCAGGTCGCTGCCATCACCGTGCACTCGCGCCGAGCCGATCGGGGCGTGAGTGGCCGCCCATTCGCCGGGCGGGGCATATGGCGCGAGCCAGCCGCCGTCATCCGGGCCGTGCAGGTCACGGGTGTGGTAGAGCGCGATCGGCTCCAGGAAGACGCACGTCGACCCGTCGGTGGACGCAGCCGCCAGGCAGGCGCGGAGCATGGCCGCCGCGTCGTCGGGCCGCGCCGGAGATGCCACGACTATTCCGGGGATGTCCCGGAGGACCGCCACGGCGTCGTCGTTGTGAAAGTGCCCGCCGAATCCCTTCTGATAGCCGTATCCGGCGATCCTCAGAACCATCGGGTTGTGGTACTGGCCATTCGAAAAGAACGGCAAGGTCGCCGCCTCGCCCCGAAGCTGATCCTCGGCGTTGTGGAGGTAAGCCAGGTACTGGATCTCGGGAACAGGAAGCAGGCCGGAGACGCCGCAGCCGAGCGCGAGCCCGAGGATCGTCTGCTCGTCGAGCAGCGTGTCGAATACGCGGGTGATGCCGAAGCGGCGCTGCAGTCCACGCGTAACTCCGTAGACGCCTCCCTTCCGGCCCACGTCCTCTCCGAACACCAGGGCCTCGGGCCGCGCTGCCAGCCCGTCGGTCAACGTCGCGTTGATCGACTCGGCCAGGGTGAGCGGTCCTGCTTCTTCCGGAAGCTTTCCTCCGAACGCGTCCGACCTCGCGTCCTGGGTAGCTGCCTGGCTCGCGTCCTTGGCGACCGTTTCCGGCCGCCGCGGCGCGATCGGCTCCATCACCTCTTGCGCACTCGACAGCCGCGGTTGGCCGGCGGCCTCGTCAGCCAAGCGCCGCACGTCGGCCGCGACCGCGTCGTATCTCGCGAGCAGCTCACCGGGCTCGGCGACGCCGGCCTCAGCGAGCAAGCGCGCTGCATGGAGGAGGGGGTCGCGATCCAGGTCCTCGCCGATCTCGGCACGACTGCGATAGCCGATCTCGGCGTCCGAGCCCGCGTGCCCGAGGAAGCGAACGGTTCGCAGGTGCAGGAACGCCGGGCGGCGAGAGCTACGCACGTATTCGGCTGCCGCGACGGCGGCGTCGTAGGCACCCGCGATGTCCGTGCCCTCGGCGCTGAAATAGCGCAGGTGTGGCCGGTTCGACCAAGCATCCTTCACCCAGTCGCGAGGCGTGCGGACGCTGATGCCGAAGCCGTTGTCCTCGCAGCTGAACAGCACCGGCATCCGCAGCCCCTGGTGCACGTTGTACTCAGCGGCGTTCAGCGCTCCCAGGGCAGTCGAGTGGTTGAGCGAGGCATCGCCAAAAGAGCAGATCGCAATAGCGTCCGCCGGCCAGGCAGGGCTGACATTGA
Organism: Solirubrobacterales bacterium; assembly: GCA_033856515.1. Taxonomy (GTDB): domain Bacteria; phylum Actinomycetota; class Thermoleophilia; order Solirubrobacterales; family 70-9; genus JALZKA01. The sequence continues at coordinate 80,765 of JAWVEY010000041.1, forward strand.
TCCGCTGCGCGCGCTCGATCGCGAACCCGACCCCCATCGCACGCGGCAGATGAGACGCGATCGTCGAGGTCTGGGGGATCACCGCCAGCGCGTGGTTGCCGAAGACCTTGTGTCGCCCCCCGGAAATCGGCTCATCCGCTGCGGCGACCAGGCCGAGGAGGATGTCCCGCAACGGGGTGGAGCAAGGGACCTGCTGCGCCCGCGCGCAGTAGAAGCCGCCCGATCGGTAATGGAGGAGCGCTGGATCGGTGGGTCTGAGCGCCGCCGCGACCGCGGCGTTCGACTCGTGGCCGGCGGATCCGATCGTGTAGACGCCGGGGCCCTCCTTCCGCAGGTACCGCGCGGCCAGGTCGAGGTTCCGGCTTGCCGCCATCGCGTCGAACAGCTCGAGGGCCATCCGTGCGGTCAGCCCGGTTCCATCGCGGACCGGCTGGTCGAACTCTACGTCGCCCGCCCCACTGCCCTCTAGCGCGGCCACGCGCTCGCGGAAGTGATGATCGAGCGCCTGCTCCGGTGTTTCGGTCGCCGCCAAACTCGCCCTATCCGCGGGTCAGCCCGACGGCACGGATCTCATCCAAATTCCACGCCCTGAGCCAGGGGAAGCTCGTCCGAGTAATTGACGGTGTTGGTTGCCCGGCGCATGTATGCGCGCCAGGCATCCGAGCCGGACTCGCGGCCTCCTCCGGTGGACTTCTCACCGCCGAACGCGCCGCCGATCTCGGCGCCGGAGGTGCCGATGTTCACGTTGACGATCCCGCAGTCGGAGCCCTCCGAGGAGAGGAAGAACTCGGCCTCCCTTTGATCGCCGGTGAAGATGCTCGACGACAGCCCTTGGGGAACGCCGTTGTGAATCCCGATTGCCTCATCGAGGTCGCCGTAGGTCATCACGTAGAGGATCGGGGCGAACGTCTCGCGGCGCACCAGCTCGGTCTGCCCGGGCATGCGGACGATCGCGGGCTCGACGTAGTAAGCGTCCGGGTATCCAGCGGCCTCACGCCGGCCACCGCCGACGATCAGCTCGCCGCCGTCGGACTGTGCCTGCTCGAGCGCCACGACCATCGCCTGGTACGAGCGCTCGTTGATCAGCGGGCCGACCAGGGTCCCGTCGGCACTCGGGTCGCCGATCTCCAGGCGCCCAAACACTTCGCGCAGCCCATCGACGAGCTCGTCGGACACCTTGTCGTGTGCGATCACCCGTCGCAAAGTCGTGCAACGCTGGCCGGCGGTTCCCGCGGCGGCGAAGACGATTCCCCGTCGGGCGAGCTCCAGGTCTGCAGATGGCGCCACGATCGCGGCGTTGTTCCCGCCCAGCTCGAGCAACACGCGCCCCATGCGGGCCGCCACGCGGGGCGCGACCTCCGTCCCCATGCGCTCCGATCCGGTCGCGCTCACGAGCGCGACGTCGGGGCTGTCAACCAGCGCCTGGCTCGCCTCGGGGTCTGCGATCACGAGTCGCTGCACCCCGGCCGGCGCACCGCACTCTGATGCGGCGTGTTCCACCAGGGCTTGGCAGGCAATCGAGGTGAGCGAGGTCATCGGCGAGGGTTTCCACACGATGGTGTCTCCGCAGACAAAGGCGACCGCGGCATTCCAGGCCCACACTGCGCAAGGGAAGTTGAACGCGGTGATGACGCCCACCACGCCCAGCGGGTGCCACGTCTCCATCAACCGGTGCCCTGGGCGCTCGGACGGCATCGTGCGCCCGTCGAGCTGGCGCGAGAGCCCGACCGCGAAGTCGCAGATGTCGATTGCCTCCTGCACCTCGCCGAGAGACTCCGAGCGGATCTTCCCCGCCTCGATCGTGATCAGCTCGGCGACGTCCGCCTTGTGCTCTCCCAAGAGCTCGCCCAGACGCTTGACGAACGCACCGCGGACGGGTGCCGGCACGGCACGCCACTCGCGAAAGGCCTCCTTCGTTTCGGCGATCGCCGCCTCCACCTCCGCTTTGCCCGCGCCAGGTACGTCGAACAGCTCCTCGCCCGTGATCGGCGAACGCGAGCTCACAGACGTTCCTGTCCAGGAAGAGAGGTCGACACCGCAGCGCTCAAGAGCCTCGCGGGCCCGCGAACGAAGTTCGTCGGTCGATGAGACGGTCAACTCTTGCTGGGACTCGGTTGTCGTCATTGGCTCCTCCGTGAGTTCTGGGCGGAAGGTGAGTGTCGCTTATACAACTAGCATCCACTCCGTGGGTGTAAAGAGTCCCAGTCAGCGAGTGCCCGGTGGGGTAGTGCACAAGCTGCCCCCAGACCTGCGCAAGGCGCTGGTCGCCAACGCCACGGCGCTCGAGCTCTGGAAGGACATCACGCCTTTGGCGCGCAACGAGTTCATCTGCTGGGTCGAAGACGCCAAGCAGGAGGAGACCCGAGAACGCCGCATTCGGCGTACCCATGAGGAGCTGGAGGAAGGAAAGCGCCGGCCATGCTGCTGGGCGGGATGCCCGCACCGCGAACGCACCGGCTCGTAGGCCCTGCCATCCGGTGGGCGACCGTCGGGGATGCGCGCGCGATCGCGTTCGTCCATATCGCCTCGTGGCACGCCGCTTACCGAGGACTGATGCCGGACGAGGTCCTCGACGGGCTCACGATCGAGGGACGAGAGCGCGACTGGCAGGGATGGCTGGCCGAAGGCGGCGCGCGCGTCAACACGTTGGCGGCCGAGCGCGACGGCGAGATCGAGGCGTTCTGCACGCTCGAGCTGCCGTCGCGAGAGGAGGACGAGCCGGACACGGTCGCCGGAATACCGGCGATCTATGCGCACCCCGACGCCTTCGGCCGGGGAGCGGGCCCCGCCCTTCTGGACGCGGCGATCGACGCAATGCGCGAGCACGGGTACACAGAGGCGATCCTCTGGATGGTTGAAGGGAACCGCCGCGCTCAGGCTTTCTACGAAGGCCGCGGGTGGCATCGAGACGGCGGCAAGCGCGCGGCTGAGTACCCCGGCGTCACCTTCGAGGCCGGCGCAGAGCCGATCGAGATCAGGTTTCGGCGGTCGCTGGAAGCCTCGCCCTAGACGACGGGGAACCTTCGCGCCAGCGCTCTGGCGCGCCTACACTCGCTCGATGCGACCTGACGCGGGGGACGGGAAGAGCCGCAGCCCTCGGCGTGCTGCGAGCCTCGTGGCGATTGGCCTTGCCTGGGCGGGGTTGGTAGCGCCGGCCGTCGCTTCCGACACCGACTGGACCGCGCTCCGCACCCTCAATATCGCCCACCAGGGCGGCGAGGATGAGGCGCCGTCCAACACGAGGTACGCGCTCGACCGGGCGATGCGGCTCGGCTCGGACATGCTCGAGCTCGACATCCACACAAGCTCGGACGGGCACCTGATGGTGATGCACGACGCCACCGTTGATCGCACCACCAACGGCTCGGGCAGCGTCTATGAAATGACCCGAGCCGAGATCCAGGCGCTCGACGCGGGGTACAACCTGGTCCCGGGCGAGGGCACCGTCGAAGGCAGGCCCGAGGCCGACTATCCCTTCCGCGGCGTACGGCTCGGCGAGAAGGCACCACCGCCTGGCTTCCGCCCGCGTGACTTCCGGATCCCGACCCTCGGCGAGGTCATGCGCGCCTACCCCGATGTGCCGACCAACATCGAGATCAAGGGCGCCGCCGACACCAACGTCGCGTCGTTCATCTCAAACGCGGAAGCCCTCGCCGCGTTCCTCAACGACCTCGGGCGTACCGACGGAATCGTCGTCGCCTCGTTCAACGATGCGGCGCTCGTGCGCTTCCACGAGCTCGCGCCCGAGATCGACCTTGCACCGGGAACTGCGGCTGTAGCCGCCTACAAGGCGGCAGGGGTACCGCCGGCGGAGGGGACGAAGGTGTTCCAGGTGCCGATGGACCTCGGCGGGGTTCCTGTGACGGACGAGGCGTTCGTCGGTCAGGTCCATTCCGACGGCTACGCGATCCACGTCTGGACGATCAACGACGAGCCGACGATGGAGGAGCTCCTCGGATGGGGCGTCGACGGGATCATGTCCGCCGAGCCGGCGCGGCTTGAGAAGGTTCTCTGTCGCACGGCCACTCCGCGGCCAGCGCGTCCCAAGAGCTTTCCCGGCAGGCACTGCAGCCGGCGCGCCTCGATCGCCTGCGACGTCGTGCCCACGGCGCTCGAGGTGGACGGCGACGAGGCGATCGTCAGGCTCGAGCGCGGGGACGAGTTCGACAGCCGCTGCGCGGGTTTCGTACAGCTTCAGAATGTGCCCGGACCCCGCGGGCGCTTCAACTTCGGCTGGAAGCCACCGTCGCAGGGCGGCCCGGCGGTAACGGAGGTCACGTTAAGGCTCTCTCCCGAGGCTCAGCGCATCGTCCACAGCCGCGAGGAAATCCGCGTGAAGGCGCGGCCATACGGCGCGTTCCCCTCGATTCGGCGCCTTACTTGGGGCGCCCACGCCGCCTAGCTCAGATGCAGGGGCGCCCGATGGTGGCGGGATCGATGTTCCCGGTTACCGTCACCTGATAGTTCGAGGCGTTGACGGCGGTGCCTTCGCCGTAGACCTGGACGTAGGCGTCGAAGCTGTCGTCGGAACCGAAGGATTCCCCCTCCGCGACGCACACGTTTTCGGTGCCACCGGGACCGCCAGTCGAGCAGGCAGTTCGCGGCGACTGCAGCGATGGGAGGCCGTGGAATACGCAGAGGTCCAGGTCGCCGTTGTTCGGAGCGGAGTTGTCAGGCGTCGAGCTCATCCCGATGTTCGCGGTCACCGCCATGTCGACGTTGCTGCTCTCGAAGACCGTCACCCTGAACCAGTCGGTGTCTCCGCAAGGCGTGATCTGGGCAGATGTGGTGACGACGTCGTGCTGGCTTCGATCCGGCTGCGCAGGAAGACCGCCCGTTGACCCGTCGCCATCCACGGAGCCGAGGAACGTCGCGGAGGTGAACGGGTCGCCGGCCTGGCAAGTCGGGTCGTCGTCCAGAATGGTCACGGCCGGCTGAGATGAAGCGCCAAGTGTCGCGTTCACCGGGTTGCTCAGGTCGATCGTGAACGACTCATCGGGCTCATCGGTCGTGTCGCCGGTGACAGATACCGGCACAAGCTCGCTGACGTCGCCAGGCATGAAGGAGACGGTGCCGCTGGCCGCAGAATAGTCCCCCGAGGTGGCAGATCCGTCGGTGCTTTCGTAGTCGACCGACACCGTCTTGCCGCTCGGCTCGGAGAGCTCGACCTCAACGTTCCCGGTCGCGGTGCCGGTGTTGCCCTCCTGGATGCTCACCCCGCTGCCGTCGACGACGGGGGGATCGTCTGTGTCCGAGATCGTGGCTATGGCTGAGCCGTCTGCGATGCGCGCTCCACGCGGGTTCCCCAGGTTGAGGACGAACTGCTCGGAGTCTTCGTCCAGGGTGTCTTCAAGCGCACTGACGGCGACCGCTCCCTTGCGCTTTCCCCGCTTGATCTTGAGGGTTCCGGAGCTAGTCGCGTAGTCGAGGTCGCCGAGAGCGCTGTCCGGGGCGGTCTCATAGTCGAGCTTCACGGACCGCTTGGCCCTCTTTGAGAGCGTCACCTCGAAAGCCGCTGATCCACCCTCAACAACGTCTGCGTCCAGCACCGAGGCACGCGGCTTGCCATGGGCGACCGGCGCCGCCATGAAGGCGATTACCCCCGATGCGATCAAGGCCGTCCCCAAGACGACCACCCGACGATTCATGCCAGTGATGAGTGTAAGTCCTGAGAGGGATCCGCACAAGTGGCGGGGGAACTGGCGCGCGGGCCGCCGCGACTTGTTACAAACCTCAGCGTGGGGCGTCCGGATTGGGTTAATCAGCGGCTGCGAGTCGCGCTTGGAGCGATTGCTTCGGCCTTTGCCCTGGGCACGCTCTTCGCCGGGCCGGCCAGCGCCGGCACTGATCTCGGCTACGAGGCTCGCGGCAGCGTCGAGCAGGTCTATGCCACTGGCCTCGAGCCGGAGCAGATGGTCGACCTCATCGACAAGAGCGGGGAGACGATCGAGACGAACAAGGCGACTGCCGAGGGCGGGGTGCTGTTCCGGCGCGTCAAGCCCGGCCCGGGGTACAAGGTCAAGCCCGCGGGCGACGAATCCTCCGATGAGCTCACGGTTCTCACCGACGCGTCGGCGCCGCCCGATGAGTCGGTGTACGACCAGGAGATCAACCCCGACGGCTATCAGTACCTCGAGACGCGCGACGGGACGAAGCTCGCGATCGCCGTCCACCCGCCGTCGGACATCACGAGCGTCATTCCTGACTTGCCGTTGCCCGACGTGCCGGACAACGCCCCGACGCCGACCCTGATCGAGTACTCGGGCTACGGCACTGCGGACCCGGCCGGCCCCGAGAGCGGCATCGCGATCATCGGCAACATGATGGGCTTCACCGTCGTCGACGTGAACATGCGCGGCAGCGGGTGTTCGGGCGGGGCATTCGACTTTTTCGAGCCGCTTCAGGGGCTTGACGGCTATGACGTGATCGAGACGATCGCCCGCCAGCCCTGGGTCGCCAACGGCAAGGTCGGGATGATGGGAATCTCCTACGGCGGGATCAGCCAGCTGTTCACCGGCCAGTACAACCCGCCGAGCCTCGCCGCGCTGACACCGATCTCGGTCATCGACAACGTGCAGACGACGCTCTATCCCGGCGGCATCCTCAACACCGGCTTCGCCCTCGAATGGGCCAAGGACCGCATCCACGATGCTCTTCCCTCCGGCCCCGACGCCGGCCAGCCCTGGGCGTATGAACAGATCCAGGGCGGAGACACAACCTGTGCCGAGAACCAGGCGATGCACGGCGAGGCGCGCAACCTGCTCAAGAAGATCCACGCCAACCGCACCTATCGGGCGAGGATTGCGGACCCCCTCTCGCCCGTCACATTCGCCAACAAGATCGAGGCGCCGACGTTCCTCGCATGCCAGTTCGAGGACGAGCAGACCGGTGGCCACTGCCCGACCCTCGCCGACGAATTGTCGGGCAACGACCGAGCATGGACCACCTTCACCAACGGCACGCACGTGGACTCGCTCGCCCCTGAAACCTTCAATAAGTGGTTCGACTTCCTGAAGCTCTACGTGGCCAAGGAGCCGCCGGCGCTCTGGTCACCGGTCGTCCAGGTCGGCGCTCCGGTCGTCTACATGGAGGCGTTCGGGATCGACGGTGTGACCATGCCGCCTGATCCAATCCAGCAAATTCCGCTCTATGACGACGCGCTCGAAGCCTTCGAGGCGCAAGACCCGGTCCGCGTTCTCTTCGACAACGGCGCGGGTGGCGATCCCGGCAAGCCGTACCCCGGCTTCGAGCAGTCCTTCACAGAGTTCCCACCCGCCGGCGTCGAAGGCCGCTCGTGGTATCTCGCCGAGGACGGGGCGCTGGCTGACAAGGCTCCAAAGGCTGAGAGTGCGGACACCTTCACCTGGGACGACGAGGCCCGTCCAGCAACCGACTTCACCGGCGACACCGGGGGCGGCACGAACGGCCTTTGGACTGACACCCCCGCTTACGAGTGGTCCCAGCCCGCTGACGGCCATGCGGTCTCCTACGTCTCGGAGCCGCTCGCCGAGGACACCACCGTGCTCGGCAAGGGCTACGTGCGCGTCTGGGTCCGCTCCGAGGCCCGGAGCGTCGATCTTCAGGCGACGCTCTCCGAGGTGCGGCCCGACGACAAGGAGGTCTTCGTCCAAGGCGGCTGGCTGCGCGGCAGGATGCGCAAGCTCGACAAGCAGAAGTCGACGCCGCTCGAGCCCGTGCTCAGCCTGCGGCGGAAGGACATGAAGCCGCTGCCCGACAACCACTTCGTCAAGGCCACGATCCCGCTCTATTACCAGGGCCACGCGTACCGTGCAGGCTCGCGGATGCGCGTCACGATCTCCGCGATCGGCGGCGACCAGCCGATCTGGGCGTTCGCAAAGGCGCGGCCGAAGGGAACGCCGGATGTCGATATCGCCTTTGGGAAGTCGAAGCGCTCGAAGCTGACCCTGCCGGTGCTCCCAGGCGCGGACATCCCCACCGAGCTCCCCTCCTGCCCCGGACTCCGCGGTGAGCCGTGTCGCGACTACGTGCCGTTCGAGAACGCAGCACCCTGATCCACACGTAGCCGGATTCGCTGCCGGGCACCCCAATGGTGAGCCGTGGCCGGGAGGGGGCACGGCGACGTTCGAGTGCCAGGTGTGGGACGATGGGCCAGGTTTCTAACAGGGAGGATTCCCAATGACTTTGCGTTCTCGGTACGTCAGCGGCGTGGTGGCGGCAATCGCCTTAGGTGCGCTCGCCGTTGCGATTTTCGGCGGTACGGCCAACTCGGAGGCCGGTCAGTCCGTCAAGTGCTTCGGCAAGAGCGCGACGATTGTCGGGACCAAGAAGAGCGACACCGGTGACAAGGCAATCGACGGCACGCCGGGCAACGACGTCATCGTCGGGCTTGGTGGATCCGACGACATCGAAGGCAAGGGCGGCAACGACTTGATCTGCGGCAACGATGGAAGCGATGGGATCACCGGCGATAACGACACCCCGGGTTGCTTTGGCGAGTCGGAGACCGACGGGAACGACAAGATCAACGGCGGAGACGGCCACGACGGGATCCGCGGATGCGACGGCGAGGATGTGATCAAAGCCTCGGACAGCACCGACCGCGTCGAAGGCAACTTCGGCGACGACAAGCTGACCGGCGGCAAGGGCGACGATCTGGTGGAAGGCGGGTCGGGGACGGACATCGTCTCGGGCGGCCCCGACAAGGCCGGCTTCCCGCAATCGGATTCGGTCAACGGCGGGCCGGGCGACGGCGACGTCGTCAGCGGCGACCTCGGAGCGGATTCGGTTGGAGGCGGCGACGGGGTCGACGACTCGTGTGATGGCGGCCAGGGGAACGACTCGGATGACGGCGGCTGCGAGTCGATCGTCAACGTTCCCTAGAAACGCTGGCTCAGAACGACAGTCGGAGCGGACGTAGCGTCAGGTCGTCCCCGGTCCCCTCGATCGCAAGCACGGCCACCTCGTTATCGCCCGGCTGGATGAGCTTCGGTGGCACCATCGCCGAGTACTCGACCCCATGGTCTCCGTCGTAGCTGTACGTGGTGGCTGCCACGCGGCCGTTCAAAGCAACGGCAAGGGGCTGACCGGCGTCGATGCCCTCCAGGTCTCCGGCGATCCGGGCAGGGATGAACGGTAGGGACGGGTCGTAGGTCCGCACGGCGACGCCGTCGACGATGGAGGCCTCGGCTGCGGCTTCCTGGCCGAGGTGCGCATCGACGGGTTGCCCCTGGAGCTCTGCGTTGGGCCCGATCTCGTACAGGCTGTCCTTGCCCTCTCCGAGCAGCCCGATGCGGCGCTCGAGCGCCTCGTCGCGGAGCTCGGCGAACTCGGCCGGGGTGATCTCGACCTCGCCTCCCCGCAGGTTCTCGACGTCCGCTGGGCGATCCGGGACCTTCCCGAGGAGCGAGACCCCGTCCACGTCCCACGGGATGTCGGCGCTGATGGCATCTGCGATCGTCGGGACGACGTCCATCGTCTTGGCGGGTGCGTCGTCGATCACAGCGGCGTGTTGATCCGGCTCCTTGATGAAAAGCGGGACCGGGAAGATGTCTCCGGCGTTGGTCTCGGTTACGTCTCGCCGCTCATCGCCGGCCCGAAAGGAAACACCGTGGTCTGCGGTGACGACGATCAGCGATCGGTCGTACAGGCCGGTTTCGCGAAGCTGTGAGAGCAGCTCGCCAAGCAACCTGTCCGTGAACTCGAGTTGAAGGAAAAAGCGCTGCTCGTGCTGGAGCGTCAGCCACTCGTCGTCGCTCCACTCCTCGAGTCCCCCGAGCTCCGCGTCCGCCCCGACGGTTTCCGAGTAGCGCTTGCCCGAGGGCAAGTAGTGCCAGGATTTGTGAGGCAGCAGGACGTGCAGATAGTGAAGAACCGGCCCATCGGCAGGCTCGATCTCCTCGACGAAGATCCTGACCTGCCCGCTTCTGCTGACGGCCCCGCTCTCGCGGGGGCTCGAGATTCCGAGACGCTTTGCGTCGGGCACCGAGACGTAGCCGAGGATTGACGGGATCGTCGCCAGGATCGAGCCCAGGCCGCCCTCGTCGAGGCTTTCGGTTCCTCCCTCGCAGAGGCTGTCCGGGCAGAGGTTGGTCCAGGGCTCGGAGACATGCATCTCGTAGCTCCCGCCGAGCAGGGTGAAGAGCGATTGCGGGTGGTCGCCGTACGTCGCGAGGCTGTCGATCGGCGCGTTGATTCCCGTGGCGAGCGTCGGCACCGCTAGCTCCGTGTCGCTGCGCGTGGTGGTCGCGTTCCGGTACCACGTGGCGTCCCTTGCCAAGGACGCGAAGGCAGGGAATCGTTCTGAGTCGACCCGCTCCTTCCCGTTCATCAACGCGTGACCGGGGAGCTCGTCGAAGACGACCATCACCACCGGCGTGCGAGCGTCTTCCTGCGGCGCGGCCTCGACCTCGTCCCCACCCGAAAAGACGAGCCCGGAGAGGGGGGTGAGAAGGAAGACGAAGGCGAGGATGACCACCGGTAGCGGCGCGAGTGCGGAGACCAACGAGCGAGCCCCCTCGAGTCGCGCGTAGGCAATCGAAGCCGCGACGCCGCCGGCCAGCACGACGGGGGCCTGGACCTCGAGCCTCAGGCTGAGCGGATAGAGGGCCTCGGAAAGGATGAGCGCGCTGAGCGCGCCGATCAGCGCCAAATGGAGCGCCCACCCGAGCCTGTTGCTGAGCGCCGAGACGGCGAAACCCAGAAGAGCAAGCACAGCGGGAGCGCCCACGATCAGGATCAGCGCGACCGCCACCACCTCGCCGCTGCTTGCGCCGCGTCCGATGAAGAACTGCGCATCCGTGACTAGCAGGATGGGTGCGGCGACCAGAGAGGCGAGGACGAAGACGTGGAGCGCGCGCCTCTTGAGTGTTTCCGCCGGTGACACTCCTCGCTATTGTGAAGATCGCGTGAAAGGGAACCCCACATGAGCCTGCTCGCATATCTCGACCCCGGGAGCGGTAGCGTCCTCATCCAGGCTCTCCTCGGCGGCGTGGCCGCAGTCGCGATCACCGGAAAGCTCTGGTGGAACCGCCTGCTGACGATCCTGCACATTCGCAAGCCGGAGCCCGAAACCGAAATGGCGCCTCCGGCAACGCCTCCGGCAGCGCCCGACGAGCCCGGCCAGAGCCGAGCCTCTTAGCCCCCTCCGAGCTTGGCGCCGCAGGCTGCAGCCGAGCCCGGCTCCTTCAGGGACCCCGACAGCCGCGTCTTCCGCGACGGCGACGAGATCCTTCGCGCGCTTTCCGCGCGAGGGTTGGAAGACTGGGAGCGCCTGGCGGTGACCCGGTTCTTCTCCGACGCGCAGGAGGAGGGCAGGATCGTCAGCACTGAGCGGCTGGAGGACGCTCCAGCCCCGCCTGAGTTTCCCGCCGCCGTCGCCACGCTTCGGCATGAGCGCTTGCCCTTCGTCTCCTATCCGTACGAGTGGCCCTTCTCGATGCTTCGCGACGCGGCCCTGCTCCAGCTCGAGCTTCTGCGCGCGGCGCTCTCCGAGGACATGATCCCGAAGGACGCTTCTCCGTACAACGTCCAGTGGCATGGCGCCCGACCGGTCTTCATCGACGTCGGCTCCTTCGAACAACTCCCTGAGGGTGAGCCGTGGGCCGGCTACCGCCAGTTCTGCTGCCTCTTTCTCTACCCACTGATGATCCAGGCCTACGCGGGCCTCCCTTTTCAGCCGTGGCTTCGCGGCTCGCTCGAGGGCATCGAGCCTGTGGAGGCGCGGGCGATCCTGCGCGGGCGGCGCACCTTCCGCCGCGGCGTCCTCGCCCACGTCGCGCTTCACGCTCGTCTCGAGCGCCGTGAGTCCGATCGGGATACCCGGACCGAGGTCAAGCGCGCCGGCTTTCGCAAGGAGCTGATCGATGCGAACGCCGCCAGGCTGGAGCGGCTGGTCGGAAAGCTCGACTGGGGCGCCCCGGACACGGCATGGTCCGACTATGGAGAGCGCTCCCATTACGAACCGGCTGAGCTCTTAAAAAAGGATCTCTTCGTCCGCGACGCGTGCGCCAAACGGGAGTGGGAGCTCGCCTGGGACCTAGGCTGCAACGACGGCCGCTACTCGCGGATCGCCGCCGAGCACGCCCGCTACGTGGTCGCCGCGGACGGCGACCACGCCACCGTCGAAGCGCTCTATAGGAACCTGCGAGACGAAGACGAGCGCCGCATCCTGCCCCTCGTCATGGACCTCGCCGACCCTTCGCCCGCTCGCGGCTGGCGCGGGCTCGAGCGCACCCGCCTGGAGGACCGCGGCCAGCCGGAGCTGGTCTTGTGCCTGGCGCTGGTTCACCACCTGTCCATCGCCGCCAACGTTCCAGTCGCCGAGGTCATCGCTTGGCTGGCAAGCCTCGGCGCAGTGGTCGTCGTCGAGTTCGCGCACCGCGACGACCCGATGGTCCAGCGGCTCCTGGCGCGCAAGCAAGACGACGCCCACCCCGACTACACCGTGGAGAGCTTCGAACGGCTTCTGGGCGAGAGCTTCGAGATCGAGCGTCGCGAAGTATTGGCCTCTCGCACGCTGTACGAGGCGCGCCCTCGCTGAGGCGACTCAGTCTTCGGCGTTCGTATAGATCAGGAGCGCGACGCCGGAGTCGTAGGTAATCGACTCGCTCAGCTTGAGCTTCTGCATGTCACCGGGGTCGGGGAACATCCGCAGCCCGTCCGCGACGAGCACGGGGTGGACCATCGCCCTCCATTCGTCGACCAGGCCCGCCACCCCCAGGGCGTGGACCAGCTGTGCCGAGCCGTTGATGAGGATTGGCCCTTCGCTCTCGTCGCGGAGCTTTGTGACTGACCCGATCGGGTCGCCGGAGAGGACGGTCGAGTTCTCCCACTCCGGATCCGTGATGGTCGAGGAGACGACGAACTTGGGCATCGAGTTGATCTTGTCGGTGAAGGGGTCCGAGCGATCGCGCTTGGGCCACGCTTCGGCGAAGCCCTCGTATGTCTTCCTGCCCAGAAGGAGCGATTCGGCCTCGTCGAGCTCGGCGCCCTTGTACGCATAGTGGTCGTCTCCGTATATGGACTTGAACGTCCAGCCGGAGTGCGGGTGGGTGTGCTCGCCGCCCGGCGCCTCCATGACGCCGTTGAGGCTCACGAACTCGGACACGATCAGCTTGCTCATCTCGGCCTTCCGGTCGGGTTAGGAGATTCGCACTCTATGTACCCGAAGAGGCACCGTCACAGCCCACGCCGAGGTAGTTCTGAAACGCATCGGAAATCATTGATAGGGTCCGCCAACTGGCGGCGAAGGGGAGGTTCAGATGAGGGGTCCGAAGGCAACATGGTGGGGTCGTTTTGTGCTTGCCCCTGCAACGGCGCTTTTCCTGGCGCTGGCCGCCCCGGCGGACGCCGGCCAGCGGGATTCAATTACCACGGCTTCGAACCCCGCGATCGACGGGACCGACTTCTACATGTTCCAGAGCTACGAGTCTGGTCGCAGTGGCTTCACGACCATGATCGCGAACTACTACCCGGGGAACAACCGTCTCGGCGGGCCGCTCTTTCACCAGTTCGAGCGCGGCGGCGTCTATGAGATCTCCATCGACAACAACGGGAACGCGAAGGAAGACGTCACCTTCCAGTTCCGCCCCAAGACGACATTGGCGAACTCGGGCGACGGACTCACGATCGAAGTCGGCTCTCCCGGGTCGCAGAAGACCATGCCGGTCCCGTTCGCGAACATCGGGCCGCTGTCGCCTGGAAACGAGGCGGCGCGAAACGTGCGCGAGAGTTACTCGCTGAAGATCGTCCGTGGCGATCGCCGCAAGAAGCCGGCCGACGCGATCGTCGATGCCTCGACCTCGTCCGGGACCTTTGACATCCCGCTGGACAACGTCGGCAGCAAGACCTTCGGCGACTACAACGCCTATGCGGATGCAGCTGTCCACGACATCGATATCCCCGGGTGCGAGACCGAGGGGAGGGTGTTCGTCGGACAGCGTGACGATCCCTACGCCGGCGCCGACGGGCATCTATTCGATCTCTTCAACTTCGACCTGGATGCGGGGACCCCCCAGCCGAATCCGCTTGGGGCGCAGGACCAAGGCGTGGACGTCCACCAGGGCGCCACCGTTCAGACGATTGCGCTCGAGGTCGCCAGCGGTTGCCTGACCCGCGCGGGCGGCTCTTCGATCGTCGGCGGATGGGCGACTGCAAGCCTGCCCTCCGGCCGGACGCTCAGCGCCGAGCCATCGCTTACGAACCCGTCGAAGCTGAAGGGCGACCTTCAACAGGTGTCGCGCATGGGTAATCCGCTTGTCAACGAGCTGATGATCGGGCTTGAAGACAAACAGCTCTACAACGCAGGGCCTCCAAAGAGCGACTCAGCGCTGGCGGACTACTTCACGCATCCGACGTTCCCGGAGATAATTGAAATCTTCTTGGGCGGGGCCGGCGTTCAGGCGCCGAACAATTTCCCGCGCACGGATCTCGTGTCAGCGTTCCTCACCGGCATCACGTCGGTCAACAACACCGGCGCCAAGCCGGCCGAGATGCTCCGTCTCAACACGTCACTTCCCACGACGCCGGCGGCGAGCCAAAACCCGCTCGGAATGTACAACTGCTTCGATTCCGGCGGGGTGCTCGACACCTCGAATCCGGGATGCGATCCGGCCGGCTACCCCAACGGCCGCCGGCCCGGTGATGACGCGTACGACATCGTCTTCCGGATCTTGATGGGCTACCTGGCGCCTGCGGGCCAGGCGCCGTCCGGCAGCCTGCCGTTCGTCGACGGGGCTTTCGCGAGCCCGTCCTCATTCGACACGACATTCCCGTACCTCAACAACCCGATTTCAGGCACTGGCTAGTCGGAGCTCGCGTGTCTAATAGGGCTTGTCGGGCGCCGCGCTAGTCCGGCGGCTGACGGCTGAGCTCGAAGGTGAGCGCGTTGCCGTTGCGGTTGCCGTCTCGGTCGCCGAGCGCACCCCGGCTCACCCGGACCTCCTCGCCCGGCTTCCCCTGCACGACAAGCCGGTGGCCCTGGAAGTTCACCGACGCGGTGTTGAGCCGAGTGGACCAGATGCGCGCTCGCTTTGGGCGCCAGGTGAGATCTACGTTTTCGACAGCCTCGGGATAGCGCAGCTCGATCACTGCGCGCCCGGCGCTTTGGGCGACCAGCTTTGCCTCGAGATCGCGGGCGGCGCGAAGGCGGAAGCGCTTCGACTTGAGCTTGTAGCCGTTAGCGCGGATCTTGAACCGGTATCTCCCCAGCGGTGCGGAGCGCGGTGCCTCCCAGAAAGCCTCGTATGCGTCGTTCTCGTCCACGGTCCAGAGGATGTTCAGACCCAGGTCCGAGTCGGCGGCGCGCCAGTGGCCGCGCGCCCTCCGCTGGACGATCACGAACGCGCGGTCCAGAGGGCGGTCGGTGCCGTCAGGCCCGCCCTGCCACTCAAACGAGGCGCGGTCGAGCCGGCGAGTCGAGGAGGGCTGCTGGATTGCCGATACGGCGGTCGCGCCCGTGCCGAACGGCGGAGCGTCGTCTTCGATCCCGTTGCGGCGCTCATCCTCGTCGGGAGCAGGCGCCGGCTCCCCATCGATCATCAATTCGAGAAGCGCGATGAGGCGCTCCTCGATGAAGATGGAGGAAGCGCGGCCGAAGAGGGTCGAGCCGCCCTCGTAATGCTGGCGGTCGTATTCCTCTGGCGACGTGAAGTACTGGATGAAGTCGTTGGCAAGGCCCGAGATCACCACGCGTTCGATCCCCGAACCCTCGACCGCATCCTCTGCGTGAGCGCGCAGCGTGCGTCCCATGCCCGAGGTCATCTCGCCTGGGATGGTCACGATCGCGCGGTCGTCGACCTGAGCAGTGGTGAGCGGAACCGCCGTTGGGAAGGTGCTCCCGGTATCGGGTACCGATTGGATCTTCACTCCCTGCGGGCCCACACCGACCGGCAGGCGGTTGCCCTCGAAGGGGACCCCCGTGATGTCGAAAAGCGGTCCGCGGTTCTCCTCGGAACCGGTCAGGAACGGCATGCCGACCACCGCGTGATCATCCACGGGACCGGCCTCTGTCTCGGAGCCACAGAAACATTCGATCGTCCAGCGAGAATCGAGCTTCGGGGTGGCGGTGAGGTTTCCCCCCGCCCGATTCCAGGCCGACACGAACGCTTTTGCCTCTCTCCTGCCGACGTCGTATGCATCGGCCGGGCCGGAGAAGCGGAGGCCGGCGGTCATGTCGCCCTCGTCCGCGTTGCCGTACGCGTTCACTACCTCTTGGCGGCGGGGGACATGTCCTTCGCGTCGAATTGCGGCCTCGGCCAGACGGGCGGCGGCCGCGTGGTGATCCGCGTTGTAGTAGGCGAAGGTGGGTTTTACGACCGTGCCGTGATTGGCGAACGTGGACCAGATGCCAATCGGGATGTTCCGGCCGGCAGAAACCTTGTCGACTCGCAACACATGGACCTGCGGGTCGATCGTATGCCGCTCGCCTTTAGGGTCCTGCTCCACCGATCCCTGGCCGAACTCTTCGTACACCTGATGCATGGCCAGGTGCGCCTCAATCGAGCGGTTTTGCGTGACGCCGAAGAGCTTGGTCTCTCCCCAGCCGGCTACGGCCGGCGCTCGATCGGAGTCGGCTCTTCGGATCGCTGTCGCAATCCGCTTGACCAGGAACGTGTAGAGCACCGGGTCGGCGGGGCTCGACAACTCGAACTCCGTTGGCGTTGTGGACGTGGGAGCGACCGTGTTGAAGGCCGGAAAGTTGGCATATCCGGCTGGCGCCGAATGGGTGTGGGAAGCGGAGATGATCACGCTCTCCTCGCCGAACCCGCGGTCCTCCAAGCGATCGACGACGTCCGCCACGAGCCCGGCGGGCACGAACCCGAGGTCCGCGGCAACGAGCGCAAGCTTGCGGTCGCCGCGCTCCAGCACGATGGAGCGCGCAAAGAGCCTTGTGAGCTGGCCCTCGGCCTTGGCGTCGGACCTGACCCAGCCCATGAGGAAGTAGCCCGTGGGCGGTGTGATGTCAGCGCGTCCGGCGCCTGCTTGGAGCTCTTCTGGCGCCGAAGCTTGAGCGTGTGTCGCGGCGGCGCCAAAGGCCGCCGCGGCGACTGCAAACGCAGCAAGACTGCGGGCAAAGCCGTTCACCGAGCCACCGTAGCGCGGGGGACCGTTGGGGGGCGCCGTTAGCCCGCGGAGCGGTCGAACGACGAGGCAAGCTGCCGCGCGTTCTCGGGAGCGAAGCCCTCAAAGTCGTTGTTGAAGTAGCCGTAGACATCCGTCTTTCGCCGCCACGCGGCGATGCGCCGGCGCCAGGTGTCGATCTCGCCGGGCGTGTACTCGCCGTGGATGCCATGGGCCCCGCGGTGGAAGCGCACGTACGCCCATGACGCGGTGACCTCGCGCGTCACGAACGGGAATCGCGGGTCGTCACCGGTCACCAGCGCCGCGTCATGCGCGCGCAGCAGCTCGTAGGTGTCCTTGGCGAACCACGTCTCGTGGCGAAATTCGAAGCAGTGGCGTCCAGGCCGGTTGTCCAAGACATCGAGGGCGGCCTCGAGTCGCTCGAGGTCCTGGCGGAAGTTCGGCGGCAGCTGCCAGAGGACGACCGCGAGCTTCCCCGCCTTCTCCAGCGGCTTCAGCGCCTGAAAGAACCGCGTCGAGTACTTGTCGAAGCTGAGGAGGCGCTTGATGTGAGTCGTGTAGCGGCCGCCCTTGACCGCGAACTCGAAGCCGTCCGGCGTCTGCTCGGCCCAGCCCTTGACCGCCGCCTCGGTGGGCAGGCGATAGAAGGTGTTGTTGATCTCGACCGTGTCGTAGATGGACGAGTAGTGCTCGAGCCAGAGGCGCTGGGGCAGCTTCTCGGGGTAGAACGAGCCGCGCCAGTCCTTGTAGACCCAGCCCGAGCAGCCGATCCGGACCGGTTTCACGCCGCTGCCACCTTCGCCACGTTGTCGCGGTGAACGGTCTCGTATGGCTCGTGGAAGACGAGGGTCCCTTCGGCAAGGGATTCCGCGACGAACTCCAGCAGCGACAGGTTGCGCAGGTCTGCGTCGTCGCGACTCTCGGTGAGCCGGCGGATGTACGCCTGCGTCGCCGCGATAAATCCTGGCGCGTAACCCCCGTTCTCGATCACATCCGGATCGCCGTGTGCGGGCAGGATCTGCTCGGGCCCGAGCGCCGCGAGTCGTTCGAGCTCGGCGAGATGCGTGCCGAACAACTCGGGTTCGTCCACGTAGGTGACAGTGTCCTCGAGCGTGTCGCCGGCGAACAGGATCCGCTCGCTCGGCAGCCACAGCACGGCCGCGTCGTCGGAGTGGATGTTGAAGTGGATGAGCTCGGCCTTGCGTGAGCCGATCGTGAGCGAGAGCCGCTCGCCGAAGGTGCGCGTAGGCATCACGACCGGGGTGATCGGCGGCGGCCCGCTGAGATGGCCGCTCTCGATCGCGGCGCGGTTCGTCGTCAGGTGCTCGACAGTCCGCTCGGTCGCGATCACCTCGCAGTCGTCGAACGCGCCAGCCCCAGCGATGTGGTCGAGATGCCAGTGGCTCAGCGCGACCGTGATGTCGCTGACGCCCCGTCGCTCGAGCTCGGCGCGGACGAACTCGCCACGGTCGGGCGAGGTGTGAGTGTCGTAGACGAGCGCGGCGTCGCCCTCGACGATGGCGTAACTCGCGAGGCCCAGGACCAGGTCGTACTCGACCCAGCCTGCGCCGTCGAGCGTGGCGCCATCGGCACGTCCGTCGTAGAAGGCGAGGATGCCGTCGCTGGGCTCGAGAATGCGCACGGCCCGATTATCGCGCCGGGCTACCTCCGGACGCTTATACCGCTCGACGCCACCACCGGTCTCAACACAGACCCTGATTCAGTTCCTGATGACCTCGGCCAGGGGCTGGCCACGAACGGCTCCGGCTTCGAGGAGACGTTCGTCAGTGTCGCTACCTGTCTGCAGTAGGGCTCAGCGGACCGCCGATTCGAAGCCCGTTAGCGCCTCCACGACCAGTGCGCCCATCTGGTCCAGCGCGTAGCCGCCCTCCTGGATGAACACAGTCGGGAGGCCGGCCTCCGCCAGCATGCGGCCGGCCGCGGCAAAGCCGCCCGCGGTCACGCCGAACGGCGCCTCGGGATCTGAGCCGGCGGCGTCCACGCCCAGCGCGACCACGAGTGCCCGGCACCGGCCGTCGGTTGCCCACGACACGAGCCGCTCGATTGCCTCCACCCAATTGTGGTCGCTCGCGCCGGGGTCAAGGGCTAGATTCATGTTCGCGCCCTCGCCGTCACCTGCTCCCGCCTCGCCGACGAACCCGAGGAAGTGCGGGAACCACCCGGCCGCGGGATCGACGTGGACTGAGCCTGTCAGGACCGAACCGTCCTCCCAGAAGATCGACTGGGCGCCGTTCCCGTGGTGGGCGTCGATGTCCAGGAGGGCGACCGGGCCTCCAAGCGCGTTGCGCAGAAGAGCCGCCGCGGCCGCCGCGTTGTTCAGGTAGCACGACCCGCCGAACGCGTTGCGCGTCACGTGATGGCCCGGCGGGCGGCAAAGCGCGTAGGCGGCGCGCTCGCCCGCAACGACGAGGTCGGCGGCCGTGAGCGCCACATCGACCGCGGCCCTGGCAGCCTTCCAGGTCCCGGGACCGATCAGGGTCATCGTGTCGAAGCAGAAGGTCCCCGCGCGTGCGGCCATGTGCGTCGCCGGCTCGAAGTGATGCGAGCCGACGAGGCCAGGGTGGGGGAAGAGATAAGGCACCACCCGGTCCTGGCCGGGGTCCTCTGCGAGCCCGCTCGCCTGCCACGCCTCCCAGGCGGTGCGGAGGTACTCGACCATCGCCGGATCGTGCAGCGAGAGCGCTTCGGCATCCGAGTGCTCGACCGGCAGGGTGATGCTCGCTCCAGCCGCCTCGAGCTCCCGGCGGATCCGCTCCGCCCGCTCGGGCAGTTCGGTGCCGGGCGTGCGAACGCCCACATAGACCTCGCCGCCCGGCTCGTGCAGCCGGTGGCTATCGCTCCAGACAACGGGCATCGAGACCCCCATCCGCGTATCGATAGCAGTTCTCCCACGGGGACAGTCCCCACGAATGGGGACTGTCCCCTTCGTGACCGAAGTGGCCAACGGGGTGCCCAAAGTTCGGCCGAATGTGCCCATTGACGGAACGGGGTGCCCGGGATTAGCTTCCTAACGACCGTTCATGAAGATCGAGACCCACGGAGCGGAGAAGATCGCACTCGAGGTCGGCGCTGACCGCGTCGTTGCTCCGCCCGGCTTCCTTCCACAGCCCGCTGAGAGACTCGATCCGTCCGGGCCGGTCCGTCCGCATGAGCTCGAGATCGCTGTCGAGCGCCTCTGCCTCGACTCGACGTCGCATCGCCAGATCGCCGAGGGTGCCAACGATGACGCCGATGCGATGGCGGCCCGCATCCTGGAGATCGTCGCCGGGCGGGGGAAGATGCACAACCCCGTGACCGACTCCGGCGGGATTCTGACCGGCGCCGTGAGCGCCGTCGGCGCCGAGTTCCCCGACCCACCCGAGATCGGCGCGCAGGTTGTCACCCTCGCCTCGCTCACCCTGACGCCGCTACGCATTGACGAGGTGACGGACCTCGACCCGGCATCCCCGCAGGCAGGGGTGCGCGGCACCGCGTACGTCTGCGCGAGCGCTGCATGGACCGGGCGCCCACCCGATCTCACGCTCGAGAAGGCGCTCGAGGTCCTGGATGTCTGCGCAGCGGCATCGCACACGCGCGACCTGGTGCCGGTCGACGGAAGCGTGTGCGTGCTGGGCGCGGGCCACGCGGGCAAGCTCGCGCTCGCCGCCGCGCGCGACGCTTCGCTCGCGTCGACGCTGACCGTCGTCGATGTCGACCGCGACCTTGTCACCCGCACCTGCGAGCACGGGCTCGCCGACATCGGCGTCGCCGCAGACCTGCGCGACCCGCTCGGGGCTCTCGAGGCGATCCGGGAAGCCGGGGCCCCGCCGGCGGACCTCACCGTCGTCGTTGTGAACGCGACCGGATGCGAGCCCGCCGCGATCCTCGCCACGGCGCCGAATGGGCGGATCCTGTTCTTCTCGATGGCGACGAACTTCGGGACCGCCGCGCTCACCTCCGACGGGCTCTCGTCCAATGCGCGGATGGTGATCGGAAGCGGCTTCTCGCCCGATCACGGCTCGTACGCGCTCGACCTTGTCCGGCGAAACCGGGGCCTGCGCGAAGCGATGGGCATCGAGATGGGAACCGTGGCATGAGCGGCCACGAGGTGCAGATGCGATGGCGCGACCTGGATGCACTGGGGCACGTGAACCACCCCGTCGTCCTGACGTACCTGGAGGAGGGAAGGGACGCTTTCCTCGCCCGGCGCGGCATCGGGCGCGACGAGTACGTGGTCGGGCGATGCACGGTTTCGTATCAGGGCGAGATCGATCCCGCGATGGGCTCGGTCATAGTCGAGTGTGAGGTCACTGAGCTCGGTACGTCCAGCGTAAAGACGCGCGAGCGCATCATCGACTCGGCCGGGGAACCGCTGGTCGAGGCGGAGTTCGGGATCGTCCTGTGGGACCCGGAGCGCCGCACGTCCCGACCGATCACCGATGAGGAGCGCGCCGCTCTCGCGAAGGGAGACGAATGAGCTGGAACTCAGACCCCGTGGTCGTCACCTGCGCCATCACCGGCGCCGACGTGTTCAGGGAGAACAACCCGAACATCCCCTACACGACCGAGGAGATCGCGGATTCGGCAATCGAGGCGGCGGAGGCCGGCGCGACCATCGTTCACCTCCACGTCCGCGAGGACGACGGCACGCCGAGCGGGCGCCCAGAGCTGTTCGTCGACGTGATCGACCGCATCCGCGCCAAGAGCCCGGTCTTGACCATGGTCTCGACTGGCGGCTCGAACGACATGACGATCGAGGAGCGCACGACGGGCCTGGAGGCAAAGCCAGACATCTCGGGCGTCGAGTCGGGGTCGATGAACTTTGGCGACGAGACCTTCATCACGCCGCCGCCGGCGGGCCGCGGCATCGCCAAGCGGGCCCAGGCCGAGGGCATCGCTCTTGAGGTCGAGGTCTTCGACGTCGGGCACGTGGTGAGCGCCGTGAAGTGGCTCGAGGATGGAGTGATCCCGGCGCCGATGCGGATCAATCTCGTCTTCGGAGTTCCCGGAGGGATTGACGCCTCGCCCGAGGCCCTCGACGCGATGCTCCGCCCGCTCCCGCCGGAGGCGTTCTGGACCGTCACCTGCATCGGCCGCCACCACCGCCGCATGCTCGGCCTGGCCCTCCTCAAGGGGGCGCCGGGCATCCGGACCGGGCTCGAGGACGTCGCCTACATCGAGAAGGGCGTTCACGCGCCGTCGAACGCGGCCCTCGTCGAGATGGCCTGCGACATGACCCGGTCACTCGGCCGCGAGGTGGCGAGCCAGGACCAGGCGAAGGAGCTCCTGGGGCTTGGCTGACGCGGCGACAGTTGCTCCGCGTACCGACCGGCGCTCTTCGCGTCAGCGGGGCCCGGCGACCCGTGAGGACATCCACGCGGTGGCGCTCGACCTCTTCGCGCGCCTGGGCTACCACGCGACTTCCATGCGCGCGATCGCGTCGGCGGCCGGCATCCAGCCTGCGGCGATCTACCACTGGTACCCGTCGAAGGAGGCGCTTCTGGTCTACCTCCAGGACGACTTCATGGATCGGTTGACCGTCAAGCTCGAGGTCGCGATGGCAGCTCAGAAGCGGCCAGCCCTGAAGCTCGCCGCGGCGGTGCGCGAGCATGTCGTCTTCCACGGCCTCAACACGCGCGCCGCGTTCGTGACGGACTCGGAGATCCGTGCGCTCGGACCGGAGGCGAAGAAGCGCCTGATCGCCCAGCGCGACGCGTACCAGGACATCTTCATCGAGGCGACAGAGGGCGGCGTCGAGGACGGCTCGCTGCGGGTCTCGAACCCGAGGGTTGCGATGTACTCGACGCTCCTGGCGTGTACGGGGGTTGCGCTTTGGTTCGACCCGAACGGGCCCCTCACGCTGGTTGAGGTGGCCGACCTCCAGGTCGAGCTCGTCCTCTCATCTCTTGGCGCGGAGCCCGCGCTGATCGCCGAGGCAATGCAATGACGAGGATCAAGCCACCAGCCCTGCCGGAGAAGGCGACGATCGCCGTGGTCGCACCGTCGGGCCCGGCCCAGACCCGCTCCGAGCTGGAGCAGGCCACCGCCTACTTCGCAAGGCGGGGCCACGAGGTCGTCTTCGGGCCGAACCACCGCAACGTCCACGGCTACCTGGCGGGGACCGACTCAGAGAGAGCCGAGGACCTGCAGTGGGCCCTATCCGAGCCCGGCATTGACATGGTCCACACGATGGCGGGCGGCTACGGCGTCGCCCGGATGCTCCACCTCGTCGATTGGGACACGGTGGGCGACCCGCGCATCGTCTGCGGCTTCTCAGACATCACAGCCCTGCACCTCGCGCTCGCGAAGTACAAGGGCTGGGTTTCCTTCTACGGGCCGAACTTCATGCGGTTCACGCGTAGGAAGGATGAGCTCACGAAGGAGACCGAGGAGTGGTTCCATCGCGCTTTTCAGCCGGAGCCGCTGGGCCGTGTGTTCTCAGACCCCGAGAACCCGTATGTGCTCACCGTCGGCGCAGGCAAGGCCGAGGCGCCGATCGTGGGTGGGTGCCTCACCCTCCTGTGCTCGAGCATCGGCACCCCGTATGAGGTCGACACGGACGGCTGCATCGTGATGGTCGAGGACCTGTTCTCGGAGACCTACCTGGTGGACACGGCGCTCAACCACCTGATCCGCGCGGGGAAGCTCGACAACGCGAAGGGCTTCGTCTTCGGGACGAACGTCGACCTCAAGCCGCTCACGGTCCCCGAGGAGCCGGAGTCGATGCTCTCGGTGGAGGAGATCCTGGACGAGCTGATCGCGCCGCTTGGGATCCCGGCGATCGCGAACGTCCCGGTCGGACACGGCAAGCACATGGCGGCGATCCCGCTTGGCGCCATGGCGCGGGTCGACGGCGACGCGAAGACCCTCGAGGTCCTAGAGGCAGGGGTGGCCTGATGCCCGGTACCAGGTACCTAATACAACGCTCACAAATGGAGGCACGATGACGAGGTACGCGAGGCTCCCGGTGGCACTGGCGGTCCTGTTCGCGACGGCGGCCTTGGCAATCATCGCCGTGCCTGGGCAGGCACAGGAGGACTCGGGCTCGGAGAGCGGATCCCAAGACGTCTTCAGGGTCGGCTGGTCCCAGGATCCCAAGACGCTCAACCCCTTCGTCGGCGTCAACGAGGAGGAGTTCACGATCTGGGCGATCAACTGGGAGCTGCTCGTGGGCTTCGATCCCGAGGACCTCACTCCGGCTCCGGCGATCGCGGAATCGTGGGACGTCTCCGAGGACGGCAAGACGGTTACCTTCCACCTGATCGAGGACGCGAAGTGGTCCGACGGCGAGCCGATCACGTCCGAGGACGTCAAGTGGTCGCTCGAGACGCTCGGCGAGGAGGGCCTGCTCTTCGCCGGTTACACCGCCGGCGTCGAGTCGATCAAGACGCCCGACGATCACACGGTCATCCTCACCAGCGAGGAGCCCAACGCCCGCCTGATCGGCGACCTCTTCGTTTACGTCCTGCCCGAGCACATCTGGGGCAAGGTGCCGGTGGACGAGCTCACCGGTGGCTACCAGCCGGAGGTGCCGCTGGTCGGCAGTGGCCCGTACATCGTCACCGAGTTCGAGCGGAGCCGGATTCTGAAGATGACGCCGAACCCGGAGTGGCGCGGCGAGCAGCCCGCCTTCGACGAGCTCCAGTTCATCCGCTACGGCAGCGCCGACGCCGTCGAGCGCGCCCTCACCCTCGGCGAGGTCGATTTCATTCCCGAGGTGCAGCCGGCCACCTTCGACCGCCTCGGCGAGCAGGAGGGGATCGAGGTCGTGAACGCGCCCACCTACTCGTTCACCGAGCTCGCCTTCAACCTCTGCTCGGAGGAGAACTGCCCGGACGCGCAGTTCAACCCTGCAATTCAGGACCAGACGATGCGGCAGGCGATCGCCTATTCGATCGACCGCGAGCGAAACAACGAGATAGCCAACCTCGGGACCTCGTTCGTCGCCCACGGCATCCTGCCGTC
The DNA here is from genome assembly GCA_033856515.1 of Solirubrobacterales bacterium. Classification (GTDB taxonomy): domain Bacteria; phylum Actinomycetota; class Thermoleophilia; order Solirubrobacterales; family 70-9; genus JALZKA01. The sequence continues at coordinate 105,791 of JAWVEY010000041.1, forward strand.
GTTCTACAAGGATTTCTACGAAGTCCCGGAGCTGGACTACCCGTACGACCCCGAGCTGGCGAACCAGATGCTCGACGACGCCGGCTGGGAGCTGAACGCGGACGGGATTCGTGAGAAGGACGGGGTCGTCGCGTCGTTCGATCTCTTCGTGCGCTCGGAGGCCCCCGCAGAGATCCAGTACGCGAAGCTGATCGCCGAGCAGACCGAGGAGATCGGCGTCGAGTTCAACCTCCAGGTGGTGAGCACGGACAAGCTCACGGAGCTCACCGTCCGCAAGGAGGACGGCTTGCCGGCGCCCGAGTTCGATACCTTCATCTGGGGCTGGGGAGGGGACCCGTACGACCCGAGCGCGCTGCTCGACCTCGTGACCACGAGCCAGATCGGAGCCTCCTCCGACTCCTTCTACTCGAACCCTGAGTACGACCAGTTGATGGAGGAGCAGGTCACCCTCGTCGGGGAGGAGAAACTGGAGGAGCGCAAGGAGCTGATCAAGGAGATGGTCGCCATGGTCCAGGAGGACCTTCCCTATCTCGTGCTCAGCTACGACCCCTACCTCGAGGCCTACAACGAGGACGCGCTCGGCAACGTCGAGCGCCTGTGCCCGGCCGAGACCGGCGAGATCCTCTGCCAGCAGGTCTCTTATGAGCCGCTGCTGACCCTGACGCCCGGAGAGGGCTCGTCGGGGGCGGAGACCGTTTCCGGCGTTCCGGGCGGCGTAGTGGCCATCGGCGCGTTAATCATTGCCATCGTTGCCTTCCTCGTCGGGCGGGCCCGGGGCCGGCGCGAGACCGAGCCAATGGAGTTGCCGACGTGAGAGGGCGCGGATGAACACTCGCTGGCTCATCGGCAAGGTCGGCGCCGCGGCGCTGACGCTCGTCTTCGTGCTCATCTTCAACTTCTTCCTCTTCAGGGCCATCGGCGATCCGACCGAGCAGCTCGTGCGACTGCCACAGTCGACCCCCGAGGAGATCGCGGAGCTTCGCGCTGAGTACGGGCTCGACAAGCCGCTTCTCAGTCAGTTCGCCGATTACGTCGGCGACACATTCACGGGCGAGCTCGGGATCAGCCAGCGCACGCGCGAGCCGGTCTGGGACGAGATCAAGAGGGCGATTCCGTGGACGCTCCTCCTCGTCGGCGTCGGGACCCTGATCGCAACGATCTTGGGGGCATGGATGGGGGTAAAGGCCGCGACGAAACGCGGGACCCGAACCGACGACGGCCTGCTCAGCTTCAACCTGTTCACCTACGCCGCGCCCGAGTATTGGATCGGGATCATCCTCATCCTCGTCTTCGCGGTGGCGATCCCGATATTCCCGGCGGGTCAGCAGGTCACCCCGGGGGTCGAGTTCTCGAGCTGGTTCGCCGAGGCGGCGGACGTGCTCGATCACCTCGTGCTGCCGGTGACGGCGATGACCTTCTTGCTCTTGGGCCAGTACTTCCTGATCATGCGCTCGTCGATGGTGGAGGTCCTCACGGAGGACTTCGTCACAGTCAAGCGTGCGACGGGGCTGCCGTGGAACCGCGTGGTCTCAAAGCACGCCGTCCCGAACGCGCTCCTGCCGCTGGTGACGATCGCGGCGATCCAGTTCGGCGCGGTCGCCGGCGGCGCGGTGACCATCGAGGCCCTGTTCTCGTGGCCCGGACTGGGCGAGCTCTCCTACGACGCGATCGGCGACAAGGACTTCCCGATCCTGCAGGGAACGTTCCTGGTCTTCTCGTTCGCGGTGATCTTCGCCAACCTGATTGCCGACTGCCTGTACTTCGCCCTCGACCCCAGGGTGCAGGCAAAGTGACCGGCGCGAGGGCAAGAGAGCTTCTCTTCGGCAGCTGGCGCGGGCGGATCAGCCTTTCGGTACTGGGCCTGTTCATATTCATCGCGATCTTCGGCGGTGCGCTCGCGCCCGACGATCCCTACGCCTCGAGCCTGGAAACGTTGGAGCCACCGAGCTCAGAGCATTGGCTGGGCACCACGGAGCAGGGCTCTGACGTTCTCTCGCAACTCCTGGTCGGGGCTCGCGTGTCGATCGTGGTCGGTTTCGCCGCGGCCATCATCTCGGCGGTGATCGGGGCCGCCGTCGGCCTTGCGAGCGGCTATTTCGGAGGCTGGACCGATCGCATCCTGGACGGGATCGACAACTGGTTCCTGGTGATCCCGACGCTGCCGCTGATGATCGTGCTCTCGGCCCTGCTCTCCCCATCGCTTGGGGTGCTGATTCTGGTCATCGGGATTACGTCGTGGGCGGGGACCGGACGCATCGTTCGCTCCCATGTGCTGACCCTGCGCGAACGGCCCTTTGTCGAGCGCGCGCAAGCGCTGGGCGCCAGTCACTGGCACATCCTCAAGACCCACATCTTCCCCAACGCGCTGCCGCTGATCTTCGCCAACACCGTCCTGATCATCGCCATAGCGATCCTGTCGGAGTCCGCCCTGGCCTTCCTCGGCCTGGGCGACCCGACGAACATCTCGTGGGGGACGATGCTGCAGAACGCCTTCTCCTCGGGCGCGCCAAGCGCCGAGGCCTGGTGGTACGTGATTCCACCCGGGCTGTGCATAACGCTGCTGGTCCTCTCGGTCGCGATGATCGGTTACCAATTCGAGGAATACGTCAACCCGCGTCTCCTGGAGCAGCACGAAGCATGAGCGCGCCTCTTTTAGACGTCTCGGACCTTCGGGTCACTACCCGCGACGGCTCGCCCATCGTCGACGGGGTCGGCTTCGAGGTGCGAGCGGGAGAGGCGCTTGGGATTGCCGGCGAATCGGGCTGCGGCAAGACGACCACGGCGCTCGCGGTGATGAGGCTCCTGCCGGCGTCCCTTACGCAGACCGGGACGATCACCCTGCGCCCTGAGAACGTGGCGAAGCAGATCAACGTGGGGCGGCGGACTGAGCGGGGCATGCAGGTGGTGCGCTGGCGTCACGTCTCGCTGGTCTTCCAAGGGGCGATGAACTCCCTCGACCCGGTCCAGCGCGTCGACGACCAGATTGCCGAGGCGATCAAACTTCACGATCGTGACGTGGGCAAGGGCGAGGTCGCCGAGCGGATCTCAGAGCTCATGTCGACGGTCGGCCTGACGGCAGTAACGGCGAGGCGCTATCCGCATCAGCTCTCCGGCGGTCAGCGCCAGCGGGCGATGACGGCGCTTGCCCTTGCCTGCAATCCGCCGCTCGTGATCGCCGATGAGCCGACGACGGCGCTCGACGTGGTGATGCAGGCGCAGGTCCTCCAGCTCCTCGAGCGCCTGCGTGAGCGCCTCGGCCTGGCGCTGATCCTGATCTCGCACGACCTGGGGGTGCTCGCCGAAACCTGCGACCGCGTCGCGATCATGTACGAGGGCAAGATCGTCGAGATCGGCGACGCGGGTCAGATCTTCGGCGCGCCTGAGCACGAATACACGAAGAAGCTCCTCTCGATCCTGCCCGTGATCGGCGGCGAGCGCCGGGTGGCGCCGGCTTCAAGCAACGGGGGAGAGTCGCCGCTGATCGAGGTCCGCGACCTCTCCGTGCGATTCCCGACGCAGGCAGGGGAGGCACGCGCGGTCGATGGCGTTTCGCTCGACTGGAAGCGGGGCGAGATCCTGGGCGTGGTTGGGGAGTCGGGCTGCGGAAAATCGACGACGGCGCGCGCCATCCTGGGCCTGGTCGAGCCGCAGGAGGGCGAGGTACTCCTCGATGGCAAGGCCGCCGAGGGCCGCGGCGAGATGCGAGACCTTCGTAAGCGCATCCAGATGATCTTCCAGGACCCGTACCAGACGCTGAATCCGCGACATCGCGTACGCACCCTGGTCGCGGAGCCGCTGGTGGTCATGGGGATCGACCGCTCCGAGCACGAGGCGCGGGTCGCGAAGTCGCTCAACGACGTCGGCCTTGAGCCCGAGCGCTTCAAGGACCGGTATCCGCATCAGCTTTCGGGCGGGCAGCGCCAGCGCGTCGCGATTGCCGCGTCGCTCGTCTTGGAGCCGGACGGGCTGATCTGCGACGAGCCGGTCTCGATGCTGGACACGTCAGTCCGCGCGCAGATCCTGGACGTCCTTTGCGGGCTTCGCGAGAGCCGCGACCTCGGCCTCATGTTCATCACCCACGACCTGAGCCTCGCGTGGTCGCTTTGCGACCGGCTGGCTGTGATGTACCTGGGGCGCGTGGTCGAGCAGGGCCTGGCGACCGACGTGATCGAGCGCCCGCAACATCCCTACACGCAGGCGCTGGTCGACGCGATCCCCGTCCCGGTTCCGGGTGGCGGCGGCGAGCGAGAGCTGCTCAAGGGCGAGCTGCCAGATCCGACCAACGTGCCGCAGGGCTGCCGCTTCCATCCGCGGTGCCCGAAGCGGTTCGGTCCATGCGACTCGGTCGACCCCGGGCTGCTTCCGGCGGGAGCCAAGGGGCAGCTGGCGGCGTGTCTCCTTCATGATCCGGCGCATGCCGGAGCCGCGACCAGAAGTGCCTGAACGCTGGCGTGACATCGCAGGCCCCGTCGGCCACCTGCCGCCCGGAGAGCGGAACGCGATCACCGACGTGCTGGGCGTGCGGGTCGGTCACTCGCAGGCCCAAAGTGGCCAGCGCACCGGCGTGACGGTAGTTGAGCCGCCCGACCTGCCCGCGAGGGCGGGCACGGCCGTCGTGAACGGCACGGGCGAGCTGACCTCAAAGCTCGAGATCGACGAGACCGGCTGGATCCGGACGCCGATATATCTGTGCGGGACGCACGCGCTAGGCACCGTCTATCAGGCGGCGATCATGGCCTCGGGCCACGGCCCTCAGGACGTTGTCATCCCGGTGGTGGGGGAGACCGACGACGGGGACCTGGCCGATTCGCGCACCGTGGTCGCCGAGGACGTTCAGGCGGCGCACGAATCCCTTGGCAAGGAGGTTGCCGAGGGAACCGTCGGCGGAGGTACAGGCATGCAGCTCTACGACTTCGCAGGTGGTATCGGCACCGCATCGCGCCGGGTGGGCGACTGGCACGTCGGCGTCCTTCTTCAGTGCAACTTCGGCGACCGCGAGTACCTCGACCTACTTGGGACGAGCCTGGGCCCGTCGGTTCGGCCCGCCGCCAGCGACGGCTCATGCATCGCCATCTGCGCCACCGACGCGCCGCTATCGGCGCAACAGCTGAAGCGCCTGGCGCTGCGCCCGCTCCTTGGCCTCGTCCGGACGGGCTCGTACGGCTCCGAAGGTTCCGGAGAGATCGGCATGGCGTTCTCGACGGTGACTGGCGGCGACCTGGACAACGACCAGCTCAACCCGATCTTCGCGGCCGCCTACGAGTCGGCTCACGAGGCCGTCATGAACTGCCTGGTCGCGGCGAGGCCCGCGGAACGCCTCGACGGGACCATGCAGGACGCGTTCCCGATCGAGCGTGCGCGCCAGTTGGCTGCCGGCTGACGCCGTCAGACTTGTCGAATGGCACTCCGCATAGCCGCCTGGGCGGTTGGGATTCTGGCCGCGACTGCGCTCGCCCTGGCGGCGATGGTCGCCGGCTGGCGGGTCGCCGGGCCGACCGAGTCCGACACAGAGCTCGGCCGCGTGGCGTTCGAGGTCTCGGGCGACAAGTTCGGCGAGGTCGACGCCTACGTGCCGATCGCCGACTGGGGGATCCGCGCGAACGCCTTCGACGCGCCGTTCGAGCTCGAGCTCGAAATCCGCTCGCTCGACCGCAAGGGCGCCTTGGAGGCCGCGGGCGGCGAGCGGACGGCTGTGAACGACACCCGCTCGGACCTGGAGAGCGCTGCCAGGAACGCCGTGATTCGTGGCTTCGCATTCGCGCTGGCAGCGGTGCTTCTGGTGGCGCTCGTCCTCTGGCTATTGCGCTCGCGGTGGCGCCGTCTTGGACTCGCCGCCATCTGGGTCGCCGGAGTGGGCATCGTGGCCACCTTCGGCTCGCTTCTGCTGGCCGTTGTCACCTTCGACGCAAACGCGTTCACCTCGCCGTCCTACTACGGCCGGGGCCCGGAGCTGGCGCAGCTCCTCGCGTTCTTCGAGCGCCAGCAGGACAACGACCGTTACACGGCGACGTTCGACAACGCGCTGACCAACTTCAGCGCCTATCTGGCCGACGCTCCGCGGGTGGGGGAGGGTGCCGATCGCGCGATCGTCTTCGGCTCGGACCTCCATTCGAACCTGCCGATCATCTCGTCGCTCGGGGACTTCGTTGGCGGCGAGCCCCTCATCCTGGCCGGCGACTTCGGCGTCTCCGGCAGCGAGGAGGAGGCCGCCACGACCAGCCCTCGCATCGCCGCGCTGACCGACAATGTCATCGCCGTCTCGGGCAACCACGACTCGTCGATCCTCATGGATCAGCTGGCCGAGGACGGCGTGAACGTCGTCGGCACCGACGGAGTGCTCGATTCCGACGGTGTCTGGCAGGAGGACGAATACGTCGAAGTGGAGGGCTTGACCGTTACCGGTTTCTCCGACCCGCTCGAGTGGGAAGGACCTGACCCGGCCACGTCTGAGCGGATCTTCTCCTTCCCCGAGTACGACGACGGGGAGGAGCAGCTCGCGCAGGCAAAGGAGGACGTAGTTGCATGGTTTGAAGCGCTCCCGGAGCCTCCCGACATCGTCCTCGTCCACCAGAACTCACTGGCTCAGCATCTGGCGGCGACCATCGCGGACGCCTACTCGCAGCCACTCACCATCGTCACCGGGCACAACCACTTCCAGGCGATCGATCGCTACGCCGGAGACCTGATCAATGTGGTGAACGCGGGGACGCTGGGAGCGGGCGGGCCGTTCCGGGTGGGCCAGGAGTCGGCGGGCCTCGGCGAGCTCCATTTTTCTGATCTCGACTCATCCCTCCAATCGGTCGACCTGATCCAGATCGAGCCGCTCTCCGGCCAGGCGCAGGCGGAGCGCGCGATCTTGGACGTCATCTGCCCACCCGGGGAGTCGAGCGAAGAGCCATGCCACTACGAGCCGGGCTAGCCGCGAGGGGGACAGGCCCTTAACAATTACGCTGCGGGTATGCCAGCGCTCGCCGAGCTCGACCTGCCATTCCTCGACTGGACCGATGAGGAACTTCGCGGCGACGAGTTCCATCGCCGGATGGAAGCGCTTGCGGCAGAACACTGGCTGGCGGGATCGGAGCCAGGGTGGACCTTCGTCCTCGACCGTGAGGCGGCGAACTTCTTCCTGCGCTCGAAGCAGGTCGTCTTCCCGTCGGCGGTCGTAGCCGCGGCGTTCGGGATAACCGACGGGCCGCTCGCCGACGCGATCCGTAAGAACATCATTTCGATCGAGGGCGCCGACCACGGGCGCCTCCGCAACCTGGTGAACCCTTCGTTCACGCCACGGGCGGCCGACCGCTGGCGGCCCGTCATGCGCGAGCACCTGGCAGAGATCTTTGTGCCGCTCGAGGGTGGAGGCGAGTTCGAGTTCGTCGATGCGGTGGCCAAGCGCTATCCGTCGCAGCTGATCGCTTCCGTAGTCGGCGCGCCCATCGAGGACGCGCCGCGCCTCCACAACTGGGCGACGTGGTTCCAGCGCCAATTCGACCCCGCGGCGATCATGGCCAGCCGCGAAGAGATCGAAGCGGCGATCGTCGAGTTCACCGCATACGCGACTGATCTGATCGAGGCGCGCCGAGACAACCCGGGCGACGACCTGATCTCAACCCTCCTCACCGCCACCCACGAGGGCGACCGGCTCTCAGACGACGAGTGCCTCAACCTGATCATGAACGTCCTGGCAGGAGGCGTCGACACGACGCAGGCTCAGCTCGCCCACGGCATCCGCCTCTTCGCTCGCTACCCCGAGCAATGGGAGCTGGTGCGCAACGACGCCGACCTCGTGCCGCGTGCGGTCGAGGAGCTCCTCCGGTACGAGCCGATCACACCATTCACTGCACGGATGACGACCGAGGAGGTCGAGTACCGCGGAGTCACCGTCCCCGCGAACATGGTGATGATGATCTCGACCTTCGCCGCCAACCGCGACGCCGAGACCTACGACGCGCCGTTCGACTTCGATGTCGAGCCCGACCGCGGCAAGGCGAAGCCGATGACCTTTGGCGCCGGCATCCACAACTGTCTGGGCGCGAGCCTGGCCCGGGCCGAGCTCCAGGAAGCGCTCTGGTTCCTCGCGCCCCGGATGCCGAACCTGAAGCTCACAGGTGAGCCAGAGTTCGAGTCCGTAGCCGGCGTCTATGGGCTCGAAGAGCTCCCAATTCGCTTCGGCTGACGGGAGGGCTCGAAGGGATACCCGCGGCGGGGCCGAACAGACTCTTGTGCGAGCGATGCTCGTCATCTGGGCCGTCGTGATTGTCGGCGGCATCTCGTTGTTTATGGTCGTCGGCCTCACTCACGGTTGATGAGCGGCGGCGGCCAAAAGCGGTCGAACCTGCTCCGCTTCGCCTCGGAGAACTCGCTGTCGCTCTTCTTCTTCGCGATCTTCGTCGCGGCGCTCGTCGGCCAAGCGATCGCCGGCCACAGCCTCTACAACCAGGAGCAGTTGACGCACGGCGAGCACGCCGTGACGTTCTGGGGGTATGTCACCAGCTCCGCTTTCGGAAACGCCGTGATGGAGAACTGGCAATCGGAGTATCTCCAGTTCGCGCTCTTCGCGCTCGCGACCGTGTGGCTGCTGCAAAAGGGATCGCCTGAGTCGAAGGAGCTCAACAAGGCGGGAACGGAGTCCGACTCAGAACAGAAGGTCGGCCGCCACGCCGACGAGGATTCCCCGCGATGGGCCGCCGCCGGGGGCGTTCGCACCGCGATCTACTCGAACTCGCTCATCATCGTCATGGCGGCGATCTTCTTCGCGTCGTGGTTCGCCCAGTCCGTCACGGGTTGGACCGACTTCAACAACGAGGCATTGGCCCACGGTGAGCCGAAGGTCTCATGGCTTGGATTCGTCACCTCGTCCACCTTCTGGGAGGCAACCCTCCAAAACTGGCAGTCGGAGTTCCTCGCGGTCGGCTCGTTCGCGGTTCTCGCGATCTACCTGCGCCAGCGCGGCTCGCCAGAGTCCAAGCCGGTCGGCGCGCCTACCACCGACGCGACGGGCTCAGAGGGCTGAGCGCTCAGCTCAACAGGCGGACTGGCAACGACGTGAGCTGGCTGGAGAAGGGCGAAACCGCGTGGCGCGGCTTGCCGAGCAGCTCCATTTCGGGCCACCGCGCAAGGGTCTCCTCGAACAGGATCCGCAACTCGAGCCGTGCCAGCGCCGTCCCGAGGCAGAAGTGGCGCCCGCCCGCACCGAAGGCCTGGTGCTCCGTGGTGCGGGTGATGTCGAAGCGGTCCGGGTCGTCGAAGCGCTCCTCGTCCCGGTTCGATGACACGTACCACATGACCACTTTCTCGCCCTCGCGGATCGGTTGGCCGGCGAGCTCGGTGTCGCAGGTCGCGGTGCGGCGAAAGTGGTTGAAGGCCGGGAACATGCGCAGGGACTCCTCGACCAGGCTGGGGATCATTCCCGGATCGTCGAGGACCAGGCGGAGCTGGTCGGGGTTCTCGAGCAGGGCGCGCATACCCGAGCAGTAGGTCGCCTTGGTCGAGTCGTTTCCCGCGGCCATGAGGAGAAAGAAGCCCATCACGATCTCGTGCTCAGCGAGGCCCTCGCCCTCGTACTCGGCATGGACGAGCACGCTCGTCAGGTCGTCCGTGGGGTTCTTGCGGCGTTCCTCGATCAGGACCCGGCACCGCTCGAAGATCTCGGGAACGTCCTTCTCCATGATCGCGTCGGTGCCACCCGGATTGACCTCCTCGTCGCCGGCCGCGATGACCGCGTTCATGAGACGGGCCCAGACCTTGTCGTCTTCCTCGTTGATTCCCATGAAGCTGCCGATGACGCGCGAGACGACCGGCTGAGCGACCGACTCGACGAGGTTCGTCTCCTGCCCATCTTCGAGCCGGTCGAGCACCCTGCGAGTGATCTCGCGGATCTCGTCCTCGTGCTCGGCGATGCGCTTGGGGGTGAAGCCCCGCTGGAAGAGCGCCTTCAGACGGTCGTGCTTCGGCGGGTCCATCGCGATGAACATCCCCTGCTGGATCTCCAGCGGCATGATCGAGTGGGTGAGCGCCGCGATCCCTCCACGCTCCGATGAGTAAGTCTTCCAATCCTTGGAGACCGTGTGGACGTCGTCGGCCTTGGTGACGGACCAATAGCCCGCCTCCTCGGGCCACTCGCTGATCTTGTCCGTCCAGTGGATCGGGCACTCACTGCGAAGCCGCTTGAACAGCTCGTGCGGCGGCCCGTCCTCCCAGCTCGGCCACTCGGACATTCGCATGTCCTTGACCGGGCACGAAAGCATGGGGTCGGTCAGGTTCTCCTCACGGGTGTCGCTCATTGCGCGACATGTTCTCACGGGCGCTGTCCACATGCTTGCCTGCAGTAGGCGATCGACCGGAGCTGGTGTAGGGTCCCGTGCGCTCGGGCGTCAAATAAGCCACGGAGGGGTCGCTTTGCAGAAGGTCGCCGCACTGTTTGTCGTGCTCGCAGTTTCAGCAGGCGTTGGTGCCTGCGGAGGTGATGACAGCGAGGAAGCCGACGACAGCGGGGCGGACGATTTCCCTACCCTCGCGAACGAGATCTGCAACGAGGGGGCGGCCGAGGCTGCGCAGGTGTACCTCGAGCTCGGATACTCGGCGGATGAAGAGGACATGATCGAATTGCGCGAGCAGATCCGCGCGATCCGCGCCGAGGCCCTGGCCCAGCTCGAAGAGCTTGAGCCGCCCGCCGAGCTCGCTGAAGCCTTCGATAAGAGCTTGGCCACGCGCCAGTTGGTGATCGATGCGATGGAGGACGAGATCGCGGCGCGCGAGGAGGGCAACACTGCCGGCGCCGAGAAAGCCGCCGCCAAAGCCGCCGAGGCTGCGGACGTCATCAACGAGTCCAGCGAGGAGGCCGGGCTTTCCGATTGCGCCGGCGTCCTTCCCGATGACGACGCTCAAGCGGCGGAGGACGTCCTTCGCGAGTTCGCCACGACCGCCGATCCGGCTACCTCTTGCAGCTCCGAGGGAGAAGGCCTCCTTACCGAGATCTACCTGGAGGAGGGCTTCGGCGGGGTTGAGGCCTGCACCAAGGAGCAGAAGGACATCGAGGAAGATCTCGCCACTGACGTGAAGGTCAGCCATGCCTCCGGCGTAGACGACGTGGTCGCGGTTCTCGAGTACGAGGATGTCGGCGGCAGGTTCGACAAGGTTCCAACAACCTCGACCCTCTATTACGTCGACGGCGCGTGGAGGATCTACACGATCGAGGAGACCTCCGGGTAGTCGTTGGCCGGACCTATGCCGCCGCGGTAGCGCGCTCCGGCTCGAGCGCGAGCTCCAGGACCTCGCCGATCGTCATGACCGGGTGGAAGGTCATCTCCTCGCGCACCTCGTCGGGCACGTCATCGAGGTCGCCGCGGTTCCGCTCGGGGATGATCACGTCGGTCAGGCCGGCCGCGTGGGCCGCGAGGACCTTTTGCTTGAGGCCGCCGATGGGGAGGACCCGGCCCTGGAGGGTGATCTCGCCGGTCATGCCGACCGTGTGCTTCACCGGGCGGCCGGTCAGGAGCGAGGCGAGCGCAGTCGTCATCGTGATGCCCGCGCTCGGGCCGTCCTTCGGGATCGCGCCGGCGGGCACATGGATGTGGAACTCGCGCTTGTCGAACCCGTCCGGATCGAGGCCGAGCTCTTCTGTGTGGCCGCGCACGTATGAGAGAGCGATCCGCGCCGACTCCTTCATCACATCGCCGAGCTGGCCGGTGAGGACGAAGTCGTCCTTGCCGGGCATCGACGTCGTCTCGATAAAGAGCACGTCGCCGCCGGCACCCGTGACCGAGAGGCCGGTCGCAACGCCCGGCACTGCCGTTCGCTCCGCCGACTCCTGAAAGAAGCGCTGGCGCCCGAGGGCGTCGCGGATCGCGTCGCGCTCGATCGTGATCGTTGCGTCTTCGGTTGCCGATGCGATGCGGGTCGCGGTCTTTCGCAGGAGCTTGCCGATCTCACGCTCGAGTCCTCGTACACCCGCCTCGCGGGTGTACTCGGTGACCATCTCGCGCAGGAGCTCGTCGGTGATCCCGACCTCTTCGGAGCGGAGACCGTTCTTCTTCAGCTGTCTCGGCCACAGGTAGCCGCGCGCGATCTCGACCTTCTCGTCGGTCGTGTAGCCGTCGAATCTCACGACCTCCATGCGGTCGAGAAGCGGGCCGGGGATGGTCTCGGCCACGTTCGCCGTGGCGATGAAGAGAACCTGTGAGAGATCGAGCTCGACGTCCAGGTAGTGGTCGCGGAACGAGTGGTTCTGCGCCGGGTCGAGGACCTCCAAGAGCGCGGACGAGGGGTCGCCGCGCCAGTCGGCGCCGACTTTGTCGACCTCGTCCAAAAGGATCACCGGGTTCATCGTCTTGGCGTCGCGGAGCGCTCGGACCAGGCGGCCGGGCATGGCGCCGATGTAGGTGCGGCGGTGACCGCGAATCTCGGCTTCGTCGCGCACGCCGCCCAGCGACATGCGCACAAACTCGCGCCCTGTTGCCTTGGCAATCGACTCTCCGATCGAGGTCTTGCCGGTGCCGGGCGGGCCGATCAAAGTCAGGATCGCGCCGGCGCCGCGGCCCTCGTCCTCGATCTCCCGCTCCTTGCGGAGCTTGCGAACGGCGATGTACTCCGTGATGCGCTCCTTAACGTCCTCGAGGCCTGCGTGGTCGGCGTCGAGCACCTCGCGGGCGCCGACGGGATCGAGGACCTCATCGGATGCCTCGGACCACGGCACCGCGATCAGCCAATCGAGGTAAGTACGGATCATCGAAGACTCGCCAGAGCCCTCGCCCGCGCGCTCGAGACGCCCGAGCTCGCGTTCGGCCTGCTCGCGTGCCTCGTCCGGCATGCCGGCTTCCTCGATCTTCTCGCGGTATTCCTCGATCACGGACGCGTCGTCCTCGCCCAGTTCCTTGCGGATGGAGTCCATCTGCTTGCGCAAGAAGTACTCACGCTGCTGGTTCTCCGCACCCTCCGTCACGTCGTCGTGGATGCGCTTGCGGATCTGAAGCTCGGCCAGGCGGTCGCGCTGGATCTCAACAGCCAGGCGGAGACGCTCGGTGACGTCGATGGTCTCGAGGACGCGCACCTTCTCCTGCGTGGAGACGTCGGGCGAGTAGCCGACCGTGTCGGCCAACGTCCCCGCGTCGTCGATGGAGCGAAGGAAGGCCCGAATGCGGTCGTCGGCGCCGCGCAGGTCCAGGATCTCCTCGACGACGGCCCGGTACTCGCGCTCGAGGACGCGAATGTCCTCAGAGGTCTCCTCGGGGTCGGGGTGGGGGGTGACCTCGACCTGCAGAGTGCCATCCGGGTCGGTGACGGCGGTGCCGCCGACGCCGCGGTGGAGGCCCACAAGATTGAGAGCGCGCCCGCCGGGGATGCGAGCGCGCTCCGAGACCTCGGCGATTGTGCCGACCGAGGCAAATTCCTCATCGTGGCGCGCGACGACGAACACCTTGCCCTCCGCGGGCCCGTCAGCGATGACCGTGGCGGTCATGCCCGGGAAGAGAACCGAGTCGTCGAGTGGGATGAGGGGAAGTCTTTCCATGGTGGCGCTCCAGAGAGTGAGATCGTTATGAACACAAACGATTATAGAACGTCATCGTTTGTCGTTAGACTCATATGTCATGAGCGCCACTGAAACGACCTCGCGCGCAGGCTCGGCGGCGGAATCCGGATGCGGGATCCTGTTCGCGCGCATCGCCCGCATGTCGGGCCAGGGCCTCGGACGCTCGCTGGATGCTCTCGGGATGAGCGGGCACGAGTTCGCGATCCTCCACCGGCTCGAGCAGGGCGGCTCCGCCCACGGGCGCGAGCTCAGCCGCACGCTTCGCCTTCACCCTTCGAACCTCGTCGCGCTGCTCGACCAGCTCGAGGTGGAGGGCCTCATCGTCCGCCGCCGCGACCCGAGCGACCGCAGGCGCCAGCTGATCAAGCTGACGGCGGCGGGGACCAAGCGCCTTCGTCGCGCGGAGGCCGCGGTCGCCGAGGCCGAGCGCGAGCTGCTATCGCCGCTGTCCGCGGAGGAGCGCCGCGAGCTCTACGGATACCTGGAGCGCATCGCCGAACACGCCTGCCGCCCAAGCAGCGGCTGGTGCTCCTAGCGACTCGGCTCTGACAGGCCCGCCGGCTCGGCAGCGGTTTCGCCGACATGACGGCCAGGGCGGAGCGGGGTTCCCGCAACGCCGCAGTTGCGATCGGTGGCGGCACGGTCGTACGAATGGTCGTCATCGTCTTCCTCCAGCACCTCGGAGTCGATCATGAGGAAAGCGAGCAGGCCTCCCAGGAGCGATAGGCCTGCTGTCACCACCATCGCGATCTTGAAGCCGTCATCCATCGCCTCCGGGTCATAGAAGGCAGCGCCCGAAAGTCCCGCGACCAGCGGCAGGACCGCGACGGCGATCAGACCGGCAACTCGCGCGACAGCGTTGTTGATCCCCGACGCGACGCCCGCATGGCGGTCGTCGGCCGCGGCCAGAACCGTTGCCGTCACCGGGGCGACGACAAGCGTGAGGCCCGCGCCGTAAACAATCACCGCGGGAAAGACGGTCGAGAGGTAGCTGTCGCCGGGGTCGATGCGAAGCATCAGGAGCATCCCGGCGGCGATGCCGATCGGGCCGATGGTGAGCGGCCACTTCGGCCCGATGCGGGTTGCCAGCGCCCCCGCGCGCGACGAGAACAAGAGCATTATCACCGTGACCGGCAGGGCCGCCGACCCGGCCGCGATCGCCGAGTAGCCCATGGTGATCTGAAGGAACGCGACGAGCAGGAAGAAGACCCCGCTGAGCGCCGCGTAGACGCAGAACGTCACGAGGTTCGCCGCGGTGAACTGTTTCGACTCGAAGATCGAGAGCGGCATCATCGGGTTCGGGCTCCGGCGTTCGTTGACCACGAACGCGACAAGCAACACCGCTCCGGTCAGCGCCGAAACCACCACGGTGGCGGCGCCGCGGCCTTCAGACGCGCTGATCAGCGCAAACGTTCCGGCAGCAAGCCCGGTTGCCGCAAGGACGGCCCCCGGAATGTCGAGCCGTCCGGTTGCGGTCGGGTCGCGCGTCTCGGGCACATGCCGGTTGGACATGAGCACCACGAAGGCGCCGAGGGGCAGGTTGATGAGGAAGATCCAGCGCCATGAGACCGCATCCACTAGGTAACCGCCGAGGAGCGGCCCGATGGCCGCGGCAGCTCCGCCCAGGCCCGACCAGGCGCCGATAGCGCGGGCCCGGTCCTCGGGGTAAAAGGTCGCCTCGATGATCGCGAGGCTTCCGGGCGTGAGCAGGGCGCCGCCCACACCCTGGAGGACGCGCGCCGCGATGAGGAACTCCGGATTGGGGGCAAGGGCGCAAAGTGCCGAGGCGAGGGTGAACCAGACGATCCCGATGTTGAAGATGAGCCGCCGGCCCAACCGGTCGCCCAGCGAGCCGCCCAGCAGGATGAAGGCTGAGAGCGTCAACAGGTATCCGTTGAGGATCCACTGGAGGTCGCCGGTCGTCGCGCCGAAATCCCGCCCGATCTCCGGCACTGCGACGTTCACAACAGTCGCTTCCAAGAACGCGATCCCCGAACCGAGGACCGTCACCGCCAGAACCCAGCGCCCCTTCGGCGTGCCGAAGCGGACTAGCTCGCTGTTGGTTGCCTCCACGGATCGATCATGGCAGCACGGTGTCCTCGGACTCGAGCGGAACGGCGTTCAGGAAGCTCGCCGCGATTGGCGCCGCGACCTCTCCGCCCGAAGCTCCCTCCTCGACCAGCACAGCCACGGCGACGTCGTCTCGCGCGGCAATGAACCACGCGTGAGTTTTGGGCGGGTCCGCAGTGCCGAACTCCGCCGTCCCCGATTTCCCGATCGGCTCACCCGGCACTACCGCGAGAGCGGTGCCCGTACCCGAGGTCACCACCGAGCGCATCAGGGTTCGAAGCTCGTTCGCGTTCTGGGTGCCGATCGGCTCACCGGCCTCTTCCGGGTCGTCAGCGACAAGGCGTGGGCGATGCCACTCGCCGCTTTGAACGGTCGCGGCGACCCCCGCCATCGCGAGTGGGCTGACCAGGATCCGGCCCTGCCCGATCACCGATGCCGCCTCTTCGACCTCGTCCTTGCCGGGCGGGACGTCGCCCCCGAACGCGTCCAGCGGAAGATCGGGATCGATCCCGACTCCGAACTGCTCGGCCTTGTCGCGCAGGGCGCTTGGCTCGAGCTCGTCTGCGAGCGAGACGAACGCGGTGTTGCACGACTGGGCGAAGTCGGTCGAGAACGGCACGGCGCCCGCGGCGGAGCCCTCGAAGTTCACGAATTCGCGGCCGCCGACCTTGATCGACTCGGGGCAGTCGACGATCTCTGTCGTTTCAAGTCCCGTGTCGAGCAGCGCGGCCGTGGATATGACCTTGAAAGTCGAGCCCGGCGGATACTGGCCTCCGAAAGCGATGTTGGTGCCCTCGTCAGTCGGCCGGTTGGCGACGGCGAGGATGTCGCCTGTCTTCGGGTCGAGCGCGACCAGGGCCGCCGCGCCCTCGACATCGGCGAACGCCTCCTCGGCGGCGGTCTGGACGTCCGCCGAGAGCGTCGTCTCGAGCGGCTCACCGGGCTCCGCCTCGTGGGACTCCAGGGTGTCGACCGGCTCACCCTCCGCATTCCTGACTACCACTGAGCGCTCCGGCTCCCCGGCGAGCTGCTCGTTGAAGGCGGCCGATAGGCCCGACTGTCCGACGATGTCGTCGACGTCCAGCTCGCCGTCGGATTTCTTGATCTGCTCTGCCGTAGCCGGCCCTACCGTTCCGAGCAAGGCCCGCGCGAAGTCCCGCGTTGGCGTCAGCGGTGTCTCGCGTCCCGCGAGTTGGATGCCTGGGACAGCCCTGAGTTCGGTCTCCGCCGGGGCGAAATCCTCCTCGCGAAGGGTGATGGCCGGGACCACGGCGTCGGGTTCTGCGTTTTCGATGGCCTTGGTAAGCGTTTCGGGATCGACCTCCGTCACGGCCGCGATCGCATCCACTGTCGCGTCGACGTCCTCGACCTCGGATGGCGTGACGCCCACGTCGACAACCGAGCCGAGCGAGACGAGCTCCTCGCCATCGCGGTCGAGGATCGGCGCGCGATCCGCGAAGACCTCGACGGTTCCGAGCCGCTGGCCGTCCTCACGCAGGGCTGGGTGGATCGCACGGCTCGACCAGTCGATGAGCCATTTGTCGTCGGCCTGGGTCAGCGTCAGCGCGTCGTTGGTGTATTCGAACGAGCCGAACTCGGGTACGTCCCAGCTCATTCGGACCTTTGCGGTGGCGTCTGAGCCGCTTTCGGAGACCTCGGTCACCTCCGCCTCGAGTGTTGCGCCGTCGAGGCCGTCGATGTTCGACTGGATGGTGTCGGCGACCAGGGCTGGGTCGCCGTCGGTGAACGCTGCCGCGCCCTCCGGGTCGCCGCTCTCGAGCGCCGCCACGTAGCCGTCAACGGCTGTCGTCGCACTAGGCCCGCCCAGCGAGCGGACCGCGATCACGACGATGAGGATGAGGACACCGGCCAAGGCGGCGACCGCGATGGCAGCTCGATCGCTCAGGCCAAAGCGTTGCCAGGGGCGTGTTTGGGTACTGCCTTGTTCCACGAGTAATGACCCCCGGTCACTCCGCAAGGTAGCGGGCAGTGCCCAAATGGCACAAACTTCGGGTAAAGCGACTACCCTCGATTGCAGATGGAGGAACGAGGGGCAGGCCCTTACCGGATGCGGCGGATCGGGCGCGCGAGCGTCGCTCTGACGCTGGGCGTTGCCATGCTCGGCCTCGCCGCCGGCCAAGCCCGTGCGGAGACGGGCACGACGACCGACCGCTACACGATCGTCCACGGCTGCTTCGCGCTCGAGTCCGCAGGAGGCGACCTAATCGCCCAGACGGGCGACGGCTATTCGGCGACCGCGCCGTCGCTGACCGACGCGGAGGGCTTCCGCATGCAGGCCACGGACCTCGGCAAGTATCTCTTCTACGGCGAGGCGAAGGACTTCCTGGGGCTCGACGAGGGCCCGATTCCGCCCCCGCAGGGCGACGTGGTCGTTGCCACCGCGCCGAGCGGCCGGACAACGTGGACCGTGGACGGCGCTGACGGGCAGTTCACGATCGTCAATACGCCGGACTCGCTCGGACTTGCCGTCGATGGAAGCGACCAGCTCGTTTCCGTCCCGGCCGCGGAGGCCGAGACGTTCACGTTCGTGCCCCTCCCGGACGGCGACTGCCCCGTCTACCCGGAGATCTCCTTAAACGCAACCGGCGGCCCGAACACCGGCACACCGCGCTACGGCGAGGTCGAGGGGACCATCGACGGCCACATGCACATGATGGCCTTCGAGTTCCTGGGCGGCCATGCTCATTGCGGCGAGCCGTGGAACAAGTTCGGCGCGCCCTACGCGCTCGCCGACTGCGAGGACCACGTGTCCACGAACGGCTGTGGTGCGGTCCTCGAGACCGGCCTGGGTGGGAACGCGTGCCACGACACCGGGGGTTGGCCCAACTTCGACGGCTGGCCGCAGTCCAACTCCTTGACCCATGAGTCGGCTTACTACCGCTGGCTCGAGCGGGCGCACCTCGGCGGCCTTCGGATCTTCGTGAACCTGATGGTCGAGAACAGGGTTCTCTGCGAGGTCTATCCGGACATGTCCGTGATTCAGGGGGAGCCGAAGACGAACTGCGACGAGATGGACACGGTGCGCCGCGAGAACCAGCGGATCGAGGAGATGGAGGACTACATCGACGCCCAGGCGGGCGGCCCCGGCGAGGGTTTCTTCCGGATCGTCGAGAACCCGTTCCAGGCGCGTAAAGCCATCAACAAGGGCAAGCTCGCCGTGATCAAGGGCATGGAGGTCTCCGAGCCGTTCGACTGCGGCTACAAGGGCGTTCTGGACAATCCCCTTCCACCCGGCAACTTGACGCCGGATGCGCGCTGCACCCCCGAGCACATCGACGAGGTGCTGGACGAGCTATGGAACATGGGCATCCGCCAGATGGAGATCACGAACAAGTTCGACAACCAGCTGACCGGCGTCGCGGGCGACGGGGGATCGACCGGCGTGATCGTGAACACCGGCCAGTACGGGACGAGCGGAAGCTTTTGGGACTACGGTCCCGAAAACGGCGAACCCGGCAGTTGCGACGCGGACAACCACGACCACATTCCCGCCCCGGGCGGACCCGTTTCGCAAGACGAGATCTTCGGCAACGGACTCGAAGCGTTCCTGCCCGCGCTGCCGGTGGTGATCCCCATCTACACGCCCGAGGAGGTCTGCAACGAGAAGGGCCTCCAGGACGGCGACGAGATCCCCGGCCCGACGCCCGATGAGACGACCCTCGGCTCGCACGCCCTCGACGGGATCATGGAGCGCGGCTTCGTCTTCGACCCCGATCACATGAGCGTCATCGCTCGCGACGAGGCCATGGACATCCTCGAGGATGAGGACTACCCGGGAGTCATCTCCTCGCACTCCTGGTCAACCCAGAACACCCTGCCGCGGGTGTACGCACTCGGTGGCATGGTGACCCCTTACGCCGGCAGCTCGAGCGGTTTCGCCAACCAATGGGAGCAGATCAAGTCCGCCGAGGTCCGGGGCGAGCTTGGCGACCAGTACTTCGGGCTCGGTTACGGAGCCGACGCGAACGGCTTCGGCTCGCAGGGCGGGGCGCGCAACCCGGCCGAGGAGGTTGACGTGGACTATCCGTTCACGGGCATCGACGGGGCGGTCACGTTCGATCAGCAGATGTCGGGCACCGAGGCCGAGGGCAAGACTTACGACATCAACATCGATGGCGTCGACCACTATGGCCTCTACCCGGACTGGCTGGAGGACCTCCGCCAGATCAAGGGCGACGAGATCATCCAGGACATGGACCGCGGCGCCGAGGCGTACCTGCAGATGTGGGAGCGCACCTACGACATCGACGCAGTGGACTGCTCCCAGTGGGGCGACGAGGACTTCAACCCGAAGGGCCTGGGCACGGAGCTGCGCCTGAACAAGAAGCCGAAGCGCACGCTCCGCCAGGCCGGCCAGCCGGTGGACCGGAACGAAGTTTGGCGCTGGTGTGCGGCCAATGGTGGCCGCGAGTCCGAGGAGGCCGTGCAGGCAGCATTCGGCAAAACGCGCAACAAGATGGACTTTGCGATCTCCAACCTTCCTGAGCACGAGGTCGAGGGCGTTGCGCCCGGCGACGCGAAGAAGTCGCTCCCGAAGAGCGCGACCAAGATCTCGGACGATGTCTGGATCAGCCGCACCGGTGGCAGGCGCGCGTACGTGTGGCTCGTCGACGGTGGCGAGGTCAGCCACACCGGCGCGGTCTCACAGTCCGCGGCCCAGAAGCTGAACAAGCTCGCGAAGCGGCTCGTCGCGGTCGCTTCGAGCTAGCCGCAACTCCACCACAGATTTTTCTACACCGGGGCGGCCGACTGGTCTAGTCTGTCGGTCACTGTCGACAGGCGGGCGCTCGCGGATGGGAGCGCCCGGAGAGGGGAATAGTGAAGAAATTCACAGCGATTGCGTTGGTCTGTGCGGTTGGCCTGGTGGCGCCCGCGACGGTAGGGGCTGCGACCAAGTCCTATTCCGGGACCTTCGAGGTGAGCGGCACAATGGGCTTCGACGTTAAGACGAAGAAGGGCAAGAGGAAGGTCATCAACTTCTCCTTCTCGAGCCTGCCGCTCGAGTGCGACGGTGGTCCGAATACCACGTCGGGCAGCGTTCCGGATTTCAAGATCAAGGTGAGCGACGGCGGCAGCTTCGACGCGGATCTCATTTCGAAAGACCCCGGCGCGGAAGCGGAGCTGAACATCAACGGCAAGCTCAAGAGTGGCGGCAAGGCCCAGGGAACCGTGAGGGTTCACGGGCAAAACGTGGGCGTCAACGACCAATCGGGGGGCGCCCGACAGCCGTGCGACTCAGGAAAGACGAAGTGGACCGCGGAGTCCTAGCCGCGGCGAGCACCTAAAGCAGAATCTCGGAATCGCTCACCTTGGGCGATTCCGAGGTGATGCGCTGCGAGAGCATCAGGAAGCGAGGCAGCTCCGGATAGAGGATCGGCTTACCGTTCGTAAGGACGGCGGCTGAGATCGCTCGCTGCGGGTCAGCCCAGCCAAGGATGTTCGTGAAGCCGAGGTGGCCGAACGCGTGCTGCGTGTCCCGTCCGTAGAGGCTCAGCAGCTGGGCGCCGAGCATGAGGCCGTAGCTGAAGCGGGTCGGGAAGCCGAGCGAGAAGTCGATCTCCAGGTGCGACTGCTCTTCCAGCGCCGTTCGGATCGTGTCGGTTTCGATTACGCGCACGCCGTCCAGCTCACCGCCGCAGCGCATGATCTCGAAGAAGCGCGACAGCTCATGCGCCGTCGTGACGAGGTTGCCGGCCGGCACGACGGCGGTAACGAAGCGGTCATCGTTGGTGGTCTCGACCAGTTCGTCGAGCGGTGCGCCCAGCGCCCGTTGCAGGAGGTTCGAGAGGGGAGGGAGAGTGGTCGGACCCGTCAGGTAGTTGAGGGCGACCTTCTCCGTGTCCTCGGGCGCCACGCCGTAGTTGGTCCAGCGAAAGCCGAGCGGGTCCAGGAACTCCTCGGCAAGAACGTCGCGGATCGACTTGCCCGTGACCTGTTGGACGACCTCGCCGATGATGAACCCGCCGGAGATGGCGTGGTAGGCAAGTTGCTTTCCCGCCTCCGACGTCGGCTTCGCGTCGATGAGCACCTTGGCCAGGTACTCGCGATCGTTGACGTACTCAAGGCTCAGCGCCTCGCGGGGAAGGTTGGGCACCCCGGCGCGGTGAGAGAGCACGTGGCCGATGGTGACGGAGCCCTTCTTGTTCTTTTCGTAGCCCGGGATGTAGTTGGCGACCGGGTCGTCGAGCTCGAAGAGGCCCTTCTCGACCATCTTGTGCGCGACGAACGCGGTCACTCCCTTGGCGGCCGAATAGACGGTCATGGGGGTATCGGGTGTGGCGGCGACCTTGGGCGTGTCCTTCGAGTCGTCAGGGCCGTTGCCGCGAGCGTGGCCGATCGCGCGGTCGAGGACGATCTCGCCCTCGCGACGGACGCAGACCTGCACGGCGGGATGGACGCCGGAGCGGTACATGGCGACGGCGGCCTTCCAGATCTTTTCGACCCCTTCGGTCCCGATCGAGCCGCCGTCCGCTACCTCGTCGCCGACGGTGGTGACCGAGTCGAGGTCGCTCGGGATGTGTACCCGATTGAGCAGGTCCGGCACGAATGGAAGGCGAGGGACCGTCGGCATGGGGCGAGGAACCTATTCGCTCAGGCGGCTTCGGCGATCCGGTTCTGGGCGGCAGCCGCCCCCTCGACCATCGAGGTGATCCACAGGATCACGGCGGGGCGGAGGTCGCCGAGGTTGGGCTCGGTCTCTTCAGAGAGCCGCTCGTGCACGAGCTCGCGAACTCCGAGCGCCAGCCCCAGGTAGACGCTTTCGGGCAGGTCCCCGACCGCCGGGTCGATCGCCTGGATCGAGCGGTGGCGGTGGGCGAGGAGTCCGGCGAAGCCGTGAATCGCTTGACGCCGGCGCTTGCGCGCCTGCTCGCCGCCGGCGTCCATCTCAACGATGAACGCTCGAGCGGCAACGGGGTCGCGCTCGAGCGTCCCGAGGTAGCCGTCCAGGGTGATCGAGATGAACTCGTCCCACGAGGCGTCCTCGCCGACGCCGGTGATCATCGCCTCCAGAAGCCCGGCCGCGAAGACGTCATACGCGGCGAGGAGACAATCCTCCTTGGAGGAGAAATGCTCATAGAAGGCGCCGCGGGACACGGAAGCCCGCTTGGCGAGCTCGCCGATCGTGACCGCCGAGTAGCCGCTTTCGGCGAGGAGCTCCGTGAGCGCGCGAATCAGGCGCGAGCGCTGAGACGCGGCGACCTCCTCGCGGCTCAGCGAGTGGGGCCCACGGGGGAGGGTTGATGGGACGATGTCCATAGGGCTTGACATAGTGGAGAAACGTATGGTACTTTACTTCGCGGAAGGAATGGATTGGGTGATGGGTGAGATAAAGCGAGCTGCGTTCGCGGCCGTCTGGGCGACGGCCATTCTGTGTGTGATCGCGGCTCCCGCCGTGGCCGCGGACGATCCGTCACCCGCCGGCGCAAACGACTTTGAGTGCGAGCCGAGCGCCGCACACCCGCGGCCGGTCGTGCTGGTCCACGGTCTGGGCGCGACGATGAGCGGCAACTGGGGCTACAACGCGCCCCTGCTGGCCGACGCCGGCTACTGCGTCTTCGCTCTCACATACGGGCAGCGAGAGAACCAGGACAACCCCGCCTACCAGCCGGGTGGGGTCGAGCGCATGGAGAAGAGCTCGAAGGAGCTCAAGGCGTTCGTCGCCGAGGTACTCGACGCGACCGGCGCCCGCAAGGTAGACCTCATCGGCCACTCGGAGGGCACCGTGATGCCGCGGTATTACCTCGAGCGCCGCGGCGGGGTGAAGTACGTCAAGCGGTTTATCGCGCTGACGCCCCTTTGGCGAGGCACCAATCTCGCCTCGCTCGCCGACTTTCGAGATGTCGCGTCCGGGTTTGACCTCTCCGGCCCGATCATCGACGGGGTCTCCGGCTTCTGCGCCTCGTGCCCGGAGTTCCTGCGCGACTCGGACTACATGAACGACCTGAACGCCGACGGTGAGGCGATCCCTGGGATCATCCACACCAACATCGCCACCAAGTACGACGAGCTGGTTCAGCCCTACACCAGCGGGCTGATGAGCGACGGCGGCACGAACATCGTGGTCCAGGACGTCTGCCCGCTCGACTTCTCGGAGCATCTTCTCGTCGCCTTCGACCCGGTCGTGACGCAGATGTTCCTTAACGCGCTCGACCCGAAGAACGCGACCGCCGTCACCTGCTGAGAGTCGGGCGTCAGGCGGCGAGTTGCGACTCGCGAGCGTCGCTTGCCAGGGCCCCGTTCTCGGCGATGGCGTCAAGGATCTGCGGCCACGCGCCTCGCGGAAGGTCGTGGCCCATGTTCTCGATCTCCATGAGTCGGGCGCCCGGGATCGCGCGCTTGGTCGCTCTCCCGCCCGACGGGCGCACGAGGCGGTCCTCGGTGCCGTGAATGACGAGGGTCGGCGCGGTGATCGTGCGCAGCATCGCGTCGCGCTTGCCGGTCTTCAGCACGGCGCCGAGCTGGCGGCCGACCCCGACCGGGTCGTGATCGCGGTCGTAGCTGCGGGCGGTGACATCGAGCACGTAGTCCTCGTCGTAGAGCTCGCCCTTCGAGCCGACGACCGCAAACAGCTTGCGCACGTGCTCGATGAACGCGTCGCGCTCCTCCGGCGCCTCGGCCAGGAACAGGCGGTAGGCGCTGAGCGCCGGCTGCCCTGTCCAGCGCGAGCCCGTGTTCGACATGATCGAAACGAGGGAGCGCACCCGGTCGGGGTGCCGCGCGGCCATGACCTGCGCGATCATCCCGCCCATCGACGCCCCGACCACGTGCACGGGGCCGAGGTCCAGCTTGTTGGCGAGGCGGACGGCGTCGTCCGCCAGGTCCTCGAGCGAGTAGGCGTCCTCCGGAATCCTGCGCGTGAGCATCTGACCCAGTGTCGGCGGCCGGCCGGAGACGTGGGTCGAACGGCCGACGTCGCGGTTGTCGAAGCGCGTCACGTAGAAGCCGCGCGAAGCGAGCTGCTCGCAGAAGTCCTCGCGCCAGGCGATCATCTGCGTGCCGAGGCCCATCACGAGGAGGACGGGCTCGTCGGAGGGGTCGCCGAAGCTCTCGTGGCAGAGCGTGATTCCGTGGCCGATGTCTGTGAACTCTTCGCCGGGCACGCCCATCGAGTCTGGCAGGCGACCCCGCCGAGCGCTGGTCTCAGGCGCGCGCCGCCCTGTAGTCGCCCGGGTTGATGCGCCGCGTGCGGCGGCGGTACTCGAGCCACGGGCCGACCCAGTTGTTTGTGTTGCGGCCCGCGTCGTTCGTGTACCAGTTGGTGCAGCCACCGGTCGTCCACACGGTTTCTTGTGAACGCTGGTCGATCTCCGCGCGCCAGCGCGCCTGCACCTCAGGCTTCAGGTCGATCCAGCGCAGGCCCCCGGCGCGCATGCGCCGGATTGCGTCGATCACGTAGTTGAACTGGCACTCGAGCGTGTAGGGGACTGAACCCGAGCCGTGGTTCGTGTTCGGGCCGTACATCAGGAACATGTTCGGAAACCCCGAGACGGTCGTGCCCAGGAACGCCTCGGGCGAATCGCCCCAGGCCTCGTCTAGTGAGCGGCCATCCAGCCCGTGGACGTCCATTGGCGAGACGAAGCGCGAGGAGTCGAAGCCGGTGCCCCAGATGATCGTGTCGGCTTCGCGCTCCACGCCATCTGCGCCCACGACTCCCGTTGCGGTGGCGCGCTGGACCGCTCCGTTCAGGAGCTCGACGTTCGGCTCGCGAAGCGTCGAGTACCAATCGCTGGTGAAGAGGACGCGCTTGCAGCCGATCTCGTAATCGGGCGTCGTGCGTGCGAGAAGCTCGGGGTCCTCGAGTTCGCTCGAACGGTATGCGTTGGCCACGGCGCGAAACGGGGCCAGGACCGCGTGCGTGCCCGTGAAGCCGTAGGTGCCGGCCTCGAAGAAGGCAAAAAACCCCGCCCGGGCCGCGGCGACCCGGGCGGGGAAGCGCTCGAAGATGCGGCGCTCCCACTCGGGGTACTCGCGGTCGGTCTTCGGAAGGATCCAAGGGGCCGAGCGCTGGTAGACCGTGAGCCGCTCCGCTTCCTTTGCGATCTCGGGCACGAACTGGATCGCCGAGGCGCCGGTCCCGACCACCGCGACGCGCTTGCCGACCATGTCGTAGTCGTGATCCCACTCGGCCGAGTGGAACGTGTGTCCGGCGAAGTCGTCCATCCCCTCGATCGTTGGCCAGCGCGGGCGATGGAGCTGGCCGCAGGCGAGCACCAGCACGTCCGCGGTGAACGTCTCGTCGGCGGACCTCAGCGTCCAGCCGCCGGTGTCGGAATCCCACGACGCCGCCTCGACCTCGGTCCCGAACGTGATGTGCCGGCGGATGTCGTGCTTCGCGGCGACGTCGCGGAGGTAGGAGGCGATCTGGTCGCCGGGCGGGCACGGCTGCTCCCAGTCGCGCCGCTGGTCGGATGAGTACTGATAGAGGTACGACGGCACGTCGCA
>JAWVEY010000042.1:0-4452 GCA_033856515.1 Solirubrobacterales bacterium
GGGCGAAGATCAGGAGCATCACGGAGTACGCGGGGTTGCACGACGTCGCCTGGACCTTGAACGCTCCCGTCGCGGGAGGCTTGGAGAACTCGGACTCGATCTCACCGGCCTCCGAGTCGCCGCGACCCAGCTCGTATCCGGACTTCGGCCATTCCTCTACGACGAGGCGCGTGAAGTCGGGAAGCGTGGTGTCTCCTGGGATCACGAAGAACCCTTGCTCGTAACCGGCCGTAGCCGGGCGTAGCGCCGTCGCGTAAGTGCCCTCCGGCAAGGGCAGGTCGGATGGAACCCATTCGGGCATGTCGATACGTTCGGGCTCACATGTCTCGAAGCCATAAGGAGAGTAAGAGGGGGCGACGAACGGCGTCCCCACCACGCCCGTGGGGCTGTTGTTTGAAGGGAACGCTGCGGGGGACGAGCTGCTCGGCGCCGCGGTGCCGGGATCGTCCGTGGTGGTGGAACACGCCGTCAGCAGCACCAGAGAGGCAACGATGCAGCGCAGCATCGCCTGCGAGAGGCTCTTCCGGGTGGCCGACATGAGCGCAACGGTAATCGGCCGCACGGGCTATCGCTTCCTCTGGAGGGTAGGTGTCAGCAGGCGACGCCAGACGCGCCGCCTCCGACGCCACCGACGTCGATCTCGAGTGGGGCGGGGCGCGGGAGCGGCTCGGCCGACGTCGCGACGGCGAGGGCTTCCAGCGCCGACAACTTGCGGTTGATCGAACGCAGGTGCTTGAGCGAACGATCCTGCAGTGAGATGAGGTCCTGGAGCAGCGTCACTGCCTCCGTCAGCTGCGGCGGGGCGTCGTCCGACGTCTCGATGAGAGCGGTGAGCCGACGGCTGCTGCAGCGCAGCGGTTCCAGCAGGGAGGACGTCGTCGTCTTCATACGGGCGAGTCCGATCGACTGACCTCGAAGGCGGGTGTTCAGTGTCTTTACCTGCTCGCCGGTCTGCTGCAGCGCGTCGACGAGCTCGTCGAAGGCGTCGGCCTGTCTGCCGGTCATGTCCGCAACCGTCGGCAGGGTGGCGGTCTCTTCCGCGCCCGAGGCCGTGTCCTTCGGAGCGTCCTCTGCCGATGCCGTGAGAACGGCCGACCGGGTCGTCGTCTCGGATAGAGCCGATATGAAACCGGCCCCCATGAGGATCACGAACGCTGCGAGCGGCGCGGCGATCCACCTCACGGTGTGTCGCCCGCCTTCTCGAAGCCGCGCGCCTTGCGGTTCAGCTCGCGCGACTCTTCGATCACGCGCTGGAACCTCGCGTGCAGCGCGTCGAGACGACCTGTGAGATCGCTTGCACCCGACACCGTGTTCGAGGCGACGTCTCCCAAGCGCTGCGACAACCCGCCGAGGCTCTGTATCAGGTCGCGCAGTGAGTCGAGGGTGCCGGCGAGGGAGGCCAGGCGATCGTTGATGACCTCGGTCGCCTTCGAACCGGCGCGGGACGAATCCTCCAACTCGAGCTGGATGGCCAGGAGCCGCCGGCTCGAATCGAGCTGGCGCTTGACGTTCCGCGCGATGTCACCGAACGCCGCGGTTCGTCGTGCGGTGAGCTCAGCGTTGTCTACCGCTTCAGCGAGATTCTTGCGAGCCTCGTTCGTGTGGCGGGCCAACACGGCAGGGGACAGAGGCTTCTCTCCGCCCAGCGCGAATGCGCCGACCAGGCAGGCCACGGTCACGAGCAGGCTCAGTGCCTTCAGGATGCGAGTCGTCACGGCACCGGCCCCCCCGATCTGCGGTCGAGCTCTCGTAACTCCGCCAGGATCTGGGCCCCCAAACGCCCGGAGTCCTGCAGCGTCGCCACCGCGCGGCGCAGCTCCCGTGCGGTAACCGACGCTGGTCCCGCGCTCAGGCCGAGAGTTGCGGCAAGGCGCTCCATGCGCGCCCTGGTGTCGGCGGCGATCGCTCGTGAGTCCCGCAGCCGGCCCCGTAGTGACAACACCGAGCTTCCGATGTCCTTGAGGGTCGTGTCGATGGCCGTACGAACGCCTTTGGCGGTCGCGAGACTTTCAAGGATCTTCCGGTTCACGTTCGGCGAGGGCGCAGAGGCATCGGCCTCGGGGATGGTTCGGTCCTGCACGACCTTGGCCTCTGCCAATCGGTCGGCCGCCATGGCCTGCACGCGCCACGCGGAAGCGAACGCTGCGCCCGCGACTATCAGGAGAAGGCAGCTGATGGATGCGAGGGAGCGGGGGAGTCTCATGCGGGCGGGAACGACCTGTTCGTCTTCTTGAGGGCAACCAGGACGCGCCGAAGGAAGTCGTTCGTAAGCGAGGCGGAGGTAGCGGATCGCTTCTGCTCGCGCGCTATCACGCGAAGCACCTCTGAGGCGGTCACGGTTCGACCGATGATCGTTTGCAGCTTCGCGGCGGTGCGTCGAGTTGTCGAGGAGATGGTTCCGGCCTCTCGCTCGGCCGACGCGAGCAGCGGCAACATCCGGGCCGTCGACCGGCGCAGACGCTCGGCGACCTCGTTCGCCGCCCGGGCCCCCTCGACCGCCTCGCCGAGATCGGAGTTGCCCAGCGCTTGTTGCGCGTGTGCAAGGTCGAGCCGCGTCTGACGCAGACGCTTGGCGCTCGTCAGTGCCTGATCCGCTTGCCGGAACGTCATCCCCGCAACGACAACCGCACCGATCGATCCGGCAGCGACGACGGCCGAGAGGATCAGCGCGGCAAGTGGAGCCTTCGCTTTCAGCGAGGTGAACGTCATCGACTGGAGAAGGCGCGTGCGGAGTCCTCCGCGAGCAGTGCGCCGTACCGCGCTTCGTCCGCGAGAGCCTCGGACGCCTCCCTTGCGGATCGAGCCAACCGGCGCAGCTCTCGAAGAGATCGAAGTGTCTCGCGCAGGCGGATCGCCTGCAGATCCGACGCCGCCTCTATGGCATGGCTCGCCGAGCCCATGCGCGACACCAAGCCGAGCGCGCTCGAAAGGGTGTCGTACTGGCGGGTGACGATCCTGTTGACGCGGAGGAGAGACGCTCGCTGTTTCAGCGTCAGCTCCGAGATGTCGTGGCTCCGTTTGCCGAGACCCGCGCCGCGTCCGATGTTCTCGGCCACCCGGGCCAGGTCGTCGGCCAGTTCCTCGCTGCTGCGTTGGACCTCGGCGCCGGCGCGGCTCGCGCGATCGAGATCCTCGAGCTCATCGGGATGGAGACTGCCGGCCGCGAAGGCGGCGCCGGCGACGACCAGGACGAGGATCCCTCGACGTAGCAGGGTCGGGGAGCTCATGCCCGAAATGTACCATGCTACTGACCGTCGGTCAGTCGGAAGGGAGCACCCCCGTCCGTAGGCCGCCCCGTTAGGCTGCGGCTCGTGACCGGTCGAGGGCGCCTGTTAGCGGCAGCTGCTCCCCTCGCCGTCGCGCTCAGCGCCTGCTCCGGCGATCCCCCCTCCACGCTCGATCCACATGGACCGGGGGCGGCCCGCATCTCGACGATGTGGTGGATCCTGTTCGTCCTCGCCGTGGCGGTCATCGCCGTGGTCACGGGCCTGATGCTCTACGGGATCCGGCGGAAAACGCCACCTCAGGACGATGACGACGCGCCGGGCATTCGGATGATCGTTATCGGCGGCTTCGTCGTTCCCGCGATCGTCCTAACGGTTCTATTCGTGCTGATGGTGCGCGACCTCGGGGCGGAATCGCGCGAGCTCGATTCCGCCGAGATGACGATCGACGTCATCGCTCATCAATGGTGGTGGGAGGTCCGCTACGACGACGGGCGCATCGTCTCCGCCAACGAGGTTCACATCCCCACGGGACAGCAGGTGAAGATGAACCTCACGACCGATGACGTCATCCACAGCTACTGGGTTCCGCAATTGCAGGCGAAGGTGGACATGATCCCGGGCATCGTGAACGAGATCGCTCTGCAGGCCGACGATCCCGGCGCTTACCGCGGGATCTGTGGCGAGTTCTGCGGAGTGCAGCACGCGAAGATGCAGTTCATCGTGATCGCTCACGCGCCCGCCGAGTTCGACGCCTGGCTCGAGAGGGAGGCAACCGTCCCGCAGACGCCGGTTGACGACCCAGGGCGCGTCGCGTTCCTCGGTTCCACATGCGCGGGTTGTCACAGGGTCGCTGGTACGGACGCGCAGGAGACGCTCGGCCCCGACCTCACGCACTTCGGGAGCCGGAAGACGATCGGAGCGGGAGCGCTGTCCAACACGACGCCGAATCTGACCGATTGGGTCCTCGACTCCCAGAGAGCAAAGCCGGGCAACAAGATGCCCCCCTCCCCGGTCACAGCTGCGGAGTTGGCGGCGATCGTCGATTACCTGGAGGGACTCGATTAGTGCCCCGTCCAACAAGCATCTTGTGGTTTCTGGCGGCGAAAAGCCGGCACCTCGCGGCGTTCTCAGTCGGGCACGTACCTATGGGTACGCACCCTCCCTGCGGCCTTGCGATGCTTGCTTTTCACTCGCCAGAACCTCGCAAACGTTATTGGACGGAGCA
>JAWVEY010000043.1:0-4597 GCA_033856515.1 Solirubrobacterales bacterium
CGTCGGCGTGATCACGACAACGCGTTCGCGAGCGAGCCCGTCCCACGCGAACGCCTCGCGGTGGAACACGTAAACGTCCGCGGGTTGAACGTAAGGCACCAGGAATCTCCAAGCATCACGGACGAGATCGTTCGGCTCTTCGACACCGATGTGGCAGCGCCAGACGATCGCGGCTGCACCTGCGGCGCGCAGCGACGGGATCAGTCCTGCCGGCTGCGGGTCGTGGACGATCACGATGTCGCCACCGTGAATGCGATCCTCGAGCGCGCGCGCGTTCTCGGCGATCACGTTCTCGTACAACCGGCGTGCGCGTTCGTCGAGCGGACCACCGTCACCTTCGGAACCGTGCAAGCGATTGTGAATTCGTTTGGTGAGGTCGAAGAACTCTGGAGTCCCGTCGATAACCAACCACCGTGCGTCAACACCCGCACCGCGCGCGTATCCGAGCAGCGGACGCAGGAGCTCCACAACGCCTCCACCGCGTGCTGTCGAGTTGACATTCCAGACAACTCGACCCGCAAAAAGCTCCCTTGCTTCCTCGGTTGCCCGCGCGAATTCCTCGTAACGCTCGGCCGAAAGCACGTCGCGAAAACGCGAGGGATCTCTCTGCGAAACCTCGACCTCTTGGGGCATTGAACCTTCCCGTTGTCGCGCGAGCGGACCGCGTTTGCCCTTTTGTCCGTCGGTTACTCCTCTAGCGAGATGGCAGAACCGCAGGTGTACCAGCGGCAACACAACGTGATGCCGCGAAGCGCGCGGACGGATCGTCCGCCACCCGAGCAGGTCGAACGTCCAGTGCGCGTCGCGATGCTCGCGCCGCCGTGGATCCCCATTCCGCCACCGGGTTACGGCGGAATCGAGGAAGTGTTGGCGCTTCTCTGCGACGCACTTGTTGACCGTGGCAACGACGTGACGTTGTTCTGCGCGCCAGGATCGAGCTCGAAGGCGACGGTGCGGACGCTTCTTCCAACCGTTCACCCGGAGGCGATCGAGCGCTCGCTGTTCGAAGCCGATCATGTGGCGCGGGCATTCGACGCGATCGACGAGGCAGCGGGCACCGGCGCGCCGTTCGAGCTCGTGCACGACCACTGCGGCTACACGGGGCTCGCGATGGCGAATCGCCTCTCGACGCCTCATGTGTACACCGTGCACGGTCCGTTCGACGAGGACACGAGCATTTTCTACGACCAGCACGGCTGGAAGACGCGCCTGGTTTGCATCAGCCGTTCGCAGGCGGGCTTCGCGCCGCCGGGAGCGAACGTCGCCGGTGTCGTCTACAACCCGATGAACGTCGACGCATGGCCGCTCGGCTTGTACAAGCAGGACTACCTGCTCTGGCTCGGCCGGTTCGTTCCCGAGAAGGGCCCGCAGCGGGCGATCAGGGTGGCGCAGCTGACGGGACGCCCGCTCGTGCTGGCCGGCGTCGTCCAGCCGCGATTCGAACGGTTCTTCGCAACGGAGATCGAGCCGCACATCGACGGAGAGCGAATCCGGTTCGTCGGGGAGGTCGGCGGCGTGCGCAAGCAGCAGCTCTTCGCCGACGCCTCCGCGTTCCTGATGCCGATCACGTGGCCCGAGCCGTTCGGAATGGTGATGGTCGAATCCCTGGCGGCAGGCACTCCCGTGCTCGCGTTCCCGAACGGCGCCGCACCCGAGATCGTCGAACACGGCAGGAACGGCTTCCTCGTCAACGACGAGGACGCGATGGCGGCAATGGTCGCGCAGATCGACGAGATCGATCCACAGGAGTGCCGTCGGAGCGCGCACCGTTTCTCTCCCGACAGCGTCGCTGCAGGCTACGAGGCCGTCTACCACGAAACCATCGATCTCGCGCAAACGTCGAGGAGGCGCGGCTCGGGCGCGGAAGCGTCGGCGCCCTGAGCGCCGGCGCGAAGCAGAGGAAGCTGCGACGGTGGGCGTTTTCCGCCGCGCTCGGCGGATTTCTCCTCGGGTACCACGCGGGAGTCATCTCGGGCGCACTGCTCTCGATCCGTCGCGACTTCAGGCTCAGCGGCTTCGAACAGGGGGTACTCGTCGGACTACTGCCTCTCGGCGCGATGGCCGGCAGCCTGCTCACCCGCCGTCTCGCAGACGCGCTCGGACGCCGCAGGACCCTGCTCCTCGACGCCGCAGTGTTCGTCGCGGGAACTGCCCTCGCGATCGTCGCGCCGAACTACACGGTTCTGCTTGTCGCGCGAGCGGTCGCAGGCGTCGCCGTCGGCATCGCCTCTTCCACAGTGCCGCTCTATCTCGCCGAGATCGCGCCGGCGGCCGTCCGCGGCCGCTTGGTCACGACTCAGCAGTTGATGATCACGCTCGGCATCCTCGCGTCGTATTGCGTCGACCTCGCGCTGGCGACTTCGGGCTCATGGCGTGCGGCATTCGGCGTTGGACTTCTCCCCGCGGCCATGTTCGTCCTTGCGATGTTGCGCGCACCCGAGACGCCTGCGTGGCTTTATGCGCACGGGCAGAGCGAGCACGCGCGAAGCGTCGCGCTCCAGGTGGCAGACCCAGAGGAGACCGAGAACCTATTGCAGGGAGCGGACGAACCAGCAACCGATCTCCGCTCGGTGCTGCGCTCGGGTACGCGGCCCGCGCTGATCGTTGGGGTGACGCTCGCGGCGATGCAGCAGCTTTCCGGGATCAACGCAATCCTGTACTTCGCACCGAGCATCATGGAAAGAACCGGCGTGAGCGTGTCGCAGTCGATCCTCTACTCCGTGATCGTCGGCGCGGTGAATGTAGCAGCGACGATCGTTTCCTTCCGACTCGTCGATCGTCTCGGCCGAAGACCGTTGCTGCTTGGTTCGCTCGGCGCGATGGCGGTGTCCCTCGCGTGCCTCGGACTCACGCTTCGCCTCGGCTCCGCCTATAGCTCCCTCTCCCTCGTCTTCATGCTCACGTACATCGTCGCTTTCGCCGTTGGGTTCGGTCCAATCTTCTGGCTGCTGGTTGCGGAGATCTTCCCACCAAGAACCAGGGCGGCGGGTGCGAGTGTCTCGACCGCCACGAACTGGCTGTCGAACTTCCTCGTCGGACTTTCTTTCCTGCCCGTGGTCGGCTTGATCGGTGTCGGAGCGACGTTCTGGCTCTTCGCCAGCGCCTCTGCATTCACGTTCGCCTTCGTGGCCTGCTATCTCCCGGAGACGAAGGGGCGCACCTTCGCCCAGATCCAGGGCGACCTTCGCGCCCGCTGGTACACAGGCGCCTTCTCGGGAACGCGGACCTCTCCAGGTTGATTGCGGCGATGCCTCTTCCTCGGGTAGCGATACCGGCATGAACAACGGAGCGGTGATCGTTGTCGGCGTGGATGGATCGGATCGAGCCGATCGCGCGCTCGATTGGGCGATCGACGAGGCGCTCATTCGTGAGGCCACCGTGCGAGTCGTCACTGCCTGGCACGTCCCGCTGGTCGTGCAGGCCAAGGCCGGCGCGATTCCGCCGGCCAACAACTCGCTCGAGGACACGATCCGGCAAGCGGCAGAAGCCATCGCCACAGCGGCCGCGGCCAGGGTTCGCGACGCGGTCAACACGCCGGTGGAGACAGCCGTCGTCGAGGGAGACGCGGCCGACGTTCTGATCGACCGAGCCAGGGACGCGCAACTGCTCGTCGTCGGCTCGCCCGGTCACAAGACGCTCTCCGGCAACCTCCTCACCGGTTCGGTCGGTCTCCAGTGCGCGCTCCACGCGGCTGTGCCGACAACAGTCGTGCATTAGTCGCGTCATCCTCGATCTCCGGACGAAGCGCATGGGCCGGAGCGCGAAACGCGCACGGCGTCGGTTTCCCCCGGGTGCGCGTGAATCGTTTACACCCATCGGCGGCGGGGACGGCGAGCTATGGGCGACGACCCGGTCGCACCGAGCGCCGCCGAGAAAATCCCCCGGCTTACGCCGCGCGAGCTGGACGTGCTGCAGGAGGTGGGCCGCCACTGGCGGTCGGTTCTCCGCGATCGGCTCGGCCGCCTAGCCGAGCTACCAGTCGATCCGACCCTCCGCTTCCACCACCACCGCCCCGGCCGCGGCCGCTTCGTCGAGATGTCGCTGTTCAGGCCCGAGGGGCCGGACGAGCTCGAAGCGACCGAAGAGGCGGTCAAGCCGGTTTCGCGTGCTGGACGCCTGGTCGATGCGGTGCAGCGCATCGTGATGGGCCCGCCTTTGCGCAGCAGTGCCGTCGCGCATGAACGGATGCGCAAGCTCGTCGCACTTCCGGTGTTGTCGTCCGACCTCCTGTCGTCCGTCGCATACGGGCCTGAGGCGATGCTGAGCGTCCTCGTCCTCGCCGGGGCGGTCGGCCTCCGACTCGCGCTACCGCTCGCTGCCGTGGTCGTCGTGCTGATGATCGCCGTGGGCGCGTCGTACCGCCAGACGATCGCGGCGTATCCGTCGGGCGCGGGCTCGTACATCGTCGCGGGCGACAACCTGGGCGAGCTTGCGGGACTTGCGGCAGCGGTCGGCCTGCTCGCTGACTACGTACTGACCGTCGCGGTGTCGGTCGCGGCGGGGATCGCGGCGATCACCTCGGCGCTGCCCTCGCTCGAGCGATGGACCGTTCCACTCGGGCTCGCCGCGATCACGCTCTTGCTCGCAGGCAACCTGC
>JAWVEY010000044.1:0-3954 GCA_033856515.1 Solirubrobacterales bacterium
CGACGCAAGGCCCCTCAAGGTCCGCGCCCGCTTCACTGGCAACGAGCTGGCTCTCGGGTTCTACTCGCGTCTCAGGAAGGTCAACCCAGAGAGCAGCTTCTCGGTAAACGGCTAGCTCGCCCCGGTCTGCTGCCGCCCCGAGGCGCTACATCAGCGGCCCTCACCAGCGGGCGTTTAGGCGTCGTCTCCGGTCAGCACGTCGCTCGGCCTGGCTCGATCGTCTGCCGCCGCCCGCTTCCGCGCGTCCTTCCTCGCTTTCTTCTCGAGCCGCCGCTCGAGGAGCCTGCGCTCTCGGTTCAGCTTCGCCATCGTCGTCTTTCTCTTACCTGTTGAAGCGATGCGGTGCCTTCCGAAGTTGTGGGGTTTCTATGCGTCGGGCCTAGAGGACCTGGACGTTCGCGGCCGCCGGGCCCTTGGTGCCCTGCTCGGCGTCGAAGCTCACCTTCGCGCCCTCGGCGAGCGACTTGAAGCCGCTGCCCTGGATCGCGTTGTGGTGTACGAACAGGTCCTTGCCGGGGTCATCCGGTGTGATGAACCAGTAGCCCTTGTCGTCGTTGAACCACTTCACGGTTCCTGTCGCCATCTTGTCCCCCTCCGGGGTATGTGCACTGCGAGACGCGGAGGGTGCTGGAAGGCAACAACTGCGGAAACGCTGAACACCACTGTTGGCCGGACGAAGGCCCGACCCGTACAACGAGGGTAGCGCCACAGGACCGCCTCGTGGGCGTCATGTGACGCTCCCTACTCGACGAGCCCGAGCCGCAGTGCCTTGGCGACGGCTCCTACACGCCCGGAGACCTCGAGCTTCCGGTAGAGGTTCTGGAAGTGTGTTTTGACGGTGTGGGGGCTGACCACGAGCAGATCCGCGATGTCCGTTCCCGACAGACCTTCGGCCGCGAGCTGCAACACCTCTAGCTCGCGAGGCGTCAGGGGCGAGCCCGGCAACTTGACGATCTCGTCCGCCCAGACCCCGATCTCGTCGTCCGCCCAGTGGGTCGGAGCGCAGGCAAACAGGTGCAGCCCGGGGAGGGCGTTCGCCATGCCCCAGACGACGAGGTCCACCGGGTCACCGTTCCGCCCGGTCAGCGCCCGGGGCCCCGGCCCGGCCGCCAACCCGGTGTCTAGCATCCGCGCCCAGATCGCATCCATGATCGGACGCTCGTCCGGCGGCATGAAGTCCTCGATCGTCAAACGCCGCAGCTCGGCCAAGCTCGACCGAGCCATCAACTGGGCTGGGCGGTTGGCCTCGACGTGCTGTCGCCCGTCGTCGTGCATCGTCATCGGTATCGGGCTACGCTCAAAAACGGCCATCAACTTGTCGCCTTGGCCTCCCGCGGCGAGCACCATCTCAAGCGCCTCGCTGAGGATACGTGCTAGGGGCTTACCGGATGCGGAGCGTGGAGGCGCCGTGCCGTGGGATTCAGAGTCCAAGCGCGTGTCGACCACATCGTCACGATACTCCTCAGTGAGCCACTGAGCCGTGCGGACGACCGGTCAGCGCCTCTCGATGAGCGAGAGCAGCAGCGCGTTGGCGAGTCGCTCGCGCTCGACGATTCCTCTGACCTGTCCGTCCTCGGTTACCAGCAGCGCGTTCAGGCGAAGCCTCTCCATCTCGCGTAGGGCGTCGGCGATGTTCGTGCCAGGCGTCACCGTCTCGGAGATCATGCCCGCCGATCGCCGTATCTCCCCGACGTTCGAGTGCTCGATGTTGTTGAGCAGCTCCTGCGCGTCTACGACATCCGCTTCCACCAGGTGCCGGAAGGCGCGTTCGTCCATGTAGGAGATCAGGTGCCCGCCGGAGTCGAGGATCGCGACGAACCTGAAGCGCGGGAACTGCGTGAGCCCTCTCGCGTAGTTGGCCGCGGCCTCACCGTTGATCGGATCGGAGCCGAGCGTCAGCGTCAGGATGACCGGCTCCTTGGGCGTTATGTCATGGATGCGCCTCAGAAAGCTCTCGCGGCGGCCGGTCTCGACCGCCCGTAACTCCTCGTAGGCGAGGGCGCTGCCGCGGGTGTCCGTGCCGTGCATAGGGATTGCTTGGTTGGCAACCGCAGAGAGCCTCAGCTCGAGACCGGCCGGACCCTTGAACTCGTTCACCCGCCCCGAAAGCATGAGATAGAGCAGCGGAGGCACGACCAGAATCACGGCAAGCACCGCGCCGTCCGTCACATCGGCCACCTTCGCAACGACGTAGATCGCGGCGAACCCGAGCACCGCGAACAACACCGCCGTGGCGGCCGCGATGAGATCGCGCTCGGGGAGGACAAGCCGAGACGCGTCTTTGCGCTCCGACCCCTTCTCTGTGACCGGCGTGTCGACCTGATTGGTCACTGACGTCTCCGTTCGCCCTACCCAGGACCATACCGCCGTCTCGGTAGTGCCAGCACTTAGCGCTTTTTTGGGTGCTGGCCCGCTTGGTGGGAAGCCCCGGGGACGGGCAGATTGGTGTTCCACCCAATTCGCCTATGCGAGAGGACGCCATGATCGCCAAGTTCGCCATGCAGCTCCGTCAGTACGCCGTCGCCACGAGCTCGACGGCAGCGCCCAGATCAGGAACAACTCGATCCGTCCGAAGGACATTCGAAACGGTCAGGTCTCGAGCGCGGACGTCAAGAACGCCTCCCTCCTGGCGGCTGACTTCAAGGCCGGGCAGCTGCCGGACGGCCCCGCGGGACTGCCCGGGGCGCCGGGATCGCCCGGCATCAGCGGCCTCGAACGTGTCGTCACGGCCAGCGGCCCCGCGAACTCGGACTTCTCCAGGGTCGCTATCGCAGAGTGCCCGGCCGGCAAGCGCGCGATCGCCGGAGACGCGGTCATCGACACCGGTCCCGGCGTGGTGAACGTCGCGATGATCCACCAGATCGCCCCAAGCGTTGTGACCCAGGTCCCCGGCAACGTCTACGTCGACGCCGTCGAGCTGAAGGACGGCAACACCGATGCGAGAACCTGGCGTCTGCTCGCCATCGCGATGTGCGCAAACGTCTCCTGAGGCCTCAGGTCACCTCGGCTCGCGGTCCGGTTCGGTCCGGTTGTATCGGGATCCGCGTCGCGGTGGACTAGCTCTCGGTCAGCTCGAGCTGGCGTTTCATCGCTTCCGCGAGCGCCATCAGACCGGTGGCCGGCCTGACCATGACGTAGAGCTCGTCGATCAGTCCCTCGTCATTCAGGTGGATGAAGTCGCATCCCTCGAGCTCGCGGTCGCCGACCCGAGCGCGAAAGACAAGCGCGCTGTCGGCTGCCCCCGGAGCTCCGATCTCGCGGGTGTAACGGAAGTCCTCGAAGACCTGCGCGACCGCGGCGAGCAGGAGCTTCGCCTGATCGCGCCCCTGGTAGGGCGCGTGGACCACGGGACTGCGGAAGACGATGTCGTCGCTGAAGAGGGCGTCGAGGCCATCCAGGTCGCGGGCCTCGATCGCACTACGGAACTCCTGCATCTTGCCTCCACTCTCGCTCGATGAGTCGCATCATGGACGGGTACACGAGCAGGTGCCGGAACGGCCTGATCGCGGCCATGTAGGCGCGCCCGAAGTGTCCGTTTGGCTTCACCAGGACGGCCATCTGGCCGCGGTAGGTGCCTGCCCCGTCGGGAACCCAGCCGAGGTGGAGGACCCCGTGCACGGTCCTGTTGGCGGTCTCCGCGGCGAACTCGTCGTCGAGCATGTACAGCGGTGTGAAGGGGAGCTCCTCGAAGCCTGGGAACGGGGCCTCGCGCAGATCCGCCGGCAGGCGCTCGCGCAGCGTTGCAACCCTGGAGCCGACGCCGTCGTCCTCATCGTCCCAGCCGAACAGCTCCCCAAGCTTCCAGCGCAGCGCCCAGAGCGCGCGGGCCGCGCCGCGCAAACTCTGCGACGGGTCGGCGGCCGCGAATTGCTGCACCAGCCGAGGGAAGTCGTCTGGGCCGCCCGGCGTCGGCAGCTCCCACACGTCCTCCAGCCGGAAGTCACCGGTGAGCTC
>JAWVEY010000045.1:0-2783 GCA_033856515.1 Solirubrobacterales bacterium
GTTGATGTTGGCGAACCGCCCCCCGCTCTCCATGTCCCAGGTCCAGACTTTCGGCGGGGTGTAGTCGGATGAAGCGGCCATCGTTCAAGCTCCAGGCGTGTACGGGTGGGCGATCATGGTGGGCGTGCGCCGCCGGCGCATATACGCCCTTTGCGACGGCAGGCGAACGTCAGGACCGACGGTGCTCGGCTGGCGGCCCGGCTGCTGACCGAACCACGGGCATCACCTCGCGCGGCTCCGCCAGAGCTGCCAGTCGACTGGTTCCGAAGCCTCAACGATCAGGTCAGCGGGACCCACACGGTCAGTGAGGATGACGAGGTTAGAGCAGCGCCACCTCGCGCTTGGCACGAGCAGCGCGTCGAACCCGAGAAAGTGGGCCGCATCACCGATCTCCTGAGTCCGGCGATAGAGCAGTTCTGCGTAGCTGCCCCTCTCGACGCCGAGAGCTTCGAGAGCGCCAGAGTCGGCAATCCGCAGCGTCCGGGTGGTACGGACGGCAATCCGATGCAACACGGACCTGAGCTTCGAGGGAAACACCGGTTGCCTGCTCAGGTGAAAATGTATCTCCGCCAGCGCGCCGTCGCGCTCGAGCGACGTGTAGAGGACGTCGAACGTTCCGGGGTCCCAGCGAGCACCGGCCGGATAGCCTTGTAGGGGATCGCGGCCCTCGCGGACGATGCGCCAGACGACCGTGTCGAGCGCCTCGCGCTCACATGCGTCGACCGCGTCGAGCAATTCATGGTCACGCGCCTTGCGTGACGATGGCACTAAAGGAAAGCTCCTGCGTCGAGCCGGTCGATGACGGCAAGCACCTCTTCGGTCCGATTCGTGTTGATGAGATCGATCGCTCTCTCGCCATTCAGCAGAGGGTGGCTCGTGTGAAGCCACAGGCGCGTCTCGTCAGGAGTATAGAAATCCGACAGGCGATCCACGACATACCTCAGCCCCGCAATGACGGTCTGAGTCCTAAGGTCAGGAGTTCCTTTCCCGTTTGTCCAGCGTGAAACCGTCGCCGTCGACACGTCGACGATATTGGCGATGTCCTTTCCTTGCAAGCCGCCGTTGCTGCGAAGGTCTTCCAGTATCCTGGCTACAGCGGTTGCCATACGAGTGGCTCCTCATTGCGGCGTGCTAAATCATCTCTGATGCTTGATCTCGCGTCGTGGCTCGCTGCCCGAGGCTCTCGACTTGCGGCGTGAGACCTGAGGTACCTGGCGACCTCTGCATCGCGCTTTGACACGGTGCGCGCATCTTCATCGCAATAGCTACGACTCGATTTCATATCGGTCAAGCGCCGAAACCAAAACGGAAGTTCCTCGGATGCTCGTACGCCTGCTGCTCCGCGCTCCCCTTGACGCGGCCCTGGCACCCGGCACACTCCCTTGCATCGGCAACAACGGATCGCAGCGGCGTCGCCTGAGTGTCATCGGGCGGCGGTAATCAGGCGGCGACAATGGGGAGGAGAGCTGAGATGGACAGGCGCAGTTTCTTGAAGAGCACGGCGGCGGCGGCGGCCGGCGTCGCCATCGCGAGCCCTGCCATCGCCCAAGGGGCGCCGGTTGAGGTGTCGTTCTTCTATCCGATCGCGGTGGGTGGGCCGATCACCAAGATCATCGACGGCTACGTCGCCGAGTTCGAGAAGGCGAACCCGGACGTGAAGGTGCGGCCGATCTATGCCGGCACCTATCAGGAGACCATCGCCAAGGCGATCACGGCGCACAAGAGCGGCACCCCGCCGGTTCTCGGCGTGCTGCTCTCGACCGACATGTTCACCCTCATCGATGAGGAAGCGGTCGTGCCCTTCGACCCGTTCATCCGCTCGGACGACGACAAGAAGTGGGCGCAGAGCTTCTTCCCGGCCTTCATGCTGAACAGCCAGACGGGCGGAAAGACCTGGGGCATTCCGTTCCAGCGCTCGACCATCGTCCTGTACTGGAACAAGGAGCTGTTCAAGGAGGCCGGCCTCGACCCCGAGAAGCCGCCGACGACCTGGCAGGAGCAGGCCGACTTCGCCGCCAAGCTGACGAAGCGCGACGGCTCAGGGAATGTGAGCCAGTGGGGCGTACAGATCCCCTCCTCGGGCTTCCCGTACTGGCTCTTCCAGGGGCTCACGACGCAAGCGGGCGCGATCCTCATGAATCCGGAGGGCGACCGCACCTTCTACGACAAGCCGGAGGTGGTCGAGGCGCTGCAGTACTGGGTCGATCTTTCGCAGAAGCACAAGGTGCACCCGCCCGGCATCGTCGAGTGGGGCACCACGCCGAAGGACTTCTTCGAGCGCAAGGTCGCCATGATGTGGACGACCACAGGCAACCTCACCAACGTGCGCTCGAACGCCAAATTCCCCTTCGGCGTCGCCATGCTGCCGGCCGGAAAGCAGCCCGGCAGCCCGACGGGCGGCGGCAACTTCTACGTCTTCAAGAAGTCGACGCCCGAGCAGCAGCAGGCGGCCGTTCGCTTCGCGAAGTTCCTGACGACGCCCGAGCGCGCGGCGCAGTGGAGCATCGACACGGGCTACGTGGCGGTGCGGCCGGAGGCCTACGACACGCCGGCCATGAAGACCTACGTCGACGGCTTCCCGCCCGCCGCGGTGGCGCGCGACCAGCTCAAGTTCGCCGTGGCGGAACTCTCGACGCACGAGAACCAGCGCGTGACGAAGGCCCTGAACGACGGCCTCCAGGCGGCGCTCACGGGCACCAAGCCGCCCGCGCAGGCCATGAAGGACGCGCAAGCGGAAGCCGAGCGCATCTTGAAGCCGTACCGGTGAGGGTCAAGCTTATCCC
>JAWVEY010000046.1:0-3117 GCA_033856515.1 Solirubrobacterales bacterium
AGCTCGATCGAGCGCTACCTGCTCCCGGAGCTGAACGACTCGGTCGAGGTAGGGCGCCTGCGCGCGATGGTCGGCTGGAACTCGATCTACCGCGACAGCGACAACGACTACCCCACGGCCAGGGTGGTTCGCGGCGGCATCAACATCGTCGACGATCCCAAGAA
The DNA here is from genome assembly GCA_033856515.1 of Solirubrobacterales bacterium. Lineage (GTDB taxonomy): Bacteria > Actinomycetota > Thermoleophilia > Solirubrobacterales > 70-9 > JALZKA01. The sequence continues at coordinate 165 of JAWVEY010000046.1, forward strand.
GCGCCGTCCCTTCTTCCTCGGCGTCGACGCCTTCGACCCGCACGAGCCGTTCGACGCCCCGCCGGTCTTCATGGACCGCTTCGGCGGGCCGAAGGGGATCGAAAAGGAGGGTGTGATCCCGATCCAGCCGTTCGAGACGCCCTACTCGTGGGCGATCGACGTGCAGCTCGACGACGAGACGATCGAGCGCGTGCGCGAGCTGTACGCCGCCGAGATCACGTTCATGGACGAGTGGATCGGGCGCCTCATGAACCGGCTCGCGGACCAGAAGCTCCTCGATGAGACCGTGGTCATCTTCTCCTCCGACCACGGGCTCACGCTCGGCGAGCACGGGATCGTCGGAAAGCACGCCTCCCGGGCGCAGTGGCACATCTACCAGGTGCCCTTCATGATCAGGCACCCGGAGGGCAAGCTGGCGGGCGAGTGGAGCGACTACTTCGCCTCCACCCACGACATCCCCCGCACCGCGCTCTGCTTCATGGGCACGCGGGCCCCCGGGATGATGACCGGAGAGGACCTCTCGCTCTTCTTCGACGGGAAGAGCCCGGCGCCGCGGCCCTACTTCACCTCCTGCTACGACGACCACGTCCTGGCCGGTGACCACGACTGGTTCTTCATCTCGGACAGCGAGGGCCGGCGCAAACGGCTCTACGACCGCAGGAACGACCCGCAGGAGATCGTGGACGTGGCCGCCGAGCACCCCGAGCTCGTGGACAAGTACTGGCGCATCCTGGAGGACGAGGCCGGCGGGACGCTGCCGCAGTTCGGCAGGAACGGCGTGATCGGCGGATGAGCGCGTTCACCCGGCGAGGCCTGCTCCGCCGCGGAGGAGCCGCGGCGGCCGGTGCGGGTGTGCTGGGATCGCTCGCGACGGCGCCGCGAGCCGGCGCGAAGCTCGGCGACGACAGAGCGCGCGGGGCGCTGCTCGTGGTGCTGCCGCTCGTGCGCGCAGACCACGTGGATGCCTTCGAGGGTGGCGCGCCGGCCGATACGCCGAACCTGAACGAGCTGACGAAGAGCTCGCTGCGCTTCGACCGCGCCATTCCCGAGTCGATGCCCGCCCTGTCGGCGCGCCGCTCGCTCGTGACCGGCATGCGCGCCTTCCCGTTCCGCGACTGGCGCCGCCTGGAGGGCTTTCCGGCAGTTCCTGGCTTCAACCCGGTCTGGGATCACCAGCCGCTCCTCATGGAGCAGACGCGCGGCGCCGGCATCGAGACGATCTACGTGACCGACAACCCGGTCTTCGAGGGTGAGCGCTTCCGCGACGTTCGGCGCCCCGGGGGCAGCCCGAGCGGTGAGCTCGGATCGGGAATCGACGGCGAGCTCCTCGCGTCGTTCAAGCGCCTCACGGACGCCACGCGCCGCACCGTCGGTGCGGGTGTGCAGGCTCTGCGCGAGGTGAGGGACGGCAATCCGTTCCTCGTGGCCGTGGATCCCTTCGACCCGGCTGACGCTTACGCGGCCCCGCCCTTCTACGTGAAGCACGTGGAGGCGGTCGACTCAGAGCTCGGGAAGCTGCTCGACGCCGTGCCCGACGACACGGTCGTGTTCGTGCTCGGGGACCACGGGCTCGCGCTCGGCGAGCACGGCTACATCGGCCGGGCTGCGCCGACGTCGCACCGCAGCTCGTACGAGATCCCCTACCTGATCCGCCACCCCGGTGGCGAGAAGTCCGGCGACGACGTGGACTGGTACGCCACCACCCACGACGTGGCTCCCACGCTGCTCTCGTTTCTCGGTGTCCCGATCCCGGGCAAGATGCGCGGTGAGGATCTCACGGCGCTGTTCGACGACGTGGACGAGGACGATCTTCCGGACCGGCCGAAGTCGATCACCGCCGTCGGTTCGCAGATCATCATCCGTGACCGCCGCTGGCTCGTGGTGGCCGACCGTGAGCGGATCGTCCGCCGGATGTTCGACGACGACGAGGAGGTCGAGGACGACATCACGCGCTTCGACAACATCGCGAACGAGGACACCGGCAAGCTGACGGAGCTGTCACTCGCGTCCGTGCTCGTCGCGGACGGGACGCTCCCCGAGTTCGGCCCCGACGGCGCGCTCCGCCCCCCGCGCGCGCGCGGCGACGACGACACCGACGACGACGGCATCCCGAACGATTTCGACGCATTCGACAACGACGAGCCCGAGGACGGGACGACGAAGGAGCACCTGGAGTTCGACGGCCGGGTGCCCGAGGGCGGCCAGCTGCCGTGACGCTGGCCCGCGAGAACCCCACGCCGGAGTTCCTCTACGAGCACAAGTGGCGCATCTTCGGCGTGATGATGATCGGCTGGGCGATGTCCCTGCTCGACATCTCCATCGTGAACATCTCGATCCCCGAGCTGCAGGACGAGATGTCCACGGACATCGGGACCGTCACGTGGGTCATCAACGCCTACAACATCATCTTCGCGGTCCTGCTCGTGTCGATGGGACGGCTGGCGGACCAGTTCGGCCGGCGCAGGTTCTTCGTCATCGGCCTCGCTGTCTTCACGATCGGGTCCGCACTCTGCGCGGTCGCCTGGTCGGTGGAGTGGCTGATCGTGTTCCGCGTGATCCAGGGCATGGGCGCGGGAATCCTCGCGCCGCTCGGGTTCGCGATGACCATCCTCGTCTTCCCGCCCCAGCAGCGCGGCTTCGGGCTGGCGCTGATCGCGGTGGTGGCGCTGATCTCCTCGGCGGCCGGGCCCGTGATCGGCGGCGTGCTGATCGAGCTGGCCAGCTGGCACTGGATCTTCCTGATCAACATCCCGTTCGGGATCGTCGGCATCGTCCTGGCGCTCCGCTGGTGGCCCGAGACCTGGGACCTCAACGCGGCGGGGAAGCAGGTGGACGTCCGCGGAATGCTGCTGCTGGGCGGCGCGGTGCTCTTCCTCACGATGGCGCTGATCGAGGCGAACCCCTTCGGCGGCGACCTGCCGCTGTGGCTCAGCCTGATGCAGGGAGCGATTCT